>NZ_SLUI01000032.1 GCF_004339805.1 Anaerospora hongkongensis | reverse complement strand
CAATTACACTTATTCTTTTACAGTAAGGGGGTAATTGGTCTGGCGTTTGGTTATTAGGTTTTTTACAACCGTCCCAAAAGCTGTCAGCCATCCTCTTGTTGTATCCATTCGCTTTAGCAGGTTGAAACCGTTTAGGCTTTCGTGTAACGAACCAAGTTGAGTGGCAATAAGTGTTGATGGAACAATTACCGACTTTATCATGGGAGGTCACCTGATGATTAGTATTGGAATTGACGTTTCCAAAGGAAGTAGTAATGTTTGCGTTAATAAAGATGGCCGCGTTATGCAACAGTTCCTTGTAGAGCATTCTCAAATGAACATCAAAAAGTTTATCGATTTGATCCTATCTTTCGAAGATGAAACAAAGGTTGTTTTAGAAGCTACAGGTATTTATCATTTTCCTCTTGTACAATCACTTACCCTTGCCGGTATTTTTGTAGCTGTCATTAATCCGTTGGTTTTGAAGAAATATGCTGCGCTTTCTCTTCGCAAGGGAAAAACTGATAAGCTAGACGCTGTGAAGATTGCTGATTATGGGCTAGCAAACTGGCATAAGCTGCTTCGCTATTCCTTACCGGATCGTATCTATAACGAACTAAAAGACCTGGGCCGTAATTATGCTTACTATGTAAAATTAAAAGTGATGCAAAAGCAACATCTTATCCTGCTTCTAGACAAGGCAATGCCTGGTATTACAGCGCTTGTGCGCACGGCTAGCAATGACAATCTGACGAAGAACAAGCTGCTGGACTTTATAGAGCATTATCAGCACTATGATCGGATTACAGCCAAATCCGAGAGACACTTTGTACTCGATTATTGTCGGTGGGCAAAAAAGAAAGGATACCGGCCCGATGAAAGCAAAGCATATTCCATCTATGCTTTAGCTAAGGCTAGTATCCTTACTTCTTCCTCCAAGAGCACACCCACAACGGCCTTGCTATTGGAAGCGATAAAAGTCTTACGCCAGCTATGCGAGACTTTACAATTCATTTTAGCACAAATGAAAGAACTTGCGAAAGAGCTGCCCGAATATTACGTAGTTTGCGCCATGCATGGTGTTGGATCTATCTTAGCGGTACGTTTAATCGCCGAGATAGGTGATGTTCGGCGTTTTCATTCAGGTAAATCGCTAGTTGCTTTTGCAGGTCTTGATTCTCCGCCGTATGAATCAGGAAACTTTGTAGGTACGAAAAGAAGTATATCCAAAAGAGGATCACCGTTTCTTCGTAAAACGGGCTTTGAAGTCATGAAAGCACTTATCGTTCATAAACCTCAAGAGGACAATGCAGTCTACTTGTTTATGGAAAAAAAGATAGCTGAAGGCAAGGCGAAAAAAGTGGCTATGATTGCGGGGTTAAACAAGTTCTTTCGAATTTACTATGCACGTGTAAAAGAAGTTTACGCTGCAGTTTAGATAGGATACAAAGTTCTTCTTAGTTGCCATAACTCTTTAAGGCTATGGTTTATTTGCTATGCTCTACAGAAAGTACTCAGCTTTTTATTAAATCTTGCTTTTAAGCATTGACATTGCTTAGCAGGCTTTTG
>NZ_SLUI01000031.1 GCF_004339805.1 Anaerospora hongkongensis | reverse complement strand
TTGGTCGTGATGGTATGCACTCCCGTTGCCGCTAAGCTTACATCACCTGCTCCGGTCACATCCGCTCCGCCTGCTATTTTCGCTAGGGCACTATTGCTGCCCAGATTCAGGGCTACCGATGCTCCCATGCCTAAGCTGCCGCCGCTCGCCCCTTTGCCCTGCGGCGTAGCGCTGGCACTGCGGGTTGTTCTGTTTTCTGCTTCAATAGTTACAGAACCAGTATTCTCAGCATCCTGATGAACAGCGATCGTCGCCCCATCTTTAATTTCGGCCGTTGCAGTACTGGTCACGCTGTTTAAGGCAAAGGATCCCGCTAAGCCTACTTTCCCGCCGGCTGCACCAGAAACTGCTTCTGCTGTGAAGTCACTGCTTTGGGCACTGTCTCCTTCTTTATGGGCAATTGCTTGTACTTCTACGCTGCCTGCTTCATGATCAGCGGCTCCGATGCTCGCGCTGGTGGTAGCCGTTACCGTGTTAATGGCGACGCCTGCCCCTATACCTATGGCCGCTGTGCCCGTTACCGGCTTGCCGTCTTTATCGGTGCCGATTCTGCCGCCGGCTGAACCGTCTCCTGCGGCTTTCGCATCCGTTTCGTTCGCTGCAATCACGCCGAATTTACCGCTTGCTTTGATGGTCACGCCATCCGGAGTGGCTGCTACCGCACTGCTATCCGACAGGTTGACCCCGACTGCTGCTGCTACGGCCAGCTTGCCTTCGCTCGTCTGGGCACTGGCTGCTTCTTTCTTCTCTGTTTTATCCTTTTGGGCAAAGTCCGTCTGTTCTTTGACCAAGCTGTCTACGTTTTTCCCGTTGGACGCACTGCCATCGTCTTTGGCCGGGGTGCCCCCTGCCGCACTTGCGATGGCATTAGCCTCGGTTTTGCTTTGGTTATCTGCATGAAAGACCACATCGCCACTGGCGGTGATGTTTCTGCCGGTCGTCGCAAAGGCTTTGTCATTGGCGATGTTGATCGCTACTGCCGCCCCGATGGCTGCTTTCGCTCCGTCCGCTGCCCCTTTGGCCTCGGTCACACCGGTAGCGCTATTGGTAGCACTCACGCTTAAGCTGCCGACAGTCAACAGGTTTTCGGCAACTTCTCCGGCACTGCCTGTCCGTTTTTCAACGATTGCCGTTGCCTGGTTATCTACACTGTTCATGGCTACAACCGGAGTGAGGGCAATGCCGCCGGAAGCTCCTGCTTCCGCTTTGGTCGTAATGGTATGGAATCCGGCTGCCGCTAAGCTTACGTCGCCTGCTCCGGTCACATCCGCTCCACCTGCTATTTTCGCCAGGGCGCTGTTGCTTCCCAGATTCAAGGCTACCGATGCTCCCATGCCTAAGCTGCCGCCGCTCGCCCCTTTGCCCTGCGGCGTAGCGCTGGCACTGCGGGTTGTTCTATTTTCTGCTTCAATAGTTACAGAACCAATATTCTCAGCATCCTGATGAACAGCGATCGTTGCCCCGTCTTTAATTTCGGCCGTTGCAGTACTTGTCACGCTGTTTAAGGCAAACGAACCCGCTAACCCTACTTTGCCACCAGCTGCACCCGAAACTGCTTCTGCTTTGAAATCGCTGCTCTGCGCGATATTGCCTTCTTTATGGGCAACAGCTTGTACTTCTACGCTGCCTGCTTCATGGTCAGCGGCTCCGATGCTCGCGCTGGTGGTAGCCGTTACCGTGTTAATGGCGACGCCTGCCCCTATACCTATGGTCGCTGTGCCCGTTACCGGCTTGCCGTCTTTATCGGTGCCAATTCTGCCACCGGCTGAACCGTCTCCTGCCGCTTTGGCATCCGTTTCATTCGCTGCCGTGACGCCAAATTTGCCGCCTGCTTTAATGGTCACGCCATCCGGAGTAGCGGCTACAGCGCTGCTGTCGGACAGGTTCACTCCGACTGCCGCTGCTACGGCCAGTTTGCCTTCGCTGGTCTGGGCACTGGCAGCTTCTTTCTTCTCGGTTTTATCCTTTTGGGCAAAGTCGGTCTG
>NZ_SLUI01000030.1 GCF_004339805.1 Anaerospora hongkongensis | reverse complement strand
TCGGTAACCTTTTCAGTGAGTCTTGAGACTCAGCTAGTAACATGCCCTTTTAGGGCTTAATCAAGCCACCCGTTTTACGGGTGGTTAGTGACTATCTGCATGCTTTAGCAGGGATTTTGTTCGCAGGAAAAGAACAAATAAGAAGCGTGTATTAGATTGGTAGTAAAATAAGAGCTGATGCATCCGAAAGTATGTAGTGGCGGAGATGATAAACATGGCTGTGCAGATAGCCGAGCTGTTAAAGCTGCCAGCCTTGCGCCAGGCTCGAACAGTAGCCGGTGAGCGAGGGCTGGATCGGGAAGTGGAATATATCGACGTGCTGGAAAGTCCGGATAGCGGCGCAATAAAACCGCGCGGGCTTTATTTGACAAGTGGCTTTCTTTTTCAAGCTATTCCCCAGTTTCAGGGGATGCTGGTTACGCAAATGCAGGAAAAGGGAGCTGCCGGTATTCTTTTACAGCTGGGCAGCTATCTAAAAGAGGTACCGCCAGAAATGTTGGCAGCAGCCAACCGGCTGGAGTTTCCGGTTATTGCACTGCCTGAGGGCAGCAGTTTCGCGGCAATCATAAAAGAGGGCTTAGAGCATGTATTTTTTCAGCAGGAAAAAGAAATACGGCGTTCGCAGGAAACACAAAAGAAACTGGCCGAGCTAGCCTACACTGGTGCCGACTTACAGCAAATTGCGCAAACTATAGTAAGTCTGGTGGCGAATACCATCATCGTGGCCGATCGGGACTTCTCCCTGTTGGCGTATGCGTATCTCGATAAGCCTTATAAAGGGCGCAAGCCAAGGGTGTATGCCGGGAAAATTATTGATAAGTACTTATATAACTTAAAACGCACGGGTTTTATTGATAAAATCCGCTCCAGAAAAAAAGCGGAACGGGCCGAGGTCTTATTCAGTAATCTGGGGCAGCAGGCCTGGGTTATTGTACCTGTCCTGATTAACGGTGAAATCCTTGGCTATATTGCCATGCTGGAGGATCAGCACCGGTTATGTGAGCAGGATTGGCAGGTACTGGTTCAGGCTGCCAATGTAACGGCAGTGGCGATCTACAAACAGCTGGCGGAAGGCGAGGTTGTCAGGCGAAGGCGCAATGACTTTTTGGCCGGTGTCCTGGAGGGTAGTGTGCAGGCAGGGCAGGCTGCTTTGGAGCAAGCTGCGGCCCTGCAAGTCGATCTAAATAAAACCTGGCTTGCTGTTCAATTGGAATTTCGCAGTCCGATTAAGTTTACGCAGCATCCGTTAGCGAATGAAGAGCAGGATGATATCGCTGCTAAGCAATGGGGAATAGCGATGCTGACCAATCAACTCACAACCAGGCAAAGTGATCTGCTGGTAGTCGGTCAGCAGAGCGGTATTACGATTCTGTGCCCGCTGAATGCCGAGGCTGCCGGTGAGACAATCGCCAAGCGTGTGGAGATGATCCGTCATGAATTGCATGTATTTTCGCCGGAGCTGGAAATTGTCCTGGGCGTCAGCCGGCCATGCCGGGATTACCGGCTGCTGCCGGAAGCGTATGGCGAAGCGAAAGAGGCGTTGGAAATTGGGCGCAAGCTCAATAGAACAGGCAGTGTGCATTATTTTGATGAGCTGGGTGTCTATCAGTTCCTGACAAAAGTACGGGATATGCCGGAGCTGCAATCGTATTATCAGTCTGTTATTGGGAAACTGGACGGAGTAGAACCCAGCGTTCGCCATGATTTGGTCAAAACACTGGAACAGTATTTCAGTGCGAACGGCAACGTCTTTAAGGCAGCGCAAGGGCTGTATCTTCATCGCAACAGTATGAAGTACCGTCTGGAACGGATACAGGAACTGTTAGGCGTCGATCTTGATGATGCTGAAGTACGGTTTAATTTGCAGCTTGCCTTAAAAATTCGACCGCTCATGCAGCGCTAATGGCGGGGCTGCGCGCCCAAAAGAAATCACCCATTGTCACATTCGGACAGTGATTGGTGATTTTTTTTGTGCTACAGTGCTAATGCGGCGTACATTTGTTTAGCAGTAAGATAAGTCTGAATAGTTATCATTTTTTATTTGAAGGGGAGGATTTTATGAGCAGTGAAGAACGCCGCCTGGATTATCTGAATGTCTCAGGGCGGGAGTACGCTCCTTACGTGGCTGCCGACAAAGTTATCCCAGAGTTTACGGCAACCGCAATTATCATGGGGGCAGTACTGGCAATTATCTTTGGGATGGCCAACGCCTATCTCGGCCTCAAAGCAGGGATGACGGTTAGTGCCACGATTCCAGCAGCGGTTATTTCCATGGGGTTGTTAAAAGGTGTCCTGAAACGGGGAACGGTTCTGGAAAATACCGTTGCCCAATCGATTGCCTCTTCCGGTGAAGCAGTAGCAGCCGGGATGATTTTTACGGTGCCTGCATTTTTCTTATGGGGCTATGCACCGGATATGATGACCATGACGATAATGGCTTTACTGGGCGGTTCACTGGGAGTTTTGCTGATGATCCCGCTGCGCCGGTATCTAATTGTTGACGAACACGCCAATTTGCCTTACCCTGAAGGTACAGCCTGTGCAGAAGTACTGGTTGTTGGTGATCAGGGAGGAACCGGTGCCAAGACGGTATTTGCGGGTATTGGCATTGGCGCAGGGTATAAGTTTTTAATGGGTGCATTAGGCATCTGGGAAGAAAATCCCGAATGGGCGATTCCCGGTTTGAAGGGAGCCGCTATCGGCTTTGATGTTCTGCCTGCCTTAATGGGGGTTGGTTTTATCATCGGGCCACGGGCGGCTTTTACCATGTTTGCCGGCAGTATTCTCAGCTGGCTGGTCCTGATGCCTTTAATCTCCTATTTCGGCAGTGGGTTGACAACCCCGGTCTTTCCGGCAACAACCCCTATTTCCGAAATGGATCACTGGGCATTATGGAGTAAATATATCCGCTATATCGGCGCAGGCGGAGTTGCGGTAGGCGGTATGTTCAGCTTGCTGAAGTCGATGCCGACCATTATCAGCTCTTTTAAGGCTTCGATGAGCGGACTGACCAAAGGCGGCGCTGCTACAGCCGAAGACAGTCTACGCACACAAAAAGATATGCCTGTTATGTCGATCTTAATCGGCACAGTGATTATTTTTCTGGCCTGCGCATTCCTGCCGCAGCTGCATATGGGAGTAATCGGCGCGATTATGGTAGTTGTCTTCGGCTTTTTCTTTACTACCGTATCGTCCCGTATTGTTGGTCTGATAGGTTCCTCCAGCAATCCCGTCTCGGGCATGACGATCGGTACGCTGATCCTGGTCAGCGTTCTGTTGAAAGCTATGGGCTATACCGGTACGGAGGGGATGCTGGCGGCGCTGAGCATCGGCGCGCTTGTCTGCATTTCCATTGCCATGGCTGGTGATACCTCTCAGGATTTAAAAACAGCCTTTTTAATTGGCGCCACACCTTACCGCCAGCAATATGCACTGCTCATTGGTGTTGTCGCTTCGGCAGCCGTTATCGGCTGGACGCTGATGATGCTGAACAGTGCCTATGGTTTTGGTACAAAAGAACTGGCGGCACCGCAAGCTACGTTAATGTCTCTGGTGGTTAAAGGCGTTATTGACGGCTCACTGCCTTGGGCGTTGGTCGGAATCGGCGCATTTGTTGCAGTCGTTGCTGAGCTTCTCGGTATTTCCGTATTGGCTTTTGCTGTCGGTATGTATCTGCCGATTCATTTGAATGCAGCGATTGCTGTTGGCGGCTTGCTGAGCTTAATTCTGACGAAAACAGTGAAACACGTTGAAGAACTGAAAAAACGGACGGAAGAAGGCATTTTGCTCGCATCCGGTCTGATCGCCGGCGACTCGCTGATGGGCGTTGTATTGGCACTGTTGGTATATGAAAATGTTGATATGTCCTTAGGTATGAAGTGGGGCGGTTTTGTCAATGAAGTTTCAATGGGCATCTTCGTCGTGCTGGCCCTTGGCTTCTTACGGCACTGCCTGAACTTTAAGTGGAATAAGGAAAATGAGTAATGTCTACGAAACAAAATAATTTGATGATTAAGCGTCCTGCCGGCCGGGAGAATGTGGCGATGGAAGAGGGCGAGCAGCTGACGGTTTACCACAATCACTGGCTGAGCAAGCTCTGTTCCCGCTACTTTCGGACGCCGCGGCAAACCTATATCAAGCTTGATCCTTACGGAGCATTTGTCTGGCGCCATTGCAACGGACAACATACGGTTGCCGACATTGCCCGGCTGATGGGCGAGGAATTCGGCGAGCAGGCCGAACCGGTTCTGGAACGGTTGATTGTATTTCTCCGGATGCTGCTGGGACGCAAACTCATTGTTCTAGAAGACTAAAAGGACCGAATAGGGGAGGAAAAAAGTCATGTCAGGCGAAGTTTTTATTATGGGCACATTGGGATTTGCCGTTATGGGTGCGATCCTGTATGTCTGGGGCTATCGCAAGGCGCACAGAATGCCGCGGCAGCTGCATCACAGGATGGGACAGGAAATCGAGCGGCAGATTCAGCTTTGTCTGACAGGGCGTCCCCAGGGAGCAACACGCAAAGAAATTGCGAAAGCAATTGCGGGGCTTAGTGTAGGCAATCAACTGCAGGGCTATAAGCTGGAGGTGGCGGATACGGATGCTGCTGCCGGCGCGATCCTGGAGCGAATGATCAGCCGGGGAATGATCAGGGAAGAGGGTCAGGGTAAAGCTCGCAAATATGTTTTGCGTCTGCCGGAAGAAGCGTAACAAGAGGAGGACTGAACGATGACAGCCAACTTGGGAAAAAGTGCAGATATTGCGATCCGCCAGTGTATGGCGGTCAAGCCGGGGGAAACGGTATTGGTCGTAACCGACCTGCCGACCCGCAGTGTCGGGCAGGCCTTGTGGGAAAAAGCGGTGGAAGCCGGAGCGGAAGCTTTGTATATGGAAATGGTACCGCGCAAAAATGACGGCGCCGAACCACCGGCAGCCATTGCGGCAGCTATGTTGCAGGCTGATGTTGTGCTTGGTGCCACGTCGCGTTCTTTCTCTCATACGCAGGCGCGCAAAGCAGCCAGTAAGAAAGGCGTGCGTATGGCCACCTTGCCGGGAATTACCGAAGATATTATGCAGCGTACGTTAAATGCCGACTATGAGCGTATCGCCACGGTAAGCACTTTGTTTGCCGGGTTGCTCAGCAAGGGCAGTCATGTTCATATCTCCACGCCTGCCGGAACGGACCTTACCCTGTCCATTGCCGGCCGGGCCGGGCATCCTGATACGGGGATTAACCACGAGGCCGGCGACTTCAGCAACCTGCCTGCCGGTGAAGCGTACGTAGCACCTGTCGAAGGCACGACAGAAGGCGTTTTTGTCATTGACGGCGCCATGGCTGGTATTGGTGTTTTGGAAACACCGATCAAACTGACGGTCGAAAAGGGCTATGTCAGCAAGATCGAAGGCGGCCAGGAAGGGCAACAGCTCGAAGCGACTCTGGATGAATACGGTAAGGAAGCACGCAATATTGCCGAACTCGGCATCGGAACCAACGATCAGGCCATTCTGTCCGGACGGGTTCTGGAAGATGAAAAAGTAATGGGTACGGTCCATATTGCGCTCGGTAATAACGTCGGCTTTGGCGGTACTTGTCAGATCCCACTTCATCTGGATGGTATATTACTGAACCCTACCTTGACGATTGACGGTCAAGTAGTAATCAAAGACGGCAAACACGTCATCACAGCATAAAAACGGCGACGAAACACCAGTGAAAAAACTCACTGGTGTTTTTTTTACTGGCAATAAGCCTCTTGTCATTGCGAGGAGCGTAGCGACGTGGCAATCTCATTTTTTGCCATCTGAACTTTTTCGGCAGTTAAAGGGAGGACAATTCTCCTTATTTTTTGCCAGTAAAGGAATAAACTTCCTTAGCAAGAATATAATAAGCAAAGAAGGGATGGACTAATGAGTCAATATATTATCGCCGTAGATCCTGGCAGAGAAAAGTGTGGCATAGCAGTAGTTGAGAGCAATGAAGATGCCGTCCTGCAGCAGGTCGTTGAAACCGCCTATCTGGTGAGTTGTGTGCGGCAGCTGGCAGAGCAATATGCTACGCTTACGGTTATTCTCGGTGACGGCACTGCCCATAAGCAGGCTGAAACTGAGTTGAGGGGCGTGCAGGTTGGGGACAAGTTGTTAAATGTTAAATTGATCAATGAAAAGCACTCTACGGAAGAGGCACGCCATCTCTATTGGAAGTATAATCCGCCTAAAGGGCTGAAAAGGCTGATACCGGTATCCATGCAGGTGCCGCCGGAGCCGGTGGATGGGTATGTCGCCATCATCCTCGCCCACCGCTATTTGAGGGGCGGCCGCCGATAAGACCCCATCTGCGTTGTTGGGGGCAAAGAGGCGAGCTTGCCGTACCCACCGTACTGTCTTCACTCGCCTCTTTGCCCCCTGCCTAGCAGCTGGAGCCTTCTCGACGGCCTGAGCTTGGAGGCAAAGGGAACGGGGAACGGGCCTTTGGCGTCTGTGCCTGATGAGCTCCCCTGCGGGGTGCACAGTTAATACACAACTTGGCCCATCTGTCATTGCGAGGAGCGCAAGCGACGTGGCAATCTCATGTTTCGCTTCCCAGCATCAGTCTCCACAGAAGCCTTTGCCTACCGAGCCTGTATCTGCGTTTCAGCTTACAAAGTTAACATCCTTACATGGAAAAAATAAATTATCTGAAATTATTTTTATAAATCGACAAATTTTTGGCAGGAATACTCTTCCTCATGTTGAATATATTACCTAGAAGATTGTGATGGAATATTGTTCCAACCATATGATTCTAATCATGAAACTGCCTGGCAGACAGAGAGGCGGCGAGGGGTGCACACCTTATAAGCGCTCAATCTGCTGTGTGGAATCGTGAATAGGGTATGAGCTGAAAAAGGTGAATACGTTCTGAGGAAACGTGGACACTCGAATGGAAACCCTTCTTAGGCTCATCGATAGATAAACAAAAAAACAAAATCTAAGGGGGCTTTTCTAAATGAAAAAGAAAATTGCTGCTGCTCTTGCGGTTACTTTCGCTCTTGGCGTAACTAGCGCTTTCGCTGCTAATCCTTTCGTTGACGTTCCTGCAAAACATTGGGCTTATGACGCTGTAAGCAAATTGGCTCAAGCTGGTATCGTTGATGGTTATGGCGACGGAACTTTCCGTGGCGACAAAAACATCACCCGTTATGAAATGGCTCAAATCGTAGCTAAAGCTCTTGCTAAAGAAGACAAAGCTAACGCTGAGCAAAAAGCTCTACTGAACAAACTCTCCGCTGAATTCAGCGATGAACTGGATAACCTGGGCGTTCGCGTAAGCAAACTGGAGAAAAACGCTTCCAGCATAAAAATCACTGGTGATGCCCGTATCCGTGGTTTTGAAAACGGTGCTACAGACACTAATGGTAAATTAACTGGCAGCCATGACTACTTCGAGCAACGTGTTCGTTTGTATCTTGATAGTGAGTTGAATAAAAACGTTACTTTCAACGGTCGTATTTCTGCTCAAAATAAGAGCAATAGCGAAACAGAGCCTGCTGGAAAAGACACCTTTGGCGTAGATTATGGCTACTTCACTTTTAAAGACGCTATTGGCGGCGCTAATCTTTCGATTGGACGTCAACCTTTAACTCTTGGCTACGGTTTAGTGTCCAATCCAATTGGTGGTTATGATGCGGTTAAAGTAGCTTTTGGCGGCGACAAAGTAAAAGCTCTTGTTGGCTATGGTGATATTTCTCATCGGACAGGTGCTTCAGGTAGCGTTGCTAAAGAAAATGGTGCTGCAGGTGCTGGTATTGAAGTTACTACTGCAAACATCACTTATTCTCCTAGCAAAAACTTCCAGGCAATTGGTTCGGTATATTACAGCAATACCAATAAATACGACTATGAAGTATATGCTTTAGGTGCTAAAGCACAGTTGAATAAGAACTTCGCTTTAACTGCTGAGTATGCTACAAATGAAGCCTCCAATATCGGTCCTGATGATCATGCAATAAATGCTCAACTGGCCTATAAAGGTGCTAACAAAGCAGTTCCTAAAACTTTCGGTGTTTTCGTTAACTACAAAAAATACGGCGCCAGCGCTCTTGACTATACGTTGACTAGCGTACCTGTATTTGAAGGCATCAATGACGCATTTACTCGTGATAATGGTGTTAAAGGTTTGGGTTATGGCTTTAATTACACCTTCTCCAAAAATGTTATTGGTACCGTTACTTATGAAGACTTGGAATCCTACGATGGCAGCAAAGACCGCGCTGGCTTCGGCTACGCTCGCGCTGAATTCTGGTTCTAAGAAAAGTTTTACAAACAGATCCCCTATGGGGATCTGTTTTTTTATTGCATCTGCAGAATACCACACGCTAGGCGTGTGGTTCCAAAAAGCTTATAGCTATGCCTCGAAAAAAGCAGCCTCCCTTGTTAGAATAAATGCA
>NZ_SLUI01000029.1 GCF_004339805.1 Anaerospora hongkongensis | reverse complement strand
ATAGCGGCTGTCAACGATGTTTTACCATGGTCAACGTGACCGATTGTTCCAATGTTTACGTGTGGCTTGTTTCTTTCAAACTTTTTCTTTGCCATTTGTTTTTGCCTCCCTAATGCTAAATTTAAGCGCCTTTTACTTTGGCGATTATGGTTTCAGCGATGTTTTTCGGCACTTCTTCGTAGTGATCGAATTCCATCGAGTAGTTACCGCGGCCTTGCGTCCGTGAACGAAGGTCTGTGGCATATCCGAACATTTCGGAAAGCGGTACGAATGCACGAATGGTTTGAGCGCCCGAGCGGGACTCCATACCTTCTATCCGTCCGCGGCGAGAGTTAATATCGCCGATGACGTCGCCCATGTACTCTTCCGGAACGGTGATTTCCACTTTTTCATACGGTTCAAGCAAGACTGGGGTAGCTTTTCTGGCACCTTCTTTGAAGCCCATGGATGCAGCAATTTTAAAGGCCATTTCCGAGGAGTCAACATCATGGTACGAACCGTCAAAGACAGTAACCTTGATATCTACCATCGGATAACCGGCCGAAACGCCAGTATCCATTGCTTCTTTTACGCCGGCTTCAATCGGGTTGATAAATTCTCTCGGAATCGAACCGCCCACTGTCTTGTTTTCAAAGATAAATCCTTGACCAGGCTCAAGCGGGGTAAGTTCCAGCCAGCAATGACCATATTGGCCGCGGCCGCCGGACTGACGGACAAATTTGCCTTCGGCTTTAACCGATTTACGGATTGTTTCGCGATAAGCAACCTGCGGTTTGCCAACATTGCATTCCACTTTGAATTCACGAAGCATCCGGTCAACGATTATTTCCAAATGCAGCTCGCCCATACCGGATATGATAGTCTGTCCAGTTTCTTGGTCAGTGTGCATCCGGAAGGTAGGATCTTCTTCTGCCAGACGTTGAAGAGCAATACCCATTTTTTCTTGGTCCGCTTTGGTTTTCGGCTCAACGGCTACCGAGATAACCGGTTCGGGGAAGACCATCGACTCAAGAATGATGGTTGATTTATCGTCGCAAAGCGTATCACCTGTGGTTGTATCTTTCAAACCAACCGCAGCAGCGATATCGCCTGTGTAGACGGTTTCAATCTCTTCGCGGTGATTAGCATGCATTTGCAGGATACGGCCAATCCGTTCCTTTTTGCCTTTAGTCGAGTTGTACACATATGAGCCTGAGCTCAAATTACCTGAGTACACCCGGAAGAAAGCCAATTTGCCGACATAAGGGTCAGCCATAATTTTAAATGCCAGCGCCGAGAACGGCAGGCTGTCATCTGCCGCCCGTGAATCTTCCTCGCCACTATCGGGGTTAACACCCTTAATCGCAGGAATATCAGTCGGAGCAGGCATATAAGCCACAACAGCGTCCAGCAGCGGCTGTACGCCTTTATTCTTGTAAGAAGAGCCGCACAACATCGGAGTAAGCTTGCAGGCGATTGTAGCTTTACGAATTCCTGCTTTGATTTCCTCTACAGTGAGTTCTTCACCTTCGAGATATTTCATCATCAGTTCATCGTCGCTTTCCGCAATGGCATCAAGCATGTTCTGGCGATATAATTCAGCCTGTTCTTTCAAGTCTTCAGGAATCTCAGTAGCTTCACTGGTTTTTCCAAGGTCATCGGTGTAAATCATGGCTTTCATTTCCACCAGGTCGATGATTCCTTTGAAAACATCTTCGGAGCCGATCGGCAGCTGAATTGGCACCGCATTGGCAC
Organism: Anaerospora hongkongensis; assembly: GCF_004339805.1. Taxonomy (GTDB): domain Bacteria; phylum Bacillota; class Negativicutes; order Sporomusales; family DSM-15969; genus Anaerospora; species Anaerospora hongkongensis. The sequence goes on along the minus strand of NZ_SLUI01000029.1, from coordinate 14,369 downwards.
CCAGCCGGGTTTTCATCATGTCTACAACACGATAGAAATCCGCACCGATCATATCCATTTTGTTTACATAGGCCATCCGAGGAACGCCATAACGGTCAGCTTGACGCCATACCGTTTCCGATTGAGGCTCAACGCCGCCTTTAGCGCAGAATACCGCAACCGAGCCATCAAGTACTCGCAACGAACGCTCTACCTCGACAGTGAAGTCCACGTGCCCAGGTGTGTCGATAATATTGATACGATGCCCATCCCACTGACATGTTGTGGCCGCCGAGGTAATAGTAATACCCCGTTCTTGTTCCTGCACCATCCAGTCCATCGTAGCAGCACCATCATGCACTTCACCAATCTTATGCACCCTGCCGGTATAGAAAAGTATGCGTTCTGTTGTAGTGGTCTTGCCGGCGTCAATGTGTGCCATGATGCCTATGTTTCGCGTCTTAGTAAGAGGAAACTTTCTGGCCACTATCTTCACTCCTTATACTGGGACTACAAATTGTGTAGTCCCGCTATTACCACCGATAATGCGCGAAAGCTTTATTAGCTTCAGCCATTTTGTGGGTATCATCTTTTTTCTTAATAGTAGCACCAGTGCCGTTCGATGCATCAAGCAATTCAGCAGCTAGTCTTTCATGCATGGTTTTTTCACCGCGCAGTCTGGCATAATTCACCATCCAGCGGATACCGAGCGATAAACGACGGTCTGCACGAACTTCAACCGGTACTTGGTAGTTAGCACCACCAACGCGGCGAGCGCGAACTTCTAAAACAGGCATAGCATTTTTCAGCGCAGCCTCAAATACTTCTAACGGATCTTTACCGGTTTTCGACCGGATAATATCAAATGCATCATATACGATTGTTTCTGCAACACCTTTTTTGCCATCATACATGATTTTATTGATAAAACGAGTTACCAACTTTGAGTTATAAACCGGATCTGGCAACACGTCACGTTTAGTTACAGGCCCTTTTCTTGGCATTTGTTTCCCTCCTTCATCCGAAATCTTGCCGATTAGCTGGCACGCTTATTTCTTCTTGGCTCTTTTAGTGCCATACTTCGATCTGCCTTGCGCACGTTTTTGTACACCGGCAGTGTCAAGCGCACCACGGATGATGTGATAGCGAACACCTGGAAGGTCTTTTACCCTGCCGCCTCTGATTAAAACAACAGAATGCTCCTGCAAGTTATGACCGATACCAGGAATGTACGCAGTTACTTCAATACCGTTAGTCAACCGTACGCGGGCAACTTTACGCAGCGCGGAGTTCGGTTTTTTTGGAGTAGTTGTATATACTCTAGTGCAAACACCACGTTTTTGCGGGCTTTCTTTCAAAGCTGGCGCTGTGGATTTTTGCTCAATCACTTCTCTTCCTTTACGCACTAACTGGTTAATTGTTGGCATATGTGCACCTCCTTCCTCTACAGTTGGTATTTATAATTAATTTCACCTTTAGGCATTGACCTTAAGGCAAAACATTACCACGCTTGTCCTCAGTTTGCTTACTTAAGTACAGCTACAGCCGCAGCCCCCACTGCAATGCTGCAAGCTTGCCCTAGTTCCTGCATTGTCAGTGTTTCTTGTACCTCAATATTCTTTTTACTGCATAATTCGCGAATGGGCTGAACTACCCGATTTTCGGCATCACTTGCCAGAAAAACAATCTCTACTTGGCCTCGTTCAACAGATTTCACTGTTTGCTTGGCACCAATTGCCTTTTTGGCTGCTTTTAGTGTGTCTATCGTCATCAGACCCACTCCCTTGTATTACAAAAAAATATTTTTTCTCGCAGGCACTTTAATATTTTACCACTGGCACCACGCAAATGTCAACAGCAATTCCAGCATTTTCGCCTATTTTCTTGACCACGGTTCCTAGTGTATCATATGCAAATGTAAAATACAAGTTTTGCATAAAAAAGGGCACTTAGCCCTGGCTATATTGCAGCCAAATGCCAAGTGCCCTATTTTTTATTAATTCGGGTTAGCAGTTTCCATGAACTTTTTCAGCTTAATGTTACGGTATCTGCTCATGCCGGTACCGGCAGGAACGAGCTTGCCGATAATAACATTTTCTTTGAGACCGAGCAATGGATCAATTTTCCCTTTAATAGCGGCTTCGGTAAGTACCCGTGTTGTTTCCTGGAAGGATGCCGCCGACAGGAACGAATCCGTAGCCAAAGAAGCTTTTGTAATACCAAGCAAGGTAGGACGGGCAACAGATGGTTCGCCATCCTTTTCAATTGCCTGTGCATTTTCTTCCTCAAAGGTATTGATATCAATATATTCGCCCGGCAGTAACGCGGTATCACCCGGTTCCTCTACCTTGACTTTGTGCATCATCTGACGCACCATGACTTCGATGTGCTTATCATTAATTTCAACACCCTGGGACTTGTAAACTTTTTGCACTTCATATACAAGATAGCGCTGTGTTTCTTTAAGACCCTGCACGCGAAGAATATCATGTGGATTAACTGAGCCCTCCGTTAAACGGTCACCAGCCTGCAGCACCTGGCCGTCTCTGACGATCAGTCTTGCGCCGTAGGGGATTTGGTAAACCCGTTCTTCACCACTTTGCGGAGTGACGGTTACTTTACGAATACCTTTTATCTCTTTAACCTCTACAGTACCTTCAATTTCGGTAATGAGAGCTTGCCGTTTCGGTTTGCGTGCTTCAAACAATTCTTCGACACGGGGCAAACCTTGCGTAATGTCGTCACCAGCTACACCGCCGGTATGGAACGTACGCATGGTAAGCTGAGTACCCGGCTCACCGATAGATTGAGCAGCAATAATACCGACGGCCTCGCCAACATCCACCATATGTCCGGTTGCAAGGTTGCGGCCGTAGCATTTGATGCAGACGCCGTACCGCGATTTGCAAACAAGTACGGAACGGATTGAAACTTTATCTTTGAAGGTAACAATATGATCGGCCATTTCTTCATCGATTTCCTGATTCAAGGCAACAACGACTTCGCCGGTTTTGGGGTCGACAATTTCTTCAGCAGAAATACGTCCAATAATCCGGTCGCGCAGAGGCTCGATCACACCACTGCCTTCAATAATCGCTTCTACTTCAATGCCTCTGATATTATTGTTCCGGACCCGGACTTCCAATACATCACTGGACAGAATTGCTTCAATGTGCTCTTCAGCAAGCGGTGTATTGGGCGGAACCAATTCTTCGCCGTCACTGTTTTTCACACTGTCAACCGTGTTTTTGCCAAGCATTTCACGGAACATGGCATCTTTAAGCACTGTGCGGACTTTTTCTTCCGGTTCACCGAGCATAATGGTTTCGCTTTCGGCAGAGCTGTTCACATCTTCAGCCGTAGCTGTTGATGAACCACGCACTACTATTGACGGAACATTATGATCGCCAATAAGTTTCAAATGGTTGTCGCCTAAAATCGTATCCATTACGATCAGCGTTTCCCCAGTGGCAGGATCAGTTATATCCTGACCAAGTACGCGGCCAATTAAAGTATCACGCAGCAGGGTAATCGCACTGCTGCTGGATTTAGCAAGCCGTGCTCTTTCCCGCACAAGGTTGATACCGACCACATCGCAGTCTTCTTCACGAACAATAACATCCTGCGCCACATCAACGAGACGGCGGGTGAGATATCCGGAGTCGGCAGTACGGAGAGCCGTATCAGCCAGACCTTTACGGGCACCATGTGTCGACGTAAAGTAATCCAGTACCGTTAAGCCTTCACGGAAGTTTGCTTTGATTGGCAAGTCAATAATACGGCCTGATGGATCAGCCATAAGACCACGCATACCAGCCAGCTGACGAATCTGTTGAATATTACCACGGGCACCGGAGTTTGCCATCATGTAAACCGGATTGAATGGATCAAGATTATCCATCATCGCCTGCGTAACTTCATTGGTAGCTTTGGTCCACAAATCAATTGTCTTTTTATAGCGTTCGTCTTCGGTAATCAAACCGCGGCGATATTGCTTTTCGATCATTTCTACCTGACCATCAGTGCGAGCTAATATGTCTTTTTTAGCTTCAGGCACTTTTATATCGGCAATAGCAATGGTCATACCCGCACGGCGGGCAAACGAGAAGCCCAGTGTCTTAACCCGGTCAAGTACTTCGGCTGTCTGGGAATTGCCAAAACGGCGATAAGAATCGGCAACCAGTTTACCCAGTTGTTTCTTATCCATCAGAATTCCTAAATGCCATTCCCCATCTTTTTGCGAGTAGGAACGCAGTTCCTGGGGCAGCGCTTCGTTGAAGATTAAGCGGCCGGCTGTCGTGTTGACAAGGCCATAGCCGGGAATCCGAACTTTCATCGGCGCCTGCAAGGCAAGTTCACTGTGGTGGTAAGCAAGCATTACCTCATCATAGTTGGTAAAAATCTTACCTTCACCCAAAGCGCCAGGCTTAACAATGGTCAAATAATACGCACCTAGAACCATATCCTGGGTAGGTGTTGCCACCGGCTTACCATCTTTGGTTGATAAGATATTATGAGCAGAAAGCATTAGTACGCGGGCCTCTGCCTGCGCTTCAGCGGACAGCGGAACGTGGCAGGCCATTTGGTCTCCGTCGAAGTCGGCATTGTACGCCGTACACACGAGCGGATGAATCTTTATCGCTCTGCCTTCCGACAATACCGGTTCGAAAGCCTGAATACCAAGACGATGCAACGTCGGTGCACGGTTTAACAGTACTGGATGTTCTTTAATAACTTCCTCCAGGACATCCCATACCTCAGGGCGCACCCGTTCCACCATTCGCTTGGCACTTTTGATATTATGAGCATGACCGGCATTAACCAGTTTTTTCATAACAAATGGCTTAAACAATTCGAGCGCCATTTCTTTCGGCAAGCCGCATTGATGTAATTTGAGTTCAGGACCAACAACGATAACCGAACGGCCCGAGTAGTCAACACGCTTACCCAGTAGATTCTGGCGGAAGCGTCCTTGTTTACCCTTCAGCATATCGGAAAGTGATTTCAGAGGCCTATTGCCTGGGCCTGTAACAGGCCGGCCGCGGCGTCCATTATCGATCAGCGCATCGACGGCTTCCTGGAGCATGCGTTTTTCATTGCGGACAATGATATCCGGTGCTCCCAGGTCAAGCAAACGTTTCAGGCGGTTATTGCGGTTAATAACCCGGCGGTATAGATCATTTAAGTCAGAAGTGGCAAAACGGCCGCCATCCAGCTGCACCATTGGGCGCAATTCGGGAGGGATGACCGGGACAACATCCATGATCATCCAATGGGGATTGTTGCCCGACTTACGAAAAGCCTCAACGACTTCGAGACGGCGAATTGCGCGAATTTTACGCTGGCCGCTGACTTCACGCAGTTCCTGCCGCAATTCGCGGCTCATTTTTTCAAGATCAAGTTCTTCCAGCAACTTTTTAATGGCCTCAGCACCCATACCAACCTTAAAGGCGCTGCCATATTTATCACGATAATCCCGATATTCGCTCTCTGTGAGCAGCTGTTTTTTCATCAGCGGGGTATCGCCTGGGTCAAGAACAATATAGGAAGCAAAATAAAGCACTTTTTCCAGTGAACGGGGGGAGATATCCAGTATTAACCCCATTCTGCTGGGTATTCCCTTGAAATACCAGATATGAGAAACCGGTGCGGCCAATTCAATATGGCCCATTCGGTCGCGTCTTACTTTAGAGCGGGTAACTTCAACACCGCAGCGGTCACAAACAATCCCCTTGTAGCGGATGCGTTTGTATTTGCCGCAATGACATTCCCAGTCACGAGTCGGCCCGAAGATCTTTTCGCAGAACAAGCCTTCTCTTTCCGGTTTTAAAGTACGGTAATTAATTGTTTCCGGTTTTCTTACTTCACCGTGAGACCACTTACGGATCTGTTCCGGTGATGCTATGCCAATGCGCATGGAATCAAAATTATTTACGTCCAACAAGGAGTTATCGCTCCCTTCTTTACTCGAAGTCGTCTTCCAGGTCATCTAAATATTCACGAGGATTGATCTTTTTCTGCAAGCCGTCTTTCAGCTTGTTTTTCTTAGCGCCAGCTTTCAGGCGAGCAGGGACAAATTCTTCGTCCGAATCAAGTTCAGACTCAGCTGCATCAAACTTGTCATTGTCCATATCACCAATCTCAGCGATTATGTCCAATTCCTCTTCCAATGGCTCTAGGTTGTCGCCGCTTTCCAGTTCATCCACCATGTCGGATTCAAGCTCAGTGCGTGTTCGTTCATGCGGTGACGGGCGAGCTTCTTCGCCACCCAGGCTGAGTTCAAGTTCTTTTGCTGTCTCATGAATATCTTCATCAGACTCACGAATAAGGATTTCTTGCGCATCCTCTGTAAGTACCTTAACATCAAGCCCTATACTCTGCAATTCTTTAATGAGAACTTTAAAGGACTCAGGTACTCCCGGCTCTGGTACATTCTCACCCTTCACGATAGCTTCGTACGTTTTAACACGGCCTACTACATCGTCAGATTTAACTGTTAACAATTCCTGCAATGTATAAGCAGCACCGTACGCTTCCAGGGCCCAAACTTCCATCTCACCAAAACGCTGACCGCCAAACTGAGCTTTACCGCCCAGTGGCTGCTGTGTAACCAGTGAGTACGGACCAGTAGAACGGGCATGGATTTTATCGTCAACTAAGTGCGCCAGTTTCAGCATATAAACGTAACCGACGGTTACGCGATTATCCATTGGTTCACCGGTACGGCCGTCGTACAATACTGTTTTGCCGTCTGCCGGCAGCCCGGCAGCCTCTAATGTATGGAAAACCTCGTGTTCTCTTGCTCCGTCAAATACCGGCGTAGCCAGATGAATCCCGGCAATATCCGGTTCAGGCATGCCGTTTTTGTCGAAGTTGTAATTAAACATCTTTAACCGGTTTTCAACTTCCGGATCTTTATTCTGGATTTGCATTCCCAAGGCGGAAGCAGCCCAGCCCAAGTGGGTTTCCAGTACCTGCCCTATATTCATACGGGACGGAACGCCCAGTGGATTTAATACAATTTGCACCGGTGTGCCATCAGGCATGAACGGCATATCTTCCTGACGCATAATGCGGGAAACAACACCTTTATTACCATGACGGCCTGCCATTTTGTCGCCTTCGGAAATTTTTCTCTTTTGGGCGATATAGACACGTACCAGTTGGTTTACGCCAGGTGGTAACTCGTCACCGTTCTCACGGCTAAAGACTTTTACGTCAACGATCTTACCAGCTTCACCATGAGGTACTCTCAGCGAAGTATCGCGGACTTCCCGCGCTTTTTCACCAAAGATTGCTCTTAATAGCCGCTCTTCTGCCGTCAGCTCAGTTTCACCCTTCGGTGTTACTTTGCCAACAAGTATATCCCCAGGCCGTACTTCTGCCCCGATACGAATGATGCCGCGGTCATCAAGATCGCGCAGTACATCTTCCGCCACATTGGGAATATCACGGGTGATTTCTTCTGGGCCCAATTTCGTATCACGTGCATCACATTCGTATTCTTCGATATGAATGGACGTAAACACGTCTTCTTTAACCAGTTTTTCACTAAGCAAAATAGCATCTTCGTAGTTATAGCCTTCCCAAGGCATAAAAGCAACCAGAACGTTAAAGCCCAGTGCCAGTTCTCCCCGGTCAGTCGAAGGACCATCCGCTAATACCTGGCCTTTTTCGATGCGCTCATTCTTGTAAACAATCGGTTTTTGATTGATACATGTTCCCTGATTAGATCGAATATATTTGAGCATCTTATAACTATCAAGGCCGCCGTTGTCTGTACGAATATGAATTTCCGTTGCACTGACGCGCTCTACCCGGCCTGCATTCTTGGCAAGAATTACAACTCCCGAGTCGCGGGCCGCCTTATATTCCATACCTGTTCCGACAAGAGGTGCCTGCGTGCGCAACAGCGGAACAGCCTGCCGCTGCATGTTCGCTCCCATCAACGCACGGTTGGCATCATCATTTTCAAGGAAGGGAATCATCGCCGTTGCTATGGATACTACCTGTTTCGGTGAAACGTCCATGTAGTCAACCTGTTCAGGCGGCACGTTCAAGATGTCATGCTTATACCGGACGGTAACACGGGCCTCTTTAAACCAGCCATCATCGGTCAGTGCCTCATTCGCCTGGGCAATGATCATTTCATCTTCTTCGTCAGCTGTAACATAATACACTTCTTCGCTGACCTTTTTATTATACTTGTCGACTTTACGATAGGGTGTTTCAATGAAGCCGAATTCATTAACGCGGGCAAAGGTTGACAACGAACCAATCAAACCAATGTTTGGACCTTCTGGCGTCTCGATCGGGCACATCCGTCCATAGTGAGAATGGTGAACGTCACGAACTTCAAAGCCGGCCCGCTCTCTGCTGAGACCACCTGGTCCCAACGCACTTAGACGGCGTTTGTGGGTCAATTCTGCCAGCGGATTGGTTTGGTCCATAAATTGCGATAACTGACTGGAACCAAAAAATTCTTTTATTGCAGCCACAACAGGACGGATGTTAATCAACGCCTGCGGTGTTATAACATCAATGTCTTGGATGGTCATGCGTTCTTTTACCACTCTCTCCATGCGGGAGAGACCAATACGGAATTGGTTTTGCAGCAATTCCCCAACAGAGCGCAGACGGCGGTTGCCTAAATGGTCAATATCATCTGTATGTCCATGACCGTCCATTAAGTTAAGCAAATAACTGATGGAAGCCATAATATCTTCCCGGGTGATCGTGCGATGAGTATAGGGCAGGGCCGCATTGCAAGTAACTTTTATCGGACTGCCGTCTTTTTGTCGAATAATAACCTCAACCAAGCCAGGTTGAGCAAATATACCGCTCTCTTCAATGCGAAGCAAAGCCTTCTCATCAAGCACAGTTCCGTCTGCTACGATGATCTCGCCGGTGGTGGTGTCAACAAGCGGCTGATGAAGCGTTTTTCCCATAAGGCGCCGTTTCCAGCCCAGTTTTTTTGTTAGCTTATACCGGCCCACAGTAGCCAGATCATAGCGTTTAGGATCGAAGAAGAGGGATTCCAGCAATTGGGTAGCGTTTTCTACTGTCGGGGGTTCACCCGGACGCAGACGCTTATAAATTTCAACCAGCGCTTCTTCTTTGGAATCGGTACTATCTCTTTCCAAAGTAGCACGAACACGGGTATCATCATAGAATAACTCTAAGATAGAACCATTAGAGGCCCAGCCTAATGCCCGTATTAATACGGTGACCGGCAGTTTCCTCGTCCGGTCCACGCGAACTGAAATGACATCATTCGCATCGGTTTCCAGTTCAAGCCAGGCACCGCGGTTAGGGATAACCGTGGCATTATACAATTTTTTACCGGTAGTATCAATGGTTTCTCCATAATATACGCCGGGCGAGCGAACAAGCTGACTTACAATAACCCGTTCAGCTCCATTAATAATAAATGTGCCGTTTGTAGTCATGAGTGGGAAATCACCCATAAATACTTCTTGCTCTTTAATTTCACCCGTTTCACGGTTAATTAGGCGAACATTTACACGCAAGGGGGCAGAATATGTAACGTCTCTCTCTTTACACTCCTCAACGTGATATTTAGGTTCTCCTAAAGTGAAATTTTCAAAGGAAAGAACTAAATTCCCTGTAAAGTCCTGAATGGGAGAAATATCACGGAATATTTCCTGCAGGCCTTCCTTAAGAAACCAATTATAGGAATTTTTTTGCAGTTCAATAAGATTCGGCATGTCCAGTACTTCGTTAATCTTTGCATAACTGTACCTGATTCTTTTGCCTACCGGAACAGGATTGAACATCTACATCCTTCACCCCTTAGCCTATTTTAGCTGACATGGCGTCACATAAAACTACAGCTAATTATATATAATTAGAATAGTCATGTCAGGCAGACAGCGATATGTTGTCCTGTCTGACAAATACGAAAAGAAGCAAGTCTCTTCAGTTTCCGTGAGGACCTTGCTTTTTTCAATCCGAATGAAATGGTGTTTCATCCTCCATTATTTTACTATTTCCTGCCAATCGAAATTTTATACATATCCTGCATAAAAAAGCTACAAGCAGATAATATGTCGCATTTAGAAATGTTATCATATAAGTGCTGGTATGTCAAGGAATATTATCCAGAGCAGTAAAACAATGTTAAGAATGAAAATAGCCAGAACGGATTACATTGATAGATAGAAAAAAGGGTACCTGCAAAGCGCAGGTACCCTTTTTCTTTGTTGACAATTATTTAACGTCAACAGATGCGCCAGCTTCAACAAGCTTAGCTTTAATAGCTTCAGCGTCAGCTTTAGAAACTTTTTCTTTAACAGGTTTAGGAGCGCCGTCAACAAGCTCTTTTGCTTCTTTCAGACCCAAGCCAGTCAATTCGCGAACAACTTTGATTACGTTGATTTTACCAGCGCCAGGGTTGGTAAGAATAACGTCGAATTCAGTTTGTTCTTCAACAGCAGCAGCAGCAGCAGGAGCAGCAGCAACAGCAGCTACAGGAGCAGCAGCGGATACACCGAATTTTTCTTCAAGAGCTTTTACCAGCTCGGACAGTTCGAGAACTGTCATTTGTTCAATGGCTTCCATAATTTGTTCTTTAGTCATTTTAAAAAACCTCCAAAACTTTCTTTTAAATTTAATTTATAATGTGAGATCAAGCTTAGGTTGTTGAGAGTGGTCCGTATGCAGCAAACGCAGACGGGCCGCTATCCGGCAAGCGACTTATGCGCTTTCTTTTTGTTTGCGGATCGCTTCAAGCACATAAACCGCATTGCGGATAGTGCCTTGAAGTACATTGACGATACCGACGATTGGGCTTTGGAAACCAGCCAGTACTTGTGCAATAAGCACTTCGCGCGGCGGCAGGTTAGCCAGAGCTTTAACGCCGTCAGCGGTGATAACCTTGCCTTCTACCAAACCAGCTTTAACTTCAATATTTTGAAGTTTGCTTTCTTTGATGAAGTCAGAGATTATTTTCGCCGGAGCAACAGGATCAGTTGCTGAAAATGCCATTGCAGTTGGGCCTTCCAAATAAGAATCAAGGCCTGCAATACCAATTTCATTAGCAGCAATACGGGTAAGAGTATTTTTTACTACCTTGTACTCAACTCCGGCTTCACGGAATTTGCGACGCAGCTTCGTATCTTGAGCTACGGTTAGGCCACGGTAGTTAATCAATACAGCGCCTTTCGTTGCAGCGAGCTTTTCTTTCATGCCGGCAACTACTGTTTGTTTTTCGACTGTTACAGCCATTATTCCACCTCCTTTATAGGGTTACGGCAAATTAAAAAGCGACCTCACGGCGTTAGAACGTCCGGAGGTCGCTAATCGGCAATATAATATCACCTATCGCAACAAAACCCCGGCCTCGGCAGGCGGACTAAAAGTCCATTATCATACCTGCTGTCTATAGCCAAGTAAACAACTTATTCAGTTACTACTCTTTTTTGCCGGGAGCTTTGAGGACATTCACCTTTACGCCAGGACCCATAGTGGTGCTCAGCGTAATGCTACGCATGTATTGGCCCTTAGCTGCAGCTGGTTTTACTTTCAGCAAAGTATCTACAATCGTGCGGAAGTTTTGAAGCAGCTTCTCGCTGTCGAAGGATACTTTACCGATCGGTGCATGAATATTGCCCGCTTTATCGGTACGATATTCAATCTTACCAGCTTTAATTTCATTAATCGCCCGGGTCACATCAAGAGTTACAGTGCCAACTTTAGGGTTAGGCATTAAACCTTTAGGACCAAGGATTTTACCTAAACGGCCAACCAAACCCATCATATCAGGGGTAGCTACTGCTACATCAAATTCAGCCCAGCCGCCTTGAATTTTGGTTACCAAGTCTTCAGCGCCTACAAAATCGGCACCGGCAACTTCAGCTTCTTTTGCTTTTTCACCTTTGGCAAAAACCAATACGCGCTTGGTTTTACCAGTACCATGTGGAAGAACAACAGCTCCCCGCACTTGCTGGTCGGCATGCTTAGGATCAACGCCTAAACGAAAAGCGACTTCTACGGTTTCATCAAATTTAGCACTAGCAGTTTTTTTGGCAAGTTCAATCGCTTCTTCAGGATCATAAAACTTGTCTTTTTCTACCAGTTTAAATGCTTCGGCATATTTTTTGCCATGTGTTGCCATTTAAAAATTCCTCCTTTGTGGTTATAACGGGAAAGATACCCCTCCCACCGTTGTGTTGCTGTTGAAAACACGCCATCTGCGTTGTCACCCGCTGCGGGCATTCACATCACCGTACTTTCAGTACGCCTCCGTTCATGTCCTCGGAGTTCCTAGCATCTGCCGCGTTTTGAACAGCAACGTAGCCTAGAAACTAAGAGTTTAGCTTGTTACTAGTCTACGATGTCGATACCCATGCTGCGGGCAGTGCCCTCAATCATGCGCATAGCTGCTTCAACGCTGGCAGCGTTAAGGTCTTGCATTTTGCTTTCAGCAATTTCGCGTACTTTTGTACGGGAAACCTTAGCAACTTTTTTCTTATTAGGCTCTCCGGATGCAGTCTCAATACCAGCTGCTTTTTTGAGCAGTACGGCTGCCGGGGGAGTTTTGGTAACGAAAGTGAATGATCTATCTTCGAAAACGGTAATTTCTACCGGAATGATCAATCCAGCTTGCGAAGCCGTTCTTTCATTGAACTCCTTTACGAAGGCCATAATGTTAACACCAGCCTGACCGAGCGCAGGGCCGACCGGAGGTGCCGGAGTTGCTTTACCAGCAGGACACTGTAACTTTACCATTTTTACAACTTTTTTAGCCATTTGTTAGTTACACCTCCTTACAATGAAAATGTGGTTTACGGGCTTACACCCTCCCACGTGGAACGATACTTAACAGTATCGCTTAACTTAAGTTATTCATAACTAAAGTTATATTAGAGAGCTTTCTCAACTTGAGAAAAATCTAACTCTACTGGTGTTTCGCGACCGAAAAGGTTCACAAGAACTTTCAGCTTACCACGGTCTGCATGAATTTCCGTTACTGCACCGGACCAATTCTCAAATGCTCCCGAAGTTATCCGAACCTGTTCTCCAACTTTCATGTCAACTTTGGGCTTGGCTACTTCTTCCACACCTTGCGACTTCAGAATTTGTTTAACTTCGGCGGCAGTAAGCGGGATCGGCTTGGTACCTGAGCCAACAAAACCGGTTACACCAGGTGTGTTACGGACTACATACCACGACCTGTCATTAACATTCATTTCCACAAGCACATAACCCGGGAAAATCTTACGCTTGGCAACCTTCTTTTTGCCGTCTTTTATCTCCACTTCATCTTCCATCGGCACAAGGATCCGGAAGATTTCATTCTCCATTTGCATGGAATGAACTTTCTTCTCAAGATTCGCCTTTACCTTGTTTTCATAACCGGAATACGTGTGGATGACATACCATTTTTTCTCAGATTCCATTCGCCTTAAGGGACGCATCGACTGCGTTCCCCTACCCCCTTAGCCTATTTAATGATTAGTGCAAGCACTTTTGCCAGAGCAGCATCAATAACCCAAATCAGCACAGCCACTATAACGACAGAAATAAAAACAATTCCCGTATAGGAAATAAGTTCATTCTTGGTCGGCCAGGTGACCTTTTTCAATTCAGCTCTGACTTCACGAAAAAATTTCTTCCACCGCGGCATATTGGTTTGAATAGCCGTTTCTTGGGCTGCCATTTCCTCACATCCCCGTCGTGACTGCTAATCTGTATAACTTCCACATGATAGGGTTAGCAGTATCTGAAGCAACGACATACCGGTTAATTAAAACCGCTCTTCTACCAACTACACCCCATGCTTGGGATTACTCAAGCTCCTGCTTATGTCAATACAGGCACAATTATACGTTATTTCGTTTCTTTGTGTAAAGTATGTTTTTTGCAAAACTTGCAGTATTTGTTAAATTCCAATCTGTCAGGATCATTTTTCTTGTTTTTATTGGTCTGATAATTGCGTTGTTTGCAATCTGTGCAGGCCAGTGTTACCGCGTTGCGCATCCGTTACACCTCACTTACCCCTAAAAATCACAAGACTCACCGATATATATGACAAGCTTGCGTAATATCGCTAATATAATTTAGCATATATTATCCTGCTATGTCAATAGCCCACGCACCCGGGCATTTTATTTTTACACAAAATCCCTGTGCTAAGATAAAGAATAAACAGGGGTTTGCCCCCTGCTTATTATACATTCCCATTTCTGGAAACGATTATACACATCTTTTTCTTACTTAATTACAGAAGTTACAACACCAGCGCCAACAGTACGGCCGCCTTCACGGATAGCAAAACGCAGACCTTCTTCGATAGCGATCGGAGTAATCAGTGCGATCGTCATCTGGATGTTGTCTCCAGGCATGCACATTTCTACGCCTTCAGGTAA
>NZ_SLUI01000028.1 GCF_004339805.1 Anaerospora hongkongensis | reverse complement strand
CCGTTCCCATCCCGAACACGGTAGTTAAGCCCATATACGCCGAAAGTACTTGGCTGGAAACGGCCTGGGAGGATAGGGAGTCGCTGATTAGCAAAGAGCACTTACGAATGTGAGTGCTTTTTTGTTTTGTCTGTCTGTGAAAAGGCCCGGCAGAGGGAGTGCCATGCAACGCTCCGACGCTGTCGCTTAACCTACGCGTATGCAACGGCGCTCCCCTACCTAGTCAGCGATAGAATGTATATAGCAGAATCTATTAGATACCGAATTGTTAGGTGGGTGCTTTTAGCTTTGAAGTGAGAGGCCTGGCAGAGGGAGCGCCGCATTACTTGGTTTTCTGCTCTGGAGAGAGTATCTACAGCTTGCCCTTGTAGCTTTACAACCATTTTAAAAAGCACTTACACAGAAATGTAAGTGTTTTTTTTGTTTCCTGCTGAAATTCTTGCATATATTTTAAAATATGCCGAAAAATCGGCAGTATGTGCATAAAATTGGGCACTAAGGGGTAGGGGATTTGGGATGAAATGCGGTTAAAAGTGCTGGGAATTCGGCAGCAAGCATATTCTTGTAGAAGTGCTGGATGCCGGTAGCGCTTGAACAGCAGCAAGTATAGGCGTTGGTATGGAATTTGCAATATAAAGAAGTGATGATCGTTAGTGGATAGAAAAATGATTCAAGGAGGGAACTTAGGGCTATAAAGCTGCATTTAACAGAAGCGAAACGGCAAAAAGAGATGGAGGGATTTATTATGGAGAAAAAAGGTTGCCAATTTGGAACGCACCGCACGCTGGAGCCGCAGGGGATTTTGCCACAGCCGGCTTGGAAAATTGACAATACAATGGAGATATATGATAACGAGCTCTTGATCGAGGTAGATACATTAAATATTGATGCAGCTAGTTTTACACAAATTAAAAAACAAGCCGAAGGAAACCCGGAGGCTATGGGCAAGATTATGCTGGATATTGTAGAGAAGCGAGGAAAGCACCATAATCCGGTTACTGGCTCCGGTGGTATGCTGATGGGGACTGTTACAAAGATTGGCTCAGCCTGGGCTGGCAAAACACCGGTGAAAGTCGGTGACAGGATTGCCACACTTGTATCCCTTTCACTTACTCCTTTAAAGATTAATAACATCAAGAAAATTCATTTAGAAAAAGAACAAGTAGAAGTAGATGCTCAGGCAATTTTGTTCAGCAGCGGAATATATGCTGTGCTGCCTGAAGATATGTCTCCCTCATTAGCACTGGCGATATTAGATGTTGCTGGAGCTCCGGCCCAGACTGCTCATTTAGTTCGTCCTGGACAAAATGTACTTGTTATTGGCGGTGGCGGTAAATCCGGGATGCTTTGCTTATATGAAGCTAAAAAAAGAGCCGGAGTTACCGGCAAGGTTATCGGCCTGGGATCAAGTAAAGGCAGCTGTGACAGAATGCGGCAAATGGGGCATGCTGATCTCGTTATTCAGGTTGATGCTACTGATCCATTGGCAGTTGTTAAAGCTGTTGCTGAAGTTACGAATGGTGAACTGGTCGATGTCGTTATTAACTGTGTAAATATCCCTGGAACGGAAATGGGATCGATTATGGCAGCGAAAGACAGAGGGACAGTTTATTTCTTTAGTATGGCAACAAGCTTTACCGGTGCGGCACTTGGCGCAGAAGGGATTGGCAAAGACGTGACTATGCTGGTAGGGAATGGCTATTGCCGGGATCATGCAGTAATTGCGTTGCAAACGGTCAGAGAGAATGCCATTCTGCTAGAAACTTTTAAGGAACTTTATTCCTAATAATGCGTACCTGGCAAGAAACTCTCCGGACCCAGTCGCAAGTGATAACAATCGTTGGCATGGCTAAAAATGTCGGCAAGACTGTAACTCTGAACTATGTGCAAGGTATTCTGCAGGACGCCGGTTATACACTGGGGTTGACTTCTATCGGGCGAGACGGAGAGACCCTTGATGCATTGACAAATTTGGAGAAGCCGCGGATTGTGGTGCAGCAGGGTACAATAGTGGCTACAGCCGAAAAAATGATAGCAGATAAGAAAGTCTGGGATTATTTACAGGCTACTGATTTTGTAACACCTCTGGGTAAAGTCATACTGTTGCGCGCGAAATCTATCAATAAAGTAGTACTGGCAGGCCCCAGTAAAAACAGTGAGGTAAAGGACCTGTTGGCTTACTTAACGGCATGGGGAGCCCAATCCATTCTTATTGACGGCGCGTTTGATCGTCAAAGCTCGGCAGACCCGATGGTTAGCAGCAAGGTGATACTGGCATGTGGGGCGACGGTGAGCCGTGATCTCAGCGAATTGATTTTGCTGACCAAAAGCCGGGTGGAGCAATTAACTTTACCGCCATGTGATGATTTTTATCGGATGATAGCGGAAAAAACACAAGCAAAAGTAGTAACGGTGAGATTCGGTAGGGTAACTGAAGTATCTTACCAAACGTCTCTGCTGCTGCAGTCAGAATGGCGGGAAGTGCTTGGCTCGGGGTGCGACGCAGTGATAATTAAAGGGGCAGTAAGCGATAGTTTTGCTCAGTCCCTATTGCTCATCCAGAACCCACCGCACGTTATTGTTCAGGATGGGTCGAAAGTCTTCATAACAGCTGCTATATGGCGCCAGTTACGAGCACGGATCATGCTCAGTGTATTGCAGCCGATAGAATTGCTGGGAATAACAATTAATCCGACTTATCCAGGTGGCATGGGGTATGATGCCGAAGTATTATTACAGGAAATGGGGAGGGCGTTAGCACCTCTGCCGGTTGTTGACATAATGCGAGAGGCAAAATAGTAAATTGCGCCGCCGCGATAAAGGGGGAACGGATTTTGGTGAATCAGTTAGCCGGGTACGATTGTTGTCTTGATCTGGTATTAAATCAGGTGGATCAAGGGGTACATATTGTGGATTGTGAAGGCATGACCATCTTTTATAACCAGACTGCTGCAGAAGTAGAGGGCTTACAGCCTGCAGATGTTATTGGCAAACATGTTCTTCAGGTCTATCCTTCACTAACACTGGAGACCAGCAGCCTGATGGAGGTTTTAGCCAGTGGCAAGCCGATAATGAATCAGCAGCAAACAATCGTGAGCAGAAATGGCAGGATTATTACAATTCATTACTCTACGATTCCTCTTTATCGTGACGGTAAACTAGTTGGCGCCTGTGATATGTCACGGGACATTACCCGAATAAAAGAACTTTCTGAGCAGGTTATGGATCTTCAGGTTGAACTGCTGGGAACCAAGGGCGCAAGCCGGGAGAAAGCAAAGCCTAGAGAAGTCAAGCTTGCCAAATATACCTTTAACGATATCATTGGCAGCCATGATTCAATTGTGAAACTAAAGGTAATGGGTCAACGGGTAGCGGGAACCTCTTCACCAATTTTGGTCATTGGCGAAACCGGAGCAGGGAAAGAGTTAGTTGTACAGTCGATTCATAATGCATCAACCCGCAAAAATGGCCCGTTTATAGCACAAAATTGTGCAGCTTTTCCCGCAACTTTACTGGAAAGTATTTTATTTGGAACTGTCAAAGGCAGTTTTACCGGTGCGGAGAATCGACCCGGACTGTTTGAGCTTGCCGACGGTGGGACGCTGTTTTTGGATGAAATCAATTCGATGCCCATGGAGCTGCAGAGTAAATTGCTGAGGGTGCTGCAAGACGGCAGCCTGCGCCGTGTTGGGGATACTCATGTTAGAGAGGTCAATACCCGGATTATAACCTGTACGAATGTCGATCCCGAGGAAGCGGTTCGCAACAAGGAACTAAGGATTGATTTGTATTACAGGCTTAACGTTGTTTCTCTACGGGTATCTCCTTTGCGTGAGCGAAGAAGTGATATACCTTGCCTGGCGGATCATTTTATCCGGATCTATAATGCTAAATTAGGCTGTCAGGTAGAAGGCATTACAGAAGAAGTCGGCGCCATTTTTGATCGCTATGCCTGGCCGGGAAATGTGCGGGAGCTGCAGCATGCTATTGAGCATTCTATGAATATTGTTTCCGGCTCTTTGATCTCAGCCGATCATTTGCCGGAGCATTTAAGGCAATTTGCCATAGAGACGGATAACCAGATATATAGTTCAGAGGACGGGAAAAGTCTGCCCGCAATTTTAAAGCATGTGGAAAGAACTACACTAATCCAAGCATTAGAGCAATTTGGGGGAAATATTTCCCGGGCGGCTTTGTACCTGGGAATTCCCCGTCAGACTATACAGTATAAGTTAAAGATTCACGGATTGCTTGACCGCACTAGAACAAGTTATTCCGTTATGGGGGGGAGCGGACAAATTGAAAAAACTTAATTTAGATGAAGCCAAGATTGCCCGCGGCCGCGAATTAGCCGGGCAGATTGTAGAACAAGTACAAACGTATATTAATGATCATTCTACCGTGACGGTAGAAAGAGCGATTCTAAGACTATTCGGTATCGATGGTGTTGATCAAGCTGAGGTGCCGCTGGCAAACGGGGTTGTTGCCAGACTGCAACAAGCGGGGGTATTAGGAAAAGGCGTAGTCTACTGGCTGGTTAACGCTATGCTGCAATTGCAGCAGTCCCCGCAGCAAATCGCTGAAGCAGTAGTTGAGGGAAGGCTTATTCTAGAGCAGCTGCCGCAAAAAAACGCAGAGGAAATCGCCACATTGGCTGGTGGTCTTGCCAAGGAGGCATTATTGCGAATTCGCTGCCGCCGCAGAGAAAGAACAGAACTCATCTCCCGCTACGGCAAAGGACCAGAGCCAATGCTCTATGTTATTGTAGCTACCGGTAATGTTTATGAGGATGCGGTCCAGGCACAGGCAGCAGCCCGGCAGGGGGCAGATATTATTGCCGTTATCCGCACCACCGGACAGAGTTTGCTTGATTATGTTCCCTATGGTGCTACTACTACCGGTTTTGGCGGTACTTATGCCACGCAGCAAAATTTTCGCATACTCCGGCAGGCCCTGGATGAAGTGAGTAAAGAGGTAAACCGTTATATTCATCTGACTAATTATTGCTCTGGTCTATGTATGCCTGAAATTGCCGTCATGGGAGCACTGGAGCGTCTGGATGTTATGCTGAATGATTCTATGTATGGGATCATTTTCCGGGATATTAATATGAAGCGTACCTTTGTTGATCAGTTTTTTTCCCGCTTAGTTAATGGCTATGCAGGTATTATCATTAATACAGGTGAGGATAATTACCTGACAACAGCTGATGCTATTGAAGCTGCGCATACGGTATTGGCATCGGAACTGATTAATGAACAATTTGCTTTCCGGTGTGGTATGCAGCCAGGTCAACTGGGATTAGGGCATGCCTTTGAAGTTGATCCGGGTGTAACAAATGGCTTTCTTTATGAGTTGTCTCAGGCTCAGCTTATCCGGGAAGTTTTCCCCGATAGCCCGATTAAATATATGCCGCCTACCAAATATATGACCGGAAATATTTTTAAGGGGCATGTTCAAGATGCATTATTTAATACCTGTTCAATTATGACAGGGCAGGGGCTGCATCTATTAGGAATGTTGACAGAAGCAATTCATACACCGCATATTCATGATCGTTTCCTTAGTATTGAATCAGCCAAATATGTTTTTAATACAATGCGGAATATTGCGGATGAAATTTGCTATCGTCCAGGGGGCTTTATTGAACTGCGGGCAAAAGAGGTTCTCGATAATACTTTGCACTTACTGGAACAGATTGCGGGTATTGGCTTAATGGAGGCGTTAGCGGAAGGTTATTTTGCGGAGATCAGCCGTTCTCCTGAGGGCGGTAAAGGACTGGAGGGAGTTTTTCAACGGGAGCCGGAATATTTGAATCCCTTCATCCCGCTGATGCTGGAAGGAGTGTGTGAAGATGACTGATTTAACGAATGTCAAACCTTATGGCGATACATTAGATGACGGAATGGTTCAGTTATCATTCACGCTGCCTGTACCGTTAACCAATGCAACCAAAGAAGCGGCCAGACAGCTCGTTGTAAAGATGGGCTTATCAGAGCCGTCAGTCGTTCATGCCGGCGCAATTAGCGATACCTTCAGCTTCTTTATTGTGTATGCCAAATGCCGGCAGGGAATTGATATTACGCAAATTGTAGCACCCGAAGTAACTTTAAAGGTACTAAGCAAAAAGGAAGTTGACGATTTTATTAAGCAGAATATGAAGCGCAAGCTGAACGTATTAGGTGCCTGTATTGAAAGTGATGCCCATACGGTTGGTATTGATGCCATCATGAATATGAAAGGCTTCAATGGGCACAAAGGCTTGGAAAGTTATCACGAGATCAATGCCGTCAATATGGGAGCCCAGGTATCCTGCGAAGAGGTTATTCGTAAAGCATTTGATATTCAAGCAGATGCCATTTTAATATCTCAGGTTGTAACGCAAAAAAATATTCATATTACAAACCTTACGAAGCTTGCTGACATGCTAGAGGCGGAAGGGTTAAGAGATAAACTTGTTTTAGTGGTAGGAGGACCGCGAATTACGCATGAATTAGCCAAGGAATTAGGCTATGATGCCGGGTTTGGTCCGAATACTTACGCCGAGCATGTAGCTTCTTTTCTTGTCCAGACAGGGAAATGTAAAGCAGCGGCAGCAAACTTGTAGAATAAGACTAAGTTGGCAAAGGAGTGATAGAGCATGACGGAAGCTTTAATCCGGCTGCGGATGAATGAGCATGATGCCCACTACGCTGGAGGGTTAGTTAACGGATCACGTATGCTGGATCTGTTTGGTGATGTGGCTACCGAACTGTTAATTCGCAGTGATGGTGATGAGGGATTATTTGTAGCCTATGATAATGTTGAATTTAAGGCCCCGGTTTATGCAGGGGATTTTATTGAAGCGCGCGGCTCAATAGTAAAGACAGGCAATACTTCACGGCGTATGGAGTTTGTAGCAACGAAAGTAATCGCGCTAGATAAAAATGGCAAGTATGACTCTACTGCTACTGTACTGCCGGTACCAGTTGTCGTGTGTGTCGCCAGCGGAACCTGCATGGTACCCAAGGATAAGCAGCGAGGTGAGCAGCTTGGATAAGCTGATTATCACAGCTGCACCAGTCGGGGCTGAAGCATCCCGGCAAGATAATCCCAATTTACCGCTGACACCCAGAGAGATTGCTGAAGAAGCGGTGCGCTGTGCCGAAAAAGGCGCAGCAATTATTCACCTGCATGTCAGAGATGCTGAGGGAAAAGCAACCCAATCCAAAGCCGTATTCCAAGAAACAATGCAGTTGATACGGAAGCAGTGTAATGTAATTATTCAGACCTCAACAGGCGGGGCAGCCTGGATGTCGGCGGCTGAACGGCTGCAGCCTGTAGAATTAAGGCCGGAAATGGCAACTTTGACGACAGGAACAGTAAATTTCGGTGATGAGATATTTTCCAATCCTCTGCCGATGATTGCCGAATTTGCCAAAGCAATGGTTAAGTATGGAGTCAAGCCGGAAATCGAAGTATTCGAGGTCGGCATGATTCATAATGCGTTAGCATTAGTTAAAAAGGGAATTTTACAATTGCCGCTGCATTTTGATTTTGTGATGGGAGTGCCAGGTGGCATTGCAGGAGAACCTAAGCATTTAATTCATTTGGTAGAGTCTTTGCCGCCCGGCTGTACGTGGACAGTGGCGGGAATCGGACGCTGTGAGCTGCCGCTGGCAGTCATTGCTGCTGCTATGGGCGGACATGTGCGTGTCGGTTTTGAAGATAATGTTTATTATACTAAGGGAGTTCTTGCTGACAGCAATGCACAATTAGTAGAGCGAATTGCCAGAATTGCTCATGAGCTGGGGCGCCCAATTGCTACGCCGGATGAGGCGAGGAAAATATTGGGTTTGGGACTGTAGAAACATACAACAGTTGGCAGGGGTGCCCAAAAGTTGGCTGTATGCCAGATTTTGGGCATTCGTTCAAGCAAGTACATTCAAGCACCCGATTAGTTGCTAAGCTGAGTATGCTTAATTTTGGGCGGTTAGGAAAAGCGTAAAATTATAGATTGAATTTATATGGGGATTTGTGCTGCTTATAGGGGCGGAATCACCTTGGCACGATATGTGCAGTTGCTTATCTGCAAAGATAAGGGAGAGGTGACCGTAATGCAATAGATGAACAATTAGCTGAATTTACAAAAAACTCCTAAGTCGGAAGTCCTTTTTCCCGGCGAAAGTAAAAAAAGGAGTGAATCCTATGAGCAGCAATGTAAAAACTGAAAAAAACCAAATCAGCAGCAGCCCCCATGTAATAGACACAGAAACGGGTGAGTTAAAGCGAAGCCTGCAGGCTCGCCACATGAATATGATTGCGATCGGCGGTGCTATTGGTACGGGCTTGTTTGTCGCCAGCGGTGCCTCTGTCAGTACGGCAGGGCCAGGCGGAGCTTTAGTCGCTTATGGTGTAATTGGCATTATGGTTTATTTTTTGATGACCAGTTTAGGTGAAATGGCTACCTATTTGCCTGTCTCCGGAGCATTTGGCACCTATGCCAACCGGTTTGTTGATCCTGCACTGGGCTTTGCCGTAGGCTGGAATTACTGGCTGAACTGGGCGTCCTGTCTGGCAGTGGAGTTAGTCGCCGGAGCGATTATTATGAAATTCTGGTTTCCAGATACGCCAGCCATTGTGTGGAGTGGATCGTTTTTACTCATGTTGTTTGTATTGAACTTATTATCTACCCGGGCATATGGCGAGAGTGAATTCTGGTTTGCCGGGATTAAAGTAATCACGGTTATTGTTTTTTTATTTGTCGGGATTGCAGTCCTTCTCGGTTTGGGCAACACTCCATCACCAGGCTTTGCCAACTGGCATACTGGTGAAGCTCCCTTTGTCGGTGGATTTGGTGCGATATTAAGTATCTTTATGATTGCTGGATTCTCCTTCCAGGGGACGGAACTGGTAGGGATTGCTGCCGGTGAGAGTGAAAACCCGGAAAAAAATGTGCCTAAGGCTATTAATACGGTATTCTGGCGCATTCTGCTGTTTTATATTGGCGCCTTATTAATTATTGGTTTTTTGCTGCCCTATACGGATGAAAATTTATTGAAAAACGATGTGGAGAACATCGCTGTCAGTCCGTTTACCCTGGTGTTTTCCCGTGCAGGGTTAGGTGCGGCAGCATCTATTATGAACGCCGTTATTCTTTCGTCAGTGCTTTCAGCCGGGAGCTCATCTCTTTATGCCTCCTCGCGGATGCTGTATGCTTTGGCCAAGGAAGGGAAAGCGCCACAGTTTTTTGGTAAAGTGAACAAGCGGGGAGTACCGGCTAACGCTCTTTATGCAACAACTGTTTTCGGGTTATTCGCTTTTCTTACCTCACTTGTTGGCGATGGTACTGCTTATACCTGGCTGTTAAACATAACCGGTGTAATTGGTTTTATTGCCTGGCTGGGAATTGCTATCAGTCATTACCGGTTCCGGCGGGCCTTTGTTAAACAAGGACGGGACTTAAGCGAGCTGAAGTACAAGGCGAAATGGTTCCCCTTCGGGCCATTGTTTGCCTTTGCACTTTGTTTTATCGTCATAATCGGGCAAAATTACAATGCCTTTTTAGGCGGGACTATTGATTGGTATGGCGCAGCCGTATCGTATATTGGTATTCCCGTGTTTATAGCAGCTTATTTGGGATATAAATATGTGAAAAAGACCAAGCTGATCCCTTTGGATAAAGTGGATTTGAGCCGCCATACCGATTGATAATGACTATGGCAGACTGCTGCCAGTGAGTGTCAGTGTAGGAACTAAATGGTAAGGAGGGGGTTTAACCATGAGAAACTATCGCGATATTCCCCTATGGGCGCATGTAAAAGAAGAAGACTGGCAGGACTGGCGGTGGCAGGTTGCCAACCGTATTACATCTCCGGAGCAGTTGAAACAGGTAATCCCGCTGACAGCAGAAGAGGAAGAGGGCATTAAAAACTGCCTGCAAAGCCTGAGAATGGCGATTACTCCTTATTATGCCACGCTAATTGACCCAGAAAACGTGTGCTGCCCGGTACGAAAACAAGCCGTACCGACAGCAGCAGAATTGGATTACAGTCATTTTGATATGGCAGACCCTCTGCATGAAGACCAGGATTCGCCGGTATTTGGGCTGACACACCGTTATCCTGACCGGGTTCTGCTATTAGTTACTGATCAATGTTCCATGTATTGCCGGCATTGCACCCGGCGGCGCATAGCCGGAGCCTGCGATCAGGCTCGTACGAAGCAGCAAATTGATGCGTGTATCCGCTATATTAGGGATACGCCGGTCGTACGTGACGTCGTATTATCCGGTGGTGATGCTTTTTTGCTCAGTGACGATTTAATTGAATATATCCTAAAAGAATTACGGCAAATTGAGCATGTGGAAATCATTCGTTTTGGCACGCGTACTCCGGTGGTGCTGCCGCAAAGGGTGACTAAGGAACTTTGTGACATGCTCAAGCGGTATCATCCGATTTATGTAAATGTCCATTTTAATCATCCAAAGGAAATAACACCGGCGTCCCGAGAAGCCTGCGCACGGCTTGCCGATGCAGGAATACCGCTGGGCAATCAGGCAGTACTGCTGAAAGGAGTCAATGACTGTCCGGAATTGATTAAAAAATTAATGCAGGAGCTATTGGCTATCCGGGTAAGGCCGTATTATATTTATCAATGCGATATGTCAAAAGGAATCCAGCACTTTCGGACACCGATCAGCTCAGGAATTCAGGCGATTGAATACATGCGGGGACATACCTCAGGCCTAGCCGTACCGACCTATGTGGTCGATGCTCCAGGCGGCGGTGGGAAAATTCCGGTTATGCCGCAATATCTTGTTTCGCAAAATTCTGGTAAGTACATTTTAAGGAATTATGAAGGTGTCTTTACAACGTATACAGAGCCACGGCATGTTGTTGATCCGGAAATGCCGTGTGAAGTCTGCGGTGGTTATCACCGGGATATTAAAATTGGGCTGACGGCTTTGCTAAGCGGTGAAACTTGTTCACTGGAACGGCCAGTGCAGTTAAGAAATGAATCAGGACAGGACGTGAATAAAAAAGACTTGACAATGGCCCTTTGATACAATAAGGGAAAGCACAATGTGTATGAAAAAATCAGCGGAAGGTTCCATACAGGAATTTTCCAGCTGGTTTTTTTTATTTTCAGTACACTTGATGCTTTGCTGTAAAATAACTTGACAAAGAGTAACATGACTGGGATAATGTATACAAAGTAGCGTTTAAATATAAACCGTGTATACTGAGTAAGAACAAAAGTATTAAATTAATATAAAAATGTAATGATTGGGATTAATAGCACAAATCTTGTTTCAGAGAGCCGGTGTTTGCTGCGATCCGGTACAGATCTGCTAGACTCACCCAAGAACATCTTAATCGAGATATTCACTTACGAGGAGACTCGCAAGATATGGTAGATTAAGGCGCAAAAACTGCGATACGGTTAGCCGGTAACGGCGCAAGAGTTCCAAGTAGGGTGGTACCGCGTTATAAACGCCCCTATTGGCAGAGCAATCTGTCAGTAGGGGCGTTTTTTATTTAGCACAAATGAAGCAGGAGGGGTATTGTGAAGCAAGTCTTATCTATTCTAGTACAAAATCAGCCTGGGGTGCTGGTAAGAGTGGTCAGCATGTTTTCCCGAAGAGGATTTAATATTGATAGTCTGACTGTGGGCACTACCCAGGTCCCTGAGTATTCGCGCATTACAGTAGTTGTTTATGGCAATGAGGCTATTATTACGCAAGTGGTCAAGCAATTAAGTAAATTAGTTGAAGTTTTGGCAGTACGGATTCTGCTTCCCGAAGGATCGGTTACCAGAGGAATGGCTTTAATCAAGATTAATGCCGGTGAGCGTCGTACCGATGTTTTGAAGCTGGCGGAAGTATTCCGGGCAAGTGTAATTGACTTAAAGGAACAAACGTTAACGTTAGAGATTACCGGTGATGAAGACAAAATAGATGCTTTTACCGAGGTATTGCAGCCGTATGGAATACTGGAGATGATTCGAACCGGGTTAGTCGGTTTAGCGCGAGGGACAACAACGATCTATGAAGATAAAGCTAGTGAAGAATGCGAGAAATGGGTTTTATAAGAAAGATATAGGGGGAGATCGTAATGGCTGCCAGTAGGATAAAAATATTTGATACCACTTTGCGCGATGGTGAGCAAACACCAGGTATTTGCCTGGACGCAAAGGAAAAAGTTGAAATTGCGCAGGCGCTGGCCAGAATGGGAGTTGATGTTATTGAGGGCGGCTTTCCAATTGCATCACCTGGTGATTTCGCAGCAGTGAGCCAAATTGCTGCTGCTGTAAAAGGGGTATCGGTAGCGGCTCTGGCAAGAGCGTATGCAAAAGATATTGATGCCGCTAAGGAAGCCTTACAGTATGCCGAAAATCCAAGAATCCATGTTTTTCTTGCAACGAGTGACCTTCATCTTGAATACAAACTGAAAATGACCAGAGAACAGGCCTTGGCACAAGCTGAGCAGGCTGTACGCTATGCTAAGCAGTTTACCTCCGACATTGAGTTTTCTGCTGAAGATGCATCGCGATCCGATCGGGAGTTTCTATGCCAGGTATATACAGCGGCAATTGCTGCAGGAGCAACCGTGATCAATGTGCCTGATACAGTCGGCTATTCCACGCCGGGAGAATTTGGTGATTTGATTCGATATATTACCCAGCATGTATCTAATATTCAGCAAGCGGTCATTAGTGTTCATTGCCATAACGACCTAGGTATGGCTGTTGCTAATTCTCTGGCAGCTATCGAAAATGGCGCGCGGCAAATCGAGTGTACCATTAATGGATTAGGAGAGCGGGCCGGCAATACTGCTTTAGAAGAACTCGTAATGGCCTTAGCTACCCGGAAAGAATACTACCAGGCAGCGACTACGATTGATACCCGTCAAATCTATCGTACTTCGCGGCTGGTTAGCGCTCTTACCGGTATAGCCATTTCGCCGACGAAGGCCATAGTCGGCGATAATGCATTTGCCCATGAGTCAGGGATTCATCAGCATGGGGTATTAAATAATCCGTTAACTTATGAAATTATTAATCCTGAAATGGTGGGGGTAAGCCGTAACTCCATTGTTCTTGGAAAACACTCAGGGCGTCATGCGTTTGAAGAACGCATTCGCCAATTAGGGTATGAACTGCCTGAAGAAAAAATCAATAGTTTGTTTATCGAATTTAAAGAGCTGGCTGACAGGAAAAAAATGGTGTATGACCGCGATGTTGAGGCTCTAATTGCTGATCGTCAGAAAGCGATTGATACGTGGTATCGGCTTATTTATCACCATGTTGTCAGCGGCAATCACACGATGGCTACCGCTACCGTACGTCTCGAGACGGAACATGGTCCTGTTGAACAAGCCAGCTGTGGTGATGGGCCGGTTGACGCTATTTTTAAGGCAATTGAGAAGGCTGTTGGCTTTTCTATATGTTTAAAGGATTATCAGCTAAGGGCGGTTACTTCAGGTGAAGATGCTCTGGGAGAAGCGACGGTATGGCTGGAGCGGGACGAACGCAGTTTTATTGGCCGCGGCTTGAGTACTGACGTAATAGAAGCGAGTGCGCGGGCGTACATGAGCGCTATTAATAAAATGATTGCTGCTTGTGGCTACCCGGAAGATAAAAAAATACCAGGGGGATTTTAAAATGGCAATGACCATGACGGAGAAAATTATGGCCTGTCACGCCGGGCTTGACACGGTTGTTCCAGGGCAGCTGATACAGTGCCCGGTAGATATTGTACTTGCCAATGACATCACGTTTCCACCGGCAGTAAAAGAGTTTTCCCGCATTGGGCGGCCGGTATTTAATGCCGATAAAATTGTTCTGGTACCGGACCACTTCACTCCCAATAAGGATATAAAATCAGCGGAAATGGCTAAGGTAATGCGCGAGTTTGCTAAAGCTAACGCGATTAAGCACTATTTTGAAATCGGGAAAATGGGAATTGAACACGTATTATTACCTGAGCAGGGATTGGTTGCTCCTGGGGAAGTCATTATTGGAGCAGACTCGCATACCTGTACTTACGGTGCGCTTGGCGCTTTCGCTACAGGAGTCGGTTCAACTGACGCCGGAGCAGCCATGGCTACGGGGCAGACCTGGTTTAAAGTCCCTGCGAGCATAAAAGTTGAGCTGACCGGTTCGATGCCTGAATGGGTCAGTGGTAAGGATGTTATTCTAACATTGATAGGCAAAATTGGTGTCGACGGAGCCCGTTATCAGGCTTTGGAATTTTGTGGTGAGGGACTACAGTCTCTTTCTATGGCAGACCGCTTTACGATTGCCAATATGGCAATCGAAGCAGGTGCGAAGAATGGTATTTTTCCTGTCGATGCTGTCACGGAAGCGTATATCAACGGCCGGGTAAACAAGCCGTATCAAAAGGTTGTTGCTGATAAGGATGCATATTATGACAGAACAATCCAGATTGATTTGGATACGCTTGTTCCTGTAGTGGCTTTGCCGCACTTGCCGGAAAACATCAGTCCTGTCAGTGACGTAAAAGAGATTGCCATTCACCAGGTTGTTATTGGTTCCTGTACCAACGGGCGCTTGGAAGATTTGGCTCAGGCGGCGGCTATTTTCAGGAAAAAAACAGTTCATCCCGATGTTCGCACCATTATTATTCCAGGTAGTCAGCAGGTGTACCTTGATGCTCTGAACGCAGGCTATATCGAAACGTTCATCCAAGCTGGCGCGGTAGTCAGTACGCCCACATGCGGCCCCTGCCTGGGGGGGTATATGGGAATTTTAGCCGCGGGAGAGCGTGCTGTATCAACGACAAACCGTAATTTTCGGGGACGAATGGGCCATGTAGACAGCGAAGTTTACTTGGCCAGCCCGGCAGTCGCTGCAGCCAGTGCTATAATGGGCCGTATTGCCGGCCCACAGGAGGTGTCGCAATGATTTTAGAAGGTAAAATCTGGCGTTATGGAGATAATATCGACACAGATGTTATTATACCGGCCCGATATCTAAACACATCTGATCCGCAAGAATTGGCTCAGCATTGTATGGAGGATATTGATCCCAGTTTTGCAGGTTTAGTGAAATCTGGAGAAATAATGGTGGCAGGGCGCAACTTTGGCTGTGGATCATCACGCGAACATGCACCTGTTGCCATAAAAGCATCCGGCATTAGTTGCGTAATTGCTGATAGTTTCGCGCGGATTTTTTACCGTAATGCCATTAATATTGGGTTGCCGCTGCTGGAGATTGGTGAAGCAGTTACTCACATTGCCACCGGCGATTATTTAATTATTGATACTAATGCGGGTACGATCAAGAATTGTCGTACTGGTGAGATATACCAAGCCCCACCTTTACCGGCTTTTGTGCAAGAGATTGCGCAGGCAGGCGGCTTAATTAACTTACTAAAGGGGGCCAGATCATGACACGGAGAATCGTACTCATTCCAGGTGATGGTATCGGACCTGAAATCATAGAAGCTGCTCAGCAAGTTTGTATTAAGGCAACTGTCAAAGGCGGGTTTCCCATTGATTTCGAAACTTGTTATGCCGGTGGTGCGGCTATTGACCGTGAAGGGCAGCCGTTGCCGGAGGCAACACTAACTGCCTGCAGTCACGCTGATGCTGTGCTGCTGGGGGCGGTAGGCGGGCCGGCCTGGGATGCAGTTGACCCTCAGCTGCGCCCGGAAAAAGCAATTTTAGGCTTGCGAAAAGCGCTGGGGCTTTATGCCAATTTGCGCCCGATCCGGGTTTATCCTTCACTGGCCGGGCATTCCCCCTTGAAACCGGAAGTGGTAGCAGGTGTTGATATGCTGATTGTCAGAGAGCTAAATGGCGGTATTTATTACGGTCAGCGTTCTGAAGCCAGCATTATCAATGGGGTTGAACAAGCATGGGATACTGAAGCCTATAATGCTACCGAAATCGGCCGCATTGTGAGCATGGCCTGCAAAGTAGCCAGCCAGAGACGGAGGAAGGTTACATCGGTTGATAAAGCGAATGTACTGGCGACTTCGCGTTTGTGGCGCAAAACGGCAGAGGAAACGGTCAAAGATTTTACGGATATTTCCCTGACTCATCTGTATGTTGATAATTGTGCGATGCAATTGGTCCTGGCCCCCCATCAATTTGACGTAGTAGTGACGAGCAATCTATTCGGGGATATTCTGAGCGACGAGGCGGCCGTTCTCACCGGATCGATAGGTATGCTGCCTTCTGCCAGCATTGGTGACGGGCCAGGTCTATACGAGCCTATTCATGGATCTGCACCTGATATAGCCGGAAAGGGGATTGCTAATCCATTAGGCACTATCCTGTCTGCAGCGATGCTGTTCCGTTATTCCTTAGGCGCTGCTGCAATCGCTGATGCAATAGAAACCGCAGTTGGCAGCGTGCTGGACGAAGGTTACCGAACGGCGGATCTATATAAGCCTGGATTAACACAAGTTTCTACTGAAGCAATGGGACGACTAGTGATGGAACATCTCTAATCCGAAATGAGGTGAGGCAAATGAAAATAACGGGAGCACAAGTCATTATTAAGTGCCTATTAGAACAAAACGTCGATACTGTTTTCGGTTATCCCGGTGGAGCAATCTTGCCTCTATATGATGCGTTATACGATGGGCCTATTCGTCATATTCTTCCTGTTCACGAACAGGGTGCAGCTCACATGGCTGATGGTTATGCCCGCGCTACCGGCAAAGTGGGAGTATGTATCGCCACCTCCGGCCCGGGAGCCACTAATTTGGTTACTGGTTTAGCGACCGCTTTTATGGATTCCGTACCGGTTGTTGCGATTACCGGGCAGGTTTCTACCAGCTTAATTGGCAGGGATGCTTTTCAGGAAGTCGATATTACCGGCATAACAATGCCAATTACCAAACATAATTTTTTAGTGAAAGATATCAAGAAACTACCGGAGGTAATTCGCCAGGCTTTTCGTATTGCGAAGTTTGGGCGGCCCGGCCCGGTATTGATTGATATACCCCGGGATGTCCAGACTGCCGAGCTGGAGTATTCCTGCCAAGTGGTTCCAAATCCGACGGAGTGGAATCCGATGCCGACAATTCACAGGCTGATAGGAGAAGCGGCTCAAGTGATCAGCAATGCGAAGAGGCCGGTTATCCATATTGGCGGTGGTGTAATTGCTGCCGAAGTTCATAATGAGGTACAATCTTTAGCGGAAAACTGCTCTATTCCGATTGTAAGCAGTCTCATGGGACTAGGCGGGGTGGCACACACCCACACCTGTTTTTTAGGATTAACAGGCATGCATGGGCATAGAATTGCTAATGCCGCCGTTCATAATGCGGATTTAATTATTGTTGTCGGCAGCCGTTTTAGTGACCGGGTTACCGGAGACCGGGCGCGCTATGCTGCAGACAAGAAATTCATTCATATTGATGTTGACCCGGCGGAGATTGATAAAAATGTAGCTGTTCAAATTGGTTTAACCGGTGATTTAAAGAAAATCCTTACAATGGTGAATGCTGCGGTCAGGCAAGGCGATACTTCAGCCTGGTGGAACATCATCCGGCAATGGCAAGTGGATTTTGCTAATGAGGAAAAGAAACACCAACCATTATTATCTGAATGGGCGATGAAGCATATCTCACAAAAAACAGCCGGATTGCCTGTTGTATTTGTTACCGACGTAGGCCAACATCAAATGTGGGCTGCACAAAATCTAGCCATTGAAAATCCACGCAGCTGGATTACGTCAGGCGGGCTGGGAACCATGGGATTCGGACTACCGGCAGCGATTGGAGCGCAGCTGGCATGCCCGGAGAAAAGGGTCATTCATTTGTGTGGTGACGGCGGATTTAAAATGACCGGAGCTGAATTATTTACGGTTGCTACCCACAGTCTGCCAATAATAACGATTATTATCGATAACAGTTGTTTAGGTATGGTGCGGCAATTACAAAAAGTATATTATCCTGATCGATATTCTCAATCCATGATACCGGAAATGGATTTTGTTACTTTTGCCAAGGCATTTAATATTGAAGGGACAGTAGTCAATACGAAGAGAGCGTTTATAAAAGCGTTTGACAAAGCCAGTACAGAAACGAAACCTTATGTAATTGTTATTAAGATTGACCGGGAAGATATGGTTAATCCTATGATTGCTCCAGGTGCTACGCTTGATGAGTACGTATCCTTAAATGACAAGTAATCCTCCTGAATGGAGGATTTTTTTTCTGTGTGCGCTCAATATGGTGCTAATTGTTTTTTTGAAGGTCTAGTGTTACTATAAACATAGTTAAAACACAGTGAAATGAGGAGCACAATGCAGCGAATTTCGGTTTTACGGCTATTGCCGGGAATGATAGTTGCGAAAAATGTTTTTTCTGCTGACGGAAGAGTGCTAATCGCAGCCGGAATTCCAATTAAACAGCCTTATATTCGGCGCCTGCAGGAGCAGGGTATTGCTTCGATATATATAGATAGTCCTTTGTTACCCGCCATAGAGGTACCAGAAGTAATAAAAGAAGAAACCAGGGTTAAGGCCACGGCCATGGTGAAAAACGCTTTTCAAAACTTCCGGACAACCAAAAGGCTTGATTTTAAAAAGTTTTCGGAAGTAGCTGCATCGATAGTGGCAGAACTGATTTGCAACCGCGACACGCTGGTTCATTTAACAGATATCCGTTCTTATGATGACTACACGTTTGCCCATTCGGTGAATGTCTGCATTCTATCGGTATTGATGGGCACCTCCAGATGTTATAATGAGCATAAGCTCAAAGAATTGGCATTGGGAGCCTTATTGCATGATGTTGGTAAAATTCTTGTTCCGATAGAGGTTTTGAATAAACCAGGCAGGCTGACAGCCCAAGAATTTAATATAGTTAAAGAACATGCCCAATTAGGGTTCGAACTGCTGCGTAAACAACAGGATCAGGTCCCGCTCCTAGCCTGTCATGTTGCCTTCCAGCATCAGGAGAAGCTTGACGGGAGCGGTTATCCCCGGCAGCTTAAAGGACAGGAGATTCATGAATATGCAAGGATCGTAGCCGTAGCAGATGTTTATGATGCACTTACATCAGACCGGCCTTATCGCAAGGGCATGCTGCCTCATGAAGCATACGAAATTATGATGGCTTCCGGTAAGACACATTTTGATGAAGAGTTGTTGCAAAAGTTCTTTGAGAAAATTGCAATATATCCGCTGGGCACAATTGTTCGCCTCAATTCTGGTGAGGTGGGGATGATTACAGAAGTCATTCCGGAATTGCAAACAAGGCCAAAAATTCAAGTCATTACAGACAGTAATGGGCAATTGGTGCATAGCCTTGAAGAGATCAATCTTGCTGTTCATTTGACGACCTTTATTGATAAGGTGTTTAACGAGGAAGAAACATATCATTGGCTGAATAGTAATAAATTCGGTGAATCAGTCGTATAATCAAGCTCATACCTGGCAATAATTAGTATGGTTATCTCGCTAGCAGCCTTGTACTGAATAAAATTTAAAAAATGAATTGACATTACAAACAAGGCCGTGGTAATATAGTCAAGTCGCCGAAATACGCGATGAAAAAGATTTTGAAAAAACATGTTGACAGAACAAAACAGTTATGTTAACATAAATAAGCTGTCACCGCGACAAGCGATGACAACGAAAACAAAGTGTTCCTTGAAAA
>NZ_SLUI01000027.1 GCF_004339805.1 Anaerospora hongkongensis | reverse complement strand
TCCACCCGTTCCCATCCCGAACACGGTAGTTAAGCCCATATACGCCGAAAGTACTTGGCTGGAAACGGCCTGGGAGGATAGGGAGTCGCTGATTATAGGGGTATAGCTCAATTGGTAGAGTAGCGGTCTCCAAAACCGTTGGTTGAGGGTTCAAGTCCTTCTGCCCCTGCCAGTTCTCAACTTTATGACTCCGTAGCTCAGCTGGATAGAGCGTTTGACTACGAATCAAAAGGTCGCAGGTTCGAATCCTGCCGGGGTCGCCATAGATATCTCAAAGGTTTTACGATACTTTCGTAAAGCCTTTTTTGTCGTTTTCATAGCAGTTTTACAACAACCGTACAACAACGCGGCTGTAACTGCATTTTCTGTCATGCTAATTAAGTGGTGTTTCATGATTGTTCGGAGCGGCCGGAAAAGAAGAATTGAGCCATGAGGCAATTTGTTCCTGGCCGCCGGATATCCTGTGAGTATAGACATTGAGCAGCATCTGTGTGGTGCTGTGGCCCAGACGGTACTGGGCGTCCTTAATGCTGGCGCCGTTTGCCGAGAGGCGGCTGGCATGATCGTGGCGCAGTTTATGAAAGGTAAGCGTAAGCCCTGCCGCCTGGGCGGTGAGTTTGAACCGCTGGGACCATTTTTTCGGGTCCTGGATTCTGCCGTTGTCGTCGGGAAAGACCAGGTTGTTTTTCTGCCAGGTCCGGCCCCTGGACTTGATCGTGATGTTCTGCCGTTCCTGGTGCAGCCGGATTTCCTGCATCGTCACTTCCGGCAGGGGCAGCACCCGCCGGCGGGCGTCGGTTTTGGTATCGTCCAGTTTCAGTCCCTTGTCGGTGATAATGGCGGCCCGCTGGATACTGACGGTGTCGTTGCTGAAATTAAAGTCTATCCACTTTAATCCCAGCAGTTCGGAGCGGGTGATGCCGGTGGCCCATTCGAGGGACAGGACGGTATACATTTCGGGATCGGCTTTGGCGGCCGCGAAGAGGCGTGCCCATTCCTGGGTGGTCAGCGGTGTGAATTCGGTGCGCCGCTTCCTGGGCAGGGTTACGCTTTTGAAAGGCAGCCGGTGCAGGAGCTCTTCGTTAAACGCTTTGTTCAGGGCAATGCGCAGAATGGCGAAGGCCAGTTCGGCCAGACGCGGACTGCCGCCATGGTCCCGGATGTAATTGATCATGTACTGGATGTCGATGCCCCGGAGCTTCTGCAGCTTGATCGCACCGAGATGGGGCAGGATGTGAGTGGTGACGATGGAGCGGTAGCCCATAAAGGTATTTTCCCGGACGCTGGCCCTGGCATAGATGTTCAGCCATTTTTCCACCCACTCGCCGACGGTGACTTTGTCGGCGTCGATGTAGACCGGTCCTCTGCTTTGTTCGATCAGGGCATCTTTTTTCTGCTGGACTTCTGCTTTGGTTTTGCCGTAGCAGTATTTGCGAATGGATTTGCCGGTTGCGGCGTCCCGTCCGATTGTGACGGCCGCCATCCACAGGCCGTTGCTGTGGCGGCAAATGGTTCCCTCGCCGTTGGCCCGTTTGGCCATGAGCACACACCACCTTTGGTAATGTCGGTGGCAGGGCTGCTGTGCAACTGTTGTTGTATAACCCACTGCCACCGCATGCGGTAAGCAATGAATTACAGGCACAGCCTAGGCCATGATAACGGCGGCT
This sequence comes from Anaerospora hongkongensis, assembly GCF_004339805.1. Lineage (GTDB taxonomy): Bacteria > Bacillota > Negativicutes > Sporomusales > DSM-15969 > Anaerospora > Anaerospora hongkongensis. The sequence goes on along the minus strand of NZ_SLUI01000027.1, from coordinate 24,691 downwards.
TGATGTCTGGAAGTGCCGGCCGTTTCCTGGCAGTCCTGCCGGCGGCAGAAGCTGCCGCTGCGGGTTTGTTCCATATCCACACACCTCCTTTGCTGGCGATTGCTCCGGGTTCCGTCAGGGCCTGTCCCTACGGCGGCGTCCCGGAGGCACGCAGGCGGTTGGCCTCATGCGCCATGTTCACACACCATCCTTTGTTTTCCTAGCTTTTTTCAGCAGCGAGCAGCTTGGCTCCCAACAGGAGATAGATGCTGCCGCAAACTTTGTTCATCACATTCGTCTTTTCACGCAGCAGCGTGGTGACCTTGGCGGAAAAATAGACTACGCCCAGCAGCCAGAGGGCACCGGTGACGATGAAGGTTAAGCCTAAGATTAAAAAGGGGATGATCCCGTAACTGTTCTGTGGATCAATAAACTGCGGCAGGAACGAGAGAAAGAACAGCGCTACTTTGGGATTGAGGACATCGATGATTAAGCCCTGCCAGAAGGTATCTTTGGGCGACATGGCCGCTTGCGCCGGTGCAGCCGCCAGCGTATCCTTCGCCAGCAGCATGGTAAGGCCGAGATAGCCAAGGTAGACGGCGCCCGCTATTTTGACCATCATAAAAACCACTGCCGATTGTGCCAGAATAACGGATAAGCCGAGGGCGGCCAGTACGGTATGGATGACGCAGCCGGCACTGGTGCCGAGCACCGAGTACATCCCTGTCCTGCGCCCCTGGGCAATGCTCCGGCTTAACACGTAGATCGTATCAGACCCCGGTGTCATATTCAGGATGATGGAAGCAGCCAGGAACATTTCATAATGAATGATGCCAAACATACAAATCCCTCCGTAATGTAACCTTATTGATGATGCAGATCAGCACAGGCGGCCGCCACTCCGGGCCGCCTTTTTTATTTGCGGCGCTTGCCGCCGGGATAGAGGATCTTTCTGATCCACCGGTCAACCAGGGACAACTTTGTCTTTGTCTTCGGCCTTTAAGGCGGCCACGATCTTTTCGATAACAGCCCGTTCAGAGGGTGGCAGGGCGGCAATGTCTTTGGCCAGGCCGGTCACGTCGGCCGGCAGGGACAGGACCCCGGCATCCACGCCCAGCAGGTGGTCGGTCGAGACTTTTAAGATGACGGCCAGACGGGCGAGCGTTTCCGCGTCCGGTTCGGTGCGGCCCCGCTCCCAGCCGGCCACGGTGGACTGATTGCCTGCCCCGATGAGTTCGGCCAGGGTGGCCTGGGACATATAGAGGCGTTCGCGGGCGGCCCGCAGGCGCGCCCCAAGTTCGGTATTAGCCATTGTTATCACACACCATTTACGTTTATTTGCACACACTAAAAAAGAACCGTTACCCACATTGTAAAGCGTATATTGCGAATTGTAAATATAAAAGTGTTAAATGTATTGTAAAAAGGAAAATATTGCCCTATAATTATGACATAATGCAATATAAAAATTGCAAATCAATAATGGGAGGGATCTGTATGAGTACAGGTAAGCTGGTGGTAACGGTGAAGGAGTTTGCGGCGATGACCGGCATCGGTCAGAACCGGGTGCGGGAGTTTTGCTATCTGCCGGATTTTCCGGCATCCAAGGAAGGGAACCGGTTTATCATTCATGTGGAGGCCGCCAATGAGTGGCTGCGGCGGCGGACCAGTGCCAAGACGGGAGTGGCCATGGCCGGGCTGAAGCGCATTCTGCCGTGAGCCCGCGGCACCGGAGCGGGGCTGCCCAGTATGACCGGTGGAAGTGGGCGGGGCCATGAATTATATTGTCGAGCTCAATCATTTTTATGCGGCTCTGTTAACGCGGCCGCTGTCGAGTGAGGCCCAGGCGCTGTGGAGCGTGCTGATGCATTTGTTCAACCGGGCCGGCTGGCCGCCCCGCCTGACGGTGGCCGGCAGCACGCTCTTAGGCTTTTTGGGCTACAGCTATACGACGCTGTCGCGGGCCAGGGCGGAGCTGGTGGCAGCCGGGCTGCTCATTCATACGCCCCGTCCCGGCCGATCGGCGCCGTCGTATGAGCTGCAGACGTTTGTCGGCAAGATTGTGGATAAATCTGTTGATAACCCTGTGGATAAGCCGCGGCTGGCTTTGGTAAAGCCTTTTTGCCAACCATAGTGGTTGGCAAGTGGGTTGGCAAAAGGTGTTTGTCAACCATTATGGTTGGCAACCCGGTTACATTATATAAACATAAACTTTTTAATAAACGTAAACCAATAATAGTAGTAGGGGCTGTGACTATGTGGACAACGAGGGAGAGGGAGGCATGAACAAGGTCTTTTTGGTGGGCAGGCTGTCGCCCGAACTGGATATGCGCTACACACTAAACGGCAAGGCGGTCTGCTCGTTTTCACTGACGGTAGCCTATAAAACCAGGCTGCGGGAGGAGCAGGAAGTCATTGACTGCGTGGCCTGGGATACGGTGGCCGAGCTGATCGGCGAGCTGGGCCAGGGTGGACGGCGGGCCGCGATTGAAGGGCGGCTGCACACCCGGCAGCTGGAGGGCGGTGATGGTCAGCGCCGGAAGGTGACGGAGGTAGTGGTCCGGGATGTGGAGTTTCTGGACAGGCCGGGAAACGTTTGTTCGAATTAGCGTTGGGAGGAGAGGGGAATGAAGATTATCATTGATCCCGGTCATTCGGGGCCGGTGGAACCGGGAGCCTGCGCGGGCGGCGTAAAAGAGTGTGATGTGGTACTAGCGATTGCCCGGCTGCTGGCCGGGCAGCTGGAGGAGGCTGGGCATGACATAGGCCTGACCCGGACGGGGGATATTGCCACCGATGACTTGACCTTCCGGGCTGGAGTGGCTAATGCTGCCGGGGCGGATGTGTTTGTCAGCATCCATGCCAATAGCGCAGCGAGTACCGCCGCTCACGGCACGGAGGTGTACCATTATCCGGGCAGCGTGACGGGCAGGCGGCTGGCCCTTTGCCTGCAGGCCTATCTGGTGGCGGAACTGGGGACGGCCGACCGGGGCGTGAAGGCCGCTAACTTTCAGGTGCTCCGGGAGACGGACTGCCCGGCGGTGCTGGTGGAGGTGGCCTTTCTCTCCCATGCTGGGGAGCGGCAGCTGTTAACCGGGTATGCCGGACAGCTGGCGGCCGCCGTGGCGCTGGCCGAGGGATTGCAGGCGTATTTTGCCGACCGGAGATAGCGAAAGATTTTTTCTTTACAATAATCCGTTTTGTATATATAATAATTACAAAATGAATTATGCGCTCCTGGAACGGGCGAACGACGGTGATCGGCGCGGCACTAACCGCGCTTGTCATACATCCGTTCCAGGCGTAAAGGGCACACCTCTCCGGGGTGTGCCTTTTGCGTGGGAAGAAAGGAGGCGTAAGAATGGCTGTGACAAACATTCCCCAGGGCACGACGCTGGCGCTCAAGCTGCAAAAGGGCGTTTCGGGCACCGGCAGCCCCGTCTACGCGACCCGCAACTATGCCTGCAAGGCGGCAGCCGCCGATCAGGACCTGTACGATGTGGCGCTGGGGCTGGTCAGCCTGCAGCTGTATCCGGTGACGGATATCGCCAGGGTCAATACGTCGGTGCTGGTCAATATGTAACGCCCGGACAGGGTAAAGGAAAGGAGGAGGTACGTTGTGGCTGATACGACCACAAGAACGCTGGAAATGGTGTTCAAAACGGAAGGCGGCAAGGAAGTGACGGTGGCGGTGAAGGACCCGAAGGAGGGCCTGGCGCTGGCCGAGGTGCAGACGGTGATGGAGAACATCATTGCAAAAAATATTTTCACTACAACCAGCGGTGATCTGGTGTCGGTGGTGGAAGCGCAGATCCGCCAGCTGGCAATCACCGAACTGGCTTAGCAAAAGGGAGGCCGCACACAATGGAAGAACTGGCCCGCCTGACGGCAACATATGGTTTCCCTATGGTAGTGGCCTTTTTCCTGCTGGTCAGGCTGGAAAAGCGCCTGACTGAGCTGACGGGTGCAATCAATAAGATGTGTTACTATGTCGAAAGGATGGAGGGCACGAAAAGTCATGATTAAGACGGTGTACGGCCCGCCGCCGGCGGATGCCGAACGGATCGAGGCGGTGGAGGCGGAAGGCGAGAACTGCATCCGCGAGGACGCAGGCGGGAAGGGCCCGGCTAAGACCGGACAGGGACAGCCGGTATGAAAGCGGAGGACTGGCTGGCTACGGTAAATGCCGTGCTGGAGGCATTGCCGGACAGCTTTGAAAAAGAGCATGCTAACCGGCTGCAAACCATCCTCGATATGCTGGGGCTGATCCTGCTGATTCAGAGGATGACCCGGTAAGAAAACAGCTGCACGCCCGGTGGTGGGTGTGCAGCTGTTTTGTGTTAAGGCCGAGGACCGCTCCGCATCCCTGCGGGCGGCGCTGCAGACGCTGGCGCGTTCTTCCGCCTGCCGTCCTCGGGCTGCTCCGCTCAGTGGCAAAAAGACGGCTGCCGCTCTATGTCCGGCCGTCCGCTCCTTGCGGCGTTCCGCTGGCGCTGCACTCTCCTCATCCGCTCCCGTCCGGCCACCGCTGGCGCTTAGAGCCGCAGCCTGCCGGGAGGCATAGCGAGCCGGGCAGGGGGCTGCAGACCGGAGCACTCCTTGTCACTCGCGCCCGGACTGCGGGGAACGTCGGCTGGCCCTGCACGCTGCGCAGGGCCTCGGCAGGCCACTCCGGCCGGACCGGCCGGAACACCACCGGCCGACCCAGCCGGGCGCCCTGCCGACCGCCGGGAACGGAAAAACAAAGCAACCAACCGCTACGCCGGGCCACCTGATGCCACTCGCCTGGCCGGGTGGCGGGCAAGCCGTTCGTGTCCTGCCGTGGCCGCGCCCGTCCCGCCCCGTGGACACGAAAAACATGTGTCCACTCTCCGTCCTCCCTTCCCCCCGAGCCCCCCATCCCTCCTGAATGGCGTTGCCGTCCAAGCTGTGGGCCGCAATTGAAATTCGAGGGGAAGGGAGGACTCCGGGCGCCCTGCGGGAAGGACTACCCCCCAAACCCCCCGCTAAGGAGCGGCCAAATCAATTGGGGGGTACGCGGCCACGGCAGGCCCCTTCACTAGCCGGGAGGCAAGAGGACGGCGGCGGCACCAGACGGCCCGGCTCCGCTCCAGGGGACCCACCCCTTGATCCCCTCCCGACCGAATAAACGGGAGGGGGAAAGGACGGGCCTGCCGGCAGCGAGGGAACCGCGAACTGCGCGGCGGGAAAATAAAAAGCCGCCTTCGTTTGAAAGGCGGCAGTGTGAAAGCAATTCATAGAATTTTCTCTTTTCAGCCTGGAAGATTATGCTATAATAAGCGTAACAGGCTGTCGGGGAACGGTTGGCCACTTCCTTCCAGGAAGGGGGTGGTATGGTGTCAACATTTGAGGCAATGTACTTAATGGTCGCATTCGCAACACTTGTTGTGCTCATCATAAAACAGAAATAACCGCTCCCACGCCATGGTTTGCGGTTATTTCTCAATAACGTAATCCGGGCTAACCGTTCGGTTAGACAGTCTGTCGGGCTGGCGTGTGTCGAGCACGTCAGTCCTTTTCTTATATTATACCCATAGATTGTAAAATATGCAATCAGTCAATAAAAAATCCTGATTCACTTGTCCTGCTTTACTTGCAATTCACTCAGAAAGGGCTATAATTAGAAATAGGTGGAAATTAAAGAGTCGCCGTGACCTGAAAGTGCTGGAACACTTCCAGGCCCGCGCAGGTAAACACACTACCTACACGTAACAGCGAGCTGTCCACGCCGACATTTCTATTATACAATGCCAACCGTTTGAAAACAAGCGAGGCGCGGGTATAGTGGGATGTGGGGAGCAGGCTGTGCGACTTCACGCAGCAGATGACTCAGCCTATTCCTGATCCCATCAACGGAAAGGCAAGTGTTCGCGTACATATTTTACTAACTGCTTTTCTGTTGACTACCGGATTCCGGTTTATTGGGTTGGGCTTTAGCAAACGACGAAGCAAAGCGCATGTGTAGGGTAAAAACCTCGCATGCGCTTTTTAATTTCCCCCTATAAAAAGCAATAGCAGGGCCGGCCAAGCAGAAGGATCTTGCTGTAGCTTGCGATAGGGGGTATAGATTTGTCCGGTGAAAGGGAACGTTCACGCATTCTGACTGTCTACTATACATACCTCAATCAGGGGAAAGACAGGCGGCCGCTTATCCGGCTGCAGGGTAAATGGCTCCAGGAGCTTGGTTTTTCAAGCGGGGCAAAGATCGAAGTAACCGAAAGCAATGGCGGTCTGTTCATTAAGGCCCGGCGGATAGACGCGGGAGAAGACAGTCATGCTGGCCATTGAACAGGTCAGAAAGAAGATAAAACGTGGCAAAGGGTTATGGGGCCGTCTGGTGACCAGCCCTGACGGCTCTGAATGGATATGGATGCAACTGACACCGGCTGCGCTGAAATACTACCAGGAACGGGTGACCTGTTACGGCTTCATCCCGGATGAAGGAATTGGGGCTTTAGGTGCGGCAAGGACCGTATTCAGGAAAAAACGGTACTAGGCCGTCCCGCCGCCGCTCTTCTCATGGTATCACACCGGTCAAGGCTGCGCCTGCTCCGCTTTCGCTGCGCCCCTCCGGGTGACACGGTGTGCCGCTCCGAGGTGAGGGCGGCGGGAGAGCCGCTGCTGACGAGTGGAGGTGCAGCGGTATGTGGGACGAGATCGTAAGAGGGTGGCGGGTAGAGGTCGCACTGTGGGTTTGCTACTGGAACGCACTGGACCGGAAGGACCAGGCGAGTGTCCGGTACTGTGCCGATCACAGCTTGCTGCTGTCTGTGTTCTGGATGGTGGTGCTGGTCGGCGGGGTAATGACGCTGGGGATGGTTGTTCAGTTTTTGCAGGGAGGCTGCCGGTGAATGCTGGCGGCTTTTTTTGTTTGCTCATTCTGCAAATTAACAAAGGAGAAAAAATTACATATTATCACATTTTATTATAGGATTTCCTTTTTTAATTAGCGAATTAAAGAAAATTATAATATTTCTGGCAGAATCGTGTGTTATTCCTATATAAAAGTGATTCGGGAACCGGTGACTGAGGATTCTTGACATATAAGTTATAGCCAGTTACTGGATTGATTTTTTAATGTGAAGTTTTTTGAGCAACGTTGTGAAAATTCATAGTAAAGAAGGGCTGGCGGTGGATTATCAACAATGGAATACCTGCTTGAGAGATTATTTTTTCAATCCTGATGCAGCAGGTAAAGAGGTTGTACTTTTTGCAGACAGACCATTAATTAACAGGCTGGGTGCCCGGCATGGAGCGGATGTTGATGATTTTATCCGGGCTGTAACCGACGGAACACAGGGAACAGGCTGGAATAGCGTATGTCAGAATGCGTACAGGAAATTTAAAGATTGGCGGGATAGTTGGGGGCGGCCACAATACATTGGCTATCTGGTTTTTTTTGTCCTGGCGGCTGGCCAGGACGGGGACTATTCCGTCAATGCCTATTACCCCAGGCTTAACAAATTACTGGGCTTGCCGGTAAATTCCGGGTCTCCGGCATCCTTTAACAGGATGTATCAGTTGTGGGAGGATCTTGAGGTCTGGAGCAAGTCGGATATGATGGAAACACTGGGAAGGTTTACTGCCCGGGTCAGAGGAAGATGGATCCATGTAGGGCTACCCTTGTCGCAAACCCTTCTGACTGCAGAGGAGAAGTCAAGCTTACCCTCTTTTTACGCATCGAGCGGCTTTGATCCCACATCACCGCCTTCCGGGCTTTTGCTGGGCAGACGGATGCTGGCTGAGCCGGGCCTTTTGCATGCAAGAACCAGACGTATCCTGCAAAAGCAGGAGGACGGCATGCATCATTTAAAAGACTCATTGATTGAGTATGTTCTTGCGGATCTCAGTGAATGGGACGGTAGTACGGGAACTGTTGGCTCCGGTACGGAAAATTCAGGTGGGCGGGTTTATGGAGCACTGCGTATAGGCCTCCATTATGATCCCGTTTCCTGGATTGTTAAAACCACTGTACGGTTTAAAACCAACAGGGATTTACCGGAAGAAGAAATGCTTTTTATCCGCCTCCGGGATAAATCTTTCTGGAAGTGTAATAATTCCATTCAGTCATGGACAACGGAGTTTTCCTCGGTGGCTGATAAACGCCTGCTTGATGCAAGTCAATTGAATTGGTTACACGGGGAGGCGTTCTCAGACGAGGAGGGAAACTGGAAAGTCCAGCTAAAAGGGAGTTCGGTCCGGGTATTCATGGAAGGAATACGGGAGAAGCTTCCCCGGTGGATAGAAACTAACCGTATAGACAACAATGGCAAGTATCTTCTGGCATGTAGTGCTTCTCATGCAGATGATATCAGTTTGTGGGGAACTGAAAGCTGTGAAGTGTTCCGGTCTCTTTCCGTGGATGATGGATTGCCGGAAGGATGGCGGCTTTATGAATTAACGAATATACGGGAGTCCCATCCTGTAATAGATGTCCTGCAATTGCCGTCCATGCACTCTGTAACATTTTCAGGCGGATTAAGAACAGGGCGGGGGAATAAATTTTTTGCATTTGCCCCTCCTGAGGTTGTGGTAGAGGGTATTAGTGGTGATTATGAAGTTACTGTCTCGGGACAAAAAGCGGGTCGTACTGAGTCAGGGACATGGGTCCTGCCACCGGGGATGCCGTCAGGACAGCCCGTACAAGTGGAAGTTATTGCTGGGGATGCAGTGATAAAAACATCGTTTCAACTTGAGGAGCCTTCTATAGCCCCGGATTATACAAGTTTTAAGCGGGACCGTTACGGCAAAAAGATGGAGGTTGATGACAACTATTGTACTGTGTCTGGAGCAGATGTCCGGGGCGGTATTGTACAGGAATTTCCTGCTTATACGCCTGGATTGCCGACATACTTGTCACACCGGATAAAATTTCTCGGGACCGTTCCCGGTCAAATCGCTGAATGGCCTGGCAGGAGTATTCCCTTTGAGTGGCAGCCGGTCTGGGCTATAGCTAGGGTAAAGCGTGATAAATGGCAGGCTTATTATATCGGGGCAGTGCAGGAAATTAGTCATTCACCTGTTTTCCGGCGTGAATTGCACGAATGGAAGAAGTGGAAAAAAGCATTTACTTATCTGAATGTCTCTCCTCCCAGATTCGATCTGGCTACAGTGCTATGGCGGCATTACAAGGAGGGGGCGCGAAGATTATGAGTCGACTGCTTGATATTCTGACAACAAGAGGCAGCATTTCTTTCGGCGATTTTAATAAGTCTTTTGATTACTTGTATGGAAATCTCTGCAAAGAGAATGAAATCGGGATAAGACGTGCTCAAATTGCCCGTTTCCTGCAGGAGCTTGGTTACTGTGAATTTGATTATACGGGGCGGAAAGTGTATTGCAATAAGCCGGCGCTGGCTTTGTTGCCGGGCAGGGGAGCTTTTTCGGCAGTTCTGACCGGGGCAAGGTCTGAAGAGATGATTACCCGCTTAGCCCGTTTTCAGTTGGACAATAGGCAGGAAATGGATATGTATATCCAGCCCTGTATGTGTGAGAACATACCGATGCCGGATACAGTAAGAATCTCAGTCTTGAATCCGGAATTATTAGCTAAAGCGTGTGGTGTAATTGGTGCTGAGTACTTATGTGATATACCGGTTTCATGGAAGCTGCTGCATGCTTCCGCCGGTGTGAACGAATACGAGTCTAGCTTGAATATTCCGGTAGATAGCGATATTAACTGGGTTTGCCGGGTATTTTCCGTAGAGCATTTATGCTTTAAAAAAAATAATCCGCGGGAAGGCGGTCTTATAGAATTTACCAATCCGGTAAGTCAGCAGAAAATTTATATATGGAGCCGGGAAGGCCGCAGTCTGATCGCCGACCGGGAATGGGGACGCTTCCTGGCTTTAAAATACAGCAATGCCTCTGTGCTGCTTTATGACCGTAAGCATCAATTACTGGGAGTTCCCGCATACACGCCATTGCCAGGATTATTAGCCAGGGCTGCCGCTTTTTGTTCAGGAGCAGCTGCCCGGACACTTATTCTTCCGGTATGTGTTGCGGCAGTACCGGAAGGTATGCCGGTGGATGTCTATCCAGGGGTACCAGAGGAGATTGCGGCCCTGATTGCCGCGAAAACCGGCCAGGGACTGAGATCCTATAATTTTACAGTTAGCGAGGAGGGGGCAATTCAATGATTGATCCGGTGGGTTCATTTGATACAATACGGGATAATTTCATACTTTATGTAAAAACTGCCTTCGGGACCCGCTATCCTTCTATTGAAGAAGAGCGGGAGAAATTATTGCATACCGACAGGGTTTTGAGCCGGGAGCCGTACATTGAACCACTTCCCCGCTACTTGAGCAGCAATAAGAAAATTGAGAACCTGACTCTGGATGATGTACCGGGGATTACCCGGGAGGCACTGCAGGTATTCAAGGAATTATGCGGGTGCGGTTTAATCGGAGATTTTGCCCTGCATTATCATCAGCTCGAAATGCTGCAAAAGGCGGTTGCCGGCCGGAATTGCGTCATTACGGCCGGAACCGGGGCGGGTAAAACGGAGTCTTTTCTGATGCCTTTATTTGCGCAACTAGCCAGGGAGGTTAAATGCTGGACTGCGCCCGGGCCGGCACCGGCCCGTCTTGATGACTGGTGGAAGAGCCGGGAATGGATTGATTCCTGCCATACAGGTAACCGGTTGACAACAAGCTACCGTGTTTCCCAGCGGAGGCATGAAACCCGCCCGGCAGCTGTACGGGCCTTACTGGTATATCCTATGAATGCGCTGGTTGAGGACCAGCTGACCCGTTTGAGAAAAGCCCTGGATTCCGATGACGCCCGGGAATGGCTTGCTGCAAATGCCAACGGGAACCGGATCTATCTGGGGAGATATAACGGGGAGACACCTGTCCCTGGTCATGAAACAGGAGCAGATGGCCTTACACCTGATGAAAATAAGATAGACAAACTGGCAAAGAAACTGGCGCTGATGGATGAGACCGCAGCAGTAGCCTTGCAATACGCGAAGGATAATCCGGATAAAGAGGAAGCTGTTACCTTTTTCCCGCGACTGGATGGTGGCGAGATGCGGTCGCGCTGGGATATGCAGGAGGCTCCACCGGATATACTCATTACCAACTTTTCCATGCTGGGTATTATGCTGATGAGGGATGAAGACAAGGGGATTTTTGAGAAAACCAGGGCATGGTTGAATGCTGAAGAATTGCCGGTAAATCAGCGGGAAACGGCAAAAAGGGAACGGGTATTCCACCTGGTTGTGGATGAGTTGCATTTATACCGTGGTACTTCCGGGGCGGAAGTCGCTTATTTGCTACGGCTGTTGCTGCTGCGGCTCGGACTAGAACCAGGCCATCCGCAGTTACGGATTCTGGCATCCAGTGCTTCGCTTGAACCGGATGATGAAAAAAGCCATCAATTTCTACAGGATTTTTTTGGGCAGAATGATTTTGAAATCATACCGGGATATCCGGCTCCTGTCCGTGCAGTAAACGGCAGCCGGTTTCTGCCTCCGGATCCGTTTGTCCAGATTGCCGGCCACTATCCCGATATTCCGGACCGGGTTTATGACTATGCGATACAGCAGCTTGGCGGGAGCATTCCTCAAGAAGCTCCTAGAGTTGAATTATTGAAGCTGTTAAATAGTGAAGGTCTATATGCAGCGGAACGCTTACTGGAGGCTTGCCGTAAAGATGATAAAACCCGTGCAGTCTCTTTGAAAGAGTTTGCCGGACAAATTTTTGGTCCAACCGATGACTGGAGGAAGGCTGCGAGAGGCTTGCTAATTGTCCGGGGGATGTATGATGAAGCAGGCATAGAGACTTCGCTTCCTTCATTCCGGTTGCATTATTTCTTCCGGAATATTGAAGGGTTGTGGGCATCTATCCGTCCTGGACAGGAAAGGCCTGTAGGGAAATTATACCCTTCTTCCAGGATCGTTGATGAAGATTCAGATTCCAGAGTTCTGGAGATGCTTTACTGCGAGCATTGCGGTACAGTTTTCCTTGGAGGAAGCCGGCTGGAACTGTCAGATGGAACACTCGAATTACTAACGACAGAACCGGATATTGAAGGAATTCCGGATAAACAGGCAGCCCGCTTTGCCGAGCGGCGCCGGTACAATGAATATGCAGTTTTCTGGCCAATGGGCGAACAACCCTCTGCTGACAATATAAGGTGGAGGCAACCGGTAGTTAATGCTGTCCGCCAGAATACCGGGCAGTGGAAGCCGGATTCTCCCGCCCGGTGGGTGGAGGCCAGCTTAAGCAGTTTGACGGGGAAAGTTGAATGCACTCATGAACAGGCCGTGCAGAATCCAGAGCATTGGGTCAAAGGACTTTTATTTGAGATAGATGAAAATGATACGGAGTTACGGAAAAAACACCGTTCCTTGCCCTCGGTATGCCCGGCGTGTGCGGCTGATCACACCAAACGTAAACGGAAGTCCCCTGTACGCGGGTTCCGTACAGGTTTTGCAAAGGTGAGCCAGGTGTTTACCAAGGAGTTGTTTTATCAACTGCCCGGAAAGGCTAAACTGGTTATTTTTTCGGATAGCCGGGAGGATGCGGCACAGATTGCTAATGGCGTTGAGCGGAATCATTATAGTGAACTGGTAAGGGAAATTGTCCTGCATGAATTACAGGCACAGGTTCTAGGGGAACCGGAATTGCTGGAAAATATCGGGGATAACCAGCCAGTACGGGGACGGTATGCGCAGGAGTTTGCAAACAGGAATCCTGAACGGGAAGCTATGCTGAGGGAGGCCCTGGATTTGGAAAGAAATCCTGTGCCGGATAACGTAAGTAACGCGCAGGCAAAAATGCTCAGGCGGGGCCGGGATGAAGCGGTTCAGTTGCTGCAGGCTATCAGGCGGACAGGCAGGGAACGGCTAGTTCCACTGGCAGGCATAATGCCGGATAGCAGTACTTGCGGCAGGCTGGTTCAGCGCTTTCTGTCGCTAGGAGTAAATCCTGCCGGCAATGATCTGGATGTTCAAACATTTATATGGGATGGCCGGGAGCATCACTGGACAGCTCTATTTGACTTTAAAAAGCAGGACTGGCGGGAAGACTTGCCTACGGATGCCCAGGAAGCAAAGGACCGGATTATAAAGGCACTGCGGGAGGCAATTGCCGATTTATTCTTTGGGCGTCTCTATTTCGGGCTGGAGTCATCAGGTCTGGGATGGCCTGTGCTTAATGTTAAAGATGAAATAATAGCTGCCCGGGCAGGGGAGATTAGTGTTGCCCCTGAGAGTTTCAGGCAAGTTTGCGATTCTTTTGTCCGTAAACTGGGAGATACTTACCGCTATATTCCATCAGAATATGATAATGATATGCAGGACTATCTGGCTTATCCTATGATGCCGGCTTCCTTAAAAAAATATGTCCGTGCAGTAGCTGCTCATCTTCATATTAATGAGGACAGTCTGGGCGAAGCAATTTTTAGGATCTTTGGAGATTGCGGTCATTATAATGGAAAGCTGGTTACCCGTAACCTGCATGTCCGTGTAAGTGTTGGACAGGATCCTGTCTGGACATGTCCACGCTGTCACCGTCATCACTTGCACTTTTCTGCGGGAGTTTGTACTGGCTGTTGCGGATTATTGAATCGAAACGAGGATACAAATTGCGGTTCTGTATGGCCGGCAAACTATATTGCCAAACCGGTTGCCGCGGCGCGGCTGCCACTGCGTCTACATTGCGAGGAACTTTCCGCTCAGTCGGATGATCAGGGGGAGAGGCAGCGGCATTTCCGCGGGATTATAACTAATCAGACAGGTCAAAGCCGACAATATCATTCTAATGTTGACGAGATTGATGCCTTGAGTGTTACCACTACAATGGAGGTCGGGGTGGATATCGGCAGCTTGCAGGCTGTGCAACTGGCTAATATGCCACCAATGCGTTTTAATTATCAGCAGCGGGTCGGCCGTGCAGGCAGACGTAAACAGGCATTTGCCTCTGTGCTTACCTTGTGCCGCGGCCGGAGCCATGATGAGTTTTATTTCTCCTTCCCCGAAAAGATCACAGGAGATCCCCCGCCTGTTCCCTTTCTGACAATGGGACAGGAGCGGATTCAAAAGAGGATGATTGCCAAGGAATGCTTGCGGCGCGCCTTTCTGGCCGCTGGCTTACAGTGGTGGCATGGTCCTGTGCCGCCTGACACTCATGGTGAATTTGGGGTTGTGGTTTCTGACGGGGAAGGGCCTGGATGGGCTGAAAACCGGGAGGCTGTCGTTCGCTGGCTGACTACCCGGACCGGGGAGCAGGAGGAAGTTATTCTTGCTGTACTGGGAAGACGGGATGAGAGTATGTTGCAGTGGTTATCAGATGCAACTGACGGATTACCGGCCCGTATCCAGAAAGCAGTGGATGCAGCGGAACTGGCAGGAAAAGGATTGGCTGAGAGGCTGGCTGAAGGTGCGGTGCTACCCATGTACGGTATGCCAACCAGGACCCGGTTGCTCTATCACTATTTGAATAGTGACCAGGAGTCGACTATAGACCGTGATCTGGAGCTGGCAATTTCCGAGTTTGCCCCTGGGTCGCAAAAGACAAAGGATAAGGCGGTTCATACTGCTATTGGCTTTACCGGTCCTTTAATATGGAATCCGGGAAGAAAGAAATGGGTTCCTGCAGACGACCCCCTTCCTTACCGCCGGTGGATGTTACGCTGCCCTTCATGCGGTAAGACTTCTACGCTGGAACAGGAACCGGAGGAGGAAGTATGCCCGGAGTGCGGGTATGCCGCCGGAGCAGGAGGACAAAGAGTTAGCAAATATATAGTTGCTACGCCCCGGGCTTTCAGGACGGATTTAACACGGGGCAGTGATGCCCGGGATGATGCCGAGATCAGCGCTGGTTTTCCTTCTCTGCTTGTCGAGTCATCACCCATTATGCAGACTGAACATCTCGTAGGGTCGAATGCCCGGATACATCTTTCTGTAGACGGCAAGATCTGGCGTGTCAACGATAATGGTGGAATGTTATTCGAAGGTGTCCAACAGACTACACCGCCTCCAGGGGAGGGCCCCAGACTAGAAAATCAATGGATTGATACGCGTTATGCAACTCCACGCAGGGGGGCTGAAACGGAAAAAATCGCGCTGGGGGCAGGCAAGGTGACGGAAGTGCTGCATGTACAACCTGATCTGGTATCTCCGGGACTTAATCTACATCCTGGTCACTCGGACGGAGGTGTCCGGGGAGCGGTTTATTCAGCGGCATTCCTGCTGCGCCGGGTTTTGGCCGGTGAACTGGATATTGATCCTGATGAAATCGAAATAGCCAACATTACAGTAGAGGAACGGGCTCCTTCCGGGTCAGGAGTTGCCGATATGATTTTTAGTGACCGTCTCCCTAATGGAGCTGGTTTTGTAAGATATATGGCAGAAAACTTTGCCGGCATATTGAGAGGGACGTGCAATCCACTGCCTGATTCGTACGCGGGGAAGATTCTTGACCTGGAGCACGGCAAGTGCGATTCATCATGTTATGACTGCCTCAAGGTATACCGGAATATGCCTTATCATGGCTTACTGGACTGGAGGCTGGCGGTGTCTTATATCCGGGTTCTCGCCGATAGTTCTCATGTGGTTGGTTTGAATGGCTGCTTTGACTTTCCTGAATTACGGCAATGGCCGGAAATAGCAATAGCCTTGAGAAATAAATTTACTTCCTCTTTTAATTGCCAACCAGCAACTTTCGGCCAGCTACCGGGGTTTACAGTAGGGCGGAGAAGAAAGGTTATTATTGTGCATCCTTTATGGGATACCTGTAACCCGGAAGGGATACTGGCTGAAGCTACTGCAGCGGCAGGCGGGGAAGTGGAGTATATGGACACGTTTAATTTGCTCAGGCGTCCAGGAGAACGTCATATGTGGCTGGCTAGAAACAGGTGACTCTAATATCCGGAATCTGTAGTGCAACCGGGGTGCCTGCATTTTCTTGACAATGCCCGGGCCTTCCTCGAAAATATGAATGAGAGGATTATAGCCTGCAAGCCAGAGGTGCTGGCTTCTTACACCGCGGTCCTTAACGGGACGTTATGCGGTTCAATGTATATAAGAATATGTGATCCGGTAGAAAAATCTGTGGGGGCCGGAAGGGAGGGATGAAATGAAAGAAAGACCTGTGGCAATTGATTTTTTTGCCGGTGCGGGCGGCTTGAGTGAAGGCCTGCATATGGCAGGATGGGACGTTGCAGTTGCTGTTGAAAAGGATCCTTTTGCAGCCCGGAGTTATGAATTGAATCAAAGCATGACCAGACGGCGCAGGACAGCCGTACTTGTGGCTGATATTGAAAATATAGGGCGTCAGGAATTGAGCCAGGCACTCATGCAATCTCGGGGCAAGGCACTGACAGAAGTGGATTTAATCGCAGGGGGACCGCCTTGCCAGGGATTTTCCCATATAGGTTCCAGGGCATTGGATGATCCAAGGAACCGTCTTTTTTTTCATTTTGTCAGGATGATCAGTATTGTACGGCCTAAGGCGTTTATTGCAGAAAACGTCAAAGGTATACTGTCGTTTGCCGGGAGAAGGATCCCGGCCATATTAGAAATGATTTTTGACCGGCTCGGCTATGTGATTGCGTATGACGTACTTAACTCGATAGATTTTGGTGTTCCGCAAGACCGGCCGCGCGTTATCTTTTTTGGTATCAGGAAAGATTTAGCCGGGGGAATGGCAGAAACCGGCATACAGGTTCCTGCGGCTTGTATGCCCGAAGGGTTACGGCGGGAATTTGCCCCCGGGCGTATCATTACTGTTGGTGAAGCCTTGTCGGATTTGCCGCCGGGCAGGGGTATCGCGCTTGAACAGCGGATCTGGGCTGTTCAGGAGGAAAACGGGCAAAATCAAAATGATGATTATTGCGTTCAGTATCAGACCGCGCCGCAAAATTCGTATCAGCGTGTAATGCGGAAAAGATCCTGTATGGTTTTCGATCATCATACGAAGGGTATGTCTGAAGGGCGGTTGAATAAGGTACAGATGATTCCGGAAGGCAGTACTGCGGCTAGTGCTGGCAGGCAGAACGCCTGGCGCCGTCTCAACCGTTCGAGTTACTCCCATACCTTGCAGGCTCATATGGGGAAGGACTTAAAAGAGTTTATCCATCCTTCTATTCACCGGTGGATAACCGTAAGGGAAGCGGCCCGCTTACAGTCCTTCAGGGATGATTACCGGTTTTCAGGTGCGCAGAGCGTGCAACTAAGGCAGATTGGAAATGCTGTTCCACCGCATCTTGGGTGGGCAATCGGCCGGGCAATCGGTGAGCAACTGGGAGTATTCGAAGATGAGCAAATACCTTTAAGAGGCGTCAAAGTCAAACAAAAGGGATTGAATCTGGTAAATGTGGCGAAGGAATTATTACATGTACTGGAATATAAACAGGAAGCACATGCTGATGATGAAGTGATTGCGGATGTTCTGGAGAAAATTTTTAACTGTATGCTGGCCGAGGCCAGTGCAAATGAAGATACAGGGATGCCAACAGCGAAAGCTTGAATTTTAAGACTCTGTAAGCGGGATGATGTTTATGGATATCTGGAGCAGGGAAAAGCGTAGCGAAGTTATGGCTAAAATTAAATCGAAGGATACGAAACCGGAGAAGGCTGTAAGATCTTTATTGCATAGGATGGGGTACCGTTTCAGGATACACCGGAAAGACTTGCCTGGACGTCCTGACATTATCCTGCCGAAATACAGGGCGGTTATTTTTGTTCATGGGTGCTTCTGGCATTTGCATGAGGGGTGCCGGGACGGTACGGTACCTAAAACAGGAACAGGCAAGTGGCGTGAGAAGTTAGAGAATAATGTCGCCCGGGATAAACGGAACATCGGCCAGCTAGAAGAGCTCGGGTGGAGGGTATTGACCCTTTGGGAGTGTGAAATTGAAAAAAAGCCGGAGGAAATCAGGCAACGGCTTGAAGCATTTATCAATGAAGGAAGGAACTGCAATAAGGGTGGAAATAGTGAAACCTAAAGGACATGTTGCATTTGAAGACTTACGGTCTGCAGATCTGGTAATTGATGCAGTATATAAAGGCGGGAAGTCAGGAAACTTACGGGATGATGTTCTGAGTAAACTGTTGGGATGCGGGAATGCCGGAGGCTTCCGGTTCCTGGGAAAAGGACCGGATTATAAGCTTGTTGTGCTCTTTACTACGGATAATGACCCGGACTGGCCCGATTTACTGGATCCCCATACCGGGCTGTTTGTTTACTACGGTGATAATAAGTCCCCCGGCCATGATGCCGGTTCTAAAAAGGGGAATAAACTTCTTGAGACTATTTACAACCGGCTCCATGCCCAGACTGCTGAGCGGCGGTTGATTCCACCCGTGTTCGTGTTCTCGAGAGGCATTGAGGGCCATGATGTGGTATTCCGCGGATTGGCGGTACCGGGAGCTGAAGGAATGGGAACAGCTGAGGATCTTGTTGCCTTATGGAGAACTTCCGGTAGTAGCCGGTTTCAAAACTATAAAGCGGTGTTATCTATTCTGGATGTACCGGTTATACCACGGGCATGGATTAATGATATTCAGGCAGGTAACCCGTTAAGCAGGAACTGTCCTGCAGTATGGAAATCATGGTCTGAAGGTGGTGTTTACCGGACGCTTAAAAGCCCTAGAACGGTAGGATACCGATCAGAGGCGGAACAGGTTCCTTCTACAAGCGTAGAAAAGGAAATTATAAAAACAATATATGAGCATTTTCAAAGCCGGCCGCATGATTTTGAGCTGTGCGCCGCTGAGATTATCCAGCTGATGGACAAGCGTTTTGAGATTACAGAGATAACACGGAAATCTGTAGATGGCGGGCGGGATATTATCGGGAAGTATAATATAGGGGGCGCCGGCAATTCTATAAAAATTGATTTTGCAGTAGAGGCAAAATGTTATGCAATCAATAATAGTGTCGGGGTAAGGTATACTTCCAGGTTAATATCCCGGTTGCGTTATAGGCATTTCGGCATAGTAATAACTACTTCATATATAGCAGCCCAAGCCTATAAAGAAATAGTCGAGGATGGACATCCTGTCCTTGTTATAGCGGCCAGGGATATTGCAAGAATTATGCTTGAGGCAGGGATTAGCGGGGCTGGTGAAATGAAAAAGTGGCTGGAGGGTAAATTTCCATAGATGCATTAAAAAAAGAAGTTTTGTTTTCTTGTTAAGTTGTGAATTTCATTAAATACCATAATGCTGGATGATCTTTGCAAAAGCAGGCGTTTTTGTATATATGTTACAAGAAAGATCGTGAGATTAACGAATAAGTGCAGTAATAGAGTGAAATGAGGTGTCGAAGTGCCGAACATTAATGAAGTCATCACAGCAATAAATATGATAAAAAATAATTTGACGAGGATTAATTTATACTTTCTGGAAAAAAGATCATCAGGCGGGCAACCGGTATTCAAAAGCTATACTCCGCTAATTAATACTAGGTTAAATGCGGAATTGGGCAATGCTTGTCTTGATTATCTCAGTACTGTTTTGACGGGAAAGGAAATAGTGGACTTCGATCCTCTCTGCTATGCTGAAGATACTGTCGAAACTATAAATTCTGTAGAGATCCCATGTCTTACTCCCATGTTAGAGGCCATGCAAGCTGGCAGTACACAAATGTTGAATTTTGACCAAGTGAGTCCCTCAAAAACGATTGGATATTGCCTAACAATGACAGGTGATAGTGGTCAATCAATTTCTATTTTTAAAAAGTATTCGTATACTAAGGTTCTTCGGGGAACAAAGTGGAATATGTATTTTCATGAAGGTGCACTCACGAAATTTGAAGATAATGTAATCTCCATTGATGAGAGGGCAGATGCAATTCTATTTGATGGTTATATATATGTATTGAATCGATATTATTTTGAATCATTTTTTAGTTATACAGACTGTTATCATAGTGTACTGGAAAGTGCATTGGATGAATTGGAGAATCAGGATCTTATTGAAGGGTTCGAATTATTTAAAGCATCCTGTGTTGATAAAAATAAAATTGCTAAAAAGTTCACGAAAATTATGAAAGAGAACGGATTGCAGACATTTTTGGATAATATGGAGCGGATCCCGGACATAATTGATGAATATGATTTAAATATTACCTTTCGGGATAACAAGTTAATTTATGAAGATGAAACTAATTTGCCGGAGATATTAAAATTACTTTCCAATGATTTTGTATTAGCAGCCTTAGACGGACGACGATATGAATCTTTGAAGAAAAAGCCAATATGATACAAAGCCTATGTTCTTTTGTTTGTATTATTAGAATATAGCGAAGGAGGAGAGGAGCGTGTTAAGTCTTTTTAGTAAGATAGTCTTATTTGGACTTTCATATTCACCACTATTAATTGTGATTGCTATAGAGAATTATCCCTGTTGGAAGCCTGCAGTGCTGGCGGCTGGGGTAATTTGTTTGTTTTCATACTTTACGTGGCAGATACTCCAAAAGGTAAAACAATTTAATACGTATCCTCTTCGCATTGATGATGTAAAGATAGACAATCACGACGCTGTTACGAACTATCTTTTCATCTACGTAATACCTCTTCTAGGGCTAGATTTCTCCAATGCAAAAAATATTGCGGTGGTTATATTTCTTGTAATTTTAATAGGATATTTATATATAAAGAACGACATGATCTACATTAATCCAGTTTTAAATATATTATTTGGGTATAACATCTACTTAATATCGAGTGAAAGCAGAAAAGTGATTTTATTAAGTAGAAGAAAGAATGCAGATATGAACCGTATTCATTATTGTAATGCTTTTATGATTGCGGATAATCTATATCTAGAAGACCATCAGATAGTGAATTAAAAGGTGTTCGTATAGCTTGTGGATGTATCTGGTGGTTATGGTTTGATGCGTAATATGAAAATGTGATATGGCTCATTCTGGGCGTTTAGGTTAAAAAATAAGACCCGCCAAAATGTGACGGGTATCACAGATTATAAGAATGTATTTTTATAGAGGACCATTACGGGACTTTGCAAGTCTTATAAAATAATGTTATTGCGATTCGGGCAGTTCTTACTTATATAAGTTTTGGTAGAACTTATGATGTTAGCTATGACTAACATACAACAATTGTACAACATTGCCGCTGAAAAGTTCCGTAACGGTCCGTGACGAAATATAACGACTTTCCATATCCGTGGCGTTTTGAAGCGTAATGTGGAGCCCTTGTACGACTACGAATCAAAAGGTCGCAGGTTCGAATCCTGCCGGGGTCGCCAAAGGTAAGAAGCATCACAGATTAATCTGTGATGCTTTTTTATTTTAAATAAGCTTTACCCGGCTTTTCATGTTAATTTCATATTTACTCGCTATAATGGAGTAGTTGTGTTGCTGGGAAATATGCTGCAATATGATACTATCTATTTCTGGGGAAATACTACGATAGACTACTTTACTGCTTTTCGGTAGTGGGCAAGAGGAGTTCCGGACAAGGAAACAGAATGCCTACTCTCTGAGTATACTGCTTAACTATTTTAATGTGGTTAACTGTTTTCCAATAGATCTACTAGAGTGGAAGTTGAAGGAGATTAAATATGAGAGTATTACTTGCTGAAGATGATACGAAGCTGGGCCGGTTGCTTAAGCATTTGCTGGAGAAAGCGGCATTACAGGTTGACTGGGTTACACGTGGTGACACCGCTATTGATTATGCCGTCCATGATCCGTATGATGTTATTATTCTGGATTGGATGATGCCGGGCGAAACAGGACTTGCGGTCTGTGAAAGCTTACGTAAGCAAGGTTATCAAGGGGCCATATTAATGCTCACGGCAAAAGATGATGTTAATGATCGTGTACTAGGACTGGACACAGGGGCGGATGATTATCTTGTTAAGCCTTTTGAGTTTGATGAACTGCTGGCAAGAGTGCGGGCGTTATCGCGGCGCAGCAATATAAAAATTAAGGAAGATGTTCTGCAGCTCGGCAGCTTGCTTTTAAATCGTACAACTCATACGCTGCATCAGTGTGGTACTGAAATACAATTAACCGTGAGAGAGTATCAGGTGTTGGATTTACTTATGCAAAACAGTGGACATGTCGTTCCGCGTGATGTTATTCTGGATCGAATTTGGGGGTTAGATGCATGCGTTTCATCCAATAATCTTGATGCATATATCCGCTTACTTCGTAAGAAGATCAACCTCACAGATGAAGTAGAAATTCAAAGTGTGCGAGGAATCGGTTATAAACTGGAGGCGCATCATGTTCTCGCAAATCCGTAACCGATTAACGCTGCTGTACCTTACTGTTATGACGGTTTTTCTGTTGTCCTTTATTGTTGTGAGTTATTCAGGGATTATTTGGGTTCTTCATCGTGAAGAACAGCAGGATATACAGTCTTTTGCCGATCAAGAAGCACGAGCTCATATTAGCACACTGCGAAATAATCTTGACCCAGCGTTAGTGGAAGATTCAAATGATGGGGAAAAAATCTTTTCGTATGTATTTGATACTACCGGACACTTAGTGTACAGTGAAGAACCTGCTGAGAAACTACGCCCAAAGGTGCTGGCAATTATGCAAAACTGGAAAGCAGCTGATGGCGAAGGGAAGATGCAGAAATTCTATCTTGATAATGATGAACGGGCTGTTATTATGATATGCAGCATGACCGTATATGATGGCCAAGAGGTTCTGGGCCGGGTTTTTGTCGGTGAAGATATTACTACTTATTATCAATTGCTGAAAAGTCTGCTGATTGTTCTGGTTATCGTTGCTATCTTGTTTATTCTTGCTGCAGCGGTTATTGGACATTTACTAGCAGGCCGCGCCATTGTACCGATTAGGCAGTCTTTTATGCGGCAGCGTGAATTTGTGGCAGATGCTTCTCATGAACTTCGTACTCCGTTAAGCATTCTTCTTACTTCGGTAGATGTGGTTCGGACTGATGATAATAACCGACTTTCAACCTTTTCGATGCAGGTACTGGATGACATGAAAAGCGAAGTCAAAAGAATGTCAAAGCTGGTAGGTGATTTATTAACACTGGCACGGGCTGATGCAGGCGTTAATAATATCGTTAAGGAAAAATTTGATTTAAATACGGTTACAAAGCAAGTTGTTCGATCCGTTCAACTGCTTGCTGACGAAAAAGGATTGAATTTACAGTTGAGCTTTGATAATACGCAAAGTAATTTTATTTTTGCTGATCGTGAACGAATTGGCCAACTGCTGTTAATTTTAATTGATAATGCATTAAAATATACACTGCCTGGTGGAACAGTAAATGTTCGTGTCGGGTATCTGGAAGGGCCAAGAAACAATATTAGTATAATAGTCGAGGATACAGGAGTCGGTATTTCTGCTGAGCATATAGGTTCAATATTTAATCGCTTTTATCGAGTCGATAAGGTACGGGCACATGAAGAAGAAAGCTCCGGGATTGGTTTAGCAATTGCAAAGTGGATCGTTGATGCCCATGGCGGAGTGATCAAGGTAAAAAGCATTCCAGGCGAGGGCAGTTCATTTATTGTTCATTTGCCGGTTTGACCGATTCGATAAACTCGCTAGTATAGATTTGCTAATTTAGATTCAGTAGGTTATAATGGTCTGGTATTATTTTATATCGCAGGATCGTTTACTTGTACTCCTGTATTATGGTAATATATACAAGTTGACCTAAAACTATTTTTGCGATATACTATTATTCTCGATAGAGATATTATCTATCAAAACAAAATACTATCTTTATACTTTTTGTGTTCGAGGCAACGCGGCGATTCTTTGAAATCGTTGAGGAAAGTCCGGGCAGGCACAGGCTGAAATGCTTGTAGTGATTGTGTGTGAGCTAATAACTCACAGGGGAGTACAGCAGTACTTTCACGGCGGTGAAATTGGCTCTCGTAGTCGAGAATAACCCGAAGGTGCCACAGAAACGATATGGTCCGGCGACGGGCCAGTGCAAACGGTAAACCCCACAAGCCTGAAACCCAAATTATGGTAGGGGAACTCTTTCGAAGGAACTGAACTTAGAAAGAGCAGTATTCCAATACTGAGACAGATGTTGCTTTAGAAACAGAACCCGGCTTATGAGACACAAAAAGTATGAATAGTAATTTTGGAGTGGTACTCAAGCGGCTGAAGAGGACGGTTTGCTAAATCGTTAGGGGGTGTAAGCCCCGCCAGGGTTCAAATCCCTGCCACTCCGCCACAAAAAGAACTATTGACTCGTTCAATAGTTCTTTTTTTTATTTCTGCAAATTTCCAATAGTTAGACTATTGCATTAATTGCTGTTTCGTGATAATATTTAATTAGGCACCATCCTTATAGCGACTTTGATATTGCAAAAGGTACAGGGAGTTTCGTTCCGGTTATTGCAAAGTGTTTCAAGTCAGAAGGGTAGTGTATTTTTCTTTCTCCAGAGGTTCATGAAAAGTTGCCTATCATAAGTGCTATCTGATTAGTTTGTTTGAAAATGAGGTTGTTGAGGATTATCATAAGTAAAGCGCAGCTATAAGGATGGATGCTATGATAGGAGAAGGATAATACCTTCTCCTAATTACTTTTTTATTTCTAATTTTACCATTTGACATAAATGTCGAATAGTGTTATTATAAGTGAGTCGCCAAAACGGCGGGTAAATTCTACCAAAAAAAACATGTTGACAGAACAAAACAGTTATGTTAACATAAATAAGCTGTCACCGCGACAAGCGATGACAACGAAAACAAAGTGTTCCTTGAAA
>NZ_SLUI01000026.1 GCF_004339805.1 Anaerospora hongkongensis | reverse complement strand
TTTGCTATGCTCTACAGAAAGTACTCAGCTTTTTATTAAATCTTGCTTTTAAGCATTGACATTGCTTAGCAGGCTTTTGGGGCAATGCCAAAAGTGACACCCCGCACACTGAATTCCATAATAAGAGGAATGATCAGCAATCAACTCTTGGCTATGAATATACGCCCATCCTGCAGGCGTATGGCAATAATATGTCCTAGCATGCTGCTATAGGAATCAAAGGCAACCCGCGTTTGTTCTGGTTCAATATGGCCAAATCCTTCAAGCGGGTAATCAGCCTCTTCTTCGCCGTCTTCCAAATCCTCCTGATTGGGTCGGACGGCCTTATAATCAAATTTATATACTTGCTTGTCGCTCTCATCAAAGAGAATGGCAAGTATGGTATTATAATTCTCCATATCCACGCCTACGAAATAAGCCTGTTTGTCTTCGAAGAAAACTTTCGGATGCGCATTGTCGATTTGCCCCTGAAATGCCCAGCGATACCACGTATCAGCCAGCGAGACATGGGGAAGGGGGTAATCGAACCCGTCAAACTGCACCCACACAAGCTGTTTCTGTACAGCACCTATGCCACGCAGGATACTGGCTTGTTCAATCAGCCATGTCGGTGGCGTTCCTCCTAGGTTTTGTTTCAGAAACTCTAATTCAGGAAAGCGCCGTACAAAGCGTAGTAAATGGCTCTGCTCCACCGTCGGTAGAGTGGAAGCTTTGATCCATTCTTCCGCCTCACCGGCAGTACCTATAGTTATCGTGACAGCCATTGGGCAACATCCTTTCCCTATAATCCAACTAGGTGTGTCTTCCAATTAGCAAGCTGGTCAATGGCTAGTGATTTTTGTGGCAGACAAGGCAAAATTTCGCAGGAATAATAGCTCTTATTTCCAGGAATTTTAACGCAGCATGCCGCGAAAAGTGCCGCCAGAGGATGTTTTGATAAATGGAAGACACGCCCTAGTATTGGCTAATCTATTTTTTGTTGCGGAGCTTCGGTGGGACAGATGGCGGCACATTCACCGCAGCCGGTGCAGTTGTCGGCATCGATGACATGGACACCGTCGCCTTCAGAAATACAAGACACCGGACATTCCTCCGCGCAGGCGCCGCAGTTGATGCAGTCGTCGGGATTGATGAAATAGGTAATGCCTGCGGGTTGTACTTCTAGAATCTCACCATTACCCAGTTTGATGGCTCCGAGGTGATTGAGCATGTCCGGGTAGGAATCGAAAACCCGACGGGCACGTGTCGGATCGACGCGCCCTTGGCGGCTCCCTATATCGTCGATGAAGGAATAGGCAAATTCATATACGCCTTCATCTCCATCAGTGCCAACCTTAACCGCTAGTAGAGAACTCAGGTCTTCGAGTACACAGGCGACGAATACAACCGGTTCATCGCCTAAAAAGATTTGGTCATACTCGCCGAGATCGGCGTCAAAAACCAACCGGTGATACCGGGAGGCTTCGCTTCTTGCTGAGTTTGCCAGAGAATCACGGTCTGGGGAATAACGAAAAGCGACGAACCGAAGCCAGCACAAGTCGTCGGGAACAAATCCCAGGAGCGCTTCGCCGAGGAGGCGCAGCCACGCGGGGTCGGTTGCCGGGCGCTCTTGTTTAAAGAAGGTGAGTGTGGGAAACTGCTTAGTGAAACTGAGTAATGCATGTTTTTTTTCTTCCGGCAAGTCCGATGCTAAAATCCACTTTTGTGCGTCTTGGGCGGTGCCTGAAATTTCCGGCGGTACATTTGTTTGGCTCATCCATAATTCCTCCATAGAATGTCATACGAACAGTATGAAAAGTTTACAGTAACCAAAAGATTTTACCGTGGTTTTGCTTCCAATTATCATATTTATTTAGCTGGTTCGGCTTAAGGATTGTTCGTATCTGGGAGGCGGCAAGCTGGTTTTGCTGCCGCAAATGTTTCTGGATGTCCTCTACTGTCAGGGCGGGGTCGGCAGCGGCTTCCCAGGCTGCCGCTTTAGCATTTTCCAGGATGGAGAGCAGCTTCAGCTTCTGCTGCTGGGAGAGGTTTAGTTCCTGCATCAGGCTTTTACGGTTTTCCTTGCCCTGCGTAAGAAACTCGCTCCAGGCTGTCTGCTGCTGCGGCGGCATGGTATTTAGGATTTCCTGAATAGCCGTCAGGCGCACGGACTGAATTGCCTTTGCCTCATCTCTGCGGTGAATAGCACCGGCGGGGTGAGGATCATTTTCTTTGATCTGCCGTATTTGTTCGTTGGCTTTCTGCAGGGTAATCTGCATACTTTGCTTCTGCTCAGGGGTAATCTGCCAGAGGTCAGGGGATTTTGCCAGGACTGCCGTACAAGCGAGTAACGCCAGGCAGACAAGCAATAGCGTTCTCCCTATAGCGTTGGGCTTACAAGTTTTCATTACAAACCATCCCTTTCAAAAAAGTTGTTGCTGGGTATACACCACCTTCTTTATTATAAAAAAAATGCAAGAGTAAATATTGTAAAAAAACGACATCGCTGCCGCTGCGATGTATAGTTTCAATTCGTGAATGTCGTTTTTTTACAATACCGCAGCAAAGTCTTTCCGTATAATAAAATTAACATCATTAGGGAAAAAACGCAGGAGGGCTGACCATGGCTTATTATGAAAAGGCGAAGACTTACAAGGAGGCCTTGGAGCTTGCCGCAAAGGACACAGCCTTTGGCGAGCGGGAACAAAATGCCCTGCGTGGTGCGTATTGGGTCCTGGTCGTGCAGGACGGGCAGATCACGGAAAAGCAGAGACAGGCAGGAAAGAGCCAGGCTGACGCAGCCTTTGAACTCCAGAATTTCACCGTGTATGTAGCAATGGATGCGACGAACGGCATTCGGGTAGAGGTAAAATACAGTCCGGATAACACGGTCGGTGAATATTATTTGGTCGGCGACAGGCCGGTGCAGTTAATCTATTCGCCGGGTGGAAAACGTACTGCTCTGAAATACGATTGGGAAACAGGGCGGCTTATTGACGGCGGGGATTATATCGCGAAGGTGTCGTTCAGTACCAGTGATGATGATGATGTTGAAAGAATCAGTGAAGAAAGTTTTTTCCGTGAGGTAGAGAGTTTGCAAAAGCGCTTGCACCTGCGAAAGGAGTAATATTATGCGAGTGGATCCTTCCTATTCCATCCAGAAAGAATTTGAAAATGCCATGAGCTTTGCCAAGCAACTGCTGGAACTTTCGAAAAAAGCAAAACCGGCGGCGGATAGCGGACATCCCTTACTAGATTTCGTCCGGTTGATGGGAAGAGGCCTGCAGTCCAAATACCTGTTGCGAACCTTATACGCAAGTGATGAAATAGAATTGCCGCTGGATTTTTCCGGGATTGGCGTGGATATGTCGGTTTCTCTGTCTCCATACCGGGAGGTGACTTTCTATGATTTGGTGGAAATCGTAGAAGTGGCAGAACAACCGCTGCCTGTGTGCCGGGATCTGCTGATTTCTTTGCCTTGGGACCGGCAGAAGCTATTGAAATCAATGGCCTATATTGGAGAGGGACGTAAATGGGGGGCGTGGCGGCAGGAGGATGACTACGATATTGAACTATGGCTGCCCCTCGGTATCGCCTGGGTCCGTTCCGGCGACCATTCCATGGTGCCGTTTCTGCTTGACGAGGGGACGGAGGTAACGCCAACCAATGTGCTGGACATCAGCGGAGTTTATGATTATGTATTTTGCGACGGCCGTTATTACCGGCGGGTGGAGGACAACAGCATTATCTCATCAGTAAAGTGCGCGGAAATGGCCATCTTGTTTGAGGTGGGACGGATGATGGTGAAAAAATCCGTTTCCTTTTAGCAGAGGAATAGTATCAAGGGGGAATGTCGTTGAGCAAAAAATCCTTTAGTCTTATCAAATTCTTCTTAGTACCAATCATTATCACCGGATTTGCATATGGCTGGCATGAGTATAGGCTGTTTACGGCGGTACCGACTGAACGTCTTGCTGCCGGCAGTTACTATCCTGAGATGCCGCCAGACGAACATCATCACTATCTCCAACTGCCTATTGACCATAGGGATCCCGCCAAGGGGACTTTTATGGATTTTTATATTTTAAGTCCTAATTTTAAACCCGGTGATAAAGTTGTTTTCTGGTTATTCGATAATCAGCAGGAACGTGTAGGGTTGCTGAGGGATGCAAAGGATTTTGCGGAATTTGAAAATATTCTCGGCGGACTTTCGTATGTGTTAATCGGCAATCGCGGTGTAAGTCCGACACTGTTTCCAGAAGTCTTTCGCCAAGATGGATCGATAAACTATCCCCTGGCAATGAATTTATACGGTTCAGCCCAGCAGATAGAAGACATCGAGGCTGTCCGGCAGGATATGCAAAATAAGCACCTCCTGCCCCAGGATGGAAACATCATGCTGTATGGCGGATCAGGCGGCGGTTTTTTGGTACAGCAGTACCTGGATAAATATGGATCCCATGTTTCCCGTGCGATTATTGAAAATAGCGGTGCCCCGGATTTGGCGCAGCAGCATAAGGTTCCATTTGCTAAGAGCTTTTATGAAGCAAATCCCGATGCGGCGAATATGTATTATGCTTTATCATCAGCGGAGGTCCGCCTGTCTTTGGCCTATCTCCTGTTCAAGCTTGGTCAGGAAGGAGAAGTTGACCTGCAGCTTAAAATTGTGAAAGGCCAAAGCAGAAGCACTTCGCTTCAGGAAAAGTATAGTTATTTTAGCAAATGGATAAAACCTGCCAATAACTTTCCGTTGATTCGCTTTATGCTTGGTATTCCGGCAGAGCTTGAAGTGAAAGTGCGAATCTATGAACTTCTGGGCGCGGATTTGAAAAATTATCAGCCAACATCCCCAGAACAGGTAATACTGATGTACGAATGGACGAAAGTGATACTTGCTGATTTCTTAAAAGCTGAGGCCGTAGGTGAAATTCGCACTCCGGCCTTTCCCTTGCACCGGTCAAATTACAGTGGTGAGGTGTTGGTTTGGTCAGGTCTGAAAGATCAGGCCTTCAGTGAACAAATGGCCCAGTGGATCAATGCTTCGTATCCTCGCTCCAAACGAGCCACATTTGATGATGGACACCGGCTAATGAAGTCCCCGGAATATTACAGGGAGCTTCGCAAAGCTTTTTTTGCCACTGGCTTATCAGTAGCTCATTGAAAGAGGGTGATCACCGCGGAGTATTATAGCACGCAGCGAAAGTTTCAAAATGCCATGTGCTTTGCCAAGGAGTTGCTACGCCAGTTTCCTGTGCGGGGGCAGGGCGCACATCCGTTGCTCGATTTCGTGCGGTTGATCGGTAAGGGACTCCAGGCGCAGTATTTAACCCATATGTTCTATATTGCCGACAGGCCTCTTTTGCCGGACAGCAGTTTTACTGAATTGGGCTGGGGAATGAGCATCGAGGAACTCTTTGACTGCCTTACGGAGGTTGACAACAAGCTACCGTACTATGTGTGTAAAGACCTGCTTTTGCCTTTTCCCTGGGACCGGCAAAAGCTGATCCGGGATATGTCCTATATCGGGCTTGGGAAAAAATGGGGAGACTGGCGGCAAAGCGTGAACCACCATATCGCAGTATGGCTGCCGATAGGGCTTGGCTGGGTATATGCGGGGGATCATTCGGTGACGGTAGCTTTACTGCAGGAAACAGCACAAATAACGGCGGAAGACGTTTTCCATATGGGACCCCTGCTGGAGCGTTTCTATTGTGACGGTGAGTTTTACCGCCGTCAGGAGGATGACAGCATAGCCGGACCGGTGCATTGCCTGGAGATGGCTGTGTTGTTTGAAGTTGGCAGGCTGATGGAGGAAAACGGTCTTTCCTTCGGGGCGCTTCGATAATGATCGTAAGACGGCATCTTATTAAGATGTCGTTTTTTTACAATACGGGACAGGGATGGCTGATTATAATTAGAAATAAAGAAATTGCGAAGGAAGGAGTGTGCCCACATGGCGATGGTACATAAGGCATTTCTATTTGATACAGTATTGTTTTAGGAGGAATGACAAATGGACGAACAACTGCAACAAGTATTTGCCCAGGCAAAGGAGCAGCTAGATAATAAAAAGTACAGAGCGGCCTTGGGCGATTTCACATATGTGCTAGAACGGGAGAAGGATTGGCCGGAAGCCTTGTTTTACCGCGGCTGGGCGAGGTTCTACAATCTGGATAAGCTAGGCGCTGCCGATGATATTGCTAGGGCGCTGGAACTGAAGCCGGAGCTTGCAGCCGTGCTTGTTGATACCGGTATTCCAGTACGGGAACTAAGCAAACAACTCAATTCAAGGGCTTGCCGGAGCATCGGCGCCGGGCGGCCGCAGGACGCGCTGCGGGAGGTGGCCGGTGCACTCCTCATTGAGCCAGACTATACTATGGCCAAGCTGACCATGGGGGAAGCGTATGTGGCTATGGAGGAACCGATTGCTGCAATGGACTGGCTGGAAAAAGCGGTAACAACTGCAGCGGAATACGCCGGAGAGATTGATACCTATGACTGCTATGCTCCCCTCCGGGGTTATCCGCGATATCAGAAACTGATTGGTAATGAAAAAACCATTTCCGTTGAGGCTGAAACTCTATTGACGCAAGCCAAAGAGCAGTTTGCCACGAAGCAATATCAAGAAGCGCTAGCCGCCTGCGAGCAGGCATTAGTTCTTGCGCCGGATTGGCCGGAAGCCTTATTATACTGCGGACTTGTTAAATACAGGCTGGCCGGCAATACGGGCTGGGTAACCGAGCTGCTGTACAAAAGCGGCGGGCTGGATGATCTGGCCAAAGCGTTGGACTATGATCCCTCCTTAGAGGAGGCGCTCCAGGACAAGGGACCCTTATCTAGTGAGATGCTTGCCAAGGCGCTGAACGATAGAGGCTGCGATTCTATCGAAACCAAACAATATAAAGAAGCTTTCCGGGATATCAAGCAGGCTCTGCGCCTGCAGCCGGAATACGTAATAGCATATTTAACCATGGCAGAATACTATATGGCCTGGAGCAAGCACGAAGAAGCGCTGAACTGGCTGGAAAAAGCAGCGGCGCTGGATACAAAAATCATTGCCGAGATTGACACCTATGAATGCTTCCGGCCACTTCGTGTCTATGAGCGCTATAGGCCATTTGCCAGCGAGGCGCCGCCGGTCACAGACAAAAGCTTCTATGTCCTGGAGATGTTTGTGGAGCCCGGTGCCATGCGCGAATATATACGGTTTGCCTCCGGAAGTCTTCAGCATATCGAGCAGGTGATGATAGCCTGCATCAAGGGAGGATTGGGATTTTACAAGCTGGTGAGCTATGGTCAGCATATCCGGCTGTACCGTTTCGAACAGGGCCAAAAAGTTCTCGGCTTAAACCTGCTGCCGTTTATCCTGGTCACCGTTCCCGGCCAATTGACCGCTTCCTTCGCTGAAACTGGTAAGCCGAACATATTGGATATGGAAGGAAATCCACTGCCCGCCTCGATTGAAAAAACAGTAATAAAAAAACATAAGCGGACGGGAGCCTCTTATGAAATGAAAGAAAGCATTAGCCGGGACAAATACTTGTCCGACCTGCTGTGGGACTACCGTGCGTGTGCGGAAGCGAAGGAAACCCTGTTTGTAACGCCGTTTGCCGAAGTCATCGGCGCACTCGAAGGCATCCCACTGGCTGGCGGCGAGGAGGCTGAAACGGCAGAGGGCGTTTTTGTTGCTGACGAGGTCAGTGAAGAAGAGTCAGGCAATACGTGCAGTATGGAGGAGTATTTGAGCGTGATGCGGGGAAAATCCAACATAGAGGAAGTGTCTGAGGAAAAATGTTTGGGAGGAGAAGTGTAATGCAAAAATATACGCAAGCCTATATTACAAGCTGGTTGATTGTCCTGGTATTATTTGGCGCCAGTTTGCGCGCGGTCAACGCCGGCGGCGATTCCATCCGGTTCATGGGGGCGCGGCTGAGCCTGACCAGTGGGTCGACGTATCAGCTTTATAAGGTGACTGATACACTGGCCTTCGAAATTGGCCGGCAGCAGGTGTCGCTGGTCAGCTATGAAAAAACTTCCGGGCTGTATTCGCTGGCCGGCGAATACCAACATACGGCGGTCGATGCCGCCGGCAGCGTATTTATCGTATCGGCCGACTACCTGAAGGATGATTATATCTATACTTCCTATCCTATCGGTCGCACCAGCCTGGTCAATCTCAAAACTGGCGAGAAGCTGGGCCCGCTAATAAAACCGTCTTCCGGATCGTCTGACTATAAGCCGGTGGATGCGGGGCAACTGCCGGAATACCGGCAGCGCGGCCTGGTACTGGAGGAGCCGTATAAAATTACGCCCGATAAAATTAAAGCCAACTACCAAGCACTCAATACGTACAGCGAAAATTTGTTCATCGTGCAAGCGGCGTTTGGTTTGATTTTTATCCTATTGACACTGGGTGGCATTCCGCTGGTGATATCCCGGTTAAGGCATACACGCACCGTATGATAAGCAGCAGTGAAGGGAGAGGCTCTTGATGCTTGGAAAGAAGGTTTGGCTATATTTTTTTCTGGCGTTTTTGTTTACCTGGCTGCTGTGGCTGCCTCTACTGCTGAATGCCCGCTTGGGGATGGCCTTGCCCGTCCTTCCTTGCCAGCATTATCTGGGATCGTATGGGCCGCTTTTGGCGGCAGCGCTTACAACGCTGGTTTTTGAAGGCGGACAGGGCCTCCGAAGCTTTCTGGGACGGGTATTCCGGCCAGTCCGGCAACCTGCCTTGTACGCGTTTGCTTTGGGAACGCCGGTGGCGGCCTTTTTTCTGGCGGCAGCGCTAAACTGGCTGCTCACTGGACAATGGGCAGCGCTTGGCGATTTGGGTGTTACGCCACAACTGCCGGGCTTTAATTTGCTTGAGGCCTGGTTGTTCTGGATGGTGACGTTTGGTTTGGGTGAGGAAATCGGTTGGCGCGGTCTGGCGTTGCATGAATTGCAAAAGATCTGGAAGCCTGTTCCGGCATCGTTTATCCTGGGGGCGGTGTGGGGGCTCTGGCATCTACCTGCCTTTTTTTACCACGGACAGTATCTTGCAATGGGGCTGCTGCAGGCTGCCGGTTGGCTGGTTGCCGTCTTGTACGGAGCAGTCGTGTTCGGCTGGCTGCGAAACGCAACCGGCGGCAGTGTGCTGATCGTTGCCTTGTGGCACGGCACTTTCGATGCGTTGATTGCGGGAAAGGCGGCTGTGGGGGTAATTCCCGCCGTAATGAGCCTGGCGGTTATCGTTTTTGGCATTGCTTTAATTAAAGTTACGAAAGGCCAGTTGGGTTATTCCGATTAAAAAGGAGGGAGGCGGCTACACTACCGCCTCGTTTCAGTTATATGAGCAATACGTGGGTATATCGATTGCTGTTGCTGGCTGCTGTTATTGTAATTCCCTGGATAGCCAGGTTTAGTTGGACGTTTACAGCCTGGTCCGCAGCAGGAACGTGCGCAATACTTTTCGGCTTTGCATTACAAGATAAGGATATGACTAAGCTCGGCGTTCGGCTTTTTGTCATCGGGGCAGCAGGCTTTTTTCTATGGGACTGGATGCGCGATTGGAAATATGCCGAACGGTATTATACATATAAATATTCCCTGATTTCATTGCAGAGCATTCTGATTACTGCCTGTTACCTTATTGCCCGCCAGCAGGCTCAGACCAATGCTTGCAGCGGTTTCCGGTATGGTAGGACGTTTACCTATTTTACAATTATCAATACCTGGTTGTATCTTTTGCATCTTAGTGGCGTGTTATTTATTTCCTCAGTTCCCCGCTGGCTTTATTACGAATTTTATAAGGTACTGTGCATGGCTTTTATCCATTTTACGGCAGGATACGGGGTTGTTCATATTCCTCTTGTTACCGACAACCTTGTACGGATCTTAGGAAAGATATTTTATCTTTGTGGTATTGTCCAGGTGCTATGGATTGATTTTTCTTTTTCGTTCATACAGGCTTTTTTCCGACTGCAAGTTGGCGATATAGCAGCGGCTGGTGTTTTTATTCTCATGAATGGTTTCATGCTGTTGGCGGGAAGAGAAGTCATATCCGCTATTGGGTTATTAAAATAAAGAAGCTGTTTCCGATAAAACTATCGGAAACAGCTTCTTTAGCAAGATTGACCGGAAAAAATAAAGGACTTGGTTGTTCACCAGTCCTTTATGCATTAAACGGCTCGTTGAATTTTTCCGGAACGGAGACAACGGGTACAAACATTAACTCGCTTAACTTCACCATCCAAAATGGCTTTAACCTTTTGAATGTTAGGTTTCCAAGTCCGCTTGGTCTTCAAATGGGAGTGACTTACATTAAAGCCGCTGCGCTCACCTTTTGCGCAAATTTCACAGACGTTGGCCATTTATTTCCACCTCCTCGCAGGACAAAGACTTTTCCATGTACAACGAGAATATTTTAGCATAAATTACGGTAACTATGCAAGTGCTGGAAGAATTAATTCTGAAATAAATAGTGTTCAGCAGGATTTTACTTTCATATATTGAACAAGTGAAAGAAATAAAAGCACAAAGGGGGCATAAAATTTGATTGAAAAAAATACTCCGATCATGGAAATTCTCCGCTTAAACCCCCGGGCCAGGGAGATATTTGCACGGCATGGAATGGGATGTATCGGCTGTTTAGCCTCAACAACCGAAACACTGGAAAATGGAGCTAAGATGCATGGCATTAACGTAGATGCACTACTGCGTGAATTAAATGCAGACGATTTACCTAAATGACAACTCCGATACAATATTTAAAAGGAGTCGGCCCGCAAAAAGCGGCTCTGCTGGCAAAACTCAATATTACTACGATTGGTGAGCTGCTTGAGCATTATCCCCGGCGCTACGAGGACCGTACCCAGTTTAGACAGATTTTTGAAGTAATGGACGGACAAGTAGAAACTTTTTGTGGCATTGTTACCGCGGTTAATGAAGTGAAGCCCAGAAGAGGTCTGATTATAACAAAAGTGCGTGTACAGGATCATTCGGGGGAAGCCGAACTGGTGTGGTTTAACCAACCTTATGTCAAACGAATGTTTAAAGCGGGGTTAGAGATTATTGTTTCAGGGAAGGTGGAACGCCGCTTCCGCAGTATACAGATAGCAAATCCTGAAGTGGAGTTCCTTTCTCCTAACGATACTACGTTGCATACGGGACGAATTGTACCGATATATCCAAGCAGTGAAAATATTAATCAGCAGTTTTTGCGAACATTGATCAAGCAGGCACTTGACAATGAACCGGAAATGAATGAGAATCTGCCGCAGGATATCATTCAGCAATATAGATTGATTGACCGGACTGCTGCTATCAAAAATATTCATTTCCCCGATAGTATGGAGGCATTGGCTGCCGCACGCAGAAGACTGGTTTTTGAAGAATTGTATTATTTGCAAAGCGGCTTGCTATTCTTAAAAAAGAAGCATCAGCAAAGCGGCAGTGGCATCAAACATGGACCAGACGGTGCGCAACTGGCAGCAGCACAAAAATGCCTGCCCTTTTCTCTAACGGCCGATCAGCAGCAGGCATTCAGGGAAATTGCCCATGATATGGAGGATGTTACTCCGATGCAGCGCCTATTGCAAGGCGATGTGGGCTCAGGCAAGACGGTTGTAGCTGCTCTGGCCTTAGTAAAAACAGTGGAAAACGGCTATCAAGGTGCGATGATGGCACCAACAGAAATATTAGCTGAGCAGCATTTTCATACACTTAGCCGCATGCTGGCGCCACTGGGAATTCGGATTGCCCAGTTGACAGGAAGCTTGACAAAACGAGTCCGTAAGGAAGTGTTGGACAGGCTTAGCAAGGGCCTAGTGGATATTATTATTGGAACACATGCCTTGATTCAGGAAGATGTTGTTTTTCAACATCTTGGGCTGGTAATTACCGATGAACAGCATCGCTTTGGTGTTAATCAGCGGGCGCTCCTGCAGGCAAAGGGCAATATGCCTGATGTGCTGGTAATGACAGCTACGCCTATACCGCGCACGATGGCTTTAACGGTGTACGGGGACTTGGATGTATCTTTAATTCGGCAAATGCCGCCTGGACGTAAGGCTATTAAAACCTATACCGCCAGCCCTGAGCTGCATGAGCGAGTCTATAATTTTGTACTGCGCGAAGTTCAAGCCGGTCGACAGGCTTATGTCGTGTGTCCGCTAGTAGAAGAGTCTGCCAAGCTGGAAGCACAATCCGCTACGCAGTTGTATGAGCAATTGCAAACTACGATTTTCAACAATGTTCCTTGCGGACTGGTTCACGGACGCTTGAAACCGCAGGAAAAAGATCAGGTCATGCAGGCTTTTTATCAAGCGGATATTAAGGTGTTGGTTGCAACCACCGTTATTGAGGTTGGGGTGAATGTTCCCAATGCAACCGTCATGGTTATAGAAGGAGCAGACCGTTTTGGGTTAGCCCAATTGCATCAATTGCGCGGCCGTATTGGTCGTGGTGAGCATCAATCGTACTGTATACTGCTTAGTGACAGTAAAAATCCGGAAACAAAAGAGCGGTTAGATATTATGACGCAAACTAGTGACGGTTTTGTATTGGCTGAAAAAGATTTGCTTCTGCGGGGGCCGGGACAGTTTTTTGGCAGTAGACAGCATGGACTGCCTGATTTAAAGATTGCTGATATTGTTAAAGATATTGAAGTCCTGTTAGAAGCACGCAAAGCAGCTATGCAGTCAGTAGAGATACCGGAGCATGTAATGCTGCTGCGTTCTGGCTTAACTGCACGGTTTGGGGAAAAATTCCGCCTTATGTTCTGCAATTAAGATAAAAAAAAGGGCGGCCTTAAGCCGCCGATTATGGGAGAGGAGAAAATTTACATTCCTAGTTATTTGCCATATGCCAATAACTTATTCATGATTCTAAAAAATTTTTAAAATTATTTTCCATCCTTGAAGAGCAAACTAGAATCAACTAGCTGCCAAGGAGGAAATTGCATGCAATATCATTATGAAGAAAATCTACTGCGCAATATTGCGGAAGAATGCCAGGAATTTGAACATATAATTAATGCTATGGGTTATGGCTATTCTTTGCT
Organism: Anaerospora hongkongensis; assembly: GCF_004339805.1. Taxonomy (GTDB): domain Bacteria; phylum Bacillota; class Negativicutes; order Sporomusales; family DSM-15969; genus Anaerospora; species Anaerospora hongkongensis. The sequence goes on along the minus strand of NZ_SLUI01000026.1, from coordinate 14,627 downwards.
CAATGTATCAGCAGATGATTTCGTCCGCCGCTGCTCTGATTGTACTCATTGGTCTAATAGTGATTGTGACATTTTTCAGGAAGAAATAAATCGACCATAAGGGAAAGAGTATGGTTGATTGCAAAAGCACTGCATGTAGGCAGTGCTTTTCTCTTTGAAAGATTGTATTTTATGGTCTTATTTAGTAAGATGGATAAAGACGGTATCATCTAGGAGAGAATACGATGAATAAATTGTTCGGTTGGATCGTTATTATCATAGTAGCCGTTTTACTGTATGTATGGCAGCCGGATTTTTTTGATCATGCCTATAAGATTATTAAACAAGGGGATATTATCGCCTTGTCTGAATACCTGCGATCTTTTGGTGCAGGTGCTGTTGTCATGACATTACTTCTTTTTGTTGTCATGACGTTTACAATTGTTTTTCCGTTTATGATTCTTTCCGGTGCTGCCGGAATCGTCTTTGGCTTGTGGTGGGGGACGATTATTTCTTGGATGGGTGAAGTACTGGGCGCCCTGGTGATGTTTGTCTTTGCCCGCTATTTTTTCCGCCACGCTGTAGAGGGATGGATTACAAAGAGCCCCTATCTGAAACAGGTGGATGATTATAGTGCTGAAAACGGTTTTAAAGCACTGCTGATAGCAAGACTGCTTCCTTTAGCTCCATCGGGAATTATTACAGCTGTGGCGGCGATTAGCCGTATAAATTTCCGGGATTTTATGCTGGCTACTGTGTTGGGAAAACTTCCGCCGGTAATTATTAAAGTACTGTTAGGCCATGATCTTGTATTTGCTAGTGAAAATATGGGCAGGTTGATTGGTATTATCGTAATTATTATTGGTGTTTATGGTGCCTTATGGTGGTACAAGCGAAAGAATAGTAAACCCGCAGAGAAATAGTAAATGGAGCAGCAGGGAAACTCGGAGCGACGCCGAAAAAGTACTGATGATTTCTCATAGAAAAATTAGGGGTGGTGCTGTTATGCCAATTATCCAAATTGACATGCTGGAAGGACGGACTGTAGAGCAAAAGCGAAATTTAGTACAGAAGGTAACTGAGGTGGTTTGCGAAACCGCCAACTGTCCGGCTGAAGCGGTAACCATCGTGATACGCGATATGCCGTTTGAAAATCTCGGCAAAGCTGGAAAGCTGCGTATCGACGGTTAATAGTAACATCAATAAGAACAACCCATTTCGTATCGCTACGAGGTGGGTTGTTCTTCTGTGTATATAACACCATAGCTGCCTTTCGGGTAAAGGAATTCAATGTTTTTACAGGGACAGGCAAGCCGACAGGCGCCGCATTCAATACATTGCTTGTATAAGACGCTAATAGGGGAAGTGTCGGCATAATTCCACCTGAAAACTCCTGTAGGACAAATGGTCAGGCACGCTTGAGTCGGACAATTCTTGCAGCGCTTTTGATCAGCAATGATCACGTGCTGCCAGGCATCATCCGGTTTAAACTTAAGTGAGTTTATTTTTTCCTGTAGTGTACTCATTTCATTACCTTTAGAACCCGCCAGCTATCTTTGATTAGTTTACTCAAAGGCTGCATGCTGATCAGTTTTTGGAAGATAAATTTTCTTTTTGCCATTTTGGGCATGGTATAGACTTTGGCAACTTGAAAAGCCGCTTCATTGGCCATGCGTGTATAAAGATCAAACAAATAAGGGATATCAATTTGCATTTTTGCTACGCCGGCATTGGCTTTCATATCCTGGATAACGAAGCTTTCTTTCAAAAGTGTATAATAGAGTGAGAGCTTTTTCGCTGAAAAGTCACGGGCGATTTTAGCTGCATAAGCAGCTTTTGCGGCAAAGAAACCTGACCACATTGCGAGATTGACGCCATGGACGCCGTTAACCAGACCTGCAGCATCGCCGATAATCATTACCCCCGGATGAACAATATCCGGAATACTATAATAGCCGCCCTCAGGGATAAGCGCACTGCCGTACTCTGTTAATGTGCCGCCTGCTAGTAACGGCTTTAGATAGGGATGCCCTTTTAAACGCTCTAACAGTTCAGGTGGTTTGATTCCCGACTGGGAAAAATCAGACACAGACATACCGACATTGAGGCTTATGCTGTCCTTGAAGGTATGAATCGACCCAGTGCCATTCATTCCAGCCGTCGGGTAACCGTACAATCCAATGATTACACCTTCGTTCGGTGACAAGTGAAACCGTTCTTCGATTGTTTTGGCAGGCAGAGCAATTGTTTCTTTCACATACAAGGACATCGTAAGTGGTGATACGCGCTCAATGAGCTTGGCTTTTTCTGCGAGCAGGGAGTTGGCACCATCTGCCAGTACAATGATATCGGCAAGATAGTGGGAATTATTTGGTTCAGCAATTCTGACACCAATGGCCTGCTTTCCTTCAAAGAGCAGCTCTGCTGCATGCTGGCCGTTTATCAGTGTGGCGCCAGCAGTTACTGCTTTTTGGGCCAGCCATTGATAGAGGTGGATACGCTTTATGCTAAAGCGATTATAAGGAGCTGCCGCAAGGCGTTTGCTTTGAAAGCGGGTGCTTAGTACTGAATCCTCCGTCATCCACCAGAAGGCCTGATCGGTTACCATACGCTCCCATTTTACTTCATCCCAGAAGTTAGGGAAAAGCTTATGCGTATGCTCAGCAATGATGCTTACGCCGCCGCAGACCTTGGCACCAGGACAGCAGCCTCTCTCGACGAGTAAAACCGTCATTCCTTGTTGTGCCATAAAGTAAGCGGCCGTGCATCCGGCAGGCCCGGCACCGACAATAATTGCATCAAACTTTCCCGATGGAAGGGTATTGGGGCGGGGCGATTCGGGTTGTGACTTGCTATTAACTTTATAAGGTATTCGTACAGAATGTAGTTTTTTTATCAAGTCATTCACTTACCTTGCGTCATTTAATAAGGAAAAACTCTGCATGCGGAAGGATGAGGCTTATAATTGTCCAGAAAGGGTGCTCAGAAGCGTTAAAGCGAATTATAACCGGTTGTAAAATGATCACGCATACTGTAAAATACATGTCATGCCGAATTTCTTCGGAAAACGGGGGAACCATAATTGGGGTGAATCCGCATTACCATGCGGTAGGGATGTCCTCTTGTCCCGAATCCGTCAGCTAACCTCGTAGGCATATAGAGAGGGTGAATAACATGAATAAACTTTTTTTGACCTTAGGCTTACTTGTTATCGCAGGAGCTATTGTCTTTAGTTCCAAAGCGTTTGCTGCGGCTGCAGAGCATCCGGTTAAATCGGAGGCTATTGAAATGGTGGCCACTGCTTATGCTCCCGGCGCACACGATAATGGAAAATGGGGAGATCTGACCCATATGGGAACCAAAGTTCGTCCCGGCGTTATTGCCGTTGATCCTAAGCTGATTCCGTTAGGTTCACGCGTATATATTGAATTTGCCGACGGACATGGTGCCTATGCTACCGCTGAAGATACTGGCGGCGCAATTAAGGGAAACCGAATTGACATTGCCATGTCAACCGTAAGTGAAGCTTATGATTTTGGCATGCAAAAAGCAAAAGTATATATTCTAAAATAAAGAGGACTGTCAACTATCCCGGGCTTAGGCCCGGGATTTTTTCTATTATCTGTCCATCAACAATTACGTTGGCCACATGTGTGGAAATCGCGAAGGGATCGCCGTCGAAAATAACTAGATCGGCATCTTTTTCTACTTCAATACTGCCAACCCGGTTGCTGACGCCAATGATTTGAGCAGCATGCAAGGTGATTGCCCGTAAGGCCTCGGCGCGGGGCAGACCTGCTTTTATTGCTAATGCCGCTTCTAAGCGCAAACAGTTGATAGGCAAGAAAGGATGATCAGTAATGAGCGCGATTTTTACACCTGCTTCGTGCAGGAGTGCCGGTGTGCGATAGGTACGGTCCTTTAGTTCTACTTTAACCCGCGCAGTTATTGAAGGCCCTATTACTGCCGGAATAGAACGCTTGGCGATTTCTTCTGCGATTTTATGTCCGGCAGTAGCATGTTCCAGCGTGAGCAGCAAATTGAATTCATCGGCAATGCGAATTGCCGTCATAATATCATCGGCAGCATGGGCATGGGCACGCAGGGGAATTTCCCGGTTTAAGACCTGTACAAGTGCTTCCATGCGTAAATCACGCTCCCCATTACCGGAAGCCATATTACGGGCATAATTTTGGGCGGCAACCAGTTGCTCCCGGATCATGCCTGCAATCGTCATTCGTGTTGAGGGTGGACGATCTTTGGCCATGTAGATTTGGATCGGGTTTTCGCCAAAAGCAATTTTCATGCCCGCAGGCTGGCGCAGTACCATGTGGTCAATAACGTTGCCATAGGTTTTTATTGCTACGCTTTGTCCACCAATGACATTCTCGCTGCCTGGTGTAACAATAATGGTTGTGACTCCGCCGCATAGGGCGTCACTTATTCCCTGATCCTCAGGATTAATGGCATCGATGGCCCGTAAATGAGGGCAGAGAGGAGAGTTAACTTCGTTTTTGTCGATATGGGCCTGACCGACTCCTTCTTCAGCAATGCCGAGATGGGTATGGCAGTCGATCAAACCGGGAGTGATTTCCTTACCTGCAGCTGAAATAACAGTGGCATGGGAAGGAATAGCAATATGTTGGCCTACGGCAATAATTTTTTTCTGGTCAATTAGGATTACCGCGCCTTCAAGTGTTCCATTCGAAACCGTATGAACAACACCGCCGGTTATTGCGAGCATAATTACCTCCTAAAACGCAGTATTATGCTTAGTTTAAACAGTTCGCCAAATAAAAATCAGGACTTAAGCAAATTAGTTATTGCTTAGTCCTGATAATTTTAGAGGATTTTTTGGTCTATCAAATCAATTAACTGAGTAATTTCCGGTTTGGTAACTTGAGCAGCAGCTCCCAGCGCTTCGCCTTTGCGACGCATTTCTTCATTAATAAGAGAAGAGAAGATGATAACCGGCAGTGTCCGTAACTGTTCATGATCTTTAATGCGCTTAATTAGGTGATGACCATCCATTTGCGGCATTTCGATATCAGTAATAACCAAATGCAGCTGCTCCTCAATCGGTGCAGGGTTTGCCGCCATTTTTTCTAAGGTATCCCAGGCGATTTTACCATTTTCGGTGCTGAGCACATTATGATATCCGGCTACATGGAGTGTACTGAGCAAGAGATCACGCAGCATTTTTGAATCTTCAGCGATAAGAATAGTCTTGGTTTTTCTAATCTCCATTATATTTCCAGCGGCAGTAGGGATCGTCGTTAGCTTGCGGTTCATTTCCGGATTAATATCAGCAACAATTTTTTCGAAATCCAGCAAAACAACCATCTTTGTTGCCATTTTTACAATTCCAACAACCATATCGGAGTTTGTAATGTTAGGCGGTGCTTCCATTTCCGTCCAGGAGATGCGATGAATCCGGGAAACTTCATCAACCAGGAAGCCTACAAAGTAGTTGTTCAGTTCGCTGACAATAATTTTGTGTGAAACAGCATTTTGCTCGCTGCCAAGGCATTTGGCTAAATTCACTAATGGCATTACCTTGCCCCGCAGAGTAAAAACACCTTCAACATAGGGGTGCATATTGGGCATTTTTGTAATTTCAAGAGGATTAATTACTTCGCGGACTTTGGCAACATTGATGCCATAAGTAACAGAGCCAACCGCAAATTCAACAATTTCAAACTCATTGGTACCAGTCTCTAATAATATACCTTTGTTATTAGACATGGTTTTAATTCCTTTCTTCTTATAGCATTTGTTCATAATAATTCCATTATCGCTTTGCATTTCCTTCTTTAATTTACAAAAACTACTGTTTTTTTACAAAAAACAACCTTTTTTTCACATAAAAAGAGGTAGCATTGGCTAGGTTATGTATGATATACTATGCAGAATAAGTAGGAAACCATTGAAAGGAGTAAGAATATGCTCGAAAATAAATTTGGCCCTGAAGGATTAACCTTCGATGATGTATTGCTTGTTCCAGCAAGGTCAGAAGTATTGCCTCGTGACGTGGAAGTGGGGACATATCTGACTCGTAATATTAAACTGAACACACCAATTATCAGCTCGGGAATGGATACTGTAACTGAAGCCCGCATGGCAATTGCCATGGCACGGGAAGGCGGTTTGGGTGTCATACATAAAAATATGTCCATTGAACGGCAAGCCAATGAAATTGATAAAGTAAAACGGTCAGAACATGGGATTATCGTAGATCCGATTTTTTTATCACCTAGCAATACGCTGCAGGATGCCAATAGTCTGATGGAGAAATACCGGATTTCCGGTGTTCCTATTACAGAGAATGGTAAATTAGTAGGGATCATTACCAACCGGGATATGCGCTTTGAAACAGATATGAAAAAGAAGATCAGTCAAAGCATGACCCGGGAACACTTGATTACCGCTCCGGTTGGAACATCACCGGAAGAGGCAAAAGAAATCCTCAGACATCACCGTATTGAAAAATTGCCACTGGTTGACCACGATGGTAACTTAAAAGGGTTAATTACCATTAAAGATATTGAAAAAGCCCAGAAATATCCGAATTCGGCCAAGGACGCCAAAAGTCGTCTGCTGGTTGCCGCTGCGGTAGGTGTAGGTGCGGATATGATGGATCGTGTAGATGCCATTATTGCTGCTAAGGTAGACGTAATTGTCATTGATACTGCCCATGGCCATTCCGTCGGCGTTCTTCAGTCCGTTAAACAAATTAAAGAAATTTATCCCCATATTGATTTGATTGCAGGCAATATTGCAACTGCCGAAGCTGCCCGTGATTTGATTGAGGCCGGAGCGGACGCAGTGAAAGTAGGTATTGGGCCGGGATCAATTTGTACAACCCGTGTTATTGCAGGCATTGGTGTGCCGCAGATTACAGCTGTCTATAACTGTGCCAAGGCTGCGCGTGAGTACAACGTGCCTGTAATTGCTGACGGAGGAATTAAGTACTCTGGGGATATTGCCAAAGCAATTGCCGCAGGTGCCAATGTTGTTATGATTGGCAATTTGCTGGCCGGTACAGAGGAAAGTCCTGGCGAAACGGTTATTTATCAAGGCCGGAGCTATAAGGTATACCGGGGAATGGGTTCGCTGGGGGCGATGGCTGACGGCAGTAAAGACCGCTACTTCCAGGAAAACATGGACAAGCTTGTTCCGGAAGGAATCGAAGGCCGCGTACCTTATAAAGGATCCGTTGCCGATACATTGTTCCAAATGGTTGGCGGGCTGCGGGCAAGTATGGGGTATTGTGGCGTGCGTAATATTGAAGAACTTATTACAAAAACGCAATTTATCCGCATTACAAGTGCCGGCTTGAAAGAAAGCCATCCTCATGATGTTAATATCACAAAAGAAGCTCCTAATTATAGCCTTTAGAAACAAACAACATCCCTTTGCCGAAGCCGGCAAGGGGATGTTGTTTGTTTATTCGCTGATTTGGTGAAAATGTTGGTTTGTCATTGGGTATACTAACTGTAGAGGGGAGTTGGAAACCCGATGGAAAAACAAGGTAAAGATCAAAAATTCACGCGAAAAAAATGGTGGCGTGAGTATTTCGTTGACAGTATCATTGTTCTCGTAATATTGTCACTATTTGCCAGTATTGGCTATGCTTTCTTTAGTCTGCCTAAAACGGATAATTTAGATCAACTGCAGTTAGTAGCCGCTACACAGGTTTTCGATATTAATGGACAGCTTATCTCAAAATTATTTGAAGAAAACCGGATTGTAGTTACGATTAACAATATTTCTCCGTATGTCCAGCAAGCGATTGTGGCCAATGAAGACACTCGCTTTTACAGTCATTTCGGCATTGACCCGATCGGTATTATGCGGGCAGCTGTTATTAATCTCCGCTATGGCGGCATTGTTGAAGGTGGCAGTACGATTACTCAGCAGCTTGCTAAAAACCTGTTCCTTACACAGGAGCAGACCTTCGGACGAAAAATTAAGGAAGCATTATTGGCTATTTTAATCGAACGTAAGTTTTCGAAGCAAGAAATTTTACAGGCATATTTAAATCAGGTTTATTTTGGTGAAGGTGCTTATGGAATAGAAGCGGCCTCCCAGCTTTATCTGGGCAAACATGCAAGTGAACTGACCCTAGCGGAAAGTGCCTTGCTGGCAGGCTTGCCGCGAGGTCCGAACATATATTCCCCCTATGCGGATATTACTGCTGCCGTTAACCGCCGTTCCGTCGTATTAGCCGGTCTGGTGAAAGAAGGCTTTATCACGGAGCAGCAGGCCGCGACCGCGAATCGTGAGCAGGTACAGTTGGCAGGTAAAAAAAAGCGAACGGTACAGGCGTCCTATTTTCTAGATTACATAGCAAATGAATTGGTAGGGCGTTATGGGGCAAACCGAGTTTATAAGGGTGGCTTGAAGGTATATACAACTTTAGATCTCCAAACCCAGCAGGCTGCGGAAGCGGTTTTGGGAGAGTTTCAGGGAGCAGTTTTAGCACTTGATGCCCGAACAGGCTATATTAAGGCGATGGTAGGCGGCCGTAATTATGAAGAAAGTCAAACGAACCGGGTGCTGTCCGAGGTCAGACAGCCAGGATCGGCATTTAAACCGATTCTTTATGCTGCTGCTTTAAATAGCGGTCTCACGGCAGCCTCGGTGATCGTAGATGAACCCATCAATATCGGCGGCTACGTGCCGCAAAACTATGACAAGAAGTTTCGTGGGTCCATTACCTTGAAAAAAGCAGTCCGCTGGTCGGTTAACGTTGCTGCGGTAAAAGTGGGCCAGCAAATCGGCATGGAGAATGTACTGAATTTAGCGCGGGCAATGGGAATTTCGACAATCGTTCCGGAAGATAACAATCTGGCTTCTGCACTGGGCGGCCTTACGCAAGGAGTAAGTCTATTTGAGTTAACAACTGCTTATACTGGATTTGCCAACGGTGGCGTTATCTCAAAACCTGTTGCTATCATTAAGGTGCTGGATGAAAACGGACGCTTGCTGGAGCAATCCCAGCTGAGCCAGCAAACGGCTCTACAGCCTGACGTGGCTTACATTGTAACCGATATACTAAAGAGTGTGCTGGAAAATGGGACAGGTACACCGGCTAATCTTGGCCGTCCGGCTGCAGGGAAAACCGGTACTACCGATAACTATGAAACGGCCTGGTTTATGGGGTATACGCCGGAATTAGTCGTAGGCATCTATATCGGTAATGATAATCGTAAGCCTGTAGGCATTTCCGGTACTGAAGTTTCTGCTCTCTGGGGCACCATGATGAGTAAAGTTGTACGGGATGTGAAACCGGTAGATTTCGCTGTTCCGCCGAATATAATCACAAAACTGGCTGTTTGTGCCGATTCTGGCAAGCTTGCGCCGGGTTCCGGCTGCTCTGATGTTGAATACAGTGCCTTTATACGGGGAACGGAGCCGAAAATCAGCGCACGCGGCGGGCAGTCCTCGCCATCGCCCAATCAGCGCGATAACCGTCCCTTCTGGAAGCTTCCCTGGCGATTGCCCGGATTTTAATATTATGGTAAAATGCTACGTAATAGGGAGAACTTGGCAGCAGGAGGAAAGACGTGCAAGCAAAAGTCAATGTATTAGGGATTCCTGTTGATTCTATTACCATGGAATCAGCCGTAGCAAAAATTGAAGCCTTTATCCAGGAGGCCAGCCCGCACTTAATAGCAACAGCCAACGCTGAAATGGTTATGCTCGCGCAGCAAGATAATGAGCTTATGGATATACTGCAGCATGCGTCTTTAGTCGTACCTGACGGGGCTGGAGTCGTATGGGCCGCCCGTTATCAAGGAAACGAGGTGCTTGAGAGGGTAGCCGGTTTTGATTTGACACAGCGATTACTTGCAGAAGCGGCTATAAAAGGGTACCGGGTTTATTTTTTCGGAGCAGGTCCGGGAATAGCGGAGCAAGCAAAACAAACGGCCGAAGCACGCTATCCCGGTATCCATATTGTCAAAACACGGGATGGGTATTTTACTGAGGCCGATGAAGCTGAAATTATCGAAGATATTGTAAGCATGCAGCCTCACATTCTGCTTGCGGCATTAGGGGTGCCAAAGCAGGAAAAGTGGCTGATGCGAAACCTGAACAAACTGCAGGTTCCTGTGGCTATAGGAGTAGGCGGAACGCTTGATGTAATGGCCGGAACGGTCAAACGGGCACCCTTGTGGATGCAGCAGGCAAACCTTGAATGGCTGTATCGTTTGTTAAAACAACCGCAGCGTGCAATCCGGATGCTGGCTTTACCCCGCTTCGTTTTAAAGGTAATAATGGACAAAAAATAGTTAGACAAAGTAATAGTGGTATATTATAATAGGTTGAGAATTCACAGAGAAAGACAAGGGGGTTGCTTTGGAGGAGGTGGATACGTGGTAAAAACGCCTGTAGTTAAAGAAGGTTACATATATATTGGCACACTCATTCTCATAACAATTGTTACGGCGATGGCTGTTGATCCTTATTGGGCAATTATTCCCGGAGTGCTGGCATCTTTTGTTACCTTCTTCTTTCGCAATCCTAAACGCACTATTCCTGTAGATGATACGCTTGTCGTGTCACCTGCTGATGGCAGGGTCATGGGGGTCACCGAGGTTTTTGAAGACCAATTCTTGAATGCAACTGGCAAAAAGGTAACCATTTTTCTGTCTGTATTTGATGTACATGTTAACCGCAGTCCTGTTGCCGGTGAAATAAAATTTCAGCAATATACTTGCGGTCGTTTCCGGCCGGCGTATAAAGAATCTGTTGGCTGTGAGAATGAACGTCATTCTATTGGCCTGGAGAATCAACATATGCGGGTGCTGGTGACCCAGATAGCCGGGTTGATTGCACGACGAATTGTTTCCTGGGTAACTCTTGGATCAACGCTTAAGCATGGAGAACGTTATGGATTGATAAAATTTGGCTCCTGCACAGAAGTAATTGTTCCTCAAGCGGTAGAAATCCTTGTAAAAAAAGGTGACCGTGTCAAAGGCGGGGAGACCATTATAGGGAGGTTGCCTACTTGAGAAGTTTTATTCCTAATGCTTTAACGGCACTAAATCTCGTACTAGGTGTATCGGCAATTATTAGTACTATTGACGGCGCTTTTTCAACGGCCGCATTGCTTATCGTGGCCGCGCTGGTTGCCGACGGAATGGATGGAAGGGTTGCCCGTTATTTTCAAACCAGCAGTGATTTCGGTAAAGAATTGGACTCGCTGTGTGATGTGGTCTCATTTGGCGTTGCTCCCGCCATTTTAGCCTATGTATTTGTTTTGCACGAGTATGGTCTTATAGGGTTATTGGCTGCCGCTGCTTTTGCTACCTGTGGAGCATTGCGCCTTGCCCGGTTTAATGTTAATACGGGTGTGGTAAAAGGCTATTTTATGGGTCTGCCGATCCCGGCAAGTGGTTGTGTAATTGCTACATATGTTATGCTTGGCATAAAAACGCCGAGCTGGCTGGTGCTGGCCCTTACTGTAATTTTTGCCTATTTGATGGTAAGTACCATTCGCTACCCTGACTTTAAAGGCAAAGACGGCGAGCGCATTCGGATTATTCCATTAGTAATTACCGTTCTGGTAAGTGGCTATATTCTGTTTTTGGTTCACGAGGCATTTTTGTTTGTAGGCTTTTTTGCCTATGCACTGTTTGGGATGCTGAATACGTTGTTCAGCTTATTTGACTCTCCTACTTCAGCCTCATAATTAGTGGATTTGTATCCTCTCCGGGATACATATTTTTTTGCGGGTTATATTATTTAGTAACCAAAATATGCTTGACAACCGGAAAGAACCAAAATTACAATTATTTTGGTGTTAGTACTACGTTTTTTATCTCGTTTTTAAAAAAGGAGACTAATCCATGAACTATATTTTTGACTACATAATGATCCCGATGCAATTGATCATCGTTTTTTTTACGTTGTATTATTTTTTCCTTGCGTTCTTTGGGATGTGGCGTCGAAAAGAGAAGAAGATTTTAACCCCTCAAAAATCATTTGCCGTAATTGTTGCTGCCCATAATGAGGAACAGGTTATAGGTCAGTTGGTGGAAAATCTCCAGATACTCAACTATCCTCGCGAAATGTACGACATTTTTGTTGTTGCAGACAACTGTACCGATAGCACGGCGCACATTGCCCAGTCAGCGGGTGCGATTGTTCACGAACGCTTTAATACAGAGCAGCGTGGTAAAGGTTATGCTATGGAGTGGATGTTCAGTAAACTGCTCCGTATGGAACGCCGTTATGATGCAGTCGTTGTATTTGACGCTGATAACCTCGTTCATCCTAATTTTCTTTTGGAAATGAATAACAAGCTGTGTAAAGGTGAAAAGGTTATTCAAGGGTACTTGCATGCAAAGAATCCTTGTGACACATGGATAGCAGGAACTTTTGCCATTTCTTTCTGGGTAGTCAACCATGTCTGGCACTTAGCAAAATATAATTTAGGTTTATCGAGCGTTCTGGGCGGTACAGGGATGTGTATTGCTACGGATATCTTAGAGAAACACGGCTGGGGCGCCACTTGCTTAACGGAAGATATGGAATTTACAATGAAAGTGCTGCTTCAGGGCGTTCGTACTACCTGGGCTCATGATGCTATTGTGTATGACGAAAAGCCACTCACATTCGCGCAATCATGGCACCAGCGCAAACGCTGGGCTCAAGGCCATTTTGATGTTGGCGGACGCTATATCGGCAAGCTTCTGGCTGAAGGAATAAGAAGACGGGATATCCGTTTGCTTGACGGTGTTCTGCACTTAGTGCAGCCTCATTTTCTTATTTTATCAACTACCTTTGTCCTAGCTAGCTATGTATATCATCTTGTTCCTTTTTACACCAATATCCTGTATATGATTTTGCCTATTGAGGTATGGACGATTATTGCAGTAGGCCAGTATATTTTTCCTGTTATCGTTTTAGCTAAGATCAGAGCTCCCTTAAAATGCTGGTTTTACATGATTTTTTATCCACTATTTGTTTACAGCTGGATTCCAATTACCTTTCTCGGTTTTATTCACCGTAATGACCGGGTTTGGAGTCACACCCAGCATACACGCAGCATGAGTTACCGTGAAATTTTGCTTACACAGTCATCGAATGAATTTAAAGAGAATCTTCTCAGTAAACAAGCTGCAAAATAAAGACAAAAAGATGAGTTGTTACTCATCTTTTTTGTCTTATCATAGTAGTATAGTCTTATGAATTCCGGTTAAGAATGAAAAGGCATGACTTTTATATGGAGGGATAATAACATGCATATTCTGCTTACTAACGATGACGGTATTAACGCTCCTGGCATTCAGGCACTGTGGCAGGAACTGTCGGCACTGGGTACTGTTTCAGTAGTAGCACCTGCCAGTGAAAAAAGTGCTTCAAGCCAGGCCATTACTGTTCATCATCCGATACGCGTAGACCGTCATTGTCTCGATAATCCTGGCATATGTGCCTGGAGAGTAGATGGAACCCCCACTGACTGTGTAAAATTAGCTGTTGAAGCATTACTGCCTGAACCTCCTGATGTGGTTGTTTCCGGTATTAATCAGGGGCCGAATTTGGGGACTGATGTGTTGTATTCGGGAACGGTGAGTGCGGCAATCGAGGCAGCTTTGTTTAATATACCGGCTATCGCAGTCTCATTAGATTCCTGGAAATCGGATGCATTTTTACCGGCAGCCCGTTTTGCGCGACGGCTGGTAGAAACAGTACTGAAACAGCAATTGCCGCCCAATACCCTGCTTAATGTGAATGTTCCCGATTTAGCTGAACCGGATTTAAAAGGAGTAAGCATCACCAAGCTAGGGGTCCGTTTATATGAAAATACCTTCGATCAGCGGACTGATCCACGCGGCAGGTCTTACTATTGGATGGGCGGCAGCGTAGTTGATAATGAAAACGATCCGGACAGTGACATTACGGCTGTTAAACAAGGAAAAATTTCTGTTACGCCAATTCATTTTGATCTTACCAATTATCGGATTATGGATATGATCAAGCAGTGGCAGTTATGATTCCAGATAATATCCGGGTATATTTGGCAAGAATTTGCATAAATTTACAGTAAAACTCGTAGGAGGGAGCACTGTGAATAAAATATCCCGGCGTTTGCGCTCAAATACCCAGCCCCCCAGGTCGGATGGTACGGCAGTATTAATTTTTAAGGGCGTAATCACGAGTGTTGCTGTGTCAGTTTTCTGTATTCTTTTCTTATCACTTATCAGCCTAACAAGTGATAATTCTTTTATTGATGCGTACATGCAATATATACTGGTAGGGGTAAGCCTGACAAGTATCTTTATTGGCAGTGCATACGCCACGCAGAAGGCCCAAACGATGGGGCTTATTATTGGCATGACGGTAGGAATTATTTACGTTCTGGTTTCATTAGGGATTGGCGTTGAACTAAATAATGACACTCTATCTATTTTTGTTGTGGCTAATAAAATCGTTGCCGGTCTTGCTGCCGGTGCCTTAGGTGGATTAGTAGGGGTAAATTTATGATTGGTTGTTGTTTTTTCTTCAGAGTCAAGAACTTGGTGTAAACCAAGTTCTTTTTTATTGCGTCTGCAGAATACCACACGCTAGGCGTGTGGTTCCAAAAAGCTTATAGCTATGCCTCGAAAAAAGCAGCCTCCCTTGTTAGAATAAATGCA
>NZ_SLUI01000025.1 GCF_004339805.1 Anaerospora hongkongensis | reverse complement strand
AAAAAGGGGCTGTCGCACTAAGATAGTTCTGAAAACAAAAAAATGGCACCGGCAGTAGCCGGGAGCCATTTTTTTGTTGTAAAATCAAGTTTGTCAGAACATGAAAATACAAGAAAATTATATAACAGACACAACTATATATCAACTGGTCTTGCCGATGGACATCGGCGAGATGATCCCGGCAGATGACTCGGTACGGTTACTCAGCGCAGTGTTAGAAAGGCTGGATTATAGCAAACTGAACACTACGTACTCCCGAATGGGGAGAATCGAGAGATCACCGAAGCGTCTATTTAAAGTTCTTGTTTATGGGTACATGAACGGCATCTATTCCAGCCGCAAGCTGGAACAGTCTTGTCGTCGGGACGTTAACTTCATGTATTTGTTAGGGCGAGAAAAAGCACCCGATCACGCCACCATCGCCCGGTTTCGAAGTGAACGACTAACGGAAGTACTCGATGACCTGTTTGCTCAGCTTGTCGAGCAGTTGGCTGCTGCAGGCGAACTATCACTGTCGAGCGTATTTATCGACGGTACCAAACTAGAGGCTAATGCCAACCGGTACACGTTTGTCTGGAAGAAGGCGACACAAACCCAGGAGCAAAAGATGCAAGCTAAAATGAAAGAAGAACTGCCGACATTGGCAGCAAAATTGGGGCTGCGTTTTTCCATCGGTTCAACGATCAAGGCCAAAAACTTGAAGAAGCTGCGCAAACGGCTAAAGACGCTGCAAATCCAACAACAGATTGCCTTTGTTCACGGCAAAGGGCAGCGGAAAAGCGAACTGCAGCGGGCGGTTGAAATGGTGGAACACTACCTGGTCCGACAGAAGAGTTATGACGACTACAACCACAGCTTCGGGGAACGAAACAGCTTTTCAAAAACGGACCGGGATGCCACCTTTATGCGGATGAAAGAAGACCATATGAAAAATGGACAGTTAAAACCAGGCTACAATGCTACCTTGGCAGTGGATGCCGAATATATTGTAGCTGCAAGCATTACACAGGAGCGAAGCGACAGCCAGACTTTGATCCCCATGCTAAAGAAGCTTCAGGGACTAGGGTATACCAAGCCGGTAGCCGATGCTGGATTTGAAAGTGAAGAGAATTATACCTGGTGCGAAGAAAATGGGCAAACAGCCTTCATCAAACCGGGGAATTATGAGGCAAGCAAAACCCGCAAGTACAAAAGTGACATTGGCAAAAGAGAGAATCTGGCATACGATGCCGAAAGTGACAGCTACCTCTGCCATGAGGGGCACCTCATCCAGGCAGCGTATGAAAAAAAGACTCGATCAAAGGCCGGGTATGCCATCACAACAACGGTATACACTTGCACAGAGTGTGCAGGCTGCCGGCATAAAGAGCAATGCATCAAAGGAGCAAGCAAAAAGCCGCTGGAACAGAGGATCAAAAATTTGCATGTGTCGAAAACGTTTCTCCGGCAGCGCCAAGAAATGCAGGAACGAATCCAAAGTAAAGAAGGTATTTTGTTACGCGTGAACCGCTCGATTCAAGTGGAGGGAGCTTTCGGAGTACTGAAAGAAGATAGGGGCTTCCGACGTTTTCTTATGAGAGGGAGCACCAAGGTGCAAACCGAATTTCTATTGCTGTGTATGGGGTATAACCTAAACAAACTCCACAACAAAATCCAAAGAGGTCGCTGTGGAACTTACTTGCATACTCCCAAAGCAGGCTGATAATTACAGATAGACTTTTTTGTTGGGGAAGAGGCTTCCTCTGTTTTGCTATGGCATAAACGGAAGATGAGCTTCTTTTTTTATTCTTTTTCGCCTATATTTTATCTGCTCAAGCAAAGAAGGCTGCCACAAAACGCTTTTTTTCAAAAAGCATTTTGCGACAGCCCCTTTGCTTACCAAAAATCTGCATTTGCATCAGTATCTTTTTTCGTTACTAAAACTTTGTCGACACGGACCCGGTCCATATCGAGGATTTCAAACTGGAAAACATCCCAGGTGAACTGCTCGGCAGCAGCCGGTATATAACCAAAATAGTAAGTGACAAAGCCGCCTACTGTTTTGAATAGCTCCTTATCTTCCCCGGGCAGCTCGTCAATATCAAAATGATCCTTAAATTCTTCAATCCCGACTAAGCCGTCAACCAGCCAAGAGTTGTCATCCCGCTTAATAATTCGGGATTCTTCAATTTCTTCCAATCCCATGGGCATAACACCCAGGATTTCTTCCAGTATATCGTGGAGGGTAATGAACCCTTCAATTCCGCCATATTCATCAAGCACAATCGCTTCATGAGTAACCGCTGATTTTAAGATCTCCAATACCTTCATAATCTTCATAGATTCCGGAATATATACAGGTATACGGATGGCCTTTTCCACATCAAGCTTTTTGCCGCGCAGATGATCTGCCAGTATATCGTTGGTATAGACCATACCGATAAAATTGTCTAAGCTGCCGCGAGCAACGGGAAAGCGGGAATGGCTGCTTTCGGTAATGATTTGCAGCAGGCTTTCCGCCGGCTGTTCGAGATCAAGCCATTGCATTTGCGTCCTGGGGGTCATTACTGCCCCTGCCCTCAGATCTGCCAGCCGGAAAATCCGGTCCACTAATTCAGGCTCTTCTTTTTCGAATGTACCTGCTTCTGCACCCTGTTCCAGCAGAATTTTAATTTCATCCTCTGTGACTGGCGGCTCTTCCGTCTGTTTAATACCGGCAAACCGCAATACGGCATTAGTTGATGCACTTAGAAAGGCAACAATAGGCAATGACAATTTGGCGAAAGTCCGCATTGGCACAGCCATGACGGAGGCTATGGGCTCAGGATTATTCATCGCCAGCCGCTTAGGAACAAGTTCACCAATAATCAGTGTAAAATAGGTTATTGCCGAAATGACAAAAAATAAACTAATACTGTAGCTGTAGGGGGCTAAAAAAGCAAAAGCATTTAACTGTTCTGCTAAGACCCCTGCTAAGTTTGCTCCACCAAAAGTACCGGTAAGAATACCGATTAAAGTAATACCAATTTGAATGGTAGATAGCATTTGATTGGGATCTTCCGCTAACTCTAAAGCAACGCGCGCACCCTTATCACCCTCATCGGCCTTTTTTTCCAGGCGGGATTTCCTGGAGGACACAATTGCCATTTCCGTCATAGAAAAAAGACCATTAGCAATGATCAGGGCAAAGATAATACCAATTTCAAATATACTAGACTCAGAATCCAAGATTTTTCTCACGCTCCTATGTCAGTATTATAGCATACCCAAAGAGAAAACAGAAAAATGCTGGTATTTTAAATTTAGCTTATGTAAGGAGCTGCGAGTAAACAGGATAATGATCATAAAAAGAGAAATAAACAAATATGTTTTGGTATACCGTATCCAAATAAATACTGGCACTTGTATGGAGGAATCATGGAAGAGCTTTTCGTTCCTGAAGGGATAACCAATATCAAACCAATTCGCGAAATTATTTATGATCATATCCGTCAGGCTATTCTCGATGGCTTGATTAAACCGGGCCAGCGGCTGGTGGAACGGGATATTGCCAGCAGATTCAATGCCAGCAGGACTCCTGTAAGGGAAGCATTGCGTAAGCTGGAAACAGAAGGCTTTATCGAATATTTGCCGCGCAAGGGAGTTATTGTGCGTGGTTTTAATCTACAGGAAATTGAAGAAATTTATAGTATCCGAAAATCCCTGGAATGTCTGGCGATTCGCAGTGCTATTCACAATATAACCCCCGCGCAGATTAACGAATTGCGGGGAATTGTTGAACAGTTGGAACAGCTGGAGAATGGCAGCAACGCTCAGACCGCCTATTATGGTTTACATGAGTTTGATGACGTTCTCATTAATGCGGCCCATATGCCGCTGTTAAAGTCTTTCTTGTCGACGTTAAAAGAATCGCTTCAGCGTTACCGTAAAATTAATTTATCAAGTCTGCCCCGTCGCCAAACTGCCGCGCGGGAGCATAAAGAAATTTTGCAAGCCGTCATTGACCGGGATATGGAACGGGCAGAAATGCTCATTTGCCAGCATATCGATAATTCGCGCAATGAGTTAATGAAAAAAGTCAATCAAAATTGAGTGAGAATGTCTGTGGCAAGCTTTCAATTTAGGCAAGTAGAGAGCAAGGTGTTTACCTTTTTTTAAATGGTATACCGTATACCATTTAAAAATATAAACAGATAAAAGAGGGAGAGAAAGGATATTGTAATACGAAAGGGATAGCGCACCCAAGAGACTGATTTTAATCAACTAGTCAATTAAACAATGATTGGAGAAAAGAAATGAGTGAAAAAATAAAGCTGCACAACGGTAGCATACGCGTACCGGATCATCCTGTAATACCCTGCATTGAAGGAGACGGCACCGGGCCGGAAATTTGGGCTGCAGCTAGCAGTGTCATAGACGCTGCTATTGCCAAAGTATACAACGGAACCCGAAGAATTGACTGGCTTCCGGTCCTGGCAGGCGAGAGGGCGTATCAGGAAACCGGCAGTTACCTGCCAAATGAGACTCTCACCGCTATTAAAGAATGTGTGGTCGCTATAAAAGGACCGCTAGGAACGCCGATTGGCGGCGGCTTCCGCAGCATTAATGTTACGTTGCGCAAGGAACTTAATTTGTATGCTTGCATCCGACCGGTAAAATGGGTGCCAGGTACACCCAGTCCTGTGGTTCGTCCCGACTTGGTTGACATCGTTATATTCCGGGAAAATATTGAAGATGTTTATGCCGGGATTGAGTGGCCGTCCGATAGTGGTGAAGCAGTAAAGGTTACGAATTACCTGAATCAAGAAATGAATTGCCGGATACCGGAGGGAGCTGGCATCGGTATTAAATTTCTCAGTAAAGAAGGCACTGAACGGATTATGCGCAAAGCGCTTCAATATGCCGAGGAAAATGGCCGGCGCATCGTAACCATTGTCCATAAAGGAAATATCATGAAGTATACGGAAGGTGCTTTTAAAACGTGGTGTTATCAATTGGCAAAAAGTGAATTTGGCCACATTGTAATTACAGAAGAAGAACTGGCGGGCAAGCCGCTGCCTGCCGGAAAAATATTAATTAATGACCGGATTGCCGATAATATGTTTCAGCAGATTCTGCTGCGCAGCGGTGATTATGACATACTAGTCTGTCCCAATTTAAACGGCGATTATTTATCGGATGCAATTGCTGCTCAGGTGGGTGGCCTGGGAATGGCTCCAGGCGCTAACGTCGGGGATGGTGTTGCTATTTTTGAAGCGACTCACGGCAATGCTCCCAAATACGCAGGGCTGGATAAGGTAAATCCCGGTTCAGTAATTTTGTCTGCCGTAATGATGCTGCGCTATATGCACTGGCATGAGGCAGCTGAGGCAGTTACTACTGCACTGACAAAAACAATTCAGCAAAAAACGGTAACATATGATTTGGCCCGGGGAATTGAGGGGGCTGAAGAACTCAGCACTTCTCAGTTTGCCGCTGCTATTATCGCCAATCTATAAACAGCATTCCCGGGAAATAATTCTCACAGCTTATGACAGCCAAGCTGTGAGAATTATTTTTTTTGGAAGGAAGAATTTGGTATTTAGAGAATGTATATGTCAATAGCTTAGCGGAGGGGGGAGCAGGAAGAACAGACTTGCGGAACGAAAAACGGAAATTTAATTAGAGGTGATTTGCGTGGATAAAGTTTTGCAATCCGTTAGCATACGCTCTATTCGTTATGATTCTGTCAAGCAGGAGCTGGATATTCATTTTTTAAATCGCGGTACCTATCGGTATCAGAAGGTGCCCTTAGCAGTATATGAAGGGCTGTTACTGGCAGAGTTACCGGATAATTATATTGAGAAGCAGATTAAACCCAATTATCAGGCGGTAAAAATGCTTACTGTATGATTAGGAAAACGCCACCTTGCAGTATGACAGCGACAGGAAACTGTCAATACTCATAGCAGAGGTGGTTTTTTTATGAAAAGGCTTGTTTTAGTTCTTGTGGGTGTTCTATTGATGCTGCCTGTGGCTGTGCTGGGAGCAGGGGCCGACAGTCTACCGGCAGGAAAGTTATTAATTGTGCCCGAAGGCAGCCAGGTGCCGTATAGCAGCCGGGTTGACCGGGAGCAGTTAACGCACTTCTGTTTTTTCAGCAGCCAGCTGATTGCCAAAGATACTGCAATTATAGTACAATCCTTAGAAATAGCCGTTGAGGCGCATAATCTGCCCCGCCGGAGCTGGCAGGCTGCTCAGATGTCGGCACAAAATACAGATAAGATCTGGCTATGTGTGAAACGCCAGAAGCAGGGAACAATTACACAGCAATATTATGAAGCAAATGTTTACCGGCTGGTGCAGCGCAGTAAGTTAGCCGGAGAAACCAATCAAATGATCATTGGATTTACCAACCTGGATTTACCGGTAGAGCCGGGAGAGATAGTGAGGCTTTCCTTCTACGGCTCCTTTTATCCCTATGTGCAAGCGGGAACTGTGATTCGTGGTTCGGTAGTTCCAGAGGGCTGGCGGCATACTGCCAAAACGATACGCTTTGAACAGTCCGCTGCCGAACAGCAATATATTGTGCAATAGCAAAAGAGACCGCTGCTATGCGGTCTCTTCGCTTTTGGTAGATTGGAATTTTGTGTTTTCTTGCTGCTGATTCATGTGGGGACATTCTTTAAAGACCCAGCTGTCGCATTTGGTACAAGCCTTAAGATCCACATAGAGAAAGGCTTGGCTGATCGCTTCACTCGTGTGCCGGAACATGCGGTCAGCACCGATTTGATCGTAGAGACCGGTGGAACGCAAGATCTTTTCGGGTTGGGAATTTAAGCCTGAGATAAAGATAATGCCGCCGCGTTTCATAAATTGCTCAATAATGCTGCGCAGCCGGTTTTCGCCGGTGAGATCCATAAAGGGAACTTTGCTCATTCTTAAGATCAGCACTTTGGGAGTATAGTCAATAATGTCCATAACCGTTTGGGAAAACGTCTGAGCAGCTCCGAAGAACAGCGGTCCTTCAATATTGAAGATACTCACTTGACGGCAGTCATGAATTCCCAAGGCTTCCTGGGTAGTTATCGCTTCAAAATGATCGGTTTCATCAGGCAGTACTTTGTTGACGACCATGATATCGCTCATCCGCTTGGTAAACATCACGACCGATAGCAGCAGGCCGACTTCAATGGCTGTGGTAAGGTTAGAAAATACGGTAAAGAGAAAGGTAGCAATTAATATTTTGGCATCATTTGAATGAGTCTTCAGGATTTCGTGAAAGTGCTTATGTTCACTCATGTTATAGGATACGACCATCAGGATCGCTGCCATGGAGGCCAGCGGGATGTGCGCGGCAAGCGGCGCCAAAAACAGCATGGTAAACAGCACGAAAACGGCAGAAATAATGATGGATAAGGGAGACACAGCACCGCTTTTGATATTGGTCGCTGTCCGGGCAATCGCCCCAGTGGCGGGAATGCCGCCAAACAGGGGAACTACTAGATTGGCAATCCCCTGGCCAATTAATTCTTTATTGCTATTGTGGCGCTGTCCGGTCATACCGTCGGCGACAACTGCCGACAGCAGCGATTCAATGGCACCCAGCGTGGCAATTGCAAAGGCGGGACGAAGCAGCTCAGCAATTTTGTCAACAGTAATTTCCGGCACATGAGGCGTGGGCAGGTTGGTGGGAATGCCGCCGAACGCAGAGCCGATGGTGCTCACCTGACCGGGGAACAACAAATAGGCAGTTGCGCCGGAGATAATGATGCCGATTAAGGCACCGGGAATCTTCGGAAAACGGCGGGGTGTAACAAGGATAATGACGAGACACAAGAATGCGGTCAAAATGCTATAGGCATTCATACTGCTGATATGCAGCACGATTTCATGCATGTTCGCCAGGAAGGATTCATGTCTTTCCAGGCCGGTTAAACCAAGAAATGCAGGTATCTGAGTGGCAAAAATATTTACGGCAATGCCAGCCGTAAAGCCAATTGTAACAGGGCGGGGAATATACTTAATAAGGGAACCCAGCTTGAAAATACCCATCAAAACCAGCATAATGCCAGCTAAGAAACCGGCAATCAGCAAATCTTCATAACCATGAGTCAGGACAATCGACAACAGCACCGGGATAAAGGCACCGGTTGGCCCTGTTACCTGGTAACGGCTGCCGCCGAAGATGGCCACTAAAATGGCAGCAATAATGGTTGTATAAATGCCGTACTCGGGCTTCACACCGGAAGCGATGGCAAAGGCTAATCCTAAAGGAATGGCAATAATACCGACAGTAACGCCGGCGATTGTATCTTTCCGCAGACGGTAATAGGTGGAGAACCGTTTAAGCGGCACTGAAACGGACCGTGGAATATGCATGGACGACTCCTTTCTAACAGGAAACTCATATAGAATACATTATACATTAAAATTGGACATTCGCGGGGCTGCAGAGGAGAAATGCAAGGAAGAAAAAATCATTCGAAAATTCATTTAACTCCCTTTCAGCTCGTGCTAGAATTTAAATGGTAGAGACGATACCAGAAACAGGATAAGGAGTAGCTGAAATGGAAAAAATTTCTCCCGGGCGATACCGCCATTATAAAGGAAAGGACTATGAAGTGATTGGTGAGGCTGTTCATAGTGAGACTTTGGAAGCAATGGTGGTGTACCGGGCCTTATATGGCGAATATGGATTATGGGTGCGTCCGAAAAAAATGTTTATCGAGACGGTCATGGTAGACAATCAGCCAGTCGCCCGCTTTGCACCAGTAATTGTGAATCAGGATAAATAACCGAAATGTATGAATAGGTATAGTGATAACAGCAAAGTCCTTATCTCCTTTGTGAGATAAGGACTTTGCTGTTATACGATTTCTTCACCGTTATACCGTTCGCCGCCAGCGTCGGGCAGAATCCCGTAGCGTTCGGACCACAGTGTTTTGTATTTAACAGCCTGGGCATGAATGCTGTCCCACTTTTCCGGGATGTGACGCAGCACTTTAGCCGGTACTCCGGCTACTAAGGAATGAGGCGGGATAATCATATTTTCTTTTACAAGCGAGCCGGCAGCAATAATACTGCCGCGGCCAACACGGGCATTATTTAAGATAACTGCGCCCATGCCGATGAGACAATGATCTTCTACGATGCAGCCATGAATAATGGCGTTATGACCGACCGTAACATAATCGCCGATTGAGCAGGGTCTGCCAACATCAAGATGGACAATACTGTTATCCTGAATATTGGTATAGCGGCCAATATCGATGGTTGCGCCATCGCCGCGGAGGGTCGAATTAAACCAGACACTGCTGTATTCCTTCATGATTACGTTGCCGATGACTTTGGCTCCATCGGCTATAAATGTTTTTGGGTCCACTTCCGGGAGGCGGCCTCTAAATTCAATTAACATGAAATCACCGTCTTTCGCGTAAGTAGCTATAGTTTACCATATGAGCTAATCGTTGGCCAAGCCGGGCTTGTCCAAAAAGAAGGCATCATATTCTTTCGTCAGTTCGACTACTTCTTTATCCGTTAGCACGTAGGTGATAAAAGTTGTCAACAGCTCTGTGAGATCGATAGTTTGATGCTGTTCAAAAAATGTACCATTGCCGTCGCGGACAATAGCGACTGTTGGCCGGGATTGCAGCTTGGGGCGGGCCTCAGTTACGACTCCGATATGGCCGGTATCCAGCTTAACAAACGTGCCCACCGGATATAAGGGAAGCTTAGCTAAGAATAGATCCGTAATTTCTTTATCAAAAGCATGTAAGCTCATGGACATAAGAGCCTCATAAGCTTCATGCGGTAAAAGCGGCTGTTTGCCTGACCAGTCGCTGGTCAACAAATCGTAGGTATCGGCAATAGCTGTAATTCGTGCATATTCATGAATTGCCTTCTGCTGCAGGCCGCGGGGATAGCCGCTGCCGTCAAAGCATTCGTGATGCTGATAGACAATATGGGAGGATACGGTAGAATAGCTCCGTAATTTACGGACATATTCAAAACCAGCACTGGGATGCTCCATGTCGTTCTCCTGAAAGGCAAAGTCCTTTTCCTGGTCCATAATGGCAATCCCAATGTCATGCAGCAATGCGCCCATCACTAATTCATGCAGGCGCTTTTCACTAAAGCCCAGATCATGGGCAATAACTGTAACGAGAGCAGCAACATTCACACAGTGTATATACAGGTAATTGTCAGGTGTGAAGCTGTTATCAAGGCGGATTAACTGATTGTGTTTAACCGATTCAATAATGGTTTTGGCCAGCGTGGAAATTTTATAAACATCCAGCATCCTGCCCGCTTTAGCTTCAGTAAAACAATCTTTGATGATGGTGACTGCCTGAACCTTGGTATCTTCAGAGAGTGTTTCTTCGTATTGCAGGCCAACCCGGTCAAGAATTGAATTTTGGACAAATATGGCGGATACACCCAGCCGTTTCACGCCTTTTATGTAGCTGGCGCTAAGGGTAACTTCGCTGCCCAGCAAGACGGCGCCGTCAGCTGAAAGTACCCGGCCATGTGTCTGCATACCTGGCTCCAGCAGCTTGACTGATAGCTTTTGCATTTCCTTCACTCCAATTAATCATACATCTTTGTATTATAGCATAACAGAAAACGTCAAAACAGGCGACCAAAGACCCAGATGGCGCTAAAAACGTCCCAGAATCGCACTTGGTAAGTTGTAAGCAGGAGTTTGCTGCTCAGCACGGAATCTATTTAAACATTTCTTTAAAGAGATGTTGTATGGATCTGTTCGCTCAATAATTATAATGATTTAAACTGCCGCAAGGCAATTTATGAGGTGATAGCTTGTATAACAATATGTCAGATCTGGAGACTGCGTTAGCGCTTTGCCAGCAGTGCGCCCTGCGCCGGGAAGGCAACAGGGGGCCGACTTCCTATAATGGCGTAACAGCCAGTCCTTTGATGATTGTCGGTGAAGGACCAGGCGGCGTCGAGGATGAATACGGTGTGCCGCTTGTCGGACCATCGGGCCAGCTGCTCGACAAGGCTTTGTGGAGTGTCGGCATTACCCGGGATCTTATTTACACTACAAACATAGTGAAATGCAGACCTAAAGGGAACCGGACACCGACGGTGGACGAAGGCCGGTTCTGCGCCGGGCACTGGCTGGACGAAGAGATTGCCCTTGTCCGCCCCAAGGTGATTGTGGCTCTGGGCAGCGTCGCATTAAAGTATTTGTATGGCGATAATGGCCGCATTACCAAAGACCGGGGACGCTGGTTTGATACGAAGTACGAAGTACCTGCTATTGCCACCTATCACCCGGCTTATCTGCTGCGACTTACCGGCCAGGATCTGGTTAAAGCCAAGTGGGAAGTTTATTATGATTTGAAGGCAGCTGTAGAAAAGTGTGCTGAACTTATGCCTGGGTATGTATTGAAAGCACCGAACCCGGCGAATTTGCTCGAAATGTACAGTGAAAGAAAAAGACAGCGCTCAATCAATCCCAACTGATAAACACTAAGCCTATGGTAATAAACAACGCGCCGACCAGCTGATTTTTACTTACGAACTCGCCTAGCCAGAAATAGCTGAGGGCAATGGTAATGAGTGGCGCACAGGCCATTATCAGCGCGACTTCGTTGATATTACCCTGCTTTAAAGCATAGAAGTAAGCAAGATCGCCAAGAAGAGCAGCAAGAATAGCTTCAATCGTGATTACTACCCAAAACGATACTGGCAGCAGGGTGAACTCGTGGACGCCGCGGGTACTGACAAACCAGGCTGTTACCAGTGCTGCCGCAATAATGGTACGCAAGGCAAAGGCCGTAATGGGATTGACATTGCTTAGCGCCGATTTACCGAATAAAGGGGCTAGCCCCAAACAAAAGGCACCGACCAGAGCATAGAAAAAAACCATTTGGAAGTCCCCTTCTCTCGAACTGCATAGTAAAACTATGTAAAAAGAATATAAAAAATAACCCAATAAACTAGTATTGGGATAATGGGAAAGAAGGATGAATATGATAACCATTGGCGTACTGCTCTTTCCTGAAGTGGAGGAATTGGATTTTGCCGGACCGTTTGAGGTGCTAAGTTATGTAAATAAATTGATCCCGGCCAGTGTGGAGCTCAAGATCATTGCCGAATCGCTGGAGCCAGTAAAGTGTTTCAATGGCCTGAGGGTTTTGCCGGATCAGACGACAGCTGAATGCCCGCAGCTGGATATCCTGGTGATACCCGGCGGGCAGGGCCGTAAACCGGCTGCCAAGAATCCTGTCTTGCTGGAGTTTATCAAACGTCAGCATGAAGGCAGCTTGTATACCTGCTCTGTCTGTACAGGCGCATTTTTGCTGGCAGAGGCCGGTCTGCTTAGCGGCAAACAGGCAACTACGTATCACACAGCCTTTGCTGAGCTGGCAGCTTTTCCCGATGTGACCGTTGTAAACCAAAAAGTAGTCCAAGATGGCAAGGTGATTACCGGCGGTGGTGTAAGTTCCGGCCTGGAGCTGGGATTTCATGTGCTACAACTGCTTTTTGGCCGCTTGATTGCCCGGGACGTGGCACGGCGTATTGAATATAACTGGGGTTTGGACGACTAAGCAGGTTCTAAAGCATGGCCTAACGGCATATTGTTAAGCAACGATACTCATGATACATTGAGGAGTGGGTTGCTTATGATGCGGACAGTGCCGGTCATGCTGATGCCGTCTTTGTATAAAGTGAAGAAGAAACAGGCAAGGGCAGAATTGCTTGGTATTCCACTTTTGCTGGTGGTGCTCTTTGTATTATGGGCGGGTACTGCCAGTTACTCGGTGATTGCCGGTGACAATATTACCGACCAATCCCTTAACACTGTCCAAATGCTTGAGCAGCAATATGCAGCTATTGGTTCGACCGTTGGCATTATGCTGAAAGCAGATCATTATACAGAGGACCCCTTGTGGCACGGTTATCTCATTATCGGGCTGGTCATTGGCGCGGGCTGTTTTATCGGCTTTTGGGCAGGTGTGTATGACCGTTTCAGCAGCAGTCATTATTATGTGATTGATGTGCGGCGCAGGCGTTAACTAATAGATAAAATAAGTGCCTCTGGTAAAATAACAGATATTTCTTTAGCATAGCTATGTTATAATTGAGATAATAAATTTTGGAGGTGCTGACGATGGCTAACTGTAACGAGGAAAACTGTACATGCCCCAAAAATGACTGTCCGAGACACGGTAAGTGCTGCCAGTGTATTAACTTCCATCGTGAGAAAGAGAATCTGGTCTTCTGCTTACGTGCAATTCAGCCTGTAAAATAGCAAAATAAGCAGGAATATCCTGCTTATCTGTAATTTGTTGTGGTAATTGATTTTAATGCTATAATGAATACGTATTGTATTTAATAACATGCCGGATAAAATCCTGTCATATGTTTTTTACATAGGAGAGGATTTTTCTTTTCCGCTGAACTAACGCAGTACATTGATCCAGTGCTTTCTCAAGCTCCTTAGCTACTTCATCAGTATCCATATTCGCCGCATCCAGACGATCAAAGATCTCGCTTAACTGGCGAACCCTGGCGCATAAATGATCGTATTCCTGTTGTTCCGCTTTTGATAATCTTTTCATTACACCATTCCTAGAAAAATGGATTTTCGATTAACTGCCAGGAGCAATATTAATCTACAAATTAATGTTAATGGATTACTTAACATTAAGCAATAGATATATGTTGATGATTTTCTGATATTGATATAGTACAACTGGGTGATATTGCATGCATATAGATTACCATGCCATTGGGCAAAGAATTAAGAAAGCCCGTAAGCAAAAAGGCTTTACACAGGAAAAACTTGGTGAAAATTTAGATGTTTCTACCGTTTATATTAGTCAGATTGAAAATGGAAAAACGAAAATAAATTTGGAGATGCTGATTCGCATCGCAGCCGTACTAAACACTAACCCCGGTTTTTTTATAACCGGGGTAGCTTATCAAACACAGGATTATATGAAATATGAGATGGGTAAGCTGCTGCATCATTGTCCGCCGGAGAGGCGGCAGCTGATCTTTGATGTTGCCAAGGTGATTGCCAACCATAAATAAAAAAGAGCCATACTTGCGTATTGCTCAGTAGGACCGCTGATATTAATTCCGGTAGCGCTTTTCCTGGTTCCAGTCTTCTGCCTTATTGGCAAGGAACCATTTCTTCGTGGCTTCAAAATCTTTGGCCGCTAAAAGTTTTGTATAAATATGATTTGCTTTTTTGCTCTCCGAGGGTTTTTTGCCGATAAACTCAATTACGAATTGCTCCGCCTGCTCCATGCGGGATACTTCTGACTGCGCTTTCGCTTCGTTTTGCTTACGCGTTAATCTCATTACAGCCGCCTCCTTGTGATTAGTATAACTTTTTCTGCAGCTTTGTATTTATTCATCATAGCCTTTCGGCGCGCTAGACGCAAGCGCATTTTGCGGGGACAAGCAGATATAATATTCCTAACAATCCAAGGAGTTTTGTTTATTCAACAGAATATATAGAACAAGTTATTACAGAGGAGAATCAGCAATGGCAGCAAAAAAATATTATGGTGTTAAAGCGGGCCGGGTCACAGGCGTATACACAACCTGGGCAGATTGCCAGAAGCAGGTCATTGGCTTTAAAGGCGCACTTTTTAAAAGCTTCCCTACAGAAGCGGAAGCCAAAGAATATATTGCCGGAACAGCACCGGCAGCAGCTACCGGTACCGGAGAACCACTGGTTCATACAGCGACAACACCGGAAGGGAAGCATTATGATATTTATGTCGATGGCAGCTATGACAATGCGAAGAAGCAATATAGCTGGGGCTTTGCCGTTTATGAAGGTGATAATGTCATCCATACCGCCAGCGGAGTAGGCAAAGATGAAAATGCCGTCGCCATTCGCAATGTAGCCGGTGAGTTGGAAGCTACGATTGAAGCCGTCCAATGGGCAGAGCAGCAGGATGTAGATGTGATTACCATCCATCATGACTATATCGGTATTTCCGAATGGGCTACAGGTAAATGGAAAACCAATAATCCCATTACGCAAAGCTATGCCGCTTTTATCCGCAGCTACCTGGAGTGGGTGCGGTTTCATAAGGTTGCCGGACACACCGGTGTAGAAGGCAATGAGCTGGCCGACAAGCTTGCAGGGGAAGCACTAAAGAAGCTGCCTTGATTTTTCAGACTTCTTGCGATATAATAAAAAGGCGTTAAAACTTAACGCCTTAATAAGCGGGCGTAGCTCAGTGGTAGAGTACCGGCTTCCCAAGCCGTGGGTCGCGAGTTCGAATCTCGTTGCCCGCTCCAAGCATATCAAGGCTCCAGGCAAATTGCCTGGAGCTTTTTTTGTTATGTTTGTATGCTATTAGTATGCTATGGCGCTTTCTACGGAAGTTAGAGAGAAGAATTTTAATTTTACAGAGTGTTTACGTTTAAGATAGTTATCAGCAGGATTTCTGATATGTTGGAGTTGAGTTCCATGCGTGGTGTTGTATAATTACGCGACATTACTATTTGGCAGAGGGGCGGTTAAGCAGTTTGCCTTCGGGTTTGCGCGGATTAATTACAGAATATTGGGAGCTGTTCACACTCAATAATTCACTGTCAATTCACCCACGATGCATGCACCAAGCCCTTGATTAGTCGCCTCTAAAATCATAAACCCGTATGCAATTCTCCTGTTTTTAAAATTCGTTCCATTAAAGAAGACGATGTACTAGCAAGTGGGCCATCTGGTTATGCTGATATAGCGGCAGAGGTGTAGAGATATAAGAAGCTGCAGGAATAGCGTAATAATCTAGATGACACAGGATACTTACGTGCATGTATTGTCTGAAATGCAGGCGGAAGTAGTTAAGGTATTGGACGGCAATCTGTAAGAGGTCGTGATTACATTATAAGTCATGCTATAGACGAATTTAATTATTGGTAGTAAAATAAGCATATAATAAGAGTATATTACTGCTATTAAAGGAGACGATTTGCATGATGAATATAAAGCCCTCCGCGGCAATCCGTAAGAACTACAATGAAATATCCGCACTGTGCAAACGCTCGGGTGAGCCTGTTTATTTAACGAAAAATGGCGAGGGTGATCTCGTAGTTATGGATATTGAGGCTTTTGCAAGAAGAGAAAGCATGTTGCGGCTGAGAGAAAATTTGCTTGCTGCTGAGGAAGGCAGGATGAAAGGAAAGTCCGGCCATTCCATAGACGAAGTATCTACCATGATGAAAGCTGTTGTCCGTGAGGTCCTGGATGGACAGCGGAAATAAAAAATATACGGTCGTTATTTCTGATGAGGCCACGCAAATGCTAGTGTCTCATGCGCGATTTCTAGCACAGGTTAGTGAATCAGCAGCTATGCGTCTTATTAACTCTTTTCAGGAACATACTGAGTCACTGGAGCAGTTTCCTGAAAGGAGTCCGTGGTTGACTGACCCTATGATTCCTGCCGGGAAATATAGAAAGCTTTTACTTGAAAAAAGGTATCTCTTAGTTTATCAGATTAAGGAAAATACTGTGTATGTGGATGCATTTTTGGATACCCGGCAGGATTATAGCTGGTTGTTATAAGTTTTGGCTATACAGTTGTGAATGCTAGAAATGCGGACCATTTTGCGTACCGATTTTGATACGATAGACGCTGGATGTTAGTTACATCTCGGGCTTTTTCTTACTAAGAAAAAGGAGATTTATGGTATAATAAGTCATAGTACTAGCTGAGAAACAGCGAGCAGTAAGTCGAACATAGACGGGAGGAAAAAAGGAAAAAGATGAAAAGTTACGAAACATCAAGATTAGTGACAGGTAAAGATATGAATCATCACGATACTTTATTTGCAGCCAGATTAGCTGAGTGGTTTACTGAAGCAACTTTTCTGGGAGCCTCCAACTTATATGGCAAATATGGTGAGAAGGATCATTTAGTTGCAGTTGAAATTCATTCGATGAAATTCTTGAAACCTTCTTTTAATGGAGATATGATTAGATTTGTATCAACAGCAGTGAAAGCTGGAAAGACAAGTCTTACAGTTTATACGAAGGCTCTTAGAAACAATACAAATATTAAAGTTGCAGAGGGTTTTTCGACCTTTGTTTGCATCGATGGCAACAAGCAAAAAATACCTCACAACATTGTGATTGATGAACCAATAACAGAGGAAGAAAAAGAAATACTGGAAAAATTTAATAAGCTATAAGCTAAATAGAAACACGGGGACAGGGATATTGTTTGCAATAATGAAACATACTCCCTGTCCCCGTGTTTTGTTGGTAGGCTGTTTTTGCATTTGGGCTTAACTTTATAAGCCAACAAGTTACCTTTACCTATTTATCAATGTTGAGTGATTCTCTTCCCGCTTAGAGTATGAAATGATGCCTAAACCGGAATAAGAAGGCAGAAGCGCATAGATCATGCAAAGCGGGTTAGCTGTTCACTTTAGTTGAACAGCTTTTTATTTAGCTTCGGTCGGCGTGTACCCGATAAGGTACACGCCTTTTTGCTGATTAATCTTCAATTTCCTCATTCATCAAGAGATTGGTCAGGTGAACAGCACCGCGGAAACCTGTCAGGGGAGGATC
Organism: Anaerospora hongkongensis; assembly: GCF_004339805.1. Classification (GTDB taxonomy): domain Bacteria; phylum Bacillota; class Negativicutes; order Sporomusales; family DSM-15969; genus Anaerospora; species Anaerospora hongkongensis. The sequence goes on along the minus strand of NZ_SLUI01000025.1, from coordinate 12,713 downwards.
GTAGGGGTAGAGACGCCATTTTGTGTCAGGATTAGAAATTTGCAGCTCTCGATTGCGGCCTGCCCATTCCAGGGCTTCGCCGCTCGCCATGAGATAGCCGCTGGCCTGCTCCTGTATTGCCTGGGACCACTCATCTTCCGAAAAATAAGGGATTTCTTCGGTTCCCATATCAGGACAGTCGCACCAGCAGGTTCCTTTGGCCAGGCCAAGCTCGCCGCAGCCAAAGCCAAGTATGCCGCTGACTACATCGGCATGTCCTCCTAATGACAGCATTGCTTCTGCCGGGTGCGCGCGAATGATGTGCCGGAGGCCGGGCATTGCCGGTGCCAGCTGTTTGCGAGTGATTTCCTGCTCGGCTTTTACGAAAGCGTCATTGACAGGCAGTCCTGCAATGTTCGCAATAGCTTCCAGCCAGCGTCTGCTTCCTTCCAGGCCATAGGGACGTCCCAGCAGATAGGGCGTTCCGAATCGCTGTTTGAGGTGCTTGGCGGCAGGCTCGCCTTCGCGCCGGATAACAAGATTGAGGTGGGCGCCGCCCATTTGTTCAATAGCTTCAATGGTTGTATTAGATGTCATGATACATAGTGGCTGGATACCAAAAGCACCTGTTATGAGGCGGATCATTTCGCCTGCGTCGGCCTGAAAGCGGAACAGATCGGCACAGGAGCCAATAATATTAAAAGTAGGTTGGGTGGTGCGGCTGACCGGCAGCGGTAAGGTTGTGGCAAGCTGCCAAAGCGTCTCCTGCACACCGCGGTGCTGTGTTACCTGAAAACCGCCATAACCGAATGGCAGCAGATGAGTACCGGGAAACTCGGGCTGAAACTCCTCACAGATTGCCGCAAGATCGGTTCCAATGATCTCTGGGATGGAAGAAGGCACCAGAAAAATCACCCGTGGCTGATCACGCTGTACAACATGAGCAATGGTATGATACAGCCGCTCAGTACCGCCGAGAACAATATCTGTTTCATCAATGTGCGTAGAGTAAAGCTTACAGGCGTCATGCACGCCCGCCCTTTTTAAGGTTACTCCGCTGTAGAGCATGTGCCCCATGCAGCCGAACTCAATGAGTGCGGCATTTTGAATGGTAGCAAGTGTCCAAAGAATTCCCATGCGGCCTGAAGGCAACGGCTTAAAGCGATGCAGTCCCATATGCAGGTCCTCCTTTGACAGACATATTGAGTTTGTCCAGCACGCCTAAAATTCTGGACAGCAGGCTGCCCGTCCGATCGTACCCTGTCTGTCCGTAGAAATCGAGCATTTCCGGTACGCAGGGAATGGCTCCAGATAGTTCGGGCAGATAGCCAAAGCAGATATCGGGAGCCAGTTTTTCTAAAAGCGGTAAATCGGCTGCCTCATTTGTCATTCGGCAGATCCAGGGATTATGCCCCATGGCGGTAAGCTTTTCGGCATAGGCCTTGTCTTCGGGATAAAATTCCTCCAGATGCAGCAGCAGCGGCTCCATACCCAGTGCCGTAAGATAGACAGCCAGGGGGAGAGCAATATCAATCCGGAGCGAGAATACAAATCGCAGTCCTTGTAATCTGTTTTGGGCTTCCCTTTGCAAGGTAAGGGCTTGACGGCGCGATTCTGCAAATTCGTCACCCCAGGAAAAGTTAAACCGCTGGGCAAGATCGGTATATACTCTGTCGATCGCTTCTACAGCATAGTGCGTATGCAGGGCAATGTAGGGAATGCCGAATTGTCGCTCCATTTTGGCGGCAAGCGGTTCCATAAAAGGGGAAACTACAATATTTAAGGCGGCATCAGGAGCACTTTGGAAGTCTTCCAGTGAGGCCCCGGGGGCCAGGCAGCGCAGCCTAAGTCCATGGCCTTCCAGCGCCGGCAGCAGAGGGGATAAGGGAATATGCTTTTCTATCGGAGACCGGCCTAGTACGTTAATGCGCCGGCAATCCGTTTCCTGCACCTTCATCAGGGTGCCAATGGCCTCCATCGTCTTCCAGGAGCCTGAAGGATAACTGGTATTCTTAAACTGGCCCAGCATGACAAAGGTAACAGGTATGGTGAGTTCCGGCCGCATTTCCTCAAGTATTCCTTCGATATCTTCGCCGATTAATTCGGGCACACAGGTGATAATCAGCACAATAGCCTTTGCTCCGGCCCTGGCCATTTTTTTGAGAGCAGCCGTGAGACCTGCGCGGCACCCGAATACTACTTCGTTTGCATCCAGCACGTACAGCCAGTGCAGTTCCCCGTTCCGGCCTTCCGGTTTGGGATTGAACAGCCGTGAGTAGGTAGTGCACTCCGGCATCCCAACGAGCAGGGAAGACAAGCCGCTAATGTTCTCGACATTTACCGATGCAATGCGCATTGGGCAATGACTGCCGGGTGCGACGGCAGGTGTCAGGAACTTTATCCCTGTACCCGATCTTAGCGCCGATAGGCGCTTTAAGTGCTGCAGTTCGTTCACGGGCGGGTGCCTCCTTCCAGCAGCAGCTTGGCTAGTGTTTGATAATGCTCTGCCATGGTGGAAGCGGGAAAGGCCTCTACTACCGTTTTCCCCTCAGACTCAGCCTGTTGAACAAAGGGATCGCGTGGCAGGCGGTACAGAACCGGAGTTTGTATCTCAGTAGCTGCTTTATCTACCAGGTCGTTTTCATTTTCAATGTTTTTAGCATTTAGGATTAAGCCGCGCAGCGAGGCATAGCCGCGTTTGCCAAAACTTTTGACAGCGTGGGCGATGTTGGCTGCCGCATAAAGAGACATCATTTCACCGGATGTAACAATGCACACCTCATCGGCATAGCCGCCGCGGATCGGCATGGAAAAGCCGCCGCAGACCACATCACCCAGCACATCGTACAGCACCACGTCCGGTTTAAAAACTTCATAAGCATTTAGCTCCTCCAGTTTTTCAAAGGCCGTAATAATGCCGCGCCCGGCGCAGCCTACGCCGGGCACAGGCCCGCCTGATTCTACGCATAGCACGCCTGTGCTGCTTTTCGTTACAAGGTCAGTAAGTTCGGCATCACCTTTTTTACGCAGGATATCCAGGACGGTAGGGATGTTTTTTCCACCGGTCAGATTCCGGGTAGAATCAGCCTTCGGATCACAGCCGATTTGCAGCACCGTCAGTCCCATAGCAGCAATCGCAGCTGCTGTATTGGAAACGGTAGTCGATTTGCCGATGCCGCCTTTACCGTAAATCGCAATTTTCTTCATTTGGCACCTTCTTTCATGTACGAGCATTTTCTTTAATGAGATCATAGGTAATACAAGTGGGTCTGCCTGTGCGGGGGTCGGTACCAATTACCGCGTCAATGCAAAATGTTTCCCGGAGAACTTTAGGTGTCATTACGTTTTCCGGCGAGCCGTGCCGGATGATTTTTCCGCCACGAATCGCTATCATATGGTCGGCAAACCGCGCTGCCAGGTTTAAGTCATGAAGTACCATTGCAATGGTACAGCCTTGCTCCCTGTTCAGCCGGTACAATAGTTCCAAAACCTCCAATTGGTAGGATAGATCGAGATAGGTGGTTGGCTCGTCCAGCAAAATAAGCTCAGTTTGCTGAGCGAGGGCCATAGCAATCCAAACGCGCTGGCGCTGCCCGCCGGAGAGTGTGTCTACAGATGTGGTTGCAAACTCGGCGAGCCTAGTTACCTCTAGTGCCCAGGCAATGATTCTTTTATCCTCCGGCTTCAGTTTGCCGAAACCCTGCTGGTGGGGAAAGCGGCCGTAGGCTACTAGTTCCCCTACCGTCAGCCCCGGCGGAGCTTGCGGCGACTGGGGTAAAATTGCCATTTTCTGAGCCACCTCCCGGGTAGAAAAGCGGCGGATGTCTTCCCCGTTCAGATAAACCATACCGCATTTTGGTGTCAGGAGGCGACCCGCAGCTTTGAGCACCGTAGACTTACCGCAGCCATTTGGACCAATGATTGCCGTGAGTTTCCCCTGCGGGATCTGTAGCGCCAAATCGGTAACAACAAGATTATCTTCATAGGAAATCGCTAAATTTTTTGTTGCAATGCTGTTCATATCTATTACCCTTTCGCTAGCGGTTACTTTTTGTCAGGAGGTAGAGAAAGTACGGTGCACCGATAATTGCCACCATGATACCGGTAGGAATACCGGCCGGCTGTACAATCACCCGCGCAATTGTATCTGCCGCCGATACCAGCACTGCCCCTGTGAGCGTGCAGGCGGGCAAGAGAATGCTGTGCTTAGGCCCTACAAGCCGCCGCGCCAGGTGAGGCGCAATCAGCCCTACGAAGCTGATGCTGCCGCTGACCGCCACGCAGGAGGCTGCCAGGGCAACAGCTGCGGCCAGCAGTCTGCGCCGTTCGCGCTCCACAGAAGCACCTAAACTATAGGCCAGCTCATCACCTAAGTTCAGCACATCCAGCACGCGGGATTTTAGCAGGACATAGGGAATCAAGAGGCAAAGCCATGGCAGCAGTGCCAGCACAAACTTCCAGTTGCTGCCCCAGATGCTGCCCGCCTGCCACGCTGCCACAAAATCAAACTGGGAATCGTCCAGCCTGACCACAAGGACGGTGGTCAGCGCCCAAATGCCTGCCTGTACCGCTACGCCGGTAAGAATCAGGCGCATAGGTGCCACTCCCTCCCCTTTTTTAAAAGTAAGCCTATAGATTATGATTGCGGTCAGGCCTGCGCCTGTCAGCGCAAGAAATGGCAAGGTAAACACCGACAGAAAAGAATGGGCACCGAAAAACAGCACATACAGAATCACCATCAGTCCCGCTCCTGCATTGATGCCCAACAGACCGGGTTCTGCCAGCGCATTTTTCGAGATACCCTGAATGATGCAGCCGGATAAAGCCAGTCCGGCGCCAATGAGGATAGAAATCACAATACGGGGCAGGCGAAAAGAAAACAGGATTAGATTTTCCTTGTCCGTTCCGCCGCCGAACAGAGTACGCAGTGTATCTTGCGGGGAGAGCTTTGTATAGCCGGTGTTCATGCTGATAATAAAGGAAATCAGCAGCAGCACTGCGCATCCGAGAATAATAGTCGTATTGCGCAAGGCGATCTTTCGTTTGTAAGCTTCCGTCTTCTGCTGGAGACTCAGCATTACAGCCACCTCCTTCGCCGGTGCGCCAGATACAGGAAGAAGGGAACGCCAACAAGGGAAATCAGTGCGCCAATGGGTGTTTCAAAGGGGGGATTGAGCGTGCGGGCACCCAGATCAGCGGTTACCATCAGCAGTGCGCCCAGTACTGCTGATGACGGAATGATCCGGCGATAATCAACACCGACAAGATAACGCGCCATATGGGGGATGATAAGGCCGACAAAGCCTACAGCACCCACAACGGAGACCGAAGTCCCTGCCAGCACTAGTACAATCAAGGAACACAGAGCGTTAACCGTACCGGTCTTCAGTCCCAGCCCTTTTGCCACATCATCACCAAGACTGAGAAGGGAAATTGAAGGAGCGAGCAGGATGGCCCCCAGTAATGCTCCCACAATCCATGGCGTCATCAGGTTAATCTGCTGCCAGTTAGAACCGGCGACGCCCCCTGCTGTCCAGAACATGATGTTTTGGGCTACGCCGAAATACAGGGCGATGCCCTGGCTGAGGGCTGCTAAGAGTGCGCTGACGGCTGCTCCTGCTAAGACAAGCCGCATCGGACTGCTGCCCCCGCGCGTGAAGGCCGCAATTCCGTTTACCAGTGCTGCCCCCAATGCTGCTCCTAAAAAGGAACAAAGGATAATTTGCAGATAGCCCAGGCCGGGAAAAAATGCAAAACAGATCGATAAGGCAAAACCTGCCCCGGCATTTAAGCCCATTAGGCCCGAATCGGCCATGGGGTTTTGCGTCGTACCCTGCATAATAGCGCCTGCTACCGCGAAAGCAGCACCTACCAACGCACTGGCAATCACACGGGGCAGATGCAAGTCAATCATGATCAGATGCTCGGTATTCTGTGCATTAAATGAAAGCAGCGCATCCCATACCGAGGACAGCGGAATTTGTGCTGCGCCCCTCGTAATGGAAAACGCCATGACCAGAGCCAGCAGTCCCAGGCCGCCTATGAGAATCAGCCATATTATTGCCAACTGGCGGTTGGTTCCGGTTTGGATATTTTGAGACGAACTTTCCGGTAGGTTAATTTGCCTCATGGAATTGCTTGACCTCATTGTTCTCCCATGCCTGGACCAGTTTTTCTGCCGTAAGCCGCATAGCAAGAGGGCCAAAGGTATTTAGCGAATCGTCAAAATAGAGTACATGTCCATTTTTTACGGCAGGTAATGCCTGCCATACGGAGGAAGCTTCCTGTGATTTTACAAATGAGTGGGCATTTTGGCTGGAGTCCTGAAAAACAATATAGTCTGGCTTCATCGCGGCGACGGCTTCCAGAGACAAGGCTTGATAATAATCCGGATAGCCTGAAGGCATGTGAATTCCAAAGGTATTGTAATAATCCTTAGTACCGCGCGAGATAAAGGATTTGCCATCTGTACGGAAAAGCGCAAGCGTTTTGCCACGGTGGCTGCTCAGCTTATTCTTAGCGGCAGAAATGATAGTTTCCGTTTCTTGAATAAAATCTTGAGCAAAAGCTTCTTTGCCGACAATTTCAGCGCAGGCCAGGGTTTGAGTTTGCCAGGAGGCATTAAAATCCACCTGAATTACAGGGGCAATCTGTACTAGTTGATCGTAAACCTTATCTAGATGGCCCTGACCTTTGAAGGTAACAATCACATCTGGTTTTGCTTCTAAGATCGCCTCTAAATTCAAATCACGGGCACTGCCTAAGTCGATAATATCGGCGGTTCCTGCATAAGGTTTAAGTGTTTCCCAGGTTTCTAGCGCCTTCATCGCATTGCCTGTTGAAGCACCCATTGATGCAACCGGCGGTGTTCCCAGTGCAAAGAAATATTCCAGGTACAGCGAGTGAAGGAGGGCAATTCTTTTAGGAGGCTTTTGCAAAACTACCTTCTTCCCAGCCGCGTCAGTTATCGTCCGTGGCCAGGAGGGGCTGCCGGCTGCTGCCTTAGGTGCCGTGTCAGCAGCGTTTCCCTGAGGTGCTCCGGCGCAGCCAGTCAGCAATCCTGTCAAAAGCGCGAGTGAGAAGATGAGTGTCATCAGTTTTTTCATTCTGCTCCCCCAATATAAATATGGTTTGGTTTGTGGACCACAATCAGGTATGGCAGCATAATGCTGACATACCTGATTGTTTAGAACTGCATAGTTGCCGATAGCTTCACAGTTCGGGGGCCGCCTAAGGTCGCATAGTTTTCTACGCTGAAGACGCCTGCCCAGTAATGCTTGTCAAATACGTTTTCCACACTGAGACGGTAGGTGACCGGTATGTTATTCGTTACAGTTTTGTACCGCGCGCCGATATCATAGCGTACCCAGCTGGGGAGTTTTATGGTGTTCCCATTATCAATAAATTGGGAGCCGGTGTAGATAGTCCTGAGCGACAGTGTCAAATCCTTATTCCATGGCGTGTCCCACTCTACTCCGGCATTCATTGTCCATTTGGGAATGCCAAATGGGGTGTTGCCTTTTGTTGAGGCATCGGTTGCATTGGTGATTTCACCCCGCTGATAGGAGATGCCGCCCAAAAGACGTACGTTCTTGGCTAATTCGCCAAAGGTACTCCATTCAATGCCGCGGTTTTCCTGATTGCCGTCGTAGGTCTGCGTTTTTTCATTGAGGCTGTTGATGATAACCATTGTGTTGGGACGGTTGATTTCAAACAAGGATAATGTATTGGCAAATTTGCCTCGGTCCCATTTAACGCCGATTTCTTTTTGTTTGCTCAGATAGGGCGCCATCAGCTGACCAGAGTTTGTATAGCCTAAGTTTGCGCCGACCTCGGCACCGGGGGAAAGTGCCTCAATGTAGTTGCCATAGAGGGCGACTGAGTTGCCCCAGGGTTTGACGACGAAGCCAACCATCGGCAGCGTCTTAGCCGCGTCATATTCTGCAGTCCGGGCGCCTGTGGTTGCATTAAAACTTTTGGTATTCACGTTTTGCTGGCGCACACCTAAGGTTACCTGCAGCTTTTCCTCGTTGAAGGAAAGGGTGTCGGCCAGAAGTACACTGGAGAGATCAGTGGTTGCAGTCTTCTTGCCTTTGCTCTTCCAAGGCAGACTGTTAAAATAGCTGGCAAGTGATCCTGGGTGATGAATATCTATTGAATTCAATCCGCTGCTGGCAGCAGCTCCGTATATGGTGCGGTAGCTATTAAAAACACTGGAATAGTCCATATTCATAAAGTTGCCGCCTAAAACCAGCTGATGTTTTACAGAACCGGTCTGGTAAGTTCCCCGCAGTCCCAGTTCGGAAGCAGTTGTGTCGGACCAGAAGTATTGCTTGAAAACATCACGGACACGTGCCGTTCCATCGGCTTGCAGACTTGTAACGTGGTTGCCATTGATAAACCCTGTTGCTCTGACGGATGATGTACCGATACCGGCATAGGCAGTTAGATTATCCCGCAGGTCATATTCGCCTTTAAACAAGGTGCCATTATTTCGTACAGAGCCTGACGTTCCTTTATATAAATTCGTGGAGCCATCCGGCGCTTTTACATAGCCGTAGGCTGGTAAATAATACATAGAGACGAGGCCGTTCTCATAATTATCCTGAGATCCATAGGCATCGAGAGACAGGCGCCACCGGTCATTACGATAATCTATGCCTAATGCGCCCACCAGCCGTTCCCGGGATTGACCGTCGGTTTCGGTATCCCCATCTGCATATAAGCCATTAAAGCGGATGCCCCATTCTTTGTTTTTTCCGAACCGTCGGCCAATGTCGAGATGACCGCCTAATTGGGAAGAGGAGGTATAGCTTGTGGTAAAGGCTGTGATATCTTCTTCACCGGCCCGCTTGGGCACCAGGTTGATCGCTCCGCCTACCGAGGCGTTGGCGCCGCCGTATAAAAAGGAACCAGGGCCTTTGAGTACTTCTACCCGTTCGAGAAATTCAACAGGAACACGGTGCTGTGGGGCCAGCCCCTGCATACCGTTAAAATAGAGATGGTCATGACTTACATCCAGGCCCCGGATTTTGTAGTATTCACCCACTTGTCCGGTAGGCGTGGTAAAACGGACAGACGGATCGTTGATGAGCACATTGTATAGGGTTTCAGCCTGCTGATCCTCGATAGTTTGGGCGGTATAGCTGGTGACGTTGAAGGGGGTATCCATAAAATCCCTGCTGCCCAGTGCGCCGAGAGTGGCACCGCGGGCCACTTGTCCACCCGCATAAGCTGGCGGCAGCGTTTCACGGCTGGCAGTTACTTCAACTCCTTCCAGGATAAAGTCCTGCTGGGCTGCAACTGCTTTAGCAGCGGGTATATACCAGAACAGGCTGCTGCCGATCAGGGCGCAAAGCAGCCGCCGTTTGGCAGGAGATAATGCTTGCATAGTGTCAGCTCCTTTTCTAATGGTAACACGTAATGATAATTAATATCAATGACGATAAAATAATATCTTTAGAATACCAAATAGAATCGCTGGCGAGAATGGAGAGATTACAAGGAATACAACTAAATAATCCCCCATATCTCCGGCAGGAAGCCGGAGAGAATGGATATTTTACGAAACTTGCCAGTACTATGGGGGTGGAAAAGCTCAGGTTTGAGTCGTTTTCTTTGCCTTGTGAGGCTAGAATGGCTTTTCAGGGTTTGACATTCCTGCGGAAAATTACTATAGTTATAAATAAAAAACAAATGATAATTACTATCATTTGTTTGGGGCACATATGGCGACAGTTAATTGCAGAGGGGAGGGTCAGGAATGAATGTGGATGTTAACCAACTGGCAGGAAATTTTTCACGAATACGATTTGAAATTATTGATGTGGTTAGAGCGGTTGTACCACCGGGAAAAAAGTGCTTTGGTGTGGTGACTCCACCGGTTTCGGCTTTGATTTTCCCTCTAAAAGGACGGGCAAGAATGTTTTTTAGCGGTGTACCATATGAGATGGAACCGGGGAAGATTTTTCACAGCGGACCGAATATCGCTTTGGACAAAGAGGTTGTGGGAGGCGCCGAATGGAACTATATGGTCATTCATTATCAGGTTGACGATAAGGATAAAGCAGAGTTTCCTCAGGCCTTTACGCATTACCAGCTTGATTTAGGTCACAGTCCTCGCGTTCATGAGCTGCTGCACCGTTTATATGATGTATGCATAACTCCGGGGCAACTGCCGGCATTACAGGCTAAATCGCTGTTCTTCAATATTCTGGAGGAGAGCCTGACAGCGGCCGAATGCCGGCATAGCGAGCGGGGGCGAGACCTGGTAGAGCAGGCAGTGGAATACATGCAGCAGTATTATATGGAGCCGCTTACCGTAGCCGCCTTAGCCCGCCGGTACAGCCTAAACAGCAAGCAGTTTGCCTATCTGTTTCAAAAGCATACCGGTATGGCGCCTCTGGAATATTTGATTGATCACCGGGTGAGGCGTGCCCGGGAACTGTTATATACTACCGCTTCTTCCGTAGCGGATATTTCACTTCGCGTAGGGTATGCTGATCCTTTTTATTTTAGCAAGCTGTTTAAAAAGCGGACCGGTTTTAGTCCCAGCACACTAAGAGGGTACGCCGGATTGCATAAAGCACTCTGATAAAGTGGCCTATCTTGTGGTAGGCTATTTTTTTGTTTAAAAAGCTGATAAAGCCGTCCGTAATTTTCAATAATAAGGAACAGAGATTCTTATGTCGGGGTGGTAGCGTGGACCAAATCGAGGAATTAAGAGAGATTATTGAAAAATTGCGCTCGCGGCTGCATGTAACTTCCCACGGGAAATGCTTTTGTGATCCCGAGATTGTCAAGGTAAGCCAGGAATTAAATGAAGTGCTTAATAAGTATGATAATTTGATTAAGCAAAAGTGCAAGGGGCTGTCGCACTAAGATAGTTCTGAAAACAAAAAAATGGCACCGGCAGTAGCCGGGAGCCATTTTTTTGTTGTAAAATCAAGTTTGTCAGAACATGAAAATACAAGAAAATTATATAACAGACACAACTATATATCAACTGGTCTTGCCGATGGACATCGGCGAGATGATCCCGGCAGATGACTCGGTACGGTTACTCAGCGCAGTGTTAGAAAGGCTGGATTATAGCAAACTGAACACTACGTACTCCCGAATGGGGAGAATCGAGAGATCACCGAAGCGTCTATTTAAAGTTCTTGTTTATGGGTACATGAACGGCATCTATTCCAGCCGCAAGCTGGAACAGTCTTGTCGTCGGGACGTTAACTTCATGTATTTGTTAGGGCGAGAAAAAGCACCCGATCACGCCACCATCGCCCGGTTTCGAAGTGAACGACTAACGGAAGTACTCGATGACCTGTTTGCTCAGCTTGTCGAGCAGTTGGCTGCTGCAGGCGAACTATCACTGTCGAGCGTATTTATCGACGGTACCAAACTAGAGGCTAATGCCAACCGGTACACGTTTGTCTGGAAGAAGGCGACACAAACCCAGGAGCAAAAGATGCAAGCTAAAATGAAAGAAGAACTGCCGACATTGGCAGCAAAATTGGGGCTGCGTTTTTCCATCGGTTCAACGATCAAGGCCAAAAACTTGAAGAAGCTGCGCAAACGGCTAAAGACGCTGCAAATCCAACAACAGATTGCCTTTGTTCACGGCAAAGGGCAGCGGAAAAGCGAACTGCAGCGGGCGGTTGAAATGGTGGAACACTACCTGGTCCGACAGAAGAGTTATGACGACTACAACCACAGCTTCGGGGAACGAAACAGCTTTTCAAAAACGGACCGGGATGCCACCTTTATGCGGATGAAAGAAGACCATATGAAAAATGGACAGTTAAAACCAGGCTACAATGCTACCTTGGCAGTGGATGCCGAATATATTGTAGCTGCAAGCATTACACAGGAGCGAAGCGACAGCCAGACTTTGATCCCCATGCTAAAGAAGCTTCAGGGACTAGGGTATACCAAGCCGGTAGCCGATGCTGGATTTGAAAGTGAAGAGAATTATACCTGGTGCGAAGAAAATGGGCAAACAGCCTTCATCAAACCGGGGAATTATGAGGCAAGCAAAACCCGCAAGTACAAAAGTGACATTGGCAAAAGAGAGAATCTGGCATACGATGCCGAAAGTGACAGCTACCTCTGCCATGAGGGGCACCTCATCCAGGCAGCGTATGAAAAAAAGACTCGATCAAAGGCCGGGTATGCCATCACAACAACGGTATACACTTGCACAGAGTGTGCAGGCTGCCGGCATAAAGAGCAATGCATCAAAGGAGCAAGCAAAAAGCCGCTGGAACAGAGGATCAAAAATTTGCATGTGTCGAAAACGTTTCTCCGGCAGCGCCAAGAAATGCAGGAACGAATCCAAAGTAAAGAAGGTATTTTGTTACGCGTGAACCGCTCGATTCAAGTGGAGGGAGCTTTCGGAGTACTGAAAGAAGATAGGGGCTTCCGACGTTTTCTTATGAGAGGGAGCACCAAGGTGCAAACCGAATTTCTATTGCTGTGTATGGGGTATAACCTAAACAAACTCCACAACAAAATCCAAAGAGGTCGCTGTGGAACTTACTTGCATACTCCCAAAGCAGGCTGATAATTACAGATAGACTTTTTTGTTGGGGAAGAGGCTTCCTCTGTTTTGCTATGGCATAAACGGAAGATGAGCTTCTTTTTTTATTCTTTTTCGCCTATATTTTATCTGCTCAAGCAAAGAAGGCTGCCACAAAACGCTTTTTTTCAAAAAGCATTTTGCGACAGCCCCTTTT
>NZ_SLUI01000024.1 GCF_004339805.1 Anaerospora hongkongensis | reverse complement strand
GGCAGCAAACACAATATCTGCATCGCCGACCATATTCCCCCGGGTATAGTACAATTTCAGGGTACCGATAACTCTCCCGGCTTGCTTGAGCGGTACCACTACAGTGCTGGATAACCGGCAGCGCTCACAGTAACAGCCGATCTCGGCACTATTCTGGGCAATAAACATTTGTCCGGATTCCAAGACATACCGGGTCGCTTTCGTCAAGCTGGACTTCCCGGGTTTATGATGCTGAGCTTCAGCACCAATAAAGGCCAGAACATGTTCGCTATCCGTAACGGCTACTGCATCATAGCCGCCGGAAGCATAAATGATGCGGGCCGTTTCATAAGCAGAATCGCTTGTCAGCCCCTTGCGGAGAAAAGGCAGCGTCTTCGTTGCAATATCCAGTGCTTTGCGGGATTTTTCCGCCCCTACACTTTCCTGGGCATCTTTTGCAGTTTTTATAATAACCATAAATAAGGAAAGGCCAATCGAATTTACAACAATCATGGGTATTCCGATCTCATTGACTAATAGCAGCGCCTGCTCATAGGGCCGTGCCGTTGCCAGAATAATAATCATTTGCATGCTTTCGCCAATAACACCAGCCGCAAGCGCTACCCACCAGGGTATCGGACGGGCTGGATAATAGCGGTAAAATATTCCCGCCAGTACGCCTTCGCATACATTGGCTAAAGCACAGGAAAAAGCGGTGAAGCCCCCCAGCAGGTACCGGTGACCGCCGGCAATTAACCCAGCTACCCCGCCCATCAGCGGGCCGCCAATTAGCCCCGCCGCCATAACCCCTACCACTCTGGAGTTGGCTAAAGCGTCATTGACAGGAATACCGGCATAAGTGCCGACAATACCAATAAACCCGAAAATAACCGTTAACAGCAGTCGTTCCCGATGTCGGGCTTCATAGTCAACCAGACGACGAAATGCGGTTGTATGCGACAGTACAAACGCTAATGTAGCCATAACGCTCATTCTCTCTAACAGTTCCACAAGCAATGAAATCTGCATTTTTCTTCACCTCTTCTACGCTATACGATATCATTTTTTAGGCAGTGATACAATCATTGAGACTTTAGTCCTATACCGATTACCAGTGTCTAGGACTTTCAACGAATTGAATTCCTGCTTAGGTAGATTTATAATGAAAATGATATAGTATTCTAGAGGTGGTTCTCATGCAACTTTCCTACGTTCAGCCTGGAATGGTCTTGACTACAGATATTATGGACGAGCGGGGCAATTTATTGCTGGAAAGCGGCATCACCCTGACTGCCGCTTATATAAGTCGCTTAAAGCAATTAGGGATTACAGCAATTCATGTCGCTGACCCAATTGCCGAACTATTGAGTCAGCCCGCGCTTTCCCCTGGACTGCGTGATGAGCTTGCCCAGTGTTTTCGCAGCGTTTTTACGTTAAAAGTAGCTGATCTTACCAATCAGCACGTGCGCATTACACAATTAGAACAAATGAAGCAAACCGTAGATAAAGTGATTACGGAAACAGGTAAACGCTTACCTTATATAATGAATATAAAGGTTCGTCAGCCAAGTGAGGACGAAATTCAGCACGGTATTAATGTGTGCCTGTTATCGCTGGTTACGGGGCTCTATTTAAAAATGCCCCAACCGCTTTTAAAAGATCTGGCATTAGGAGCACTGCTCCATGATATCGGGAAAACCGCTCTTCCTCAGCAAAGCCTGTCTGTTCCTGAACCGATGCGTTTTCATCCGCTGTTCAGCCGGGAACTGCTGCTCAAAGCTTATGTCAATCCTACCGTAGCCCGCATTGCCGCTGAGCATCATGAGCGATATGACGGCTCTGGCTATCCGTTAGGCTTGTCCGGTAAAAATCTTCACCCCTTATCCCGTCTGGTAGCAATCGCTAATTACTATGATACAGCGATGAGTAACGCTGCCTATACTCAGGCATCCCGTCAGGAAATTGTGGAAACGATGATGGCTGCCGGCAATACGCAATTTGATCTTAATTCCCTGCGGGCATTTTTCCACAGCGTTGCAGTATTCCCGGTAGGCAGCTTAGTCGAACTCAATACACACAAGACCGGTTATGTCGTTAAAAATAGCGTTCATTATCCGCTTCGCCCGGTAGTACGGATTTTTGACGATACCAGCTATACTGACATTGATCTTACACTAAAGCCGAATATCACTATTTTACAAGTAATAAAAGAGTAACGATAAGCTGTTCTGCCGCCAATGCGAGGGGAACAGCTTTTTTAGGCCTTTCCTGTTCATATAAAAAGCGCTAGCCTCGAGCGGCAAGCGCTTTACTTGATTTTAATGTATTGTTACCCCTGATGCTGGCGCCGGTGAGCATCATAGATCAGCTTTTTCGCCGAGATCAAGACTCCCATCAGCAGCCAGAAAGCACCATACATAGTAATCATGGGATAGGTAAGTGTAAAATTAATCCCTGTTAATGCCAGCAGTGGAGCCAGGAGGAAAAACCACGTTGTCAGTCCTGTGCCAATGGCGAAAGCAAAAATACAAAGTGCCGCTAAGCAGGGACTATTGCGGTTTAGTGAGACTTTGCTGCCTTTATCCCCGACTAAAACTAATGACACCAGTAACACAACTGCCGCTAAAAATGGTTTAGCAACAACAAAATAATTTGCCGCATTTGTTAACAGAGCTTGCCATTGCATACGATCACCCCCACAAAATCATTATAGTGTTATATATTGAGGACTCATCCATTTTATGCTAAATTTAGAAATTTCTCGGTATTGGTACTTCCTTACCTGTTTTGCGGCTTGTCTGCCATAATGTTATAATGAAAAAAAATACTAAAGATGGTGAAAAAATGCTGTTAACCGATATTAGCTCAGCTATCGCCCGCGAGATGGGCGTCAAGCTCTTTCAAGTAGAAGCAACTATTAAGTTACTCGACGACAGTAATACCGTACCTTTCATTGCCCGTTACCGCAAAGAAGCAACAGGTGAGCTGGATGAAGAACAAATCCGCACTGTTCAGGAACGGCTTAGTTATTTGCGTAACCTGGTCAAACGGCAGGAGGAAATTCTTAGTACAATTGAAGAACAGGGCAAACTGACTCCTGAGCTGGCTGCTGCAATTACTGCCTGTACCAAATTACAGGATCTAGAAGACCTATACTTGCCCTATCGACCTAAGAAACGGACTCGCGCTCAAATTGCCAAGGAAAAGGGACTTCAGCCTTTAGCTGACATCATCATGGCCCAGCAGCTGCAGACAGGCTCGCCAGCAGAAGCAGCCACTCCGTTTATTAATCCGGAAAAAGAAATTGCCACGCCCGAAGAAGCTCTGGCGGGAGCTGCCGATATTATAGCAGAAACCATCAGCGAGCGGGCTGATATCCGGGCCCTGCTGCGTAGGCATTTATGGAGCAGCGCGGAGATTTCGACGGAATTTGCCGTGGACGAAAGCCAGGCCAAAGAAGTTCTGAACTACAAAGAGTATCATGAACCGGTCAACCGTATGCCCTCTCACCGGATATTGGCCGTTAACCGCGGGGAAACGAAAAATCTCCTGAAAGTGCATCTAACGACCGCTCATGACGATAACATTGACCGCATAGCCCGGGAGTTTATCACGGGTAGTTCCATTTTTTCAGAATTGATTCGCGCTGCCATTGCCGATGGCTACAAACGGCTGCTTTTTCCTGCCCTGGAGCGGGAAGTACGCAACCAACTGACGGAAAATGCTGAGAAGCAGGCGATTCGCGTTTTTGGTCTGAACCTGCGTCAGTTGCTCTTGCAGCAGCCGCTTGCCGGCCACACGGTAATGGGTCTTGATCCCGGCTACCGCACAGGCTGTAAAATGGCTGTTGTCGGCCCAACAGGGACTGTCCTTGAAACAAGCACACTCTATCTAACAATGAGCGAAACCCAGAAACAAAAAGCTGCTGACACCGTTTTAACTGCCATTCAGAAACACGGCATTACCCTTGTCGCGATCGGAAACGGTACAGCGTCTTATGAAACGGAAGAGTTTACCGCACAGCTCATTAATGCCCATAATCTCCCTGTCCATTATGTAATTACCAACGAAGCAGGTGCCTCGGTTTATTCAGCCTCCAAGCTGGCGAAAGACGAACTGCCTGATCTGGATGTATCGATTCGCGGTGCGGTCTCTATTGCCCGCCGGGTCCAGGATCCCTTGGCCGAATTAGTAAAAATTGATCCTAAGTCAATCGGTGTCGGCCAATATCAGCATGATGTCAACCAAAAGGAACTGACCGGTACACTAACCAGCGTCGTTGAGTCGGCCGTCAACCATGTAGGCGTTGAACTGAATACTGCCTCGCCTGCACTGCTGCAATATGTAGCGGGAATTAACGCTGCAGTAGCCAAAAATATTGTGGCTTTCCGCGATGCCAACGGCTCCTTCAAAAACCGTAAGCAGCTATTGAAAGTCCCCCGCCTTGGACCGGCAGCTTATACGCAGTGCGCCGGCTTCCTAAGGCTACAGGCCAGTGACAATCCGCTTGATAATACACCTGTCCATCCCGAATCCTATGCGCTTGCGCAAAACTTGCTGGAGAAATTAGGCTATACTGTAGACAGCTTAAGCAGTAAAGATCAGCTGAAAAGTATTCAACAGCAAGCCCAGCAAGCTGACGTGACTAAACTCGCGGCTGAAGCAGGTGCCGGTGAGCCTACCGTGAGAGACATCCTGGCGGCACTCGTCAAGCCGGGGCGCGATCCCCGGGAAGATTTGCCTGCTCCGCTGACTCGCAAAAACGTAGTGAAACTGTCAGATATTAAGCCTGGCACCATCGTCCGGGGGACTGTCCATAATGTCATTGATTTTGGTGTTTTTGTCGACATCGGCATTAAGATCAACGGTTTAATTCACCGTTCTGAACTTGCCAGCAAACCTTTCCGTCACCCCTTGGATATTGTTTCTGTGGGCGATATCCTCGATGTTCTGGTTATCTCGGTAGATGAGGAACGGGGCCGTATCGGCCTTAGCCTAAAACAAGTCCCTAAGCAATAAAAGAAATTAGCCTGACGAATGTGTCAGGCTAATTTCTTTTTCCTCTTGCGGGTATGCTAATGCTATGTTGTTGGAAAGGAGCTATCTTATGCCCACAGAAGAAAGTTTCTTACTTACCCGCAATCTCGGCTTTCCGCCGCA
The DNA here is from genome assembly GCF_004339805.1 of Anaerospora hongkongensis. Lineage (GTDB taxonomy): Bacteria > Bacillota > Negativicutes > Sporomusales > DSM-15969 > Anaerospora > Anaerospora hongkongensis. The sequence continues at coordinate 26,960 of NZ_SLUI01000024.1, read as the reverse complement.
GCACCAGAATTCACAGCCCGGCATCGAGCAGGCAATGAATCCCCCTCCCTGGGTGATGAAAGAAAGCTATCAATCCGCCGGTAAATTACGTGGAAAAATCGCACTGATTAGCGGTGGAGACAGCGGTATTGGCCGGGCAGTAGCTCTGACTTTTGCCCATGAAGGAGCAGATATTGCCATTGTTTACCTTAACGAAGACAATGATGCCCAGTATACAAAAAAGCTGATTGAGGCAACAGGACGGCACTGCCTGTTAATCGGTGGCGATATTGGCGGTGAAGACTTTTGCCGGGAAGCAGTTGAGCGAACAATCAAGCAGTTTGGCGGTCTTGACATATTGATTAATAATGCGGCTGAGCAGCATGTGCAAACCCGCCTGGAAGATATAACCGAAGCACAATTAGACCGTACCTTTCGGACGAACATTTACTCGTGCTTCTTTTTAACAAAGGCCGCCCTTCCCTACCTGAAAAACGGCAGCACCATTATCAACACCACTTCCGTAACGGCTTACAAAGGCAATGACCAGCTTATCGACTACTCAGCCACCAAAGGAGCGATTGTCGCCTTTACCCGCTCCTTGTCACAATCACTGGTATCTCAGGGTATCAGAGTCAACGGTGTTGCTCCCGGTCCGATCTGGACACCACTGATACCGGCTTCCTTCAACGACGCTCATGTAGCCCAGTTTGGCACCGATACGCCGATGAAACGTGCCGGGCAGCCGGCTGAAGTCGCACCGGCTTATGTATTCCTGGCCTCTGATGATTCTTCTTATATGACAGGGCAGATTATCCATATAAACGGCGGTACCATTGTCAATGGATAAACAAACAGTCCGCATCCCCTAAAAAGGAGATGCGGACTGCTTGTTATTTATCCATCGCTTCTGCCTGCATTACGGTAAACGGCTCTTCACTGTAGATATGAGCCTGGATTTCGCTAAGCAATTGATCAGCAGCAGTTCGGGTATGCAACAACTGGCCTTTTAGCGCACTGGCCAGCGCCTTATTGGACAAAAGCGGTAAATTAATCGATGTATTCAGCAAGGCTCCCATTACAGCAGCATAACTGTTCTGTGCTCCTACCGCTAAATCACTCACAACCTGGGGATTGATCCTGCCAAGCAGCAACTTGCCGATTTCCAAAGCTTCCAGAGAGTACCGGGCAATCGCCAGCGGAACTTCGGCAGCCTGCTTAAGCGCCTGCTGAATGCCTTCACTGCGGTGAGCTTTCTCAAAGTCAGTATCTTTGGGCATTTTATACGCTGCCATTACTTTGCCAAAAGCAAGCGCATCCCGGTCGATCAGTTCCTGCAGGCTAAGATGGACCTTAGCCAATTGCGCAATTTGTGTCTGCAGCATTTCCTCATGCTCGGCGTATTGCGGACGGCCAAGTGTTAAATTTACACTCATTTCCATCAGACTGACCCCTAGCAAACCTGTCAAGGCTGCGGCGCTGCCGCCACCGGGTGTTGATGCCTTGGAAGCCAGCTGTTCGGCGTATTTATCAATAGTCAAAGTGACAAGCATAATCGATACCTCCGGCTAAATTGTTTGGCAGACTAGTTTCTCATTCAATACTGATAATCAGTGGATACAAGGCCTGCCCGCCGGCATATAGTTCTACCTCTACCGTACTGTATTTATCCTGCAGTTGTTTAGCCAGCTTTTCGGCCTCCGCTTCAGTCAGCTCGCTGCCATAATAAAGGCTAACCACCTCAGCATCCGTAATGGACAGCTTTTCAGCCAGTTCAAGCAAGGCAGTCGGCAAATCAGCGCCGTCGGCCAGCACCCGGTTATCGACAACACCGATAAACCGGCCTGCCGGTACTATTTGCCCATTCACCAGGCTGTCGCGCACAGCAATTGTTACACCCGCAGCCTGTACTGCCCCCATCCGCTCTGTCATAGCCGCAACATTATCCGCTATGGCCTTATCGGAATCAAAGGCCAGTAATGCGGCCAGTCCTTGGGGTATGTTGACTGTAGGCACAACCTCTACCCGGTCGCCAAGTAATTTTTTAGCCTGGTTGGCTGCCAAAATAATGTTTTTGTTATTAGGGAGAATGATATACCGTTCAGCTTGCCCGCTATGGACGGCGCTCATAAAATCCTCTACCGGAGGATTCATGGTCTGACCGCCTGCAATAACAAGCTGAGCACCCATTTTTTTCATCATTGCCTGAAAGCCCTCTCCATCCGCTACGGTAATCACGGCCAAGGCTTGCTTAGCTGGCGCAGGAATGACGGTCTGCCGGTGTTGATCGGCCATGTTATCAATCTTTATATCATGCAGGGTTCCCCAGGTAAGAGCCATTTCCAAAACAGCCCCGGGGTGAGCACTGTGAATATGAACCTTAAGAACATTATCCCCTTCAGCCAGTACGAGAGAATCACCTTGAGGCAGCAGGAGTTTCCTGGCTTCATTACGGTTAAGCGAACAATTTTTTACAATAAATTCGGTGCAATAGGGGTGAGCAATATCAAACTCTTCCACACCCGGCACCGTCAGTGTCAGCGTGCGGTCCCAGTCAGCTTCCGGGCCGCTGCCTACGCCTTCCAGCCCCTCGAGGCAGCCTGTGAGAAACACTAACAGCCCCTGGCCTCCGGCGTCAACTACACCAGCCTGTTTTAATATTGGTAATTGCTCAGGCGTCTTGTTCAGTGCTTCCCGGCCAGCAGAAATCGCTTCTTTTAAAATATCCGAAAAAGGCAGTGTTTCCCGTACCGTTCGCCGGGCTCCTTTGGCTATGCCTTTTGCAACCGACAATATGGTTCCTTCTACCGGCCGGGAAACTGCCCGGTATGCATATAATACACCATACTGGAAAGCCTTACCTACTTCGGAAGAAGTGGCTTGCTCTTTGCCAGCCAATCCTCTGGCAATCCCCCGAAATATCTGAGATAAAATGACTCCTGAATTGCCACGGGCTCCCATAATGGCACTGTCGGCAGCACGTTTGGCCAAAGGACCTATTCCCGCCTCAGGTGCTTCGGCCACCGACCGGGCAACAGCGCCCAATGTAAGCAGCATATTGGTCCCCGTGTCACCATCGGGAACAGGAAACACATTTAAGCTGTTAATATATTGATGCTCTCTCATAAATGCTTTATATGCACCGGCAATCATGCGGCGATAATCCTTGCCCGTAACCATCTCTACCATCTTACACCCACCATCCTTATTACTTCTCCTGGAAAATAAGCCCTACCAAGCCCGGCCCCAAATGGCTGGCTAACACAGGTCCGCCCTCGCCGAATAGTACAGGTATTTGCGGATAGAGCTGTTGAATTTGCTGCTGCAGAATAAGAGCTTCTTCTTTCGCTTCAATAGCAACGACACTGATATAGGCAAAATCAGGATAGTTCTTTAATTCCTCCGTCATGCGGGCAATGGCTCTGGTCCGGGTCCGCACCTTATCCAAAACAGCTACTTTTCCTTCCCTTAAGTAGAGAATCGGTCTTATTTGCAGTATTGCCCCAAACACAGCGGCTGCGCCGCCAATACGCCCGCCTTTATGGAGATATTCCAATGTTGCAGGCACAAACATCGTATGAGTTGCACCTGCCATTTTTTCAATTTCAGCAGCAATGCAGCCTGCTTCAGCACCAGCAGCAGCCATCGCTAACGCCTGCTCTGCCATTTGTACCATACCGATGGCCGTCGTACCGGAATCGACTACGAATATATTTTTACTGCCAGCCATTTGGGCAGCTATTTTGGCACTTTGCACCGTACCACTTAAACTGCCGGCAAGCGTAATGACAACTGCCGAATCCCCACTATTGTGAATCGTCGAGAATAAAGCAGCAAAATCTCCCGGAGCAGGCTGGGAGGTTTTGGGATGATCTCCGGTTTCTTTTATCAGTGTAAACAAATCTGCGGCAGACAATTCACTTTCATTTATTTGTCGGTTATTTAACAGTACCGTTAGGGGAACCACGTGGAGATTACACCACTTTTCCAGTAATTGCGGCGGTACATTGGCGGTACTGTCAAGAATAACATGAACTTGTGACACGGTAATACTCCCCCATATAAATAATAGCCATTAGTATTGTAGCAGATTTTGGTGTTTAAATATAGACTCACAGTGCCAAAGAGAAAGCAGCCGGTATATCGGCTGCCTCATTTTGCTACAAATCTATTGCTTTTTCAAAGTGCGGGCGCAGTCATTTGCCTTTCAAAGTTAAAGAGCTGTATTTTAGGCTGCTCTTCATTGATAACCTCCGTTTGCGAGCCGTGAATCCCACATTCCGAGCAAAACCAGGTCTGCACGCGAAGTACAACTTCTTTATCTCCCACATAGTACTTAATTAGCGTATATTTTGAAGCCTTGTCAAGGTGTTCACACCATAGTTGATTGTTCATTTGGAAAACTCCTCCTTAAAAAATTAGTTACCTAGTCCTAATATCTAATAACATATTTATTCGGTTTTTTATAGTATATACCATGTTATTGAAATTTTCAATATAATTATTACCTGGTTATAATTTACAGTCATCTTTAATGTATATGCAGCTATAGGGAACTTTTTACCTGAAAAACTTAGAAATTACCCCTGTCGAGTATTTCATGATCCCGGTAGAAAGAGGAAATTACTGCAAGGATCGAGAAAATACAACACAGCATGTACGCCAAAAAGGAGCTATTATGAAACAACAACACCTTTTTGCCTTAGATATTGGCACGCGGAGTGTCGTAGGCCTCGTAGGAAAACCAGGCGAAATGTATATCGAGCTTATTGCTTGCGATCGCCAGGAACATCATACACGTGCTATGCTCGACGGTCAAATTCATGACGTTACTGAAGTAGCCGGCATTCTCAAGTTAGTAAAAGAACGGCTGGAGAAAAAGTCGGGTCCCTTAACCAAAGTAGCCGTTGCAGCTGCCGGACGGGCTTTGCACACCATCCGGGCTTCTGCCGATATGGAAGTGTACAACCGGGGAATCCTGACACCAAATGACGAGCGGGCCTTAGAACTGGCTGCAATCCAGACAGCGCAGCAGCAGCTGGCCACTTCCGCTAATATTGCCAATCCGGCCAACTATTACTGCGTCGGTTATAGTGTAGTTCATTTTGCTCTTGACGATATTCAGCTAAAAAGTTTGATTGGGCAACGGGGTAAGACTGCTGCGATTGAAGTTATTGCCACTTTTCTGCCACGGCAGGTAATCGACTCCCTTCAGTCAGCCCTGGCAGCAGCCGGTTTGGAAATGGATACCTTGACGCTGGAGCCAATTGCGGCTATCAATGTATTAATTCCTCCAACTATGAGACATCTTAACCTCGTACTGGTTGATGTTGGCGCCGGAACTTCCGATGTTGCCATTACCCGTGATGGGACAGTCATCGGCTATGGCATGGTTCCTTATGCCGGGGATGAAATCACCGAAGCCATTTCCCAGCGTTATATACTCGACTTCAACGTTGCTGAGACAGTAAAACGCCAGTTATGCGGCGGCAAGAATAAAAAGCTGTCCTTTACCGACGTTTTGGGGATGAACCATAAAATAGCTGCGAGTGAAATTATTGACGGTATCCGTATGCATGTTGCCGAACTAGCTCAACTTATTGCTTCGCAGATTTTAGCTTTAAATGCCTCCACCCCCCAGGCCGTTCTCCTGGTTGGGGGCGGTGCACTTACTCCCATGCTGCCGGAAGCATTGGCTCAGGCGCTGGATATTCCTGCAGGACGGGTTGGCATCCGCCGTCCTGATGCGATTGAGGGCATCCAGAATATCCCTGCTGCTTTATGCACACCTGATCTGGTGACCCCGCTGGGCATTCTAAACCTTGCGGGCCGGCGAACGCTCAACTTTGTCAATGTAGAAGTCAATGAGCAGCCACTGCGGCTTTTTAATATTGGCAACCTGACGGTAGCCGATTCCCTCCTGGCCGCCGGTATTGATGTCCGTACGCTCCATGGCCGCCCTGGAATGGGCATTACCATAACGATCAATGGTGAGAAACGGTTTCTACCCGGCAGCCTGGGGCAGCCGGGCACCCTTACCGCCAATGGAGAAACGGTAAAATTTGATCACCCGCTGACGGACGGCGACAAGATCACGGTGACTAAAGGCAGCGGCGGCATTACACCCGCTCCGGCCCTTAACGAAATCTTATCAATCCCAGCACCTATAACCGTACTGCTGAATGAACAGCTGTTGGAGATTGCCCCCATCTTTACTGTTAACAGTGAGCCTGCAACTGCCAAACAGCAGCTGCATGACCGCGATAACGTGATCTGCCGTTTGCCTGCTACATTGGAAGAAGTGCTGCGCAATGCCGGAATTCATCCTCAGTCGGTGGTATCTCTGTATACGGTAAATAACGCCGAGCGCTCTTTCAGCGTCTATCCTGCTTATACCGTAAATAATGTTCCAGCTACACTCGCCACGCCTGTAGGCAACAATGATATTATTATCACCGCAGTTCCAGAATCGCCCCGGCTTGGCGATATACTGGGAATTGAGCAGCATTATCATGACAGCATTACCGTTCTTTTTAATGGTTCTCCCTGCCATATCCCGGTGAATCGCTTTACCGTCACAATGGATGGTAAACCGGCAACGCTGGACACAATCGCTAAACCGGGCTGCAAGATTGAATATCACACACTCAGCCAGTGCAGCCCACTAATTAGTGATGTACTGCTTGCCGCCGGTTATAAACCACCGGTACTGGCAGCCGGGCCGATTACCATATGCCTTAATGGACGCCCCACGGAATACACGGCAGCAGTCAATGAAGGCGATCGTATCGAAGTCGTTATCGCCAATGCGAATACTGCAGGATAAAAAAAGACGCCCGTTTGGGCGTCTTTTTCATTGAAACAATCGTTTGAGTTTATTTGGCTCGATAATTGTTATTTTATGAATATCAAAATCAATGATTTTATCTTTTTTTAGCGAGCTTAGCGTACGGGTAACCGTCTCGCGGGTTGTTCCCACCAAGCTTGCCAGATCCTGCCGGGAAAGATCCAGGGTAATTTCAATCTGTCCGTTCGTAAGGATTCGCCCATGTTCCGTTCCAAGCCGCAGCAGCGTTTCCGCTGTACGGGCAGTAACATCATGAAGGGCCAGGTTTTTGATTTTCTGCTGGGCAAACAGCAGCCGCTGGCTGAGAGCTTTGATTAACTGCAGAGCCAGTAAGTTATTTCCCAGTATCAGCCGCTCTAAATCCGTATTTTTGATAACTCCCACTTTTGAATCCTCTACGGCAATTGCCGTAGCCGGATAATCGCGGTTATTGAATAACAGCACCTCTGCAAACAAATCACCAGGACTCAAAATATTAATAATATGCTCCCGGCCGTCATCGGTCATCTTTACAATCTTCACCTTGCCGGACTGTAAATAATGAAAACCCTCGCCCTGCTCACCTTCCAGGAAAATGACACTGCCTTTACGATATTTGCGCTCGGTGGTAATTTGATACAGGTCTTTGAGCTGTGCATCCGGTAAGTCGGCAAAGACAGGCATTTTTTTTAATTGCTGAATAAAGTCCATCTTTGAACCTCCGAGCATCAGATTGCAGTTAATTTACTTGCGATTCTTATATTCGCTGACCTTGGCGAATGCATAAGCACTGGCCGCTACGGTTTGCATGATATCCTCATCTGTATGAGCAGTAGACATAAACCCTGCTTCAAACTGCGATGGAGCCAAATAAACCCCTTGCTCCAGCATAGCATGAAAGAAAGTATTAAAAGCCCCTACATCAGAGTGCTTGGCGCTGTCATAATCATAAACAGGCTGCTCGGAGAAAAACATGCCAAACATCGAGCCAATATGGTGGTATTGCAAATGAAAGCCAAACTTTTCAGCTTGAGCGCGGAGTCCGTCAGCTAAAGTTTCTACCTTGCCACTAAGCTTAGCATAAGCGTCCTGCATTTCACTAAGAATGGTCAGTGTAGTAATTCCGGCCGTCATTGCCAGCGGATTACCGCTGAGTGTACCTGCCTGGTATACCGGGCCGGCAGGAGCAATCCACTCCATAATATCTCTTCGGCCGCCGTATGCGCCCACCGGCAAACCGCCGCCAATCACCTTACCCAGGCATGTCAAATCAGGCTTGATGCCAAAGACAGACTGAGCACCGCCATAAGCCACTCTGAAGCCGGACATAACTTCATCAAAAATCAATAATGATCCATATTTTTCCGTAATTGCCCTGACTTGCTTCAGGTATCCTTCCCTGGGCAGCACCATTCCCATATTGCCAGGTACAGGTTCAATGATAACCGCTGCAATTTCTTCACCAACACGGGAAAAAACAGCTTCGAGTTCCTGTATGTTGTTATAGTTTACCGTAATCGTACTACCTGCAATGCTATCCGGTACACCAGGACTGTCAGGAATACCTAAAGTAGTTGCTCCTGAGCCTGCTTTTACCAGCAGACTGTCATGATGACCATGATAACAACCGGCAAACTTGATAATCTTGCTCCGCTTAGTGTAAGCGCGAGCCAGCCTAAGTACGCTCATTGTCGCTTCCGTACCGGAGTTGACCATGCGGACCATTTCCATTGACGGCACTGCCTGTGTGACCAGCTTGGCTAATTGCGTCTCTAACAGTGTAGGCGCACCATAACTGGTACCGCGCACCAAGGCCTCACGCAGCGCTTCCGTAACCGCCGGATGGGCATGCCCGATAATCATCGGCCCCCAGGACTGTACATAATCAATATACTGATTGCCATCAATATCGTACAGCTTACTGCCGTTAGCCGCGGCAATAAACGGTGGCGTCCCTCCCACTCCCCGAAATGAGCGTACCGGACTATTCACACCACCGGGAATATATTCTTTGGCCTCAGCAAAAGCCTGAGCCGATTTTTCCAAGTTAAATGCCATAACGGTGACCCCCTCTTGTAAGAATTAGACCAAAAAGGCAAAACATGAGCTTGCCGCGTCGCTGCACTCCTCGCAATGACAATAGGCAGAGAGCCTACCTCGCTCTACTCCCTGCGCACCCCGCAGGGGAGCTATTCACCACCAACTGTAACAAGGCTCGCTCCCCGGTCCCTCGGTCCCTTTTGCCGCCAAGCCTAGGCCGTCGAGAAGGCTCCAGATGCTAGGCAGCGGGGAATTCGCAACCGGAGGCGTACATGTGCGTACGTTGAGGATTGCAAATTCCCGCCAAATGCGAAGTCCTTGGCACTTCAGTGCCTTAGAACTTCGGCTTACCCCTTGCGGGTACAACGCAGATGGGGCCTTATCGGCGGCCGTCTTCTCCCAGCCAGCGGGCGGCGTCCATCGCATGATACGTAATAATAATATCCGTTCCTGCCCTCTTCATAGAAAGCAAGGTTTCTAACACTGTCCGTTTTTCATCAATCCAGCCTTTTTCAGCGGCCGCCTTAATCATGGCATACTCGCCGCTTACGTTATAAGCCGCTACAGGTAATGTAAAATTATCTTTTACCTGCCGGATAATATCCAAATACGCCAGTGCCGGTTTTACCATAATAATATCGGCACCCTCGGCAATATCCAATTCTACTTCCCTTAGCGCCTCCCGGGAATTAGCAGGGTCCATCTGGTAAGTCTTGCGGTCGCCAAACTGCGGCGCAGAATTAACTGCTTCCCGGAAAGGACCGTAATAGGCAGAAGCATACTTCGCAGCATAAGACATGATTGATACATGGCTGAAATCATGCTGGTCAAGTGCTTCCCGGATGGCAAGTACGCGGCCATCCATCATATCGGAAGGGGCTACCATATCGGCTCCCGCTTCAGCATGACTGAGCGCAACTCTTGCCAACAGCTTCAGTGATGGGTCATTATCTACGGTTTGCCCTTTGACGAGACCGCAATGACCGGTACTGGTATACTGGCATAAGCATACATCCGTGATAATGACCAGTTCTGGTAATGCTGCTTTAATAAGTTGTACTGCCTGTTGAACAGGACTGGACATATCCCAGGCGCTTGAGCCTTGCTCATCCTTATACTCAGGCAGTCCGAAGACTTCCACTGCCGGTATGCCCAGCGCATAGACTTCAGCTGCCATACTAACTGCCATATCGGGCGATAAGTGGTAATTGCCGGGCAATGTGGAAATTTCCTTTTTCACTTTTTGTCCGGGGACAATAAACAAGGGATATACAAAGTCAGCAGCCGTAAGCTGTGTTTCACGAACCATAGCACGAATGCCTGCCGAAGAGCGCAGACGCCGGGGACGAATAAATGGATTCGTCATGATTACCCCTCCTGAATGCTTTCGCTGATTGCTTTTACCAAGCCGCGAATGGTATATTCATCTGCAATGATATCCGGTCTAATGCCGTGCTCCACGCAGGTAGCGGCTGTGATCGGACCAATGCAGGCAACTTTGCACTTTCCAATAAGCTTTGCTCCTTGAGAACCGAGCAATTCGAGCAGATTCGTCACCGTCGAGGAGCTGGTAAAGGTAATCAGCTCAATTTCACCCGCCGAGAGCTTTTCAGCTAGAGCGGTACCGTCAGTATCGGCTGTGATGGTTCGGTAGGCAGGTACAACGTTTATTACGGCACCTATCTCTGACAGCTTGACCGGCAATACATCCCGGGCGATCAGTGCCCGGGGAATCAGCACCTTCATGCCAGGCTCAATCAGGGGAGACAGGGAATCAACGATCCCTTCCGCCCTAAATTCAAGCGGTACAATATCTGCACAAATTCCAAACTTTCGCAATTGCTCAGCCGTTTGCGTACCGATCGCAGCAACCTTAATACCAGCCAGCATCCGGCTGTCTTTCTTAGCATGGTGCAGGCGTTCAAAGAAATAATCCACTCCATTGGTACTGGTAAATACCAGCCACTGATAGCTGGATAACTCTTGAATAGCCTGGTCAAGAGCGGCAAAACTCTCTGGTGGCACTATTTGAATAGCCGGTGCTTCATAGCACTGCGCACCCATTTCTTCAAGCCTTGCCGTAAGCGCACTGGCTTGTTCCCTTGCACGGGTCACAAGCACCGATTTGCCAAAAAGCGGCTTTTGGTCAAACCAGGCCAGTTTTTCCCGTAGAGCAACCACATCGCCTACCAGGAAAATCGCAGGTGGTTTTATTCCCGCTTTGTGAACATCTGCCGCGGCATTGCCCACAGTAGTAATCAGCACTCTCTGCTCAGGCTTAGTGCCCCAGCGGATTACTGCCGCCGGAGTTTCGGCCGGACGGCCATTTTCCATGAGCTTGGCTGTAATATGAGGCAGATTCTCAACCCCCATCAGAAATACCAGTGTATCAACCCCGGTTGCAAGCTTGTCCCAGCGCATATTGGACTCACCTTTTGTAGGATCTTCATGACCGGTAATAACTGCAAACGAGGTCGCTACCGCCCGGTGGGTGACCGGAATACCTGCATAAGCGGGTACAGCTATTGCCGAAGTAATTCCCGGTACCACTTCAAAAGGCAGATGATTCGCCACCAGTTCGAGGGCCTCTTCACCACCGCGTCCAAATACAAAGGGATCTCCCCCTTTAAGACGGACTACAGTCTTGCCCTCTTTGGCCTTTTCCACCAGCAGTTGATTAATATCTTCCTGCCGCATCGTGTGCTGGCTTGATGCTTTGCCTACATAAATAAGCTCTACATCTTTTCTGGCCCAGGCCAGCAGCCGGCTGTCCGCCAGACGGTCGTATACAATCGTGTCCGCCTGTTCAATATATTCTTTCGCCTTAACGCTGATTAATTTATAATCACCAGGTCCTGCACCTACGAGATATACAATGCCTTGTTTCACTATTTCTTCTCCTCCTGTTCACCATCAAGCAGCTCTGCCAGAATCTCTTTTCCGCCCTGCACATACATGCGCTGAGCAAGGCGGCGCCCCATATCTTCGGCCCCTGCCGGACTACTGCAAAGTGTATCGCGAATCACCCGCTGACCATCTAACGACAATATGGCTGCTTCCAAATATAATTCATTATTCTCTATGCAGCCGTATACTCCCATCGGTACCTGACAGCCACCCTCCAGCTCATTTAAAAAGCTTCTTTCGGCAATTACGGCATAGCTAGTATCTTCATCATTTAAAAAAGCCAGCATCTGCAATATTTCCTGATCATTTGCCCGGGCCTCAATCGCCAAGGCTCCCTGTCCTACTGCCGGCAAGGAAATCTCTTTGGGCAATATTTCAGTAATCAACTGTTCCCAGCCCAAGCGCTTTAATCCTGCTGCTGCCAGTACAATTGCATCAAGCTGTTCCGTTTCCAGCTTCTTTAACCGGGTATCTAGATTACCGCGCAAATCACTAATTTTTAGATCGGGCCTGGCCTTGAGCAGCTGCGCTTTCCGTCTCAGGCTGGAAGTACCAACTTTGGCCCCGACAGGCAGACATGCCAATGTCTTGTATTCGGGGCTTACGAGGGCATCCCAGGGAGTTTCCCGTTCCGTGATTGCCGCTAATGTCAAACCAGTAGGAAGCTCGGTAGGCATATCTTTTAAGCTATGAACGGCAAGATCAATTTCGCCATTTAACATAGCACTTTCTAATTCCTGAGTAAACAGACCCTTACCGCCAATTTTGGCCAGCGGTACGTCCAAGATTTTATCACCCTTTGTAACCATATGTTTTAAGGTTACCTCTAAGCCCGGATAACGCTCCGCCAAACAGCTGGCGATATAATTAGCCTGCCATAAGGCCAGTTTACTGCTGCGCGTACCGATGACGATTTTTTGTCTCACGATTTGCTTCCTCTCCCAATTGATCAAGTTTAAATAATTTCCGAACTGCTTCCAAATACAGATCCGCTTTATCCGTTCCCGCCGCTTCGTTGATCCGTATCATCGGATCCCGCAGCAATTTCCGGACAAGCATCTTTGACATATTTTCAAAAACTTTCCGTTCTTCCGGGCTGCAATCAGGCAATTTGGCCAAAGCTCTCTTAATTTCCCGCTGGCGAATCCGCTCAGCCTTTTCCGTTAACAAAGCCAGCGTTGGCCGGAACGATAAGTAGCGAAACTTACTGACCAGCTCTGCCAGGCCTTCCTCTATGATGCGCTCTGCCACCTTTGCTTCTGCCTCCCGGATGCGCAGGTTAGATTCCACTACGGCTTCGAGGGCATCGATATTATACAGCGTGACACCCGAAATCGCTGCGACCTCCGGTTCCACGTCACGCGGTACAGCAATATCAATAAAAATAATCGGACGTCCCTTACGATTTGGCATGAGGTGGGCTACATCCCAGGCACTGACAATATAGTGCGGCGCCCCGGTAGAGGTGATCACAATATCGGCATTGGTTGCACACTTCATAAAATCGCCGAACGGAACGGCAACACCCCTAAACCGGTCCGCCAGCTGCTGGGCTCGCTCATAACTGCGGTTAGAAACGAATACCGTCCGTACCCCGTTATCTACTAAGTGCCTGGCTGTCAATTCACTCATTTCCCCTGCGCCAAGAATCAGCACATTCGATTGAGTAAGATCACCCAGTACTTTTTTAGCCAGTTCCACCGCCGCATAGCTGATTGACACAGCGTTATAGGCTATGCGTGTTTCTGTGCGAACTTTTTTTCCTATGGCAATAGCCCTATTAAAGAGTGTATTCAGCACGGTGCTGGTCGTCCCGAGGTACCGGGCCATTGTGTAGGCCTTTTTTACCTGACTCAATATCTGTCCTTCGCCAACTACCAGGGAATCCAGGCTGGAAGCAACCCGGAACAAATGGCGGATACAAGCTTCTTCTGTATAATAAAAAATGAAATCATCACATTCAATAGGCCGCCCGGCAACAGCGGCAAACAGATCCTGCATGACAGGCAATGCATCGGCAGCATCATCTACTACCGCATACATTTCACTGCGATTACAAGTCGATAAAATAACACATTCGCTGATTTCTTCATATTCATGTAAATGCAGCAGTGCCTGCTTGATTTTTTCTTCTGAGAAGGCGTAACATTCACGCACTTCAACAGGTGCAGTTTTATGATTTAAGCCCAGTACTACCAATTGCATACTTGATTTTCTCCTCCGCATCTTTCAGCCTGCCTTGTCGCAAAAGAGACAGAACTTCGTCATCTAACGTTTGCTGCCAAAAGTATTCCCGCTCTTTACTGGTTTCCAGACGGTTCTTCATCTGCTCCCGTATCGCTCCAGCCCACTCCAGGTAAGTTCCATATTCAGGACCGTAACGATCTTCCAGCTCCAGGCGCAGCTTTTTGGCTAAAGCCGGACTTTTTCCGCCGGTTGAAACAGTAATCAGTAAATCGCCTCTCGTCATTTTTGAGGGGACGGTAAAATCACATAATTCCGGCGCATCCACTACATTAACCAGTGCCCCTTTGCTTCGGGCCTCCTCTGCCGCAGCCCGATTAACAGCCTTATTGTTAGTTGCACAAATAACCATAAAAAAAGCGCCAATGACGCCTGGCTGGTACTGCTGGGCGATGTGAATAATTTTTTGGGCCTGCACCAGCTGCTGCAGGGCAGAAGTTAATACAGGACTAATGATCGTTACTAAGGCACCGGCTTGCAATAGGTCTTCGACTTTGCGGGCCGCTACCGAACCGCCGCCGATACACGCGCAATGGCGGCCGCTTAAATCAAGGTTAATAGGATAGACAGGCATTACCGCACCTCACATACACGAATTAGGCGAAAAAGCTTTGGCTCCGCCCAACTATTACAGCTACTTGTATATATTTCTTGCCGAATGAGGTATTTCCTTTTTTTAATTACTTAAATCTGCTCCAGCGATTAATCGGTATGTCCCGGAGTTGGTGTGACTATATTTTGCTTGGCAGGAATCTGAAAATAGGCCTCAAGGATTTTACGTGTTACAGGGGCAGCAGCTACTGATCCCTCACCGCCTTCTTCCACCAATACGGCGATAGCAATTTCCGGGTTATCTGCAGGAGCGTAACAGGCAAACCAGGAATGAGTTGTCCCACGTCCCGTTTCGGCGGATCCTGACTTGCCTGCAACTTTAACGTTCAGATCCGCAAATACGCTTTTCCCCGTTCCCCGTGTCGTGACTGCAACTAACCCCTGACGGATCAAATCCCACACATCAGGCCGCAAATATATCGTGTGCAATACCTGAGCCGGGGCTTGCTCCAAAACGGCTCCATCTGCACTTAATATCTTATCAACCAGTTTAGGCTTATAAACGATACCGCCGTTTGCCACTGCCATTAAGAGCATAGCCTGCTGAATGGGAGTGGCATTATAATACCCCTGACCAATCGCAGCAATTAACGTCTCCCCAGGGTACCACTGTTCGCCGTATAATTCTTCTTTCCAGGCTTCAGTGGGTACAACCCCTGCTTCTTCACCGGATAGCTGGATGCCGGTAGGTTTGCCAAAGCCAAATGTTAAAGCATACGATGCCAGATTGTCCGCCCCCAGCCTGCGCCCCAGTTCATAAAAAACAGGGTCACTGGAGAATGCCAGTGCATCGGGCACGGTCAGCCTGCCTAACCCCTTTGTCTCCCAGCCATAAAAACTCCAGCCTTGCAAAATATAAACTCCCTTATCGACAAAAACCTCTTGCCCTGTCGTTAAGCCAGACTCCAGGGCGGCCGCGGCTGTAACAATTTTGAAAACCGATCCAGGCGGATAGGCGTTTTGAATCGCCCGATTTGACAGTGGATCATTCTTATTATTAATGATTGCCGACCAGTCTTTTTGGCTCACACCTCCGATAAATACATTCGGATCAAAGGATGGATTGCTTGCCAATGCCAGGATTCCGCCTGTCCGGACATCAATCACAACAACCGCTCCACCTTTTGCCGGCTCACCGATACTCTTACTGATTGCCACTTGTTCATTTAAAGCTGTCTCGGCCGCTTTTTGTAAATTTGCATCCAATGTCAATACAATCCCTTTTCCCGGCAGGGCAGCTTTTTCCCCTACAATGCCGACCTCTTCACCCATGGCATTCACTTCGACCTGCAAGCCTCCATCAATGCCGCGCAGCTGTTCTTCCCAGATCCGCTCTATTCCCGCTTTGCCAATTAAATCATTGGGGTGATATCCTTGTTTTTTCCGCGCAGTATACTCATCTTCACTAATTCTTCCTAAGTAGCCAACCAGATGAGCCGCCAGTTGATTATAAATGTAATGGCGTACAGGCAAGGCCTCAACCACAACACCAGGCAGATAGTTTTTGCGTTCCTGCACCTTTGCAATTAGTGCTTCATCAGCATCACGCACTACGCGGATAGGCGTATAGGGAAACTCCTGCCCGGCCTGCAGCATTTGCTCGATTTCCGTAACTGCAACGCCAGTGAGGGCCGACAATAGCGGTGTAGATACTTCGGGATATGCATAGTCTGCAAGAATTACCGAAATGGCAAAGCTAGGACGATTAGCGACAATCGGCGCGCCATTACGGTCATAGATTGTCCCTCTGGGAGCCTGAGCACTAAGCTGGCGAATCCGATTTTGCTCGGCAACCTGCTTGTACTGTGCTCCTTGCAAAATTTGCATCCACGCCAGCCTCAGCAAGAGTCCGCCAATGACAGCAATTACAATAACAGCCAGTATCTGAAAACGTCGCATTTGCTCTGTATACCACATGTAGTCAGCTCCTTGCCTTGTTTGTCCTTAGTATGGCTAAAATAGGCAAAAAAAAATAGCCCTTTTCACAAGGGCTAAATGAGGGGTGTATTAATAACGTGTGTGAAAATTATAACATATTCATTCTTCATCTTGCAAGCTTCTTTTCCGTTAATATGGCAATATCTTCCTGCCTTTTTATTTATCTACGTAATCTTTCCCTACAATTACCGAAATCGTACCTGCTCTGCTGTCATCTTTTGTCACCTGCAGCGCATAACGGAAAGGCAGGCTGGTCAGTTTTCCCACAACCGCACTATTTGTGCTATACGAAATAACCACAGTATTTTTGTTGACTGCAGCAGCTGTGCTGATCCCATCTACCTCAAACCCTTTGGCACGCATGGTTGCCGCTATTTTATCACCGGCTTCAGACGAACCACTGGCATTTACAATCTCAACCTTAATTTTTTCCTCACTGGTATTGGGCTTATCAGCTTTAACCGGTGCCGGTGGTTTATCGATTTCCTTAGGCATCTTAGGCTGCGCAGGCTCTTTAGCCGGCGTGCTGGGCTTTGCTACTTCTATGACCTTCATTTCTTTCGGAATGGAACTATCATATTCAGCCTGCAGCTTCCGTGCCGTACTTACATACTTATCATCCATTTTAATACTCTGGAGCTGTGCAATATGTTCCCGCAAGCCCACAACATCGGGAAGCCAGTAACTAACATCAGCAATATAGGCCGGTTTGCCGGGAACGGTATCCGTCTTAAGTCCTTGTTTAGCCGCATCATTTACTAGTTTGGCAAGGCTAAGCATATCTGCAGTGGATAGATCGGTTTTTAAAACCGAATTGACTTCCCGGATAATACTTGGAATGCTGGTAATAACCGATGGGCTGGCGAGCTGCTTAAACACGGCCTTAATAAACTTCTGCTGCCGCTCAATGCGGCCGATATCACCTTCACTGTCACGATAGCGTACATATTTAATTGCTGTTTTACCGTTCATATGCTGCAAGCCCGGCTGGATGTCAATAACAAGTTCATCATAAGGATCTTCATAATACATCCGTTTTTCAACATCAATATCCACGCCGCCGATTGCATCGACGATTTTATAAAAACCCGCAAAGTCAATCGTTACATAATAGTCAATCGGTATACCCAGTAAATTTTCCACTGCTTTCTGGCTAAGCGCTGAGCCGCCATTGGCATAAGCATGGTTAATCTTATCCCATCCGTAGCCGGGAATTTTTACCCGCGTATCGCGCGGCACCGATAAAAGGGATACTGCTTTTGTTGCTTCATCAATTGTTGCGACAAACATAGTATCCGATCTGCCTTGGTCACCGCTTCTTTCGTCAACTCCCAGCACCAGAATATTTACCTTGTGCTGCCCCACAGCAAAATCTGCTGTTCTTTTTGTCTTATTTAGCCCTAGACCGCCTGTGAAAAACACATACGACGCTCCTGCAACAATCACTAACAATAAAATTAGTAATGCCACAATCCACCCTTTTTGCGGCAGCTTTTCCTGCGACCGTTCGGCGCGTCGCCGCTCTAGCCGGGATGTCATAAAGAGCACCTTCTTTCTATTGGAATAAAACAACAAGCCCCCAAAATACTGGGAGCCTGTCAAATATTATACCAAATTGTCGACTGCACAGTCAATGTCTTTAGGGAACCTCAAAACCTACATCTTCAACCGCCTGCTTAATCGCTGCCAGTGAAGACTTATGAGAATCGAATTCGACCTGCAATGTTTTTGCTGTCAAATCAACGTCGGCAGAAAAAACACCCGGTAATCCGCGCACAGCTTTTTCCACTGCACTCTTGCAATGACCGCAGGTCATTCCTTCTACTGTAATCGTCTCTTTAGTCAATTCCGAGCCGTGGCCCCCGCAATCCTGACACATGTTCATCCCTCCGGTTTACTCTATAGTTTTTCCCTAACAGACTGAAGCTTGCCTGCCATCGTGATGGATTTATCACGCCGGTCATCAATACGAATAGTCGTAGACACCCGTAAAGCACCAGCGGAAAAAGGAACCTCATGCATTTGTTTAATGACCTCTAAGATTCGCTCCAGTTCCCCTTCAATGATGGTCGACATCGGTGTCAGCTGGTACTGAATTCCTTCCGCTCCGGCCAGCACCTTGTGACAAGCAGCTACATAGCTGCTTATACTGGGAGAATCCGTACCCAGGGGAATAATGGTAACTTCTACAACTGCCATTTGTTCTCCTCCTGCGCCATAATTATGCTTGACTATTATGGGTATTCGGCTGCCGGAAAGTAAAACCTGCCGGGCATGCAAATAAGTGACGGGAATCCCGCCACTTATTTGTATCAATTGATTTTATTTATGGAACTTTTGATCAATAACCGGCCAAATTTCCGGCTGTTCCTGACCAAGTCGCCAAATCGCAATTCCCGCGGGGTTATACTTAGCTACAATATTTAGCTTGGCATCCGTACTCTTCGTGTTTTCAAACCAGACCTCATGATTTTTATAGCTAAAATGCGGCGCTTGCTCTTTCTCATCATATTCTATTTTGACGCCCTGCTTCTCAGCTAACACGATGGCATCAACATATTTTACCGTCTCGCCCTGACCGTCCTTGGGCCAATCATAGCCATACGCGCTGACACCGGCAATCACTTTTTGCGGTCCTACCTGGTCGATTGCATATTGCAGGTTCTTTTCGTACCAGTCTATTGGTGCAATTGCTCCCGGAGGTGAAGTTGCCCAATGACGGTCGTACAGCATGACTTGCAGGAAGTCCGCATTTTTTGCTAACTCTGCATAATTGTATGCGCCTTGAACATCTTCATGGACATCAACTTTAGGGAAAACCGAGATAATGACAGTCTTATTCAAGCCGTTCAGCTTGGGATATAATTCTGCCATAAATGCCGTCAGATCTTTCTCATTCTTAGGAGGAACAAGCTCAAAATCGATATTGACACCATCATAAGGCTTCTCTTTAACAATCTTAACAATATTATCGATTGTCTTTGTTCTAATATCAGGCTTGGTGAGAATTGTTTCCAATGCACCTGTTTTGTAGGTTATCAAAGGAAATATTTTCAATCCCAATTGGGTAGCAGTGTCCAGTACAAGCTGACTATCTTTGGTTTCCAGCGTACCGTCCTTTGTTGCCCGGTACCAAAACGGAGCTACGTGAGTCATGCTTTTGGCAAAACTTTTCATACTGGGAAAAGAACCGGTAGTATCAGGCGTACCAGGCCAAGGATTCTCATAATAGCCAATAATCATCCGGGCAGGCATAGGTTTAGCCTGATGTTCGTCAGCCACACCGGATCCGGCATTATTCATTTGCTTAGGAGCCGGCTTTTGCGCTTTACCGCAGCCGCCAATGAAAGCAAATGATGCCACAGCGAAAACCAGAAGAAGCAACAATGCAATGTATTTGCTATTACGCAATAGTGTCACCCTCCAATAACAGTTTTTGTTAGTATTGGCGGAGTAACAATTATTATGCTAAAAAAGAAAAAACAGGCCCTTGGGCCTGATATGTATTATAGCTTACTATCCTTGGCGGAGGATGCTTCCTTAACTGTTTTTTCTTCTTTTGATTCCGTATTCAGTGCACCTTTAAACTCACTAATACCACGGCCGATGGCTTTGCCCACCTCAGGCAGCTTGCCAGGTCCGAAAACAACTAAAGCAATAACCAGAATTAATACCAGTTCAGACATGCCTAAATTAAACACGTTTAATCACTCCCCCCTTCTAGTATCATTAGTATTGTACCACAAAAAAATACAAGCGGGATAGTTATTCCCGCTTGTAAATAAAATTTAATATTAATCTTCGTAGCTTTGTGAATATGCAACCTTTAATACATCATCAGGCATTTCTTTTTCCCAGCGGGCAACTACAACAGTTGCAACACAGTTGCCGATGAGATTACATGCAGTACGGGCCATATCCAAAATACGGTCTACGCCGAGGATAATGCCAATGCCTTCCAGCGGCAGGCCGAAAGCGGCGGCAGTACCGGCAATAACGATTAAGGATGCACCTGGAACTGCAGCAATACCTTTAGTCGATAACATCAAGGTAAACAGCATCATAACCTGCTGTGACAGATCAAACGGAACTCCATATACTTGCGCAATAAACACAACAGCCAATGCACTGTATAAGGTAGAGCCATCAAGGTTAAAGGTGTAGCCAGTAGGCATAACAAAAGTAACAATATGCTTAGGAACTCCGAACTTCTCCAGTTTTTCCATTGCGATCGGCAGAGCTGCTTCACTGGATGCAGTTGAAAACGCAATGAGGATTGGTTCTTTAAGCGCACGCAGCAGGTGGAAGAAGTTAACACCTACGACAAGAGATGCACCAACTAATACAACAAGAACAAAAATAATTAACGCTAAATATAGCGATAAAATCAGCTTAGCAAGTGGAATCAGCATCGCCAGACCAAACTTACCTACTGTAAAAGCAATGAGTGCGAAAACACCAATCGGAGCCAGCTTCATTACATACCAGGTAAACTTGAACATAATTTCAGCAACACTGTGAGCTAACTTTACAACAGGCTCGCCGGTAGGTCCCATGGCAGCAGCAGCAACACCAAAAAAGGTAGAAAAGAATACAATTTGCAGCATATCGCCGCGTCCCATAGCGTCAATAACGTTAGTAGGAACGATATTAACCACCATTTGCATCATATCAATCGATTTCTTAGCAGCAGCTGCCGCACTTGAGGCATCAATTGAATGAATCGCAACACCAACACCCGGTTTTAACACATTTACTACACAAAGGCCGACTACAAGAGCGGCAGTAGTGGCAATTTCAAACCAAATAATTGCTTTTGCGCCTAAACGTCCGAGCTTTTTAAAATCGCCTGTACCGGCAATACCCATTACAAGAGAGCTAAAAATCAGCGGTACAACAATCATTTTAATCATGCGGATAAAAATGTCGCCGACCGGTTTCATTTGTTCTCCATAACTAGGGAAAATATAACCGAAAATGATACCGAGAATTAATCCAATAAAGATTTGTGTGGTAAGTCCTATACCTTTTTTAGCTTGTGCCATAGATTTACCTCCTTTAGTTTTTGCGGTCACTGTCATTAAGTTAACATAATAACAAGTTTTTCACCTATGGACATTATACCAGTTATGCATAAAAAAAGTCTATACATAAAATTCAAAAAACTATGTATACAAAATACGTAGGCTGTACAATTTAAATATGTACCAGACAATCCCAATATTTATCGGCAAAATCCGTTTACCGCGATAATTATCAGAAATTTAAGAATTAGTTACTTTAAGTAAGCATGCCTGATGTTTTTGGTACTTAATCCTGCTTTTTAAGCGAATTTCGCTAAAGCCTGCCGGCTTGTCTAATGATATAATAGTGGTAGCCAATTGAATATAGTACACCTACAGGGAGAGTGTATTCATGAAAAACACGAATGAGTTCAGGCCCAGACCACCCCTCGATGGTTTCGCCGTACAAACACTCGAAGAAGCGCTAAGCAAATCTCCCACTAAATCATTGGTTATTGTGATCAATAACACCCGCTATCAACTATCCCGAGAAGGACATTGGTTTAAATTTTCCCTCTTGAACAAAAAGCGAACTGTTAAACGTTCGACTATTGTAGAAACGATAGCCGAGGTATACAATCAGTTCATGCATGGCAGTACTTGGCAAATCGCCACGGTATAGAAAAAGCAGATTGCTGCTCTTGACCTCTCAGAGGTATGATGCGGCATCTGCTTTTTATTTTCCGCTATTCTGCGCCTGCCGGCAAAACTGTAGGAAACTAAATAAAACACGGGCTGTCAGGCCCCATATCACATAATGTTGATAGTGATAAAACAACACCGGGTAGGATTTCCGTCCCTTCCAGTTCTCAGGATAGTCATCCGGCAGCAAGTGCAGCGGGAAGCCCTCCAGAGGCCTTGTAGCAATCTCCATAAAGGCTTGCTGCGGTTCTGTATTCAATAACCACTCCAGCGGTACGGTAAATACTTCAGCCACTTCGGCCTCATTAGGCTGAAGAATAGTCCCTTGCCGGAGATAAGCAGCGAAAGGATGAAGAATAACACCAAATGGAGCAACGACATAATTCAAGGCTCCGATAAACCGTATCTGGTCTGCACTTATCCCTAATTCTTCCGTTGTTTCCCGAATGGCTGCTGCCAGTGAACTGTCATCACCAGGTTCTATTCTTCCGCCAGGAAAACAAATCTCCCCCGGTTGTCTGTTTAAGGTAGCCGACCTCACCTCAAATAGTACATGCAGCTTATTGTCCTGATAAACCAGCGGCACTAACACGGCTGAATTCAAATATTCACTTTCATTTTCAATCGAAATAGGATTTGCCTGGATCGCTGCTGCCAGGCTTTTGCAAAAGTTATCCATAGATTCCTCCATTATTCCACCTTTCCTGCCAAACCAGGCGTAGTTATAACCTTTCCGTCAAGTGTGACAAATATTGCCTCTACACCGGGGAAATTTTTTAACACAGCTAAGCCTCGCTCTACTCCAAGAACAAATAAAGCAGTACTGAAAATATCACCTTGACTTGCGTTATTCATAATCATCGTTACAGCTGCCATTTCTCTTGGCTGCTTACCCGTGCGAGGATCAAAAAGATGTGCATAGCGTACATTATCTTTCATAATAAACCGCTGATAATCACCAGATGTCTCCATCGTGTCCCAGCCTGTAAGCGCTAGTTTGGCGATAACCCCATCGGGATTGCGTGGATCTTGAACACCGATGCGCCATGGCTTGCCATCAGGGCGGGTTCCTAAGACACGCACAGTTCCTCCGGCATTGATAAGAGCTGATTTGATTCCAGCGGCTTGCAGCTTAGCAATTGCCTTATCAACAGCATAGCCTTTGGCAATTCCGCCTAGATCGAGCTTCATTCCCTTTTTCGGCAGATAAATCGTCTGATTAGCTTTATCCAGCTCAATCAGCTTATAATTAACCAGTGGTAATATCTCGGTAATTTCGGTATCGGAAGGCACAAATTCACCCTTTTTGCCGATTCCCCATAACTCCACCAGCGGGCCCACACTTACATCAAAGGTACCTTCCAGCTTATCGGCAAACTGGCATGCTTCTTCCACCATGGCAAAAATATCTGCATCCACTGCTACGCTGCTGCTGCCTGCGGCTTGATTTACCTTTGCTATTTGGCTGCCCGAATCATACTGATCAGCCAGGGCATACATACGCTGAAATTCACCAAAAGCTTCCTTTACTCCCTTTTCCGCCTGGGGACCGTAAGCGGTAATTTCAATTAATGTATCCATCAAAAAATGACTTTCTTTATACGGCTTTTCTATCCCCCCCTGATTGCAACCGCTTACAGCAAAGCTTGAAAGCACAATTACCAGCAGCAACAGCCTCTTAAGTCGTTTTTGCATTATTTTTCCTCCGATCGTCTGTACATACTAATTCGGCTGATGCAAAAAAAAACCTGCCTTTTTGCGAGAATAATACCAGCATAGAGTAAGGACACACTTTCTGTCTTTGAAAAAAATGTAATTTAATTTTAAAATAAAGAAGAAATACCGGGGACAAACTAATCTTGGTGCAATTCTTTAGAAAGGAGATTGATTTATGGGATTAAATAATGTAAGTGTCGCCAATTTAAGCACTGATCAGGTCCAAGCACTTAAAAAGTATGAACAGGAATTTGCCTCCAAATATGGAAGCAATGTCATCTTCATTGCTTTCAATGATAAAAATTAATCGGACAAAAGAGCACTTATCCTTCAGGATAAGTGCTCTTTTTACTAAGCTTAGCTTTCGTAAGCAGCGCTGTCAACCATCCATAACGTTCTTGCCCGGCCTTTAATCATTGCCGCGGGATACTGCTTAATTTCTTGACGCTGATCATTCGCTACTTTCTGTAGCATTGCTTTTTTCTCAACACCAGTTACTAAGAACAAAATCTGCTTGCTTTCATTTAATATAGGCAAAGTTAGTGATAATCGCTGCTGACCAGCTGGATTTTCCGTAGGAACTACCCAGCGAACCCGCTCCGCAACTGCCTCCCTGCCTGGAAAAAGCGATGCTGTATGCCCGTCATCGCCCATACCAAGCAGCGTAAGGTCAAACTGTTTTGCCGACAAAGACGTAAAAGCACGCCGTATCATCTGCTCATACAGAATTGCACTGTTATCCGGATTTGTAAAAATGGTAGGGATAGGATATATATGCTCAGAAGATATATTGATTTTACGAAAAAGCTGCAGCCAGGCTGTGCCGTAATTGCTGTCAATGTGCAAAGGCGGGACGAAACGTTCATCTCCCCAGAAGACAAAGGTCTGCTGCCACGGCATTTTGCTGCAGTACGGCTGTTCAGCCAGGCGCCGGTAAAGCAGGTTAGGAGTACGCCCACCAGCCAGCGCCAGCAGGAAATGCCCTTTTTCGCGAACTGCCTCTTGAGCCGTACGGCAAATATATTGGGCAGCAGCTTCGCTCACTGCCGCTACATTCTCATATACTTCTATCTCCATTTGTGACCAGCCTGTGCTAATAAATCATCAGCCTTCACAGGACCCCAGCTTCCAGCTTTATAAGGACGCAAAGCATTTGTCTCAGGAGTCTTACTCCAAGCGTCTAATACCGGCATAAATACCTCCCATGCCAGTTCAACAGCATCATTGCGCACAAACAGCGTTTGGTCGCCTGTCATGCAGTCCAGCAGCAGACGTTCATACGCATTGGGTGTAAATCCTCCAAAGATATCCTTATAGGAGAAATTAAGGCTTAAAGAATTCATGCAAAGCTTGGGGCCAGGTGTCTTGGCTTCTAGTGTAAGACCAATCCCTTCTTCCGGCTGAATCTTTAATACCAGTACATTGGGAGCGAGCTGCTCAGGCTGTACAGGTGCAAAAATCGAATGAGGAACTGGCTTAAATGTGATTGCAATCTCACTAACCCGGTTTTTCAGCCTTTTACCGGATCGCAAATAAAAAGGTACTCCCTGCCAGCGCCAATTATCAATCATCATTTTCATTGCAACAAAGGTTTCAACAGAAGACTCTGCATCGACTCCTGCTTCTTCCCGGTAAGAAAGACTTACACCAGCTTCATCCGCTGCCTGGTATTGCCCTCTAACCAGCCATTTGTCTAGTTCTTCTACCGGGAATGGGCGAATTGCTCGAATCAGCTTCACGATTTCATCCCGATACCGGTTTGCTTCAAATTGTGCCGGCGGTTCCATCGCCGTCAGCGCCAGCATCTGGATCATGTGATTTTGGAACATATCACGCAGCGCACCGGCCTGTTCATAATAGCCTGCCCGGTTTTCAACCCCCAGTGTCTCAGCAACTGTAATTTGTACATGATCAATATATTTACGATTCCACAAGGGTTCAAAAATTGCATTTGCAAAGCGAAGAATCAGGATATTCTGTACTGTTTCTTTGCCCAAATAGTGATCAATTCGATAAATCTGGCTTTCAGCCACATGCTGCTTAAGCGCTTTATCTATGGAAAGACTGCTGGCAAGGTCATGGCCAAAAGGTTTCTCAATAACAATCCGCGACCAGGAACCTCTGCGTTCATCAGTTAAT
Source organism: Anaerospora hongkongensis (assembly GCF_004339805.1). Classification (GTDB taxonomy): domain Bacteria; phylum Bacillota; class Negativicutes; order Sporomusales; family DSM-15969; genus Anaerospora; species Anaerospora hongkongensis. The sequence goes on along the minus strand of NZ_SLUI01000024.1, from coordinate 854 downwards.
CTGGCACTGCTGAGGCCTTCTGTAATAGGAATGAACAAGCTGGGAGGTGTGGCAAAGTAAAAAAGACAATTGCCGCCAGTTTGAAACTTTTCCTCTAACTTCCGCAAAGCCACTGCTAACTCATCATATACCTGCTGGTTATCATAGCGCCCCGGCAAGTAGCTGCAATGTCTAACAAACTCTTCCGTTTCATCGGCACCAGCCCCTTCAAAATCAGTGAGATCTTCACGGACCATCTTAGCAAACTCCGCTTCACTGATTACGCTTCTGGCGCAGCCTAAAATAGCGAATTGTTCCGGCAGCATCTTCTTCAAATACATGCCAAACAGTGCCGGTATTAATTTTCGATGCGTTAAATCACCTGAAGCACCAAAAATGACAATCGTGCATGGGTCCGGCTTATTCTCTATGCACAATTGTTCGCGAACATCAGTATGTAAGGCCAAACTCCGGCTTGTTGTCATTTTTATCCCTCACTTTTTTATCTACTATTAATATGCCCATTGCTGCCAAGTGGCCTATAGGAAAAATTATACAACGTTTTAAGCGGCAAAGCAAAAAAAGGGACACTGGCATCCTTTGTCCGCTTTAGGCAGGAGCATCGTTACATACACTCTATCGCTGACGAGGTAGGGCGAGCGCCGTTGCATTAGCGTAGGTTAAGCGACAGCGTCGGAGCGTTGCAATGGCACTCTCCCTGCCAGGCCTTTCACAGATAGACAAAACAAAAAAGCACTCACATTCGTAAGTGCTCTTTGCCTAATCAGCGACTCCCTATCCTCCCAGGCCGTTTCCAGCCAAGTACTTTCGGCGTATATGGGCTTAACTACCGTGTTCGGGATGGGAACGGGTGG
>NZ_SLUI01000023.1 GCF_004339805.1 Anaerospora hongkongensis | reverse complement strand
CTGTCCCAAACTCCCCTATAGAGTAGTTTATCTCTCTCCCCTTCCCGTAAGTGAAGATTTAACTAAAAACCCATAAGCCCGTATCAATTAAAAAAGCACCGACTAACCGGTGCTTTTTAGAGCTTATTTCAGCAGTCCATTTGCTTTCAAGTACATCTTTAATGCTTCATTAAAGATAGTTTTCTTTAAGCCAGGTTTCGCCTGCTTTGTTACTGCATCGACGATTGCTAGCAGGTCTTTTTGTATCCACACGTTTGTCTTAGCGTACAAATCTTCAAATTTGGGTTCCTTTGCTTTTGCCAGATGGTCTGCCAAACCTCCACTTACACTTGCAGAAGAATTTACGGAAGAAGCGTGTCCGCTTGCGGAGGCGTTTATACCTGTGCTCTCGTTTTTATTCGCTTTCTTTTCCGCCTTAGAGGGATCGGAAGCGTATTCACTTGCGGATGCGGAAGCGTATTCGTTTTTAGATGTGGGGGTGGATTCGCTTATGGGTATAATTGCAGAAGCGTCTTCACTTTTAGATGTGCTTACGCTTGCAGATTCGGTTACAGGAGTAGTTCCAGATTTGTTTTCGCTATCGGAAACAGATTCGCTTTTGGTTGCGGACATAAATGCACCTACGGGTGCATTTTTATTTGGATTAAATCTAGGCGTTGACACGTTCTAACAGCTCCTTAATAAATGGTCTATACTGCTTAATAGCAAGTTCAAGTTCTGGATTATTAAAAAATCCGGTAAAAGCTAAACGTCCTGCAGCAGCTTGTCTACTAATAACAGTTCTAAAACAATGATCTCCCAGATACTCGTCACCTTGAACATAACTCAAAAAATCCTTATTATCGGTTCTGCGGTTATCAATTAGGCTACATAAGATGCCTAATACCCGTAAATCTGGGTATCCGTTTGTCTGCACATATTCAATTGTTTCTATAAAAGAAAAGAGGGCGGAATAACAGAACTTACCGGCTTCAAACAGGGCTACAACCCCACCGGAAACAGATGCGCAAATGCAGGAAGTTAGCAAATAGTTCAGCGCAGGAGCTGTGTCGATAAGGATAAAATCGTAATCATTGACTACAGGAGCAAGCATGTTCTCTACAGCTCGCTGTACATCTCCATGCCAACCGGGTCTAGGAAAGACACCTAGCATCTCGTTACCCATAAGCAAATGAATATTATCAGTCAAAATTATTATTTGTTCTCTAGTTTTAGAGCCTGTTGGTTCAGCTTCTAGAGCCGCTAATATACCACCTCGATCTTCTTCCCGATATTCCCTGATCGCTCGGCCTGTCCAAATTTCAGTCTGATTTCCCTGAGGATCAGCATCGACAAGAAGTACCTTATAGCCTTTCTCAGCCAGGAGAAAACCACTGATGGCACAGCTTGTAGTCTTGCAAGCGCCTCCTTTTTGAATTCCATATGTCAGAATTTTTGCGCAATGTACGGATTTTGCTTTTTTTGTCATTATTTTCATCCTTTCGTTATCACTTCCGCTCTTGCTCACGCATTCGCTTGCGCTTCCGCTTCCATATTAGGAAGTGTTCTATGTTGTGGCATTAATTTCCTGCCCAAATATCAGGTTATCTAGGAAAGTTTTGATTGTCTAAATACATGTTAATTGCACGGTCTATAACACTTGCCTTGACTTTGCTTGTTCGTTTTATGTATTCGTCAAGACGTTTTGCTGTCTCAATACTTACTTTAGTGCTTACAGGAATTTGCATATCAATTTCTCCTTTATTTGTCTGTCTGTCTGTCTTTACAGATTATATCTCCGTTTTTTTTGCTCGCAAGTGGAATATAGCGTTTTTTAAAGTTATTTTTAAAAAGTAAAACCAGGGCTGTATCGGCCTTGGTTCTTTGTACCTAGATATTGCTTTATTACTGATTAAAAACCCCTGATCTTGGAGCCTAGCGCATGCTTGAGACTATAAATATATGGGGTTTCTGTGGCAAAGGATCGCGCTATAGGTAATATAAGAAGCGAGAATAGGGGGAGAGAAGTGTAGTAAGGGTAACTATCCCAGGAAATAAAAAAACGCCTTAATATAGGCGTTTAAAGGGATAACTAATTAGTTTATGCAATATGCGCAAAAATCATACTTATTTTTCCAAGATTTTCTTGACAAGCCCAAAAAGCGAGGATAAACTTATATTAAAGTTCATGGATTTTTAAAGTTGGGGGTGAAACTGTGTCTGCAACTAAAGAAAATAAAATTAAGTTAGAATTATATTTAACGGCGGAAGAATTGGCAAAGATTGAATATCTTGCTGATTATTTAACCGAGAGCAGGCGACACAAGTTGCCACCAAGCCAACACAAATTTCGAGTAGCTAAAGCTAAAGCTGCTATGACTGCAATTCAAGCTGGGTATGATGCAATTATAGCTCAGGCCGAGCAAATGGATTTATTTAAACAGCAAAAAGTCGCCCAGTAAAGAGAGCGACAAAAAGTTAGATATAATTTAAGAACGATTTAATTGAACACTATTTCGTTACTAGTTTATCCACAAAAAAATAAAGAGGACTAATCTGCTTCTGCTTGCCGGCTAATCAGATAAGTCCGCACTGAGGGTCTTTTGCAAGACCTTGTTTAAAGTATTATCAATTTGTATTTTGATTATACCTTATTTCAATATGCCTTGCAAGACTTATGACCCTCTTTTACCCAAAAAAGAGGGTATTTTTATGTTGTTTTTTTGTTTTTTGAAAAAAACTAAAGAAACAGCTTGGTTTGTTGCACCTAAAAACAGCCCTCTTTTTTCGGGATTAGACGAAGAAAGGGGGTGTTTTTATTGTTAGCACAACAAAACGAAACTATTGAAATACAGCAAAATGAGCTGTCAAAATTGAATATTATGACTGAAGCACAGCTTGAACGCTATATGAAAGAGCTTGTTCCTAATGTGCAAACGATGAAAGACTACCTGCTTTCAGTTCATGGAGACAGTGAGGTTGATCGCTATTTCTGTATGTTTGCTAAAAGTGCAGATGGCAAAGATAAAAAACAGTGGCTTTATCGGCCTGGTGAGATGGATCGTGCTGTAGAGCAATTCAAGCTCGGCGATGATTGGCATATCTATGTATCTCAGCAAACATATCTTTTTCCCCGTAGAATTGGTAAAGATGGCAAGAAACCCATGCAGCGTACAGCCTCTAATTTAAGGCGCTATAAGGCTTTGTATGCAGAGATTGACGTTCACGAAGAAGGGGTTGAAATGCCCGATTTCCGTGTGGTGTTGGCTCGTATATGGTATAAATACTTTACTTCAGGGCTGCTCCCAGCCCCAAATCTGGTTACATTCAGTGGTCGTGGACTGCATTTTATATGGCTTATCGATGCAGTTAAAACCTCGACCGAAATGTCCAAGCTCTTCAGGATTGTAAATACATATTTTTCTACTGTTCTATCTGACGCTGGTGCGGATCAGAAGGTAGCCGGTGATCTTGTGAGGGTCATGCGCTGTGCCGGTACTGCTAACCCTAATAACGGTGCATCTGTTATCTCCCATCGTTTTGATGCACTTAAATACAATTTCTTTGAGCTTGCAGCTAGTTACATTCCAGCATATATGCTAACTGGCTTTAATTTAACAAGCATGGAGGCTTTTAATTCCATGCCTGATTTGCCTGCTAAGAAAAAGAAGAATGAGGAAGCAGGTGATCTGTTTACTCCGGAGGTAATTAAAAAAGCTACGACTAAGAAAAAACGTAGCTTTGTAACATACATCCGAACCGACTACAACCTTTGTCATTCCCGCATTGCTGATTTATACCGTACATCTGAATACATGGCTGAGAAGGGTATTAAAAAAGGGTATAGAGAGCTTTTATGCTGGCTTGCTGCTCTTTGGACTGTATATGCTGGTGGCACATACCAGGAGGGATTGAAAGAGGCTATAAAGCTAAATAATACATTTTTAGTACCGCAGGATGAGGAAGAGCTGCTCCGTGATATTGCTTCAGCGCGTCCAGAAAACAGTTACAAAAGAGACGGCTTGAAACGATATAAAATAACTGATGCATGGATATTTGAAAAACTGAGTTTATCCCCAGAAGTAAAGCAAGAACTAACAAACCATTTGCAGTGTATTGGTCATAAACGCGAGATTGAAAGAGAACCCGCAAAGCGTACTAGAAAAGAGCATTGTCAAAATAACCGTAAAATTGATTCTGAGGCTAAAAAACAGGCAGTTATTGCTTATCGTGCTGCTAACCCCTTAGCAAGCATGAAAGGAACAGCCAAAGCACTACATATCGCGTATAACACTGTTAAAAAATATTGGGATGCTGCCGAAGAAGTTAAATCTGTAGTTGACAATCAGAACTCAGAATCATTGCAGGAACTTGCTCCTGTGGTAACTACAGAGGGGGGGTATCAACACATTGCTATGTATTGTGTGGGGGGGGTGGTGGTAGAGGGGGGCTTTAGCCCTATATATATCTCTAATATTTTACTTAGTAGGGGGAAGCCTGAAAAGAGGATAAATAGCTCTTAAATTTAAGCTCAAATAGTTAACTTTTATAATTTTCTTCTTCTTAAAACTGATTAACAGTAGTAGCTGTGGAGCTTGTGGTTGGGTAGTTTAGTTGTGGACAGGTAGTTGCCATTTAGGGGGATTGCGCAGCATGTTTCCCCCTGCGACGTTAGTTGTCCATGACTAAACGTTAGCCATCCACAAATCCACAGCTATAGCAAAAACACCGCTGAAGTGTTTCTGCAGCAGTGTTAAAAGAGGGTTATTTTATTCTCTGTGTTAAGTTCTGTTTTTTCCTTTTTTGATGGTGATAGCTGCAGTCTGGGACATATTACTTTATCGTTGTAGCCAGTAAATGGTTTGTTAAAATATACACATTTATTGTGTGTGTTAATGTGTGCGCAGCTCTTGCATCTTTGGGTTAAAGGTAGTTCTTCGGAGCCATATTCGATTAACTCTGCGAGTTGCCGGAACGTCAGCGCCAGTACGGCTCTGATTGCGCCATTTTTTACGTTGACTTGTAATTGATTAATACTCTTTAAAATAGTTTCAATTTCGATATCAAAATCGCTCATGTGAATTTTTAATTCTCCTTACTTTCAGCTTTTTATTTGTATTTGGTGTTATTTTACCTAATAGGGAATTCGGAATGTGCTGTTATTTGCCATTTTTAGGCCTTGTAGTAGGGGTAAAGGTATCAACTGAATGTAATCATATCTAGATAAATAAATAGAGGGTTTAATTATGCTTTTTAAAAGAAAATAAAGAATTTATTCTTTTCATTTTTTTCCTTTCTACTCAGATTTTTTAGCTTCAATTTCTAAAAGTTGAGATATCTTCCAGTCGCTGCCGACTCTTTGTCCTTCCATAACAAAAACATGGGTAAAACGTTCGGCCTCTTTATTAGGCCATTTTTCTTTTGTATCTACCGTTACTTCAGCGGTTAAGAATGCTTTTCTTTGACTTAATATTTTACTTTCAACCGTAATAATTTCAGTTTGAAAGCCCTCTGCTTTAGCTGCAGCAATCTTTTTAGCTTGAGAAAGAACTAACTCTCTAGCTCCTCCCGTGGTGTATTTAACAGCCTCTTCCGGATTGTAATCGACCGTTGATTTTATAAATTTCTGAGCTGTATTATTGAACGAGGTAACGACATCTTCTGTGGTAAATACCCCTAATAATAAGATAAAAGCCAAGACTGCGCCCACTATTATCATGATTTCTCGTCGCTGATGTTGCTCTAACGGTCCTCCTTCGTAATCTTTCAGCAAGACCTTTAATATTGGTGCAAACTTATTCATCATCTTCATCTTCCTTTTGTAAGGGGGAGTCCATCCAAAATGAGAATTGGGGAGGATACTGGCCTAGACGATTCCACCACCAGGGGTGTTTGGCTTCCTCTATAAACTCGTGATTTATAGGATCAGGAGGGGAACATTGGTGCTTATCATTTGCTATAACCTGTTTACATACAGGACATCGATAGCATTTAAAAATATTAATCAATCCTTTCTGTTGCTTTATTTCCTTAGGTGCTAAAGCATTTTTATTTAATTAGTTTTTTTAGGTTTTCAAAGTAAACCTTGGAATCGGATACTGGATCATCATCGAAATACTTGATTATTGCTTTCGCAAGAGATTCAGGAGTGTAGATAACAGTACCAATTGTTTTCCCGTGGAAGTCGATCAGGTACTTGTCATGTATCGGCTCTTTGGTTAAAAAATCAACGGGTTTGATTTTTGGTAGAGCTTCACTTAAGCGATTCCAGTACGCTTGTTTCTCAGCTTTCGACGCTTGCGATTCTTTTAATTTTGCAGGTTGTCTGGGCATAACAAGGAGAGAAACACAGCAATTATGGTGTAGCACATTGCCGCTATCTGTTACTATAAAACGGCCTTTTTCTACGAGTCCACCACAAACAGGACAATCTACAAAGGGCATTTCATTCAGGATAGGATTTAAGATGTTTCTAATTGCTTGATATTGATTTACCGCTTGATCTTGGGCTATCGGTTCAGTCTTTCCTTTGGCTGCAGGGTCAGCTTGTTTTGCTGTCTGCTCTGCCGTGTGAGCGATCTTGGCTGTCATTTCGTTCAATTTCTCTTGGAATTTTTCATTATCGGTAAAAATATCATTGATTGCAATCTGCTTTTTCTTTTTTTCTTCTTTTAATCGTGATCTTTCCTGAGCTGCAAGCTCTTTCATTTTTTCTTTAGATATACGTACCATTTTATTGTCCTCCATTTTTCATTTTAAATATTTGACACTTTGGTATTAGTAGCCCGCCATGAGGTACATGGCGTAGCCTCTCAGTTGATAAATAACCAGCTTTTATATAACGGTATATAGTGCGTATACTTACGCCTAGTTCTTTTGCTGCTTCGCGCACTGTAAAAAAGCCTTCATGCACTTAGATTTCCTCCAGTTGTCATAAATTGTCTCAACTTGTCATTATTGTAAAACATAAAAAATGAGAAACAAAAAAACGCTCGGTTTTTTCTACCGAACGTTCTGTAAATAGCGTTATAGTTGTATTTAGATTACGTTATATTTTGATGATGCTAATTTAAAATGAGCTAAAAGTCCTGATGGGTCATATTTGGTTAGTAGTATTTATTAATATATAATTGCGAGTATTTAATCGGCTACAAAAACAAACATCAGGCGGAGCCAGAAGGAAGGTTTCTCTCCCCCAAAATACAGCAGGTATTACTTCTTTAAGAAGTGTAGCGAGAACAATTCTAATAATGATAATGTGAAAGACGCTCTTCGGGATAGGAGTTAAACTCTGCAATAATCATTAAAGGAGCTGTTAAAAGACCATGGATATTAGTTATAGTTTGCTTGATAAATTGTTCGGTCAAGAGGCTTCATTTGACGATGAAGCGGAGATGACGGAACAGCATTGGTATTACGCCTTTTCCTTTTTTCAGGCCGAAAGGCTAACACAAACGGAAGTTTTGATGCTACTAGCTAGGGCTGATATACTTCCTTACGATGTTTCAACTGTTATTGATCTAAAAAGATATATAACGCGAATAGGTACTGCAAAAACATTGTGTGAGTGCGTATATCTAATCAATTCAGCCCGACAAGCAGAATGTTTTATAGAATTACTGGATCGCGTTGGATATCAAAAAAGCTGCCTAACAAGTAAATTGTTAGCGGCTTTTTTCATTTTAATTAGGTGCATTTTTGCGTTGCTCGCGTGAGAGAGTTACAATATTTACAATCTTAAATATTGTGAAGGAAGTTTTTTTTAGGTAGGTTTTCTCTAAAACCTCCTCAGTGCGCTAATTCATTGGGCTTGACCTCGTGTCGCAACGCTTGACCTGAGTGTCGCGGTTATTAGCACCGGTCTAAATTTATTTTAGACAAACAGTTGAATATCCCGCAACTGCTAGAAGGCTTAACTTGTATCAAACAGGTTAAAGTCTTTTTTTCTCTAGGCTGTAGCCTAACATTAAAGCGCTGAGGGAATGGCCCTCGACCAGGTAATTATTAAAATTAGAAGGGAGGACGTAGACAAAAACAAGTTGATAACAGTTTTTTTGTCTACGAAATAAAAAATGGCAGAAAAGCCTACGCACAAGCTGATTTATGGTATAATAAGAATACAAGAAACTGTAAATAATAAGGATACATTATCGATGTATTGTGTTATCATCGACCGAGAAAACATCGTCGCAATACCTGCTGAATATGAATTAGCTGATAAACTGGACTTGACTACTCTAACGCGGGATGGATGGCGTTTTCCCTGGAGTAATATTTGGCATAAGGTAGGGGGAAATGTCTTTAAGATTGTAGCAGATGGTAAAATCCAAGGTCTTTTATCTGTCGTAAATGACATCGAGGCTCAATCTGTTTTAATACGCAATATTGAATCGTCTCCAGAAAATAAAGATGGTGGCAAGTACGTGGTTGGTCCGACGTTGATAGCAATAGCAGCTAAATATAGTTTTGATGTTGGGCAAGAAGGCTATATGATTATTAAGCCTAAAAATCGAAATTTGGCAAATTACTATGCATCCAGCGACGTTGGTGCTGTACCTGTAGCACCATTAAAACTCCATTTTTATCCGCAACAATCACAATTGCTTATCAATAAATTTCTGACAAAGCGGGAGGGTTTATAATGATGCTAACAAAAGAAGAAATGAAAAGAATGTCTGCTATAGACGAAGCTGTGAATGGCATCTGGGCTTTACCTCCGACTGCTAAAAATATAACTTATCGTGTTCGCGATTTGCATAAATATTGTGAGTCAAGAGGGGTTGGACCGAGAGATTTAACCGCAAGTGAGCTTAAACAATTCGAGGTTCAGCGCGAACCTCAGCCTAAAAAAGCTGATGTAATGCGTCAAGTTAAACAAGTTAAACGTTATGTTGCTGCGACAAAAGCCCTTTAATGGGCTTTTTATTTTATGGAAATATATACCGTTTTAGGCTAAGTGAAAAATAAGTAATAAAAAACAGATTCACATGAATCTGTTTTTTATTACTTATTTAGTCATCCATCATTGCTGTAATTTTATTGTTTTCAGTTTCTTTTGCGCCTATATAAATAGGCGGTTTACCGTCTACGCGAACCTCAACTGATGCGTCACCATTTGCCTCAACATGTTTTGCAACAGTGACGCCCTTACGGTTAATAAGCACTGTTGTAGCCATAAAAGCACTCTCCTTTAGAATTTTTTCCCGATTTTTAACTTCTTTAATAAACATATAGAGTCCTTCTTATAGTTAACAATGTTTGTTTTTTGCATTTAATATTTTCGCATGATAACATTATAAATGTCTCTTCTGCAAAGCACGAGGACGATGGTTGTCTACAGGAACAGTGGACTAGAGTTACTTCATCACCGGCGATTTAGCAAGGAGCTAACTCTTTATATGTAAAACCTAAAAACAATCTTATTACAAAGCATCCAAAGTGGCAATTTAGCTACAACGGAAAAGCCCACGCATACGCGGGGCTTATTTTTTTGCGTTTTTTGGTTTTTACATTTACATATGCTACAGTATTTATATACCTAAGTTTTATATCTCCTAGTTTTAGCCCCGCCATCTTTGGGGTAAGAGCCGTCTAAATCCGGTTTAAAGGTGCTCTATAGTGGGGAGTAATCCACTTCTTTTGTTACTGGACTTAAAACCAGACTTGATAAGTAGTACGTCAATAGATTCTTCGGGAAATGAAGGTTACTACCTTAGTTCTTTATCCTTGTAATACCGCTGTTATAGGGTATTTCTGGCTGAGTTACTAAGAGCGAAGGGCAACGCTAAATAATAGTCACAGGCAAACTGTCGATGACCTAGACCTTTTTGAACGGGGTTTGAGTCGCCTTCTGCTGAGAGGATTTATCCTTATCAGTAGCGTTAGGCCGCGAGGCGATTAGATGGACAGCTCAAGTGTATATGTGCTATGTGCATGTGCATCGTTCAAGAAAAAAACAACCAAAAACTTAGGCTTAGAAAAAAGCGCCAGTGATAGAAGTCACTGGCTTTTCTAATGCATTTATACGTGTAAAGATACATATTTCTTCGCGTACAAATCCGCAGAAAATGCGTACTTGTACGTTTTTAGTTGGTCGAGTAGGCGTGAGACTATATAATTAAAGGCTTGAAGGGCCTTAATTGATATGTAGAAATACGCAATAAAATACGTATTTCTACGCAAAAAAGAGACATGAGTAAAATCCTCGATGTTTTTTTTATTTGGCTCCAAATAATTCTTTATGAAGTTGGTTTTCTTCTTCAATTGCCTTGATCGTTCTGCGGAGGTAGTCTTTATTGACAGATACCTCTTCATGTTTGCGAAGATAGTCTGCAACTCCCTGCCAGCTTAGCTTTTGCACTGTACGTAGTATTTTGATTAGAGGTACTAATTCATTTCTAATTTTATTATAGGCGGATTTTTTACTCATTCTCTTTTTTTCAGATTTAACAGCGTCCATGCGGCTGACACGAATGTCAATTTGACGCATAGCTTCTGTATCGTCTGCCAACCGGTAAGGGTTAGTAGTCATTTTTCCTTTAACAATAGCGTAGGCGATCAGAGTAAGAGCTACGGGATAGTGCTCTTTCTTAGGAAATGAGTTTGTCTTCACTTTTAGTACGTTTATACATCGATTAGAAAGAAGTGTTCGGGCTTCGTCCTTCGCGCCCTCAACTTCCATTAGAAAGAGAGTAAGTGACTGTCTACTTGCCCATGTGCGCAGCGCATTGATCTCTTTTGTCGTTAATCCCGTTATTTTTTCAAAAATCTTTAAATCATCCATTGTTGTAAAATCCATTTTTAACATCCTTTCAATCTATATAGATATTGGGTTTGAGGTCATTTTGCAATGCGTATAAATACGCTAATAAGCGCGTATTTTCAGTCGTAGAAAGTACGCATTTTTTTGCGATTTCTACGTTTTAAAGAGAAGCGCAGAAATGCGCATAATTTCGCGTATAAATACGTTTTTGTGTAGTGAGATGGCTTGAATCCTTATAAAACCTATATTAAAGCGAGTTTTTAGATGCGTATTTGTACGTATTATTTCGCGTATAAATACGCTATTGTGGATGCAGTATAAAAGGCAGGAAACAACAATGCAAAAAAAAACTAAGGCAATTTGAGTAAAATCCTACTTTAGTCCTAAAATCAGTACAGCACGGGGTATGGACGGCGTTCTTTGCCGTCCATATATAGTAACTGGTCGTAGGCGATGGCGGGAGAGCACAGCTCTCATGACAGCGCCTATGATTAGTTACTATTAGGGCTTGTCAAAGCCCGTACCCTGTGCCATTAGAAACAGCCTTACCTTCGTTTATATAATATCCGTTTATACTTTTAGGCGAAGCCAGGTTGGGGAAGAGATAGGAGCGCGTGCGCGGACGACGCGATTCCAACGTGGCGAGTCTAAAAGTATAAACCGTTTTCTCTACATAAAAACCTCTTCCTTATACCATGCAACCCTGTTTCTTTATATAGAAATCCTTTCTTTTATATGGATATAATACTGCGACGTAAAAGTGCGCAAAAAGTGCGTACTTTTTATATAGGATTTGCGTATTTTTTGCTCTGTTGGAATAGGGCTAAATCTATACAGTGCAAGCTGGATCGGCTTAGCACGACCTCCCTGCTAAATGTGTATGCGTTAGCCATACACATTTAGCGGGGAGGTTCGGAACGAGTGCAGCGGCGTTCCGAGGGTTTCGTCTCCCCTTACGCAAGCGGAGCAGTAGAAATTTTTACTCATGCTAAAAGCGGAGCAGTCGGGGAAGTGGGTATAGGGAGAAACAGAGTGTAGCGGCGTTTCTTCCATGAAAGGGAGGATGGTTTGGAAGGAACCGGGGCGAATGATGAGCCGGTTCCTTCCAAAGACCCTTTTGACTTTAACACTCGCGTAAGCAGTCGGAGGAGGCGCGGAACTAGAGTGTAACGGAGTTCCGCATGGGGACATTCTCCAGAGTGTCATTCCATTGGGTTTATTCTTGAATACGCTTGTTTATACCGCCATGCCAGAGGGACGCATGGCGGGGGATATAATGAACGCTTATTTAAAAGCCACTACGCTGGGATGGGCGTAGTGGCTAATTTTCTTTATTGAAAGTTATATTTTTAAATTTTTCTGCGCGAAATTTGCACTTAACGTAAATGTAAATTATCATCTAAAAAACGAATTTACGTTAAAAGGAGATATCTTTTGTGAATGGAAAAATTGGTGAACAAGTAGAAGACCTGTTTAATAGAACCGGAATAATGGGATTAGGAGAATCTAAACACGATGACAAGGGCGCAGCCAGGGATAAAGGTGCTTCGGGTTGGGATGAATTAGGCAAACAGACGAAAATACACTCAATACAGCAAAAAGAGAACCTTACATCGACTTGGAAGGACTTTGGTAATTTTTGTGCGGACAAACAAGCATGTGAAAAATACGGCGTGAAGTCTGTTAAGGACTATGAAAAAGTAAAACCGGAACACTTCGAGGCATTTATTAAGTTCAAAATCGATGAAGGCCGTATGAGGAGCACAGTTTATCAATATGTATCCAGGTTAGAAAAGCTAGAATATGCAGTTAATGTTTACATCACCAGGCGCGAAATCGATCCAAAAATGCAAAATCAAGAAAGCAAGGCGCAAGCCTTAGATAAAGTAAGAGCTGAGTATCGCGAGGCTCATAAAAACGACAAACAACCTAACCTGCCTAGAAATTTCTCAACAGCTTTGGAGAATTGCCGGCAAGCGATAAACAAAAGCTACGAGAAGACCGGTGAGGTCGTGAATCGAAAATATATCGATGTACCTGGTATTATAAATAACTTAAAAAAAGATGATTACAAAACGGCTGCAGAACTACAAGGGTTCGGAGGCGCACGGGTTAAGGAAATCTCAAATTTAACAGCGAAAAATCTTGTGGATCGTGAAGGCAATCCATTACCGCCGGGACAAATTCGCCTCACTAATACGAAGGGGGGAAGGCCACGTACCATAACCGTTCCTTTAGACACTTGGTATAAAGTCAAAGAAGCGATTGAAAACAAAGGTGCATTCAAGATTAGCGAACGTAGCTATTCAAATGCACTCAGAAAAGCCGTAGAAAAAAATGGCGAGAAATTTAATGGAACGCATGGGCTGCGCTGGAGCTTTGTAGATAGAAAATTCAATGAGCTAAGTGAAGGTGAAAAGAATGTCCATAAAATTTTCGCTAAGCTCTCCCGTTTCACTGGTCATACCAGAAGTTCGATCAGCAAAAGGTACAAAAGCGGTTATACCCAATACGCAAAAAAGAAAAAATGAGGTGAACAGGATGGATAAAGTAATCATTAACTCCCAAGCTCTACAAATGTTAAAAGAATCAAGCCCTAAAGCGGTTATTAAATATCTACAGTACACGGTGTGCGTCATCGAGCAAGGTAAAAAGATTGAGTATTAGTAATGAGTACCGCAGAATACTTGTATTCAAGTTGGTTTTGTTTTGCGAGGTGAAAAATAGAAAAAATCACATACGCAGTGTTAAAAAGCTGTACGGGATCAACCCGTACAGCTTTTACTGTTACCAACTATAAAGAACAAAGATCGCGCAATCCGCTTTTTTTAAGTTGAGAAATAAGTCCCAACATCAAGTTTGATATAGGGTACAAAACTAAAGGGGTTTCTCAAAACATGAAGTATTATCTGATTCACAACTTTTCCATTCTTGCATAGAGGGAACATCATACATTAATGGATATCTGCTTTTTCTTTCTGTGGTTATCCATTTACCATCTTGGAATGCATAAGTATGCTTATGTTCAGTTTGCCATCGTAAATCGATTGGCGGATATTCTTTTTTCTCGGCATCCTCTTTTGAAATATAGCTTGTCACTACGTATCTATCTAGTTTAAATACAAGTACCCCTATATATGGAGACACTAATGAATTAGTCTTTTGAACGTCAATTTTATAGTCTTCATGAACTATGTATTTGTCTTTAATCCATCGAGCTTCTGTTATAAACTTTGTGCCTGGAATAGTTTCTTTTGGTGCGAAAGTAATTTTTTCTCTACTATCAGTTTTATAACTTTCCATATGCGCTTTAGCCAATTGTTTAAATTCCGCCAATATGTCTTGTTCTGTTGAGGCAAAAGCTAAATTAATATTGAAGCAAATGAATAATGCTAATAGAATTGACAATTTCCTCAAAGTATCCCCTCCAATTAGTTTGCAATAATTTTTATTCTGGTAAAAAAATGTATTTCCTGCAATATTTCCCTTATTCTATGTCGGAACTTCTACCTAATTAAAAATGGCGAAAGAGAAGCTGATCCCTCTAAACGATAATAAAATAGAGCTGTAATATTAATATTTATTGTCATTTTAAAAAATAATGTTATAGTCAGTTACTTAACTTTGCCCCACGCGGGCAGCGGTTGCTTATGCAACCTCTCAAATGAAATTAAAGCCTCTCGGAGGCTTTTTTATGTTGAAAATCAGGACTAAAAACCTATCTAAAAACCGTGAGTGAAATTTGGTCTATAGGGTTTTTGGTAGTAAACTTATGTTAATAAACAATAAGCAGGATTACCGTTATATGCGGTGTCCTGCTATTTTTTTAGAGGTGAAAAAATGAAACATGATAAAACGGATATTGCGAAGCACGTTGGAGCAGGCTGGATCACCTTTTGGTCTATTATAGTTCTATTTTACGATTTTTATAAGAAGGGGGCTTATTAATGGCTAAATGGTCGCAAAAACAGATGCTTGACTTTGTACCTGTACCAATCCCCGAGATGGACCGTCGTTTAGCCGTTAGTCCGCAAGAAGCTGCCCAAATCTCCGGACGTACAGAAAACACCATCCTTAACTGGATCGCCGCCGATGAATTGATAGCTGTAAAGATAAACAAGCGGCTTGTTATACCTTTAAAAGCTCTGGAAAAGAAAATTGACAAGTGCTTGTGCGACAAATTCCTTTACGCTGATGGCTATACCTTGCAAGCAGCTGCCGACTTGTTAGGTGTAAACAAAAAAACGCTAAGAAGGGCTGTAAATAACTTACCATTAGAGGTTTACATGGAACATCGGTTTATATGTGTAAGCGGAAAATCGCTTAAAAAAATGTTAGATATTAAAAATTAGGCGGTGGAAAAATGAAAGGGAAAATAATACTTACTGCCGCAATGATAACTTTACTTAGCGCCAATACAGCGTTTGCGATAGATTCGCCGGCAAATGTTAATACAGTAAAAACAATGGCAACTCAATATGCAGCTGATGTTAATGCTAGCTATAAAGATAACGGATTTAAGGAAACTTTTTATAATCTATTTAACCTCTGGAGGCCAATTTATGAAGGAAAACGCGATAAATACGATTATTACAGTTATGGACTAGATGATTCTGTAAAAATAAATAGAGATAAATCTTTGCGCAATCTAGGAATTGCAGTTGCGGATAATATGGCAAAACAAAACGCACTTGATCGTGAAAACGCCATTGATAAAGAAAAGGCACTAGCAACAATTACAGCTCCAGACGGTACAAAAGTAATTAAGGGTATGACGGACGGTACGGGTGTAGTTTCTGCAAATGCTAAGACTTCTGAAAAAGTTTGGCATAAAAAGGACTTAGAGAAGAATACGTTACCAGATGGGGCAATATTGTTCCAGCTCCGGGCAGACCCTCCATATCCTTATACGGGATATCCGATTTATATAATCCCAACAGTAAAGGAAATTAACCAAAATTATAAGATTGTGGGGATGTCTGTAGGACAAACAGAAATTAAGAAAAATGGACAAGCCGTAAAAATTGTCGAAACTGCACAGCCAGGAACGCATTTAAATGTAGCACAGGTAACAGTTTCGGTTATAAACGCCTTCGGGCAACAACAATTCTACGTAACAAACGTTAGTTATGAAGGATTCGTAGCAAATGCTATTGCTCAAAAAAATGGTGGGAATTCTGCAGAATATAACGACGGTGATACCTGTATACCTGGTTACAACTGTTTGTGGCGATCTAATGAAGAAAGAGATGCATTGCTTGCCAACATTGATGCTGAACTAGTCCCCGAACTAAAACATACTGGTTTTTGTGGAGAAGTCGAAAAAATAATTACTGAAGATGGTAAGTTTACCGCTTTCGTGAAAGACCAAGAAGTACCCGTAGAAATCAACGCCAAAAAAGCCACTTATTTAGCAGAGGGCAAAGAATTATGTTCGGACGGTATACTGCGTGCTGAAAAAAATGGCAAATATACGCTCGTTTCTTTAAATTCAGGTGCTGATCCTGTAAATAAACAACAAGAAAAAGCAAAATACAGAAAAGACAATCCTCAGCTTGATACAAAAGTAGCTAACGACGATTACCAAAAGCGAGTAGCTGCTATGATGGCTAATTTGGGTACTAATTCGCCGGTTATCGCCGGTGCTCCTGTAGTTGCCGGATCAGGGGTTACTCCAACTGTACCAACTACATCTCCAGCTACAACTACAACAGTTCCGAAACCCGATAGTCTTAGCCAGGCTGATTATGATGAATGCGTAAAAAAAACCAAAGGTTTTCAAAAAGCTCTGGAGCTTTGTTTAAATGCTAAAGCTAATAGTCCTTATAACAAAATTGATCCAACTACAATTACTGCGGAGCTGCCTGGTAGTAAATTCGCTAAAGGGTTAATGACCGTAGGAGCATCAATTTTAGGTGCTCTAATAGGTGTAGGTGTCCTGGTTGCTATAGGTTTTGGAGCTTTAGTCTCTTGGCCTGTTGTTCTTACTGGTTTAGGCATAACGGCATTGGTTGTAATGGGAGCTGCTATTATGGACGGTGCAAGTTTTAATTCTTTTGCAGTGCAAGCCGCTGACTACGTAAATTATGTTTGGGATAATAATAAAGGCGAATTAGCTATAGAAGGTGCTCTTTCTGCAGCAATGGCTGGTTTAGGCGGCGCATGGGGCAAACAATTGCTTAAAAATCAAGCTGCTAAAGGCGCTGGTATTAAGTTGGGCGAGCGTTTATCTTATACGGTAACTGAGGATGCAATACGCATTCCCACAAGCACAAAACTTGATACAGCTCTTTCCGTTGTTGCAAAAACAGATAATCTAGCTAATATTTCTAAGCGTCTTGGAAATGCATCGGTACAAATTTCAGGGAAAGAACTTCTGCAATTGCAGAAGTCATGTAAGGAGTATCTTAAAAGCCCTGTGGTCATCCGCGACTCCAAACGATATGAGGACATGCTTGCTAACCTATCCAAGGGTAGGAAAGGAGCTAAGGATTCTGCTGGTATGTGGAGACGCGAAGCGTTTGAAAATACGGACGAAGTCACAAAACCAATGTTAGACGAAGGTGTAACATTGGCTAATGAATTTAAAGCCATTCGTGACACCGACGCGTTAATTGAAAAAATGTACAAAGAAGTCGCGAGAAACGCCGATCTAGGAGATAAGATAGCACAATCCTTTATAAAACAATCGACTGGAGCAGTCACAGGCGTTGCTACTGGCACAATAAATACAATACATGGTAGCGAAAAGTGAGGTGATAAAATGTGAAAAAACACCTATTAGCCAGTGTTTTGGCGGTGGCTCTGGCCTCCGTCTGCTCTACTACAGAGGCAGCAAACACTATAAACCAAGCGGGTATTCCTTCCGTAATTACAGGGATAAACGTAAACGATAAATGCCTTGGAATTATGAATATTACAAACGATCCCAGCTGTGGCGCTAAGGCGTATAGTGCTGTAAATACTTTAGCAACCAATCCTACACAAGCTATAAAAGACTTTGGAGCAAGATTCGTAGACAAGTTTTTACAAACAAATGTTTTAGGTAATAAAACGATGGATGAAGGCATTTCGCTTGCCATACAGGAGGCGTTTGGGCACATTGGCGGCAGCGCCGATGATCTCGCATCTGCTGTAGCTAGTCTTAACAGTGGCGTTGCCACCGAGATTCCTGCAGTTATTGGAAAAGGCGGGGATTTAATTAATCCGGAAACAGGAACATTAGGTATGCTTGCAAATGGTACGGCTCTTACCGCTAATCCTGCCAGTGCTCTCGGTAGTGTCTCCGGTCAATACTCCACTGGTGAAGTTATAGAAAGCACAGGTACGGAGCAATCGATGGGGCAGGG
The DNA here is from genome assembly GCF_004339805.1 of Anaerospora hongkongensis. Lineage (GTDB taxonomy): Bacteria > Bacillota > Negativicutes > Sporomusales > DSM-15969 > Anaerospora > Anaerospora hongkongensis. Next base: position 14,270 of record NZ_SLUI01000023.1, on the reverse strand, counting down.
AAACGCAAATATTCCGAATGGTGGTATTACGGAGCAAGAGATGTCTCAGATTGCAGGCCAGCTTGCTTTTAAGCTGTCAGACAACAGTTCCTTCTCCGTTAAAATCGATGGACCGCAATGCGTTCGAGCTTTCGGCTATATAGACCCGCTTAACCCACTGGTACGCACTAATGTAACCTATTCGGCTGGCGTGTTTACTTTTGGACCTTGTGTAGTTTGGGGCGCACCAGTGCTCAACAAATCTGAATGGTATGCACAGGCCACCAAGGCAGAGAAAACCTTTAAATTTAGATATGCCGAACTTCTACCTAATAAACCTCCTCGTAAAGGTACTGTTACTGTAATAGTCCGGACGCTAGTTAACGAGCTTAATACTTTTGCGACCGCTAACGAGCAAAACGGCACAGAATACAACAATAACGCTTATCAATCTGGTTTAGGATTCGATACATTGGATACACTTCCTCAGCTAAGTAAAGAAACTAAGGAAAAAGATAAGGGAAAGGTAGAGCCTATTAACGGCAACGATACTGGTGGTCAGCAGGCAGGTCAGATGGACTTAAATACAATAGCTGAGCCAACTACGACTATGCAACAACTTACAGCTCCGCAAGGCTTCCCTAATAATAACAACAGTAATAAGGTAAGTGATAACAATACGGGCCTGCTGAACGGCGTAGGAAGTCTACTAAATTCTTTAGGTAGCTACCTGGGCGGTGGATCAATTAATCCTGGTGTGGTAAAGCAGCCTGGCGGCTTGACGGTAGAAACCCCTGAAGCTGCTAAAGCGGCTGCGAATAGTAAACAAGCAATAGCGGCGCTGCAGTCTAACAAAACTCCTGACGATGTTCGTAAGGAAAACTATAAAACTATGACTCCACTGTTTAAGGATGCAGCAGCACTACTTAAGCAACGCGGCATCGATGCTGCAAGCAAGGAGGCTCTTGCGAAGCAGTACCAGGAAGGTAGTGCTTATACGGACTTAAAACATACCTGGGATATGAACCGAATTGATCGATTTTTAAATTGATACTATAAAAAAAGCCAGCTAAAATTAGCTGGCTTTTTTTTGAATAAAATGTTAAAAAGCAATGGAATATATAGTAATATAAGATTATAGGCTCAAGCGTTGACATTTCCTTAATTTTTGGTTATACTATTAGTGAAGAATTCTCTTCAAATGTAGCCGCGGCCTGATAAGCGGGTTATAAAAGGTCAGGGTTCAAATGTAACCGCAACCTGATAAGCGGGTTATAAGAGGTCAGGGTTCAAATGTTTTGTAAAGTTCTATCTACTAGATAGGACTTTACTGCTTTGTAGGGAGAGTTTAAATGTACAGCGGAAATTTTTACTTTATTAAAGATCAATATTTTATTGATTTTCCCGATACCCGCTTAATGAAAAACAAAGAAATAATTAACGGTAGACCGCATAACCGACCATGCTATTATTCGTTTAAAGATGATGCAACGGGTATTTATTGGGCTGTTCCTATTTCTTCTCAAACTCCCAAATATCAAAAATATCACGACGATAAATTAGCCAAGCATGGAGCTTGCTACACAATACATTTTGGGTATGTTTTAGGTGAAAGAAAAGCCTTCTTAATACAGAATATGTGCCCTGTTATACCGTCATATATTAACAATCAGTATCTTAATGCTAATAATGGACAGCCTATCATTCTTCCTTCTAAATTATCGTCAGAGATTGAGACGAAGGCCAAAAAGGCACTTATAATGCATAGAAAGGGCCTGGGATTAATCTTTCCCGATGTGCTGGCAATCGAAACACAATTATTGGCAAAGTTAACTCCGCCTACGCCAATAGTTACACCAACAACTCCGACTACTACCCCATAATATAACCCAAAACAACCGGCCTAATTAGGCCGGTTTATTTTTGTTGATAATTAGTTGTTAAATTTTTTTAACAGATAATTTAGCTCGTTTCGAAGTTTTTCGGCCTCTTCCTTTATGGCTAATTTGCGTTGTTTAATGGTGTCGGCTAAGAGGGATATAATTAGCAGGTTAAAATTATCCTCATTTTGGGGGTCGTGTAGACTTACAATGTCCTGGGCTAATTCCGGAGAGAGCAGCAGCGGAGCCAGGTTGCATTGGACATATCTGTTTTCATATTCTTCCAGAGGTTCTAAGCTGGCTAAATCTCGGGTCCAGTTAGTTACATTATCCATTTGTATCTCCTCTATAGGTTCATGTTAAGGTATACCTTATCGTTTAATTCATCTTGTGTGATGCCTATATATCGTTTAGTAATAGCTGCGGAAGAATGATTAAGGCACTCCATGATATACGCTATGTCTATGCCTTTGCGTAATGCATGGTAACCAAATGTCTTTCGCATTGTATGTGTACCGATGTTCTCGCCGATCTTTGCGAACGCTGCAGCATCGTTAATAATACGCCATGCCTGTACGGTTGATATTGCCTTGTCACCCTTACGACTCTTAAAAAGAAAACCTTCAGTTTGACCACTGTTCTTTAGATAGTCCTTGATGGCCTTCTTGCAGGCATCAGATAGGGCAAATCTTTTAATCTTGTCGGTCTTCTCTTCCCGAATAGTAATGTAGTCCTTACCCGCTACATCATCAACAGTAAGGCTTAGTAGATCACCAATACGAAGCCCTGAGTTAATCCCTATAACAAACATCAGGTAGTCACGTTCATTTGATTTCAATAGATAGTCTTTCATCTTGTTCAGCTTTTTGATATCTCGTATAGGTTCTACAGTGATACAGTCGCCTTTTTTTATTGCCACATTAAACGCCATCCCATATATGTAATATTTATATCTATATTTTACCAAAACATTACATACAATGCGAGAAATAAACCAGGTATTTATAGAAAAAGTTTAACTACGTTATATTCTATATGGCTTTAAGGGCATTTTATGAATGTAATCTTTTTCATAATTCATTACATTGGGTAAATGCTTATTTAGCTTTAACACACTGATGTTCACAATAAAGGGACTGTACTTTAGTGCAGTCCCTTTTATATGTTTATCTACTTCATGTATAGCAGCTCTTCTACTGTTGCAACAGCTTTTAATTGATTTAACTTAGTGTAGAACAATTTACGCACTGATTGCACAGTTATATTTCCTAATTCTACAGAGTGAGGTAAAGGTACGGGTTCTTTTACTTTTATAACCCGCTTATTATCTTTTTCCGGAATTTGGTCGCTTACATCAATAACCTCGGCGTAATGCGTAATAGCAGATATTGGCGCACCGCGATATAAAGCGATATATTTTATTTTATTTCTCCTAGACTCTGCTACACGAACATATCTCCACTCCTGATCGGCAATAAAAATACTACTAAAGTTATCATTGATTGCCGGGAACACTGCTGTATCGTCATCAGGATTAGTATATGATGTTATATCCTGATCCTCTTTCAAGTTTTGCTCTTCGAAAAAATCCTCAGCAGTTTCGATGTATGATGTCAGCGCATCTTCAATAATATCTGTTCTTGTGGTATTTCCATCGTTGGCACTAAACATTGCAGCGACTGTATCAAGGCGCTCAAGTAATTCTTCATTAATGTTGAACGTAATATTTTTTTTCTTTGCAGCAATAGCACCACTAAATCTTGCAAGAATCCGTGACTCAGCCCGAGATGTTTTACCATTTTTATTAATAACCACGACAATCACTCCTTAACATGTATTATGTTTTATATTATATATGTATTCAAAAATATATTCAAGTTCATATTCAAAATTATTTTTAAAATATATTGCGATTGACTTATTTTTCCTTGAAATATATAATATAATTAATAAAACTGCGATACAGGACTGGCAGATCAGTGGAGTACCACAAGGACTGTATCGTTGATTAAGCCGACTGCCTGGGCACCGTTTGAGTGTACTTTAAGTACGCCTCAGGCGGTTTTTGTGTTTTTAAAGGGCAAAAATCACTTCGGAATTGGGAAAGTAGGGAAGGAAAATAAGCGTGCTGAATAATATGTAATAGGGACAAGTCCACTAACCCGCAAAAAAAGACAGAGAAGCGAGCTAGGAACTCGCTTCTCGATTACATAGATATTCTGTTTAAGGGAGGTGAAAGGAATGGAACTGTACTTCTGGGGACTGGCTACGGCCTCAATCGTTTACCAGCTCACAAGGCGCATTAAATCCATCGCTCTTCACATTGAATTCCGGTAAGGCTAAAAGGATAGGCATATTGCCTATCCTTTTTTATACTACTCTTTTCTTTTACTGTCAAGCCGCTTGAGTATAATACTCAACTTATTGCTTCAAGCAATTAATGTAATCTTTAATTAACGATTGCAAAGATGTTAAAAAGCCCGCAGAAGGGAAAAACCAATAACCTAGGGAAATAATAAGTAGATTAATAAGGACTTAATTTATTTTAAAAATTAAGGGGACAAAAATGCAGGATTTTATTGAGAGAATGAATATCCTCTTAAATAGAGGTGTTGCTGCAGTCGACGAGACTTGTTACTTTACTGATAAACCACATGCCGAGCTGATTGAGCAGTTAAAAATGTTTCTTTATAATCATCAACATTTACTCGGAAACATTCAAATTCAAACTACGCAAGCATTAAATGATCATGGGGTTGACTTACTTGTAACTAACCTTAATAATTCTTATAAGGTTGGATTCCAAATAAAAAGTCATTTCGACGTTAAGGAAAAAGATTTTTCGTCAAAAGTAAAAAGCCAACATTCGGATTCAAATGTTTTTGGACTTAATAGATGGTATTTATTAATATGTAGTCCTTTGTGGGATGGAAAAAAAGATTTATCATTTAAGGTTAATTATTTAATAAACACCTTTAAAATGCATGGAGGAGAATATGTTTCTACTATAGGTCCTGATAGTGCAGTCAAAATTTTTACTAGTGGATTAGTCGATACTCAGGATTTTAATCAATCACTAAAGCGTAATGAATCTCCATCAGCTAATTTTCTTTTTACTAAATTTAATATGGGTAATCAAGCGCAGACATTAAGCCGCCTAAACAGCTCACGAGCTTGGCATCAAACAACATCAGAACTCGCATCAACAAAAATTGACTTTGACAAGTTATTAACAAATCTAAGTAAATTAAGCAAACAAACGAGAGTAGTCTTAACTGCAATTATAATAAAATCTATTTCTATATATGGTAACTTAGTAGACTCACTTGTAGCAAATGAATACGACGTTCGTACTGCCTTCAATATTGATCAAAATATTATGATACATGAAGTGAGATTATTGGAGCAATATGGCTTTATTTCTATACAAACTGAGGGCATACATACCTTTCTTGAGGTGCGGAATAAAGATATTGGTTGGTCTATTTTCTTTGACATTAAGAAATTTTGTGAAGCAGAATCTATTCCACTACAAAGTATTATTGTAGAGCTTAACTTTAGCCTGTTTGACTGAGGCCAAGACAAAAATAGCCCTCATTTAGGGCTTCAGCCTATAAAGTGGGGTGTAAACTTGTCAAAAGAAGAAAAAGAAGTTAAAAAACGTCTAAAGATAGCAGCATCTTATATTAAAAAGGGGAATAAATTTAAGAAGTGGGCCGATAACGAAAAATATGAAGAAAAAGCCAAAGAATATAAGAAACGAGCTAAAAATGAATATGAAATGGCAAAAGCAAAGATAGCCACAACAAAAGTAGCAAAGAATATGACATACGGTGAAGCTGAAGTATATGATATTCTTAAGAAAGCTGTTGAAAAAGAAAAGGAGGGTGACGATAAAGCTGTCGAGAAGGCCGCAAAAAAAATAATTGAAGCAGAAAAATAGTGCGATGATTGAATAAATAGGGCATTGCTTACGCCGGAGAAATACAAACAAAAGGAGTATAGTTAATAGGCTATACTCCTTTTGTTTGTATAAAAATTAATGCTATCCTCTGTTTATAATAAAGCTAGAGGTGATGAATATGCTGTTTGATTATATATATAAGGTTGTTATACCGAAAAACATGATAAAAGATGCAAAATTTGCTTTGTTTTCTGCAAAGCGCATGTTGCCGGAGTATATTTTTGATATATCACAGTTAGAAAACAATCCCATTACCTTCCCAGAAGTGAAAACTCTGTTTGACGGAGTATCCGTTGATGGACACACAATCAATGATGTGCAGCAAGTCTTGAATATCATGTACGCTTGGCAACTGGTTTTGGAAGCAGTAAAGACTAATACCTTTAACGTTACTAAAGATATGTTTTGCCGGGTTAATGCGAGGATTGTCGGGTCTAATACGTATCCAGCTTCTTTAAATCCCGATAAATTTGATCGAGAGCTGCCAACCATATTGGAGAATAAAAATGAAATAGAACAAGCGATCCATTTGTTTCTTTGGGCGACACAAAATAAATTTTACCAGGGTGGTAATAAACGCACGGCAAGGTTAATAGGAAGTGGCATATTGCTTAAAGCCGGTTACGGGGTATTTAATATTAGCGCAAAAGATATCAACGAGTTTAACACGTTAATGGCAGATTTTTATGAAAACAACCAGGCTGACAGTATAATTAGATTCCTTGCGGAAAAATGTATAGTATACATCGAAAAATAGTCTATATGTGCGCTGGAGAATAAGGCATTTAAAGGGGGCTACCGCCTGTAAGGACGGTTGCTCCCTTTTTATTTATACTTTTTAAACAATATTTTTTGATTTACTTTCAAGTCTGAAAGGCCGCGAATTTGCTAGGTTTTCGGGCTATTTGCTATACTATATTTAACACTGTAAATTAGGACGGTTTTATGAAAGTAAAATACATCGGCGAAAGTGATTCAATGCGGTTTGTGTATGGGAAAGTATATACCGTTCTTGGAAAAGAAGGGCCATTTTGGCGAGTCATTGATGAAACTGGAGAAGATTATCTATATACACTGCAAAATTTTCAGATTGTAGATGAGACCGAATATCTGCGCAGTAGCGAAAAAAATTACAAAAGATTATTGCAATCTATACGAGAAATTGATAGCAAATGAGGTGTGATTTATGACTAAAGAAGAGAGACAAGCTCTTGTTTTAGCTAAGTTTAAAGAGTGGGGAATAACTGTTAGCTTGCTTGATCCGGCTGCAGCTCCGGCCTCCCTGAAAGGAGATATACCTATCGTTGTCCGAAACGGCAACCCCAAATTGCTTTTAATTTCATTTTCTCAATCCCCGCATTAACAAATATTTACTATCATTTTCTCGTAAAAGGCAAGGGCCAATGTAAATGCGCTACGAACCCTTGATTTATCTGGACTTATGCCATGTAATAAGGCAAGGCATAATGCAAAAACGTGTAAATTTTTCTCGGTTCCACGATGACTTTTTTGAAGGGAACGAAGACTTAATGCAAAATATTCGTTGCTCCACATGTGGCAGTGCCAATGTAGTTAAGACTGCAGACTTTCGGAAGGAACATACTTGTTTGGCGTGTGGATGGTGTTTCTGGACTGCAGCCGAGGGGAGCTCGCCGTCTTTAAGAGTACGCGACTTGCATAAGTGGTGCAAAGCTAATGAGCGTGATCCGGAATCACTAACCGAAGTCGAGCGCAATAAGTTTATTGGACCTAAAACAAAGTAGCCCTGCAAAATTGCGGGGCTACTTTGTTTATAACACCGGGTTAAAAAGTTATAAGAAGTTATACTTTTTACACCCTCCGTTGCGGCCTCTTGAGTTAAAAAAGTGCATTTTATTATAACTTTTTAACTTTTAACCTGAAACAAATTGCAGTGCTGGCTGTCTTCTGAAAGTATTTGCGCTTCTCGCGCCTGGCTAAATCAATCTAGTAAGCGTCTTTGTTTTATAAACCCTGTTGCTGTTTCTTCCTTTTCATACTTTGTAGCAAAGAATCATAATCCTCAATCTTAGACTTATAGCCGCACCAAATTTCGCGTGTTGGATTGATGTTATCGCTATAGACGTAATTGCACACGTAGCAATCATAATACAAAATTGTCTTCCAACCTTTAGCTGGGCAACCTAATGACAACCACCGTTCATGAACTGCTTTAACTGAGCAAGTTTCATATAAGGCCGTCATTATAACATCGTCTTTAATACCATTAATTTTAGGACTATGTAACCATTTTTTGCGGTCATCTTGTTCTATAAGGCGTTTTCGCAAGACTTCATCGTCGTATCCTTTAGCGTGAAGGTCTGACAAATCAACCTCTATTGCTGAATAATTCATACTTTTGATACGGTCTAGTTTGGATTGATCAACCGCATGTGAAACTCGTATTTCTACAAGCAGCTCTCTACCATGGGCTTTTGTTTTGGCGAAGACATCAGGGATGATATTGTCTAGGTGCTTTTCTAGCCATACATTATCTAAAGTGACTTTTTGAGGGGTTATAATGTTGAACTCACGTTTCCTCATGCGACAAGGCAATTGTATCGAATATCCGGGAACAAATATGGTTTTTGCCTCCGCAATAATTTCCTTGGCTCGTATATGTAAGACTGTTTGGAGACCAGTAGAGCAGTCATCCCCGTTATGGTGTGCAAAATGGTGTGTTTTCTTTTTGCCTTTGCGTGCTACAAGCGGGACTTGACACGACGGACAAACAACATCTTCTTGAAGTCCTCTATCTACATCATTGACCGACACTAAAGTATCGCCGCGTTGACCAAATGGCAGCATTATTTCACCCCCTGCCCCAAAAAGCGTTTTTGCGTTTCCTTTTTAGTATTGAATCAAGTAAGATACAGAATCCCGGAGCAGGGTTCTAATCGTGTAGAATTACACTATTTTTGCAATATTTGCTTCAAACCCCTTAACTTCCGTTGGCAAATCGATTACATTACTTCTTTCAATGATGCTTTTTGATTTTTCCGGGTAGTTAGCCACAAAAAAATCAATGCATTTGGATTTTGACCAAGACTTTTTAGGGGAATACCTTGGGTCATCCATTAGAACGAGCAGTTCTTCCTTGGTGAAAAGGCTATAGACAATGCTTGGATCATAACTCCTTATAATCAAACCAGCAGCCATTAGTTCGTTTATCGTATGATCAAAATTTATACCTTTTTGCCTAGTTTCATAGAAGGTCATTTCGGCTGCATCTTTCCTGTAGGGATTAGGAAACTGTCGATAAGCTAAAATGTCATGAAAATGGAGACGGGCAGAATTAGATAATGAATGAATTCTTTCGCGAGTAGCTTCTAGCGTATTGGGTATAGATTGTGTGTTATATACTGGTTGTCGGATATTTAAAAGTCCAAGTTCGTTAGCTAGTCTATAGATATGTTTACAGGGAACTTGACGTTGTTGAAAGTCTCTGCAAGAGCATGACCCTAAGGTAACCTGGCAACTGTTAATAGTCGCCGTTTGTTGATCGTTATTAATTCTTTCTATAACTACCTCTTTCATTCTGTTCTGACGTTTTTGCTGATTATATACTAAATGTATTCTACTGTCCCAATTGCCCCAAGAATTCTTTTTCGGATAAGCAGCTTTGAAGAATTCTGCATCGTTGTATAGTTCGCTCATGAGGTAGTACATATGCTTACACGGTTTTTGTCTCTTTTGGAAGTCGGAACAAGTGCAGTCTAGGGGAGTTACCGTAAAGCGATTATAAACAGCAATTTGATTAGCCGGATCATATTCACTAATCACACTAACATCATTAAGTTGCTTGACCCTCGTTTGTTGTGCAGGTTCAGAATGAATTTCTTCGGGCCATTTTCTCCATAAATCCTCACCTGGTCCTCCGAAACTTGGAGTTTTAGAACATCGTTCAAAGGAATCTGTCCCTGATATTTTATCGCTAGAATTTCGATTAAAAAAAACTGCAACTAGAACAATACCAATAACTAAAATAATAGCTATCATCATACGTAAATCACCCCATAAAAAACGGATCGTTTTTTAGACCTTCTGGTAATTTTGAAAAACTCCTGCAACATCCCATTCAGCGAGAAAATGAACCTAAGCTAATAGCAAAAATGAGTACCGAACTTAATGATCGGTACTCATTAAATGTGAGTTGAAGTCTACATCCTTTACTGGTAATTTAGGTGGAGTCCGGGGCTTCCTGCCTATTCTTCATTATCCTCATAGTCATCACCTAATATTGCATTAACTTCTTCACTGAATTCATCGCTTACAGATGGAGAGCTGTTAATGTGGTTCATCTTGATATATTCCGCTTGTCCTTTCTTTTAGGATACATAAGCGTTAACTACATAGCCATCTTCTACCCAAATTGTTATTCTAGGAGCATTTACGTGATCGACCTTTGCAGTGTAATACGTATAATCGCCGTTCTGTTGCTTCTCTACATAAACATAGCTTTCGCCCAGATAAGAATAATCTTCGAATGCGCAAATTACATCTTCTTTAAAGTCATCGGATTTTTCCATGCCGATCAGATTTTTAATTATCTCGTCTAATGTAATCATTCCTGGCGTATTAGCTACAATATAAGCCTGTAAAACACTCTCTTTAATAAGATGACGCTTGCCCTCTCTTACTGTTGTCAGCTTACCTTTTTGGATTTTATAGTACACTGCTTTTACGCCAACTCTTAGGATTTCTGCTACCTCTTCGGTTGTGTACATTGTTTCAATCATTTCATCTTCCGTCCTTTCAAAATAAAAAAGTAGGGGTAATACAAGTTGCAGCTCTGCGCTGCGCGTTGTATATCCCTACTAATTTTTTATATGTAATATGAAATTGTTCTATATGTATATATTATACTGCCAAATATTGATAAATACAACTAAATACTGCTAAAAATTGAAATTATTTTTAAATAACTCTCGTTATCTCCATATATCTCCGTTTTTCTTATACCAATATTATTAACTATGTGCAATAAAAAGATGGTGTGAAGCCGCTAAATGTCTGGAATTATAAAATAATCGGCTTACCTTTTATCTTATACCAAATGATATTAACCAAATGCAATAAGCCCTATTGTGTTGTAAAAATAGTACATTGTATATATCTATAGTTCAGTATATACTAACACTGACGGAGGGTTGATCCTGCACCGTCGCCCCCTACAGGACCAGTTTTGTAGGGCTAAAAACCCTCTTTCGCTCATGGGCGGGGGTGTTTTTTTTATTTTTCTGCATTGCTAATAACAAAAGGACCGCATTTATTGCGGTCCTTTTGTTATTAGCTTATTTGTGAAGGTTTTATTTGCATCATTCCAATGCGAGATACCTTGTAAAAATGCCCATCTTGTAGCACTTGTCCATTACCTACAGCTACTGGCCCCCGGACCTGGCTGTAATGGAATGTCTGGCTTGTACCGGGGTCTGTGTAGTAATACTCGCCATTAACCATGCTGATTGAGCTAGTGATCCAAACCGGTTGATACGTTGTTCCCAGTATTACTTCTTCTTGCCTCTTAAGGTCAGCAATCGACGGCTGTGGAGTTTCTTCCACCTGGCTGTGTATTTCTGACTGTGTATTATAGGCTGATTCTTCATTTTCAGATTTGCGTTTTGTCGATTGTGGTGCTACATATGGAGTTTCTTCTTTTTGGGGAACAGGTTCAGATGGTGTTTTAGCACGAGATGCTTCTAACCGTTTTGCGATTTCTTCATTTTTTTTGACTGCAGCTTCCCCGAATAGTGCAGATGCTGGAGCTTTTATTGCTGCCGGCGATAGTGTCCCTAAAGCTGCAGCCTTCCGACGATTGGTTATTACAGTTGTGGCAATTAATCCTGCTCCTAATGCGACTGCAGCGCCTTTAGCACCTTTGCTAGCAGCTAATGCTGTTGCCATTAAAAGCAATCCTTTTAAGGTCTGTGTACGCTTTTCAGACTGTTCTTCTTGTTGGTTGGCATCAGACCAAGCGTTTTTAGGATTGCCATCCTTATCGATATTTACGTTTAACTGCCCCTTGCTTGCCTGATCGCTGTTAGCGTGCTCTTCAGCTTTTACGGCAGTAAATCCATCAGCCTTAATATCGGTGATCGACTGACCGGCTTCTAGCTTTGCGATTTCAACTGCAGTTAACTGTTGTGCTGTTTCCATATCAGCCAAGGAATATTCTTCGCTTGCGGTGCCGGCAGTTTGACCTATCTGCGCAACATTCAAGGAGAATTTAGAGCTTACCGGTGTTACGGTTTTAGTTTTCGCTCTTACAACCGTATAAGAGACTGTGTAATCCAATCTTCCTTCCGGAATGTTATCCGCGACTACTCTCCAGCACGTAGGAGTATCTAGTCTAAGTGCAAGCGTTTCAGGATTATTTGTTTCTGTATTGGTTACGGTCCGGCGAATAACAATATCCTTAATCTGTACATCGTTTTTTGTGGTTAGCATGTAGCTCATGGCGAGTTGCTTGCCAGCCAATAAATTTGGTGGATATGTGCCAATTACGAGCTGATAGTCGGCCTGCCGGTCTTCATAGGGGATGTTGTAACCTTTATTAGCGATTTCTGGCTTTGCTGGTTCAGCAAGAGCAATTTGCATTGTACTTATCATCACCGCACAACCGAGAACTGCTATCAGCAGTTTTTTGTTGAGCATTTTTACACCTCTTTTATAGTTTTTTGAATGTGCGTAATTATAGCATAAGGGATTGTTAAAACGAAATTTTGCACAGTACAAATCCATATAAAAAAGAGCCTGGTCAATGACCAAGCTCCATTTTGTATTTACTTCTTATTTATGGCATTGAGCATATCTGCTATCGTCCAGGCCGGTGTGTCTTCACCTCGTGGAGTCGCTATAATCTGACCACCCAGATACACTGTTCCATTTTCATTTACCCAAGCATCACCTAAATTTTTAGGGTTATCATGAAAGGCCCTACTAAGGTTACCTGCTATTATGTAAGTACGCTCTTCTGCTTCATAGCTGCCGGCTTTATTTACTGTCATTAGGTCTTTTCCATCAAGCGTAATAGTCGTTTTTTTGACACTAATCCGGTTACCACTGTACTCTGTCATCCATTTCTTGTGGTTCTCAATACGTTTTCTATGTGCAGGGTGATCAGAAGGATTGGCGAAAGCAGCCAATACATTTTGCTCCCCTTCCCCACTTTTGGCAATTATTCTTGCCCAAACAGCAGCACCAGCGCCCGGGTTGAATCCTGATTCTGTAGCATAGTGAAATCCGCGCCGATCCGCATCTGACTCATTTTTTTGGGACCAATTTCCATTTTTAACTTGCTTATAAACAATATTTGTAAATATTTGTGAAAAATTATCATCATTTTTATTAAGATACAAGCCTGCAAGTGCTTGCAGTCCCAATACTTTATCTATATCTTTCATTAGGTGCTCGCCCTGACCGTGCCCAATTTCGTGGCCTATTACCATCGCAAGTTCGTCTTGATTGTTGTTCAAAAATTTATAAACACCGTCATTAATTGTAATTACATTGCTTGGATATCTGGTAGCATTAAACGCCTGATTAGCGTTGTTATGAAATAAAAATGGAGTTTTTATTTGCTCAGTTTTTTGAACAGATGCAATAAGCTTTGTAGATATACTGTCAAGAAGTTCAGCGGTTTCTGGATTATAAGAAGTACCAAAGTCTTTTTCAATCGAATTCATCATATCCGGTTTACCGTTGGTTTCTAATTTCTTAATTTCGTCTTTTGCCAGTTTAATCTGCAAGCCAACACCTAATATTTCTAAACCAGTGGCGCTAACAGGCTGGGAGATGAGTGGGAAAGACAATATAATTGCAATTACTCCAGTTGTTACTAATCGTCTTAAACTCCGACAATTTGGCATTTTAACCCTCCATTGGTATTTTTATCCTTCAATGATACTTAAATATAATACAATATTAATAATTGTAAATTCAACACATATTTTATATTTATAATGAAATTTCAGTTTATTTATTTTACCTCTAAAAACTGGCATAAAAAAGACCGGAGTAAAGTCCGGCCTAGATATAAAAATATGACCCCCTGTTAAGACAATAGAAATAATGCGCAGGTTCCGTAGCATTATTTCTATTGTCCCGATTAATCGCAATTAACCGAATCTTTTTCCGTTCCCCAACAACGATTATAGATTTATCAGCAATGGTTACCCATATTGGCTGGCACTATCATCGATCCGAGCTGCAGAGCTATTGCGTCGATGATAGTGCCGTTAAAACCATCTTTATAGAATATTTTAAACCTACACTTCCGTATTCACTTCCGGTTCCGCTTCCATATTTGGAGGCGCTTTTGTTTGCTCTTTTATGCTGTCCCAAACTCCCCTATAGAGTAGTTTATCTCTCTCCCCTTCCCGTAAGTGAAGATTTAACTAAAAACCCATAAGCCCGTATCAATTAAAAAA
>NZ_SLUI01000022.1 GCF_004339805.1 Anaerospora hongkongensis | reverse complement strand
ATAGCGGCTGTCAACGATGTTTTACCATGGTCAACGTGACCGATTGTTCCAATGTTTACGTGTGGCTTGTTTCTTTCAAACTTTTTCTTTGCCATCTAAACAACTTCCCCCTTACCTTACATTGGCAGCATAGATTGTCTCTTTGCCAACAGGGAATATTCGAGATTGCAATAAAAAATCCTGCTGAAAATGGAAAAAACTCCGCCTTATGCGAAGTTTTTGTTATGGTGGCGGCGCAGGGATTTGAACCCCGGACACTTCGGGTATGAACCGAATGCTCTAGCCAACTGAGCTACGCCGCCAGATTTAATTATTTGCTATGAAGATGGAGCTAGTGACCGGGATTGAACCGGTGGCCTTATCCTTACCAAGGATACGCTCTACCGACTGAGCTACACCAGCATATATGTTACGGCCAGCAATATACCAGCCGTTATGAGTTTGGTTGCGGGGACAGGACTTGAACCTGTGACCTTCGGGTTATGAGCCCGACGAGCTGCCAGCTGCTCCACCCCGCGACGAGTGGATAAAATTGGTTGCGGGAGCAGGACTTGAACCTGCGACCTTCGGGTTATGAGCCCGACGAGCTGCCAGCTGCTCCATCCCGCGACGACAATTATAAAAGGAAAATGGTGGAGGGAGAAGGATTCGAACCTTCGAAGGTGAAAACCGGCAGATTTACAGTCTGCTCCCTTTGGCCGCTCGGGAACCCCTCCATATATGGAGCTGGTGATAGGAATTGAACCCACAACCTGCTGATTACAAGTCAGCTGCTCTACCAATTGAGCTACACCAGCACGATCACTCTCACAGTGACAAAACATATTATATAACAGTTACTTCGTTATGTCAATAGGATTTTTTCAGTAATATTTACCATATTAGCAAATACATGGTGGCGGCGCAGGGATTTGAACCCCGGACACTTCGGGTATGAACCGAATGCTCTAGCCAGCTGAGCTACGCCGCCAGATTCTAGGTCGGTCGTCGATAATGGCTCATCTACTGCGTTGCTCCTGCGATCCGTTGCTCACCGTACTTTCCAGTACGCCTCCGCTACGGTTCTCGTCGCGCCTTGTATCTAAACCATTCTCGCCAACCTTGGTTGGGAGGCTAAGGCTAATGAATAGCCTTATTGTTTGGGGCACTCTTCGCTTCGCTGGAGTGGTTGAGACCAAACAATTGCTTTAAGCGTTCTGAGCTTACTTTGCCTGGTTTAACAGGGAGACAAGTTCAGTGCTTTGTTATGAAACTGGAGCTAGTGACCGGGATTGAACCGGTGGCCTTATCCTTACCAAGGATACGCTCTACCGACTGAGCTACACCAGCACATATATCACGACTGGCAGTTAGCCAGCCGTCATACGTTGGTGGAGGGAGAAGGATTCGAACCTTCGAAGGTGAAAACCGGCAGATTTACAGTCTGCTCCCTTTGGCCGCTCGGGAACCCCTCCATATATGGAGCTGGTGATAGGAATTGAACCCACAACCTGCTGATTACAAGTCAGCTGCTCTACCAATTGAGCTACACCAGCATCTACGTCAAACCGTTACTCTAATAACCGTTGACGAGATATTATCTTACCATAGGTTTTGTGAATTGTAAATAGCTGATTTTTTGTTTTTGCAATTACATAAAGAAATACCAATAGGATATGGCGGCTACTACAAAACGATAATAGGCAAAAGATGCCAAGGAAGAGCGGTTTAAAAATCCAAGAAACCAAATAATCGATATATAAGCAACAACAAATGCAACCACAAAACCAATTGCAAACATCTGCAAATCAGCAATACTCAGATTGTTCCAGAATTTGAGTAAGTCATAAAGACAGGCAACCAGCATAATCGGTACGGCAATAATAAAAGAAAATTCAGCTGCAGCTTTACGGCTCATACCAAAAAGCAACCCTCCCGCAATTGTCGATCCTGAACGGGAAAAGCCCGGCCAAAGCGACAATACTTGGAACAGTCCCACATAAAACGCTTGCTTAACTGACATCTCTTCAACATCACGCGTAGACGGCCGGGCTGCTGTTTTCTCAGCTAGCAGCATGAAAACAGCACCTGCTATTAATCCAATAATGACGGTAAACGGTGAAAACAGATACGTTTTAATCGGCTTATGCAATAAATAAGCAATCAGCAGTACCGGCACAATACCTGCCGCTACATGAATGGCGGAAAGCCCTTTGGTTGATCCCAGACGGCGTATATCCAGCATTCTTATAAACTTATCCCGATATAAGATAAAAACAGCCAAAATTGCTCCTAGCTGAATAAACACTTCAAACACACTAGCCTTCTCACCATCAAAACCAAGCAGGGAACCTGTTAAAATCATATGTCCGGTGGAAGAAACCGGTAGAAATTCCGTTAACCCCTCCACAATACCAATGATCACAGCGATTAGATTCTCACTCACTCAATTGCCACGTCCTTTGCTCCTGAAATTGTGCTTTTTCATTATATAGTAAAAGTTGCCTAAATAAAACCTTTACTCTTATTTTTTAAAAGCTCAATTACCTGCATATCTGTTGGAAATGCCAGCTCCGGTACGCTGTCCAGGGCAAAATAGCCAACCTCCGCAATATCATCCCCCGCCTGTAAGGTACCGCCGATGGCATGAGCGATAAACCAGATTCCCACTGTATGAACATTGGGATTGTGAAAATTGGACAAGGCAGTAAACACTTGCTCTACTTCAATTCTCAGCCCTGTCTCTTCATAAAACTCCCGGCAGACTGCATCGTAAACATCCTCTTCATATTCTACATAGCCACAGGGAATGCACCACAAGCCAGGATAAGAAGCCGTAGCCGAACGTCTGCCTAGAAGAATTTTGCCATTCTCCATAACAATTGCCGCAACGCCAACAATTGGGTTTTCATAGAAAATATAACCACAGCTTAAACATACGAGTCTTTGCTTTTCGGCCACTTGCTGATGCTGCAGCTTACCTCCACATTTCGGACAGTAAAAGAACCGTTGTTTTCTCATATTCATTATGATCTTCCTCACTTTCTCCAAGCCCTCTACCTATTGTACTTCATTAACGGGAGAAAGTTTAGTTTAGACAAATTTCTTAGTGTAAAAAGACATCGCTTTCTTGAATACTTTCTTCTGTTATATGAAGATTGTGCTGTTTATCCATAAAGGCAATAAAAACGTCATCAATACGATCACGGTACTTCTGATGAAACTCTTCAATTTGTGTGGGAGAAAAACCTATTTTTTTCAGTAGATCCGCTTGGAGCTCTCCTTCCAGAATGATTGGCACCAAAATCTTATTAGCACCAACAGTAAGGTTTAATTGCTGAGGTGTCACCGGTGAATACTCTGATTTTTTTAAAACACTTAATTTACCATGTGGCTCAAATATGGCGACTTCTACTTCGGTTATATCAAATACATCCTTTTCCCGCAACATTTGCAGCAGCATTTCTACCGGTACGCGAACTTTAGCTAAATTCGCTTTAATGATCTGACCGTTCTCTACAAGTACAGTCGGATCAGAAGAAAGCGCTTTATGCACCTTACGGAATTTTATACCCACCCAGCTTACCGCAATTTGTAACAGGCCTAATACCACCAGCGCTACAATAGTCCTGCTTAACTCGATGCGTGGATCAACGATTCCCGCCCCAACAACCGTACCTGCTGTAATGGATACTGCAAAGTCAAAAGGGCTAAGCTCGCCAATCTGTCTTTTCCCCATTACCAGCCAAATTAATAGCATCACGGCCATACTCACTATGGCATGAAAAGCAGTCCCACCAAGTGTCTCCATTGTTGTCCTCCTCACATAAACTATTATAGTGTGAGCAGTTCAACCCGGTTTTATTAGATCTTCATTCCTTTTCTCTTTTCCCTGTACATACAAAGAAAGGGGGCGGCAAAGCACTTTTTTTACCAAAAGTGCTTTGCGACACCCCTTCATCATCTTGATTTTATTGCATAACTGGTGCCACATAAGGCAATGTTTTGCCCAGCAGCCATAAGAGGATTAAAACTGCCGGAACATGAAAAGCGAGCTGTAAAATAGCATAACCAGCAAGATCTCTAGCTTTAACTCCGGTAACACCAAGCAGCGGCAGCATCCAAAACGGATTAATAAAATTAGGCAGCGCTTCTGCCGCGTTGTATACCTGGACAATCCAGGCCAGGTTCACTTTCAGCTGATTAGCCGCTTCTAAAACATAGGGGGCTTCTACGACCCATTTCCCGCCGCCCGAAGGCAGAAAAAGTCCGGCAATCGCAGAATAAATCCCGACAGTTACAGGAAGTGTTTCTTGATTGGAAATAGAAACGAAAAATTGCGCCAGTACATCATTTAGACCACACCCCATCATCATGCCAAAAATCCCTGCATATAAGGGGAACTGGATAAATACTCCCCCGGTCATAGGAATGGACTTGGCAACGGCCTTTAGAAAAGCACGCGGTGTCCAGTGAAACAACATCCCCACGATTAGCAGCATAAAGGTATAAATATTTAGATCCAGTGCAGCTAATCCTCCCTTTGTTGCAAAGGTGTTGATAAGGAAAAGCAGCCCCAGTATGACAATAAGGATCGTCAAAATCGGACTATACTCAAAATATTCCCCAGGAGTCTTTGCTTTTTCTACGACCTCTGCCTCATCTTCCTGGTAATGAATTCCTGCCATTTCAGCCGTTTTCGCACGTTCAGCCGTAGGTGCAGACACATAACAAATCCAGCAGGACAAAAGTATAAGTACGCCGATCATTATTAAATTCTGCCAGGTGAACAGCGTCATCTCCAAACCAATGACTCCGCTTATTTTATACAAAGCCGGTGGTATGGAGCTTTTCGTTGCCATCATTAAAGCAGCTGACGAGGATAGTCCCAGCGCCCAAATACTGCATAAGCCAAGGTAACCGGCTGCGCCAACAGCGCGGTAATCAACGCCTTTAACGCGTTTGGAAATTTCCCGGATTAAAAATCCCGATAACACCAGACTGAATCCCCAGCTAAGAAGCGAGGCCAGCATAGCAACCAGTGCAACATAGGCAACTGCCGTTTTCGGAGTTTTCGGCACTTCGGCCAGCTTACTAATGACCATTTTTACCGGCTTGGATACGGCAACCACATACCCCGTAATAATGACAAACGCCATCTGCATGGTAAAAGGTACTAACCCCCAAAAGGATTTACCAAAATCAACAGCAACTTCTGAAGGTGTTCGCCCCATAAGCAGAGCCACTGCCGCTACGAGAATAACGGCCAGTACAGCAAAAATATACGCATCAGGGAACCATTTCTCACTCCAGTCGGCAAGCGCTGCTCCCCAGCGTGCCAATAGCCCGGGCCTTTCTTCTCCTCTGTACTCAGGGGAAATAACAGGTTGACTCATGCTATCTACTCCTTCGCTATTTCTAAGCCCTTCATGGTCGCAAGGGTCTCGCTGATCAGTAATGGAGCTGCTGTTTTCCCGATTACTTCTGCTGCAGTAATCCCTGGAGCCAGTTCCTCCAGTACCAAACCTGCGGCAGTTGTCCTGATTACCGCCAATTCTGTAACAATTAGAGAAACAACCCCTTTGCCGGTAAGTGGCAACGTGCATTGCCTGAGAATTTTGGGAGCACCGCCCTTGGCCGTATGCTCCATTGCCACAATTACCTTGCGGGCACCGGCAACAAGATCCATTGCTCCGCCCATTCCCGGTACCATCTTACCAGGCACCATCCAGTTCGCTAAATTTCCCTGTTCATCAACCTCTAAGCCACCCAAAACAGTGACATCCAAATGCCCACCCCTAACCAGGGAAAACGACAGCAGACTATCGAAAACCGCTCCTCCCGGGATGATAGCTGCCGGCTGGCCTCCTGCATTAACCAAATCGGGATCAACCTGTCCGGCCAGCGGACCTAAGCCCACAAAGCCATTTTCCGAATGCAGGGTAACCGAAACTCCTGAAGGAAGATAGTTTGCTACCAGTGTAGGAAGCCCAATACCTAAATTAACGACATCGCCGTCTTTCATTTCAAGAGCCACTCTTCTGGCAATCAATTCTTTTGCATTTACAGACATCAGACCGCCCCTCCCTGCTCTGCTACAATATAGTCGATAACAATGCCAGGTACCATGACTTCATCCGGATCAATCGCGCCTATTTCCACCACCTCGCTAACCTGGGCAATTACCAGATCGGCAGCCATAGCCATCACAGGATTAAAATTACGGGCAGAGCGGCGGAAAACTAGATTGCCGGCCTTGTCAGCCTTATGCGCATAAATTAGTGCCACATCGGCCCGCAAAGGCAATTCCAGCAAATAATCCCGATCATTAATTTTAATTTTTTGTTTGCCCTCTTCTACAACCGTACCAACACCGGTAGGCGTCAGTACCCCCCCTAAACCGCTGCCGCCTGCCCGTATCTTCTCAGCAAGTGTTCCTTGTGGCGTTAATTCTACCTCAAGTTCCCCTGCCATTAGTTGGCGGCCGGTTTCCGGATTGGTACCAATATGCGAAACAATCACTTTCTTTGCCTGCCGGTTCACAATTAGCCTGCCTATCCCCCTGTCCGGCATAGCTGTATCGTTAGCAATCACTGTCAAATTCCGCACTTGTTTTTTTACCAGCTCATCCACCAAAACAAGTGGCGTACCCACCGCCAGAAACCCGCCTATCATGACAGTCATTCCTTCCCTGATACCGGCAAGCGCTTCGGCACTTCGTCTCACCTTATTCATGAACTTTCCCCCTTCGCATTGCATACTTTTGCTTAGAATTTTTGTGCCCTTACTCTTTATCTCTATGCAAAATTCATACCACGCAGAAGCAGTTTGTGTTCTAGAACATTAGTAAACTAAAAAAAAATAAAAAGCCTCCGCTGTAATCTACAGCGAAGGCTTAGGGATAGTCAGGCTAATTGATCGCAATAACGGATAATTCTTCTGTAGCAATTGAACAATAATGAGTGCGGCCATTATAATCAAGCACGAGTTTCCCCTCAGTATAATCCCCCGGCCAGGCAACAACCAGGGTGTGCTTCCTGCTCAACTGCTTGATCAGCGGCATAGGATCCAGATTAAGTACAGGAGTAAATAATATTTCAATGCCATCTAAGAGAATGACTTCTCCTTTTAAGGCGGTAAGTGCCTCACTCATAATACTTGGCGCCTGCTGTGGTCGGGCTTTCGGCATCATCTCCAGAATTTCATCTGTGATTAATATCCGCGCATCAACATACTTCCAGCCGCGCATAGCTGCTAAATCCCTCAATATTTTACTTTTTCCACTCCCAGGTCTTCCTACAAGCAAGCTCAGCCGTTCCGGCTTCCGGGATGCATCATGGACACTCTCAATTATATGCTGAATAGGTACAGCCATCTGCCATTTCCCCCTTGCACTGGTTTTTGGGCTTTTGAATCGTTGTCAGCCAAGCTACCTATGGCTAACATTCCTCAAAAAACAACAAAATCCTTTGCTTAATAAAAATTTTGATTACAAAGAGAAAAAGACATCCCTTGTGCGGATGCCTTTTTATTCATCGTCCAAATGGTCACTGTAGCCCGCAATGGCCCCTTCTTTGTGAAGACCGGCCAAGCCTTTATACATGCCGCGAATATCAGTATCATCGCCACGGTTGTCAAGATATCGCTCTAACTTGCGCTTCACCCGCTGCAAAGCATTATCTATCGACTTAACATGACGTTCTAATTCGACAGCAATTTCTTGATAGGATTTGCCATCTAAATACGACATTAGCACTTTCCATTCAAGATCACTCAGAATTTGTCCCATTTTTTCTTCAATATCAATAAATTCTTCCCTGCTGATAACTAATTCTTCCGGGTCCGAAATTTTAGAGCCTGATAATACATCAAGCAGCGTCCGATCAGAATCCTCATCATAAATCGGCTTATTCAAGGAAACATATGAGTTCAACGGGATATGTTTCTGACGCGTAGCCGTCTTAATTGCCGTGATGATTTGACGGGTAACACATAATTCGGCAAAAGCTCGAAAAGAAGAAAGTTTATCATTACGAAAATCGCGAATAGCTTTATAGAGACCAATCATACCTTCCTGAATGATATCTTCCCTGTCTGCACCAATCAGAAAGTAAGACCTTGCCTTAGCACGAACGAAGTTGCGGTATTTGTTAATCAAATACTCCAGAGCGACTGTGTTGTCGTTATCTTTAGCATCAATCACAATTTCTTCGTCGGTCATGTTATCAAAACAGCCATACAGTTCGCGTTGAGTATTAAGCCGCATCACATCGCCCCCATTCCATCTATGCTTTACTGTCACTGAAAAAGAAAATGTACCAAGAGTCTAGTGCTTGCTAGTCTTTGTACATGCTCAGTCAAAACAAATTATA
This sequence comes from Anaerospora hongkongensis, assembly GCF_004339805.1. Taxonomy (GTDB): domain Bacteria; phylum Bacillota; class Negativicutes; order Sporomusales; family DSM-15969; genus Anaerospora; species Anaerospora hongkongensis. The sequence goes on along the minus strand of NZ_SLUI01000022.1, from coordinate 26,836 downwards.
CTCTACAATTTAAGCTTTAGTCAAGCCATTCTTGTCCTTACGAAAAAGTCAGACCACTAACGGCGCCGGCGCATCTCATCCAGTTTCCTCATAATTTCCGCATCTATCCGGCTTCCCACTTCGTTCCGGCGATAAGTATGTACATTTTGGGCATAGGTTTGTTCTTGGGTTTTCGCACACGCCAAAACATCGCGGTACAGTTCCCGTGTAGATACACGATAAGCACCCGATCCAAGAATTGCCATTTGCTCTGCTCCGTCAGAGGTCACGACATATACGGTTTCTTTTTGGCGAACAAGCAGATATACCATTTTTTCAATATAACTGTCGGCAGTTTGTCCGTCAGCAGTATAAATTACGTCTATTCCGGACACTCTGGTTTCCACTGCCGTCAGTCCTGCAGCGGAATGAGCATCATAAACAATCGTCACCTGGTAGCCTTTGTAGGCTCCATAGCCTGCCAGCATTTCAATTAATTTATCACGAGCGTGTTCCAGACTCAGGTCCTTGAGCTTAATCAGTTCCACCCAGGCATTGATTACATTATATCCATCCACAATAAGCGCCGCATTCATATCTTTCTCCCACACCAAATTCGTTAGAGCATTCTTGTTAATTGCTCATTTCTAGTTATTGACTACTGCTTTGCTGGGCAAAAGGAGGCAGTTTTGTTCCGATCTTAACAATTGTATTGTCAGGTAAATACCGGTCCTTAGCCAGCACTTCCCGTTTTACCTCTTTACCGTCAAGCTTAACTACCCGGATGGTAGTGACTTCATAACCCGGTTTGCCTTGCTTATCTACTTTGGTTTCCCCTAAATATAACTCATTATCTTGTTTCTTGATCACAGCCGGCGGAATAACTTGCCTGTCAACAGATACGACTTCCACCGCTTCCTGAGGATGGTTTTGGCCAAACAGCCCGACTACCAGCGTATCTTTTTCCACCTCGGCCATAATCATTACCGGGCCATTTGAAGTGTTCGTAAACTTAAAATCCAAAACTCCATAAGCTACCGTAGCGTCACGGCCGATCGGCACATAGCCCAATGGCTTGGAGTGGTTAAAACGCTCCGTGATCTCCATATTAGCCATCAGGACGGCATTATATAATGTTGAAGACACCTGACATACCCCGCCGCCAATACCAGGAACGAATTCGCCGTCAACAATTTCCAATGCTTCTTTAAAACCTTGATTCTTTTCGCGGGGACCAACAATTTCATTAAAGGAGAAGGTCCGGCCAGGATAAATAATCTGACCATTTATTCTGCGGGCAGACAGCTTAATATTAGCTGACCGGTTAGCCTCTTTAGCATCAAATTTTGTCGTATACGTTGCCAACAGTTCCCGTATACCGGTTTGATTGATGTCAGCCACCGTAATCTCCGGTTCCAGCGATTTAACCGGCAAAGGCAGGCTGATAGCTTCCGGACTGCGTAGTGCCTGAACGATAAGCGGACGCACTGCCTCTATCTCCAGCTGGCGTCCAGGCTCCTGCGGAACAATGGCGCCCGTAAGCACACTAAGCGCAGCATTGCGGGAAGGCTGATCAATTGTCTCCCGCCATTGGTCAAGCAAATAACTTAACTTATTATCATTATAGCGTATGCGTACAGGTATGCGATAGCCCTGTTCACTGGCTGTACGGATATTCTGCAGGCGTTCCCATAAAGTGCCTCGGCGGCCAAAATTCCAGGCTTCCTCTATCGTAGCATCAATATCGATGGCGAAGTCAATGCTTTTGGGCTCAACGTAAAAACGCGTATCCCCATAATAAAGGGTTATATTCTTATTTTGCTGTCTGTTCTGCCATACCGTCAGCAGCTGTGACATTTCTTCGCGGCTTACACCACCTACCTGAACGCCATCCACAGACACACCATCATACACTTTATTTGCCCAAAGAGGCCGTAAGGCAGTATATCCTGCTATCCCCATGATCAACAGTACTACCGTCAAACCTAGTACCCATTTTTTCACTTATCCTTCAACTCCCGTTGTCTGAGCACTTCATATAAGAGCAGTGAACAAGCAACCGATGCATTTAAAGAAGTGATCTTGCCTTTCATAGGAATGCGTACAACAAAATCACATTCTTCTTTGGTCAACCGGCCCATACCTTGTCCTTCACTGCCAACAACAACAACTATCGGACCGGTTAAATCCGCTTCGTAATAATTTTTGTCGCCGTCCATATCAGCCCCGACTACCCATAATCCTTGCTTTTTCAGTTTTTTCAAGGTTTGTGATATATTTCCAATGCGGGCTACCGGAACATACTCAACGGCACCGGCCGATGTCTTTGCCACGGTAGCCGTAAGCGGACTGCTGCGCCGTTTGGGCAGGAGTACGCCATGCACGCCGGTAGCATCAGAAGTGCGCAGGATTGCTCCTACGTTATGGGGATCTTCCAACTCGTCTAATAAAACAATAAACGGCTGTTCACCATTTTCCTGAGCTCTGCCTAAAATATCCTCGATTTCAGCATAAGCTACCGGAGCCACCATGGCTACGACGCCCTGGTGTCGTACTCCTTCGGTTATTTGATCCAGCTTAGCTGGTTCCACTTCTTGAACAACAAGGCCTTGCGAGCGGGCTTGTCCGATAATTTCGCGAATAGCACCATGACGCTCGCCTTTGGCAACAAGTATTTTATTTATTGAGCGGCCGCTTTTCAGTACCTCGGCAACACTGTTGCGACCTGCAACAAACTCTTCTGACATACAAAAATCGCTCCTTTATCTAACGGATTTATAGTCTTCCCTGATCATCTAAAAATATAACCGGGATTTCCCCGGTTTCAAATTGCTTTCACAAAAGCTATTTTATTTCATTGCCGCAAGGCGGCCGCAAGTTAATTCTCCTTCATTACAAATGCCCTGAGTAACACAAGTTGGACCAGCCTTTTTAAAGAGCAGCGGAGCAACCTGGTATACTTCAGCAAGCATTAAGTTGGCCAAACGGCGTATTTCCCATTGCGCACGGGTGCAGCAGCGTAATTCAAAGAAGTGCAGTAACGTTCTGGCATTCATTGTAACCACAATTTTTGTTTCGGTCGCATTAGCCAGTACATATCTTGCATCTTCCTGATGAACTCCGAGTTGAAGCAGTTCATCATAAGATTGCTGTATCGTCTTCATCAGTTCCTCAAATTTAGCCTTAGCCTCAGGGCTTGCTGCAATCGAAGGCGGTAAAATGTATTCGAATTCATGTTCTTTCACATAGCGCTGGGATTGCTGAGAATAGGAGGCAATCCGGTGACGAACCAGCTGATGCGTTAATACACGGGACACGCCTTCAATTGCAAAAGTAAAGCTCACATGCTCCAACGTGGAAAAGTGTCCCATTTCCACAATTTTTTCGACCAATTTAGCAATTTGCTGTTCAGTCATCTTCTCCGCCAACTGCTCTGCGCCAATTGGCGAATAACAAAGCCTCGCAGCCATTGCAACTGTTCTTTCCGGTTCGGGTGTGTAACATATTAATTTTGCTTTCATCTTTTTCCCCTGTCCTTTTGCAACCAAATTATCAATAAAGCGCAAATTGTACGTTTTTCTCAGCAGATGATACCTATTTTGTCATTTCCCGGGAAATAATGGCAAATGACTTTTCTGCTATTTCCGACAATCTCTCATAATTTTTGTTTAAATACAAATAACCCAGTAAAGCCTCAAAGCCGGTACTGTAACGATAATCAGCAACAGAGGCGCTTTTAGGCACTGTTGATTTTGCATTGCGTCCTCTGCGAACAATGTCAATCTCTGCATCATTTAATTCCGGTTCAAGCAGTCGTAAAGCATTCGCCTGACTGGTAGCAGAAACCATTTTAGCACTAAAATTATGGAGCACCCTTACTCGGCCTTGCTCATAATTCAATAGTCTGTTTCGCACATAGAGCGCAAAAAATGCATCTCCAATATAAGCGAGCACCAGTGGGTGCAGCCGCTGAGGCGGTCCGTCAAACTCCTTAGCAGACGGATCGGCCTCAACTTGTTCTAATACCCGGTTGCGCAATAACTCAAAGTGATTGAATCTCACCTTTTTTTCCACCTAACGCCTTGTGGCGAGTCTTCTAATATAATTCCAATGCCGCCTAAGCGATCGCGCACGGCATCAGCCATCGACCAATCTTTCTTCTGTCTTGCCTGCTGGCGGATTTCAATAATAATTTCCATCAGCTGATCAACCAGGCCTGCCTGCTCTTCTACCTTGCCATCGCGCTCTGCTACCAGAATCCCAAGTGTATCGGCAATCAAATAATAGACTTCCTTTGCTGCAATCACCGCCTTCTGATCACAGTCACCACTTACTTTGCTTTGATAAATATTAATTTCTTTCGCTAAGCCAAACATTACACTTCCGGCTAAAGCAGTATTAAAATCATCATCCATTGCCGACTCAAAATCTTGCTTTGCCTGAACCGCTGCTGCGATCAGATTTTCCGAATCGGTACTCACGGCCCCGGCAGGCATTTTTTCTAAATGCTGAATGGTTTCGACCGCAGTACGTAACCGTTCCAAACTGCGACCACTCTCACTTAACCGTTCATCACTAAAATCCAGCGGACTGCGATAATGAGTGGAGAGGATAAAGAAGCGAACTACTTCTGGTGAGAAGTGTTCCAGAATATCTTTTACCAAAAAGAAATTGTTAAGTGATTTGCTCATTTTTTCTTCATTAACCGTAATAAATCCATTATGCAGCCAATAATGAACAAACGGATCAATATCACTAAAAGCTTCCGACTGGGCAATTTCATTTTCATGATGAGGAAAAATCAAATCACTGCCGCCGCCATGAAAATCAAATGTTTTTCCCAGGTATTTCAAGGACATAGCGGAGCATTCAATATGCCAGCCCGGCCGTCCTGGTCCCCAGGGGCTTTCCCAGGCAGGCTCGCCTGGTTTAGCACTTTTCCACAAAGCAAAATCCATTGGATGCTTTTTCCGCTCATCTACATCTACGCGGGCACCGGCCTGCATGTCATCCAGTGTGCGTCCGCTTAATTTTCCATAATCTTCAAATTGGACAACACTATAATAAACATCGCCGTCTACTTCATAAGCCGTTCCTTTATCCACAAGTGTCTGTACCATGTTGATAATTTCCGGAATATGCTCGGATACCCGGGGATATAAGTGAGCATGCCTGATTCCGAGTTTATCCATTACTTCAAAATAGGCGGCTATATAGCGGTTAGCAATAACATCCCAGGTTACCCCTTCTGCATTGGCCGTATTAATAATTTTATCATCCACATCGGTAAAATTCTGTACATGAAGAACATCAAAACCACGGTATTCCAGGTAGCGTCTAATCACATCCCATGTAACAAAAGGGCGGGCATTGCCAATATGCGGATGATTATAAGGAGTTACCCCACAGACATAAACCTTCACTTTGCCAGGTTCTACCGGGACAAACTCTTCCTTCTGCTTTGTAAGGGTATTAAATACTTTTAGACTCATATTTCTTCAGCTCCTCTTCTAAGTGAACAACGCGTTCTTCCAGCCTTGTCATATTTCGATGCATACACGTCAGCATTTCGGCGATCGGATCAGGTAATTGATCATGTTCCAGATCGATTTCTTCGCTGTCGCGGCCATTTAGCTTCTTACCGTCTTTAACGACTACCTGGCCCGGAATGCCCACTACAGTCGAATTTGGCGGAACCTGATGCAGCACTACCGAGCCGGCTCCAATTTTAGAATTATCACCGACACTGAAAGATCCCAGTACTTTGGCTCCACTTGCAACAACAACATTATTCCCAATTGTCGGGTGACGCTTACCTTTTTCTTTACCTGTACCGCCCAATGTTACACCCTGGTATAAGGTGACATTCGCTCCAAGCTGGGCTGTTTCACCGATGACTACTCCTGATCCGTGATCAATAAATAATCCTTCACCGAGTTCTGCCCCAGGATGAATTTCCACACCCGTGAGGAACCTGCCAAGATTGGAAATCATGCGCGGTATAAGTACCCAGCCTTTTTTGTACAGCGGATGGGAAAGGCGGTGGAACCAAATAGCATGCAGTCCAGGATAACAAAGCAACACCTCCGCCACACTTCTTGCGGCTGGATCACGCTCAAATATAACCTGCACATCTTTTTTAATCCGCCCAAACATTGCAATCCCCCTCCAAAATATTACATGCTGAAAATAAAAAAACCACCGACTCGTACAGAGACGGTGGTTCCGTGGTCCCACTCTGTTTAAGCATGCTCAACAGACATACTTCACTTCGCACCCGGTAACGGCCGGTTCAGCCGGGACAGCATACTATTTTCCGCTATCCTGCTCACAGGTGCATTTTTGCATTCCTTGCCCGGTATCACTTGCAGCCAGTGGCGATACCTCTCTGGGGAGCCGGTAATATGCATACTTCTCCTGCTCATCGCATTTTTCTATTCTTATCCATTATAATCACCTGACTATCCGGGTGTCAACAAACAGGCTGTACTTTTTCTACGGAAGCCTGAAGCCGCTTAAGAGCACGCTCCCGGCCTACAAGCGGTATTAAGTCAATTAGCTCAGGACCATGCATTTTACCAGTAAGCGCCACCCGTATCGGCATAAATACCTTCTTACCGCCCAATTTCAGTTCTTTGGTAATTGCTTTTAACAATGCCTTTATACTTGCCGGATCGATCTCTTCCAATTCATTTAATTTAGTTTGAAAAGCCGCAAAAACAGCTGGAGCATCTGCATCCCTCAGCACCTCAATGGCTTCATCATTTTCAAATTCAAATTGATCGTTAAAAAAGACGTCTACATGCTCAACCACTTGTGCAGCGTAGCTGATATACTCTCTTGTCGCAGCCATTACTTTAATGAGCCATTCCCTTTGCTCTGAGCCGATTTTTTCACCAACGTAGCCTGCTGAGCGCAGATGAGGCAGCGCCATTTCCAAAATCGCTTCTGCACTGATTTGCTTCATATATTGGGCATTTATCCAGTTTAATTTATCAATGTCGAAAACGGCAGGGTTTTTGGCAACCCGGTCCATGCCAAATTGTTCAATCAATTCCTCACTTGTGAAAATTTCCTGTTCATTAGCCGGAGCCCATCCTAATAGTGCCAGGAAATTTACAATTGCTTCAGGCAAATAACCTAAACTGCGATATTGGTCAACCGAAGTAGCACCGTGGCGTTTACTCATTTTTGTGCGGTCTTTTCCCAATATAAGAGAAATATGTCCAAATTCAGGGATGGGCAGCTCCAGTGCCTGGTAAAGTAAAATCTGCCGCGGCGTATTGGACAGATGCTCCTCTGCCCGGATAACATGAGTAATATTCATTAGCGCATCATCCAGCACTACCGCATAATTATACACCGGAATACCATCAGATTTTACAATGACATAGTCACCAACGCCATTGGAGTCAAAACTCATCAGTCCACGAACCAGATCCTTGAAAACAATTTGCTGGTTTTCAGCCACTTTAAAACGGACAACCGGCTTGCGGCCCTGGGCAATAAAAGCAGCCCGCTCTTCTTCAGTCAAGTGACCGCATCGGCCGGCATACCGTGGAGTTTCGCCCTTATCCATCTGCCGCTGCCGTTCCGTCTCTAATTCTTCCTCCGAGCAGTAGCAATGATAAGCTTGTCCGCTTGCCAGCAATTTATCCGTAAATTGCTGATAAATCCCCAGGCGCTCCGTCTGCCGGTAAGGACCATAAGGACCGCCGATATCGACACCTTCGTCCCAGGTAATACCAAGCCATTTCAAAGCTGCTTTAATATTTTCTTCTGATTCTTTCGTTGAACGCTCCCGATCCGTATCTTCAACCCTAAGAATTAGTTTTCCGCCGTGTTTTTTTGCCAGCAGCCAGTTAAACAATGCTGACCGGGCACCCCCAATATGAAAAGGTCCGGTTGGACTAGGTGCAAACCGTACCCTGAGTTCATTTTCAGACATGACTTTCCCCCCCATTTTCTATTCATGGATATTGTATAGTATTCTATGAGATTTGGCAAATCCTAGTTGACTAACAAAGCGCCTGCCATGATCAATTTCAATCACGCAGGCGCTTGCATTATTCTGTTTCATTACTAAGCTTAATTAAAAACAACCCATTTACGATATCCGGCGTAATTACCGTTGTGTTTACAGTCTTACCGCTTGTAACCGGCCTGGCCCCATCAGTAAGCACCTGCAGCCGCCAAAGCACCCTGTTATTAAACCAGAACTCACCACAGGTCGTACCGTCTTCCATTCGGGAAATACTGATATTCATATTAAAGCCGGCAGCAAGAGCTGTAGCAGGCACGGCAAGGATAACCGTTATTAACAGCAAAATCAACATATAGCGCATTTTAAAGCACCTCCGCCATAAATTACTAACGAATGTGTTTATAATATGCGCCATTTTACGGCATTTATGCACAGCATGTCCGTGTAATTGTACTTCTGTTTAAGCGTCGATGATTGTTACTGCAGCCTGCGCCGCAATCCCTTCGCAGCGTCCGGTAAAGCCTAAGGTCTCTGTAGTTGTTGCTTTTACGTTGACCTGTTCAAGTGAAATCTGCAATGTTTCAGCAATTATGCTGTTCATCTGTGGAATAAAAGGCGCCAGCTTAGGTTTTTCGGCAATAATAGTAGCGTCCACATTATTCACGACATACCCTTTTTCTGCCAGAAGTTCCCTCACCCGTGCCAAAAGCAGGACACTGGAAACTCCTTTATACTGCGGATCCGTGTCTGGAAAATGCCGGCCAATATCGCCAAGCGCTGCCGCACCAAGCAAAGCATCCTTTATCGCATGGAGCAGCACATCAGCATCCGAATGTCCAGCAAGCCCATGAGAGTGGGCAATCTCCACTCCTCCAAGAATCAGCTTGCGCCCCTCAGTCAGGCGGTGTACATCATATCCTGTTCCTATTCGCATACTTTTTCCTCCCTCCCTGAAGAATGCTTCCGCAATTATTAGATCCTCTGGACTTGTAATTTTTATATTATGATAACTGCCTGGTACAATTTTAACTTTTTCATCCAGCCGCTCAACAAGGCTGGCATCATCCGTTCCCAGATATTGATCCTGCGCTGCCTTATTATACGCTCTGTGCAGCAAAGCGGCATCAAATACCTGTGGAGTCTGAATAGACCATAGAGTTTGCCTGGGTGGTGTTTCCACAACAAACTTCTGACTGTCTAAGACTTTGATCGTATCTTTAACCGGTACGGCTACAACTGCTGAATTATATTTTCTGGCAGCATCGATTACCGCAGTTACAATTGCCGGATCAATTAGCGGCCGGGCTGCATCATGTACTAAAATGAGCTGAGATCTTCCGTCCACTTCCCGTAAGGCATTCGTAATGGAATATTGCCGTTCGCCGGCACCGGCAACCACTCGCCAGGGCTTACCCGGTTGATACTTGTTCAGTACTTCTTTAACTTTATCAATATCATTTACAGCCGCCACAATAATTAAATCATCTACTTCGGAGCATGCCGCGATAGCTGCCGCACTACGGGCTAGAATAGGAATATTATGTAAAGGTAAAAAAATTTTATTTATTTCTTTACCCATTCGTTTTCCTGACCCGGCGGCAGCGATAATTGCAGTAACCATACCAATAAATTCCTTTCATTGCGGAAGATTTTAGCTTTTATATTCTCTTACCAACATAAAAAAGCCTGCCCTTAGGGCAAGCTTTTTTATTTACATTGCTTTGGGTTTGGCAAAAATCATTCGTCCGGCAGCAGTCTGCAGCACGGAAGTAACCAGTACACCAATCGTTTCACCGATATGCCTGCGACCGCCGTCAACGACAATCATCGTACCGTCATCCAGATAAGCCACGCCTTGCCCCAGCTCTTTACCATCTTTAACAACGTGTACAACCATTTCTTCACCGGGCAGCACGACGGGTTTTACCGCATTAGACAGCTCATTAATATTCAATACCGGAACACCCTGCAGCTCTGCAACTTTATTTAAGTTGTAATCATTAGTCACGACTTTCGCCTTTAAAAGCTGGCCGAGCTTTACCAGCTTAGAGTCCACCTCAGAGATATCATCAAAGTCGCGATTATCAATTTGAACATACATGTTCAATTCTTTTTGAATACGATTCAGAATATCCAGACCCCGGCGGCCACGGTTTCGCTTCAGCAAATCGGACGAATCGGCAATATGCTGTAATTCTTCCAGTACAAAAACCGGAATAACAAGCGTCCCTTCAATAAAACCACTTTTACAAATATCGGCAATTCTGCCATCAATAATTACACTGGTATCCAGAATTTTATATTGATGAATATTGCTTGCCTTTCCATCTTTCTGCTTGTCTTTTCCCAGCTTAGGGAAAGAGGAAAATAATGAGAAAAGTTCATCCCGCTTACGAATAGCAACATTAATGCCCAAATACCCCAGTATAATACTCAGGACACCGGGAACATATTTACCTACAAGAGGAATAGGCAGAAAAGCGGATCCCAATAAATTCGAGATTATGAGTCCAACAGCAAGCCCCAGCGCACCGGCCAGCACATCATAAACCGGCATTTTATTTAATTTGGCTTCCACCCAGTAAGTAAACTGCCACAACTGTCTGATCAGAAAAGGCGCAATGAAAAAGCCGATAGCCCCACCGACCAAACCCCCAAAAATAAACGACATAATAGTGGTCATTGTTATGCCAAATATTCCAATGTTAAAAAAGTCTTCACTCAATAGGGTAGCTAAATAAGGGATAACCCGGTCAGTCATTACCAGACCGCCGATTGCTGCAAGTGCGGTTATAACAAACCGCAATACTTTATCAAGCAACCTCTCACCTCCTTTGTATACTTTATTATAATGGACTTTTCGTTTTGCCACAAGAGATTTGACCACAGAAATCCAAATTATGGAAAACTATTTCTATTATTGTTCCCTGACAATGACCAAAAAATACCTTTCCCTACACCTGTGTATTATAACACAGGATCTATAACACTGTAAAATTTGTTATTTTATCATATTGTATGTTTATTGTCAATTACCCCCTCCTACCGGCGCCCATTGACAATGCATACAGGCGATTTTATAATAGGTTCAAAGTGAGGTGTAGGAAATGCACGATAAATGTTGCCTCGATTTTCAAACAGCCGTCGACCAGTATCTCATTCGTCATCGCAGCGCGCTGGATGTTATGACAAAATATCAGGAATCCTCTGCCCGGGTTAATCGAGCATTTGCCAAAGCAGTGACTGAATGCGGCTGCATAGCGGTTAATGCCCAGCGTCAGCGTGTTCCTGCCGATGTACAGTACAGCGAAACCCGTCGTTTTATGTCATCTCATATTTCCGGTGAACCTTGTCAATCTTGTAAGGAAGTATTGGCAAATGAATTAGGGCATAGCCTGTTTTACTTGGCTGCATTATGCAACTTAAGCGGTTTGGAATTAAATCAAATCATGAAAGATGAGTTGCAGAAAATTAAAACGCTCGGTGCCTTTCATTTGTCCTAGTTACATAATTTACGGTTACCCAGCAAAATGCGGTTCGCGAGCGAACCGCATTTTTTCTTATCCATACATAAACCCCTATCCTGGCGGACATGATACAAAGGATACTTTTTCAAAAAATGAGGTGCAAATATGGGCCGCCTTATTCTTTCTTTGTTATTTCTATTACTTGTTCCACTTTCGATCTATAGTGAAAGCAGCGATTTGGACAATAACGCTGAGCTTTTATCCGGCTATATGACCATTGTCGATGAACAAGGCAGTATTGTTTTTCAGACTGGCCTGACTGTCAGGCCCGGTGATGAGTTTGTCAATGAAGATAATCGCCTTTATGAAGTTACAGCTGTTGAAGGAACATTGGCCATATCCCGTTATGTAAGAGATGAATCTCAGCATGCTGTGGTGCCGGAAGTGCTGCCTGTTCAAGGAGAGCAAGCAGATCCTCCGCCGTTAATCGGCATTTATCATACTCATACTGATGAGTGTTATATTCCGACAGACGGTGTGGCAACCAGTAAGGGAAACGGAAGCATTATCAAGGTTGGCGAAACTTTCGCTACGCGGCTCAAAGAGCTTGGTTACGAAGTTGACCATCGCAAGACGCTGCATGATCCGCATGATGCCAATGCCTATCAACGTTCACGGCGAACATTTGCCAAGTTGCTTGGCGAACGTCCGGTTGCACTGTTTGACGTACACCGTGACAGTGCTCCGCTCAAAGCGTATAAGACTTCTTTTAATGGTCAAGATGCTGCTAAGATCCTTCTAGTTGTCGGCAAGCAAAATCAAAATCGCGCTACCACGATGAATTATGCCAAAACCATCAAAGCCGCCGCCGATAATAAATATAAAGGGTTGATACGTGGTATTTTTATCGCACATGGCAACTACAATCAGGACTTAAATCCCCGGGCCATGCTGCTTGAAATAGGAACTCAATACAATTCCCGGGCTGCAGCTGACCATAGTATTACGCTATTTGCTGATATTGTCCCCACATTCTTGGCTAACACAGGTGGTAATGTGGCTCAAGCCAGTCCGATTGCCGGAGGCAACGGTGTAGCTGCCGCTAACGTGCCTAATGGGGGTACAGGCTGGGATATGCTCTATATAGCAGGCGCAGTTATTGTCGGTGCAGCGGCTTTCCTGTTGCTTAGTACCGGAAGCGTTAAGGAAGCTAAACAAAAATTAAGCAATTTTACTAAACGTGAATTCGGTGATGTTTTCCGGTTCCGTAAAAAGCGTAAGAATTAAAGGAGCTGAGCCAAATGGCTGTGAAACGCCGTATGTGGCTTATAGTGGGCTCTGTTGCAGCCGGACTGCTGCTCCTGCTTGCCCTCTCGCATTTGTTGCCGCTGCAGTTTCTCTCGATCCAGCCTAAGCCGGAACAGCAGCCGCAAAAAGTTTACGATTACTATATTATTCTCGATGAAGTAAGCGGCGTAGACTTAATGTATGTTCCCCTTATTGTCAGCGTTGGCGACGAAGTAATAACGGAAGAAAACAAGCGGTATACCATCATTAGGGTAGAAGAAAACCGGGCTTATGCCCGGTTTGTAGAAGATGTGAACCTGGATGAATATAAAAAGAAGCTAAAGCAATGAGGTCGGACTTTATACATGACGGTCTAAGAGTGCCTGTTCCCGCACTCTCTTTAGGCCGTCTTTAATTGTTTTTGCCCGTACTTCGCCAATACCTTCCACCTCATCCAAATCAGCTATAGAAGCATTATAAATTCTGTGCAATGTTTTAAAATGAGCAACTAGGTTTTCTGTGATCATCATTGGCAACCGGGGAATTTTCCGCAAAATACGATAGCCTCTGGGAACAACGGGAACATCAACGGCACTGGCTGTAACCCCATAGCCTAGCAGACGGCAAACCGTTATCGTTTCAAGAGCTTCCTCCGGCAAGGCTGCCAGCTGCTCGCGAACGGCCTCTTGTGCTTTTGTATCTGCACTAACACAATAATCTTTGATTAGCAGCATCTCTTCATCTTCTTCTGCCATCAGCTCTTCCATTTGCATGTTGACCAAACGGCCCTCATTGCCTAATTCAATTATATTTCTCTCAATTTCACGGGCAATTCGGTTCACCTGTTCAGCACGAATGAGAACCGCTGCAATATCATTCAACGTAGCAAGATCCTCAAACTCGAGAGCACTTAGGGTCCGTAAGCCGCGGGTAAGCACCTGGCGATATTTTTCCAGGGTTTGCAAGGCCTGATTCGCTCTATTTAAAATGACTGCCAGGTCTTTTAATGTATACTTCAGATTACCTAAATATACGGTAATGACATTGCGTCGCTGGGAAATAGCAATAACAAGTGCCCCTGTTGCTCTAGCGGTCCTCTCGGCAGTTCGGTGACGGGTACCTGTTTCTGAGGTTTCAATCCCGGCATCCGGAACCAATTGAGCATTTGCATATAAGATTCGCTTGGCATCATTAGACAGGACCAATGCTCCATCCATCTTTGCCAATTCATAGAATCCGGCTGGCGTAAGCTCACAATTTAAAACAAAACCGCCGTCAACAACTTTCATAATCGCATCACTGTCACCGACAACGATTAATGCCCCCATTTTGGCACGCAGAACATTTTCCAGTCCCTCGCGCAGCATCGTTCCAGGAGCCAGGGTTTTAATCGTTTTAATAAAACGTGCATCCCAAAAACGTTCATCTCTAATTTTTGTCATACGAATACCGCCTCCATGGCTTCCGTGACATCACGTACTCCCACAATTTCCAGCCCTTGCTGCTTTGTCTTAAGTCCCGGCACATTACCTGCAGGAATAACAAACCGTTTAAAGCCTAGTGTGGCAGCTTCACTAATCCTGATGTCAACCCGGGAAACCATTCGTACCTCACCCGTTAAGCCGACTTCTCCCATCACAACAGTTTGACTGTTAACCGCTGCATTGCGAAAGCTGGAGGCTATAGCTAAAGCCACAGCAAGATCGGCTGCCGGTTCATCTATCTTAATACCGCCGACCGCATTAACGTAAGCGTCTTGATTCGCCAAAGATAATCCAACCCGTTTTTCCAAAACAGCCATCAATAAGATTAGCCGATTGTAATCAAATCCTGCCGCCATCCGGCGGGGCATCCCAAAAACCGTTGTACTGACTAACGCCTGCAATTCGATTAACAGCGGTCTTACTCCCTCAAGGCAGGCTAATACAACCGAGCCAGGCATGTCATGAGTACGTTCCGCCAGTAACAGCACCGATGGATTAACTACCTCCTTCAGGCCGTCTTCTTCCATGGAAAAAATACCACTATCATTAGTGGATCCAAACCGGTTTTTCATAGCACGTAAAACCCGAAAGGCATAATTGCGTTCCCCTTCAAAGTACAGCACCACATCTACCATGTGTTCAAGCAGTCGCGGACCGGCAATATTACCTTCCTTGGTCACATGACCAATGATTGCTACCGGTACATCCGTCTCCTTGGCAAAACGCAGCAGCTTGCCGGTAGCCTCCCTAACCTGGCCTACACTGCCCGGTGCTGAGGGAATTTCAGCATTAAACATCGTCTGTATCGAATCAATAATCACTAGTGCAGGCTTCATAGCATTAGCCGCGACCGCAATTTCATCCAGATTTGTTTCTGTCATAATGAATAAATGATTGCTTAAACTGCCTAACCGCTCTGCCCGCATGCGGGTTTGAACGGCCGACTCCTCCCCTGATACATAAAGCACTGGGCCGTATCGTTCACTGACTCCTGCTGCAACTTGCAGCAATAAAGTTGATTTGCCAATACCAGGATCTCCCCCGATCAGCATGAGTGCTCCCGGTACAATCCCGCCCCCCAATACACGGTCGAATTCACATACGCCGGTTATCCGTCTTCCTACGGCAGTAGTATCAACTTGCGTAATTGGCTTTGGTTTACTGCCCTGCACAAAACGAATGCGGTTATCCGCCTTCGCGGCTGTCATTTCTTCGACCATCGTATTCCAGGCTCCGCAACCGGGACAGCGCCCCAGCCACTTTAGAGACTCTGCGCCGCATTCGGTACAGCAAAACTTTATTTTTGCTTTGGACAAAGTTGATTCTCACCTGCCTAATCTAAAAGAGCACTCTACATAACAGTAGAGTGCTCTTTTTCGTGATAGTTATTGCTTTTTCCTGCTATTTATTCTTTTTTCCCAAAAGTTAGTTTACCGGTTTCATCCGCATCGACTTTAACTGTTTCACCGGCAGCCGCCTCACGGCGAAGCATAAGTTCAGCTATCGGATCTTCCACTAATTTTTGAATAGAGCGGCGCAAGGGACGTGCCCCATATTGGAAATCGTAGCCTTCTCTTACCAGCTCGTTTTTAGCCTTTTCCGTTACTACCAAAGCGAAGCCGGCATCTTGCAGCCGTTTTGCCAAATCAGCCAGCATAATTGTTACAATTTCATTTAAGTCGGCTGCCGTCAAACTGCTAAACACAATCATTTCGTCTACACGATTGAGAAATTCAGGCCGGAACTGACGTTTTACTTCTTCAAGTACGCGATTTTTTGCTGCGTCCTGATCATTTTGCGCATTAGAGCCGGCCAAGAAGCCTAATGAGGCGCTGTCTTTTTTCAAATGCTGGGCACCAACATTTGAGGTCATGATAATTACGGTATTCTTAAAATCAACCGTATGCCCCTGGGCATCTGTTAAACGCCCGTCTTCCAATACTTGCAGTAAAATATTAAATACATCGTAGTGAGCTTTCTCAATTTCGTCCAGCAAAATAACCGAATACGGTTTCCGGCGCACGGCATCGGTTAACTGACCGCCTTCATCATACCCTACATATCCGGGAGGAGCACCAACCAGGCGGGATACGGTATGTTTCTCCATGTATTCCGACATATCCAGTCTAATCATGGCTTCTTCATCACCAAACATCGCTTCTGCTAATGCGCGAGCCAGTTCTGTCTTACCAACACCGGTCGGCCCCAGGAAGATAAACGAACCAATCGGACGTTTGGGATCTTTCAGGCCTGCCCGTGCCCGGCGCACTGCTCTGGCTACGGCAGCAACTGCATCATGCTGGCCTACTACTCTTTTATGCAGTACTTCTTCCAGCTTCAACAATCTCGCTGATTCCTCTTCGGCCAGTTTTTTCACCGGAATTCCCGTCCAGCTGGCTACAACATGTGCAATATCATCACCTGTTACAACAACCCGTTTGCTTTCCGGCTGCTTCCATTCATTCTGCTTCGCTTCCAGCTGGGAACGCAACCTTTGTTCTTCATCCCGCAGTTTTGCTGCCTGCTCAAATTCCTGTCCATTAATAGCTGCTTCTTTTTCAGCCCGCACTTGTTCCAGTTTCTTTTCTGTTTCTTTGAGGTCAGGCGGCAGGGAAAACGCCTGCAGGCGTACCCGTGATGCCGCTTCATCCATTAGATCAATTGCCTTATCCGGTAAAAATCGGTCCGATATATAGCGACTTGACAGCTTAACTGCATTCTCGATAGCATCATCTGTTATCTGTGCTTTATGAAATGCCTCATAGCGATCCCTGAGGCCCTGCAAAATTTTAATAGCATCCTCTTCAGACGGTTCGCCTACCTGAATGGTCTGGAAACGTCTTTCCAGGGCAGTATCTTTTTCAATATGCTTCTTGTATTCATTTAACGTGGTTGCACCAATACATTGCAGCTCACCTCTTGCCAAAACCGGTTTTAAGATGTTGGCAGCATCCATAGCACCTTCAGCCGCACCTGCGCCAATCAATGTGTGCAGCTCATCAATAAATAATACGATATTACCGGCCTGGCGAATCTCATCCATAACCTTCTTTAAGCGTTCTTCAAACTCACCCCGGTATTTGGAACCGGCAATAATAGATGCCATATTCAGGGATACTACGCGTTTGTCCCGCAATGTCTCCGGCACCATCCCGTCAATAATGCGCTGTGCCAGGCCTTCGGCAATTGCAGTCTTACCTACGCCGGGCTCACCGATCAGTACCGGATTGTTTTTTGTACGGCGGCTCAATATTTGGATGACCCGCTCAATTTCTCCATCACGGCCAATGACAGGATCAATCTTTCCTTCTTTCGCCAGCTTATTTAAGTCCCGTCCATATTCATTCAGGGACGGAGTTTCTACATTGCCTTTGGACTGCTGGCTGCTGGCCTGTGATCCGGTTCCGGACATGGCCATGCCCCCCAACAATTCAATTACCTTCTGACGAACGACCGCAATATCTGCGCCTAGCCGCACCAGTACTTGAGCGGCTACTCCCTCACCTTCGCGAATAAGTCCCAGCAATAAGTGTTCAGTACCAATATAACTGTGGCCTAGCCGCTGTGCTTCTTCAAAAGCGAGCTGAATAACTTTTTTAGAACGGGGTGTATAGTTAATTTGTTCTACCTGATCGTCTCCCCGGCCTATCATCATTTCAACCTGATTGCGAACCATTTCCAGATTGATATTTAAAGACGCCAGCGCCTTTGCCGCTACTCCCTCCCCCTCGTGAATCAAGCCTAGCAGCAAATGCTCGGTGCCAAGATAATCATGTCCTAACCTAAGCGCCTCCTGTTGGGCAAGCACCAGTACCTTCTTCGCGCGTTCTGTAAATTTATCAAGCATCCTTATTCCCTCCTTTGAAGTTCATCAACTTTTCTCTAATAACCTGAGCACGCAAGGTGTCTCGTTCTGCCGGATGGATATCCGCTATCCCAGCAAATTTTTGCAAGAAGTTAGGCCGGCTTATAACTAATAACTCATTAAAAATGGTAGGTGGCGCCTCGTCAATTAAGTTCAAATCAATTCCTAATCGTACTTCGCTTAATAAAGCAAGTGCTTCCTGTCCGGAAATACTGCGGGCATAACGGAGTACTCCGTACGCACGCCAGACTCTGTCCGCCAGCATATCTTTCGAATCTCTCAGCAGAGCCTCTCTGGCTGCCCGCTCCTGTCCCACCACTTGCCTGACAACAGCTTGCAGGTTAGAAGCAATTTCCTGTTCATTCTGGCCTAATGTGAGCTGATTGGAAATCTGAAAAATATTACCTACAGCCTCCGACCCTTCGCCATAGAGTCCGCGCACGGTCAGCCCGATCTGTGTAGCCGCTCCGATAATCCGATTGATTTGTTTTGTTAGAACAAGCGCCGGCAAGTGAATCATTACCGAAGCACGCAGTCCCGTTCCCACATTAGTCGGACATGCGGTTAAATAGCCCACTTGCTCATGGAAAGCAAAGGAATGGCGGGATTCCAGTATATCATCAACTTCATTCGCCAAAGCCAATGTTTCTGGTAAATTTAAGCCTGGCAGCAAACACTGCACTCTAAGATGATCCTCTTCATTTACCAAAATTGCCACACCTGCATCATCACGCACGATAAGCGCCCGGTTTACCGGTTCCTGAACATGGCTTGGGCTGATAATATGTTTTTCGACAAGGACATTTCGTTCTAATGGTTCCAGCTTTTCCATATCGATAAACAGATAAGAATGGTTATCCTGATTACTTAAATCTGTAACAGATTTGCGGAGTTCAGTCACTACATTGGCCAAAACGTCATCACTGGCCCGATTGGGAAAAGGGGTTTGATCAAAATTTCGGGCCAATCGAATACGACTGGATAAAACAATATCACTCTCCGGTCCTTCCCCTTTCATCCAGCCGCTAAGCGGCTCATCCAAAAGTTGTTCGATTGTCATATCTTCCCCTCCTCGCTGACCGAACTTAGCAGTTCTTTCTCCAATCCGCGAATTTCATCCCGGATTTTAGCGGCATCTTCATATTTTTCCTGCACAATGTGCCGCTCCAAATCATACCGTAATTTTTTTATGCGCTGTTTCAATTCTAATGTTGCGCCTGTTCGGCGGGGCAGCTTTCCTGTATGCGTACTTACACCATGAATACGGCGCAGCAGCGGTTCAACGTGATCGCCGAAAGTACTGTAGCAGGCACTGCAGCCAAATTTTCCCGTACGGCTGAAATCATGATAGGTCATACCACAATTAGCACAGGCTTTACCACTTTTAGCGGGAATATTTTCCGCTGCCCCTGAATAAAACATATTTTTCAAAAAATCATGTACCGAAAACTTCGAATCAAGTGAAAAAGCAATATCTCCATAAGCCTGCGCACATTGATTGCACAAATGCTTATCAATCTTTTGGTTATTGGTAATCTGTGTTATATGCACAGAGGCCGGCCTTTTCTGACAATCATCACATAACATAGCAAACCGCTCCTTTACTTATTCATTTGCCGCATTCACTTGCCGCAACAATCTTTGAACAGCATCTACCCGTTCATAAGGAGACAGATACTCATATATAATGGAGAAAGATTCCATTAGCAATACTGACTCCCGGCCAGTTAGCAAACCATTGTCCCGCAGGTGAATCAGCATGCCCCTAAGATCAGTTAAAGATATGTCGGCATCAACTTGCTTTGCCGCATCTTCAAAGATAATAGTGTGGAGAGGCACACGCGCTATGCGCACAAATCCTCCTAAACCCCGCCTGGACTCAACAATAAAACCTCTTGCTATGGAAAAACGGGTATTCAAAACATAGCTAATCTGCGACGGTGCGCAGGCAAGCTCATCGGCGAGTTCATTGCGCCTTAGAATGACAATATCACCTTTTTGTCCCGCCAGCTTGCGTAAAATAAAACGTTCAATTTCATCCGCCAAATTACTCATATGTTGTCACCACACTTTTGCCCTTTTGCTTATTTGACTTTATTTGACCTTTTGCCTTTATTATATTTGACCTTTTGACTAATTGCAATAGTCCTTACAAACTTTTTCTGCTATTTCTATTATTGCCATCCTGTGAGCAAAATTACGAATTGGAAAACGAAAAAAAGCGGAGAGAAGGCCTTCTCTCCGCTTAGTGTATTGCTATTGCTATCGCTATTGCACTTCAACAACTAAATATTTCAGGTAATGAGTTTCTGCCGCTGCCGGCAGGATGGGATGATCTTTAGCCTGTGTACGGTAATCGACCTCTCTGATAACTCTTCTGGCATCTTTGGCTGCATCGACTACAATTGCTCGGAATAGCTCCCTGTCCATATGAAATGAGCAGGAGCAGGTAACAAGAAAGCCCCCTGGGCGGACCAGCTTCAAGCCTCGCAGATTAATCTCCTTATAGCCTCTGGCTGCACCTTCCAGGGAAGAACGGCTCTTTGTAAAGGCAGGGGGATCTAGAATGACGACATCATACTGTCTTTTCTCTTCTGTTTGCGCCCGCAATACATCAAAAGCATTACCTACTGAAAAGCTGCATATATCACTTACCCCATTTAATTCGGCATTCTTTTGAGCAACTTCAATAGCAAGATCCGAAATATCAAGAGCGGTTACACTTTTGGCGCCATACTTGGCCGCATGAACTGCAAATGAGCCGGTATGACAAAAGCAGTCCAGTACATGTGCACCGGCAACAAACTGCTTCAGCACCTGCCTGTTTTCTCTCTGATCATAGAAAAAGCCGGTTTTTTGCCCATTTTCAATATCCGCATAAAAAGGAAAGTCGTTTTCTTTAACCTGTATGAGCGTAGGAAAATTTCCTTTTAGATATCCTTTACGCATGTCTAATCCCTCTAATTTACGAACAGGCACATCATTGCGTTCGTAAATTCCGGCAGGGTGGAACATTTCGTCCAAAATAGAAACGATTGTCTCTTTGTGAACATCAATTCCTAATGCCAGAGTTTGGATGACAATATAGTCACCAAATTTGTCGACAATCAACGCAGGCAGAAAATCGGCCTCCCCAAATACGAGCCGACAGTATTCTGGTTCGCTCACAAACCGCTGGCGGTATTTCCACGCTGCGGTAATGCGTTTTTGAAAGAAGTTCCGATCTATCGGCTCCTGCTCTCGCGTCATTATCCTTACGATAATCTGCGAGCGGGGATTAATGTACCCTCTGCCAATAAACCGGCCCCGGTGATTGCATACATCAACAATACTACCTGGCTGAAAGTCCCCTTCAATGCGATCCACTTCACTTTGATACATCCAGGGATGTCCACTCTCAATACGATGCTGAGCTCCTTTGCGAATATAGACAGTAGCTGTCGCTTCCATTATAGCGCCTCATTTCATCTACATTTTACTTATCATTACAATTAGCATAGGCAGCGCCATATGAAGCATGTGATACGGGTTTTACCACGTCTTCAAAGACTGCTCTGCTATTATACTTTATCCAGCACCTTCTGTCCAAATTCTTTACCAAAAGCGAAACATTTTTCCAGCTCTTGTGCATTGGCCGTCCATTTAACAGTGAGTCCAGCCTTATCCACGTCAACCCCTGCTGCCGCCAATAATTCTTCCATAGCGCCTTGTGCACCGCCTGCCCAGCCATAGGCACCAAAAGCTGCGCCAATTTTATTTGCCGGCCGCAGGCCTTTCATATACAGCAACATAGCGCCTACGGTCGGCATCATGCCATTATTCAACGTTGACGAACCTATTAAAATCCCTTTAGCCTCCAACAGATCCCACATTACTTCACTGCGGTCTGCTCCTGAAAGGCGATATAATTTCCCCTGCACTCCGGCAGCAGCAAGCCCGTCTAAAATGCGGCGCGCCATTTTTTCTGTAGCGCCCCACATACTGTCATAGGCGACAATTACCTTATTAGAAGCTGCCCCTTTGCTCCATTGCTCATATTTGGCAAGAATGGCCTCAATATGGCTGCGCCATACCACACCATGGCTTGGCGCGATCATTTTGATGGGATAACGGCCGGCCTTTTCCAGTGCTTTTGGAACCAGCCTGTTAAAAGGCATCAGGATATTCGCATAATACTTCGCGGCCTCATACAGCACTTCATTAAGGTTATTCTCATCATCAAACCGGTGCGTACTGCTATAATGCTGACCAAATGCATCATTAGAAAAGAGAATTTGCTCACCATCTAAGTAGCATGCCATCGAATCAGGCCAGTGCAGCATTGGAAGCGGTATAAAATGCAGTTTATTGCGTCCTAATTCGAGGAAATCCCCTTCTTTTACTACCTGATAATTCGCTTGACGCTGATAATATTTCATTACACCTTCGGCGCCTTTGTCAGTAATTACGACGGTAGCTTTCGGCGCCCGGTCTAAAATAGCCGGCAAGGCACTGGAATGATCAGGTTCAATATGGTTGGTAACGATGTAGTCAATGCAGGCCGGATCAATAATTTGCGAAATTCTTTCCATAAGTTCTTCCGCAAAGGGTGCTTTTACAGTATCGACTAGGCAAACTTTTTCATCAACAATTAAAAAGGCATTATAGGTAACACCTCTAGGTGTAGTATATCCGTGAAAATCGCGAACATTCCAATCCACTGCTCCAACAGAATATACACCTTTTGCTAGCTCAATTTTGTTCATTTGTTTTCTCTCCTTATCTTAATCTCACAAAAATGATGATAATATACAAATTGCTGTTCAGCCAAATACAAGCTATGCCATAACTGCTATATAAAAATTGTACACGTAACGTCATATTCCTTCCTGCTTGTTACGCCACACTGATTTTGTTCATTAAAAATACTACAGGCATGTAATAATCCTTGTCCAAATAAATCTTTACAATTTTCTCACATCACTTTATAATGAAAAGTTGTAATATGCATATAATATATGGCGTAATACTGCTTCTATAGCTGTGAAACTCACGTTTTTCCATACAATCCTTTGTTTAATGGAAAAGCATACGCCTCACTGTTGAAAATTCGAATATTAAGAAGGGGCGCTGTGTGATGAAATTAACCGGAAAACATCTACTTGTCGACATGTATGGCTGCAGTTTTAAAACTTTGGCTGATATCGCACTGATTAAAGAAGCAATGCTAACTGCAATATCTGATGCCAATATGACTCTCCTCCATTTTTCCTATCAGCAGACTGATTCCCAAGGCCTAGCGGCCTGCGCCCTATTAGCAGAAAGTCATATGAGCATTCATACCTATCCCACTTTAGGCTATGCCGCTATTGATGTATTTACATGTTCCGACCACAGCCGTCCTGATAAGGCTGTCGCTGCACTCAAGACTTATTTAAAGCCGGAGAAAGTAAAAGCTACCACGATAAAGCGCGGTGATTTTGGTTCTGAGAAAGATATGAAACCTAAAATCAAAGTAAGTATTGCACCCTTGCGTCGTGTTAAAAATACAGGTGCAAAAGTTTTAAAATTATTGTCACGCAACCAGTAAAAAGACAGCTGCTAGCCCACTAGCAGCTGTCTTTTCTATTTACCCGGCAATGACGTTTTTCCTGAATTTATCTGGTATAATTGTACTACGGTAACATACTAAATAAATTGGGGGATATTTTGCTATGAACGCAGATAATGGTAACTTTGAACGTAAAATTGCTTACCAAATGAAACGCTTTACACACTTTCTCCACTTATTTTTCTGCTTGGCTCTCATTATAACAGTGCTAATGACTTTAGTTATCTGCTTTACGGACTTTTATTCCATCTTTACTACCGGCAATGTAAGCACAGGAACCATCCATGCTTTAGGTGCACTGCTCATCTTATGGACACTTTCTGAGCTGTTAAATTCGGAAATACGCCATTTAAAAGGCGAGCCGATTAGAGTAACGCTGTTTATTGAAGTAGCCATTGCCGCAATGGTGCGAAAGCTGCTAATTCTTAGCTCAGAAGGCATATCATTGCAAGATGGAAGTATGTATTTAGCAAGTTTATTAGTTTTAGGGCTTGTTTATTGGCTTTTACAACCAAGGATGCAGCATCGCTAAAGTAAATTTTTATATTGACAAATCCCCCCATCTGGATAATAATAATCCATAGATAATAATTTGATATATCTGGAGGGATTAAGGAATGAGTACTACTGACAAAAACTTAAGTGCTGCCTTTGCAGGTGAATCGCAAGCAAACCGTAAATACCTGGCCTTTGCTAAACAAGCTGAGCTTGAAGGTCATGCCCAGATTGCAAAACTTTTCCGTGCTACTGCCGAGGCTGAGACGATTCATGCCTTTGCAGAATTAAAAGCCAAAGGTGGTATTAAGTCCACTGCAGAAAATCTAAAGGAAGCCATTTCAGGCGAAACTTATGAGTTCAGTGAAATGTATCCACCTTTTATTGATGAGGCAAAAGCGGAAGGTAATGCAGCTGCTGCCCGGATATTCCACCTGGCAAATGAAGCAGAAAAAGTACACGCTAACCTGTATGCGAAAGCACTGGAGCAGTTAACATCCCACGAAGAATATGACATTTACTTATGTCCGGTTTGCGGCCACATTGCCGAAAAACACACTCCCGAAACCTGTCCAATCTGTGGTGCTAAAGCTAGTGCCTACAAAAAAATTGACTAAGCAGGCTTAGATTAAACGGAAGCAATTTCTGCTTCCGTTTTTTATTTTACCAATTATACATTATTTGTTAATTAAATCGTCAGATAAGTGTTAATATTCATTTTATAGTGTTATAATAAAATTAATCGTTCTCTAAATTTATCTTTCCTAAGGAGGGATTAAACGACAACATAGGCTATATATTTAAAAGATGGGAGCTGGTTCCTAAAGACTGCAGTATGCGTACCGTCTCCAACAGTTGCATCTTTAATTGAAAAGTTTGGGAGGGAAATTCGTGAAACAATATCAAAAACTCTTACTCGGATTTGTTTTAGGTGTTGTTATTGGTCTGATTGGTTACTATTACGTACCCCAAAAATCTTTTCCCTTTATGAAGTCGTTTACTGATATTTGTACTTTAACAGGTGCAGTATTCCTCCGAATGATTTTTATGGTTGTCGTTCCCCTGCTGGTATCCGCCCTCATCCTTGGTGTATTTGAACTTGGAAAAGGCCGTGGCCTGGGAGCTGTAGCGAAAAGATCTATGGCATTTACACTGATATTAAGTTTCTTGGCTGTAATTATCGCTGTTACATTGACTAATGTGATGCAGCCCGGTGTTGGCTTAACCTTTGATAAAGAGGCCCTTGCCTCTAATCAGGGTGTGCTATCCATTCAGAAAAATGTGCAAGCGGCAAAAGATAAACCCTGGTATCAGTACTTTATCGATTTGATTCCACAAAATCCGATTGATTCTGCCGCCAGAGCCTTCGGGGGAGAAATCATCGCGCTCATGGTTTTTGCATTAATGTTTGGCTATGCCCTCAGCATGATCGTCGAAGATGAAGATAATCCATTCATAAAAATGCTTGATACCATTTTTAAGGCTTCTCTCAAAATTATTGAATGGGCTATGATGTTAGCTCCTTATGGTATTTTTGCCATTGTTTTTAATACAACATACCGATTAGGTGCCGGTTTCCTGCAGAACGTTGCCTATTTTGCCGGTGTTGTCGTATTAGGACTTTTAATTCAACAATTCGTTGTCTATGCTTTCTGTTTAAAGGTCTTTGCCAAAACCAATCCTTGGCAATTCTTTAAGAAATGCCAGGAAGTATATGTATACGCCTTTTCGACGGCCTCTTCTAATGCAACATTACCAATAGCTTTAGATACAGCAGAAAACGTCTTAAAGATGCCTGCAAAGATTTCCCGGTTTGTACTAACCTGCGGAGCCTCTGCCAATCAAAATGGAACCGCTCTTTTCGAAGGTGTTGTGGTTTTATTCCTAGCGCAAGTTTATGGTATTAACCTTTCAATTGAGAATCAGCTGGTTGTCGTACTGATGGCTGTCTTAGCTGGAGTAGGTACGGCTGGCGTACCAGGCGGGTCGCTGCCGCTTATTGCTATCCTCTGCGTACAAGTAGGAGTACCACCTGAAGGCATGGGCTTAATCCTGGGTGTAGACCGCTTCCTTGATATGTGCAGAACAACGTTGAACGTTTCCGGAGATTTGGTAATCGCCAAGCTCGTCAGTGAAACTGTACCGGCTGAAATATCCGGCGATACCCATTCCAATATCAGCGCGTAATATTCCCGATAATAATGATAAGAGGGCTGCCTAATTAAGGCAGCCCTCTTATCATTTAATTGCGCTCATTATTTATTGCACATAAAGAAGCAGCCATTACGCCGACCAACGCACCGCCCCAGGCCGCAAGGGGAAGCCAGTACCATTCCACCATAGCAGTCACCATCCCTACCCGTGATAGTAAATCATATGTTGTGGACAAGAAAAAATACCTGCGCGAGCTCCTAGTACTCACTATTATCTATCTTCAACCTGCCTCTAAATCCAATACTCTCTAATAAGATTCTGCTATATACACTCTATTGCTGACGAGGCAGGGGGAGTGTCGTTGCATGAGCGTAGGTTAAGCGACAGCGTCGGAGCGTTGCAATGACTCTTCCCCTGCTGGGCTTTTCAGAGACAGACAAAACAAAAAAGCACTCACATTCGTAAGTGCTTTTTGCTAATCAGCGACTCCCTATCCTCCCAGGCCGTTTCCAGCCAAGTACTTTCGGCGTA
>NZ_SLUI01000021.1 GCF_004339805.1 Anaerospora hongkongensis | reverse complement strand
ACGACAAGGTAGATAGGCCAGGTGTGTAAGATGGGCAACCATTTCAGCTGACTGGTACTAATAGGCCGAGGGCTTGACTTAAAAGCAGAGAACCGAGTTTGAAGAAGCGAAAGCGACGCGCAAACTCGAGTGAATCGCTTTGTTCCGAGCGGAAGTGAGGAACATCCTATGAATAAAAGCGCAAAGTATTCTTCTTCTGTGAAGTTTTCAGGGAATATACCCGGTAAAGGCACTTACATAGGTAGGTGCTTTTTTACTTTTCGAGAATTAATTTATCATAGGGTTGTACAGATGGTTAATAGGGCGAACCCTCTTATTAACGTTACTTTGCAAGCCTAGAAAGGCAGAATGCCTTTAATACTGAAAAAAATAGCAAAAAAATTTAATTACCCTCTAGACAAAATCTCAACATATGCTATAATCAAAGTAATTAAATGATACGTGAGTCAACGACGACTCCTCTTGTTGTAATACAGGGGAGTTTTTTATATTTTTTTAGGTATTGACTCACGATAAGTACACAAAATAAGGCTGAGGTGAAGAAAAATGACTAAAAATTTACCTCATAAGCTTTAAGTCAGCTCAGTAATTGATTAATAAAATGTCAACTTAAAAAATGATGATGAATTTGAAAGGGGTTTTTGGGATGAGCATTTACGGATCAAATGTATTTAATGATGCAGCTTTAAAGGAGCGTCTTCCTAAAGCGATTTACAAGGCTTTAAACAAGACAATTGCAGAGGGACGTTCTTTAGATCCTGCAATTGCTGATGTAGTCGCTAATGCCATGAAAGATTGGGCTATTGAGAAAGGTGCAACGCATTTTACTCATTGGTTCCAACCGATGACTGGTATAACTGCTGAGAAACATGATGCCTTTATCTCTCCTACTGCTGATGGCAAAGCCATCATGGAATTCTCCGGCAAAGAATTGATTAAAGGCGAACCTGATGCTTCGTCCTTCCCCTCCGGTGGTCTTAGAGCCACTTTTGAAGCTAGAGGATATACTGCCTGGGATTGCACTTCCCCGGCATTTGTAAAAGATGGTTCCTTATGTATCCCCACGGCTTTCTGCTCATACACAGGTGAAGCCCTTGATAAGAAAACTCCGCTGCTGCGTTCGATGGAAGCCTTGTCAAAACAAGCCTTGCGCGTATTAAAGGCTCTTGGCAATACAACAACCAACAAAGTTATTACCACTGTTGGTCCTGAGCAGGAGTACTTCCTGATCGATAAGAAATTGTTCGAACAAAGAAAAGACTTAATTTTTGCCGGCAGAACACTTTTTGGTGCTAAGCCTCCTAAAGGGCAGGAAATGGAAGATCATTATTTCGGTTCGCTGAAAGAAAGAATTTCCGCTTACATGAAAGAAATCGATGAAGAGCTGTGGAAGCTTGGCGTTTCTGCTAAGACAAAGCACAACGAAGTTGCTCCTGCCCAGCATGAGCTTGCTCCGATCTTTACTACAACTAACATAGCAACAGATCATAACCAGCTTACCATGGATACAATGAAGAAAGTTGCTTTGAGACATGGCCTGGTATGCTTGCTCCATGAAAAACCATTTGCTGGCATTAATGGCTCCGGTAAGCATAACAACTGGTCGATGGGAACAGATGATGGAATGAACCTGTTAGACCCAGGCAACACTCCTCATGATAATCAACAATTCCTGCTCTTCTTATGTGCAGTTATTAAAGCCGTAGACGAATATGCTGATTTGTTGCGTATGTCTGCCGCAAATCCTGGAAATGACCATAGATTGGGCGCCAATGAGGCTCCTCCGGCTATTATCTCCATCTTCTTAGGCGAACAACTGCAAGATATCCTGGAACAAATCGAAAAAGGCGGAGCTACCAGTTCGAAAACTGGCGGCTTGATGGAAATTGGTGTAACTACGCTGCCTGCGTTGCCGAAAGATGCAACTGACAGAAACAGAACCTCTCCATTTGCCTTTACCGGTAACAAGTTCGAATTTAGAATGGTGCCTTCTTCCGGTTCGATTGCTGCTCCGAACTATATTTTAAATACAATCGTTGCTGAAATTCTGGATGAAGTTGCCAGCAGACTGGAAAAAGCCCAGGATGTGAACGCT
The DNA here is from genome assembly GCF_004339805.1 of Anaerospora hongkongensis. Taxonomy (GTDB): domain Bacteria; phylum Bacillota; class Negativicutes; order Sporomusales; family DSM-15969; genus Anaerospora; species Anaerospora hongkongensis. The sequence goes on along the minus strand of NZ_SLUI01000021.1, from coordinate 33,430 downwards.
GAAGTTAAAGCATTCTTAACTGAAGTAGCAACGAAGCATAAAAAAGTAGTCTTCAATGGCAACGGTTATTCCGATGAGTGGGTAGTGGAAGCCGAAAAAAGAGGCTTGCCGAACATTAAGACTACTGTAGAAGCTACTAAAGCGCTGATTGCTGAAAAGAATTTGGCTGTTATGGAAAAACATGCTGTTCTAAGCAGAGTGGAAATGGAATCCCGTTATGAAATTGAGCTTGAAAACTATATCAAGACAATTAACATTGAATCATTGACGATGATTGAAATGGCGAAGAGACAAATTCTTCCTGCTGTTATCAAATTTGCTACCAACCTGGCTGCTTCCATCAATACCATTAAAGCTACCGGTATTGCAGCTGATTTGTCAGCCCAAACGGAATTGCTGACTGAGGTGTCTGCTTTGGCTGGCGATCTGAAGAAAAAGATCGCTGCTCTGGAAGCTGCTACTGATAAAGCTTCTAATGCTCATGGTGATTCCTATGCACAAGCCTCTTTATTCCGCTTTGATGTATTCGAAAAAATGGGCGCATTACGGGAAGTTGCTGATACACTGGAGACTCTGGTTGACAAAGATGTATGGCCAATGCCTACGTACGCAGAATTATTGTTCAACATCTAACTGTCAGCAGCATTTGTTAGAAACTGTGAGTTAAACGTAACCCAAGTAAACCATGATTTCGTGGTTGCAAAGCAGCAACAGAAACTCCCTCAACGGTGGTTGGGGGAGTTTCTCTAAAAAAGAGGTGTACTATGGATGCAATCGACTTACGCATACTAGAAATCCTTCTAGGTGATGGCCGCGTTACCATGAAAGAATTGGGTCAGCGAGTAGGGCTTACCAGTCCGGCGACAATTGAGCGTGTCAAAAAGCTGGAAGATACAGATGTTATCAAAGGATACAAAGCGATTGTCAACGTTAAGAAAACGGGACTGCCTATCCGAGCCTTTATTCTCGTCAAAACCAATGTCGATACCTGTAAGAAATTCCTTGAATTCAGTGACGGTCATGGATCAGTCTTGTCCTGTCACCGGATCACTGGTGATGCAGACTATCTCGTAGAAGTGGTTGCAACTGGTATGGATACTTTGGAACGATTAATTGATGAATTTATGCAATATGGCGTAACAAAAACTCACGTTGTGCTTTCGTCTTCCATGGAGCAGAAAAGCGTAGCGCTGCCGGGTTAACCTTTCTCTACTAAAGAAAAACAAGAAGACTCCCGTATTTTTTACGGGAGTCTTCTATTTCTCTATGATTTGAATAAACTACACTCTAGATGCATTCTTTAACTGCTGCTAATGCTTTTTCATAATCCGGCTGGTCTTTAATTTCCGGCACGTATTGAACATAGCGTACAACGTCCTGCTTGTCGATTACAATGACGCCGCGGGCCAGCAGGCGGAGCTCTTCCATTACAAAACCGTATTTCAGGCCGAAATCCAGATCTTTATGGTCAGACAACGTTTTTACATTTGTAATTCCGTTTGCACCGCAATATCTTTTTAAAGCAAAGGGCAGGTCAACGCTAACCGTTAAAATCACTACGCCGTCAATCTGCGAGGCATCCTGGTTAAACCAGCGGGTCTGCATATCGCAAACTGAGGTATCAATGGATGGAACAACACTGATAATGCGAATGGAACCTTTATAGTCATCAAGTGATGCAGGAGTTAAGTCGGGCGTTAGTACTGTAAAATTAGGCGCTGTATCGCCAACCTTAATTTCATTACCGAGTAAAGTAACCGGAGTATTGCCAAATTTCACTAAGCCTGTACGTTTTTGCATAATAGAAAACCTCCTTAACGGATAATACTAACTATCCATATTTTAACATGGTAAAATATTCTTGTAAATAATAATTGTTTTTAGTAACGATTCCTTTTTCTATTAATGAAGACCAGTACCAGGCAGCAGGAGGATATTGGGCATAGAAAGGATAATTAATCATAGTAGCAGGAGGTACTAGTGTGATTTCTTTCCTTAAGTTTCAGGTTTTACAGGCATTTTTTCGTACCCATTGGCTGGTCTATTTTACTGGCGTACTTCTCCTTATTATCGTAGATCTATTGCAGCTTTTTATTCCCCGCATCATCGGAAAAGCTGTTGACGGTTTACTCTCCAGCAGCGGAGAGGTCCTTTGGCAGCTGCTGGTGTTAACTGCAATCAGCTGCGTAATCGCAATTCTACGCTATGCTTACAGAGAATGTATCATGGGCACTACACGAAGACTGGAATATTACTTGCGAAAAAGAATTTTTTCTCATGCCCTGCGTTTGCCAATGGCTTTTTTTGATGAACATGGGCCAGGAAAGATTATGGCATTGACCACTAATGACGTTTCTGCAGTCCGCGTGGCGGTCGGGCTGGGGATTATGCTGTTCGTAGATGCCGTCATAATGGGAGCGGCATCACTGCTTGTAATGATAAAAACAATTAACTGGCAGTTGGCGGCTTGGACGATTCTGCCATTGCCGTTCATATTTATTCTGGTTATTTACATGGGACGGTTCGTTCATGACCGTTTTCGGAAAGTACAAGAGAACTTTAGCGCAATGACGGAATTTACGCAAGAAGTTTTTGCAGGCGTGAAAATTATTAAAGGCTTTGCGGCCGAAAAAACGACGTTAGAACGTTTTTCAAGTATTAATAGAGCAAATGTTGCAGCTAATATGGAGATGGCTCAATTACAGGCAGCTTATATGCCGGTCACGCATATTGCACCGCTTAGCTGCTATGCTATTGCTTTATTTATGGGGGGGAACCTGATCATCAACGGTACGATTACCGTCGGTGAGTTTGCCGCTTTTTCCGGGTATTTAGGACTGATTATCTGGCCGGTTATGGGATTAGGCTATTTGATCAATACCATACAGCGCGGTACCGCTTCTTTGAACCGTATTGCCGATTTACTGGAGCAGCCGGCATATGAAGGCACTGAGGCGGGGGAAACAGATCCGCCAACGACAGACAGTGCAGCTATTACGATTAATGATTTGACTTTTACCTATCCGACGGCAAAGCAACCGGCCTTGCGGCAGGTATCTTTACATATACCTGCAGGAGCGGTCATTGGGATTGTGGGGCGGACCGGGGCCGGGAAGTCAACGCTATTGCAGTTATTATTACGCTTGTATGATCCGCCGGAAAATGCGATTTATGTCGGTGACCGGGAAATTCATACCATCGCTTACAGCGAATTGCGTCAGGCAGTAGGCTATGTGCCGCAAGACAGTTTTCTCTTTTCCAAGACAATTGCGGAGAATATTGCTTTTGAGCAGACCTATTCCCGGGAGGAGATTGAAAAAGCCGCCCAACTTGCCGCAATCCAGGAAGCGATTGATGATAAGCCTATGGGTTTTGGTACTGTGCTTGGTGAAAAAGGGAAAAAATTGTCCGGCGGCCAGCAGCAGCGAATCGCGATTGCCCGGGCGCTGATTAAAAAGCCTGCCATTTTGCTGCTTGATGATATATTTGCCGCATTAGACTACCGCACCCAAGCGGAGCTGCTTGCCAATATGCGCCACTTTATTGCCAATAGGACGACGCTGATTGTATCGCAGCGGGTTGCGGCCGTAAAAGCGGCAGATGTAATTATTGTCATGCAGGAAGGTGCAATTGCCGAACAGGGCACCCATCAACAATTATTGGCGAAAAGAGGCTTGTATTATGAGCTGTATGAGCAGCAACTCATACAAGGTGAAGAATAATGGCAATGTATGGTAAAAGACAAACCGAGGAAGCAACAAATGCTGCCACTAAGGCGTGGGATCGTAAAATGCTGGTGGTGCTGTGGGGATTTGCCAAGCCTTTTTTCAAGCTGCTGCTGGCAGCATTTGTTATCATGCTGCTGGGAACAGGTGCGGATTTAATTCGCCCATACTTATTGAAAGTTGCGATTGATGAACAAGTCGTCACTCACAACGTAGACGGATTAATCCAAACCGCTCAGCTTTATGGCAGTACCATTGTGATCAGCATTATCTTATCGTACGGTCAAACTCTGTTATTGCAATATATTGGTCAGCAAATCATTTTTGATATCAGGCAAAAAGTATTTTATCAGTTGCTTTATCAGCGGTACTCGCAGCTGGAAACTCAGCCTGTCGGGAAAATGGTGACACGGGTAACCAATGATACCGATGCGATCAAAGATTTATACACCGATGTTTTAATATCGTTTATCAGTGACTTTATCATGATTATGGGAATTATCGTTGTCATGGTGCTGATGGATTGGCAATTGGCACTGGTGTCGTTTACCGTCATTCCTGTCATGATTGTGGTTGCAATTGCTTATCAAAAATATGCGCGCAGTGCCTACCGGCTGGTTCGTGAAAAAACATCGTCACTGAATACGTTTATTCAGGAAAACTTAAATGGCATTAAGATTGTGAAAGCCTTTGCCCGCTTTAAACAGACCGAAGGAGAGTACCAGCACGTCAGTGATGAATATTTGTCAGCAGGCTTAAAAGAAATGCGCACGTACGCTATCTTTCGTCCATTAGTTGATTTAGTGTACTCTCTGGCAATTATTCTGGTGCTCTGGTTCAGCAACTGGCAGATCGCAAGCGGCTTAGAGATTGGTGTTGTAGTCGCTTTTTTGCGCTATGTGGAGAAGTTTTTTTGGCCTATTAAGGATCTGGCGGAAAAATACAGCCTGCTTCAGTCGGCCTTAGCGGCAGCCGAGCGGATTTGGGATTTAATCTCTGCTGAAAAATTGCAGGAGGAGCCGCAGGACGTTAGTGCCGGACAGCAATTCAAAGGCGAAATCCGGTTTGAGCATGTTTGGTTTGCCTATGAGCAAGAGCAATGGGTATTGCAGGATGTGTCCCTTGTTATCCCGGCGGGACAATTTATTGGTATTGCCGGCTTATCTGGGTCAGGTAAAACGACTTTGCTGCAGTTACTGCTCCGTTTCTACGAACCCCAGCAGGGGACGATTTACGTTGACGGAATGGATGTACGGACAATACCGGTTGAGCTATTGCGCAGCAGGATTGGGGCCGTATTTCAGGAAGTGCATTTGTTCAAAGGCACCATTGCCGATAATATCAGTCTGTACAACAAAGCTATAGCAAATGACCGGATTATAATGGCTGCCCGCACAGCAAACATTCATGACACCATTATCAATATGCCGCAGGGTTATGATACACCGGTAGGGTATCAGGGAGCTCTGTTATCAATGGGACAACGGCAGCTGTTGTCCTTTGCACGAGCCGTAGCTGCCGGAACGGATATCCTGGCCCTGGATGAAGCTACCTCCAGCATTGATAGTGAGACGGAAGGTATGATCCAGAATGCGCTGGAGAAAATCGCATCGCAGCAGACAATTGTTGTTGTGGCCCATCGTTTATCAACTATTCAGCAGGCAGACCGGATTTTTGTCATGCACAAAGGAAAAATTGCCGAGCAGGGAACACACCTGGAACTATTAGCTCAACAAGGACTCTACAGCCGGCTATATAATTATCAATAGCTTGGCAGGAGTTGGCAGAAAAACAGGGAATTAGAACAAGGAAATGATATGAGGGGGTGTATTGTAGTGGAAAATACTTTTAGTGATTTAGAAGGCCTTAGAGTTGCGATCGAGATAGAAGCTCGTGGTAAGGCATTTTATCACCAGGCTTACGAACAAGCAGTCCACCAAGAACATAAAGACCTCTTTCTTTTTCTAATGAATGAAGAAGCGCAGCATCTCGAGCTATTTACGCAGATTTTTACAGCAGTTTCGGAACGCAAAGAAGCTCATTCCACCGAGTACTTGTTTGATCCGGAAACCTATCGCTATTTGACCGTCCTGGCTGAATCGCACATTTTTCCCCAGGAAAGCCTGGCCGGCGAGAAAATAGCTGAGCTGAACAGTGTCAGAAGTATCTTACATACGGCAATGCAGGCGGAAAAGGACTCGATCTTGTTATATGATGAACTTTCCCGCAACGCCAAATTTGATGATGCTAGAAAAATATTTGCCAGGCTGAAAATAGAAGAACAGGGCCATGTGGTAAAATTACGTGAGATGATGGAAGCTTGGACGTAAAGGAGACATAACTGTGGCGAAAGGGCAAGGAAAAAAAGCACACCATAAGCGGGATGTTGATCAATTGAACCGTACTGCCTTACTTGTTGGTGGGGGCATTGCTGTTGCAGTTTTACTTGTTGTAGTCGCTTCTGTTTTATTCTAAATATTCAGGCGCCCTTCCAAGGGGTGCCTTTTTGTATCAAATCATTATTTTTATGCCGGGGTGGAAATGATAGACTAGTAAGGGTATACTGATTGCTAAGATAAAAGTGGGAGAGGGCGGATTCGGATGGATAAAGAATGGATTGCAGCAACAATTGAAAAAATCAGTACATGGGGAAAGGGAACCCGCGGCACTAGCCGTCTGGCCTTTAGCGCAGAGGATTGGCAGGCGAAAGAATACTTTATCAGCTTAATGAAAGAAGCCGGATTAGCAGTCCGGTTTGATGCGTTCGGCAATATCATTGGCCGTTTGGAAGGGCGTAATCCGCATGCTCCGGCCGTTGTTACCGGCTCTCATCTTGACACCGTTCCTGAAGGCGGCGATTATGATGGGATTGTTGGCGTAGTAGGCGGTCTGGCAGCAATTAAGCAATTGAAAGAAAAAGGGGAATTGACCCATCCACTGGAGTTGATTATCTTTGCAGCAGAAGAGTCCAGCCGCTTCGGTTTTGCGACTATGGGCAGCAAGGTTATGGCCGGTACGACTAATCTTTCCGCCTGGAGCAAGGCAAAAGATCAAAATGGAATTACGTTAGCAGAAGCTCTTGAGGCACAAGGTTTTGATTTGCAGGGCATTCCTAACGCAATCCGTCAGAAGCAGGAGTTAAAAGCGTTTGTGGAACTGCATATTGAGCAGGGGCCGGTGCTGGAAGCCGATAAAACGACGATCGGGATCGTTTCGGCGATCGCTGCTCCAACCCGTCTGAAGATTACAGTTGAGGGCATGGCAGCACATTCCGGTACGACACCGATGGATCAACGGCAGGATGCATTGGTGAGCGCAGCCATGATTGTGCTGGCTGTGCAGGAAATTGCAATGGAGCAATCTCATTTAGGCACGGTGGGGACTGTGGGGGCCATGAAGGTTCATCCGGGTGTCATGAATGTTGTTCCTGGCTTAGTTGAGATGTGGGTAGATATTCGTGGTATTAATCACGAAAGCATTATCGAAGCGATGCAGGATATCAAGGACGCAATCAGCACAATTGCTGAAGGCCAGGATACACCGGTATCAATTGAAGTGCTGTCATCGGATAAACCGGTATTCATGGATGACCACATTAAAGGAATTATTGAGGAAGCCAGCCGCCGCCTGGGAATCTCCTACAAACGCATGCCTTCCGGCGCAGGGCATGATGCCATGAATATGGCGCAGCTTACCGCCGCGGGTATGATTTTTATTCCCTGCCGCAATGGCATCAGCCATAATCCGGAAGAATACACCCAGCTTGAGGATATTGCCGCAGGTGTTGAAGTATTGACAGAAACATTATACCAATTGGCAAAATAGCACAACAAATAGCAAAAACAAAGGTATGCCCGCTGCTTGCGAGCATACCTTTGTTTACATATATTACAGTTTTCTATAAAGCGGCCATAATGGTATAATGAAGGATGTACAGCTAGGAAGGGGTCATCACATTGAAGAAAACAATAGCTGCCTTGTTTGTAACAGTGGCCTGCTCCTTTGTCTTTTCTTCTTTACCGGCTGCTCATGCGGCAACGCTGGAAGAGCAGCTTGCAAAAGCAGCACTGGAAAGTGGCAACTTAAATCGAATCCAAGAACTATTGAACGTAAAAAAACAGTTTGATCAGGGGAATAAAGAGAACCTGTGGAGTGTGATTGCCAATACGGCATTACAACAACTGACTGCTGCTAATGGAGTTTCAGCGGATGACCTGGCCAACAGTAATATGAGCAGCCAGGTAGAAAACAAGCTGCGGCAGGAAATGGAGAAGCGGGTTGCCGATACGATTAAGCCCTATGGGAATAATCTGGCAGCTCTCGCGTTGCTGCTGAATCAAAATGCGGCTCTTACCCCCCAGGCGGCAGTAAAAAACGATTCCCTGGCAGGGGCCCCGGACAATTATAAAAAAGTGTTAAACATGACAGCAACTGCCTATGCTCCCGGGGCATTAGACAATGGCAAATGGGGTAATTTGACGTATATGGGAGGCAAAGTGCGTAAGGGAGTCGCTGCCGTTGACCCTGATGTTATCCCTATGGGTACACGCCTATGGATTGAAGGTTATGGCGAGGCCGTTGCTGAAGATCAAGGCAGTGCTATTCAGGGCAACCGGATCGATTTAGCCTTTAACAACCGCTCAGAGGCACTCAATTATGGTATACAGCGAGTGAAAGCATATGTACTGGAGTAACCGGCTAAGCCGGTTACTTTTTTCGTATAACAGTAAGTCCTGGCGGAAACAAAGTGGTTTTTGCAGGAATAGCGGGATTTAACTCGAATATTGTCGTGAGCGGGAGGATGAATGATGAAAAGAATCGTTACAGCAATATTGATCATTATTTTTAGCTTAGCAGCAGCAGTAGAGGCAGCTCCGAAGGACAATACGGCGGTAGAGTATGAAAAGGGAACGGTATTATCCGTTGGCGCCTTGGATGCTTCCATGCAAAAAGAATATTTTATGGGACAGGGCCAGCTGGTCAGCATTAAATTGACATCAGGGCCGGAAGCGGGAAAAGTCGTTGACACCTTTAATTACATAACAGGAAAATCCATGTATGAGATCAATGTTAATCCTGGTGACAAAGTGATTGTGGCTATAGCGCATGATCTACAGCGTACTACGTATCATGTAAGCGATTTTGACCGCTTCGATTATGTATATTGGCTGCTTGGTTTTTTTGCCCTGGCTTTAATTGTGTTTGGCGGGATTGTTGGTGTTAAATCGGTATTTGTTATTGCCTTTTCCACACTGCTTATTTGCCAGTTTTTCATCGGTCAGGTTATTATGGCTAAAGTTAATATAACAGTCCTGACTTTGGCTATCAGTGCGGTTATCGCTGTTGTTACCCAGGTTACGATCAGTGGGCGGACGATAAAAACCCTGGCCGCTGTCCTGGGAACAATCGGCGGCGTAAGTATTGCCGCTATTTTGTCCATTGGTTCCATTCAACTGATGCACCTTACCGGACTTGATAGTGAAGAGGCAATGATGTTAAAGGCAGCTATTCTGCCTATGGTCGATTTCCAGGGAGTATTGTTTGCCGGAATGGTATTTGGGGCATTAGGGGCTGTCATGGATGTGACTATCTCGATTTCCTCAGCACTCTACGAAGTAAAAGAGGCTCAGCCGGCCATTGATGCCAAAGGACTATTTAAGACCGGCATGAATGTGGGACGGGATATTATGGGGACAATGTCGAACACATTGATCCTGGCGTATACCGGCAGTTCCCTGCCGTTAATGCTTCTCATTGCTTCACAAAAACAAGTGTCGATGGTGAAGATCTTAAATCTGAACATGATTGTTACAGAATTTGCCCGGGCATTAACAGGCAGCATAGGCTTAATCTGTGCCATTCCTTTAACGGCAATTATTACCGCTTTCTTGCTGCGGAACCGCTCAGAGTAACGCGATCACCGATTGTTCAGCCAGCTCTAAGGCATGTGCCGCATGATGTACAGCCGGGCCGCCGCCCTGCGCGGAAGTATCGGAACCGCCGCCTTTTCCTTCGATAAGAGGGAGGGCGGCTTTTAGTATTGCGCCCATATTCAAATTTAGGCCAGGTGAACAGCTGAAGACCAAATGGACCTTGCTGTTATCACCGGCAAATCCTGCCAGCAGTGCAACTGTCGCAGGAAAAGAAACCAGCTGTCTGGCAAGTCCGGCGACCTCAGCCGGAGATGAATTTGCTAATTGATAGGCAATGATTTTGATCCCCTTTACCGGTTCCGCCTGACGGTAGAGGTTGTCGGCAAGCTGGATGCTGAGTTCCTGTCTGGCGGCGGCCAACTGCCGGCTAGTTTCATCCGCTTTCGCGAGCAGCTTATCGAAAGCTGCGAGCAGTTGCGGTCCCGGAGCTGACAGGCGTCCGGAAAGTTCTTGTATTAATAGGTTCTTATATTGATAATCGGCAAGTGCGCGATAACCGCATACAAAATCGAGGCGAATGGCATTGTTTTTTCTTTCCCAGCTGCGAATTTTAATTATGCCGATTTCACCCGTTGCTGCTACATGAGTTCCGCCACAGGGGCAGCAATCAATTCCCGCTATTTCAATTAAGCGAATCGCCGCAAAGTCTTTGGCAGGCGGTTTACGCAGCGGGTACTCATGCAGAGTGGCTGGTGTAGCCTGGTGAATGCTTACTGCCTTATTGCGAACAAGCAGTTCATTTGCTGCTTGTTCGGCAGACTTCAGCTCTTCATCAGTAAAGCCCGGCAGGTCAAGATCAATCTGACTGGACTGCGCTCCCATATGAAACCCTACTGTAGCTGCCCCAAACAGCTCATGGCAGGCGGCTGATAAAATATGCTGTCCCGTATGCTGCTGCATGTGGTCAAAGCGCCGTGCCCAGTCAATCGCAGCTTCTACTGTCTCGGTTGGCGGCAGCTCGGACATGACGTGAATGATATCGGTTCCTTCACGGTAGACATCGGTTACCGGTAGACCATTAATCTGCCCGTGATCAGAAGGTTGTCCACCTCCTTCAGGATAAAAGGCGGTATGCTCCAGCACGACGCCAACACTGCCGTTTGGCAGTGGAATCGTTTGCTTAATCCGGCTGTGAAACTGACGAATATAGCTGTTGTTTTGAAATAAAAGCTCGGTCACAGGGCTCGCCTCCCAATTGTTAACATAGCTTCATTATAGCGTATCCAGGAAATACATTCATCCCGGAATGCATATATATCTATCATTAACAGCTTAAGGAGGCAGTGTTATGATTTACTTTCGATCATTTCCGTGCAGCCGGCAGCGCCTTTACTATAGCATTACCGCTATCGTTTTGTTGAGCTTAGTATTTGGCATGATCGGCTTCGAATTTGCTGATGAACGGGAGTTTGTTATCCAGGATAATCCAGTGGTGGAAGGCGTACCTGGCGGCAATATCAGCATCACGATCAACTTAGCGAAACGGCTGCTGGAAGTATACAGTGATGAAGAACTCTTTAAAAAGTACCGGATTGCTGTTGGCAAGAGTGGAACGCCGTCCCCAATCGGCGAATGGCAGGTGGTTTGGAAGGATTATAACTGGGGAACCGGCTTTGGTACGCGGTGGATGGGCCTCAATGTGCCCTGGGGAGTCTACGGTATTCATGGCACTAACAAACCTTGGTCGATTGGGCAGTTTGCCAGCCATGGCTGCATACGCATGCGTAATAAAGATGTGGAAGAATTATTCGAATGGGTGCCGGTGGGAACGCCGGTGAGGATAGAAGGGCGAAACGTAAAAATCCAGCGCGTATTGAAGTACCAGACAACAGGTGCCGATGTTGTTGTTTTGCAAATTAAGCTAAAGGAGCTGGGGTATCTCCAGGAACGGGCTGATGGTATCTATGGCAAGGCAACGGAAGAAGCCGTCCGCAAATACCAGCAGGATAAAGGCATGGAAGTAACGGGTGTCGTCAACAAGGCCGTGGTGGAAACGCTGGGCGTATAGCCTAGGTTTGACCAAAGAAATAAATTGTTGTAATATAGAAAAGGAGCCGAATCTTCATAGTACGGGGGAACCAAATAGATTCAACAGGGGATAATCCGCAAAAGCGGAGGGGCGTGTTCTCAATTCTCTCTTTTCCCTATCCCGACAGCTAACCCCGGAGGCTTAAGACCGGTGCGGATTTTACTGCCAGACGCAGTAAGTCTGAGCGGCACACCAAAAGAGAGGTGGAACAATTGAAAAAGATTCTATTCCTTACTGTTTTATTGACAGTAATGCTGTGCACGAATGCTGCTGTTTTTGCTGCGCCGGGGGATAAGCTCCTGAAGCAGGGAATGCGCGGTGATGATGTACAGGTGCTGCAGAAGCTATTAAGTGATGCCGGAGTGTACAGCGGTGATGCTGACGGTATCTTTGGTAATTCGACATTCCAGGCAGTGCAGGAGTTTCAGCGGATTCATGGACTCTCAGTTGACGGAGTAGTTGGCAAGCAAACCTGGGGCTACTTAGAACGTGCTGGTTCCGAGCCATCACGCTACAGCAGATCGCTTGTTGTAACGGCCTCTGCTTACTCGGCTTATGATACCGGCAATTCCAGTTTTACCAGCCGCGGCAACCCTGTACATAAAGGCATTGTGGCAGTTGATCCCAATACCATACCACTTGGTACCCGGTTATATATTCCAGGGTATGGCTACGCGATTGCCGATGATGTTGGTGGTGCAATAAAAGGCAACCGGATCGATCTTGCTTTTGACAGCCATGGTCAGGCGCTGGATTTTGGTGTTCAGCGTGTGACAGTGTATATCCTTGATTGAACAGGCGCATGCGCCTGTTTTTTATCTTATCAGAAAGTAATATGCCTAGGCGAAATAAAACGACAGAGGCTTTGCTAGTTTTAGTGGTCCAAACTATAAAATGATGGATGTTGGCAGGAGGAAGGATCTCATGAATGATTCGGTAAAATGGCTTCAACAGCACTTAATCCAAATATATGACCGGAACCCTTATGTAAAATTACTGGATATGCAAATTGTCAGCATTGCTGAGGGGCATGTCAAAATGGATATGCCTGTAGCAGCGGACAAGCATGCCAACTTGTATGGCGCAGCTCATGGCGGTTCACTGGCATCACTGGCGGATACGGTTATGGGGGTAGCCTGCGCTTCCTGCGGCAAACGGGTTGTGACAATCGAGATGAACATCAATTATCTCAAGGGTGTCGCGGCCGGTTCGACTGTTTTAGCGGAGGGCAAAGTGATTCATAACGGACGGCAGACCATTGTGGTCGAGGCAGATCTTTTTGACGGTCAGGGTAATCTGGCTGCTAAGAGCCGGGGAACATTTTGTGTTATCGGCCGTTTTGAACATGAGTAATCCGGTACAGCTTACTGCCATCCCCTCGCGCGCTTCCCTGCTGCAGGCAGTCATTCACCGGCCAGTCCAGGATAACGGCAGAACGCTGATTATGAGTCATGGTTTCCGCGGTTCAAAAGACGGCAGCGGCAAAGCCGTACGTTTGGCGGAAATGGCCGCAGAAATTGGCTTTACCGCAGTACGGTATGATTTTACTCCTGGCCAGTCCTTATCCATGCAAGTGGCAGAGCTAACCAGTGTGATTGCTTTTTGCCGGCAGCATACCGGTGAACAAATTATCTTGCTGGGACGCAGCATGGGCGGGTGTGCCTCCCTGGTGTGTGCCGCTGCCGATCCTTCAATCGAGGGACTTGCATTATGGGCTACGCCCTGCAATTTAACCGAGACGTTTCAGCTTGCGTTGGGAAAAGACTATGCTTTACTGGAACAAGGCGAGCGGCTGAAGCTCAATGACAGCTATGGAATATTGGAACTGAAGCCGGAATTTATCCGTGATTTTGCCAAGCATGATTTGCTACATTCTATGCGCTCACTGGCAGAGCGCAGGATACCTGTGCTCGTTTTGTATGGCACAGCGGATGAAGTAGTCCCTATCCGGCAGGCCAGGCTGCTCTATGAAACTGCTGTTCAGCCGAAAACGTTCGTGCAAATTGACGGCGGCGACCATCAATTTACGCAGCATGGCGTACTGGCAGCCGATGCCGTAACAAAATGGCTGACGGATAATTTCTTAGAATAAAAAATTAAGCACCGCCGATACTACTTGATAGATCAAACAATCAGTCAGGTAAGGGAGGGTGCTTGTTGGATATATCCGGAAACATGCTTGCATTGTTATTAGCACTCACATCTGGCGTACTCATGGCAATACAAGGTACGTTAAACGCGGCACTCAGCAAGGTAATCGGTCTCATTGAGGCTACATTCATTGTCCATGTTACCGGTACAATCGCATTGGTATTTATTTTGTACGTACTGCGTATGGGCAAAGGCAATCTCGGTGCGATAACGACTGCCCCCTGGTATGCTTATCTTGGCGGTATTGTCGGCGTATTTATCATTTACCTGGTTGCTGCCAGTATACCGGCAGTAGGTGTGGCCAATGCCACTACGGCGATCATTGTCGGTCAGGTACTCACGGCAGTCATTATTGATCATTTCGGCGGATTTGGGATGGAGCGGGTGCCCTGTGGCTGGAATCAGGTTGCCGGGCTGGTTTTGCTAGCGATAGGAGCCAAGCTGCTGCTAAAATAAATCGTGCTGCCGGCGGCTCATCTTGCTAAGATTTTCCTTCAGAGGTGTTAACAAAATTACCATTATGCAGTATACTTAAAAATAGATTTTCTGGTACAGGAGTACATAGGAGGGGAATCATGGAATTTAGTTTTACACCAGACCAACTAGCATTGAAAAAAATCGCCCAGGACTTTGTGGCTAAAGAGATTACGCCTTATGCTTTAGAGATGGACAAGGCTGGAAAGCTGCGCGAAGGTCTGCTTGAAAAATTAGATGAAGCAGGTATGCTAAGTTTGGCCGTTCCGGAAGAGTTTGACGGACCTGGACTCGATGCTATTTCTATCGCACTTATGTATGAAGAGTTAGGAAAGGGCTGCGCCGGTATTGCGACCGCTGTTGCAGCAAATGCGTTAGCATCCTATCCGGTTATTTTGGCCGGTACTGATGAACAAAAGCAAAAGTTTTTTTCGGTAATCAATGATGGAAATCTGGCTGCATTTGCCCTAACCGAGCCTGGTGCCGGATCTGATGCCGGTGCTGTGGCTACTGCTGCCACAAAAGATGGCGATCACTATATTCTAAATGGAACAAAATGCTTCATTACGAATGGTGGTCTTGCTGATATTTATGTTATTTTTGCCAATGCCCGTAAATCCGCCGGTATTCGCGGCTTAACCGCTTTTATTGTGGAAAAGGGAACACCTGGTTTCTCTGTTGGCAAAGAAGAACACAAAATGGGTATCCGCACCTCTAATACATGCGAACTCATTTTGGACAACGTCCGCATTCCTGCTGCCAATCGTATTGGCCGTGAGGGCGAAGGCTTCAAATTGGCGATGAAAACCCTGGACGCTGCCCGTCCGTTTGTAGGTGCAGTATCGGTTGGCTTATCGCAGGCTGCCTTTGAAGTAGCCGTAAAATACTCGAAAGAGCGGGTTCAATTCGGCAAGCCAATCGCTTCCTTCCAATTGGTACAAGCTATGCTGGCTGATATGGCGATGCAGATTGATGCAGCCCGCCTGCTGGTATATAGAGCGTGCTGGCTGAAGGATCAAGGCGTAGACTACTCGAAAGAGTCGGCTATTGCGAAGTGCTTTGCCGGTGATACGGCAATGAAGGTTACCACTGATGCCGTACAAGTTCTGGGCGGATATGGCTATTCACAGGAATATCCTACTGAGAAATATATGCGCGATGCAAAAATCATGCAGATTTATGAAGGAACCAATCAAATTCAACGCTTGGTTATTGCAAATAATATTTTGTACTAAAAGCTGCTTGACAAAGTTAGTTTACAGTAATATAATAAATAATGTCCTCACCGGGACATTATAAGGGGTTATAGCTCAGTTGGTTAGAGCGCATCGTTGACATCGATGAGGTCAGAGGTTCGAGTCCTCCTAACCCCACCAATAAAATCAAGCCTCCGCAGGCTCTGCGGGGGCTTTGTTTATGTCAATTGTTCGTTAAGTTGTCCCTTATGCTTTTTTTCGCGGACAAAATTATATAATGTACATTTGAAAGGACAGGCTATTTTGCCATAGGTGAGCGTAGAATCTGAATTAGCAAAAAGAGCCGTGGAGAAAATTGCTCCCGGCTCTTCGAAATATTCACGGTATATCATTATTGGGGCATTGCTCCTGCTAATAATTGCAGGCAGCACTGCCTATTATTTTTACCATAAGCATACAGCAGCAGAAACAAAGCTTCATGAAGCTGTGACGCTCACAGAACAGCAGGCCACTGATATTAATTATTTGCAAAATGAGCTTAATATGAGCAAGCAAAATGCTGAAGCCCTGGCGGCGGAAGTTGAAAAGGCCAATACTGGTAAGGTGCAGCCAGTAGTTAGTTTTAGCGTGCAGGCCCCTACAGTACAAGCGGCGGCGGAAAACGTCAAAGACCGCATAAACGACAAAGACCCCACATTACCACCGGCAGCAATTGCAGATAGCGATAGAACACTAAGTGTTACGCAGCGCAAGTCAAGCAGCCGGACGGAAGTCAATCCTGGCAAGTAGGAGTATATAAGGTAAACAATTATTTGAATTGGTATTTAGGCGCGGGCCTGGGCTGGCATAAGGGGGATTTTTTATATTCCCATAGCTGCCCAGCGCAATTTTAGCAAGGATGCAGCTTTAGAGGCCAGGCGCACATAAACCCGGCTGATGTAAAAGATATAAACGGCGGTCAGGTAATGTATAAGCGGGCTGTAAATAATTGTTCTTTGGAGTATTTTAATTATCGCCCCGGACTTCGGTCTGGGGCTTTTTTTGTTTGCAGGAAAAATAAGCCAAACAGATAATATATAGGTTTAATCTACCGTAGATTCCATCGACCCGGGAATCACAATTATTTTCGCTTTTTTAATCAAAACAATATAATATATATTATTTAGGAGAATTTTTTATAATAAAATGAATTACTCCAATTACAGTTAGAACTATTCCTACGAATGTATATATATTAGCATCACGTATTTTTACTACTTCTTTAAAAACGGAGTGGAATACGATTATAGTTATAATTGAAACTAACATTCTAAAAAGTAACTCAACAACTTTCTCTAAGACTAGTTTTTTCTCGAGCCAACGAGATAATGTATTTTCATTGGTGCTAAATTTGCTTATTCCCGCTATTTTCCCGATAGGAAGTATCTGAGGATAAGCGCCTTTATTATAGGCAACTAATAGATCTGTGATTACAAAATCCTCCTTATCCCATATAATTTTACTGTATTCTACCGTATTATTGTTCTTATCTAGACTTTGTTTAAAGTTGGTTTTGAAGTATTCAGAACCATATTCAGCTGGTCTTAAGCTGACAATCTCTCCATTTTTTACAGTGAATCCAAAAGGTAAGGTTTCATCATAAAGTGCTTTTGTTATATCAATATCGCCACTATTTCGTGCTCTTATTCTTATTATGCGAAGACTTTGGTTGTCTTCGGATAGATACTTTTCGTTATATTTGATGGTCAATCCTGGAATGTTTTTTTGAATGTCCATTATGTCAAATTCACTAATAATTTCAAAAGTCAATTCGGGCTTAGACGGGAAAAAAAATGGCGGTACACTAAAAAGGCCTATGATAAAGCCGATGAGAGTTAAGATTGATGCCCATTTTTGGGTTATATTATCTAGCTTAGATAAAACATTCATCTTACACATCACCTCAAATTTCATATAAGTAAAATTAGTATTTGATATTTTAAAATAAAACCCTTCTTATTGAGTAAGGATGCTTCTGATATTGGGATGTTAGGCTTTTTGATAATTGGAGTATCATAAGGTTTTCAGGCAAGTTGGCGAAATACTTTCAATGAGGTGATAATGTGGACTCCGTGGTTGTTGGTGCTTTTATAGCAGTTCTTGGCTGGGGGATATCTCATATATTTACGCTAAGAGCACAAAGAAAGAAATTTTTAGATGATATTCGAAACAACTCTAGAATTGAAATTTCTAAAGCCTTAAAAGAATACATCAATTGGCTTAGTTTGCTTTATGCCTATATTATTAATTTAGAAATTAAGTTAGGGCGAATGAGAACGATGAACATACCTATTGACTGGAATGCCGACCACGAAAAATTTCTAGAGATAAGACCTGAGGCACCCGATTCCTGGGATTGGCTAATTGAAGAATATAGGATAATTTTTCCTGAAACTGCTGGGGTACGTGTGATATTAAGCCGTCGGCAGTATGAGATTCAAGAAGCAATTTGTTGGTTTAATAATGTATTTTGGAAACATCCGGTGGAACCCGATAATTTAATGCAGCATAGGATTAATAATTTTAAATTGCTTTGGGATTGGAGAACTTATATTGAGGATCAAATATGTTTGGTGATTGACTTACAAATATACCTTCAGAATCGGGCTTTATCTGAAATTGCTGGTATAAAAATCCCTGCAAGAACACCATCTGACCCCAGTGTCTGCCGAATTATTACGAGCTTAAATGGAAACTTAATCGTAGTTGATGGGCAGGGCAATGAAATCAAACACAGTAAGCAACCTTTTAGTTCGCTTGATAGATGGCAATCTCCGATTGATAATATTCATCAAAGATATTAAGGTGAAGTTTTTTCATAAACTACAAACAAGCCTGCCAATTTGAAGTGACCCCAAAAAGTTAGACAAATATTTTAGTTAAGCAGCCATGAGGGCTTGCAGTCTGTGAATAACGGGCGGCAAGCCCTTTAGTTTTGCCTTAATACGACGGTTGTTGTAGTAATCAAGGTATTCGATAAGTTCATCAATAAAGTGTTCGATCGATTCAAAGTTCTGCAAGTAGAGAAGCTCACTTTTGAGCAGCCCGAAGAAGTTTTCCATCACGGCGTTATCCAGACAGTTCCCTTTACGGCTCATACTTTGACGGATGCCTTTCTTTTCCAGCATCTGTTGATACGTTTTGTGCTGGTACTGCCAGCCTTGATCTGAATGGAGGATTAGACCGGTGTCATCCGAGATGGTCGCGAATGCCTCATCCAGCATCGAAGTCACCATGGATAAAACGGGCCTGTCCGAAATTTTATAGCTGACAATATCGCTGCTGTATAAATCCAGAATCGGTGACAGATAAAGCTTCTGACCAAACAAATGAAACTCGGTGACATCGGTCACCCATTTCTGATTTGGCTTTTTCGCCTTAAAATCACGCGCCAAAAGATTCGGCGCGACTTTGCCAACTTCACCTTTGTAGGAACGGTATTTTTTCATCCTAACGCGGCAAACGATACCTAACTTCTTCATCAGCTTCTGGACTGTTTTGTGATTGATAACATAACCACGATTGCGCAGCGCCAACGTGATTCTCCGATATCCGATTCGACCCTTGTTTTCTGTATGTATTAGGATAATTTCTTCTTTGATTTTATGGTATTTATCTTGGTCTGTTTGTTTTGCTCGGTGATAATAATATGTGGCACGCGAAAGACCTGCCACCTCGAGGAGTACATCGAGATTATGTTTCTGCCTCAGTTCCGTCACGATTTGTGCTTTTTCTCTCGTTGTACCCTCTCGGATACCAAGGCATTCAATTTTTTTAGGTAATCATTCTCCGCCCTTAAGCGCTGGACTTCAGCCAATAAATCTTCCTCTACTTGTTTTGGCAGCTCTCTGGGTCTGCCTTTACTTCCACGGCCTCGCCGCTCTATGGTAAAACCATCGGCTCCTTCTTCAAGGTATATCCGTTCCCAGGCCTGTATCCTATGATGGTCACTCACTTCAAAAATCCTGGCAGTTTCGCTATAGCTCAGTTTGTTCTTAATCATGTGCTCTATCACATTTTGTTTGAATTCGCTGGTATATCTCTTGTTTGGTATTCCCTTTGGCATAGAAAACACCCCTTTAGTTTTTCAGTATATCATACTGTCTAACTAAAGGGGTGCAGTTCAATTACGGCAGGCTTTTCTATTTATTTTGTTTGCTCGTGTAATGGTTTGGTATTCCTGGGCTTTTTATTTCAATCTACGCACAGGATTTAGTTGTTTTTAATCAAATCTAACTATTTATTGAAAAATAACCGTTTGATGAGCAAAGGAGATAAAAATGACCATCTCAAAAATTGCTATTAAAAACATCAAAGGCATTGGGGATAAAACTTTTGAGTTAAATATTACCCCTAATAAACCAAGTTTGTTGGTCGCTCCAAATGGATTTGGAAAGAGTTCATTTGCAACAGCTTTTGATTCGTTGCGTTCCAATCGAGTGGAATTAGAGGAAGCCCATTTTTTTATGGATGATCAAGATAACTTTCCTCAGATTACTATAGAGTATAAGAACTCAGATGGTACTGTGTTAAATTTAGTTGCAGATAAGCAATCCAATTCAATAAACCAAGAATTTAGTTGCTTTGTAATTAATAGCCAGATCAAAGCTAAAGGAAGTGCACGTTCTTTCGGGGGACGAAATATAGTTAAAGCTTCCTTGGAAATAGAGGATGTCACGTTAATAGATACAATTCCCGAACGTGCACAGTTTAATTATTCACTTACCAGTCAAAAAAGTGATTTTGGCAGAAATGGTAAAGTTTTGCCGAATATATCTTCTCTATTTGCCAATTTAAAAGTGGTTGAAAAATTATCTAATTCGTATTCAGATTTAGACGAGCTATTACTTGTTAGAAATAATACCAAAATATTAAATTTGATAAGACTTATTAACGATCAGAATGGTACTAGAGAGGAGATTCATGATTATATTTCACGCCAATTACATGCTTTATCTGAAATAGAACCTCTAAAAAAAGTAGTTGAGATAATTAGTAGCTCTGAAAATGAATTAACGAACGCATATCTTGCGGCTATTCAAATAGTTAATGTTTACAAAACTGATAAGACATTATTTAAAAAAGCTTGTAAGTATTGCAACTATAATCTTGAAGTCGAGTCATATGCCAGCCTGTTAAAAGCCATTAACACCTCATGGAAAGTAATCCGACCCGAGAAAAGTGGTAATAAGCTTGTAGTAAAGTTTCCTAAGGCACATCAGGTTTCAAATGGGCAGCGCGATGTTCTTAGTTTTATAGCACTTATTATTCGCGCAAAAAGAAAACTTAATAAAGACAAATGTATATTGATAATTGATGAAGTTTTTGATTATTTAGATGATGCCAACTTGATTTCGGCACAATATTATGTTACCCAATTAATTGACGAGTTTAAGGCCGCTGATAAAGAACTATACCCACTTATCCTAACACATTTAAATCCGCGGTATTTTAGAAATTATGCCTTTAGTAAACAGAAAGTATATTATCTTGATAAAAGAGATGGTAGGAATGTTAATCCTCATTTTAAAAAAATATTACAGAAACGAAATGATGGCTTAATTCAAGATGATGTTTCAAAATATCTTCTCCATTTTCACCCCTTAAACATTAATAAGAAAAGCGAATTTCAAACATTAGGGCTCAAAGCGACGTGGGGAGAGGGGGAGGGCTTTAAACAGTTTATTGATGCAGAGATACAAAAGTTCATAGCCTCAGATGAAAATTCAAGTTCAAGCCCGGGTTCAACAGGTAGTTATGATCCTCTTGCTATTTGTTGCGGTGTACGTAGGAACATAGAAAAAGTCATTTACGATCTCTTATCCACTAATGATGATAAAAATGTCTTTCTAGATATCCATGGCACCAGAAACAAACTAGAATTTGCGGAGGAGCGTGGTGTATCAGTACCGGAATATTTTTATCTTCTCGGCATTGTATATAATGATGGGATGCATTGGAAAGATAACCATGATAATGTTTCCCCGATTGCAGTGAAATTAGAGAATATTACTATTAGAAAATTAATTGTTGATGTATTTGAATTCATATAAAAATAATCTAATGTAGCTCATCGTAATCTCACATGTTTTACTACTTCATTTAAGTCTGACATAAAAAGTACCGTCTTACCTTAATTGGTAGGGCGGTGTTCATTTTGAGGATTGACCACTTTTGACTAACTACCTACGAGGCTAGAAAATTCAAGGGCTGAATGCAATAGTAGTCAGTGTTTATAAGGCTTGACGGTTTATTGAATTTAAGACTTAAAATCCGTCGGATAAAATAGTGTCGATGGCGTCGACTGGCGAACCTTTTTAAACGAAAAACATATCTATTTGTGCGAATATCTAATAGAAACTATAGAGGATTGCTCTCTATATTGGTCGAAACAGATCGATTATAAAGGGGGCGATTATATTGGAAACCTTGTCATTAAAAGATGTTATTGAAATTTTAGCGGTATTATTATCACCATTAATTGCATTGCAAGTAAGTGAGTGTCTAAAAAAACGCAATGAAAAGCGTGAACGTAAGCACTATGTGTTTAAGACACTCATGAAAACCAGAGCATCTAATCTTGATCAAGCCCATGTTGAAGCGCTTAATATGGTCGATGTTGAATTTGCGAATAACACTAAAAATGATAAGGCCGTTATTGAGGCTTGGAAAGTACTTGTTGATCATCTTGGCATTCATAATCTTCCATCGGAAGTATGGGAAAATAAGAGAGTAGAATTATTATTTAAATTGCTCGAAAAGATGGCAAGGAGTCTCGATTATAATCTCTCTGAGACAGATATTAAACGCACGTCTTATTTTCCAAAGGGTTACGCCGATCTTGAAATGGAACAACAAGATATTAGGCGTGGTTTTACTGAAATTTTTAGAGGTAACAAATTCTTCCCAGTCATGGTTTATTCCCCAGAAATCACTTCTGTACAGGAAGCAGCGGCTACAAGTGACTCTAGGAATCATAGATAGTTGTCTATGATTCAGATCGCTGATTCATGAGAGATAGTGAATCATTTACTAAAGGCGAATGTGATAATATTCAATTGAGTAAGCATAAGTAAAAAAGCCCGGATTGACCGGGCATAATTAATAAGTGAAATAATCAATTGCAGTATGTTTCTTCTAATCTTTTTTCTAATCGATTAGAAAGGATTAGTCAGTTTACATCGGATCTTTTAATGCTAAATCTCAGTTAAACCGGGCTATGGCGGGTTTGTTCGGACTAGTCAGAAAGGCCCGGGGTAATTGACATCGAAGAGGTCAGAGGTTCGAGTCCTCCTAACCGCAATATAAATACCACAAGGCTTAAAGCTTTGTGGTATTTTTGGCATTTGCCGCCTTTATTTGGTTCCATAAATGATTAAGAACCAAATGCTTCCTCATATAGAACTATCTCGTAATGTCTTCTAGACTAAATAATGAAGAAGCGTTAAAATAGTCTATAGTAACGAAATATTTAGTAAAATCACTGAAATGTAAGGACGCAAAGCTGTGTGTTTACAGTAATGTTAGGATTGCCAGGCTGCGTTTTATTCTTACTAAAATAATTTTCTGTCAGACTAAAGGTCTGGCTTTTTCGTTTATATTAAAGTAGCTTTTGGCAAGTCGGCTGCAATAGCTATGCTTTTACTTCCAGAACTATCATTACAGTAACGAGTAAGTGATAATTGTTTGAAAGAAGTGATGACAATTAATGTAATGCTTTCCATTCAGTTGAATGTTTTTATGGTACTTTTGCTGCTCAGTATTGCTGTGCATGCTTGCTTTAAGCTCAATAAAAAAGAAGAAACGCATAGGTTGTTTTTTGCATTAATATGCTTAACGATAGTGATACTGATATTGGAAATCTTTAGTGTGGTATTAAATTCAACTGAATATATAGCTTACAGCACTTTACAGAAGGTTGTTAATACGTTGGGATTCACCTTAACGCCATTAGTGCCAATCATTGCAACGCTGTATGTTTATAAACGAACCAAGAAATATAAAATAATTCCTGTAGAAAAGCTGATTTGGTTATCGGTTCCTTTGCTCATCAATAGTATTTTATCGTTAGGCAGCTATTATTTTAATTGGCTTTTTATGATAACTGACGAAAATCTATACATACGCGGACCGATGTTTATTGTTTCGCCAATGATAAGTTATTTTTATTACACGCTGCACATATTGGTTCTATACCATAATCATAAAAATGTCAGTAAAGAAGAATTAATTGTGATAAGTTCTCTTTCGCTTATTCCTGCCATGCTATCAGTTTTTCAATTGTATTATTTTATCTATTTAACGATTTGGAATAGTGTAGGAATTGCTGTTGTAATTAACTATATTTTTATTATGCACGAGCAGGCGAAGCGGGACCCGTTAACAGGATTAGGCAATCGCATGGCTTATGACGAATACCTTGGAATTTTGAGTAGAAGAAGCAATATTGTTTTGTCAGTAGTAAATATTGATTTGGATGGCTTTAAAAGTATTAATGATATTTTTGGTCATCAGGAAGGCGATAAAGTACTGCAGTTCTTTGCAAGACAACTGGAAATGGTTTTCGGAGAAGTAGGTGTTGCTATTCGCTGTGGTGGTGATGAATTTATTCTTTTTCTGAATGAGAAAAGCAGAGAAAGAGTAGAAACGTATATCAAAACACTAAATGATAATATTGCTGCGTACAATGACAGCAACGAAATGGCTTACAGTATCCAATTTAGCTGCGGTATAGCAGTATTTGATGACTCATATAATAATATATATGAGTTCATTCGGCATAGCGATAAACTTATGTACGAAGAGAAACAGAAGAAGGCTTGTTTGCAAAATGTAGTAGAAACCCCAGTTTCTCAGGAAATGTGATAGGTTCTGTTGGAAATGGATTTGTGATATTGGCGTTTTTTTAACTATAGCATGAATCTTCGTGATTCAAGACTACATCTTATTATTTGCTGTTTAACGTAAACTTTTGCTGATTTGATTCAGATTATAGCCAAACCCCGCTGCAGCCGCAAGGCAGGGAAGCGGGGTTTGTTATTTTGCTATAACAGATCATATCTTTTTAACTTTTCATAGAGCTGGCTCCGGGGAATATCCAGCAGCAGTGCAGCTTTAGTCTTGTTACCATTTGTGCTTTCCAGAGCCTGAATAATTGCTTTTTTCTCGGCTTGATGTCTTTTAGTGGAGAGGGTTTGCATTTTACTAATACTATCGCTGCCTTCAGCAGTAACGTTCCGATAAACTCTTGGCAAGAAGAAATCGAAATGATCGGCGTCCAAAATGTCCGTTGAGGACATTACGCAAGCCCGCTCAAGGACATGCTCCAGTTCCCGGATGTTCCCAGGCCAATCATAGCTTAAAAAATGCTGTAATACGTTATCGGATATTCCGATGATCGAGCAATTATGGTATTGATTGATCTTCTGAATAAAATGCTCGCATAAGACAGGAATATCGATCAGCCGGTCGCGTAAGGGGGGGATAGCAAGCTCTACCGTATTAATCCGATAATAGAGATCCTGCCTAAACTTACCCTTGCTGATCATCTGGTCAATATTTTGATTGGTACAGCAGATAATTCGAACATCTAGGCTCACTGGCTTAACTCCGCCGATTCTTTCTATTTCGCGTTCCTGTAAGATCCGCAGCAATTTGGACTGCAAAGGCAGAGGAAGTTCGCCAATTTCATCAAGCAGCATGGTGCCATTATTTGCTTGCTCAAATTTCCCGACCTTACCACCCTTGCTTGCGCCAGAGAAAGCGCCTTCCGTATAGCCGAACAACTCTGATTCGAGCAGATCTTTAGGAATAGCTGCGCAGTTGACTTTTATAAAGTTGCCGTAACGACGATTGCTTAATTGATGAACGGCGTTGGCAAAAACTTCTTTGCCTGTACCTGTTTCGCCGGTAATCAATACCGCCAGGTTAGAGTCGGCCACCTTTTCAATGGTGGCCTTTATTTTTTGCATTGGTGGCGTGTTGCCAATGACTGCACTTATTGAAAAGGGTATTTGCTTGAGGGCGGCAAGCTGCCGCTGGTATATCTGGTTTTCTTTGCGGAGCTTATCGATCTCCTCTTTGAGCCGGGCGACTTTATCAATGTCATAAAAAGTAGCCGTGGATATTGCTCCGCAGATTTTTCCGTTCTTATCGCGTATCGGAAAGCGATTGCAAATGGTGGGAGTGCCGTTCTTCATCATAAAAATTTGTCCCAATTCTGCTTGCCCGGTTTTCATGATATTTGTAAGGCGTGTGTTCGGAATCACCTTTTCAACGGGTTTTCCAACTATGTCCTCAGTTCTTAAACCGATGATGTCGGCGTAGGCGCGGCTGATATACCGAATGGTTCCCACTTCATCGATAACAATGGACAAATAAAGAGACTCCACTGCTAAGTTTAATAAATCATGAATCTCCATGGTTACTCCACCCTCACTTCAGCGTTGCTGATTGAATCTAACTAAAAGATAGCATAAACCATAGCTGCAGACAAGCAGAAAACGTTTGAAAAACCGGACATTGGTGACGATAGTGTTCGAAAAACCGGACGCTTTATTTGCCTTTTTGTAGAGAAAAGTCGGTAAATACTGAACATTTCGTTTTGGCACGATTGTTGCGATAGATAGTGGCGAGAAGGCAGAATTTGTGTGTGGCGAAGCTGCTGGCTTAGGAGGTGGCGAAAGAGTCAGGGCGTTAGTAAAAAATTCAAGAACGGGAGAGATGAATGATGAGGGCAGCATTAATGGGCGTAGGCTCCCTGGGGACGATTATGGGAGCATTAATTGCAAAAAATGGTGGCGATATCACCCTGATCGATGCCAACAAGGCACATGTTGATGCAATGAATAAAAAGGGCGCAACTGTTATCGGCAAGATGCAATTGCAGGATATCCCCGTAAAGGCGATTACCCCGGACCAAATGGAGGGGATTTATGACATTGTCATTCTTTTGGCAAAGCAGACCTACAATGCGGTAGCGCTGAAACAGCTTTTGCCGCATTTAGCTCCGGACAGTGTGGTTTGCACACTGCAAAATGGCATCCCCGAAGAATCGGTGGCGGCGGTGATTGGCAAGGAACGAACGGTGGGCGGAGTTGTTGGTTGGGGAGCTACCTATAGGGAGCCTGGTGTATCTGAACTAACTTCTGACGTTTCGGCTATGCGGTTTGAGATTGGAGAAATTGACGGGCAAAAAACAGAGCGCATTAGCAAGATCACGGAAATTTTGAATCTCACAGGCACTTGTGTCATCGTGGATAATCTGATGGGGATTCGCTGGGCTAAAGTCATCCAAAACGCAACATTGAGTGGGATGTCTGCAGCACTCGGCGCCACCTATGCCGAGATTTTAGACAACGAAAAAGCAACTGCCTGCGCCGCTTATGTTGGCGATGAGATCGTGCAGATCGTCCGCAAGCGTGATATTCAACTGGAAGATTTAGTGCCCGGGTGGAGCTATTACAGCCTCGCTTTTGCCGATGAGGCAGGGCTGGAAAAGGCGAAAGCCTGGCTGCGGGAGTATTTTAAGCCTCACCGTCCCTTAAAAGCCAGCATGCTGCAGGATATGGAAAAAGGTATTAAGTGTGAGATCGATCATATTGTGGGGATTTGCAGTCAGTGGGGGAAAAAGGTCGGTGTTGCAACGCCTGCCTGCGACACGATCATTGCAATTGTCAAGGATTTTGAAAGCGGTAACATACCGATGCCGACGATGGCTTGCCTGGATCGCTTCGAATTGCAGAACAAATAGTAACCCCCTAGATGCCCAAGAATAATTACTTACGTACTGGAGGACAAATCGATGGGAAAAAAGGTCATTATCACAGCAGCAATAACAGGTGCGGTACACATTCCGAGCATGTCAGAGTATCTTCCGGTCACGCCGGAACAGATTATTGAAGAAGCAGTTGCCGCCCATAAAGCGGGGGCAGCAGTAGTTCATCTTCATGCCAGAGACCCCCAGACCGGCAAACCAACTGGCAGTCCCGAGCTGATGAAGCAGATCACAGATGGTATTCGGAGTAAGTGTGACGTTATCATTGGTATCACCACAGGCGGCGCCATCGGGATGACCAGTATGGAACGACTGGCTGCGGTGCCGCATTGTGCCGCAGAGCTGGCATCGTGCAACGCAGGATCGGTCAACTTCTGCTTCTCGCCTATCGCCGACAAAATCAAGGAGCCTAAATTCGACTGGGAAATTCCGTTTGTGAAGAATACCTATACCGTGCCCTTCGCCAACACCTTCCAGGATATCGAAGATTATATCCGGATTATGACTGAAAATGGTACCAAGCCGGAGTTTGAGGTTTATGAGGTGGGGATGTTGAGCAACATCGCCTATTTTATCAAGAAGGGGCTGCTGAAGGGTCCTGTGTATATTCAGTTTGTCCTCGGCATTATGGGTGGACTGCCGGCGACAATTGATAACCTGCTCTTTTTGTACAATACGGCGACAAAAGTACTTGGTGATAATTTTGTATGGTCTTGTGCAGCAGCCGGCAAAGACCAGTTTGCTATTACCACAGCAGCTATGTTTCTTGGTGGCAGCATTCGGGTAGGTTTAGAGGATAATTTGTTCCTCTCAAAGGGGGTCTTAGCAAAGTCCAATGCCGAACCGGTTGCCAAGGTGGCTGCTATTGTCAAGCTGTTTGACCGCGAGGTAGCCTCATCCCACGAAGCCAGAGCAATTCTGGGGCTAAAATAATTGCTTTAAAGAGGATGATGTATGATGGATTTAAGTGTAATTGGTATTCTGGTATCTCTTGCCGTCATCGTAGTATTAGCGCTTAGGGGACTAGGCATTGCAGTTATTGGACCGTTAGCCGCAGCTCTGGTAGCGATCTTCTCGGGTATGGGCGTGCTGGATACTTTGATGGGGCCTTATATGAAGGGTTTCATAAGCTATGCCGCTAAGTTCTTTTTGATTTTTTTGTTCGCCTCTATTTTTGGCAAGTATATGGATGACAGTGGCGCGGCAAAAGCAATTGCCCGGAAACTATTGCAGCTGGTTGGCCACAAAGGACCCTTTTATGTGCTGTTCTCGGTTGCAATGATTACATTACTGCTAACCTTGGGCGGCGTGAGTATGTTTGTCGTCATTTTTGCCGTCATGCCGATTGCCCGTCCACTATTTAAACAAATGAACATTCCGTGGCACCTGTTTATTGCTGCTTTTATCTTTGGGATTGGTTCACTGAGCATGACTATGGTTCCCGGCAGCCCTTCTATCCAGAATATTATGCCGACAAAATATCTGGGAACAACGCCGATGGCAGCACCGCTCTTAGGGATCATCTGCTCCATTCTGATTATGAGCATGAATGCCTGGTATATGAACTGGCAGTTGAAAAAGGCATATGCCAAGGGTGAAGGCTATGCAGATTCAGCACCAAGTAATGTCGTAGACGAAATCGACGATACCAAAGTTTTACCAGGGTTTCTTGTCAGCTTAGTTCCTCCCTTCGCAGTGGTTATCTGCCTTAACGCTTTGAAATTAGATCCGGTATGGGCTCTGGTTATTGGCTGTGTAACTGCAGCAATTTGCTTTTGGCAAAATATTGACAGTCATTTTGTCACCATTAACGGTGGGGCTACCAATACGGCGATTCCGATTATTAACACCTGCGCCGATGTTGGCTACGGGATGGCCGTTGCCGCCACCAGTGGTTTTAAGATTATTACCGATTTTCTGATGACAATTCCCGGACCGCCCATTGTTGCCCTTAGTGCGGCCACGTTTATGATGACTGGGATAACGGGATCGGCGTCCGGAGGCTTAGCGATTGTCTTGGAAACCCTGATTGGTAAGTACGCGGCAATGGGATTAAATCCGGAAATGCTGCACCGGATTGTGGTTATGGCTTGCGGAGTATTTGATGCGATGCCTCATAGCGGGGCTACAGTAACTGCGTTGGCCGTTTCCGGGTTAACCCACCGGCAGGCGTACCGCCACGTTTGGTATGGCCATGTTGTCGCAACCTTCCTGGTCATGCTGATTGCCATTCCATTAGCAGTCGTACTTTATAAATGATGCTGGTTATGTATTTCTCCTTTTCACCGAATTTTGTATAGCGCCATATGATAATACAAAAGCCTTAAAGAGGAGGATAATATGGACAGCTCTAACAACGAGGAACAGCGTTATCAGTCAATGGACTATGGTCCCAAACCTTTTATTATACAAATTGCTGAGGCGGCAAAACGGAATAAAACGTTTCGCACCGTGGTTTGGACGGGGACCCATATGCAGTTAACGCTGATGTCCATCCCGGTCGGTGGAGAGATTGGACTGGAAGTTCACCCTCAGCTTGACCAGTTTATACGCATTGAAAGAGGTTGTGGACTTGTTAAAATGGGCAATAGCAAAAACAATTTGTCTTTCCAGCGAAAAGTCTGTGAGGATTATGCCTTCTTTATTCCCGCAGGTACCTGGCATAACCTAATCAACACCGGAGAATGTCCGTTAAAACTATATTCGATTTATGCACCACCGCAGCATCCCAAAGGAACCGTGCATCTTACCAAGGCGGATGCCGATGAAGATGAACACGGCTAATAAATAAAATGCCGCTCATCCTTTGGGATGGGCGGTTTTTGTACATAAGGAAAGATCTTTTTACCCATGCTAAGTTTTACTACTTAGTATAGGGGTTGAGTGCTATGAAGATGAAAAGTAAATTCTATTTGCCGGCGGAAGGGGTAAATCTAGGCGATCATTTAGTTGCCTTCACACCAGAAAAAGAATGCCACGGCATTTATGCTGGACGCTGTCGCGTTATCTGCGTAAAGGATGGTATGGTCACGGTACAAGAGCTGCAGGAGTTTTCTTGTGGGAATAGCATACAGATTTACCTGCAAAAATCCAATTTTACTGCAGCTGAAATTGTAAGAAGGGCGGAAAGTCAATTGCATACCGTCATCGCCCCTATGGATGACCGCAGCTTTTGTGAGTGGTGCCTGTATGGGCTGCTGGAAGTACAGAGAACGTAAATGAGGCCAACTACGGCCTGACCCGGGGTATTAAAGAACTTGTTTTGTTAAAAATCCAGGCTGCGAAACTCCACCACATTACAAAAATTAGATATGCGGGAATTGGGTAAAACCAGGCCTGGAAGTCATAAAGGTTAGCATTTCGTACTACGATGCCGTAAGCAACACTGGCGCAGCTAAAGGTTAGGATATAAATATAGCAAAAGGTTCTCCGGCCAGGCAAAAAACGGAGGAACAGCATAACTGTGACAGTCCAGCTTAGCGGTGAGAGGGCGTTTTGTCTAAGTACATCGAAAATACCCATGTTTTTAAACCACATAATATGAAATAAATTTTGAAAAAGACCTACCATGATGACATCACCAAGCGCACCCACGATAATCCCATACAGGAGATATTCTTTATAATCCTTTTGCGGGATAAAAATAAGGGTAAGGACGAAGCCGATCAGCAAGTATACGGGATAAAATAACAACGTTGTAAGTTCCATGAGTGTACATCCTTTCCGTATCTCTAGTTAAGAGTATGGTGTCTTAATCTGATTATTTTATACGAGCAGGAATAATTTGCTTGTTAGGCGAATTGTACATATAAATAGCATTGAGGGGGTTGAATGTATGCTAAAGCAAGACATTCATGATTTAGTCATGCTGACACTGAATAAGTGCAAGCTGAAAAATGATGGTGGCAATGAAATTGATTTAGCAAGAGAAATTTTCCAAAAGTATGTGGAAATTGAAGCTACCATTGTGGCTGAATTTAATAACAATAAATATAGATAGTTCGTTCATCTGGAGATCCGGTAAGGGTCTCTTTTTTGATTTATTCATAAATACGTATCACCAAGGGAACCCTATTTTAAAAAAGGACGTGATCAGCCATGTCGGAATTGGATATTTTGGTGACCAAGAAGCTTGTAGCGTATCGGGAAGAAATTCTTAAGTCCTTTAAAGAAAAACATCCCTATGTAGTTGGAATGCTGGAAACAGTTTTTTCCGGTAAAGAAAACCGGGTTGGACTCCAGGTAACCGATTCGGGGAGAGTAGTAGGCGAATATACGTTTATTGTTACTGGAATTCAGGTTTCCGGTACAGAAACGGGTCGTTTAGATCCCAGCCTGAAGCATCCGCTGCTGGGCATAACCATTAAGCCTTATATTCAGATTGAAAAAGCCACGCTGGAAAAAATGATCACAGATGAATCTTACAAAGACGATATATTAGCATATACGACCAGGATTTTACCCGATATTACAATCAAATTCATAGCCTAAAGCAGTTAATGGATCGAAATAGCGCAATGCTTTGGCAGCAGCAGCCAAGGCTCTGCGCTATTTTTGTAACTTACTGCACTGCTGGGCCATAGTTTATAGAAGGGAATGTATGCATACCGTTGAAGGAGGAAAAGTAAATGGGCTTCGGCTGCTGCTGCGGAGGTTTTGACAATAGTTTTTGCGGCAGGATTGGCGTTGTGATCGTCATTATACTGCTGCTGCTTTTCTTTGGACGCGATGATAGCTGTTTTTCTAATTGCTGATTTAGATGCGAATTTTTTGTAACCAATTGACCTTGCATTTCATACTCTAAAGCAGGATAGAAATACTACATATCCTAAAGAGGAGGAATTGGTATGGGTTTCGGTGGTTTCGGCGGTTTCGGTAATGGTAATGGTGGCGGCTTTGGAATTATCATCGTCATCATCATCCTGTTACTGTTTTTCTGCTCTAACGATGACTCTTCAAGCTGCTGCTAAGAAATAGCATCCATTTGTCTACCCGGACGTCTGCCACAACTTGATAGTGGTATCTTTCTGAAGCCCCTGCTTACTTGCCGAGCAGGGGCTTCAAAATTTAAGGAGACTAAAGGATATTTTAACAACACCAGGTTTTTCTAAAAATATTCTAAAAGATGGGATTTATACTTTATTTAGCGGATAGATCCAACTTGCGGGAATTGGCTGAGTTGTGATGCAAGGCTTCCAATCAGTTTAATTCGTTGTACATATTTGCTCCGCGGAGGGGGTAGACAGTTTTATATTCCGGTTTCGTGCATCCATTAGTGACTAATTAGTCATTCGTATAATGAATATAAAAAGGGAGAGTTAACGCTATGCAGAATATAGGGAAAAAGCTTGTGGTTTTTTCGTTGATTGGCCTTATGCAAGCCGGTCTGGGGGCTTCCATTATTGAAGCATCACCAAGAGTAGATGATATCCAGCAGGTGCATCGCTGGGGTGATCATAGAGATCAGCAGGAGTGGGAGCGAATAGAGCAGCAGCGGCGCCAGCAGGAGCGGATCGAAAATGAGCGTCATGAGCGTGAAATGAAACGGCGCCCTCACGAAAGCAAGAAGCAATGGCGGGAGCGGCAAAAACGGGAAATGGATCGTCATGAAAGAGCCTTGCAGCAAATCAGGCAGCATGCCAGAGATATGCATGACAGGTGGCATCACCGATAGTTTCCATAAATGAAACAGATACATGAAATTCGTCCTGAAAAAATAGGACGAATTTTTTTCTTGACAAATACAAGCTTACTTGGTATTCTATTATTCCAGTGCGGAAGTAGCTCAGCGGTAGAGCATCGCCTTGCCAAGGCGAGGGTCGCGAGTTCGAATCTCGTTTTCCGCTCCATCATTTTCATATTCATATCGGGGCGTGGCTCAGTTTGGTAGAGTACCTGGCTTGGGACCAGGGGGCCGCAGGTTCGAATCCTGCCGCTCCGACCAGTCATTATGTCAGTGATTTAAATAGTAAAAAAAGTAGTTGACATAAACTGATGAAGATGATATTCTATATAAGCTGTCACCGCGACAAGCGATGACAACGAAAACAAAGTGTTCCTTGAAAACTGAACAATGTAAGATGAAATAAACGCCAGATGTTAGGTGT
>NZ_SLUI01000020.1 GCF_004339805.1 Anaerospora hongkongensis | reverse complement strand
AACGCCAGACCAATTACCCCCTTACTGTAAAAGAATAAGTGTAATTGTTCAACCATTTTCATGGTTAAACAATTACACTTAAATAGTACCAAGTAGCAAAAGGTCTAGGCCTGTCTTCCAAAATGTTTGGGAAATGCTCAGCTTACTAAAATTCGTAAACTCGCAGCGCTCAGACAACCGAATTTCTTAACGTAAGCTGAGCATTTCCCATCCTGCGGACCACATTTTTTCAGAAGGGCCAATAGGAACGAGGCGGAGTTTCGAAAAATTAGCTGTTAACGAGAAGGCTGGGAGCTTTGGCTTAGGTTGGTGAATAGTGTTAAGAAGTGACGGGCAGCAGCTGACAGATAGCGGTTGCGTACCCAGATAAGAGCTGAGGATATTTCGATAACGGGATCAACAATTGTTTTAAACACAAGGTTGGGACTGGGAATAAGCCCCATTGCTGCTCTTGGTACGACGGCAACTCCCACATCGGCATCTGCCCAGGCCAAAACGGGCATGACATCATCGCTTTTACATAGATAGTGAGGATTGAAATTCGCTTGCTGACAATGGGCGGTAATCATCGCTTCATATTTGCGGTGAATCATCAAAGGCATATCGGCAAGCTGGGCGAGGGAAAGGCAGTCTTCTTTTGCGTTATCCAATTGCTGGAGACGATTTCTATGAATTGCAGCAACCAGCGGTTCTTTGGGCAGCTGAATAGATTCGTAGGTGTCGGTATCAAAAGAAAAGCGCACCAGACCGATTTCGATCAAGCCTCCGTTCAACAGTTCAATAATCCGGACCGACTCGCCTTCCCATAACTCAAAGTTTATATTTGGATACTGGGTGTGGAAAATACGGGCAACGGCAGGGAGGATGGTTATGCCTGAGGAAGAAGCAGTGCCGATGGACAATATGCCGTGCGTGCCTGTTTCTATCGCTTTAATTTCTTTCTCCGTATTATCCAGTAATTTTAGCAATTGTTCAGCGCGGCTTTGCAGCAGGCAGCCGGCTTCTGTAAGTTGAATTTTCCGGTTGCCCCGGACAAAAAGCCTGGTGCCCAGACTTTCCTCCAGTTGCTTCATTTGCCTGCTAAGCGGCGGCTGCGCGATATTTAAGCGTTGGGCGGCAGTCGTTATGCTGCCTTCCTGGGCTACAGTCAAAAAGTATTGCATTTCCCGGATGCTCATCATTGTAACCGTGTCCTCCTTAAGTAAATAACCATACCTTAAAAGTATGTCAAGGGAATATATTAAGTATTATTAGTATAGCAATAACTTTGTTATAATTGTAGTCAAAAGAAGATTCTGAAGCGGGATGGAGGATTTTTAGTGAATAGGCCATTAAATTCATTTGTTATAGCCGATGCCAAGGCATGTATTGGCTGCCGGGTTTGCGAAGTAGCCTGTGCTGTTGCTCACTCGAATCCGGCAGTGAAAACAGCAGGTAATCTGGATACGCCAATACTGCCGCGGCTTTATCTTGTTAAAACGCCGGAAGTAACAGTTCCTATCCAATGCCATCACTGTGAGGATGCTCCTTGTGCAAAATGTTGTCCGGTTGCTGCTATTAAGCAGGAAAACAACAAAGTAATAATAGATGAAAAAGGCTGTATTGGCTGTAAAAGCTGTCTAATTGCCTGTCCTTTTGGAGCCATAGAGCTGGTCGTATCGCCAAGAAAGCTGGAAGAGCCGGAGTTACCGTCAGTTGTGGCCAGTAAATGTGATTTGTGTAAAAACCGCTTGCAAGGACCGGCTTGTGTTCAAGCCTGCCCCAGGCAAGCCCTCACTCATGTTCAATTTGAGCAGGAAAAGCGGCTCCGCCGTATTAGAGCAGCTAATAAAGCTGCTGATTTTATTGCGTGGGAGGGGTAATGATGGAGGGAAAGCAATATGTCAGTATCGATGCCGAGCTTTGTACCGGCTGCCAGCGATGCTGTGAAATTTGCCCTGTAGGCGCCATTGAAGGTGAGCCGGGAAAAGCACAAACGATTGATGCCGTCAAATGTGTAATGTGTGGACAATGTGTGCAGGTATGCAGTGCCTATGCGTCCTGCTTTGAGACGTATCAGTATTCCCATGCGCAAAGGCTGCAGGAGCGCCGT
This sequence comes from Anaerospora hongkongensis, assembly GCF_004339805.1. Lineage (GTDB taxonomy): Bacteria > Bacillota > Negativicutes > Sporomusales > DSM-15969 > Anaerospora > Anaerospora hongkongensis. The sequence goes on along the minus strand of NZ_SLUI01000020.1, from coordinate 71,321 downwards.
ATGCCGGCGAATGTCCGGGAACCGCTGTTTGCCGCTTACTATGTTGGTGACCTTCCTCAGGTTAAAGAGGCTTTAGCTGATCATTCGTTGTTCACCATGGTGCAATGTGCACCGGCGGTCCGCGTGGCAATTGCCGAGGATTTTGGCATGGAACTTGGCAGTTTGGTACCTGGTAAGCTGGCGGCTGCTCTCAGGCGGTTGGGGTTTAAACGAATTTATGATACAAACTTTGCTGCTGATTTAACGATTATGGAAGAGGGCAGTGAATTAGTTAAGCGGATTATGGAAAATAAAGCGCTGCCGATGTTTACTTCTTGCTGCCCGGCGTGGGTAAAATATGTAGAAGACGAATATCCGGAACTTATTGGGCATTTATCCAGCTGCAAATCTCCACAGCAAATGGCAGGCACCATGTTTAAAACCTATGGAGCGGAGCTTGACAACATTGCTCCTGCAGCGGTATACAGTGTGGCGATTATGCCATGTACTTGTAAAAAATCCGAAGCACTTCGTCCGGAGATGGCGGATAGTGGTTTTCGTGATGTTGACGCAGTACTGACCACTAGAGAGTTAGCGTATTTGATTAAAGAAGCTGGTATTGATTTTAACAGTTTACCGGAAGAAGGCTTTGATAATCCGCTGGGCTGTTATTCGGGAGCCGGGCAAATCTTTGGGGTTACCGGCGGTGTCATGGAAGCAGCTATTCGTACGGCCTATGAAATACTCACGCAAACGCCGTTGGAGAATGTCAATGTTACCACCGTCCGTGGGGGACAGGGAATTAAAAGAGTGACAATTGAGGCAGGCTCGGTGCAGCTTAAGACGGTCGTTGTCGCCGGTCTTAAAAATGCTGCTGGGCTGCTGGAAGAGATAAAATTGGGGAAAGCGGATTTTCATTTTATGGAAGTCATGACCTGCCCGGCAGGCTGCATCACTGGCGGCGGTCAGCCGAAGCTGTTATTGCCTGAGGACCAGGCAGCAGCTTATAAGCTGCGGTCAGCCAGTATGTACCGGCATGACGAAGAACAGCAGTTTCGCAAATCTCATGAGAATCCGGCCATTCAGGACGTATACGAAAAATTCCTGGGAGAGCCGCTTGGTCACAAGTCTCATAAGCTATTGCATACGCACTATGTTGCTGGGAAAAAACGTGTTCAAGCAGACTGAGAAAAATGCTGCACTAAATGAGGGAGAATAATGAATGATTTTGTAGTGGCAGACCCGAAACGGTGTATTGGCTGCCGTACTTGTGAAGTTGCCTGTGTGCTGGCTCATGGCGGCGAAAATGCGCTGGAGAATTTAAATGCCGCTAGCTTTTACCCAAGGCTGCAAGTGATAAAAACAGCAAAGGTCAGCATGCCTGTTCAATGTCGGCAGTGTGAAGACGCACCCTGCGCGAGAGCATGTACGGTTGATGCTATCAGGCAAAGTGGCAGTTCGGTTCAAGTTGTTGCCGGAAAATGCGTGGGCTGCAAAGCGTGCTTAGTAGCCTGTCCCTATGGAGCAATTGACCTGATCGCTGCTGATGCGGCGGGAGGAAAAACCGAGGTTGCAGCATATAAATGTGATCTTTGTGTTAACCATGCCAGCGGACCGGCCTGTGTAAGAGTTTGTCCGACAAAAGCGCTGCAAAAGGTTGAGGGCTCATTACTAGCGGGGCGGCTGCGGAACAAGCGGCTGAGAGCGGCATTAGGGAGCGAGTGATACCACGGTCGGGATAAAAAGTTTTGCTAAATTATATAAACTACTCGCATTTCAAAATAAAGATGGTGTACACTAGGAGGGATGATTCTATATACTATAAGGATAAAGGTTGCGGAGGGGAACTATGATTATATTTAAATCAGCAAGAGAATTAGCAATCATGCGCGAGGCTGGATTAATTGTGGCTGAGTGTCATGCGCTTCTTGGTGAAAAAATAAAGGCAGGAGTATCCACTCTCGAATTGGATGAGCTTGTGGAAAGTTATATCAGAAAAAAAGGGGCTATCCCCAGTTTTAAAGGCCATCATGGCTTTCCTGCTTCTATCTGCGCTTCGGTGAATGATGTTATCTGCCATGGAATTCCGAATGAACAGCCGCTGAATGAAGGCGATGTCATAACCATTGATATTGGTGCAAAAGTGAATGGTTATCATGGTGACTCTGCCTGGTCGTATGCAGTGGGGCAAGTATCACCCCAAATCGAAAAGCTAATGAGAGTAACCAAGGAGTGCCTGTTTCTGGGGATTGATCAGGCTCAGCCCGGCAAGCGCATCGGAGATATCGGGCATGCTATACAAACGTATGCGGAGAGCCTGAAATATGGAGTCGTGCGGGATTTTTGCGGTCACGGTGTGGGGCGGGAGCTATGGGAAGATCCGGAAATACCTCACTACGGACATGCCGGAAAAGGTCCGGCTATTAAAAAAGGCATGACGATTGCCATTGAACCGATGATTACCATGGGGCGTTGGCAGGCAAAAACCGATTCGGATGGCTGGACGGCTCGTACCGTTGACGGATCAATTTGTGTTCAATACGAGCATACACTTGCGGTAACACCGGAAGGACCGGTAATTTTAACTCAGCTATAAAAGTGGCGGTTTCTAGAGCATCGCGCTAGAGTCAACACGGCCAGCAGCTTTGTTTTGTTTTCCTGATTGACATTAGCGAGATAAATATGATACGATATTGACAAATTTTTGTGCAGCTTTAACGCTGATCAGGCAACTGAAGGCGGATACTTTCATTTTTGAGGGTATCCGCATTTTTATTCCAGCGTAACTGGTTATACAGAAAGGTGGTTATTATATTGTCGGCAAATCGCTTTGATATCAAAATTAACCGTAATCAATCAGGCAGTGCCAAATGGGATGATGCAGATTTCTTATTTGGTGCCGAGGGAGTTCTGCCTCTCTGGGTAGCTGATATGGATTTTCTCGCTCCCGCTCCAATTCTGGAGGCAATTCAAAAAAGGGCCTCCCATGGGGTATTTGGCTATCCTTCACCACGTCATTTGGGTTTTAAAGCATTGCAGGGATGGCTGAAAAAACGGCACGACTGGGAGACCGATACAGCATGGATGGTTAGCACGCCCGGCGTTGTTACCGCTCTTTCCCTTGCGGTTCAAACGTTTACGCAGCCGGGAGATAAAATTATCATACAGCCGCCGGTCTATCCGCCTTTTTTTGCGTCAATATTACGCAATGGACGTCAAGTCCTTGAAAATCCGCTGCGCGAAGAAAACGGTCACTACCGCATTGATTTTGAGGATCTGGCGAGCAAGGCTAAAGAAGCGAAAATGCTTATCTTCTGCAATCCGCACAATCCGGTAGGACGGGTTTGGTCCAAAACAGAATTGCAGCAGTTAACAAAAATCTGCTTGGAAAATGATTTGCTTGTTTTGTCTGATGAAATACATAGTGACTTGATCTTAAAGGGACATCGCCATGTGCCACTAGCTACGCTGTCAAAAGAGATCGCCCCAAGGGTGATTACCTGCACGGCACCCAGTAAAACCTTTAATACAGCAGGACTGTATACTTCAGCAGTTATCATTTCTGATGAACAGGTGCGCAGGCAATTTGCGGATCAGGTTCAAACTCTCGGAATTGCCAAAAATAATGTGTTCGGTATAGCCGCGATGGAAGCAGCGTATCTTCATGGTGAACCGTGGCTGGAAGAGTTACTGCTTTATCTGGAAGCTAACGCCGATTATATCGCCAGTTTCTTCGCGGAAAAGCTGCCGAAGATAAAGGTGAACAAGCCTGAAGGAACCTATCTGGCGTGGCTTGACTGCCGTGAATTAGGGCTGACAGTAGAGCAATTGGATGCATTTTTTGCCAAAGAGGCTAAAGTCGGGCTTAATAATGGTGCAACGTTTGGCAAACAAGGGGAAGGATATATGAGGCTCAATTTTGGCTGTTCCCGCGAAGTACTTCGCGAAGGGCTGGAACGTATTGAACAGGCCTATCGGAGGGCTCATTTCCTGTAACAGCGGCAGGCAAGCCGAACTATTTCAATTTTGCTTAACGACAGTAATACGGTTTTAGCAGAAAAAACCCGCCTTTGCGGGTTTTTTCTGCTGATTTGAGTAAGATCAGCCCCAGGTTGTTTGTTGTCAGTTCTTTAATATGGCGATATAATTAAACCTTAACCGTCCTAATTTGACAGATCATTGTGAGGCGAAAAAGATGTCCGTCCTGGTCCAATTGTTTGCCAACAGGCAATTTCAATGTATTGCCCTGGTGCAGATGCTGACTGTTTTTAGTACCAATCTATTGGCTCCCGTATTACCTGTCCACTTTAAACTGCAAGGGTTGAGCGAGGCCGAAATTGGTTTTATCATGGGAGTTGTTTCCCTTGGCGCTTTAGTAGTAAGGCCGTGGTCAGGGTTGAGTGTGGATTTACGCGGCAGTCGCTGGACAATACTTTTTGGACAGATTTTGACGACTATCGGTATCGCGGCTTTTGTATGGACAACTAATTTTTGGCCGCTGCTGCTGCTGCGCTTTTTTCAGGGCATTGCAATGGCCTTTTATGGAACCGGTTCTATTACCTTTGCCAGTTGTGTAGAGACTCCGGAAAATACATCAGCGGCCATCGCGTATTTTTCCTTGTTTACGATGATTGGCCTGGGGCTTGGTACAAGTATTGCGCCATTGACCTATGGGTCTTTGGGCTTTTCGACGGTTATTGCAATTAGTCTGACTGCTGTGCTTGGCGCATTGCTGTTTATGTGGTTTGGTTCAAGACCGGTACCGCGATGTGAGAGTGATCTGCGGGTGCCTTTTCGAACAGTATTAACGATGAAGGTCGTTTTAGCTCCTTCTGTCTGTCTTTTTGCTTCTAACTTTGCTCTGGGAACAGCGTTTACCTTTGTCCCGCTATTAGCTTTGGCGCAGGGGATTGGTCAGTATTTCGTGTTTTTTGTAGCGTTTAGCGTTGCAGTCGTGTGCGCGCGGCTGGGCGTTCAAACTATTAACAGTCGCTGGGGAGCAGTAAGAACGTCCATTGGCGCAAGTATACTCAATGCGCTTAGCGCACTGCTGCTGGCAGTGCTGCCATCGGTATTTACTTATGCTGTGGCGGGGATTTTAATTGGCTTCGGTTTCGGAATTGTGTATCCAACGTTAGCCGGATACCTGGTGCAGCATGTGAACCCTGCAAACAAAGGAACTGCACTTAGTATTTTGTCGGGGGCAGGTGATATCGGCAATGCTCTGGGCGCTTCTGTGCTGGGAATTGTGGCACAGACGCTGGGCTTTACAGCCGTGTTCTCAGGAGCAGCTCTCGTTATCGCAGCCTGTACATATTATTTTCAGAGCGCTTTACTGACAAGACGACAGGCCGGCATGCACTAAAAACATGCAAGTGAGGCAAGACCTATGAAAAATTGGCAAATATGGATGTTACTGGTACTCTGTAACTTGTTTTGGGCAGGTAATTATGTATTTGGGAAATATGTAATTACTGAAATAACACCGTTATGGATTACGTTTTCCCGCTGGGTACTGGCACTGTTTTTCTTGTTTCCAATTGCGTATTATTTCGAAAAGCTGGAATGGAAAACGATCAAACAAGATTGGCTGCTATTGACCTGTATGGGAGGGCTCGGCATAATCGGCTATAATCTGCTGCTGTACTCTGCTCTGGCCTATACAACAGCAACTAACGCAGCCCTGGTCAGTGCACTGAATCCAGGAATAATTGTTATCGTTTCTGTTTTTCTTACGGGAGAACGCATTTCCAAATTACAAGCTGCCGGTTTTCTCTTTTCTCTTGCCGGTGTGTTAATTATTTTAACGAATGGAAACGTGGCGCACCTTCTGCAGGCAAACTACAACCAAGGTGATTTGCTCATGCTGGCGGCGGTGTTTGTTTGGACTGCGTATTCCCTAATTAGCAAAAAGCTGCAAACACCGCCAATTACGGCTACGGCCGTGTCTTCGGCAATAGCCGTAATCATGATGATGCCGTTTGCTGCTTCACAGGGAATTAATTTCGCTGCTATTAAGCCATTAGCGCTAGGCGGAATTATTTATATCATATTGTTTCCTTCCGTGTGTTCTTTCGTGTTCTGGAATTTATCAGTTAAAGCGGTTGGTGCCAGTAAGTGCGGGGTATTCCTCAACTTAGTTCCTGTTTTTACGGCAATAATCAGTGTTATGCTAGGGGAAAACATAACTCTGGCCCAACTATTTGGCGGGTTAGCGGTTTTTCTGGGAGTTTATCTGACAACAGGATTACTGGACAAGTGGTTTGCCAGAACGGATAAACCGGCAGGAGAGCCGATCGTAAAATCATAATACTAATGTAGCACGAAAAGATAAGGAAGGAGGCTGATGCAATTGATTACGGTGGCAGAAATGACGGAACAGCGTTTTGCTGAGGTTATAGCCGCAAATGGTGGACGGGCATACCGTGTTGGCGGCTGTGTCCGTGATGCCCTAATGGGCGTAACTCCGAAAGACATAGACTTTTGTGTAGTCGGGATGGTCAAGAAAAATTTTAAAGTCCTGTTTCCGGAAGTCGAGGAAGTTGGGAAGACTTTTCCGGTTTTTCGCCTGCTGATTGACGGAAAAAAATGCGAAGTTGCTTTTGCCCGGACTGAGCGGAAATCCGGCAGCGGCTACAAGGGATTTAAGATTTCATCCAATCCCAAAGTAACCATCGAGGACGATCTTTTTCGCCGGGATACAACAGTGAACTCCATTGCCATAGATTGTTTAACGGGTGAATTAATTGATCCTTTTCATGGATGCCGGGATATCCAGGCTGGTATCTTGCGGGCAACGAGCGAGCACTTTGCTGATGATCCTCTGCGGGCATTGCGACTGGCGGGACATTCGGCCCGCTTGGCTTTTGCGGTAGAGGAAAATACACTGGCTCTAGCCAGGGAGGCTGGCCGGGAGCTTGCTGAAGAGCCGCCGGAAAGGCTGCTTGCCGAATTTCGAAAGGTTTTGACGGGAGCACAGTATCCTGCCGTTTTTTTTCAGGTTTTGCATAGAGCCGATTTGCTTGCCATTGCCTTTCCAGCAGTTGCTGCCCTAGCGGGGCCCGTTTTTGCTGCGGCAATGGAGCAGTTGGACAGGACCGCCCAGGCAACGCCGGACAGCAAACTCCGCTTTGCTGTGCTAGGTTTTACTATGAGTAAAGAGAGCCTGCTGGACTGGAATCAGCGGATGACATTGCCGGGTGACTGGCTTGAGGCGGCTATTACTGCCGGCAGGATGAAAGAGTTGCTGCTGCAGCCTAATCCGGAAAACTTGGTGACGGCTATCAACTTGCTCCGACGCGGTTCACTAAAGGTAAGTGAATTTGATATTCTTGCAAAAAGCGCCAGCCTGAAAGTCCCCGAACTGGATTCGCTGCAAGCGGCAATCCTTCTGCCCAATAATCCGGTGCCAAAAGACTTAAAAGGCAGGGAAATCAGCGAGTGGCTGCGAAATCGGCATATTGCTGCTATCCGGCAGGTGCTCAACGGATAAAAGGAGGGAGTTACATGGATTTTAAATTTTTTATACCCACAAAAGTACTCATGGGAGTTGGCTGCGTTCAGAACAATAAGGCGGAGCTCAGCAGGCTGGGGAAAAGGGCGCTGCTCGTTACGGGGCGCAACTCTGCTAAGGCCAGTGGAGCCTTAGACGATATTATCGCTGCGCTGAAAGCTGAGGCGATAGAATGGGAATTGTTTGATCAGATCGGCGAAAACCCGACTTTTGCCGCCGTTGAGGCTGGCGGAGAAGCGGCCCGAAATTTCAAACCGGATATGATCATTGCGATTGGCGGAGGGTCTCCGCTGGATGCTGCTAAAGCAATTGCCGTATTGGCTGTGAATCCTATTCGTGCGTATCAGCTGTATGAGGGAGCTTTTCCGGCTGCTCCCTTGCCGATAGCAGCTATTCCTCTGACGGCTGGGACTGGCAGTGAAGTTACTCCGTATTCCATTTTGACGGATGATGAGCGCCAAACGAAGCGCAGTTTTTCCGACCCGCGGCTTTTCCCCCAGGTGGCTTTTCTAGATGCCCGCTACACCCGGACGCAATCCAGGGAGGTTACGGTGAATACGGCTGTAGACGCACTATCCCATGCTATTGAAGGATACTTGTCGAAACGGTCGACGCCGGTTAGTGATTGTCTGGCCCTGGAAGCAATCCGCTCTTTTGCAAAGGCTTGCAATGCTTTGATTGTAGGGGAGTTTACCTTGGCTGACAGGGAGGAACTGTTGTATGCGTCGCTTTTGGGAGGAATTGTTATTGCTCAGACAGGTACCACGGCAGTTCATGCTTTGGGCTATTCACTGACCTATTTTTATCAGGTACCTCATGGCAGGGCCAACGGACTGCTGCTTGGTGAATATTTACGCTTTAATGAGCCGGTGGTAACGGAAAAGGTTGGGGCTGTTTTAGCAGCTTTAGGGCTAAAATCGGTAAACGCTGTGAAAGAACTGATGAACCGGCTGCTGCCAAGCGATGAAGTTTATACGCAAGAAGACTTGCGCAAGTTTGTCGCTATTGCCAGTGAAGCGGCAAATATCGTCAATACTCCGCGGCAGCCAAGCCGGGAACAGTTAGTTCAACTGCTGGAGCATTCCCTGACGTGCAAAGCGTAAGTAAGCGGTTTTGGGAATATTAGAAATTAATTGACTTTGTTCCTGTAAGACCGGATAATAGACTACAGGTACTATCAAATTTACTCCATGAATGAACTGGCAAACTTATCGAAAGGTAAGGACGCAAAGCTATGGGTCTAAGGGTACTGTTTGCCTATGATTGCCAGGTTGCCATCACTTACTGTAAGGTGGTGCTTAGATGTCTTGTCGCGTGCTAATAGTTGATGATTCAGCCTTTATGAGATTGCGATTGCGTGAGATTTTGGAGTCCTTAGGTGCAACTGTAGCCGGAGAAGCGGCCAATGGGCTCGACGGTATAAAACAATTTCTGAAATTAAGTCCTGATCTGGTGCTGCTGGATATTACAATGCCCGATATAGATGGGCTTACGGTATTAAGGGAAATGCTGGAACTGGATTCAGAGGCCAAGATTATTATGGTTTCCGCTTTATCACAAAAGAGTGTTATCAGGGAAGCTTTGCAAAGCGGCGCACGCGATTATATTATTAAGCCTTTGGACCCGCTCACGGCCAAAGAGGTTTTAGCCAAAATGCAATAAACTGTCAAGCAAAGAAAAACAAGTTTTTTCTTTGCTTGTTTTTATTTTATTAGGCAGTTTGGTTGATTTTTTGTAAAAAGTACCAAGCCTGTGACGGTAGTCCCTGTAATATGGTATACTGATCAAGTGGGTTAAAGGAGGAGAAAGAAATGAAGTTACTGCGAATCATGTTATTTTGCGTGCTCTTATGCAGCGCTGCGGCAAGCGGCTATGCACAAGATAATAAAATACAACTAGTGTGGACCAGCGCTGAAGATGCCGTTATGTATGAGCTGGAAGTGGCTACTGCTCCGGTCTTCAGGGATCGTCAGGCTCCCCAAGATAAAATTGTGTATCAAACTACGGCAATCTACACGCCGGGAGTCGAGCTTGATTCAAGCGTATTGGCGGCCAAAGACGGTAAAAAACTATATTACCGTGTTCGGCCTTTAGATTTGGATAAGAAAGCGGTAGGGCGTTTTTCCGCACCGGTTGCACTCGATAAAGGTATTCTAAATCCGACGAAACCAGCGGTAACTGCTTATGGCAAAAAGAAAGTGCTTACGCCGCTATATCCTGTTTATGCCTGGATTCCTGTTTTGCATGCGGCAAGTTATGAAGTGGAAATCACCAATCAGCTGCCCGAAACGGCCAATGGAACAGAACCGTCAAGGTATCGCATACGGAATTATTCAGTAGGAGCGGGCTTTGATTATTATGACTCCGAGCCCTATCGAGATAATGGTACATATTTTTGGCGGGTAATTGCTTTCGACAATCAAGGGGAAGCAATCGGCGAATATTCAGATGCAGTCCCTTTTGCGGTAAAAACAGGAGTACATAAGTGGGCCGTTTTTGGCGATAGTATTACTCATGGCGGCGGGGCTGTTTCCAATCCACCGTCTGATGAGCGTTTCGATTATTCTTCCTATCTGCCATTTCCGGTAAAGAATCTGGGGAGAAGCGGAGATACCGCCGCAGCTTTGGCTGAGCGCTTTGAGCGTGATGTGTTGCCCTTTCAGCCCCAGTATTTGTTTGTTTTAGGCGGCAGCAACAGCATCAGGGGCGGTGTCTCTGCCGGTGAAGTGATCGAATCACTGGAACTGATTAAACAAAAGTGTCAGGAGAATGGCATATTGCCGATTTTTCTTACTTTGCCTCCGCTTAATCCAGAGCGGATTCAACGGGTATTTAACCAGCCAACAGCCGATAACTGGCAGGAAGAGTTAAAGCAGGTCAATGCCTATATCAGAAAACAACCCTATTACGTCGAGATTTATGCAAACCTAGTGGATAAACGGGGCCTACTGCCTGTTAAATATGCCCAAGACGGGCTGCATCCTGATATTGCGGGCAAGAAGGTGATGGCCCGGTCAGTTCAGTCCTTCTTAAAGAAATATAAACTAAAGTAACTTTGTCAGTATGTTTTCATACTGGTTTGCAATTAGAGGTATATCATGAAACAGACGCATTCGATTCAACAAAAAATTATCCAGCTGTTAATTATTTTACTGCCCATTTTAGTTAGCCAGCTTGCTTTGTGCGGGATGAACTTCTTTGATACCATGATGTCCGGCCATGTGGGACAAAATGATTTGGCCGGAGTCGCCATTGGTACAAATATATGGATGCCGGTTTTTACCGGCATTAATGGAATCCTTATTGCCGTGACACCGATTATGGCACAACTTTATGGAGCCGGACGCAAAACCGAAATCCCTTTTGTGGTATTGCAAGGGGTGTATTTAGCTGTTGCGCTGGGGGGAACAATTATTGCCTGCGGTGTTGTTATCGTAAAGCCTGTTCTGACGCTGATGCAGCTGGAGCCGGCAGTACAGGTCATTGCTTATGAATTTCTTCGGGCTCTTGCATTCGGGATTATCCCGTTCTTTATTTGTACTGTTTTGCGTTGTTTTATTGACACGCTGGGATATACCCGTGTTACCATGTTGGTTACGCTGAGTGCATTACCGATTAATGTTTTATTTAATTATCTGCTGATCTTTGGTGCTCATGGATTTCCCAGGCTTGGCGGTATTGGTGCCGGCTATGCGACAGCAATCACCTACTGGTATATTGCGATTGTCAGCTTTTTTATTATCCGCTATATGTCACCATTTAAGGAATACAAAATCTTCGCAGTTTTGTACCGGCTTTCCCTGCCTGCCTGGAAAGAGCAGGTCAGGATTGGTATACCCATCGGGCTTGCTATTTTTTGCGAGACAAGTATTTTTGGCGCGATGGCTTTTCTCATGGCCAAGTTTGGCACAGTCACTATAGCAGCCTATCAGGCTGCCCTTAATTTTGCCTCGCTTGTTTATATGCTGCCGCTCAGCATTGGCATGGCGCTTACGATTGTTGTCGGCTTTGAGGTTGGCGCCAATCGCCTGAAAGATGCCAGGCACTATGGCTATTTAGGACTGGCGATGGCCGTTACGATGGCGGCATTCTGCGCTGTGGGATTGTTCCTGTTTAATAAACAGGTGGCTTCCTGGTATAGCACGGATGCTGAGGTCCTGCAGCTAACACAGCACTTCCTGCTTTATGCCGCTTTCTTCCAATTGTCGGATGCGCTGGCAGCTCCGATTCAGGGCGTATTGCGCGGTTACAAGGATGTTACGGTAACCTTTGTTATGGCGATGATTTCTTATTGGATAATTGGATTGCCTACCGGCTTTATCTTAGCTAATTATACCGATTTTGGTGCAACCGGCTACTGGATAGGGCTTATTTTGGGGCTGGCAGTTGGGGCAGTTGCATTGTCAGCAAGGCTGATCAGACGGCAGCACAGAGAAATTCTACAGCAATAGCAAGAGCTGGTTTTCCAAATAAAAAATGTCTTAGGGCAAAGCCCTAAGACATTTTTTATTTCAGGGTGTTTGGTTTTGACTGCTAAGGTGTAATGAGTTGAATATTATTACTTTCAAAGAAGTCTACAAATTCATCGCCTGGTAGTTCATTTGTTATAAAGACATGGATATCTTTAAGCTCGCAATAGGTTGTCAGGGAAACGCGCCCCAGCTTAGTGGCATCAGCTAACACAACAACTGTATCACAATGTTCTACCATATAACGCTTTATATCATATTCAAAGCTCGAAGAGTTAGTAATCCCCTTAGTAATCGAGATTCCGGTAGAAGCCATAAAAGCTTTAGAGATATTAAATTTTTTGAGAGAGTTGACTGCATCCATATCCACAAATGAGTTTGTTGTCCTAAATAAGACTCCACCTGTACAGAGTACATTTAGATTTGGATAGGGGAGGGAGCCCATGATTACATTTAGATTATTGGTAATAATGGTCAGATTGCGAACCTCGGCCAGATGAGGAATCATATGCATGGTTGTTGTTCCTGAATCAATATAAATTATGTCACCATCTTGAACAAATTGGCTGGCAAGCTTTGCAATAACTTGCTTAGAGGTGATGTTCTTCTCTTCTCGCGATTCGAAGGGTTCAGTGGTTTTTTTATCGTTTAATACAATCCCGCCGTATACCTTCTTGATTATCGACTGTTTTTCAAGCTCATTAATATCCCGTCTCATTGTATTTTTGGAAACATTGAACAGAGTACACAAATCATCTAAAGAGGCACGTTCATTAGCAATAATATAATTTTTTAACTCCTGAATTCGATTTTCTTTCAAAATCTCACTCCCATTCTGCTCTGTGACCAGAAGCGTAAGTAATTACCCTAGATTATATACTTAATTTCCATATTTTTCAAATTACATGAATAAAAATTGTCATTGCTTGATAATGGATATGTTTTATTATATAACAAACAAAATATAAAACAATGATTTTATAGAAAACATAAAATAATTGCTAATTTAACCCACATGTAATCATAATATAACCAAAAAACAACAATAAAGTTACCAAAAAGTATAAATAAAGGATTGAAAATTTTGGAATGCAGTATTATAATGCAATTATACACCAGAAATGTTCAAATGTAGTGAAAAAACATCTCAAAATATTATCAAGTAATGATCAATTGAAAAAGGGGGGGCGTAAATTGGCGAATTTATTGTTATTACCCGCGAAGATAATAACCGGGACCAATGCCTTGAATCAAGCCGGGTTGCATTTAAAACAATGTGGTTCTAAAGCATTAATTGTTACAGATAAAATGATGCTGGAAATTGGAAGTGTTCAAAGGTTGATCAATATAATGCAAGAAAATAGCATTGATTTTAAAGTGTTTGCAGAAGTTAATGCGGAACCAACTGAGCAGATTGTAAATCAGGGAGTTGATACATACCGACAGCATGACTGTGATTTTCTCGTTGCTATTGGCGGAGGTAGCCCTATTGACGCGATGAAGGCTATTGGTGCACTAGTTGCTCATCAAGGAGCACTTGCTGATTATATGGGAAAGGAGTTTAGCAGAACACTACCCCGAATGGTCGCTATCCCTACAACTGCCGGGACAGGTTCTGAGGCTACCCAATTTACTATTATTTCCAATACGAGAACCAATGTAAAAATGCTGCTTAAAGGTGCTGTATTAATACCTGCCTTAGCTATCGTAGATCCCATACTTACAGTTTCTGCTCCCCCTAACGTTGTTGCAGCTACGGGCCTTGATGCATTAACGCATGCAATCGAAGCTTATACATCAAAAAAAGCCCAGCCGCTGTCTGATACATTTGCACTTTCTGCATGCCAAAGAATTTTTGAAAATTTGCGCAAATCTTATTATGATAGCGAAGATCTAAGTGCAAAAGAACAAATGTCACTGGCCTCTTTGGAAGCGGGGATTGCCTTTAATAATGCATCAGTTACCCTAGTCCACGGGATGAGTCGACCGATTGGTGCATTATTTCATGTTCCTCATGGAATTTCCAATGCAATTTTGTTAAAAGACTGCCTTGCTTTTGCAAAGGAGGGAGCGCCGCGGAGATTTGCCGATATTGCTAGAGCAGCAGGCTTTAGCCGCGGGAACGATGATGACCAGCAGGCAGCAGAGCAAGTGGTAACAGAGGTTGAAAAACTTTGCAAAGATTTGCGCATTCCAAATCTGGAGGAATTCGGTGTTGACAGACAGGAGTTTTTTCAAAATATTAATAAAATGACTGCCGATGCTTTGCAAAGTGGCAGCCCTCAGAATACCAGGCGGGGAGTAGATACAGCAGAAATTATTGCGATTTATAAGAAGTTATGGGCGTAAAAAGTTGCTCTAGGGGGAATCGATGTGCCGTTAGTAACAATGAAAGAAATTGTAGCCGAAGCGGATCGGGCTGGCTACGGAGTCGGGTCTTTTAATGTGGTAAGCATGCAAACGATAATGGGAGCCATAAAAGCGGCCGAAGATACCCAGTCACCAATTATTCTGCAGGCTGCAGAAGTCAGGTTAAAGCATTCTCCGTTGCATCTACTAGGGCCAATGATGATTACAGCAGCTCAGCAAGCTAGAGTACCGGTTGCGGTGCATTTGGATCATGGTTCAAAGCTGGAAACCATTAAAGAAGCGTTGTCAATGGGATTTACTTCTGTTATGTATGATGGTTCTCATTTGCCGATTGAACAAAATATTAAAAACACACTTGCGGTCATGCAGTTAGCCAAAGACTACGGCGCATCTACAGAAGGTGAAATTGGCAGGGTAGGAGGAAGTGAGGACAGTTCGAAAGACATTGAAATGGTTATTACGCAAGTAAAGGATGCTCGTAGTTTTTATCAGCAAACAGGTGTTGATGCTTTAGCAGTTGCAATTGGCAATGTTCATGGAATTTATAAAAACGAGCCCAAATTGCAATTCCAAAGATTGGAGGAAATAAAAAAGTCGGTAGGAATACCTCTGGTATTACATGGCGGTTCTGGATTAACATGCAGTGATTTCCGTAAATGTATCCAGTACGGTATAAAAAAAATTAACGTACAGACCGCAACTTTAACGAATGTAGTGAAAAGAGTCAGAAGCTTATTGGATTTAAATAAAAATGTTGACTATTTTACTTTTCACCAATGTGTAATTGATGCGACTTATGAAAGTGTAAGAAGTCATATTGAAGCGTTTCAAAGTGATAACCGAATTGAAGCGGGGGTCGATTAAATGAACATTATTCAATTCGATCAGTCAAAAAGTAAAGATATTGTGCCTATTGGCAGGATTGCAATAGATTTTAACCCAGTCGATTTTAATAAACCCTTGGATGAGTGTACTACATTTAAAAAGTATCTTGGTGGATCACCGGCTAATATTGCGGTTGGCATGGCCAGACTAGGTAAAAATGTAGGCTTTATCGGTAAAGTTTCTGATGATCAATTTGGCAGATTTGTTACAAATTACTTTCGCCGTGAAGGAATTGATACATCAAATATAGCGGTTGCCCGGCAGGGTGAATCATTAGGTCTCACGTTTACCGAAATATTGAGCCCTAGTGATAGCAGCATTCTGATGTATAGAAACGGCATAGCCGATTTATCACTAACAACCGGTGATATTAATGAGCAATACATACAGGATGCTAAAGCTATCATTATATCGGGAACGGCTTTGGCAGCCAGTCCTTCCCGGGAAGCAGCATTACTGGCAGTGGAATATGCAAAAAAACACAATACAATCGTTATATTTGATGTTGATTATCGTAGTTACACCTGGAGATCACAAGCGGAATTAGCCATTTATTATTCAAGTGTGGCGCGGCGAAGCGATATCATTTTGGGATCAAGAGAAGAGTTTAATTTGATGGAGAGCATAATTTCCCCGAAGGGCAGTGGTGACAGAGAGACTGCTGACAGGTGGATGGCTTATGGCAATAAAATTGTTGTCATTAAGCACGGCAAGGCTGGCTCAACTGCTTATACAAATGATGGAGGAGTCTATAAGATCAAGCCTTTTCCTGTACAGTCATTAAAATCCTTTGGCGGCGGCGATGCCTACGCGTCAGCGTTTCTTTATGGGTTAATGGAAGGCTGGGATATTGTTGATTGCCTCGAGTTTGGCAGCGGTGCCGCATCCATGCTGGTTTCCGCTCACAGCTGCTCTGATGCCATGCCGCAAGTAGAAGAAATCCGTGAATTTATTCGCAAGAAAAAAGAAGAATTTGGTGAAATGGTGGCCCGCGGCTAATCAACTATTTGAGGAGGCAAAAAATGCTTAGAATCAGGCAGGAAGGGCCATTTCAGTATGGCTATAATCCCATTACTGAAATGGAAGACACGGAGGACAACACATTGATGGATTTCGGAATATTGCGACTTGCCGCCGGGCAGACAGAGCAAATTCTTGATACCGGCAAGGAAAGTGCTATTCTGCTTATCTACGGTGAAATTACCTTAGGCTGGACCGATCAGGAAAGAACAATCAGGCGGTTGTCCTGTTTTGATGAGAATCCCTGGGTTTTGCATGTGCCCAAAAATGTGGCAGTAAGAATTCAAGGTGTAGCAGACGATTCCGAAATCAGCATAACTAAAACCACTCACGAGACCATGTTTGAACCGAAGCTGTATACGCAAGCCGAATGCCAGGCGGAAGAACGGGGGAAAGGAACGCTAAAAGAGACATCGACGCGAATTGTGCGTACTGTTTTTGACTACACGAATGCACCTTATTCGAATCTGGTGGTAGGTGAAGTCATCGATTTTCCTGGCAAATGGTCAAGTTATCCACCGCATCACCATCCTCAGCCGGAAATATATTTTTATAAATTTTATCCAGAACAGGGCTATGGATTTTCCGAGTTAGGCGAAGATGTCGTTAAGCTTCGTAATAATGATACGGTGAAAATACTGGATGATGTCACTCATCCCCAGACTACCGCCCCAGGCTATGCGATGTATTATAGCTGGGTAATCAGGCATCTTGCCGGCAATTCGTATAAAAGTCCGGAATATCCCGTGTTTAATCCGGAACATCTCTGGGTTACTGACAAAAATGCAAAAATATGGCCCGATAAAGAATGAGCTGAAAGGAGTACATGATGAAAACGATACGGCTTACCATGGGGCAAGCCCTACTCCGGTTTCTTGATAATCAATATGTGGAATTTGACGGCTTGGAAAACAAGTTCGTTAAGGGCGTATTCACAATCTTTGGTCATGGTATAGTAGTTGGTTTTGGTGAAGCCCTGGAACGGTATCAGGGCGATATTATCGCTTATCAGGGGAAAAACGAGCAAGGCATGGCCCATGCGGCAATTGGTTATGCCAAACAAAAAAATAGGCGAGAAATAATTGCCTGCACCTCCTCGATCGGACCGGGTGCCCTTAACATGATTACCGCCGCCGGGACTGCGACGGTAAACCGGATTCCGCTGCTACTTTTGCCGGGAGACACTTTCGCCTGCCGGCAGCCTGACCCCGTTCTACAGCAGTTGGAGAATCCCACTAGTATATCTATTACAGCCAATGATGCCTTTAAACCTGTTTCAAGGTATTGGGACAGAGTAGTGCGCCCTGAACAGCTGATGACAGCGATGATCAATGCTATGCGGGTATTGACTGACCCGGCCGATACCGGGGCAGTTACTATCTGCTTGCCTCAGGATGTCGAAGGCGAAGCGTATGAATATCCGGTAGAATTTTTCGCTAAGCGCGTTCATCATATAATCCGGCGAATTGCTTCACAGGGAGAAATTGAAAGGGCGGCAGCTGCAATTATAACTAAAAAGAAACCTATTATCATTTGCGGCGGTGGAGTGGTGTATTCGGAAGCGGGAAAACAGCTAAGCGACTTTGCCGAAAAATTTGGCATACCAATTGGGGAAACACAGGCTGGCAAAGGCGCTATTTCCTGGAACCATGCTTTGAATTTGGGGGGCATCGGTGTTACTGGCGGATATGCAGCCAATAAAATTGCAGCCCAGGCTGATTTGGTCATTGCAGTAGGTACAAGGCTTTCTGATTTTACCACAGCGTCCAAATGGCTATTCCAACATGCCGATGTTGAGTTCCTGTCGATTAATGTTAATTCTTTTGATGCTTATAAAATGAATTCGATGACGGTAATCGCCGATGCGAAGGAGGCGCTGCAGGCACTAACGGTTGTTTTAGAAAAAGCTGGCTATCAATCGCAGTATACGGATGAAATTTCCCGGGAAAAGGCTGTCTGGGATGAAGAAGTTGATCAGTTATTTGCCGCTGAATCAGCACAGGGGATTTCACAGACCCGGGCTCTGGGCGAGATAGCAAAACAAGTTGATCAAGATGCGGTTATTGTTGGCTCTTCAGGAAGCTTACCGGGGGATTTGCAAAGACTATGGCGTCCGGTTCATCCCAAAACGTACCATATGGAATACGGCTTTTCCTGCATGGGCTATGAAGTCAATGCCGCACTTGGCGTAAAAATGGCCGAGCCGCAGAAAGAAGTATATGCAATGGTCGGTGACGGCAGTTTCCAAATGCTGCATTCTGAATTAGTGACAAGTATTCAGGAGGGCTGCAAAATCAATGTACTGCTCTTTGATAATTGTGGCTTTGGCTGTATCGAGAATCTACAGAACTCTCAGGGAATACCGTCTTTCTGTACGCAAACGAAATTTCGTGATCCTCAAACAGGTCGGTTAACCGGTAAGAATGTGCCGGTTGATTATGCTAAATGCGCCAGAGGATATGGTGCCGAGGCTTATACCGTAACGACAGTTAAAGAATTGGCGGCAGCGCTGGAAAGTGCAAAAAAGGCGGTTGTATCTACACTTATTGATATAAAAGTGCTTCCCAAGACAATGACAGGCGGATATGAGTCCTGGTGGCGAGTCGGCGTTCCGGAAGTATCGGAGAATAGCCAGGTTATGAAGGCTTACGGACAGCTTGTAAAGGAAGTTGGTAAAGCGAAAAAATTCTAGCTCCGGAGGTTTGGATATGTTTGATAAAAATAAAGTATCTTTGGGGATAGCCCCTATAGCCTGGACAAATGATGATCTGCCTGAACTTGGTGGTGAAAATACCTTTGAACAATGTATAAGTGAAATGGCGCTTGCCGGCTTTATCGGCAGTGAAGTCGGCAATAAATATCCCCGTGATACAAACATTTTAAAAAGAGCCCTGTCTCTGCGCGGTATTTCAATAGCCAGTGCCTGGTTCAGTTCATTTCTAACTACCCGACCCTATGAGGAGACGGCTGAAGCGTTTATCGGCCACAGGGATTTTCTGCATGAAATGGGAGCTAAAGTTATTGTTGTTGCTGAGCAGGGCCATAGTATTCAGGGAATTACCGATGCCCCGGTCTTTGAAAAAAAACCATTTTTCACAGAAAGAGAATGGGAACAGCTGGCCAGGGGCCTGGAGAGTCTGGGAAAACTTGCCGCCGAGAAAAGAATGAAGCTTGTCTATCATCATCATATGGGGACCGGTGTCCAAACGGCAGCGGAAATTAACAAGCTGATGGATATGACAGATCCTAGCCTGGTATATCTGTTATTTGATACGGGTCACCTGACATTTTCCGGGGAAAACCCGGAAGAAGTTTTGCTTACCCATGCAGGACGGATCAAACATGTTCATTTAAAAGATATACGCCGCGATATTTTACAAAAGGTAAGCAAAGAGCAGCTTAGTTTCCTGCAAGCGGTAAAAGCAGGTGCGTTCACTGTGCCGGGAGATGGCATGATTGATTTTGAACCGTTATTTAACCTGCTCAGCAAAGCCAATTACCAGGGGTGGCTTATCGTTGAAGCAGAGCAAGACCCGGCTCTTGCCAATCCACTGGAGTATGCGATAAAGGCAAGAAAATATATCCGTGAGAAAACAGGCCTGTAAGCTGGAGCTACTATTGCCGCTAAGCAGTGGCCGATTTAGGTGACAAGCCTGTTGCCACATGAATAGCGAGTTGTATATAAATATCGAAGCTAGGAAATGGACAATTAGGAAGCTTGTTTTAAATACAGCGGCCACTCGAAGGTAAAGCAAATATTTAGGAGGTCACGAGATGGGACATAAGATTAAAGTAGGGGTTATTGGTGCGGGAAGGATTGGTAAGATTCACGCAAGCAATATTATTAAAAATTTTGCCGATGTTGAAGTGAAGGCAGTAGCGGATATTAATGCCGATACTATAAGGGATTGGGCAGCAGAGTTAGGCATTCAGCATGTATATGCCGATTATAAAAAAGTTAT
The DNA here is from genome assembly GCF_004339805.1 of Anaerospora hongkongensis. Taxonomy (GTDB): domain Bacteria; phylum Bacillota; class Negativicutes; order Sporomusales; family DSM-15969; genus Anaerospora; species Anaerospora hongkongensis. Next base: position 51,123 of record NZ_SLUI01000020.1, on the reverse strand, counting down.
TGAAGATCAGGATATTGACGCTGTAATCATCTGTTCGTCAACTGATACACATTCGCAAATCACAATTGAAGCCGCTCAGGCCGGCAAGCACATATTCTGTGAAAAGCCAATTGATTATGATATTGACCGCATCCACCAGGCACTGGAAGCGGTAAACGTAGCTGGTGTTAAGTTTCAGGTTGGCTTTAACAGGCGTTTTGACCATAACTTTAAGAAAGTTAGAGAATTAATACAAAAAGGATCGATCGGTGATGTGCAGATTGTTAAAGTTATCTCCCGCGATCCCACTCCGCCGCCTGCAGAATATGTAAAAGTATCAGGTGGCATGTTTCTGGATATGACCATTCATGATTTTGATATGGTAAGATACCTGACTGGCAGCGAAGTAATTGAAGTATACGCTAATGCCGCAGTTCTTGTAGACAAAGCAATAGGCGAAGCAGGCGATGTTGACACTGCGCTTATCAGCCTGAAATTTGCCAACGGCGCTATTGGGATGATTGATAATTGTCGGCAGGCTGTATACGGTTATGATCAGCGGGTAGAGATACTTGGTACAAAAGGCAGTATCTCCGTAGCTAACGATACTCCTACGACAGTCATAGTAAGCACTGAGCGTTTTGTTTCGTCAGATAAACCTAAATATTTCTTCCTGGAAAGATACATGGAATCCTTTGAGGCAGAGCTTAAAGCATTTTTTAACTGTATAGTAAATGATACCGATCCTATAGTTACAGGTATTGATGGCTTGAAGCCTGTCCTGATCGGTTTGGCGGCTAAACAATCCTACCAGAAGGGAACTCCGATTCGCCTTTAGTACGTAATTAACCCAAATTACAACCGGTGCAGATTTACCGAATGGTAGCAAACCATCCGGCAGAACCGGTCACAGTTCAAATGAATTACATAACAACTTTTCATAATTTAAAAATAACAAAGATATGCGGTAATTGTACTCGAGGGTGGCTATATAAAATTAATTTTCCGAATCGTCAAATTAAAGCGAAGGCTAATTTTATATTTGTTAGCGGCAAAATTCTAAGAAGGAACTTATTTTAAAGCACAAGCAAATTCCTCATGGTCAGGGCGCACTAGTGTGCGGATACGATAAAGAAGGAGTGCGGAATATGAAGCTCTTAAAATGGTTTTTGACTGGTGAAGAAAAACCTCGAATTCAAGATCCTGAAACAATAAAACGAATGTTTACAAAAGCAAGATGGCAAGGTCTTAGTGCGATGATAATTGGCTATGGAATGTATTATGTAGTTCGTATGACACTGGGAGTCGTAAAAAAGCCAATGATCACGGAAGCCGGTTTTACCGCCTCCCAATTAGGAACGATTGGCGCATGTATGCTGATTGCAATCGCTTTTGGAAAATGCTTCAACGGTTTTATAGCAGACCGGTGCAATGTGAAAAAAATAGTACCTCTTGGGCTGCTGGGAGCAGCAGTAGTCAATATTATTTTAGGTTTTACGCCTTATTTCTGGGTATTTGCATTTTTATGGTTCGTTAATGGCTGGTTTCAATCCATGGGTTCAGCACCGTGTATTGTATCGCTGACCCAATGGTTTTCCAAACGCGAGGTAGCCACGCAATACGGTGTCTTCAGTATCGCCCATTATCTTGGAGAAGGTGCAACTTTTGTCGGTACTGCGCTGCTGGTTGTCCATTTTGGCTGGCGTTCTGCTTTTTTAATTCCCGGTCTGGTTTGTTTGTTCTTGGCATTTATTATGTATAAATTTATGTATGATCGCCCGGAAGCTTATGGATTACCATCTGCTAATGAATATAAAGGCGAAGCAATTGAAGTAAAAAAAGAAAAAACGAAGACTACAAGAGAGGCTCAGCTGGAGGTAATTAAAAACCCTTATATATGGCTAATTGCCTTAAGCGCCACCTTCCTGGGAATTGCCCGTTACTCGATGAATAGCTGGGGCGTAATCTTCCTGCAGGAAGCAAAATCGTATGATCTGGTAGCAGCGGGCAGCGTATTAGCAATAACGCCATTAATGGGAGGACTGGGGTCCTTTGTGTCGGGTTTTATTTCTGATAGACTTTTCAAGTCAAATCACGCTCTCACTACAATTGTTTTTGGATTGATGATGCTGGCGGGGATAGTTGGTTTTTGCTATACTCCCCCGGGACACCAGATTATAGATACAATCTGGGCAGCTGTTTTTGGTTTCGGCTTAGGCGTTATCTTATGCTTTATTGGTGGAATGTTGGCGGTTGACCTTTGCTCACAGAAAGCAGCCGGTGCTGCAATGGGGACGGTCGGTTTGTTATCCTATGGTGGTGCTGCTGCACAAGATTTTATCAACGGTTGGATGATGGACGCCAGTATTAAGGTAATAAACGGTAAGACAATTTATAATTTCGATAACATTATTCTGTTCTGGATGGGATCTGTTGCACTTATGGTGGTGCTGATTATACCTACTTTGTGGGCTAAAAAAGCAAGTGCCAAGCCCCTTGAAAAAGACGCATCGGTTAGCAATAACGGTTAATCACTGAGTATTCTGTTTTAGCATGAATTTTGCATGGATCTCACTTCGCTATCTCCCAATAGGTACGTTACATCGGTTGTGAGATCCTCATTTTTTCTAGATAAGCAATAGTTTTACATGACAGGAGGAACTCACTTTGATCGGTCCTTATTTGCTTGCACCTACATCAACGGGAATAACAATATGCTGGGAAACGGAACTGCCTGTTCAGGCTAAGGTCTGCTATGGAAGCCACAATATTTTGGCAGAAACTTTACTAGTACAATGTGTGCGGGGGGCTTCCTGGCAAACTAATACCGAGGGGATTTGTATCTATCGTGCTGTTCTTGCCAATCTGCAGTCAAATACTTTATATAATTACCGGGTGGAACTTGAGACCGGGGAATTTGAAGAAGGAACCTTTCGAACTCTCAAAGTGCAGCCTGAAGCAATCCACCTTTATACAATCAGCGACTCCCATGCTTTTGAAACCACCAATTATCTTACTGCAAGCGTACTGGCATCCCGTCCTGATTTTATTATCCACTCCGGCGATATCCCAATTGGTACAGGTTACCAAAAAGAAACATTTGACTCTCTGTGGTTTTATCCGGGAGCACAATTATTAAAGCATATTCCCGTCGTCTATATTGATGGTAATCATGATTCAGGCCCCTATTTTAACGATTATTTTATGGTAGCTCAGCGGAACATGTATAATGCATCGCCTGATGGGCTTCATTATTCCTTTCGATATGGCAATGTCCATATTGTTATGATGAATAGCAATCCTTGGGGGCTGGAGGAAATGAATGCTGTCATGTCCAACTTACCGGTAGAAGAAACGACTCGGATAAAAGTTAAAGAATCCCTGCAATGGCTTGACCATGAATTAAAATCAGCAGATGCAACACAGGCAAAATGGCGAATTGTGGTTATGCATCATCCTTATACAGATAATTTTTCCAATAAACATGTGACACAAATCGTTGAAAGTAACCACGTCCATCTTCTACTGGGAGGGCATCTTCATTTTTATCAGAAGGGTGTCTCAATTAATCCGGAAGTGGGCGCGAAGACACTCTATATAACGCAGGGAAGTGCTCAGGATTTGGCTGGTGAAATAGATTATGGTACACCTAAAGAGCGAATATTATCTGAGTATCCGGAAATAGTCGCGATGGGCAAAGCAATGTACAGCACGCTGGATATTACTGATGAAATGCTGGTTTATAAGGCTTATGGTATAGAAAAAGGAGAAGCATGGCCCAAGGTGATTGATGAAGCTACGCTGGTACAGGAAGAAAGTACTATTTTATTGTCCGACGTGGCTATACAGCCTGGAAGTGATCACATGACGATCCCTTTTACCGGAAGGGTTACGAATACCGGGAAAGGCTTAGCTGTTGTTACCGTAAAATTCAGAGATAACCATCAGGAGCGAATCATTAATTTGTTTGGGGCATTGGGCAAGGAGCGGGTAATCACATTAAATGCGGGAGAGGAGAAAGCAATTACAGGGACTATTATACTGGATACCGCCGGAAAACATATGATTCAAATTGGTAATATAACGAAAACTATCGAAGTGCCCGATAGTGCCGCTGATTTCCAGCTGAAGCATATGGCTGTCAGTACAGGGCAGGGAGAAAACAGTAATGTTATATTTGCGACGATAGAAGTGTACAATCTGCGAGCTGAACAACAAACAATTCAGCTTGATTTCTATATAAATGAGGCCAGCGTCAATTCGCAGCGAATCAGTCTGGATGCTTATGAGAATAAACTGGCGAATTTTGCTCATCGGGTTAGGGAAGCCGGAGAATATCAGGTAAGAATAAGCGATGAAATTAGCAAAAAAGTTCAGGTTGAAGGCAATATGAAGGTTACTCCGCTAGTTAAAGATATGTCCGGTAAGGGCAATCACGGTATTGTCAGAGGAAATCCCCGCTTCACAGTCAGAACGGATGGGACGATCGCAGTGGTTTTGGAACAATATGGCGATTATATAGAGATACCTGATCATCCCAGCCTGCATGTTTGTGATGGATTTACCGGGATGGTCTGGGCAAAAATGAATCATTTAGCGCGCGGTGAGGAAAGGGATCATAATCCACTCATGGTTAAAGGGCCTGCTGTTGGCTGGGGGGTTAACTATTTACTACGCATGGTTGTTAAAAAAATTGGTGTAGCAGCCTGGGGAACTTGTCATGGCATTACTGAATATGCCTGGGATGGAGGCAAGGTGCCGGTGGGGGAATGGGCGCAGTATACTTCAGGCTTTGACCGGAGAAGCGGTGGAACATCTTATATCAATAATGAGATAGTTGCAGAAATTGCTGGTATTGATACTACGGCTAAGCTGCGCTGCTGGGAAGGGTATCCGCTATTTGTTGGTTATGCAGGAATGGGACATGTAATTAAAGAGCTAAAGCGGCCTAAATATTTTACTCATTTTCCCGGCGAGGTGAGCCAGGTACGTTTCTATGCCTCTAAACTTTCGGCTGAAGAGAACGCATATGTTAATGAGCACCCGGCAGAGACGGGACCCAGGTCTGATGATCTTGTAGTTTGGCTCAATTTCAAAGAAGTTGAAACAAAGGGGATACATTGTACAGAATGGCGCCGGCCGGCTTATTTCACTCCTGCGTACCGGGCGGATAAACAAGTGTGGAGTTTCGTAACGTTGTTGGTTAGTACACAGATACCAGGTGCTTCATCCATAACAGCGACCATTGAAGTATCGGATGATCAGGAAATAATAAAGGGATTCAAGCAAGTGATACTAACTGACGGAGAGGCAAGCTTCGAACTTTCTGATCTGCCATCAGCCCAGTTTTTACGGATTACCAGTGAATTGGAGGCCGCCATTGGTCAAAATGGTTTGGATATACCTCAATTGCATTTGTATAAGGTACAGGCAATCTGTGGAAAAGAGAGAGTTCAATTGTATTGGGGAACCCGTGCCGATTGGGAAAAGGGGCAATTTACTGGCGCCATCGGATTTGAGCCCTTAAACCGCACAAAGGTGATTGAAGAGTATACCGATGTAATTCACTAGCACGCCCTTAAGGTAAACAGAAATGGCAAGGAGGGGGTAGATACAGCAGCGAGGGCTTTCCCGGGATACTCACTAAAATGAGGAGGAGTCTTATGCAAAGGATTTTATTGCGGAAAAAAGCCGGTCTTACCCTGTTTTTAACATTGCTGTTACTTTGTCAGATCTCATTCTTAGTAATGGCCAACGAAGCTCATAAAGGGCCGGTATTAAAGGTTGACCGGCAGGATATTTCCCAATTGCCAAGAAACTTTAGAATCTCCAATGATCCGTTTAAAGCAACCTTAAAAGATGGCAGCATACCATCACGCGTTGGCATGGATAAAGTCAGGGCATCTGCAAGCAGCATCTTTTCAGAAAAAGAATTTGAACAGATTTTGGCAAAACTCCCTGTCGCTAGTAATAAGGTTATTGTTGTAGATTTGCGTCAGGAATCGCATGGTTATCTGAACGGCACGGCAGTAAGCTGGTATGCCCCGAATAACTGGGGCAATGATGGTAAAACTCTTGCACAGGTAGAACCAATTGAAAGGGAACTGCTTAAGCATGCGTTAGCTAATTCACCGGTTACGCTCTATAATTTTGACGATGATAAAAATGTGCTTACTACGAGCTTCCAGATGACGGTTAATAGCGCACGTACGGAAGAGGAAATGGTTAGATCTCATGGCGCCAGTTATTACCGGCTGGCCTTATCGGACCATTTCCGCCCGGAAGATCAATATGTAGATGAGTTCGTTGAGTGGTACAAACAACTGCCAAAGGATGCCTGGCTGCACATTCACTGTTTTGCCGGAATGGGCCGGACCACTATCTTTATGGCAATGGTTGATATATTGCAGAATGCCAAAAAAGTCAGCTTTGACGATATTGTTGGACGGCAGGCCCTGATTGGTATTGTGGATCTTCGAGATATCGGAAATAAACAGAACTGGAAGCGCAAGGCATATATCGAACGTTTGCAGTTTACCAAGCATTTTTATGAATACGTGAAACAAAGTCCTAAAGAATTTCCGGTGAAATACTCGGAATGGGCTAAAAAGCACGACTATTAACCTAAAAATAAACTTCGTACAAGGTTGTCGCTTAGCGGATAAAAGTGGCGGAACTCTTTTGCTCAAGGAGTATCGCCATTTTTGTTCCATTAGGCTTAGGATCGCACTGTGTAAGGCCAGAGAAATAAAAAGGTAAGGGATGAATGGTATGAAAAAAGCAGTATTCAGTAAAAGATTAGGCGTGGTGATCCTGTTTGTTGTGCTGTTGCTTTGCCAGACTTCGCTGACAGTACTGGCTGACGAGCCGCAAAACGGTGAAGTTATTTTAAAACTCGATAGACCAGATGTTTTGCAGCTGCCCAAAGATTTTAGAACTTCCCATGATGCCTTTGCTAAGCCGGGAAAAGGAAAGATACCTGAACTGATACCCTCACGAGCAGGTATGGATAATTTAAATATTTCAGGAAGCAGTACCTTTTCGCAGCTGGAACTTGCCAAAATGCTTACGCAGCTACCGGCAGACCGCTTAATTATCGTAGACTTACGTCTGGAATCTCATGGCTATTTAGATGGCATGGCAGTTAGCTGGTATGGTGCATTTAACCGGGCTAATGTCGGCAAAAGTCCAGCCGAAGTAGAAACAATCGAAAGAGAACTATTAGATCAGACTTTGCTTGGTCCTGCTAAAGTAGCCCGGCTTAATCCGGATAAATCAATCGGTTCAACTATAGAGCTAAACGTTACCCATGCCTTAACTGAGGCAGAATTAACCAATATCTTTGGTGTAAAATATTTCCGGGTTCAATCGCCGGATTATGTGAAGCCGACAGATGAGAATGTAGACCAGTTTCTTGCTTTTTATAAAAAGCTGCCCAAAGATGCCTGGCTGCATTTTCACTGTCATGCGGGAGAAGGGCGGACCACTGTGTTCATGGCAATGATCGACATGCTGCGCAATGCCCGGCAAGTGAGCTACGACGATATTATGGCACGCCAATGGTTAATTGGCGGCCAGGATATTCGCACGGCAACGTCTGCTGATCCCTGGAAACAAGTTGTTTATGCGGAACGTGCTCAATTCACGAAGGATTTTTATACTTACGTAACACAAAGAGATAATGAGGCAATAACCTGGACGGAATGGAACAAGCAACATAAATAGCATGCCAACTGATCGCGAGTTATTGTGCAATAGTGACAGCAGAATAGCTCAGCAGCTTGCTTTTCTTGAATCAGGCATTGGAATTAGGCAGAATCCAATGCCTGATTTATTTGAAGAATTTAAATAAATTAAGTGGAGAAGGATATGATGACAAAATCATTACGGTTACGCACCAAGCTGTTACTTATGCTTATAGTTCCCATGCTGCTTATTCTTGGGGCGATGAGTTTTTATGCCTTTTATGGTTCGCGCAATATACTTAATGAGCAAATTGTTCAGACAGCAAGTTATATGGTTGAGAGTAAGAGCAGTACTATTAACGCTTCTTTAAAAGAAAAAGAAGCGTTAGTTGCTACAATTGCTAAAGTATTAGGGGAAAGATCAATGACGCAGGTCGAGGAAATTGCTTTTTTAAAACAGGTAAAAGCTTCACGCCCGGGAATTCAGTCGGCATATACAGGCTATGAAGATAAAAGCTGCGCCGATTCCCAGGGGGTTACGGAAAAGGAAAAACCAGCAGGTTATGATCCCCGTACAAGAGAGTGGTATAAGACCGCATTGCGAACCAGTGAAGTCGACTATACCGAAATCTATGAGTCCACCGCCAAACAACTGTCAGCCGGAGTTGTCAAGAAAATTGTACGGGATGGGAAGGCTATCGGTGTTGCCGGAATTGGCATAGATATTCAACCTATCCATCAACTAGCTAAAGAGTTTACAATAGGTAAAACCGGCTATGCCGCCATACTGGATGAAAAAGGGAATTTCGTCTATCATCCTAATTTCGGGCTAAAAGACAATATCCTAAAAGTTGAAAATGGTGCTATTGCCGAATATGGCAGAAGCCTGATGAAGCGAACGACAACGGTCCAAACTGGCAACATAAGCGGCGTGGAAATGCTGCTAGCATCTTCACCAATTGGCGATACGGGCTGGACATTTGCCGTTTTTGTTCCTAAGGCAGAAATGCTTGAACAGGTGTATGCGCTGGGAATGCATTCACTGGTTTCCGGTGTAGTTGGCCTTGTTTTATTAGGGAGCATTATTCTGCTCATCACCCTGCAAATTGTACGGCGGATCAAAGGGGTGGAGGATATGGCTGAAAAGGTGGCCCAAGGTGACTTGACGATGGATACGCAAAACACCGCCGGAATAATAGACGGAGATGAAATTGATAATTTAAAGCATAGCTTTCTTCGTATGACCGTAAATTTGCGCAATCTCATTGCACATGTCCATTCGTCGGCTGGTCAGGTCACTACTTCGGCGGAACAATTTAGTGAAAGCTCCCGCCAGTCTGCCGAAGCAGCCAGTACGATGGCAGCAGCAATCAGTACGGTGACGCAGGGCTCAGAAGCGCAGGTACATGTATTAGATCAGGTTTCTACTGTTGTTGCAGAAATGTCGGCAAATATGGAAGAGCTTGCCACAACAGCTAATCGTATGGCTAAAGTCGCAGAAAAAGCTACTTTGGCAACCGATGCCGGGCAGCAGGCGATCGGTAATGCTGCAAAACAGATGGATAGTATGGTTAGAGCGGCCGGCAAGGCGAAGGCTGCTTCCGGTGAGCTTGAAGACAGTTCCAAGCAGATTGGCGAGATTGTCCAACTCATTTCCAGTATTGCCGGGCAAACAAATCTGCTGGCACTGAATGCTGCTATTGAAGCAGCCCGGGCGGGAGCGCATGGCCGGGGCTTTGCTGTTGTGGCGGAAGAGGTAAGAAAACTGGCCGAACAATCGGAGCGGGCAGCGCAGCAAATTACCGGGCTTATTCAAAGAAATCATCATAATATAAACAATGTAGTTGAATCAATTGAAACAGCCATTGCTAATGTCGACCAAGGAGTTACTGTAGTGGGGGCGGCAGGTGTCGAATTCCAGCAAATCGCCTATTTTGTCAAAGAAGTGGTCAGTCAGGTACGGAGTATTTCTGGTTCGTTAGCCCAGTTGGCCGCAGGCAGTCAGCAGATTGTAGCTTCGGTAAATGAGGTTGAAAAAACTTGTCAGGAGGCCACCGGTGAATTGCAGACTGTTTCGGCAGCAGTACAGGAGCAATCCGCCTTCACTGAGGAAATTGCCTCAGCCTGCACGATGCTTTCACGTCTGGCAGAACAGCTGAAGGCGCAGGTAAGCATTTTCAGAATATAAACTAGCGGTTTTAAAGGAGGGCGGCAAGCTCATGAGTCTGCCGCCTGCTGTTTGTGTGAGGCTGCTTGTCAAAAAATAGTAAGCTCTCCTGAAGTACCTTCAGAAGAGCTTACTATTTTTTAGTGTTTCTTCAATTTGCGCGGATTAACGGTATTGTCCATTTCGAGGTTAAGGGCTTTGGCGATCTTGTCCCAGCGCACTATTTTGAAGTTTTGGTTTAGCTTTTTAGCGCCGTCCATGTTTTCACCGTCCTGGGCAATAAACAGCCCGTAAGGAAAGTCCTTGCCGAGATTAAGGCCAATCACGTCAATGCCATCAGTATCGTTGGTTCCGTCAATCAGGCCGTCGTCAATGGAAAATCTGCCAATAAAGGCATTGTTTCCACCCCGTTCATAAACGGTGTAGCTGTTGTTGCCCTGGCTGGAGGCCAGTAAGTAGCCCTTCCCGTTCTTAGCATAGTAAATTGTCAAACCTTCAACATCAGCAATTAAATTTCCTGGTCCGACAGAATCAATCAGGATACGGTTGGTGCCGGCAGTTGGTTCGGCACCATACTTCCAAATGCCCACATTTTCTTCCGATACATAGAAATTACCTAATTCATCATCTGCCACCATACCTTCGGAAATACTGCCGATTTCAAAGGAGCGTACCAGCTTGGCATCAATTTTGCCGCTGCCGTTATCGAAAAGCTCATATTGCTCAAATTCTCCCTTATGTCCGGAAACAAGAGCGTAAAATTTATCATTAATCAAACTGTGATATAAAGAGAAGCCGTAGACTACTTTCATCTTGGCGAAGATGTCCCGAGCCGCGATATTGGTCAGCTCTCCCGTGTCACGGTTAATGGCATAGATGAGAATACCATTGTTCTTGGCTCTGTCGGTAGCGGCTGCTATGTCAACTTTTTCCTTGCCAAGCAGAAAGTTGTAGCGTACATCGACGTTGTTGGGTTTGCCGACTTTGACGGAAGATAATTCTTTACCCTTCAAGTCATAAACCAGCAGACCGCCTTGCTTGTTGGTGGCAATGATCTTGCTCTGGGCAACATCCTTGGGATGGACCCAGAGTGCTGGATCATCGGCGGCATCTTTACCTGACACCACAACATCGGTTTCGTAATCAGCCTGAACGGCAACATCGTGATAGTGTTTAGCTGCTTCTGACAGCGAATAGCTTGCTGTCCAGCCGGCAGTTAAGAAAGATACCGTCAAAAAAGCTGCACATAGTTTTTTTGTCGATTTCATGAATGCAATCACCTCATAACAAATTTTACTGACTTTCACCGATTTGGTCAGCCTTTTTTGCTGTTAATCTTTATGCTCTTTCACCCATTGTGACCATTTAACAGGCAGATCATCGGGGCTCGTGGTTACATATTCATAAAATTTAGTTAGCAGCTTGGCTTTTTCTTTATATAGAGGAACTTTATAAGCGTCTTTTTCCTTAGAAGCAGTGACTTTCATAGCATCATTGCCGCCAAGCAAATATTGGCGTTTGACGATATCTTCAAAGCTGACCTTTTTCCCATTGCGGAGAATGTCATACATAACCATGGCCTGAGTGGTGCGGCCTTCGCCAGCGAAACAGTGAAAATGAAGCCAAGCGTTTTGAGGCAGATTTTTATAAAGCTTGACGAAATCATCTACCGCGTCATTGTCGAAAGAAGAGTGGTCGGTCCCTTGCATACGGAAGTAATTCACACCGCGGGAAGTAACAAATTCCAGTTCGGTAAGGGCGGTATCCACCATAATTTTATAGGTTTCAGAAGCCTTTTTATTGTCGTCAAGCACAGAAATCTCAATAGGGGCCTGTAATGCGGTCCGCAGCCAGGCTTTTTCATCTTTTTCAACCTGCGCAGTCGATTTGCCCTTGTTAATCCAGTTGCGATCAATATAGGAGCTGACTGCGATGCCATTTACAAAGCCGTGTGATTCCTGACGCAAGTCCAGTATATAAATGGGACCGGAAGTTAAGGTTTTGATCTGGGCAATCATTTTATCAAACTGGGCAGCTCCGAACATACCGCTGCCTGATATTTGTAACGTATCTAAACCCTCCCGGGAGGGTAAATCGCCTTTAAATTTCTTGTTTTGGAAGGGGTCTAGCGATGTTCTAAAGCTTGCAGGAAATTCGTTAATGTTTTTACCGTCAATTCGCCATACGGGTTCTTCCTGATTGGCTTGTGGTGAGACAGCAGCAAAAAGGCTTGTCTGACAGATCAGTACAATAGATAAGATCAAGAGCAACGATATTGCTTTTCTCATTATATGTCCTCCTTTAAAATTTAAATGTAAACATTATAAGTCAATATGCTTTATAAATTAAAATTTAGAAGTGACTTTAATTCCAGTGTTCTGCCAGCTTTCGCCGGTGGCTTTAAACTCGCCCCAGAAATGCTCCAGCTGAAGTACAACCGATTTACTGATTCGGTGATTTATAGTAGCGCCAATTCCCTTGAAACCAGTTTCTTCATTATAATTATCATCCCAGGCAGTATAGTCGGCTGATACGAAAACTCCAGGGTCGGAGTTCAGATAGGTTGCCACGAATTGTGTGTCGCCTGTTTTTTTGGTCTTGCCAAGTTTAAGCTCAGCAACTTTGGCCGTTGTATCTTTGCCATTGTAGGTAACGCCAATATTTTTTACATATTCAGTAGTGAATACTAAGTTTTTTGCGAGCGCATATGAGGCAAATGCTCCGCGGTATTTGCTGATATCTTGCCTGCCGATATAAAGACCGTAATTTCCTTTGCTGTATTCGTGTTCCCAGGCATAGGCCTGAAAATTAGAGGTGGAGCCTTCTGTTTCATAATTAAGTTTTGTTCCTGTAACTTTATCCGGGTTAGTCGGGTCACCGTAGACAGGTGATACTGATTTAATATTTTTCACAGTGTCTTCCTGACTGTCTTTACCTGCTACTACGTAGAAGGTATTTGACTGATCAGGTTTCCAGGTTGCCCCAAGGCCCGCTAAGCCGTCACCGTCCAGCCAAAGACCAGGCCCTATCGTTAAAGGCATGCTGCCTACACGGGCAGTAAGTGTATTACTCAAATTTCGCTCTAGCCACACATCTTCCAGCGTAATTTTATTTGATTCTGTACTCTTCTCGCGGTTATTGGATTGTTTAAATTTAAGTTGCATGCCAAACATAGTCTCTGGATCAGGCCTTGCCGTAATAAGCGTTTTGACTTCGGTTTTGCTTTTAGATTCATTCTCTTCAGTCCACTCATATTTTGTTTTTGTTGACCAGGTGACGTCAAAGATGTCATCTTTGATTTTAGCGGCGGACACATCAATCGCTGACAGGTTTACTACTGCAAAAGCAGCGGCCGCGATGGCAATGGTTTTCTTCTTCTTCACTTTCATTCCTCCAATATTTTATGACTTACTATGCTATTGCCAATAAATCTGGCTTGGCCATGGTTGGCTTGGCAATATACACCCCAGGAAGAGTATAATGAGAAAAAACTTCGTAGAATACCTGTTTATGGCACTTCGCGTGAATAAATACACAAATTATGATTAGGTTTTGATTATGTTTTAGTTAGTATTGTTAACTTATGGTCACATTATAATATGAAGATTAGAATTATTCAACAGAATATTGGTGATTTTAAAAATATTAGTAATATTTTGATAATATTCGAAGGGTTTGATGGTTAAGTCTTTGTGTTGTAGTTGTTATAGTGCTCCGAAAGTGATAGGAAAATAAAATGAGCAAATAAAAAAGCTATTGCATAAACCAGATCTATTTCTTCATCTAATACGCAGTAGGAAAAAAACTTGCCAGAGTAAACATTTTGATATATGATAAACCTATCATGAGCAATGGTGCTCCATAAACAACTGTTTATGGAGCTTTTGTTTAATTTTACATCGGGAAGCAAAGAAGCTTCGCAAACCTCTATTTAGGTATGCGGAGCTTCTTTTTTGGTTATAGAAAGGACTGATGATTTTGTTAATGCATCAATTATTGTTACACGGCGCCATGAAACAGCCTGATAAAACGGCTTTTCGCTGGGTAGATCGCAATACTGAATTAACCTATAGCCAGGCAGTAGAGAGAATGGAGCGCTTTGCCGGTGTACTTCATTATTTAGGAGTTGCTAAACGGGAAAGGGTAACTATTTTTGCGCAAAATAGTTTGGATTATCTGCTGGCAATGTTTGCTTGCTGGCGTATTGGTGCAATTGCTGCATTGGTTGATGTGCAGTTTGCCGATCAATTAGAATATTATTTAGATGATCATCAACCCAGTGTGGTGATCTATGGCCAGGAATGGGCTGAGCAGGTGAGCAGGTCTGCAGCTGAGGTGCGTAGTATACGCCATCTAGTTTGTATGGAGGGAGCTCAGATCGGCTCTGAAAGCCTGCCTGCGTTATTGGCAGCGGGATTCCCTACGCCGATTGATCCCGGCAATGAACTGGCAATTGCTCATCTATCCTATACCGCCGGAACAAGTGGTCAGCCTAAAGGGGTATGTCTGATGCACGAGCCGACGATGAAGGCTGCCAACTGCATTGCGGAGAGGCTGCAATTAACGTTAGATGATAGCTCATTGGGTGTGACTAATTTTGCCAGTTGGTATCAGTTGATTGGCAATTTGCTGCCGATGCTGCATCGCATGGCGACTATTAATATCATATCCGGCTGGACACCGAAGCTGGGCTGGCAAGCAATTGAAGATACAAAAGCGACGGTTTTGGTTGCTAACCCAGGCATATTATCGGATATAGCGGAAGAAGCAAAAGTACGCGGCCGGACACCCGGTGCATTACGAATGGGCCTTTCCGGCGGCTGGCCAGCTGCCAAGCAATTAAAAATAGCCTGGCGGGATGAACTGAAAGTACCACTGCTGGAAAGTTATGGGCAAAGTGAGCTAGGCGGTTTTGCCGCGATGGGCTATCCTCAATTCGAGCCCGATCGCCGCCTTAGTGCAATTGGGCCGGTTCAACCTGATAAAGAAGTGAGGATTCTGGATGCTGCAGGCAAGGAAGTTCCTGTCGGGCACATTGGGGAAATCTGCCTGCGCGGCGGCTATATGTATGGATATTGGGGAAAAGCGGATAAAACTGCAGAAGTTATGCGTGGCGAATGGCTGCATACCGGAGATGCCGGATGGATTGATCATGAGGGGTATATTACGGTCAGAGGACGCTTCACGGAAATCATTACTGTAGGAAATAAAACATGGTTCCCACGGGACATTGAAGAAGCTATTACCGTATTGCCGGAGATTAAGCAAGCTGCAGTTATCGGAATACCTGATCCGCAATTAGGGGAACGGCCGATTGCATATGTTGTATTACTGCAGCCTAAAGCAGATCTTTCTGCTATCAAAGCAGCGCTTAAAACAAGGGTAGATTATGACATATCTGTTTTGCGTATTGAAAAAATTGACCAGCTGCCTATAACTCCTAATGGTAATGTTGCGAAGGCACAGCTAAAAGCTTTGGCAATTCGAAAGCAAGCTTTATCAAATGTGGATAACAATAATTAAATTTTCTACTACGCTTGGAACTAAAGAAGTCTCTAACTTGGCACGAAGTTAGAGACTTCTTTTTTTAGTTAGACAAAGTTATACAGGATTTGGGGCGCCGTTTGCAACTCTATTTTTGCTTCCCGAGCCGGTTTGACAGCTGTCAATTCTACAGCCATTTCAAAGACAACATTTCGTAGAGTCATAATATCGGACATAATATCCTGGGTTAGGCGGCCGCTATGTTGACTGGCCGAGATGCTTAAAAAAATGGTATCAACCCGCCAATCACCACGATAACCATAATCAGCCCGCCAATAATAAGGTTGGGAAAAGTAGCCAAAGGAATTCAAAAAGTAGGGACGGACATGTGTTGGGTCTTCAAAAGCATCGTCACTTGATCCATAAGGCAGAAAGAAAGTTAGTTTCGCCTCCGGCTTAGCAACCCGATAGAGTTCCTGCAACATGGGCAAGGGATTTACAATGTGCTCCAGCAAATGGCTGGCCAAGATTTCTTCAATACTATTGTCTGGTAGAGGCAAGGGATTTGTACTGCATTTATCCAGATCAAATACCAAATCTACCCCAGGAGAGCTTACGCAATCAACATTTATCCAATCCGGTAATATTGTTTTACCGCAACCTAGGTGTAATTTATCAGATGTAGTAACGATTAGAATCACTCCCTTATACACGCACAATTTCAATACTCTATTCTATTCGCCAGTTCGTAGCTTTGTGTCAAAAAATAGACTGAAGCTGAGGCAAAAAAAAGCAACGAATTAACCTATCGGCAGTTCCCTCTTGCTAGGCAGCTACATATTCTATTATGTAATACTCCACGCAAAAAAGCGTACAATGGGGAGGTGTGGAAGCTTTAATGGATCGAACGGAATTAGATAATTCGAAGGATATAAAAAGATCGAAAAGAAGGCACCGGAGCCGTCGTTATCATCGCAGGCCTAAATATACATTTAAAGATATTTCCATTGAAGAACCGCAAAGTACAGGCTGGTCAGGAACAAACTGCTCCAATAAGGACTGGAAGGAAAAGGATTGTTCGCCGAAAGACTGGTCACAAAAAGAATGCGGTGATAAAGGCTGGAAGGGGACATCTTGCAAAAACAAGTGGATCGATAAAAAATGTGATAAATGGCCAGAAAAAGAATGCGAAGATAAGTGGCAGAATAAGAAATGCGACCATAAGTGGCCGGAAAAAGAATGCGAAGACAAGTGGCATTGTAAGAAGTGCGACCATAAGTGGCCGGAAAAAGAATGCGAAGACAAGTGGCATGATAAGAAATGCGACCATAAGTGGCCGGAAAAAGAATGCGAAGACAAGTGGCATGATAAGAAATGCGACCATAAGTGGCCTGAAAAGGAATGCGAAGACAAGTGGCATGATAAGAAGTGCGACCATAAGTGGCCGGAAAAAGAATGCGAAGACAAGTGGCATGATAAGAAGTGCGGCCATAAGTGGCCTGAAAAGGAATGCGAAGATAAGTGGCATGATAAAAAGTGCGGCCATAAGTGGCCTGAAAAAGAATATGAAGATAAGTGGCAGGAAAAGAAATGCGACCATAAGTGGCCTGAAAAGGAATGCAATCACAAGTGGCCGGAAAAGGAATGCAACTACAAGTGGCCTGAAAAGAAATGCAATCATAAGTGGCACGAAAAAGAATGTGGCCATAAGTGGCCCAAAAAGGAATGCAATCACAAGTGGCCTGAAAAAGAGTGTGATCATAACTGGCAGGACCAGGAGTGCTGCTGCGAACCTAACTGGCAGAAGCAGGAATGCTGCTGCGACCATAACTGGCAGGACCAGGAATGCTGCTGCGACCATAACTGGCAGAAGCAGGAATGCTGCTGCGACCATAACTGGCAGGACCAGGAATGCTGCTGCGACCATAACTGGCAGGACCAGGAATGCTGCTGCGACCATAACTGGCAGAAGCAGGAATGCTGCTGCGAACCTAACTGGCAGAAGCAGGAATGCTGCTGCGACCATAACTGGCAGGACCAGGAATGCTGCTGCGAACCTAACTGGCAGGACCAGGAATGCTGCTGCGACCATAACTGGCAGGACCAGGAATGCTGCTGTGACCACAGCTGTAATCATTCCTGCCAAACGGTTAGTGTCTGTATAGTTGGTCCGACCGGTGCGGTTGGCCCAACGGGAATAACCGGTACAACTGGAGCTACTGGCCTTCCTGGACCTACCGGACCAACAGGTGTGACAGGTGCAACCGGTCTAACAGGAATAACCGGAACTACAGGAGCTACTGGACCTACTGGACCTACTGGACCTACCGGAGCCACGGGGGCTTTGATTCCTGGAGAAGCACTGTTTAATGTGATTGGTCCTACTGGCAGTGCGACAGTTGGTTTTGGGGATAATTTAATATTCCAATCAACAACTCTGGATATTACGGTTACGCCGGGGTCGGCAATAGTAACGATAGAGGATCCTGAGGTGGGTGGCCCGACGGGAGCAACAGGAGCCACCGGAGCTACGGGGGCCACAGGAGCTACGGGAGCCGGAGCGACAGGCGCAACCGGAGACGCGGGAGCCACAGGAGCAACAGGAGCCACCGGAGCTACGGGGGCCACAGGAGCTACGGGAGCCGGAGCGACAGGCGCACCCGGAGACGCGGGAGCCACAGGAGCCACAGGAGCCACCGGAAATACGGGGGCCACAGGAGCCACGGGAGCGGGAGCGACAGGCGCAACCGGAGACGCGGGAGCCACAGGAGCAACGGGAGCCACAGGAGCGACAGGCGCAACCGGAGACGCGGGAGCCACAGGAGCAACCGGCGACACGGGAGCCATAGGAGCAACTGGCGATACGGGAGCCACGGGAGCAACCGGCGACGCGGGAGCCACGGGAGCAACCGGCGACGCGGGAGCGACAGGAGCGACAGGAGCAACCGGCGACGCGGGAGCTACAGGAGCGACAGGAGCCACCGGAGATACGGGAGCTACAGGAGCCACCGGAGCAACCGGAGCTACAGGAGCAACCGGAGATACGGGAGCCACAGGAGCAACGGGAGCAATCGGAGATACGGGAGCCACCGGAGACACGGGAGCCACAGGAGCGACAGGAGCAACCGGAGATACAGGGGCCACCGGAGACACGGGAGCCACAGGAGCGACAGGAGCCACCGGAGATACAGGGGCCACAGGAGCGACAGGAGCCACAGGAGCCACAGGAGCGACAGGAGCCACCGGAGATACGGGAGCCACAGGAGCGACAGGAGCCACCGGAGATACGGGAGCTACAGGAGCAACCGGAGCTACAGGGGCCACCGGAGCAACGGGAGATACTGGGGCTACAGGGGCCACGGGAGCTACAGGAGATACTGGGGCTACAGGGGCCACGGGAGCTACAGGAGATACAGGAGCAACCGGAGCTACAGGGGCCACCGGAGCAACGGGAGATACAGGGGCCACCGGAGCCACCGGAGAGGGTTTAGCTGCATTTGGTTATGTTTATGAGTTAGCTACTTTAGCAGATGCAACGGTAGTTGGAGGCGCGGATGTTCCGTTTTCGAATAACGGTCCACTTACCGATATAACCCATACAGCTGGTGCAACTCCTGTAACGGTTGGTCTCGCCGGCGTTTATCAGATTGAGTATAGTGTCAGCATTACTGCAGGCGTAGGGTCACAAATTGCTATTGCCATAAATGGAACTGTTGATCCGTCTACACCGGTATCAGCCTTGGTTGCTACAGGCATTATTTCCGGGCAGACAATGATTTCGCTGGCTGCCGGCGATGTAATCACTTTGCGTAATAACTCTGCTATTCCCCTTACCTTAACATTAGCGCCTGGTGTTGGCGCACAACTGACATTAGAAAGAGTGGGAACGGGACCCTAATAGCCTCTTGTTAAATGAAGAAAAAGCCTTTGCTGCTGCAAAGGCTTTTCTTTTTCATTATAGGCTTACAGATTATGGGGGGAGGGTTTTATAATAAAAAAACGAATGATACTAAGAATATGGCATTGTTATTATTAAAATCTCGCGCACCAGGAGGGATATCATGCGAATCCTAGTTGTAGAAGATGATACCGTTTTAAGAGAAGCTGTTGTTGCTCTTCTGTTGGAAGAAAAGTATATGATAGATGAGGCTGCAGCCGGTGATGAAGGGTTGTACATGGCTGAGCAAGGGATATATGACTTGCTGGTACTGGATATTATGCTGCCTGGAATATCCGGACTGGAAATAGTAAAAGCATTGCGCAGCAAAAGTTATCCTGTGCCCATATTGCTGCTCACTGCACGGGACAGCATTGATGACCGGGTGATTGGCCTGGAAACAGGTGCTGATGATTATTTGGTAAAACCGTTCGCACTCAGAGAACTGTTAGCGAGAGTCAAAGCGTTGACGCGGCGCAGGGGCAATGTTGGGCTAGAAGGCGAATTAAATTATGGTTCTATTATCCTCAATAATAAAGTAAGGGATGGCTTTGTGGATAACACGGCCCTTGGTTTGACGACAAAAGAGTTTGAGGTTTTGGAATTCTTTATACTGAATCAAGGTCAGATTTTAACCAGAGAACAGATTTTTGACCGGATCTGGGGGTTTGATTCGGACACGGTATTAAGTATTGTTGATTTGTATGTTCATTACTTGCGCAAGAAACTTTCCCCTTATAAATTGGATACGATTATCCAAACTGTACGCGGTGCGGGCTTTATGTTAAAGGAGAAGTAAGAATGTTTACAAGTACGCTCCGTAAATTGACGGCATTAATTTCACTCGTCTTTTTGCTTATTTTTATCATATTTACTTCCATTTTTTATGGCTATATCTCTTATAACTTATTCGATAAGATTGACGATGCAATGCGCCTCCAGGCTGGTTCTTTTCAGTTCGTCAATGGGCGTGCTCAATTTCCGCGGCCGCGGCCGCTGTTTGATCCGCGTATTTTCTTATTATTGCGGAGCACAGAAGGGCAGATTGTTAATATTTCGCCTTTTCGTATAGAAGAAAATAACTATCTTGCGGAAATTGTTCCCAAAACCAACATAGAAGAGCCTGAAACCAGAGAGTATGAAAATCATGTATACCGTATTGTAGCCGTACCCTATCGGTATGAGAATAAGCTTTTTAATGAAGAGTTTGTAATCCGGGAAGTTATCGCAATCAGCATTGTTGATCCTGAGGTAGGATTACTTAATAACCTGCTTTGGATTATTATCGGAGGCTTAATTGTCGGTATGGTCAGCATTATTGTGGCCAGTTATTTTTTAGCCAGGCGGGCTATGATTCCTATCCAGGCTGCTTGGGAAAAGCAGCAGCAATTTGTTGCGGACGCATCCCATGAATTGCGTTCGCCGATTACCGGAATTTATAGCAATGCAGAATTAATGCTGAGGCATCCGCAACTGACCATTCAGGAACAAAGTCATAGAATCAATACGATTATGAAGGAATCTTCGCGTATGACTAAGCTGATTGCCAGCCTGCTTACATTAGCCAGATCGGATGCAGATAAGGCGGAATTGCAAGTGGCTCCTGTTGATTTCAGTGAAATGGTTGAAATGGTCGCCGAGCATTTTAAGCCGTTAGAGGAGCTCAATAAGGTTAGCCTGACAGTGCAGATTAAACCGGCAATAGAATTAATGGCTGACCGGGAAAGGCTGCATCAGCTTGTGGTTATTTTGCTGGATAATGCATTTAAGTACACTAGCGAAGGCGGAAAGATTCTACTTTCCTGTGATAAAGATGACAAATCTGCAATAGTAGTTGTGCAAGATACCGGATGCGGTATAGCCGCAGAACATTTGCCGCACATCTTTGACCGTTTTTTTCGCGGGGATAAGGCACGCTCCCGTGATAAAGGCGGTACGGGCCTTGGTTTGGCCATTGCTAAGTGGATTGTGGAGAAACATGGAGGAAAGATTGCCGTCGAAAGCTCGGGCAAAGGAACCACTTTTCAGGTGTCACTTCCGATTGGCAAGATTCGTAAAGACCGGTAAAGCTGAAGGCAAAGCAGGAGTCTTAGGCCATATTAGCGAATCAATCATAAAGAATAGTCTGCTAATTTCAGATTTACGGACGGGAGAATCAGAAAGTCCAATTACAACTGTGTGCAAAAGCACGGAAGTGTAATTGGACTTTTTGTTAGCAGAAACTCCATTTATGGAAGGCGTGGTTCGAATGGTAGAAGGTGTAGGTCGATGGATCGCAAGCAATACTTATTTTGTCCGCCTAGGAGGTAAGCAGTGAAGGTAGACCGCCAACAATTAGCCTTATGGGGAAGTATACTGCTAATGGCTTTTCTTATAGCCGGCTGCTATGGTAAAAACACTGTCCCTTATGTTAATTTTGAACAGCCTGTATCTGTTCCTAAGATTACCGCAGAAGAAGAGATTTCTCAGCGCCCGATTTTAATTGCTCTTGCCACTGTTTTGTCTCCTCATGAAACAATTTATTATTACCGGCAGATTGCTGCGCATGTATCACAAAAAACCGGTCGTCCGGCAGTATTGGTTCAACGGAAAACCTATGAGGAAGTAAATATTTTACTTGCTAACGGTGATGTAGATATTGCTTTTATGTCTACCGGTGCGTACAGTTCTTATCGGGGAATGAATGAAATTGAACTTTTGGTGATGGCAGAATATGAAGGCACAACGCTGTACAATGCGGAAATCATTGTACACCGGGACAGCGATTTCCGCCATATTGATGATTTGCAGGGAAGAACATTTGCCTTTACTGATCCTTTAAGTTATTCAGGTCATATGGTGATTGAAGATTATTTACGAAAAAGAAGAACATTGCCTGAATTGTACTTTAAACGGTATTTTTATACGTACAGTCATGACAAATCACTATGGGCAGTGGCCAACCGGGTAGCTGATGGGGCTAGTCTGGACAGTCAGATTCTGGACTATGCGAGAGCAAAAAATCCGGAATTACTGGAAAAGGTGCGAATTATTGCCACAATTGGTCCAGCGCCAACGGGGCCGATTGCCATCAAAAAACAGATGAATCCGGAATTGAAGGAGCAGCTGCGCGAAATATTTCTTACCATGCATCAGGATGCTGCTGCCAATGCGGTGTTAAAAAAATTGATCATACACCGTTTTGTCAATCCTTCGCCTGAATTGTATCGGCCCTTGCAAAAACTCTATGACCGGTCAGGTATCACAATATGAAGTGGTTTCGTCATTTGAGCATTTATTACAAATTCAATACCATTATTGTGAGTATGCTGGTGCTGAACTTGATTATGGGAGCGGTTATGATCCAAACCGCATCCAATCTTATCGAGGATCAAATGGAGAAAAGAGGGGCAGAACTGGCGTCTTATATTGGTGTATTAAGCAGCAATGATATCTTGCTGGATGACCGGTATGCACTATCAGACCGCATTAACAAAACAAAACGGAATACAGACGATGTCCGCTATATTATTGTTGCCGATTCAGCGGGGCGAATTTTGGCACACACATTCGACGATCAGTTTCCGTCAGGACTTCCGGTGCTGCTGGCAAAAAACAGTAATTCTGTTCAAACTGTGGAGCTGCCGGGAAGTGGCAGGTATCGTGTTGACAAATACGACAGCAATGAAGGCCTCATCAGAGAGGTTGTATGGTCGGTTGAAAACGGTGATATCGGGTACATTCGTGTTGGCTTATCGGAAAGGCAGACGGAACAAGTTCTGAATAGGAGGGTTAATGACTTTATCATTGCCATTTTATTGCTTTCCTTGTTATCGGCAATAGGAGCGACTTATATGGCCTTTGTTATGGTACGGCCTCTCCGTTCTTTAACACAGGCAGCAGAGCAGATCGGACATGGAAATTTCGCAGTAAAGGCTGTAGTGGTTAGCCAGGATGAGGTAGGAAAATTAGCACTGGTATTTAATGATATGGTGCGAAAGCTGCAGGAAAAGCAAGTAGAGAATGTTCGCTTAGTGGAAGAGCTGAAATTGAAAGAGGCCTTGCGGGCTGACTTAATCAGAAAGCTGTTTGTTATTCAGGAAGACGAGCGCAAGCATTTATCACGCGAGCTCCATGATGAAACAGGGCAGCTATTAGCCTCGCTATTAGCTTATATGAAATTGCTGCTTTC
Organism: Anaerospora hongkongensis; assembly: GCF_004339805.1. Taxonomy (GTDB): domain Bacteria; phylum Bacillota; class Negativicutes; order Sporomusales; family DSM-15969; genus Anaerospora; species Anaerospora hongkongensis. The sequence continues at coordinate 27,700 of NZ_SLUI01000020.1, read as the reverse complement.
TAAATTGAAAGAGGAAGCACAGAAGGACCTGCTGCAAAAAGCGCGGGATGTTGCCATTCATGCTCTTGGCAGTCTGCGGAAAATTGCGGTTGATCTCAGGCCTCCGGTACTTGATGATCTTGGTTTAGCTGCGGCAATGCTTAAATATATTCAAACGTTTAGTGAACAGCAGGGAATTCGTGTACATATTGAAATGCCTGAAGGTAAGACGGATTTAGGCTCGGAAATATCGTTGGCGCTGTACCGGATTTTACAGGAAAGCTTAACGAATATAGCAAGACATGCCGATGCGGAGAATGTCTATATTTCCTTGCTTGACTCAAGTGAGACGATAAGTCTGATTATTAAGGATGATGGGATTGGTATTTGCAATGCTGCTGAGCAGGAAACAAAACGACAGAAAAACGGCTTGGGTATTTATGGAATGACAGAGCGGGCGGAATTGCTTGGTGGTACAATGAAATTAGAGTCAATTTATGGCACAGGAACGACCGTTTATGTAACCTTGCCAAAAAAGTTGGGGTGATGAAATGGTAAAGATAAAAATTATCCTTGCGGATGATCATTCAATACTGCGAACAGGCTTGAAGCTGCTGCTAAATAATGAGTCGGATTTACTTGTCGTAGGAGAGGCGGCAGATGGAAGAGAAGTATTGCATCTGCTGGACAGAGTTATGGCTGATGTTCTCATTGTTGATCTTTCTATGCCGAACATGAGCGGTTTAGAATGTATTAAAGAAATACGAAGCAGGGGAAATACTATCAAAATTTTAGTGCTGACGATGTACGAGAATGAGGATTATTTACGGGAAGCTATGCAGTCGGGGGCTTTGGGATATGTAGAAAAAAATGCGGTTGATACCGAGCTGTTTGAAGCTGTGCGGACAATCGCAAAAGGCCAGCGCTATTTAAGCCCTCAAAAAGCCCAGACACTCCTCAACTCGTTGTTAACGAACGTACATACAGCCCGTGTAAAAGATCCATATACAATTTTGAGCTACCGGGAACGGGAAGTGCTGAAATATATAGCCAGAGGCCATTCGATGAGCCAAATTGCCCAATTGCTGTGTATCAGCGTAAAGACGGTAGATACCCATAAGACCAGGATGATGGATAAGTTAGGGTATACGGAAAAAACAGAACTGGTGAAGTATGCTTTGGAAAATGGGATGCTATCCACCGAACTGTAGCATAGAAAACCGGATAGGCAAATGAAGTTCAAATGAAAAAGGCAGCTGAAAAGCTGCCTTTTTTATTTAATTTGCAGTGTAGCTGCTAAGGACCTGGGAAAAATCGGCAGGCAATGGCGCCTGTACCGTGATTTCCTGATTATTTTTTATGTGATAAAATGTTACGGAATGGGCATGCAGGGCTTGACGGCTGATTAGCGGCGACCGTACCCCATACATACCGTCACCAATAATCGGATATCCCAGATGTGCCAGATGGAGCCGGATTTGATGGGTTCTGCCGGTTTCCAGCTGTAACTCCAGCAGGGAAGCGGCCGCAGGCAAAAAAGCCTTAAGCGTTTGATAATGGGTAATGGCTCTTTCTCCCTGGATATGAATAGCCCGTCTGTTTGGCATAGTGGGGTGCGTACCAATTGGCAGATCGATTGTGTCTGCAGGAGGAACGGGAATTCCCTTGACTAATGCCCAATAAGTGCGTTTCAATTCATTAGCAGCCAACTGCTGTTCCAGGATAAATTGGCTGCGGCCGTCTTTGGCAAATAATACGCAGCCGGAAGTATCTCTGTCCAGGCGATGGATCGGCCGGACTGTACTTACAATGCCCTGTTCCTTAAAATGATAAGCTAAATGATTAGCCAGCGTGCCGGAAGTGGTTTGCCCTGTAGGGTGAACAAGCTGACGGGGGGGTTTATTTAATACTAATAGGTATTCATCTTCATACAGAATTTCGATACTGCCTTGTTCAGGGGGAACGCCATAAGCGGTGTCTTCTGATACAAGTACCCGTATCGTGTCAGCTGTGCTGATTTTTTTTTGGAGAAAAACGGATTTTCCATTGAGAAAAATTCCTTTTTGCCTGGTTAATTTTTGAATTTTTCTGCCCGAGTATTGCAGGATTTCTTTAAGATAAATTTCTAATGTTAATCCGTTATGCTCTTGTGCTACTTTATAGGAAGCAAATGATCGCAACGCAAGACCTTCTTTCCTGAATAGTATATAGATACTGGTAATAAAATGATTCTATTATAGCAAAAGCTGCCAGGATGGAGCAAGCAGGAATGAAAAAAGGAATGTTCAGACTAGTGAAAAAATAAAAAAGGTTTTTGTCAAAAAATACCGAAATAGTAGTTGAATTTTATTCATAATCATATCTAAGAACAAATGAATTGCGTATGGGTGGGTGAAAAAATGGAGAAAGAATTGCTAGAACACAATGTCAGAAATCTTCCGGAAAAGTACCGTCAATTTTACTCAGAAGTCGCTCAGTTTATTCCCGCTAAGCGGATGTTCGCCGACCCAATCCGGACACTGGCTTATGGTGCGGACGCCAGCTTATACCGCATCATCCCCAAAATAGTTATAAAAGTACGCACAGCGGCAGAAGTAACGAAAATCTTAAAAATCTGCAATACGTTTAAGATCGCCGCCACATTCCGGGCCGCTGGAACTAGTCTTTCCGGTCAGGCCCTGAGCAACTCCGTTCTCCTTGTTCTGGCTGGCGGCTGGAGCCGTTACAGCGTAGGCGACAGAGGAGAAACCATTATGCTAGAGCCTGGCATTATCGGGGCACAGGCTAATCAGTATCTAAAGAGTTTTTCGCGGAAAATAGGGCCTGATCCGGCATCGATTAATCATGCGATGATCGGCGGCATAGCTGCAAATAATGCCAGCGGTATGTGCTGTGGTACAGCAGATAACAGTTACAAAACCATCGCCGATATGAAGCTTATTTTTGCCGATGGCAGTGAACTTGATACGGCAGACCACACTTCCTGTCAGCAGTTTATCACAAGTCACGCTCCATTAATTGCCGAACTGCAGCGTATTCATGATGAAATTAATGGAGATGAACAACTCACACAACTGATTAAACATAAGTTTAAAATAAAAAATACTACCGGCTACAGTTTAAATGCATTTGTCGACTACCACGATCCCATCGACATCCTTAAGCATGTCATGATTGGTTCCGAAGGAACTCTCAGCTTTATTACGTCCGTAACCTATCACACTGTGTTTGAACATCCTTATAAGGCATCGGCCTTAATTCTTTTTCCAGATCTAAAGCAGGCATGCATTGCGGTGATGAAGCTAGATCGCCCATTGACTGCCGCAGCGGAATTGCTGGACCGCACTTCACTTCGTTCCGTAGAAGGGAATGCCGGCATGCCTCCTTATTTAAAGGAGCTTGATGAGCAGGCAACAGCCTTGCTAATTGAAACGAGGGCGCTTGATCAGGAAACATTGGCAGAAAATATTAAGCTGCTGATTCGGGATCTGGAGGGCATACCAGTTTTATTTCCGATTACGTTTACTGATGTTAAAGCGGAATATGAGCTGTTATGGAAAATCCGGGCCGGAATATTTCCTGCTGTAGGCGGTATCCGGCGGCAGGGCACTTCGGTAATTATTGAGGATGTTGCCTTCCCTAAAGAATATCTGGCAGAAGCAGTATTGGCTCTCAGGGAATGCATGAACCGCTATGGATATGAAGATGGCGTTATTTATGGGCATGCCCTGGACGGCAATGTGCATTTTGTTTTCACTCAGAATTTTGATACAGCAGACGACAGTAAGCGGTATCAGGACTTTATCAACGAAGTATGCCATATGGTAGTTGAGCGCTTTGAGGGGTCACTGAAGGCTGAACACGGCACAGGCCGTAATATGGCTCCTTTTGTGGAACTGGAGTGGGGTCAGAAAGCCTACAGCTATATGAAGCAGTTGAAGACGGCTTTCGATCCGGATAATTTGCTTAATCCTGACGTGGTAATTACCAATAACCCTGCAGTTTATTTGGAGAATCTTAAGTTTATGCCGCCTGTCCATGAAATTGTTGATAAATGTATGGAATGCGGTTTTTGTGAGGTGAACTGTCCGTCCCGCAATTTAACCAGCAGTCCCCGCCAGCGTATTGTTATTCAGCGCGAGATTGCCCGGTTGCAGGAGTCGGGTGAAGATTATGACCGTCAAAAGCAATTAGAAGCTGATTATGCCTATTTTGGCGAAGAAACCTGTGCAGCTGACGGCTTGTGCGAAACCACATGCCCGCTGGCTATTAATACAGGCAGCTATACAAAATACCTGCGTTCTAAAAAGGTGACAGCAAGAGGCCGAAACGTTGCCCTTTTCATGACGCGCAATTTCAGCGGAATAACATCGCTTGCTAAGCTTGGCCTGGCTGGTGCCCACTTGGCTCATGTTGCTTTGGGGACCTGTGCTGTCGGAAGCTTGGCGGGGGCGGCCCGCTCTGTCACACTTAAAGTTCCCAAATGGTCTAGATGGCTGCCCAAAGCCGGTTCCAGGCCGTCACCGCAGCCAATGCACGACAGTGAAAAACCAAAAATTGTTTATTTCCCCAGTTGTGTGAGCCGTACGATGGGGCCAGCGAAAGAAGATCATGATCAACGGCCTTTGCATGAGGCAATGCTGGCATTGTTTGCTAAAGCGGGCTATGCGGTAATTTTGCCACCTGAATTGGATAAATTATGCTGTGGTATGCCCTTTGAAAGCAAAGGGTACTTTGAGGCAGCTGATGAGATGAGTGCGCAACTGGAGAAGGCTTTGCTTGCCTGTACCAATAATGGCGCATATCCGGTGGTTTGTGATACCAGCCCCTGTGTTTACCGGATGAAGCGGGTAATGAAAAGTCCCTTGAAAATACTGGAGACAGTCGAATTTATTCATGATCACCTGCTCGAACGGTTGGATTTTGTCAAAGTACCTGATACCGTAGCCGTACATGTGACTTGCAGTTCGATTAAAATGGGACTTACTGATAAATTCCGGGTTATTGCCGAAACCTGTGCGTCAAAGGTCATTATGCCGGAAAAGGTGAAATGCTGCGGCTTTGCCGGTGATAAGGGCTTTTACGTTCCTGAATTGAATGAATCAGCTTTAGAACATTTAAAGGACGCGCTCCCAGCAGATTGCCAATGTGGTTACTCCAATAGCCGCACCTGTGAGATCGGGCTAGCTGATCACAGTGGGATCAGTTACCAGTCCATTGCTTACCTGGTGGATCGCTGCAGTATGGCAAAGAAAAAATAGATAACCATCAAAAGAGATAATAAGTGCTTTATTCCGGCGGTTACGGAATAAAGCACTTATTGTTTTGCTGTTTATTCGCCTAGTGCGTATTGCAAATTAGTTAAATTCATGCGCATAATGCTAAGATAGTTTTCGCCATTGGCCATTTCGTTTTCTGACAAGCCTTCCAGCGGATTGAGTACCAAGGTTTGTGCACCTGTCTCACTGGCAATAATTTCGGATAACTTGGGGTTAACTAAGGTTTCAAAAAATATATACCTGATTCCATTGCTTCGCACATGGCGAATGATTTGCGCCATTCGTTCAGGCGTTGGTTCCGCGTCCGGGGATAAACCCATAATTGCAATTTGATTTAAATGATAGCGGGCTGCTAGATAGCCAAAGGCAGCATGAGAGGTGATGATGTCGCGGCGGGCTGCCCCCGCTAATGCCTGCCGGTATTCATTGTCAAGTTCGGTGAGCTGGGAAGTATAAGCTGCGCTGTTGGTATAATAGTAATTACTATTGGCCGGATCGATTTCAGCGGCAGCTGAGGCAATAGCTGCTACAATAGCCTGGGCATTGACAGGGTCAAGCCAAACATGAGGATCCATTACGCCTGCTGCGGCTGGTTCGCCTTCTTCATCATATTGAGCCTGGAGCAAGGTGACTAGATCGGCAGCACTAACTGACTTTTTACCTGCTAACGTGGAGCTGTTGAGTTTTTCTACCCATGGCTCTAAGCCTGCACCATTAAAAATAACAAGATCAGCTTTTTTGACTTTGAGTAAATCAGATGGCGACGGCTCCCAGTCATGGGGCTCGGCGCCATTGGGGACTAAAAGCACAACATCCGCTTTGTCACCAACCACTTGTTTAGTGAATTCATATAACGGATAAATGGTAGTAACGATGGTTGGTTTATTCCACCAGGCGGCAAAGCTTACACTGGTGCATAACAGCATCGTCATGAGGGTGAAGCATAACAAACCTACTAGTTGCTTTCTCATCCAATCTCCTCCTAAAAAACAAATAAACAGTAATATTCTTATTTAAGAATATTACTGTTTATAGTATAAACGCCAATATTTACCTAGTCAAGAAAATACCTATTTAAGAGTGAGGATGGGAATGGGTAATCTCAGCTTTATTTACCCGTTCGGCATAAAACTGCTTATAGGCAAAGGCACCGGCGAAAATGGCGGAAGCCACGATAACAATCGTTCCCCCTGAGGCAAAATTCAAATAGAAGGAAGCAACTAACCCGCTCAGAACAGACAGCTCAGAAATGATTACCGCATTGTACAGGGTGCTTTTGAAGCTTTTCGAAATCTGCAGGCTGGCCGCTACAGGAATAACCATTAGAGCAGACACCATTAAAATGCCAACAACGCGCATGGCAATGGAAACCGTCAAAGCAGTTAATACTGCCAGCAGCAAGTTGATTTTTCTTACCGGCAGTCCGTTTATTCTGGCAACATCTTCGTCAAACGTCACAAAAAGCAGCTGTTTAAACATAATTTTAATGGTAAGTAAGACGCCTGCCGTTAATAGTGCGGTAATTTGAAGATCTTGCAGAGTAACCGTGACTATGCTGCCAAATAAATAGCCAATTAAGCTTACGTTGTTTATTTTGGCCATGCTGCTGAATAACACGGCACAGGCGACACCGGTGTAAAGAAAAATGGCAAGGATCATATCGCCGAAAGCGGGCCGGCGTGACCGCATTTCTTCAATGCCTACTGCAGCAAGTACGGTCAGAACCATGGCACTAATAACCGGATAAATGCCTAACAGCCAGCCGGTAGCTACGCCGGCGAAGGCCACATGCCCCAGTCCATCGCCAATGAGCGACTGCTTGCGCAGTAAAAGGAAAACACCAATAGTAGGGCAAATCAACCCCACCAGCAATCCGGCTAAAATCGCCCGCTGCATAAAATCAAACTCCAGAATTTCCAACATGAGAAAAACGTCCTCTCCTTATGAAAGTGTTGCCGCCTTAAGCCGGAAGGGCTCGGCCGGTCCATAATAACTCAAACCCTGGTCGAGGCGGAGCACTTTGCCAGCATAGGGGGCCACTTTATCAATATCGTGTGTAACTAACAGGATCGTTATATTCGCTTCTTGATTGAGCTTGCAGAGCAGCTCGTAAAATTCCTGAGAACCTTTGGCATCAATACCGGCTGTGGGTTCATCCAGTATCAGTGTTTCGGGCTCGGCGGCAAGCGCACGTGCCACCATGACCCGCTGCTGCTGTCCGCCGGAGAGATTGCCAATCAGTTTATGTTGAAAGGTCTCTACGCCGGTCAGCTTGATTGCTTTTTGAATCGCCTGCCGATCAAGCTGTCCTAAGGAGCGGCCAAGGGGAAGTCCCGGTATGCGTCCCATGGCAATTACCTCGGCTACCGTGATTGGAAAAGCACGGTCTCGAAGCGGGTTTTGCGGGACATAGCCAATTTTATGCCAGTTGGGAAATGATTTGACTAAATCACCGAAAATGCGGATTTCCCCGGCGTCAGGAGAAAGGGCACCGACACAAAGCTTGAGAAAGGTAGATTTACCAGCGCCATTACCACCTACGACGGCAACAAAGTCCCCCGCCTGAATTGCCAGGTTCAGATTTGTAAAAATAGGGTGACAGGGATAAGAAAAAGATACATTGGTAAACTCAAAAGCATTCATTGTTATCTCCGATCAGGCCAGTTGTTGGCATTGACGGCAATAGCCGTAAATTTCCAGGGAATGACCTACAATTTTAAACTCAGGACCAGCTGATTGCTGTAAATCCTGTTCATTAACAGGACAATAATCGAGGCAGTTAGCTTTTCCACAGCTCAAACAAACTAAGTGATGATGGTGATTATTTTTTACTAGTTCAAAGACTTTCGTATCCTTACCGGACAAGCCTATTTGGTTAACTACGCCCATAGCGACTAAAAGGTTAAGATTGCGGTAAATGGTATCAAGGCCAACATCAGGATAGGTTGCTTTAATGCTATGATGAAGCTCTTGGACAGTAGGGAATTTTTCAAACTGCAGCAGCGCTTTAATAATAGCGCGGCGTTGCGGTGTAATCTTACAGCCTTTGTCCTTGAGCAGGGCAATTAATTGTTCCTCCACGGTAAGTATCCTCCTAGTTAATAAAATTATTATTAACACAATTTTACTATGGATATACAAATTCGACAAGATAAATCAAATGAAACTGAAAGTCAATTTTGATCAACAAGTCTTTTTATCGTTATTAAAGAGACTTTATTGCTGCTTATTTAATAATAAGAAACTTATAGTATTCAATAGAAAAAGGGGGAGTTAGTGCCGTAAATCAAAGAGATCATGCATGAATTAGAATATGCATGGCGTTTTCCAATCTGTTATATCTTGACAAATGAATGAATGTGATCTATCATTTTTTTATGAGAATGAATTTCATTACCTTGAATATTGAATGGGGGTTGAGAGGAATGACGAAAACACTGAACGAGCTACTACCTGGAGAAACGGGTGTAGTTACAAAAGTGACAGGTTTCGGACCTATTAAGCGCCGCATCGTTGATATGGGACTTGTGGCTGGCACTAAAATTTTGGTGCAAAAGTTTGCACCGCTTGGGGATCCGATGGAAATAAAAGTGAAGAACTTTAATCTTTCCCTGCGGAAATCGGAAGCTGCTTTAATAGAATGCAGAGTGGCCGAATAATTTTTAAAAAATACGAGGATGTTAAATAATGACACAAACTAGTTTAACTATCGCTCTTGCCGGCAATCCGAACTCCGGTAAGACTACTATATTTAATAATATTACCGGTGCACGGCAGCATGTTGGTAATTATCCTGGCGTAACTGTAGAAAGAAGAGAAGGTTTTCGCAAATTTCAAAATCAAGAATTGCTGATTGTAGATTTACCTGGGACCTATAGCCTAACAGCTCATTCCTTGGATGAGGTTGTAGCCCGCGATGTTATTATTACGGAAAAACCGGATATTCTTGTTAATGTTTTGGATTCCTCTAATGTAGAGCGCAACTTGTATTTGGCGGCTCAGCTTCTGGAACTGGAAAGACCGGTAGTGCTTGCCCTGAATATGACCGACGTAGCTGCTACCATGGGGATGCCGGTAGATGCAGCTGCATTAAGCAGTAAACTGGGCATTCCGGTTGTCAATATGGTGGGCAACCGCAATATCGGTACAGACGAACTCTTAAAAACAGTAATTGAAACGGCAGCTAATAACCGGCAGCAGGCTTTTACAATTGATTATGGACCGCAGGTCGAAGCAAAAATCAAGCAGCTGCAAGAACTGCTGGCTGTTGTTCCCGAAGTCAAATATCCGATTCGCTGGCTGGCCGTAAAGCTGCTGGAAGACGATCAGGATATTCGCGCAGCTGTAAGCAATATGCCGGGTGGCTTAGAAATCGTAAATTGTGCTGCGACGGCGAGACGTGAGTTGAAGGAAATATTTGGTGATGATACCGAGCTGACGATCGCTGAATACCGCTATCGGTTTGCCGGTGAGATTTACCGGTCGGTCGTTGCTGACGGCAATAGGCACATTCAAACGGCTTCAGACAAAATTGATAATATTTTAACGCACCGGATCTTTGGTCTGCCAATCTTTTTCGGTATTATGTGGTTGTTGTTCAACGTCGTATTTACGCTGGGAGCGTACCCGCAAGACTGGATTGAAGCAGGCATTTCAAGTTTTGGCGACTTACTGGCTGCTCATATGGTTGACGGTGATCTTAAATCATTAATTGTTGATGGAATTATTGGCGGCGTTGGCAGTGTTCTCGTTTTTCTGCCGCAGATTTTATTGCTGTTTTTAGGAATTTCTTTATTGGAAGATACCGGCTATATGGCCCGGGCCGCTTTTGTTATGGACCGCGTTATGCGGGCAGTAGGACTTCATGGTAAATCATTTATTCCATTGTTGCTCGGTTTTGGCTGTAGCGTACCGGCTATTATGGGCTCCCGGACATTGGAGAATCCCCGTGACCGGATGGTGACAATTTTGGTTGCTCCGTTAATGAGCTGCAGTGCCCGTTTACCGGTATATACATTATTAGCAGCAGCCTTTTTCTCTGAGCAAATAGCTGGTACTGTGTTATTTTCAATTTATCTGCTAGGTATTTTGCTGGCTGTTGGGATGGCGATGGTTTTCCGTAAATATCTGTTCCCGGGATCTACCGAGGCTTTTGTGATGGAAATGCCGCCGTACCATATGCCAACCATGCGCAGCATTGTCACGCATATGTGGGAAAGAAGCGCTTTGTATCTGAAAAAGGCCGGTACCTTAATTCTTGCCGCCTCTATTCTGGTATGGTTTATGACTAATTATCCTACGGAAGTATCATACAGCAAGGATTATGATCAGGCAAAAGAGCAGGTGGAAGAGCAATTCACCGCAAAAACAACGCAGGATGTTTTATTGCCCTTGCACATAGAGAAATTGGAAGATCATGCGGCGCTGCAAGCCACTGTTGATGAATTACACGCGTTGGATGAAGAAATAGAAGAAGCAGAGGCCGAACAGGCTGATGCTCGCAAAGAGGCCAAATTAGCAGAGCTTGAACAAACACAGCCGGAGATTTATCCATATGCCGTACGCTACCAGGAATTAGACCAGGAGCGTGGTGAAGAACTGGCGAAGCTGGAGAAGGAAGAAGCCGGTGAGAAATTGGCACAAAGCTATGCCGGTCAATTCGGCCATATGCTGGAGCCGGTGATCAAACCGCTTGGTTTTGACTGGAAAATCGGCGTTGGCTTGTTTACGGCAGTAGCGGCTAAGGAAGTTTTGGTCAGCACATTAGGAACAATTTATAGTGTAGGCGAATCGGAAGACGATGCGACCGCCTTACAGGACGCTTTAGCGGCTGACCCTGCATTCAATCCGTTAGTAGCCGTTGTACTGATGATATTTACGCTGATTTATTCCCCCTGCCTGGCAGCACTTGCTGTCATGCGCCGCGAAACGAATTCCTGGAAATGGCCTGCCTTTAGTTTCGTGTATCAGACCGTACTAGCCTGGGTAATTGCTTTTGCAGTCTATCAGGTTGGCGGCATGCTAGGCTTCTAACGAATAAATATCGGGCAAGCCGAGGCAAAATGCCGGCAGTTTCCCTGGTGCCTGCTTTGGAACTGCCTGGCTGACCGTGACTGGCTGGCGGGGAAGCAGAATGCGGCCTCGCCAGTTTTGTTTTCAGACACGCTGATCGGGCGTTATAGGAATCCAAATATAACGGGCGCAACCGTATTTTGTTCTATGACCTGGTACTCAAAGGGTTGACGTCCATTCGAGGAGGACTTACAATGGAAAAGTTGATTGTAGGTGCAATTGGTGTAGTAGCGTTGGGGTATATTTGCTATGTTGTTTGGCGCAATATTGCCGGCAAGAATGCCTGCAATTGCAGTAATAGTGATTCATGCTCAAAAGGCAGTTGCTGCTCAAAACCAGATAAGGACACCAAATAAAAATACATAGGGAGTGTTTGTATGAAAGCGAAAAAGGTAGTTGCAATGCTGCTCGCAGGGGCGACACTGACCATGACTACGGCAGCATTTGCCGAAGTTAAATTCAGCGGAGATGTATCGGTAAAGTATGAAAAAGATACATTTGATGGTGATGATCCCGATTTGTCAGGTAATGTTACTACACTGAAAGTATTGGGCGAAGCTGATCTTGGTTCTAACTGGTCCTTCTATACCCGTTTGGGTGGGCAGCGTGTTTCTAATGCTGAAGTAGGCGCTGATTTTAATCAAGATGTATACAGCAAAAGATCTGTTTTGGCCTTTGACCAATTTGGTTTTACTCATACCGGCAAGGATTTCAATTATAAAATCGGCCGACAGGACCTTACGATTGGACAAACTGCACTGCTGTACAGCCGTTCAGACTCCAATATTGGTAAACATAACTTTGTAGATGGTATTACTGCTAACGGCAAGTCTGGTATTGTAGATTTGTCCCTGGTAGCGGTGCAGGAAGATAATGCAGCCGACAATGCGGATAACCGCATATATGCCCTCCGCGCTGGTTACAGCCCTTCGGAGAAATTCAACTATGGTGTGACGCTCGGACGCTATCAAGATAGAAGTGACGGTGGCGAAAGCACTAACCACTGGGCTGTTGACAGCACCTATACACTTGGTAAAAGCAGCCTGACAGGCGAGTATACCAAATCTAACAGCGACAGTGAAAACAAAGCGTATGCTGCAACATTAGGCTATGACTTTGACGGTAAAAATGCCGTTTCATTTACCTACTTCCGTGTCGAGGCAAATGGCGATATGGGTAAATCTACTGACTTTGAAAACGGTCAAAAAGGCATTCACTACGGTGTAACGCACCAGTTTGATGCTACTACTGGTTTGGAACTCGTATATAAAGACCGGAAATACATTCATTCCGCAGACGGCCCTAACAACACTGCCTTTGAAGCAACTGTAACGTACTCATTCTAGATTCTACAAGAATTAAGCAGAAGAAGCGTATCACACGATACGATTCTTCTGTTTTTTTAATCCTGTAAACTATTTTAGTCCTTCATGAAAACAAAAGTGTTGACAGCAGGGAGAATGTTTTGTATCATTAATACAAATTACAGATGAAAAATGACGATGAACGGAAGAGTAGTTATAGTTTAGGATGTTTTCAGCGAGCCGGGATTGGTGTGAGCCGGTAATGTCGATTATAATGAAAATCATCCGTGAGTTGCGCGCTGAACGAATGAGTAAGCCGTGCCGGGCCTCTGTGGAGGAAACGCCACCCGTTATTGTGGGCGAGGTATCGAGTAATTTTATACTCCGTACCTGTTGAGAGACTATGGGCAACCATAGTAATTTGGGTGGTAGCGCGGATTAACCTCCGTCCCTTTTTATAGGGGACGGAGGTTTTTTGACGTTTAAAAACAATTCAATTGCACAATATGAGATGAGCAATGAGGAGGCGGTTTTGTTGAAATTATTAGGTGCGGAAGTAGTAATTGAAGCCTTGAAAAGAGAAGGCGTTGAGCTGGTTTTTGGCTATCCCGGCGGAGCGGTATTAACTCTTTATGATGCCTTATATAAAACAAATTTTCCCCATATTCTCACTCGCCACGAGCAGGGAGCAGTGCATGCCGCTGATGGCTATGCTCGGGCCACTGGTAAAGTAGGCGTTTGCTTTGCTACATCCGGGCCGGGCGGAACAAACTTAATTACGGGTATTGCCACGGCTTATATGGATTCTGTTCCGTTAGTGGCTATTACCGGTCAGGTGGGCGTGTCGCTGATTGGCAAAGATTCTTTTCAGGAAGCAGACATGTGCGGAATTACCACACCGATAACCAAACATAATTATCTTGTCAAAAAAGCCCAGGAACTCCCCCGGGTTTTAAAAGAAGCTTTTCATATTGCTCGCACAGGCCGGCCGGGGCCGGTAGTCATTGATATATCGAAAGATGTTTTTAACTCGATCATTGAGTTTGATTACCCGGACAGCGTTGCGCTGCGCGGCTACCGTCCGCTTTTTGCCGGTGAGGAGGCCGCAATTGATGCAGTAGTTACCGCACTGCAGCAGGCTAAAAAACCGCTGCTGTTTGTTGGCGGCGGGGTTAATCTTTCTGATACGGCTGAGCAGCTGCGCGAGCTTACGGCCCTTACAGGCGTGCCGGTTACGGCCAGTCTGATGGGGTTAGGCTGTGTTGCCAGTGATGCGCCGGAGCACTTGGGAATGCTGGGGATGCACGGCACCTATGCCGCTAATATGGCTACAGTAGAATGTGATTTGCTGATTGCGCTGGGAGCACGCTTTGATGACCGTGTAACCAGCCTGGTAAAAGATTTTGCTCCACAGGCTAAGATTGTGCATTTTGATATTGATCCAGCGGAGGTCAATAAGAATGTACGCTGTGATTTACGGGTGGTTGGCGATTTACGCTGGTCTTTACCACTGTTTGTTGACAAATTCAGGCAAGCTGCGCTGCCGCAGGCCTACCAGGAGACAATTGGTGCATGGCGGCTGCAGGTTGAGGCCTGGAAAGAAGAAAATCCCTTAACGTACAATCGGGCCAGTGAGGCTGTGATGCCGCAGGAGCTTATTGAATGTGTAAGCAAGCTGACACAGGGCAAAGCCGTTATTGTCACCGATGTGGGCCAGCACCAAATGTGGACCGCACAATACTATACGTTTACTAAACCGCGGTCGCTGCTGACGTCCGGCGGCTTAGGGACAATGGGCTATGGCTTACCGGCGGCTATGGGGGCCCAATTAGGCTTGCCGGAAAAACCTGTCGTTTTGTTTACCGGTGACGGCAGCATCATGATGAATTGCCAGGAGTTGGCCACAACTGCCGACAATGGTTTGCCGCTTAAGATCATCGTATTCAATAACCAGGTGCTGGGGATGGTAAACCAGTGGCAGCGGACATTTTACGGCCAGCGTTATTCTCACTCTACGACAAAGGGCGCCACTGATTTTGTTAAGCTGGCAGAGGCAATGGGAGTCACTGGAATCCGTGTGGCCTGCAGAGAGGAGTTAGCACCTGCTTTACAGCAAGCATTCGAGCTGGAGGGACCGGTCCTTGTTGAGGTGCTGTTACCGGCAGCGGAAGATGTTGTACCGATGGTGCCGCCTGGCGGCAGGCTGGATCAAATGATATTAGGAGGTCTGGAATCGTGAAATATACCTTAGCCGTCTTAGTAGAAAACCGACCGGGTGTACTGACACATATTTCAGGTCTAATCAGCCGCAGGGCTTTTAATATAGAAAGTATTGCCGCAAGTCATACGGAAGAGCCGGATACGACCCGGATTACGCTTGATGTGGAAGCGGGCGATGAAATTGAGCTGGAGCAGGTTGTCAATCAATTATCAAAACTGATCGATGTGATCAAAATAGTAAACTTGACGCATGTTGATTCTATTCAGCGCGAATTGGCACTGATTAAAGTGAAGGCAAGCAAAGTCAATCGCCCGGATCTGGTCGATATCGTAGAAATCTTCCGTGCTAAAATTGTCGATATTAACAGGGAAACAATGGTGATTGAGCTCACGGGGGAACAGAGCAAAATTGATGCGTTGTGCGAAGTGCTTGCCGACTTCGGCATTATAGAAATCGTCCGTACCGGTAAAATTGCGCTGTCCCGGGGCGCAATGCCAGCAAAGGAAACTGAGTAATGATGAATACTTTATCGTACGAGTTAACACTAGCACAAATTAAAGAGGCTTTGCTCCGGATCCGTCCGTATGTTCATAAAACGCCGCTGCAAAGCTGCCGTACCTTAAGCGAGATAGCCGGCAGGAATGTTTATCTGAAATTGGAAAACATGCAGAAAACCGGCTCGTTCAAGCTGCGTGGTGCTGCGAATATGATTTATGGATTACACCTCCAGGATGCTGAACGGGGAATTATTTGCGCCTCGGCAGGCAATCATGCCCAGGGAGTGGCCTGGGCGGCAAAAGCCCGCAATATCCCTGCTGTTGTCGTAATGCCAAGTCATGCTCCTGCTGCGAAAGTAAAAGCTACTGAAGCATATGGTGCTAAAGTTTTTCTCCACGGTGCAAGCTACGATGATGCCTACGCCTTTGCCCGTCAATTGCAGCAGGAAGAGAACATGAAATTTATTCACGCCTTTGATGATGAGGCTGTTATGGCAGGGCAAGGCACCATTGCGTTGGAAATTATGGCAAAGTTATTCGATGTGGATGCTATCGTAGTTCCGGTTGGCGGCGGTGGATTACTGGCGGGAATTGCTGTGGCCGTTAAAGAACATAATCCTAAAGTAAAAGTGATCGGTGTCCAGGCGGCAGGTGCTGCCGCTATGGCTCAATCATTTAAACAGGGGAATATTACCGGGCTGAGTGAGGTACAGACCATTGCTGACGGCATTGCCGTGAAACATCCGGGAGAATTGACGTTTCACTATATCAGGCAATATGTAGATGATATTGTTACGGTAACGGATGAAGAAATCCAGGAAGGAATGCTGTTCCTGCTTGAGAGGGGAAAGCTTACGGCAGAAGGAGCCGGTGCGGTAGGCGTAGCTGCGCTGCTGGCCCAGAAGCTTCAGATGAATGCAAAGAACCTGGCAGTCGTTGTCAGTGGCGGAAATGTTGATCCGTTGCTGTTGTCCAGGGTTATTACAGGAAAGCACAGGCAAACTACAAGTGCCTAAAATAGGGTAAACAAGGAACCTTCAGCTGTCTAGGGTTCCTTGTTTTTGGTTTCCCCGGCAAATTATACTTGACAACTGTCCAAAAATTGCCTATCATTAGTGATAATGATAATCAATATCACTAATGGAGGGAAGCTGTTATGTCAGTTGTTATAGTAGGTGGAGACCATTTAGGTAATATAGAGCAAAAACTGCGGTTAATGGGCGTGACTGAATTGATTCATGTTACTGGCCGTAAAGTAAAGCATAAAAAGAATATTCGATTACCTCAGGAAGCGGCTTTTGTGTTGATCTTCACTGACTATATTAACCACATGACGGCATTGATGGTAAAGGACGCCGCTAAATCCCTTTCTATCCCGACTGTATTTGCGAAACGGAGCTGGAGCTCCATTGAATCCTGTCTGAAGGTAGGTGGATTAGTGAATGCATAACTCACTCAGCCATCTGGATGAAGAACAACATAAAGCCGTCAGTGCTTTTTCCGAGTGGCTTGTCAGCAGTCTATCCCCAACAATATGCGGCAGCAAGCCGTCAACAGTACTTACGATGACGGATATACGGTTCCAGCCATTGCTTGCTTTGTGGCGTACTTATGGGAAACAGATTCTAACCGGCAGTGTTATTCAGTTTACAGTACTGTATACGTCGAAAGACAGGGAAACGGTCCTTTTTTACAGGCCGTCGATCCTGGAGCAGTGCTTAATTCATAATTTACACAGAAAATTTCTTCTGCAATTTGGATATCCCATTAGTAGTGGGCTTGAACCTTGTCTTAAGGTGCTGCAAAACCGCTTTCAGCAATGCTGTCCTCATGAAGTGGGAGTACTGCTGGGAATTCCGCTAAAAGATGTTTTAGGGTTTATGGGATTGGAAAATTTACCATTAACATGCCGGGGCGAATGGTGTGTATACGGTAATCCTGATGAATCACTGGCTGCAATGAAGCAATATGCTGATGACCGGATATATGTAGACAAACTGCTGGCTAATGGTATTGCTCCGCAGGAAATTTTAGGTGGTAAGTTGGCAGAACTGGCTCTTGCAATATAAAGAGTAAAAAATTCCGGCGATGGTCCGGAATTTTTTACTTATGTGTAATTGAATCAATATACAAATCAAGAACGGATGATAGGGAAGATAAAAGTCTGAATCCATTTTTAGGGTGCTAATAAAGCAAAAGCTCCATGACGAAAATGCCATGGAGCTTTTGCCTTTATAGATTATCCGTGCAGGGAGTGGAAGGAGCTGTCTGTCCGTAAAATAGTGCTATCGGAATGATGACTAACAATGCGCAAACCAGATACATAGTAGCGAGACCTGCATAGTCGGACAGCAGGCCCAGCAATATGGAGCCGAGGCCTACACCCAGATCAAAGGCTGTAAAGATGGTTCCATTGGCAGCTCCCCGTCGCAATGGTTCTACCCGGTTAATAGCTAAAGCCAGTGTTGTGGGTTGAACAATACCAAAGCCGATACCCAGGCATAGACCGGATAAGATAAAACCGACATAACCAGCGGCAAAAAAAAGCAGGAGAAAGGATGACGCTAAAGCGGCGAAGCCGATCGCCATAATCGTTTTCGGACCACTCGAATCAAGCGCTTTTCCGGCATAGGGACGGCTGAGGATTAATGTGCTGGCATAAGCCAGAAAATAACTGCCTGGATTGGCAATAGCAAGCTCTTTACCCAGTAAAGTAACGAAAGAAATGATGCTGCTGTATAGAATCGCAATAAAAAAAGTGATGACAGCGTAAATCAAAACTCTAGTTTCAAAAAGCGTAGTCAGGCGTATTTCTACCGGCTGTTGCGTATGCGCAGCTGCAGTTTCTTTAAAAGTAATGGCAAGCACGCAAATCAGTGCGGCTGCTGCTAGTAACGAACTGCCGGCAAATAAAACTGTAAAGCTTGTATGGCTCACGATTACTAATCCCAGGGCAGGACCAGCTGCCATGGCAAAAGTATTTGATAAACCGTAGTATCCAATACCTTCTCCCCGCCTTGCTGCCGGAACGATATCAGTAGCTACCGTGCCGGCGGCTGTTGTGGCAAAGCCCCAGCAAAGGCCATGGAACATTCTGATAATAAATAAAACCAATACAGTAGTGGCAATATTGTAAATTGCAATTGCTGCGGCCAATAAGAGCAACGAGATAAACAGCACCACTTTGCGCCCGGTCGTATCAACTGCAAATCCCGCAAGAGGCCGGGCAATAACAGCTGCTAAGGCAAAAAAGCCAAAGATATAGCCAACTGCACTGACATCGCTGCCTAAATAATCGGTAACAAAGAGTGGTAATGTGGGTAATAAGCAATAAAAGCTGATAAATACCAGCAGATTTGCTGTAAAAATCAGTAGGAAATCTTTTGTCCATAAAGGCTGCTGCGGCGTAGTAGTATTCATAGTATGACTCCTCATTTTAAGTTAGTAAGTTATCATTCGAATAAGGGTGGAGATTTCCCTGCCTGCTATGCATCGTCAGAATGTTTGCTCCAATCCGAGCGCATATTGTTGTCTATGTGCTAAAAAGCTGGACGCTGTAATTAAACCGCAGTAAGATAACAATATCGAAACACGGTCCATAAGGAAAATTTGCGTCTAGGAAGACATAAGAGGGGGAGACAGTAGTGGTCAGACAGCATCATCGTTTGATTCTTGCCCTGGATGTGCCGACAATGGAGGAGGTAAACCAGATTGTCGATTCGGTGGGTGATTTAGTTGATTGTTATAAAGTCGGCATGGAAGCATTTTATAGTATGGGACATACGGTGCTTGCCCAGTTGGCAAGCCGCAATAAACAAGTATTTGTTGATTTGAAGCTTCATGATATACCAACAACTGTCGGCAAGACCGTTAAAGCCCTTTGTCAGTTTTCTCCCGCTTTTATTACACTCCATGCGGCAGGCGGGATAAAAATGCTGAAAGCTGCTAAAGAAGAGGTTGAGCTTTGGGAGAGCAGGACACAGCGGCCCCGGCCTAAGCTGCTGGCAATCACGGTGCTAACGAGTCTAGGGGAGCGGGATTGGGTGGAAATTGGCTATCAAAGTCCGATTAGAGAATCGGTTCTGCGAATGGCGGTTATGTGTAAAGAAGCCGGTATGGATGGTGTGGTTGCTGCTCCGCAGGAGGCTGCAGCAATTCGGGCTCTATGCGGCTCTGACTTTTTAATTGCTACGCCCGGCATCCGGCTTCAGCCGGAACGTGATGGCGATCAAACGAGAACAGCAACACCTGCACAGGCGATTAAGGCGGGAGCCCATTATCTGATCGTAGGAAGGCCCGTCCTGGCGGCAGGCAGTCCGCGCGAGGAAGTAAAGCATATACTGCAGGATATGGACGAATATATGGCACAAACGAAAGCTAGATAGCAATGGGGGTGGGATATGTGTCTGCGCAACTGCTGAAAAACGGTAGAGTGATTGATCCCGGGCAAAATATTGACGGCATTCAGGACGTGTTGATTAAAGAAGGGAAAATAGCGGCAATTGCTGCCGATATTCATTGCGAAGACAGTGAGCAGGTAGATTGCAGCGGGTTATGGATTACTCCAGGACTGGTAGATGGACATTGCCATTTGCGCGAACCGGGTGCAGTGCATAAGGAGACGATCGCCTCCGGCACCCGGGCAGCGGCTAAGGGCGGATTTACAACCGTTCTGGCGATGGCTAATGTTACTCCTGTTCCGGCAACTCTGAAGGACTATCGAAAAATCCAGAGCATAATCGAGCAAACAGCGGCGGTACATGTAGTTCAGGCTGCCAGCGTAACCAAAGATTTGAAAGGCCGTGATCTTTGCGACATGGCTACCTTGGCTGCTGCCGGTGTTAAAGTTTTTTCCGACGACGGATACTTTATTGACCGGGCAGCCGTTCTCTATCAGGCCTTGAAGCTTGCTGCCAAACTGGATGTTACATTAGCTCTGCATGAAGAGGATACATCATTAAAGCTGTATTGGCCTACGGCCTATGAGCCTTTAAATGAAATTGTGGCTATCGCTCGCGACTTGGAGATATTACGGGTAACTGGCGGAAAGGTTCATTTTCAGCACGTTAGTACAGCCCGGGGAGTGGAACTAATCCGCAAAGCTAAGCGGGAAAAACTGAGTATTACTGCCGAGGTGTGCCCTCATCACCTTATGTTGACACAAGAAGCAATTTATACCCACGGGACGAATGCCAAAATGGCGCCGCCGTTAAGAACAGTGGAGGATATTGCGGAACTCATCAAAGGCCTGGACGATGGTACGATAGATCTAATTGCTACTGATCACGCACCTCATGCTGAAGATGATAAGAATACAGTCTTTGACCTTGCTGCCAATGGTATTATTGGTTTTGAGACAGCCTTGCCGCTAATGCTGAGTGAATTGGTACAGCGGCGCGGCTTTTCTCCCTCCTGGTTAATTGAGCGGATGAGTACTATTCCGGCACGGGTTTTTTCTTTGCCGGGTGGCAGCCTGGCCGAGGGAGCGCCTGCTGATATTTGTGTTATTGATCCCAATAGGCAATGGGTGATTGATAGGCAGCAAATGGCATCCATGAGCCGTAATACTCCTTTTCACGGCACCGAAGTCAAGGGAGCGGTTATGCAGACATTCGTTGGCGGTAAGCTGATTTATCAACTATGATAACAAAGAATTATTCTTGTATACTTGCATTGAAAAATAACAAACTAATAGCACGAGTAAATTGTTCAGTGGCTTAGCGATAAAGGGGAAAGGAACTTTTTTACAATTAAAATACAGAACTTTACTTGTCATTGAAAAATGTTCCGGGTATGCTCGGACGCTTAAAATTGCAAAATAAAGATGGATTCCAATAAACATTAAAAGGGGGATTCATCTATGGAAAACAAACAACAAAAGAACAGTAAACAAACAGGTACTCTTACTTCCCAGTATGATCTCAACAGCGGCACTTCCAGCATGAGCAGCAATAGTACCTCCGGGATGGGCGCTAGTTCTTACAATGCAGGAACTAGCTCCAGTACGCAGGCCAGCAAAGCTCAATATGGTACAATGACTGCTACCCAGGATGCCAACAACGACTACAGCAGCAGTGCAATGTCTACTGGCTCCGCAGGTGCAAGCTCCAGTACGCAGGCCAGCAAAGCTCAATATGGTACAATGACTGCTACCCAGGATGCTAACAACGATTACAGCAGCAGCGCTATGTCTTCTGGTGCAAGCTCCAGCGCCAGCACACAGTCCAGCAAGGCTCAGTATGGCACAATGACTGCCACTCAGGATGCTAATAATGATTACAGCAGCAGCACCAGCAGCTATAGCAGCAAAAATGCTACTAATAAAACTACTGGCGCTACGCTTACCGAAAAATACGACATTAACGAGTAATCATCATAACAGGACAAACCTTTTGGTTTGTCCTGTTTTTGTTTTGGGAAGTGTATGTTTTTTCAATAACTAAAGCAATCTATCTATGAGAGCCGATTGCATTATGAGAAAAACATCTGAAAGGATGACTTCCATGCATATAACAATTGTAATTCCTACCTATAATGAACGGGAAAATGTTTGCTTAATTACCACGCGTATTCGCAATGTTCTGGAAGGCAAGGGGTATAGTTATGAGATTTTGTTTATTGATGACAGCTCGGACGACACCCCTAGTGTACTACAGGAATTAGCAGGCCGGTTTACGGAGGTACGTTATATACACCGCTGCGGAATAAAAGGGCTGGCATCCGCTGTAGTAGAGGGCTTTAATCAGGCCAGGGGCGATTACATTATTGTAATGGATGCCGATCTGCAGCATCCACCCGAATTAATACCGCTAATGATAACCCGTTTGCAAGCATCGGATGTTGTTATACCCAGCCGGTTTATTAGTGGTGGTTCCGATGGTGGTTTAAATTGGGTTCGCAAGCTGATTTCCTGGAGTGCCCGCGCAATAGGCCGTTTTTCTATTAAAAGACTCCGGAGTATTTCTGATTGTACCAGCGGGTATTTCGGTATTAACCGGGCCGTTGTTGAGCAAGTAAAACTGGAGCCAATTGGCTGGAAGATTCTAATGGAAGTCCTGGTTAAGGGGAAATATTCCTCCGTCCATGAAGTACCGTATGCGTTTGAAGCCAGGGATGCAGGCCAGTCCAAAATGAGTTTTAATGAGCAAGTTAATTATATTAAGCACATTGTGCGCTTAATTCACTATAGTCCGGAAGATTCCCGGTTTTACTTATTTTG
Organism: Anaerospora hongkongensis; assembly: GCF_004339805.1. Classification (GTDB taxonomy): domain Bacteria; phylum Bacillota; class Negativicutes; order Sporomusales; family DSM-15969; genus Anaerospora; species Anaerospora hongkongensis. The sequence goes on along the minus strand of NZ_SLUI01000020.1, from coordinate 5,129 downwards.
TATGATTGGAACATTAGGGGTTTTTGTTAATCTGTTTATTTTGAGTCTGTTTCTGACAATTTTTCGCTTTGATGATCTAACGGCGTCTATTGCCGCATCTATTATTGCAATGACGCATAATTTTGTTTGGAATGACAACCTAACCTGGAGAGGGCATCAAAATCCTATTGTATGGCGACGTGCATTGCAGTTTCCCCAGTTTGCCCTGATCTGCGGTTTCGGCATTGGCATTACAGCTTTTTGTGCCCGCTTGTTTGTAGCTCTCGGCTATAATATTTATGCAGGTCAATTTATCGGGATATTATTAGCAACTTTTTGGAGTTTTTCGGCTAACAATAGATGGACATGGGCGAGCAGCCCGGCTGATAAAGAGGAGATCTGTAAAGCAAAGTTAACAGTAACGCAGGAGAGAGTTTAAATGCACCGGTATGATGCTCTTGTAAAAGCAGTTGGTTACCCTGTCTTGCTGCACAGCATCATTGTTGCTGCAGCGGCTCTGTTGTCGCTGCAAGTACCAGAGCAGGTGCCTGCCGGCTTTATTAATCCTTTGTTAACTCCAACGTACCCCTTTGTGGAAAAGTTTGTAAAATGGGATGCCCATTGGTATACTTATGCTGCGCAGCAAGGCTATGACCAGCAGAGTATCGTCTTTTTTCCGGCAATTATCCTTTTGCTCAGGGGCGTCTGGCAGCTTGGCATACCTGTTAGTTTAGGTGGATTTGTTATTTGTAATTTATTTGCAATAGCCAGTTTTTTTATGCTGTATTTGCTATTGCGCAAAGATTTTTCCGAGCGTATCACACAGCGGGCATTATACGCGTATGCCGTTATGCCCACATCCTTTTTTCTAAACAGCATTTATACGGAATCACTTTTTCTGACATTTTCCCTAGCTTGCATCTATTTCACCAGACAAAGACAATGGTGGCTGGCAGGACTTTTTGCAGCATTGGCGGCACTCACGAGAAACCTCGGTATTTTTCTTATGCTGGTAATGATTTGCGAATATATTGCGCAGTATTGGCGCCGGCGGAGGCCGGAGTTTTCCCTGCTGGCCTTCGCATTACCTCCATTAGGCATACTTGCATTTATGGGCTATAATTTGTGGCGAGTAGGCAGTGCGGTTGCTTTTATCAACGGACAGAAGGCATGGGGAAGGCAATTTGAATATCCATGGGTGAACATTTGGAATAACATTCGCCTGCTAGACAATACCTTTCCCCAGGTTCAGCCTGGTGTACTGCTGGATACTGTTCTTGTTGCCGGCTGCCTGGTAACGCTGCTGAGCCTAACGTTTATGACCCGTTTCAAAATCCGCTTATCTTACTTGCTGGTGGGGTGGCTGTGGTTTTTAATTCCGTTGTTTTCCACATCCGCATGGTTTCCTCTTTATAGTATGTCCCGGTTTATTTTGGTCATCTTTCCTGTTTATGTGTGGATAGGGCAATTGCCTAATCTGTTTTTTTATAGTTATATGGTAGTCAATATGTTGCTGCTACTCTTGTGTACATTCTGGTTTACCGGTTGGCGCTGGCTTGGCTAACGGAAGTTTCTTTTTGCGGAGGCTGTTGCTTATAGATATAAGGAATAATTGCTGCAATCGGCTGCTGAAACAGCATACCTAATGTGATTGGCAAGGCAGCAGCTGCAGGAAAATAGGTAAGGGCTAATACGAGGCCAAAGCTTAGATTGCGCAGTCCAACATTATAAATCATGGCGATTGTTGTATCATAGCGTTGTTCTTTTGTTATAAACGACCCCAGATAGCCGAGAAAATAACCGGCAGTAACAATGAACAGTGTAACGAGCAAGGTTTTCAGCAGACCGCTGCTCCAATGAACTTCCGGCGCAACCAGTCCGGCGCTGATAAGAATTACGCCAAAAAAGCCGATTTTTGATGTGAAACCGCCAATATGCTTGGCAAAATGTACTGCCTTTCCTTTCGTCCAATCATGGACAGCCATTCCCAGCAGACTGGGAAGAGTAATCATGGCCAGAAGCTCCACGATCATAGCAGTGTAGTTTATCTGCAGGCTTTGACCAAGAATCAGCTTAAAATACAGCGGCAGGAGAAGGGGAACAAGCAGCGTATCAAGTGTTACTGTTACGAGAGAAATAGCAGTATTGCCTTTTGATAATTCCGTCCAGATAACAGAGGTTACTCCGACCGGTATGCAAGCGCATATTAAATAGCCAATACGGATTAAAAAATCATCAGGATATAATAGCCTGCCTACCAGCCAAGCGGCAAGCGGTGTGATAAAATGAATTAAGGAAAGTGTCCATAAGGGAATCCAAGGCTGCCGCAGAACTTCAATAAATTTCGTGAAACTAATTGACAGAGAAGTTATAAAAGTCATATAACCAAATAATGCGATAACCAGAAAACGCGTTACGGGCGAAGCGGGCAGCTGAAGAAAAAAACCCATGAATAAAGCGAATAAGACGACTAGAAACATATGGCTTGACAGCCAGTCATTCCAAAGACGTAGTTTTTGTTGCATGTCATCCTCCTCAAGGTCAGCATTTTACCAATCACTTGCTATTATATACAATAATCGCCCTGCAAGGTGCAGGGCGATGAAAGAAATTTAATATTTTTTGTAAGCGCTCGATTTAGCGCCGCATATGGGACATTTATCAGGGGCGTCATGCTCGGCAACATGTCCGCACACCGTACAGAGATAGACATCATAGACTTCCTTATTGCCAAGGTTGTCCAAGGCTTTCTTAAACAGTTCGGCGTGAACCTTTTCGCTTTCATTGGCAAATTTAAAACCGCGGGTAGCTGCGGTCATACCTTCTTCTTCCGCTTTGGCAATGAACGGCGGGTACATCTTGGTGAACTCATAGGTTTCGCCGTTGATAGCGGCCTGAAGGTTTTCCGCAGTTGAACGTATGCCGCCATTGTTGCGAAAGTGGGTGTGGGCATGGATGGTTTCTGCTTCTGCGATTGCTTCAAAAAGTTTGGCCACTTGCGTATAACCGTCGGCGGTCGCTTGTTTGGCGTAGGCCAGATATTTACGGTTTGCCTGAGATTCTCCTTCAAAGGCGGCAGCTAAGTTTTCTTCCGTTTTAGACATGTTTTGCACCTCTCGTTTGTAAATCATACATATAGTATGATCATATAAAATTAAGGTATTCAAAAATTGGAAAAGGAGCTAAAAAATGGATAGAACATTACAGGAAAGATATGCCCGGCTCATTATCAAGACAGGAATCAACATTCAGCCTAATCAAACACTTGTTATTACCTCCCCGATTGAGTGCGCAGAATTTACGAGAATCATTACTAAAATTGCGTATCAGGAAGGGGCTAGAGAAGTCGTAATCAGCTGGAAAGATGAGCTTTCCTCCCAAATCCGGTTTCTTGAAGCGCCGGAGGAAATCTTCGAAGAATTCCCAGATTGGCAGAAGGATTTTTATCTAAGTTATTTACATAAAGGTGCGGCATTTTTACGAATTTCTGCTGAGGATCCGGAACTAATGAAGGATGTGAATCCCGAAAGAGTGATGAAGGCTCAAAAAGCAAGCAGTAGCGCTCTAAAGGAATACCGGGAAAACTTAATGAGCAATAAAAATGTTTGGTCAATCGCTTCTATGCCAACAAAAGCCTGGGCAAAAAAAGTGTTTCCCAAGCTAGCTGAGGAAGAAGCGGTCGAAGAGCTGGGTAAAGCTATCTGCAAAACGGTGAGAGCCGACCAGGAGGATCCTGTTGCGGCCTGGAAGAAGCATGTGCAAACCTTGAAGAAAAGTATGGACTTCATGAATTCGCATAAGTTTAAGACCCTTGAGTATAACAACTCTTTAGGAACAAACCTTACGATTGAATTGCCAGAAGAGCATATTTGGCTTGGCGGCTCCGAATATTCGGCCAGTGGAGTAGAGTTTATTGCTAATATGCCGACAGAAGAAATATTTACATTGCCCAAAAAGACCGGTGTTAATGGAACTGCTGTTAGTTCTAAGCCATTAAACTATAATGGCAATTTAATCGAAGAGTTTACACTGACCTTTAAAGACGGCAAAGTTGTGGATTGTAGTGCCAAGAAGGGCGAGGAAATTCTAAAGAAGCTGATTGCAACAGATGAAGGTTCTTGTTATCTTGGTGAAGTAGCCTTAGTTCCGCATGAATCGCCGATTTCACAGTCCAATATCTTATTTTATAATACTCTTTTTGATGAAAATGCATCCTGTCACCTTGCTTTGGGTAAAGCATACTCTGTTTGTATTGAAGGCAGTGACAACAAAAGTAAGGAAGAATTACAGAAACTAGGCATGAATGATTCTCTCATTCATGAAGATTTCATGATTGGCACGGCTGATTTAGCTATCGTTGGCATTACTGCCACCGGCGAAAAAATACCGGTATTTAAAGATGGCAATTTTGTTTTTAAATGAAGATGAAATAACAGCGGGAGTGGAAAGGATATGAAACGTTTTAGTGTTTATCCAATTGGCATGCCCAATATGCCGAACACTTGGCTGGATACAGGTTTTAGCCTGTATCCAGCTGAGCAGGACGGTTCTGAACGGCCGGATGTACTCCTTATTGGCAAAGAAACTACTTGCAGCAAGCTTCTCGAAAGCATACAAGTGTATATGCCCAAAGTGGTTATTGGCGCTGGTTATGAAAGTCTGGAGCTAACAGCAGCACTCAAAGAAGTCTATCAACTGCATACTTGGCAAGCACAAGGCCTGTGCTATTGCATAGCAACAAGTATTGAAGCCGAGCTTGATTTGCCTCAGTGGCATTTATATAGCGCAGAAAGTGGAGAGCGGCACAAGGCAGTCAGTGATAGCATCTATCGTCATTTGCTGTACGAAGTGTTTCGGGAAACACGGGAATGGTGTGGACATACATTTTCAGTGGTTACCGGATTATGATTATTCATAAATACGTGGCAAGTAATCAAATGAAATTGTACTGATGCAAACGAATTAGACTTATTTTATAAAAAGCTTAAAATGTTGTTGACATGCTATATTAAATATAGTATTCTATATAAGTCGCTGAACGAAATGCGACAAAACGAAAAAAACATGTTGACAGAACAAAACAGTTATGTTAACATAAATAAGCTGTCACCGCGACAAGCGATGACAACGAAAACAAAGTGTTCCTTGAA
>NZ_SLUI01000019.1 GCF_004339805.1 Anaerospora hongkongensis | reverse complement strand
TTTTATTCTTTTTCGCCTATATTTTATCTGCTCAAGCAAAGAAGGCTGCCACAAAACGCTTTTTTTCAAAAAGCATTTTGCGACAGCCCCTTTTTAGTCCTATTTATTTAAGCAAGCTCAATACCTGCTGGGGTTGTTGATTAGCCTGCGCCAGCATTGCTGTTGCGGCCTGAGTCATAACGCTCAGCTTTGTATAAGTGGCCATTTCGGAAGCCATATCAACATCGCGGATGCGGGACTCGGCAGCTGTCAGGTTTTCGCTGGAAGTGGTAAGGTTATTGATCGTGTGATCCAGACGGTTCTCAATAGCACCAAGCTTGGAGCGCATAGTGGTTACGGTAGCGGTGGCCGTGTCAATTACGCCTAGAGCGACATTTGCAGCATCCTGAGTATCAACCTGAAGATTGTTGACTCCCAGTGATTCGGCATCCATATTGTCGATAGCAATCGTGATACTTTGACCTGTATTAGCGCCAATCAAAATAGTGGAAGATTTGTCGCTGCCGGTATTCTTAGCAGCTTGCGTTTGAGTGAAGTCTGATAAAGCATTGGTTGCTGCAGTGACAGAATCGCCATCTGAATCAGTAACGGTAATCGTTAAGCCATAGACGGAATTAGCTGTACCGGTTGCAGCGGCCGTAGCAGTCAAAGCGCCGGAAGTGGTGTCAACAGTGAGACCCAAATCATCTGCAACAGTTTTGGTAGCGCCTGTAGTAGCGTTTCCATCTTTGTCGAAAGTGCTAATATCTTCTAAATCAGCGAGGGTAGTAGTCGCTGTAACATCCAGGCTGCCTGTGACCAGAGCGCCATCTTTCATATAGCTGACTGTGACAGTGTCTCCCGCTTTTATGCCAAGCGAGTTGCCGTCTGCATCAGTCAAATCCGTTAGCAATGCGGTGGTATCAGTGAGTGCGGCACCGGCGGCAGCTTTGACAGCTGAATTGGAATCAATACTAGCTTGCTCAGTAGTTTTACCGCTCATAGAACCATCTAAGAGCTTTTTCGTATTAAATTCAGTTGTATCGGCAATCCGGTTGATTTCTTTTACCAGTGCATCCACTTCATCCTGGATATTCGCACGGTCGGCATCGGTATTCGTGTCGCTGGCTGATTGAACAGCTAGCTCACGCATACGTTGCAGGATATCAGTGGTTTCTGACAAAGCGCCTTCTGCCGTCTGCACCATCGATATGGAATCTTGGGCGTTCGCGCTTGCCTGGTCAAGACCACGGATTTGACCGCGCATTTTTTCTGAAATAGCCAGTCCTGCTGCGTCATCGGCCGCAGTATTGATCTGATAGCCTGATGAAATCTTTTGCAGCGATTTGTTCATAAGGGTGCTGTTGGAATTGAGCTGGTTGTACGTGTTTAAAGCGGAAAGATTGTGATTAATTACCATTGCCATTGTAAATTCCTCCTTGATTTTCCCGCATCTGTACCTTCCTTGTTAGACAGATGCTAATAATATAAATTTGACCAGAAAAACAATAATTAAGTAGTTTGTCCCTCCTTTATTGCTGTTCTATACTTAATTTCGCAGACAAATATTAAGGAATTATTTAGTATTTGTCGTGATGTAAAAAAAATAGAAAGTTTTTTTCAGAATCAAATTCAAATACAATGTAAATTTGTAACAATATATGTACAATCAATCATTAGGTGTAAAAAAGTTAACACCGCTAAATAAGAGCGATTATGGAGGTAATGTGAAATGTTGTGACAAAAAAATCTAAAATCTGCATAAAACTAAATAAAATATTAATAATTATTTGCGAAAATAGGGTTGAGGATCCAAGGACGGGTAAACTTTCACAAGGCTGTGTAGTAATTGAAGGTGTCAGGTATGAAATTGCTACTAGTAGATGATGAAAAAAATTTGACAGAGGCATTATCGTATTTATTAAAGAAAAACGGTTTTGTCGTAGACGTTGCAAGTGACGGGGAAACAGGTATCGAAATGGCCTGTACGGGAAGTTATGATATTATTATTTTGGATCGTATGCTGCCGGGGCAGGACGGATTGTCTGTACTGCAGGAATTCCGCAGTCTGGGCCATGATACACCGGTAATGATATTAACCGCTAAGGATACCCCTGAGGATCGTGCCGAGGGTTTGAATGCGGGTGCAGATGATTATCTTGTAAAACCTTTTTTTACGGTAGAATTGCTGGCTAGAGTGAATGCGCTGGCTCGCCGCCGCAGCAAGATTATGGTAGAAAATATTCTAACTGCTGATGATCTGGTGTTTGATCCTCAGCGCGGGCAAGTAACGAAGAGTGAAGAAACAATTCAATTAACCCTGAAGGAATCGCAGCTGCTGGAACTGCTAATCCGCAATCACGGATTGGTCGTTACAAAAGAACGGATTCTGGAAAAGGTGTGGGGCTATAATTCAGATACAGAGGAAAATACAATTAACATATATATTCACTATCTGCGGAAGAAGCTAAATATATCCAATTTAAAGACTGTCCGCGGAGTCGGATATTACTTACAGAAACAAAATATTGCCAAAGCAGCTAATTAACAACAAAAAAACAGTTCTGTCATAAAAGTGACAGAACTGTTTTTTTGTTGTTTTTCAGTCTAGGGAAGTTTTTGTATGAGCTGGGAAAAAGCTGTAGCGGCATCATGCAGGCTTTGCAAATCACTTTCCGTTAAATGAGACAGCTTGGCATCGATAACAGAAAGCTTAGTCAGCCGGTCTTTTTCCAGCAAATCCAACCCTAACGGAGTAAGCCGGATGCGGATAATTCGCCGGTCAACAGGATCATATTCGCGTTGTACATATTTTTCTTTTACTAATTTATCAATGATAGGTGTAACCTGCTGCTTGGGCATCAGCATTTCACCGGCAAGAGCCGTCATTGTACAGGCGCTGTGTTCTTTTAATAACAGCAGGGCATGCATTTGCATCGGGCTAAGTCCTGTTTTGGACTGTTGGGCTACAGTCCGAAAGAATCGTTTTTCCAGTAGCGGGATTAAGTGAAATAAGGTTTCCGCAGTTTTTACATTATGCAAGAGAAAGCCCCCTAGTTATTTGTGTAAACAGTATAGAATGTTGATGGGGTAACAAATGTGCAACAATCTATAATATAATAGTAAGCATTATATGGAGATTCAGCAAGAGGGAAGTGAAGGGAATAATCATATAGAAATGTAAAACAATTGACATAGATGGAAGAATAAGCATTTCAGTTTCAATATGCCCGGAATATAGAAAATAATGTATATCTGCAACGCGGCTGCCGGGCCTCCAGTTAGGGATTGGGGTGGATTTTGCAGCAGCCGGAACATTTTTCGCCTGAGAGGTTTTTTTTTTACCGAGAAGAATAATATGAATAGCGATATTATTACGGGAGGATATTCATGCGCAAAAACTGGGATACTTATTTTTTGGATATTGCTTTTCAGGTTGCTGAACGCAGTACCTGCCTGCGCCGGCATGTAGGTGCAGTGATTGTTAAAGATAAGCGGATAAAGGGAACCGGTTATAATGGCAGCCCGGCTGGCTTGCCGCACTGTCTTGATGACGGCTGCGAAATGCAGGATGGTCACTGTATACGCTGCATTCATGCAGAGCCGAATGCGTTGCTGGAATGTACTCCCGATGAGCGCCGGGGAGCCACTTTATATTGTACTGACCGGCCTTGCCCGGAGTGCCAAAAGCTGATTATTACTTCCAGAATAGCGAAAATCGTATATGGCCGCGACTACGAACCCTATGTAGACTGGTTTAAGCTCGCCCCGTGGATTGAGGTCGTTCATCTTCCCCGGCAGGAACCCTTAAATCATGGAGACAAATAAAAAAGAGGCAGGAGCCTCTTTTTTTTGTTTAATTAGCTGGGAAATGGGGACTGTCCCCATTTCCCAGCTAATGATGTCAGCTTAAAAAGACTAAAAATTCAGTTTTAATGTTGCGAATAGAGTAGTATGGCTATATAATTAACAATAGAACATATGTTTGTTAAATGGAGGGGAAAATATATGGAGCCGCTTCGTGCACAGGAAATCTTAGCTACGCTGGCTGATGGAATGGATCCTTTTTCTGGAGAATTCCTTCCGCCCAATAATATCTACCAGCAGCCGGATGTCATTCGCGCCCTATATATTGCACTTAAGGCGCTTGATGGAGATTGCAGCAAGAAATTGCAGCGAAAACTACCTGATAATGCAGGTACTCCTTGGTCGAAAGAGCAAGAAGCGGTATTAATTAGTTACCACACTCAGGGGTTGCCAATTAAAGATATTGCTATACAGATGCAGCGCACCAATGGCTCCATAAAGGCACGAATGGAGAAACTTGGATTGATTTCAGAATGAAAAAAGGGGACAGTCTCCTTTTTAGGGAGGTTGCTAATGCCGAGAAGCGCACGGGGCTTAGTAAATGGAATGGTTTATCATGTTCTGAATCGAGGCAATGAACAACAACAATTATTTTATGATGCGAATGATTATACTTTCTTTAAGGAATTATTATATAGAGCCAAGGCGCGTTTTGGCTTATTTATCTATGCTTATAGCATTATGCCGAATCACTTTCACTTAGCAATTAAATCCGGGCAAGCGGATGGCATTAGTCGAGCTATGCAATGGATTATGACGCGGCATGTATTGTATCATCAAAAAGTATATAATACGTGTGGACACATCTGGCAGGGCCGTTTCAAAAGTTTTGCTGTATCAACTGATTCATATTTAATAAATTTACTTCGATATATTGAAGCCAACCCGGTAAGAGCAGGCTTGGTGAAATGTTGTAGTGAGTGGCGATGGTCATCGTATGGTGAAAGGAAGCGTGATAAGGCCGGCTTAATTGACTATATTATTGACTTGCCTGAGCCGTGGATGGAATTTGTCAATCAACCACTAGACAATGAGTGCTTAACAAAGCTTCGAATAAGTGTTAAAAGACAAACTCCGTATGGAAATGAAAACTGGGTAGAGAAGACATTAGGGCTAGAATCTACGATCCGGCCTGTAGGGCGACCCAATAATAAAAAGGGGACAGTCCCATTTTTTGTTTGATTAGCTGGAATTAACAAAGAAAATAGTTTATTAGTGTTAATAATACTTGGCAATTTCAATAAAGAATGTATAATATAATATTATACACGTATACATATGTACTTTAGAACGAAACAAGCAGGCAATATGAAGAAAGGCGTGAGATTATGAAAGTTGTAATTACTGTTGTCGGTCAGGATCGTGTAGGTATCATTGCCACTGTCAGCGCCGTATTGGCGGAAAATCAAATCAATATTGTGAATATCAACCAGAATATTGTGGATGGATTTTTCAATATGGTTTTGATCGCAGATATGTCTGGTGCCAAAATTCAATTAAAAGATTTGCAGCAAATCCTGCAGCAAAAAAGTGAAGAGTTAGGCTTGGAGATTAAGGCTCAGCATGAAGATATTTTCCGCATTATGCACAGGATTTAGAGCTTAACAGGAGGCACAGGATATGTTAACAATACAAAACATACTGGAAACAAACCGGATGATTGAAGAAAACAAGCTGGATGTGCGGACCATTACGCTGGGAATCAGTCTACGTGATTGTGCTCATCCGGATATTACGGTATTTTGCCGTAATGTATATGATAAAATCACCAAGGCTGCTGAAAATCTGGTACGCGTTGGCGAAGATATTGAAGCAGAATACGGAATTCCGATTATTAATAAACGAATTTCCGTTACACCTATCGCTATTGCCGCCGAAAGCTGCCATACTGACAGCTATGTGCCGGTAGCACAAGCGCTGGACCGGGCTGCAAAAACAGTAGGTGTCAATTTTATCGGTGGATTCAGTGCGCTGGTTGAAAAAGGATATACCAAAGGAGACCGGATCTTACTGCAGTCTATTCCGGAAGCATTGGCGCTAACAGAACGTGTATGCAGTTCGGTTGGAGTAGGTTCGACCAAAGCCGGTATTAACATGGATGCTGTTAAAGAGATGGGGATCCTGATTAAGCGAACAGCCGAACTGACAAAAGACCGCGATGCCTTAGGCTGTGCCAAACTGGTCGTTTTCTCCAATGCCGTAGAGGATAATCCTTTTATGGCAGGTGCTTTTCACGGGGTAACCGAACCGGAGATGAACATCAATGTGGGAGTCAGCGGTCCTGGTGTTGTTAAGCGCGCCCTGGAAGAAGTAAAGGGCGCCCAGTTTGATGTGGTAGCTGAGACCATAAAAAAGACGGCTTTCAAGATTACCCGCGTGGGACAGCTGGTTGCGCAAGAGGCTGCAAGCCGTTTAGGCGTTCCTTTTGGGATTGTTGATTTGTCATTAGCCCCTACTCCGGCGGTAGGCGACAGTGTAGCTTATATTTTAGAGGAAATGGGCCTGGAAAGCTGCGGTGCTCCCGGGACTACGGCAGCACTGGCCCTGTTAAATGATGCCGTCAAGAAAGGCGGCCTGATGGCTTCTTCCCATGTTGGCGGTTTAAGCGGCGCCTTTATTCCGGTAAGTGAAGATGCCGGCATGATTGCTGCTGTCGAAAGAGGCTGCCTGACTTTAGAAAAACTCGAAGCAATGACCTGCGTTTGCTCGGTAGGCTTAGATATGATTGCCGTTCCCGGTGACACGCCGGAAGCCACAATTTCGGCAATTATTGCCGACGAAGCGGCGATCGGAATGATCAATAATAAAACGACAGCTGTACGCATTATTCCTGTGCCGGGGAAAGCTGTCGGCGACCGGGTTGAGTTTGGCGGCCTCTTGGGTCATAGCCCCATTTTGGCGGTAAACCGCTTTGGCTCGGCTGATTTTATTGCCCGCGGCGGCCGTATACCGGCTCCGGTTCGCAGCTTGACCAATTAATCTGTCTGTAAATAAACAAAAGGTCTGTCTCAAATTATTGAGGCAGACCTTTTTTGATTAGTTTGCTGAATGATTCGTTTCAACGATTCTTATAAATAGTTCCACCAATTGCGGATCAAACTGGGAACCGGAACAATGTTTTATTTCGCTGATTGCGGCCTGAGGAGTCATAGCTTGCCGGTAAGGGCGATCGTTTGTCATGGCATCATAGGCGTCGGCAATGCCCAATATGCGGCAGGCCAGCGGGATATCATAAGCTGCCAGGCCTAAAGGATAACCTTTACCGTCCCAGCGTTCGTGGTGCTTTAAGATCCAGTCCGCAATCGGCGTAAGGTCAGGCGAAGACTGAGCTATCCGATAGCCTATTTCGGAATGCCGCTGCATAATGGCGTATTCTTCGGCGGTCAGTTTGCCTGATTTGAAAAGGATCTGGTCAGGTACTCCGACCTTGCCAATATCATGAAAGCGGGCAAGCAGCCTGAGATCGGAAATCGTGCTTGCCGCCAAGCCTAATGAATTTCCCATATCGGCAACAATGTCCTGCAGACGGTCGGCGTGGCCGTCGGTAATAAAATCCCGGGCTTCCATAGCCGTAGAGAGTGTTTGAACGATAGCACTGCGATTACTTTGACTGTGGTGCAGCTTTTCACGATACATATTATTATCGGCTTCTTTAAATACTGCATTCATAGGGACGGCGGGATCCGATTTAATTGCCATGCCAACGGAGATACTGATAGGGATCAGCGGATTGGAAAGACTGTACTCCGTACTGGCAGTGCGAATGCGCTGACAGGCCTGCTCAGTGGCTGCCATATCGCTGAAAGGCATTAGAATAGCAAACTCATCACCACCGATCCGGGCGACAACATCACTTGCCCGAAAACAGCTGCGGATAACTTGCGCTGTAGCTTTTAGCAAAGCATCGCCTTGCGAGTGACCCAGTGTATCGTTTACGAGCTTTAAACCGTCCAAGTCGCAGACGATCAGGCCTACAGGGCATTGACGGCAGTCTTCCAGCCGCAGCATTTCCTCTTCGAAATAAAGGCGGTTGTACAAACCGGTTACCGGATCGTGCAGGCCAATATAGCGAAGCTGCTGCTCCATTTGCTTACGGTCGGTAATATCGCGGACAATGGCCAGTATATCACCGTGCAAACAGGCGACAAAGCGCATTTCCCGGTGCCTGAGCTGATTATTAATCATAATTTCAAATTCAAAGCTTTGGTTCTTTTTACTTTGTACTGTTTCCACAGCATAATACAAAATGCGGTCAGTTAATGTTTCAGGCAGGAACTCACCAATATTTCGTCCGATCAGCAGTTCTTCGGTGGGCAGTGCCAGGTGAAAGTCGCGGGCAGCCTTTAACCAGAGAATCGTTCCGGTAGGATCGAGCCGCAGGATAAAATCAGGATAAGCTTCAATAAGTGCCCGGATATGGGACTCGCTGGCCTGTAAAGCGTGTTCAATTTTACGGCGTTCAATCAGTTCGTCCTGTACCGATTGATAAAGCCGGGCATTATCCAGAGCGAGAGCGGCGAGCTCAGCAAAGCTTTGCAGGAAAGTCAGCTCACTGGTGCTGATTTCCCGGTCTTCGGTATAGTTCATGCCGAACACACCAATAATTTTGCCGTCGGATTTCAGCGGAATGCCGACGGAGGTTCGGGTACTATCAAAATTGGTAAAGGGAAGGCGGTAATTCCATTGATGATAATTGCGGATAACGAGTGGCTGCGCTGTTTCCCAGACTCTTCCGACAAGCCCTTCCCCCAGCTTCTGGCGATAGCCGATTTCTCGCAAGTCAAGTCCAATGCGTATTTTTAGCTCCATATAGTTTTCATCGGCTGTTAACAGGCTGATAAATCCATATTGCGATTTACCAAAGGCCATGGCCGTACTGACGATGGAGGACAGCAAATCATCTGATGACAGGCGGCTCATTAAGGCAAGTGACGTTTTATGGAGAAGATTGAGGTACTCGTTATGATGGCGAAGTTGTTCGTCATTCACCAGCAGCTCATCGCATTGCTGCCGGAGTTCTTCTTCCATAGCAGTAACTTCTTCGTAGGCTGCCGTTAGTTCTTCATTACTGGATAATAAATGATGCTCTTTTTGTACAAGTCTGGCAGTGTAACGGGTAATAAGGATGTACAGCATGATCGTGGTTACTGCAATGAAAAACCATCCCTTGGCTACTTCCAGACGATTAAGCAGTTGTTTATCACTGATCAGATAATCCAGTATCAAACCGGAGAATAGAATCCATAGACAGCCAATAATTAAATAAGAAAAGCAGATGGTCAAAGCGGGGCGCTGATAAGATGGTTTCATAAACAAACACCTCCGGACACATCACGGCAGCAGATAATACGAAGAGATTGGGAAGAATCTGCCGATTTTTATACAATATTTCGTTACTTCGTTATTATCCTGTATTTTCCTGCAGGATTGGATATTTATGGACATGCATTAAAAGACGGGAGGCGTTAGAGTGAACGACGATACTACTGCAGCTAATTACTGTCCACAATGGCCCGAAACAGTGATTTTCTGGGGGGCAGGCGCAACACGGGCACTTTATCTGCGCACAACGGCTGAATTAGGGCAGGCTGTCTACCAGCTTGCCGTGCTTCAAGAGGCGCTCGGGAAGCGCATTGCCCGGCAGTTTCACCTGCAAGAGATTGCCGGGCCGGTAGAGGATTTATTCCAGGTGCTGAGTGAGCAGGGAGAATGTACGGAAGCTTTGCAAAGGCTATTCCCCGGCATGACGGAAAAGCAGTGCGCAGCGAAAGGGGAGCAGCTCAGACGGACCTATGACTGGGCGACTTTATGCCGGTTAGTTCATATTTGCCCGGGCCATTCGGACCGGGACTTTAGGCTGCAGGATTTGTTTACGTTGCTTGATATGCACATTGCCAGCCATCATGGTTTTTTTGTCAATGATCCTGATGGGGACAGTCGTCAATTTATTCCGCCGGAACAGCTTCGACCTGCCCGCAATGCACTCGTCATGGTAATCGGTTTGCTGCACTACCATGATTTTCATTATAACCTGGCTGCTAATGCTGCTGTTTTTACAAATTACATTGAATTTGCCACGCTGCTTGCCCGCTTAATGCTGGAGGAGGGGCAGCGGCTGTCGCAGCAAAAAGCCTATGATCAGCGGGAGTTTTATTTATTCAGTTATGCTGTAATTTCAATGAATTGGGATCCGGTCTTACTTTGGCTGCTTTTTAATGCGCACAACCGGGTAAATGATTGCTCTGAAGCAAATTCAATACCTCTAAAGCTGTTTCAGGATTTTAGTCATTTTATGGGGCTCCGCCAGGTAGACGGAAGTTCGCCAGGAGTATGGTATCCGCTGAATGAATCAGTAGTGCAGCGGCTGAATGATGCCCACAGCGGTGCCAACTGCCGCGTCCGGATTGGCAAATATTATATGCCTCATGGCTGCTCCGGCTGGCGGGAGTGTCCGAATTGCGGCAAGCTTACGCTGTACCTGGGCGATGAATGGCGGTTTGATTCGGTCAGTCTCTATGCACCGCCGCTCATCAATGCCCTGTCTGCCGACTGGCGGCGGCCGCGTTCCCGCCAGGAGCACAAGGCTTATGAGCAGGGCTGTTATGATGCTCTCCAGTGTGCTTACTGCGGTGCGCTTACTGAGCTGAAACACACGCCGCTGGTGATGCAGACAGGGATTAAAGGCCGCAATGCCGCTTTCGTGGAGGAAATTCATCATGACATGCGAATTGCTTTGGAAAATGCCGAGCACATTGTATTGATGGGCTATACTCTGCCTGCCGATGACGTTATTTATCGCAGTGTGCTGGCGGCACGGCAAAAAAGAGGAATTTGGAAACGCCCCTGCTGCTCGGTTATCGTCGGACAGCAGCAAGATGCTCCTGATGGCTGGCTGGCAGGCCGTCAATTAACCGAATATCTGGAGAGAAACAGCGGCTCCTCTTTTGCGCGAACCATTCGCGCGGCGCAGGAAATATTTGACCCTGACCAGGTACGGGGTTATGCCAGGGGAATTCCGCAAGTCTTTCTGGGCGCAGACGGCCATGCCTGCTATGACAAAATTCGCGAACTGTTATATCCTGCCGCCCGTTTTCCGGGGCATGAAGTACAGCGTTAAAAATAAGAAGGTCAGGCCTATCAACGGCCTGACCTTCTTATTTGCTTGTGCGCAATGCATTATAAGCCTTTGCTGCCACTTTGGCGATGAAATCGCTGGCGTAATCAGAATTACCGGCTATTGTGTAGACACTGACCAGAATTTGGTCCCGGCCGTCGTCAATGATGCCTACATCACACAGCACATCGTCCAGCTGGCCAACCTTGTGCATGACCGGTGTCTGCATGTAGCGTGGAATTTCATCATGAAATATTGTATTTGCCAGGTTATTTTTAAGGCTGAGGGACTTCTCTCTGCCTAAGTACCGTTCTGAGTTAATGCTTTCAAACACCTTCGCCATTTCATAAGGAGTAGTGACGCTGTGATACTGGTACTTTTTGAAGGCGTCTTCATTATGTATGCGTGTTTGCTTAAGCCGCAAGTCTTTGGTGACCTGCTTGAGCGCATCGGGCTTTACAGTCTGAATTTCATCCAGCAATTCATAAAAGGAGTCATTATCGCTTATGCGCATCATGTAGCCAATATCGGAGCTGTATAGGTCTTTTTTGGCGTCAGGGGCTTTATCATACATATACTTGTATACAGCCATTGCGACTACCAGTTTACTGGTTGAAGCGGTAGGAAAAACAGTGTCCTGACCATAGGTAATGGTTTTACTGGTTTTCAGATTTTTAGCATAAAAGCCGACCGTACCATCAAACTGTTTTAGTTCATTGATGACCTCACGGGGAGGCAGCGAAGCGGCCGAAACAGAAAGCGGACTTATAGCAAGCAGCAGCAGCAAGGTAACCTTTTTCAACAAGAAAATCACCTCGTTAATGGATTATGTAAATATTATAAAAGAGATGCAGGTTTTTGGCGAGAGAAATTCCAAAATTCTTGAACAGGCTTTGCTAAATATGGTACAATTTTTTCGGATAGTCGCATTAAAGCAAAGAGGTAATCATGTTAGATACAATCTATTTGCCCAAATTAAACAACTTAAGACCGACAATGGATTCAACCCTCTGGAAAGCAATGGAGGAAGCCGGTGAATTAGCCAGGGCGGTACTGAAATTCCTGCCCTACGAACATTTATCACCCCAAGAGGTTGCCTGCCACAGCTCGGCGGCAGGCCTGCTCAGCGATGTGTCGGAAGAATTGCTGGATGTGGCCCAGACCTGTGTTACAATGATTTTTGTAATGGAAGATTTTTATCAGGTACGGGCGGATGCCTTGATTGGCGAACATTTGGCCAAACTCCGTGATAAGGGATATTGTTACGATTTTTCCAAATCGTACTGTATTGCTACTGCAGGTAACTTCAAGTCACTGAATCTCCCCCGGTTGTCGCTGGACCAGGTGACGCTATTAACAACAGTATGTAAGATCCAGGAGGAAATTGGCGAATTGACGCAATTTCTCGGGAAACAGTCCGGGGCTTCCGGTGAAGCCAGCCGGCTGAGTGACAGTGAGGTGCTGGCAGGCTGTGCCGAAGAATTGCTCGATGTTGCCCAGTGCTGCTTTACGATGATGTATATTCTGGCCGAACGCTACCAGGTTGATGTAGAACAACTGGTCAATGGACATGTGGCTAAACTCAGACGGAAAGGTTATTGTGCCTAATTCGTCATTATCCGGGGTATTCTGCCTTTTCCTGTGCATTATACGTGGCAATAATGAAAATACTAGCTGTAAGGCCTAGAGGCTATGGATGCTGTCAATTGACAAGTTTTGCTCCTGTAAGGTACAATTGGACTGTTGCGTATCTGTTGTGGTTCACGCAGCTTCTTTTTGTGACGGAATACGCCTAGGTTTGCACTAGAAATGAGGTGGTACTGATGCAAACGTATTGGGTTGCATTTACGGTAGCGTTGGCTGTAGCGTACTTTTCAACGCCATGGGTAAAAAACTTAGCTGTAAAAGCAGGAGCGCTTGATGCGCCTGATGCTCGAAAAGTTCATAAAATGCCGATCCCCCGCATGGGTGGATTAGCTATTTATTTTGGTTTTGTATTGGCTGTACTGGCAAGCATGCATATCAGTCATGAAGTTGCCGGCTTACTGCTGGGCGGCACGGTTATTTTGATGGTTGGCATTATTGATGATATGATACAGCTGTCGCCTAAAGTTAAGCTGGGCGGACAAATCCTTGCTGCCGTTGTCCTGATACTGTTTGATGTTCGCATTGAATGGCTCACCAATCCTTTTGGTGAAATGCTGTATGTGGACTATTTCTCAGTACCGCTTACGATATTATGGGTAGTAGGATTGACCAACACCGTTAACTTGATTGATGGTCTGGATGGCTTAGCTGCAGGGGTGTCTACGATAGCTTCCATTACAATTCTGCTGGTTGCTTTGCAGCAGAACTTTTGGACAGTTGCTATTTTGACAGCTGCTCTGGCTGGCGCCGCACTTGGCTTCTTACAGCACAATTTCAATCCTGCCAAGATTTTTATGGGCGATACAGGAAGTATGTTTTTAGGTTATACGCTGGCTGCCGTTTCCATTATGGGAGCGGTAAAAAGTGCCGCTACGATTGCTTTGTTTGTGCCGATTGTGGCACTCGGACTGCCGATTATGGATACGGCCTTTGCAATTATTCGCCGTTATATGAGCGGCCGGCCTATCTTCAAGCCGGATAAAGGACATCTGCATCACCGGCTGCTGGAAATGGGAATGACGCAAAAACAGGCAGTGCTGCTTATGTATGTGATCAGCGGCTGTCTCGGCCTAAGTGCCATTGCTCTTACGGAGGTCAATAAATTTCTTGGCGCATGCATCGTCGCTCTATTGGTAACGGTGGCTGTTGTCGGCGCTAAAAAGATTGGCGTTTTAAAGAGCAGTGACTCTGTTGAGAGTCATTTAGCAAAATAGTCCTTGAAAGGGCGGGCATAGGCCCGCCTTTTGTACATCATGCAGAAGGGAAGCGGGAGACCTTGAAGTTTACTCCCAAATCAAGGAGGAATGTATCATGTCGCGCATTAAAGTAATGACCGTGTTTGGAACCCGTCCAGAAGCTATTAAAATGGCTCCGGTCGTATTGGAGCTGACCCGCTATCCGGAATATATAACACCTGTTGTGACAGTAACCGCCCAGCACCGGGAGATGCTTGACCAGGTACTGAAGCTATTTTCGATTTCGCCTGACCATGATCTGGATATTATGTGCCAAGGGCAAACGTTATTTGATATTACCTGTCGGGGCATGCAAGGATTAAATTCTGTTTTTGAACAGGAAAAACCGGATCTGGTGCTTGTTCACGGTGACACTACCACCACTTTTGCCGGTTCGCTTGCCGCTTATTACCACCAAATCGCAATTGGCCACGTAGAGGCGGGTCTTAGAACCGGGAATAAATATTCGCCTTTCCCTGAGGAAATGAACCGCCGGTTAACAGGCGTACTGACTGATTACCATTTTGCCCCGACTGCAGGCTCGCGGCATAATTTGCTGAGGGAAGGCGTAGGCGACGAAAACATATTTGTTACCGGCAATACAGTTATTGATGCTTTGATGAAAACGGTTGACGACCAATATACATTTACTGATCCGCTGTTGTCCGGTATTGATTATCACAACAGGCGAGTCATTTTGGTAACAACTCATCGCCGTGAGAATCTGGGTGAACCAATGCGCCATGTCTACCAGGCGCTTAGGCAGATTGTTACAGAGTTTTCCGATGTGGAAGTGGTCTTCCCCGTACATAAGAATCCGCTTGTTCGTGAAGTGGTCAGCCAGGAGCTGGGGGCGATGCCCCGTGTGCATTTAATTGATCCCCTTGATTACCAACCTTTTGCGAACTTAATTGCCCGCTCTTATCTGGTGTTGACGGATTCCGGCGGTATCCAGGAAGAAGCGCCGTCGCTGGCCAAGCCGGTATTGGTTTTGCGCGATACGACGGAACGCCCGGAAGCGGTAGCGGCCGGAACTGTTAAATTAATCGGCACAGAGCGCGAAAGAGTTTATCAGGAAACCAGACAATTGCTGGTGGACCGGAGCGAGTATGAGCGGATGTCCAATGCCGTAAATCCTTATGGGGATGGTAAGGCAGCACAGCGTATTGTTCAGGCGATTCTATATCGTTATGGCCTTTGTGAAAAGCAGCCCGAAAATTTTATTTCAATTTAAATGAAAAAATAGAAATTTTTAATTAAATTGTGCAGGAATTTGCAATATTACGGCGAACTATATCTATATAAGGCGGTATACAGCATTTGATGTTATTGTTTTCGTAGCATCAGGTCCTGTGTTTTTTGCCGGAAATAGTTTGCGAACTATGTAACCTGCGGTCTTTTCTTTAACAGAGAGAAGATGATAGTACGTTACGCCTAGGTTGTTTTTGCGTATTCGCAAGATAAGCCTAGGTGTTTTATTTTCGTGCATCTTTCGGTCTGTTGATATTTCAGAAAGGAACGTATATAATATTCATAAAAGTCTGCCAGGCGGTGGTCGCATGGAAAACAAGGACCGGGAACAGCTTTATGCAGCGATAAGCATGGTTGGTAGTATGGGCCTGAGTATGGTGGCTGCTATTGCAGTTGGACTCTTCCTGGGCAGAGTGTGCGATAACTGGCTCGCCAGCTATCCGTGGGGGGCTATTGGTGGTATCGTATTAGGAATGCTTGCCGGAATATGGAGTATTTATAAACGGGCAATGGAAAATAAAAGTAATGAATGAATACATCGGGTTGTTAAAGCGCATACTGAGTCATCTTCTGATGTGGATAGTGCTGGTTGCAGCTGTTTTATATGGAACAGATCATCAGAACTGGATACTGGGATTTATCGTTGGTGCAGGGGCCAGTATTGTTTACTTTATATTAATGAGCTATCGGATATTGAAAAGCTTAGAGGTTATGCCGTCTAAAGCGGTTTCTTATATGCGGGCAGGCTGGCTGATCAGATTGTTTTTTGTGATTCTGGTTCTGATTTTGGCCCTGAAAATCCCCGGCATTCATTTTTTGGCAGCGATAGTGGGACTATTCTCGCTTCAATTTATTATTGTGCTTGAGGCTGCGCTTTTTGTGTCCAGGCATTATACCTCTAAAGGAGCAAATTCTGTAAGAAAGGAGTGAAATTATGGAGCATGGTGGAGGACATGAGATTGGCGCGCATAAGCTGGCCCATTTTGCCGGTTTAACGTTCAATCTTGATACGCTGTATATGACCTGGCTGACGATGGCAATTGTTATTTTCATCGCTGTCTTAGCTACCAGGCGGCTGGAAATGGTGCCTAGAGGCTGGCAGAATGGTGTTGAATACCTGGTCGAGGCTTTAATGGGTCAGATTGTGGGAACAATCGGTCCGCGCGGGAAGATGGTAGCCCCATTGTTGATTACATTATTCCTGTTTTTGCTGATTGGCAACTGGCTGGGACTGGTGCCGAGCTTTACGTCACCTACGAATGACCTTAACACGACGTTGGGCCTGGCATTGATGATTGTACTTATTGTAAATCTTCTGGGGATTTGGAATAAAGGCTTGGGTCATTTTAAGCATTTTATTACACCTAACGTATTTTTCTTACCCATTAATATTATTGAAGAAATCTCCAAGCCGGTAACGTTATCTTTCCGTTTATTCGGGAATATTCTGGCCGGTGAAATCCTGATTATCATCTTAGGCAGCTTGCTGCCGATCTGGATGCCGATTCCGTCGGTAATCTGGCTGGGCTTCAGCGTAATTGTGGGTGTTATTCAGGCATTCATTTTTACAATGCTGTCAATTTCTTATCTGTCCAGTGTATTACAGGACCATCACTAATCCTCTATCCCTAAAATAGAGTATTTATGATATAAAATGAAAGGAGGAGTTTGTTGTGGAACACGCAATTATTGTTGCTGCCTCAGTTATCGCGGCTGCACTGGCTATCGGCCTGTCCGCTTTTGGTGCGGCTATGGGTGACGGTCAAGTTACTGCCAAAGCTATTGAGGGTATTGCAAGACAGCCTGAGGCGAAAGGTTCAATTATGACTACCATGTTCATTTCGGTAGGTTTGATCGAGTCTATTCCAATCATCGCTGCTGTTATTGCCATCGTACTTGTATTCGCCAATCCGTTCATTAAGTAATAGCGTTATAAGGGCGACGGACTAGTTATCCGTCGCCCCTCTTACACGCCGGAAAGAGGAGGGGCCCTCGTTGGTTGATTTGAATGCGACGCTCATAGCGCAAATCATAAATTTTCTTTTGCTTGTTGCTATTTTAGCAAAATTTGCTTATAAACCGTTGATGCAGATTCTGGAAGAACGCCAGAAACGCATTGCTTCCGACCTGGAAAAAGCGGCTCAGGAAAAAGAGAACGCTGAGAAGTTCAGGCAGGAATACCAAAATCAATTAGCCGATGCCCGTGTTCAGGCACAGGCCATCGTTGAAAAAGCGACGAAACAAGCTGAGCAGGAAGCACAGCGTCAGCTTCAGGAAGTGCGCGCTCAAATTGAGCGTGAGAAGAAAGTCGCGCAGGAAGAAATTATCCGCGAGCGTGAAAAAGCCTTAGCTCAATTGCGCGGCGAAGTGGTCTCCTTATCTATGGCAGCGGCAGGAAAGCTGATTGCCAAGAATATGGACTCTGATGTCAATGCCAAACTTGTCAGTGATTTTATTGACAAGCTGGATGAGCGGAAAATAGGTGGTTTGTCATGTTAAGCAATCAGTTGGCTGCTACCTATGCCCAGGCGATTTTTGAACTGGCTCAAGGCAAAAATATGCTTGACCAGGTAGAAAAAGAGCTGCTGATGGTCGAAGAAACCATAAAGGCTCAGGCGGATTTGGCCACCTTGCTTTATCATCCCCGGGTTCCGGTGGATGCCAAGAAAGATACGATAAAAAAAGTTTTTGGCAGTGAATTAACTGATTTTGTCTGCAACTTTCTCCTTTTGCTGGTAGATAAACGGCGTGAAACTGTGCTGGAAGGAATCATACGCGAGTACGTGGTTCTTGCCAATAAGGCGCGCAATATTATCGAAGCAGAGGTTACAACCGCATTGCCTTTATCACAGGCTGAGCAGGAAAAACTGGGGATGAAACTTAGTAAAGTTACCGGACAGGTTGTCGTTTTGAAAACGGCTGTCAATCCGGCCATCCTAGGCGGAGTAGTTGTAAAAATTGGTGATAAACTGATTGACGGCAGTATTGTTCGTCAACTGAAAGCGTTTGAACAAGCGCTGATCAGAACTGAAGTGACTAAGATTGGGGTGACAAGCTGAGTATGAAAATGAGGCCAGAAGAAATTACGGCTATCATCAAGCAGCAAATCGAGCAATACCAAGTAGACCTCAACGTTGATGATGTCGGCACTGTTATTGAAGTGGGCGACGGAATTGCCCGTATACACGGTTTGGAAAAAGCCATGGCCGGTGAGTTGTTAGAATTCCCACACAACATTTACGGTATGGTTCTTAATCTTGAGGAAGATAATGTCGGTGCCGTGCTTTTAGGCGGCGAAACAGACATTAAAGAAGGCGACTCAGTACGCCGTACCGGTCGCATCATGCAGGTACCTGTTGGTGAGGCTATGGTCGGCCGTGTTGTTAATGCGCTTGGTCAGCCGATTGACGGCAAAGGTGCTATCAACACAACTGAATTCCGTCCGGTTGAATATCAGGCTCCCGGTATTGCCGACCGCCAGTCGGTTAAAGAACCGATGCAAACTGGTCTGAAGGCAATTGACTCGATGGTTCCCATTGGCCGGGGCCAGCGTGAATTGATCATTGGTGACCGCGGTACCGGTAAAACGGCTGTGGCGATCGATACGATTCTGAATCAAAAAGGCCAAGGTGTAACTTGTATTTATGTGGCAATAGGCCAAAAAGCATCTACGGTTGCCCGTGTGGTCAGGACCTTGGAAGAAGCCGGTGCAATGGAATACACCATTGTAGTGGCCGCTACTGCTTCCGACAGTGCACCACTGCAGTACCTGGCACCGTACTCGGGCGTAACCATGGGTGAATACTTCATGTACAAAGGACAGGCTGTTCTGTGCGTATATGACGATCTCTCCAAGCATGCAGTGGCATACCGGGCAATGTCCCTTCTGCTGCGCCGTCCGCCAGGCCGTGAAGCATACCCCGGTGACGTATTTTACTTACATTCCCGCCTGCTGGAACGGGCTGCTAAGCTTTCTGATGAGCTGGGCGGAGGTTCAATCACCGCTCTGCCGATTATTGAAACTTTGGCGGGTGACGTTTCTGCGTACATTCCGACCAACGTTATTTCCATCACCGATGGTCAGATCTTCCTGGAAAGTGAATTGTTCTATTCCGGTATCCGTCCGGCCATTAACGTTGGTTTGTCAGTATCCCGTGTAGGCGGTTCAGCGCAAATCAAGGCGATGAAACAGGTTGCCGGCAGATTGCGTTTGGACTTGGCTCAATATCGCGAATTGGCAGCGTTTGCCCAATTCGGTTCCGATTTGGATAAAGCTACGAAAGCGCAAATCGACCGTGGGCAGCGTACTACCGAGATCTTGAAACAAGCTCAGTATTCGCCGCTGGTGGTAGAAGAGCAGGTAATGGTTATTTATACCGCAGTAAACGGCTATCTTGATGATCTCGCAGTAGAAGACGTAACGAAGTTTGAACAGGATTTCCTGAAGTTCATGCGCGGCAACTATGCGGAAATCGCTAAGACCATCCGTGAGAAGAAGGCACTGGACAGCGTTACGGAAGAAACACTGAAAAAAGCAATTCGCGAATTTAAAGATACCTTCGTTTCTTATACTAAAGGCGCGGCGAGGTGATGACAGATGCCTAGTGCACGGGACATACGCCGCCGCATTAAAAGCGTAAAAAATATCCAGCAGATTACCAAAGCCATGAAAATGGTCGCTGCAGCGCGGTTGCGCCGGGCTCAGGAACGGGCAAGCGCCAGTCGTCCATATACGGAAAAAATTCAGGAAGTGCTGGCAAGTGTAACAGCCAGCGTCCGTGATGCCGAACATCCGCTGTTAGCTGTCAGAGAAGTAAATAAGACCGGTTACTTGGTTATCGGTGCCGATAAAGGGCTGGCAGGAGCATATACGTCTAACCTGATGAAGGAAGCTGTTGCGCAGGTACGAGGCAAAGACAACGTGGAGCTTATCACGGTAGGGCGTAAACCGCGGGACTATTTCCGCCGCAGAAACTACAATGTAGTTGGTGAATACAGCGGGTTTTCCGAAAAACCTGAGTATCACCACGCCGTTGAACTGGCTGCTGATATAGCGAACCGGTTCTCTGCCGGTGAATTCGATGAAGTACAGCTGGTTTATACCCGGTTTATTTCACCGATCAACCAAAAACCGACGACACTGAAACTGTTACCGGTTGCCAGTTCTCAAGTTGATGCAGCGGAAAATCAGGGAGAATACATCTTTGAACCTTCAGCTGCAGAAGTGCTTAATCAATTGCTGCCTAAATACCTGGAAACCGTTATTTACGGCGCTTTACTCCAGGCGGCAGCCAGTGAACTCGGCTCCCGTATGACGGCAATGGGCTCAGCAACTGATAATGCTCAGGAACTGATCGCAAAATTGGTTCTCAACTACAATAAAGTACGCCAGGCGACGATTACTCGCGAGCTTTCCGAAATCGTCGGCGGCGCAGAAGCGTTAAAATAATAAATTAACCCCCAAGGCTGTCGATAATAGTTCAGATGCTAGGCGGCAGGAGGACGCGACTGGAGCAGTACTGGAAGTACGCGAAAGAAGCGCCCGGACTAACAAATGCGAAGTTCTTGACACTTTAGTGTCTTTAGAACTTCGGCTTACCCCTTGCGGGTACGACGCAGATGGACTGTTAGCGGCAGACTTGGCAAGTAAGGAGGGGGAACCCGACACATGACAAAAGAACATGTAGGTAAAGTAATCCAAGTTATTGGACCTGTTGTTGACGCCACCTTTCCCCCGGAACAGTTGCCGGAAATTTATAATGCCATCAAAATTCAGGGACAATCGGGCGAGCTTAAGGTTGAGTTAACTGCTGAAGTTATGCAGCACTTAGGCGATAATACCGTACGCTGCGTAGCTATGAGCTCCACTGACGGTCTGACCCGCGGTATGGATGCAATCGATACCGGTGCTCCGATTACCGTACCTGTTGGCCAAGGCACACTGGGCCGGATATTTAATGTATTAGGCAAAACAGTTGATAACAATAATGCTGAAGTGCAGGCTTCCGACCAATGGCCAATCCACCGTCCGGCACCCAGCTTTGAAGATCAGTCTTCGGCAACCGCCATTCTGGAAACCGGTATTAAAGTCGTTGACCTTATTGCTCCTTATGCCAAAGGTGGTAAAATCGGTCTTTTCGGCGGCGCAGGTGTTGGTAAGACTGTATTGATTATGGAACTTATCCGCAACATCGCCACAGAGCATGGCGGCTACTCGGTATTTGCCGGTGTAGGCGAGCGGACCCGTGAAGGCAATGATTTATGGGAAGAAATGAAAGAATCAGGTGTTATTGACAAAACGGCTCTCGTTTACGGACAGATGAACGAGCCGCCCGGAGCCCGTATGCGCGTAGCGCTTACTGCTTTGACTATGGCCGAATATTTCCGTGACCAGCAAGGTCAGGACGTACTGCTGTTCGTTGATAACATTTTCCGCTTTATTCAGGCTGGTTCAGAAGTATCGGCTCTCTTGGGCCGTATGCCTTCTGCCGTAGGTTATCAGCCTACTTTGGGAACTGACGTCGGCGCACTGCAGGAACGGATCACCTCTACTAAGAGCGGTTCGATTACCTCGGTACAAGCTGTATATGTACCGGCCGATGATTTGACTGACCCTGCTCCGGCGGCAACATTTGCCCACTTGGATGCTACGACAGTTTTATCCCGGCAAATCGCCGAGCTCGGCATTTATCCGGCCGTGGATCCGCTGGATTCTACTTCCCGTATTCTTGATCCGCACACGCTTGGCGAAGAGCATTATGCAGTGGCTCGCGGTGTACAGGAAGTTTTGCAGCGTTATAAAGAATTACAAGATATTATTGCCATCCTGGGTATGGAAGAGTTGTCCGATGATGATAAGCTGACGGTAAGCCGGGCCCGGAAGATTCAAAGATTCCTGAGCCAGCCCTTCTTCGTTGCTGAAGCTTTCACCGGTACTCCCGGTAAGTATGTACCCTTGAAGGAAACCATTCGCGGCTTTAAAGAAATCATCAGCGGTAAACACGATGATTTGCCTGAATCGGCATTCTACATGGTAGGCACTATTGACGAAGCGGTGGAGAAGGCGCGCACAATGAAGGGGGAATAAGTCATGGCCAAGACAATCCAACTGGACATTGTCACCCCTGATAAAATCGCGTATTCTGCCGATGTAAATATGGTGATCGCCCGTGCTACGAACGGTGATATTGGTATACTGCCAGGACACGCACCGCTGATTGCAGGACTGGATATCTGGCCGCTGCGTATTCTGACGGATGAGGGTGAAACCGAAATTGTGCTGTGCAGTGGTTTTATGGAAGTACGGCCAGACAAGGTAACCATATTGGCTGCCTGCGCCGAACTGCCTGAAACAATCGATATTGCCCGGGCTGAAGCTGCTAAAACGAGAGCGGAAGGCCGTCTCAAGGGCGCTGATCCCAGCGTTGACGTTACCCGTGCGGAAGCTGCTTTAAGGCGGGCCATCGTGCGCCTGCGTGTAGCTGAACATAGTAAGCGTTTTTAGGACAAGGCGAGGAGCCGCTAGGAACACTTAGTGACTGGCACCGTTTTACTACGGTGCCAGTTTTGTTTTCCCTGTCCTGCGTAAACTAATGGCGTCGCAAGCGTTGTCTGGAGATAAAACAGGAAGTATTTGTATACAGGAGGGCCTGATGAATACCAAAACACGTGACCAATCAAGCGTAACGCTGTCTAATATTATGATGCCCGAGCATGCCAACCCATCGGGAAATGTTCATGGCGGCGAAATTATGAAGTTAATGGATAACGCAGCCGGAGTAGTAGCCATTCGTCATGCCCGTACCAACGTTGTAACGGCAAGAGTGGATTCATTGAAGTTCCTGCAACCTATCCGGGTAAGCAATGTCATTACCTGCTGCGGGCAGCTAACTTTTGTCGGTAAAAGTTCAATGGAAATATCCGTAACTGTCACGGTGGAAGATTTGACGAAAGAAGAACCGGCGAAAACCGCATTAACAAGCTTTTTTACTTTTGTTGCTCTCGATGACAACGGTTATCCGCAGCTGGTGCCGGGGCTGGAACTGCGTACTCAGCAAGAGCGGCTGGACTGGGAGGCAGGGAGGCTGCGGTATTTATCCTATAAAGAGGAGCAAAAAGCGCAGAAAACAGAATGAGAGACCAGATTGTGCCCGAATTTACTTGACAAGCAGCAGAGAGTCTGCTACTATTCAAATAACTGAATGATGCCTTTAACCTAGTCCTGTGAGGCTGGAAAGGAGAAAACGATTGCGTCTTCGCAAGCCTTTTTGTGCCTATCCAGGGTCAGAAAGGCTTTTTTAGTACCTAAAAGTTGATATTGCCTTTTAAGTTGGTCCTGTGAGGCTGGCAAGGGAAAAACAGGGAGGATAATGCCTTCTTGCCTAGACACAGGGCAAGAAGGCTTTTTTATTGCCAAAATACAAGCAGGGAGGCCATTGTCTATGAAAACAGGTATTTCCATCCGTGACAAGGACATTTTGGGACTGGAGACTATGACTGCCGAAGAAATCCAGCTGATCTTGAGCACTGCCAGGGAAATGAAAAATGTAATAGCCCGTGATATTAAAAAACTGCCTACACTCAGAGGCAAATCGGTTATTAATCTTTTCTTCGAACCCAGCACGCGTACGCGTACTTCGTTTGAACTGGCCGGAAAATATCTCGGGGCGGATGTAGTCAATATTACGACAAGTGCCAGCAGTGTTGTCAAAGGAGAAAGCCTGAGAGACACTCTGCTCACGGTGGAAGCTATGGGCGTTGATGCCATCGTCATGCGCCATGAGGCGGAAGGAGCGGCTCATTTTGCCGCCAAAGCGGTCAGTCCGGTGATTATCAATGCCGGAGACGGTGCCCACGAACATCCTACTCAAGGCCTGCTGGATCTGTTTACAATCTTAGAAAAGAAAAAAACGGCTGCCGGACTAAAGGTCGCCATACTGGGGGATATTCTGCATAGCAGGGTAGCACGGTCGAATATCTGGGGCTTACGCAAGCTGGGGGCTGAGGTTCATATTGCCGGACCGGCTACACTGCTGCCACGCGATATGGAGCAGATGGGGGTAACGGTTCATCACCGGGTGGAGGATGCGCTGGCAGAAGCTGATGTAGTGAATGTGCTGCGGATCCAAAAGGAACGGCAGCACAAAGGCCTGTTTCCTTCCGCACGGGAATATGCCCGTATCTTCGGATTAAACGCAGCCCGCCTGAAGCTCGCGAAACCGGATGCGCTGGTGCTGCATCCGGGACCGATGAACCGGGGACTGGAAATTGCTCCTGACGTAGCGTACGGTGATCAATCAACCATTCAGGAGCAAGTAAAAAACGGCGTGGCTATCCGCATGGCAATTCTTTTTCTGACACTGATGGGAGGGAAAAACATTGAAAATGCTAATTAAAGGGGGCCGGATTATCAATCCGGCTAAAAACATGGACCAAACAGGCGATATTCTAATTGAAAATGGCGTGATTATTGCAATGGGCGAAGTTACCGAGACGGAATGCGCCATATTCGATGCGAGCGGTCTGATAGTGGCTCCTGGCTTGATTGATATGCATGTTCATCTTCGTGATCCCGGTCTGGAAGCCAAGGAAGATGTTGCCTCAGGAACAAGAGCAGGTGCGGCAGGCGGATTTACCAGTATCGCCTGCATGCCCAATACTAAGCCGGTAATTGACAGCTCTATCTTAGTGGAAGGGCTTAAACAGCGGGCACAGCTCGAGGGCGTAATTAATGTTAAGGTCATTGGAGCGGTCAGTAAAGGCCAGGAAGGAAAAGAACTGGCAGAAATCGGTGATATGGCAGCAGCAGGAGCGGTAGCTTTTTCCGATGACGGCCGGTATGTGAGCAGTGCGGGGCTATTGCGTACCGCTCTTGAATACACAGGAATGTTTGATAAAGTCATTATCTCCCATGCCGAAGATGAAGCGTTAGCCGGTGACGGCTATATGCACGAAGGGGTAGTTTCAGCGATGCTCGGTCTAAAGGGCCGGCCGGCAGTGGCTGAAGATATCTCCACTGCACGTGACATCTTACTGGCAGAATATACCGGGTCTGCAGTGCATATTGCTCATGTCAGTTCTAAAGGAGCTGTCGGGCTAATCCGTGAGGCTAAAAAACGGGGAGTAAGGGTGACGGCCGAGGTAACGCCGCACCATCTCAGTTTAACCGATGAAGCTGTACGGACCTTTGATACGGCGACGAAGGTTAACCCGCCGCTCCGGTCCGAGGAGCACCGCCAGGCACTGATTGCGGGCTTGCTGGATGGAACACTGGATGCCATTGTTACGGATCATGCGCCGCACGCTTTTGAAGAAAAAGATGTGGAATTCCGCTATGCGCCCAGTGGTTTTGCCGGGCTGGAGACCTCTCTCGGCATTATTCTGACTGAGCTGTATCATACCGGAAAACTAACCATGAGCGATATTATCACAAAAATGGCGGTAAATCCGGCAAAAATCCTCCGCTTAGACAGCGGTGTTCTTGATATCGGTAAAGCTGCTGATATTACCCTGATTGATCCTGAACAACTGTGGTCAGTTGACAGCAGCCTGTTTTATACCAAAGGGAAACACACGCCTTTCGAGGGACGGCAGCTAAAAGGAAAAGCGGCTGCGGTGCTGGTAGGCGGCAAAATAATCATGAAAAACGGGGAAGTGCTGGCATGAATGGACAACTTATACTGGCAGACGGCAGCCGCTTTAGCGGCAAGCTGCTGTTTGAAACACAAGCGGTAGGGGAAGCTGTATTTAATACCGGCATGACCGGTTATCAGGAAGTACTGACCGATCCTTCGTACTGCGGTCAAATTGTTACGATGACCTATCCACTGATTGGCAACTATGGTGTGGCCGGGATCTTTGAACAGGCCCGCCAGTCCTTTGTGCGGGGCTTTATTGTCAGCGAATTGTGTGGTGATCCGAGTAATTGGCAGAATGAGGGAACGCTGGCCTCTTACCTGAAGGAGCGCAATATCCCCTGCCTATATGATGTTGATACCCGGGCAGTAACGAAAGCATTGCGCACCAGTGGAGCGATGAAGGGGATTATTGTGCCTGAAGGTTTGGCAGAGTCGGAGATTGCCCGATTAATGGCAACCGAACTTCCTGCCGATACCGTAATGCAGGTAACTACGCAGGAGCCTTATGATATGGGGACCGAGGGACCGCATATCGCGGTGCTCGACTACGGCGTGAAGCGCAATATTCTCCATTCCATGGTAGCTGCCGGCTTTAAACTGACCGTACTGCCTGCCTGGACAAGTGCTGAAGACGTCTTAGCCTTGAAGCCGGATGGCATCTTTCTCTCCAATGGGCCGGGAGATCCGAAAGAAGTACCGTTTGCCATTGAAACGATTGGTCAGCTTATTGGCAAGAAACCGATGTTTGGCATCTGCCTTGGGCATCAATTGCTGGCTTTAGCGTTGGGCGGCGATACGTATAAATTAAAGTTTGGCCATCGCGGTTCGAATCATCCGGTGAAAGATCTTGCTACAGGCAGAGTCTATATTACTTCGCAAAACCACGGCTATGCTGTCGATGAACAGTCTTTAGACGGGGAGAAGTTAGTAGTGACGCACCGGGCAGTAAATGACGGAACGGTTGAAGGCTTCCGGCACCGTGCTTTACCGGTTTTCTCTGTACAGTACCATCCGGAAGCTGCACCAGGACCGGATGACAGCGTGTACTTGTTTGAACAATTCTTGGCTATGATAAGGGGGAACAACAATGCCCAAATTAACCAACCTGCGTAAAGTACTGGTAATTGGCTCCGGGCCGATCATCATTGGTCAGGCAGCCGAATTTGACTATGCCGGGACACAGGCTTGCCGGGCTTTACGGGAAGAAGGACTGGAAGTGGTGCTGATCAACAGCAACCCTGCTACAATTATGACAGATGCGGATATGGCCGACAGGGTGTATATTGAGCCGCTTACCGCTGATTTTGTGGCAGAAGTCATTCGTAAGGAATTACCTGACGGCCTGCTGGCAACACTGGGAGGACAGGTTGGCCTTAATATGGCGGTCAAACTTGCCGAACGGGGCGTATTGGCTGAATATGGCGTACAACTGTTAGGAACTCCTTTAGCAGCGATAAAAAAAGCGGAAGACCGGGAACTGTTTAAAGAAACCATGCAAAGTATTGGTCAACCCGTACCGGAAAGTGCCATTATTGAAGCTGTTGAAGATGCGCTGGCCTTTGCCGGGCAAATCGGCTATCCGGTGATTGTCCGGCCTGCGTATACCATGGGCGGTACGGGCGGCGGCATCGCACATACAGTAGAGGAACTCATAGATATTGCACAAAAAGGCATTCTTCACAGTCCGATCGGGCAAATTCTGGTTGAGCGCAGTGTGGCCGGCTGGAAAGAAATTGAATACGAAGTGATGCGTGATGGTGCCGATAATTGCATCATTATCTGTAATATGGAAAACTTTGATCCCGTGGGTATTCATACCGGTGACAGTATTGTCACTGCCCCCTCACAGACGCTGAGTGATCATGAGTATCAGCTGCTCCGGACGGCATCGCTCAGGATTATCCGTTCGCTGGGCATTGAAGGCGGCTGTAACGTTCAATATGCGCTCGACCCATTAAGTGACCGGTACTACGTCATCGAAGTCAATCCCCGTGTCAGCCGCTCCAGTGCCCTGGCTTCCAAGGCAACCGGCTATCCGATCGCCAAGGTGGCTGCGAAGGTTGCAATTGGTTACCGGCTGGATGAGATCGAGAATGCGGTAACAGGCAAAACAAAAGCTTGTTTTGAACCGGCCCTTGATTATGTCGTAGTCAAATTCCCCCGCTGGCCTTTTGATAAATTTAATCTGGCTGACCGCACACTGGGAACACAAATGAAAGCAACCGGTGAAGTGATGGCGATTGACCGGTCCTTTGAGGGTGCATTGCTGAAAGCGATCCGTTCGCTGGAAATCGGCCTGAACCATTTGGAGCTGCCTGCCTTGGCTGAACTGTCCAAACAAGAGATAATCAAGCAATTGCATAGTGCGGATGATGAGCGAATCTTTGTTGTTGCCCAAGCTCTTCGTCAGGGTGTACTGAGTGATGAAATTCGAAAAATCACCGGTATTGACCGGTTCTTTATAGAGAAAATTAACCGGATTGTGACGCTGGAACAGCAGCTCGGCGGCGGGACACTAAGTGCCGGATTGCTGACTGAAGTAAAAAAGGCCGGCTTTTCCGACCGGGCCGTTGCCCGTTTTACAGGCAGTGATGAAGCCTCGATTAGAAAGCTGAGGTCCGAACTTCATGTAACTCCCAGTTACAAGATGGTAGATACGTGTGCTGCGGAATTTGAATCACTTACTCCCTATTATTACTCAACTTATACCGAGCAGGATGAGGTTACGCCGTTAAACGGGCGCAAGGTGCTGGTGCTTGGTTCGGGGCCTATCCGGATCGGGCAGGGAATCGAATTTGACTATTGTTCGGTTCACTCAGCCTGGGCACTGAGAGAAGCGGGCGTAAATTCCGTTATTATCAATAATAATCCCGAAACGGTGAGCACCGATTTTGATACATCCGACAGTCTCTACTTTGAACCGCTTACACCGGAAGATGTTTTGAATATTGTTGCGAAAGAACAGCCGGAAGGTGTCATCGTTCAATTTGGCGGGCAAACGGCCATTAATCTGGCGGCACCGCTGTATCAGGCCGGGGTGGCAATAAAAGGAACAAGTGTAGATAATATTGACAGAGCGGAAAATCGGGAGAAATTTGACCAACTCCTGGAAGAGCTGCAAATTCCGCGACCTAGAGGAGCCAGTGTAACAGGAGTAGACGAAGCGCTTCAGGCAGCTAAAGAGCTCGGTTATCCGCTGATTGTTCGTCCTTCTTATGTACTGGGCGGCCGTGCTATGGAAATCGTTTACCATGACGACGAATTGCTCAGCTACCTTACCGAGGCTGTCCATGCTTCACCTGAGCATCCGGTCCTCATTGATCGCTACATGGTGGGCCGGGAAGTGGAAGTCGATGCAATTGCCGACGGGCAGGATGTATTGATTCCGGGAATTATGGAACACATTGAACGGGCCGGTGTCCACTCCGGAGACAGCATAGCCGTTTACCCACCGCAGAATCTAAGCCAGGAAGTAATCGCCACTATTGCCGCTTACACGCGCTCGCTGGCACTAGGACTTGCAATCCGCGGCGTGATTAACATCCAATATGTAGTTGTCAATGATGAGGTATATGTTCTGGAAGTGAATCCACGCTCCAGCCGTACCATTCCTTTCCTGAGCAAAGTGACCGGTGTACCGATGGTAAAGCTTGCTACAAGGATTGCGCTTGGCGACACTTTAGCCGGTATGGGCTGGTCTTCGGGCTTGCTGCCAAACAGACCGTACATTGCCGTTAAAGCACCGGTCTTCTCCTTTGCTAAAATGGGGCTTGTCGAGATATCACTGGGGCCGGAGATGAAATCGACCGGCGAGGTTATGGGAATCGACCACCAGTATGGCGCTGCCCTCTATAAGGCAGTTACTGCTGCTGGCATGAATATACCGGCAGCAGGGACTGTATTATTGACGGTTGCCGACCGGGATAAAGAGGAGGCCGGTGCACTGGCACAACGGTTTGTGCAGCTTGGCTACCGTTTGGCGGCAACATCGGGTACTGCCGGTCATTTGCGCCAGCTTGGCCTTGAGGTGGAGCAGGTACACAAAGTACATGAAGAAGGCCGCAATATTGCCGACTATATTAAAGATGGTCACATTCATATGGTAGTCAACACGTTAACCAGAGGAAAGCTGCCTGAGCGGGATGGCTTTAAAATCCGCCGTGCTGCCGTTGAACACGCCGTGCCCTGCCTTACCTCCATTGACACAGCAAGGGAAATGCTCAATGTACTGGAATTAACAAAAGGGAAGAATATTGTCAGAGTAAAAGCCTTACAGGACTATATAAAGGAGGAGAATTAGTTGGCTGCTAGGATGGAAGACGCATTGGTAGTTGCGAATGAATTGATTGCAGCCGGTGTATACCGGCTGGTTATCCATGCACCGCAGATGGCAGCAGCTGCTCAGCCCGGTCAATTTGTTCATCTGAAAGTTAATAATCTTACAGCGCCACTGTTAAGAAGACCAATCAGCATCGCCAATGCAGATAGGTCATCAGGAACGATCGAACTGATTTACCGGATCGTTGGCGGAGGAACAGCTTACCTTTCCGGTGTTCCCGCAGGGGTGCATCTCGACTGCCTGGGGCCGCTGGGAAAAGGTTTTGTACTGGATTGCGAGCGTCCGCTGCTCATCGGCGGCGGGATGGGGCTTGCGCCGCTCGTATATCTGGCCCAAGCGCTTTGCCCCCGTCCCACTACTGTACTCATGGGGGGAAGAACAAAGGATGAATTGTTCTGGGAAGAGGTTTTTCGGCCTGTCTGTGATCAACTACAGCTGACAACGGATGATGGGACGGCAGGGACCAAAGGCTATACGGTTGATGTACTGCCTGAACTCCTCCGGACCGGACATTTTGACCGGATTTACACCTGCGGCCCCCGTCCGATGATGGAACAAGTGGCGCGGCTGGCAAGCCAGTATGCGATTGCCTGCCAGGTGTCGCTGGAGGAATTTATGGCCTGCGGCCTTGGCGGTTGTCTGGCCTGCAGCTGTGCAGGAACAGACGGCAGGCGGCGCAAAGTATGTACGGAAGGGCCTGTTTTTGAGGCCGGGGAGGTAATTAGCGGATGCTAGCTGTTACAGTTGCCGGAATTCACATGAAAACACCCGTTATCGCTGCATCGGGTACGTTTGGCTTTGGTCTCGAATACAAAGACTTTATTGATTTAAATGAGATAGGGGCTATAGCCGTTAAAGGACTGACGCTGGAAGCACGCAGCGGTAATCAGGGGCGGCGTATCGCGGAAACTCCCTCCGGCATGCTGAACTCCATCGGCCTGGAAAACCCGGGAGTAGATGCGTTTCTGGCAACGATCCTGCCACAGCTCAAGCAGTATGATGTACCGGTTATTGCCAACATCTCAGGCAATACAGTGGAAGAATATGCTTTGATGGCTAAAAAATTAACCGTTGCCGGTGTGGCAGGCCTGGAAGTGAATATTTCCTGTCCTAATGTAAAGAATGGCTGTTTGGCTTTTGGCGTAGATCCTGAAAGTGCAGCCCTTGTGACGCGGGCCGTAAAAAATAATACCTCACTGCCTGTTATTGTGAAACTTTCGCCTAACGTAACGGATATTGTCACGGTAGCGAAGGCCGTGGAAGCGGCCGGTGCTGATGCCGTTTCGCTCATCAACACCCTGCTTGGGATGGCAATCGATATTCATTCGTGGCGGCCCGTACTGGGGAACGTCGTAGGCGGGCTTTCTGGTCCGGCCGTAAAACCGGTGGCACTCAGGATGGTGTGGCAGGTGGCTAAGGCAGTTACTGTGCCGGTAATTGGCATGGGGGGAATCATGACGGCTGAAGATGCGCTGGAATTCATGCTGGCCGGGGCTGCTGCCGTTTCCGTTGGAACCGCCAGTCTCGTAAATCCACGGGCTGCTGCCGATATTGCGCAAGGCATGCAGGAGTATTTGCAAAAGAAAAATTTACAGCATATCAATGATATAGTCGGAAAACTACAATAAGATAATACCTTACTTGTAGCTTAGTTCCTTTCGGCCCTTCTGGAAAAATGCGGTCCGTAGGATGGGAAATGTTCAGCTTACGTTAAGAAATTCGGTTGTTTGAGCGCAGCGAGTTTTACGAATTTTAGTAAGTTGAGCATTTTCCAAGCATTTTGCAAGACAGGCCTAGAATTTTTGTTACTTTTGTTTCGATGACAAAAGTAAAAAGGCGGTTTTTAGGGGTGTCGCATTTGCTCTTTTTTCAAAAGAGTTTTGCTACACCCCTTTATCATTACCTTATTTGTCTAAACCGCTTATATAGTCTGCCAGCGCATTTTGCCAATTGCGCATTGGATCACCAATTGTCATGCGCAGCATGTAGTTATCCAGGACTGAATAGGCAGGCCGCTTGGCAGGCCGGGGAAATTCATCAGTAGTCACAGGCAGTACTTTGACCTGCTTACCGGCTTGACGAAAGATTTCACAGGCAAAGTCGTACCAGGAGCATTGACCCTGGCATGTGCCGTGATAGGTTCCATAAGCATCGGTAGCTAGTAGAGCGTATATTGCTCGTGCCAGGTCAACGGTGGAAGTGGGGGTGCCAATCTGATCATTTACTACTTTCAGCGTACTGTTTTTCGCAGCCAGATTGAGCATCGTGCGGGCAAAGTTACTGCCCTCGCCGTACAGCCAGGCAGTACGGATAATATAGTGACGCCCCAGCAGCTGTCTGACAATCTCCTCCCCATGCCGCTTAGTAATGCCATATACATTTTGCGGATTGACCGAATCAAATTCCCGGTAAGGCTGCCGGGTTTGACCATCAAAAACGTAATCGGTACTGATATATACCAGTCTGGCAGCCGTTTCCAAACAGCCTGCAGCCAAATTCTGCGTGCCCACCGCATTAATGCGGAATGCTCCGTCATAATCTGCTTCTGCGCCGTCAACATTGGTATAGGCGGCACAATGTATAACAGCGTCTGGTCTTACTGTTTTCATAAATGCCGTAACGGCTGAGTAATCGGTAACATCCAGTGTATCGTAATCCGTTAAAATAAGCTCGTGCTTGGCTCCCTGCCTGGCAATTTCCTTTCCCAGCTGGCCGTTAGCACCGGTAACCGCTACTTTCATGCTATCGCTCCTTAAAAATGGGCAGTTTATCTGCAGCCACAGCTTTCAGCCTGGTATATACGCAGTCCTTGGCTGACAGAACCACGTCCTCAAGCGGCCAGGCAATGCCAATATCAGGATCATTCCAGATAATTCCTCCCTCAGCCTGAGGCGTATATAAATCGGTACACTTGTAACTGAAATAAGCAAACTCGCTAGTGACGCAAAAACCATGGGCAAAACCGGGGGGCACCCATAATTGACGGTGATTGGTTTCTGAGAGAAACACACCGGCCCAGTGGCCAAAGCGGGGGGAACCAATCCGAATATCCACAGCGACATCAAAAACCTCTCCCTGCAGTACGGAAACCAGCTTTCCCTGTGAATGAGGATGTTGATAATGCAAGCCCCGCAGCACTCCCCGTGATGAAAAAGAGACATTATCCTGGACAAAATTTTCGGTGATGCCGATTGCTTCATAGCGGTTCTGCTGCCAGGTTTCAAAAAAATATCCCCGGCTATCACCAAATACCTGTGGTTCGATAAGCAAAACTTCCGGCAGGTTTGTTTCGATAACAATCACGCTTTACCCCCCTTGTTTAGCAGTAAAAGTCTAGGACACCTGAGGAGCTTTGCTGTGACTTAAGTTTCCTGGAGTAGATTAAGCAAGTATTGACCATAGCTGTTTTTCTTCATTTTACTGCCTATTTCCAGCAGATCATTTTTGGAAATATACCCCCTGTGGTAAGCGATTTCCTCGGGGCAGGCCACCATTAAGCCCTGTCGTTCCTGAAGGGTTGCAATATAGTTGGAAGCCTGGAGAAGAGAATCGTATGTTCCCGTATCCAGCCAGGCGTAACCGCGACCCAGGGTCTTTACCCGCAGCGTTTGCTGCTCCAGATATAACCGGTTTAAATCAGTAATCTCCAGTTCGCCTCTGGCAGAAGGGCGAATTGTCTTCGCCAAGTCAACCACCTGGTGGTCGTAAAAATACAGACCGGTAACCGCATAATGAGAAGTGGGCCGCTCGGGCTTTTCTTCCAGGCTGACCGCCTGACCGGCGGAATCAAACTCTACTACACCATACCGTTCAGGATCTTTTACCCAATAGGCAAAAACAGTTGCCCCTAAGGTATCCTGTGCTGCTGTTTGCAGCTTTTCACTAAACCCGTAGCCGTAAAAAATATTATCACCTAACACTAACGCACAGCCCTCACCGGCAATAAAGTGCTCACCAATTAAAAAGGCCTGGGCCAGCCCATCCGGATTCGGCTGAGCTGCATAAGACAAGCTCAGGCCCCATTGGCTGCCGGTCCCTAACAGCTGCTGAAAACACGCTTGTTCCCGGGGCGTTGTAATGACCAGTATATCCTGGATGCCGGCCAGCATTAGCGTTGTCAGCGGATAATAAATCATCGGCTTATCAAAAACCGGCAGCAATTGTTTGCTGACAGCCTGAGTAATCGGGAACAGCCGGGTACCCGATCCGCCTGCCAGAATGATTCCTTTTCTTATCGCCATTTCTTTTCTCCGCAATTTCAGTTTTTTAGCATGGTCAGCCTTGCCTGCTGATAGCTGCCATCTTCAATCTGCCTGCACCAATCCTGATTGGCTAAATACCAGTCCACTGTTTTGACAATACCTGTTTCAAATGTTTCTGCAGGTACCCAACCCAGCTCTTTTTGTATTTTGGAAGCATCAATTGCATAGCGCAGGTCATGGCCGGGACGATCTTTTACAAACACGATCTGCTCGCAATAGGCTTTACCGTCCGCTCGGGGGCTCTTGTTATCTAAAATACCGCACAGCGTATGGACAATCTCTAAATTGGTTTTCTCATTATGACCGCCGATATTGTACTTTTCGCCCGCTCTTCCTTTTTCCAGCACCGTTAAGATGGCTCTACAATGGTCTTCTACATATAACCAGTCCCGCACATTCTGCCCCGTACCGTATACGGGGAGGGGGGCACCTTTCAAAGCATTGCGCAGCATTAAGGGGATTAGCTTTTCGGGAAACTGGTATGGTCCGTAGTTATTCGAGCAGTTTGTCAGTAATACCGGTAATCCGTAGGTGTGGTGGTAGGCTCTCACGAGATGATCGGAAGAGGCTTTAGAGGCCGAATAGGGAGAGTTTGGTGCATAGGAGGTTTCTTCCGTAAAGTAACCGGCTGGGCCTAAGGAGCCGTAGACCTCATCTGTTGACACATGAAGGAACCGGAATTCGCTTTTTTCCTTTTCCGGTCTATCCGCCAGGTAATGGCGGACGGCTTCCAGCAGGGTAAAGGTGCCGGTAATGTTGGTGCGGATGAACTCTGCCGGAGCATCAATGGAGCGGTCCACGTGAGACTCTGCAGCAAAGTGGACAACTGCGGCGGGCTGATAGCCGGTAAGCAATGTTAAAAGTAGCTCTGTGTTGCATATATCGCCGTGGACAAATGTGCACCGGGAATTCGTTGCCACGCAGGCAAGAGAAGTCAGATTACCGGCATAGGTAAGCTTATCTAAAATGACAATTTGCAGATCCACGCGCTGTTTTAACAGGAAACGGACAAAATTACTGCCAATAAATCCGGCTCCGCCGGTAACAATTATCGTTCGCACTTTACCTCCTTAAAAGACAATATAGTTTTAAAAAACGACACTTTCTATCATGGCTCTACACTATTACCATTTTATTTTCCATCTAATACGTTAGAACCGTTTTCACAAAAAAAGCTGCCCCAATACATTTTGAGGCAGTATCTTTCTATTGCTTTTCGCATAACTGATCCGAAAACTGGCAACAATGAGATTGTATATATTTTGTAAGTTGAGGGTGAGGAAATGCGTACTACTAAATATGCTTTATTTTTTCTGCCGCTGATTATGATGGCGGTATTACTGGCCGGAAGAAGCTACAGCCCAGCCGTTACTACAATGACAATAGAGCCGCTGATGGCTGCGATGGAGGCAACCGGGGCCAAAACAGCACAGATTACGCTGCACGGCTGGGCTATTCTGCCGTGGACAGACGGAACAGATGAACAAATGATGGCACTGGTTCAGGCAGGAATGAGTCAGTTGAACATTTCTCCCGAAGAAGTTACCTTCAGCAGCAGTTCTTCAGACCGTCATAAGCTGCTCAGGGCCGATGTTAAGCGAGAGCAGTTTCGTGGAGCTGTAATTGCCCAAATTTTATATCCATCTCAGCACAATAAGCAGCCTGAAGTGTATCTGGTCGTTAATATTGAAGCGGCTGCTGAACAGATTCATCAGGGCTGGGAGGAAAAAATAAGGACTTTTATTACTGCGAATAACGGTTCTCCGCGTATATCCACTTGCCTGGTAGGCTGGATTGATGGTAGACTAGAGGATGGACAATACCATATCCGGCTTAATAATGCTTTTTCCGCGATTCATGCTTCTGTGCAAGATACGGTCAGCGATTCTCATTATCTCAGCATGAGCGGTTATTCGCCGCTGTTGGCAGAAAAGCTTGAGATCAATGGGAAAGAAATGAATGTGAACATGGCGGTACGCTACAGTCTAACAGACAATCGCACTTATATTCTAATTGGCTCGCCGGTTATTACGCAGGAATACTGATACTAGTAAGCTAAGTTTAGGCTGTTAAGGGAATTGCAGCTATTCTTTGGGAGGAACCGTCTTTGGAAAAATTAATTATTACTGGGGGAAAAAAGCTGACAGGTACTGTAAAAGTCAGCGGTGCAAAAAATGCCGTGCTGCCGATTATTGCAGCGTCGCTCCTGGGAACGACGCCGAGCAGGCTGCTGGAGGCTCCTAATCTGGAGGATGTACGCACCATTTCGGAAGTAATTGAGCATTTAGGCGTATCGGTATCGCATGATGAAGATGCCCTGGTGATTGATAGCACCAATATAACCAGCTGCGAAGCGCCGTATGAGCTGGTCCGTAAAATGAGAGCCTCTTTTCTGGTGATGGGACCGCTTCTGGCACGGCGGGGAAGAGCTAAAATCTCCCTGCCTGGCGGATGTGCGATTGGCACCAGGCCGATTGACCTGCATTTAAAGGGGTTTGAAGCTCTAGGCGCCGAAATTGAACTGGGGCATGGCTATGTAGAGGCCCGGGCTCCTCATGGGCTCACGGGAGCAAGAATTTACCTCGATTTCCCCAGTGTCGGAGCGACCGAGAATATTCTGATGGCCGCTTCCATGGCAAAGGGACAGACCATCTTGGAAAACCCTGCCGAGGAGCCGGAGATTGTCGATTTGGCGAACTTCCTTAATGCAATGGGTGCCCGGATTCGCGGTGCCGGAACGAATGTGATCCGCATTGAGGGCACGGATGAATTACGCGGCTGTACGCATACTGTTATTCCGGACCGTATTGAAGCCGGAACTTATATGGTGGCGGCGGCAATGACCGACGGCGATGTTTATATTGAAAACGCACTGACCGAGCACTTAAAACCGGTAGTAGCCAAGCTGAAGGAAGCCGGTGTCAAAATTGAAGAAGATGTCGATGGTGTCCGGGTGACCGGTACGGGGGTCTTACGTTCTGTAGACATTAAAACATTGCCCTATCCTGGTTTTCCTACCGATATGCAGGCCCAATTTATGGCTTTAACCACCGTTGCACGGGGGACCAGTGTGGTAACCGAGACGGTATTTGAAAATCGTTTCATGCATGTGGACGAGCTAAAACGAATGGGCGCCAATATTAAAATTGAGGGCCGCAGTGCTGTTGTCGAAGGCTCATGCCGTCTGCTGGGATGTCCGGTGAAAGCCACCGATTTAAGAGCAGGAGCTGCCTTAGTACTTGCCGGACTTGTTGCCGATGGCCAAACCGAAGTGGGCTACCTCCACCATATTGATCGCGGTTATGATAATCTTGTTGCCAAACTGCAAGGGCTGGGAGCAAATATTATCCGGGTTAAGTAAACAGAAATTATTATAATGTAAGCGAACAGGAACACAGTGTTGTTCCTGTTTTTATTTTGTGCCAAGGAGGACGGTTTCGTGAACACAGGAGATGTCCAATTTTAATGGTATAAGACAAGCTGTTGCCTGCATACACATGTACCAATTATAAAGGAGGGGCAGGCGTGAGGCAGGTAACGGTACTTTCCATAATGCTTGTAATACTGGTTGTTATTGTCATTCCCACAGTGGTGGTGCGCAGCCTGGGACCTTCAGGAACCGGGAAAGAGATGCGCAATGGAACGGCATATAAAGGAGAAGACATACCAATAAAGGTTTATATGCATGAAACAAAACAAATATTTGAAATGAGTTTGGAAGATTACGTAAAAGGGGTGCTTGCTGCCGAGATGCCTGCCGAGTTTGACTTGGAAGCGTTAAAAGCGCAGGCGGTTGCAGCACGGACGTACGCAGTAAAAAATATGGTCTTTTTTGGTGGACCTGGTTTGGCGAGTCATCCGGGAGCCGACGTGAGTACTGATCATCGCGAAAGTCAGGCCTGGATCAGTGAAGCACAGGCCAAACAGCGTTGGGGACCCTTTAAAGCAGACGACTATTGGAA
This sequence comes from Anaerospora hongkongensis, assembly GCF_004339805.1. GTDB lineage: Bacteria > Bacillota > Negativicutes > Sporomusales > DSM-15969 > Anaerospora > Anaerospora hongkongensis. The sequence goes on along the minus strand of NZ_SLUI01000019.1, from coordinate 54,182 downwards.
GAAGATCAGTCAAGCTGTTGAAGGTACAAGCGGGCTGATACTGACATTCGGTGGCGAACCGATTAATGCGGTTTTCCATTCTACCAGTGGTGGCCAGACAGCCAGCGCCAGTGAAGTATGGGGCTTTGATTACCCTTATTTACAAAGTGTGGCGTGTCAATGGGATCAAAAATCACCCCGGTATCAGGAGACAAAAGAATTGGCACTGAGTGAACTGGAGGGCCGGCTGGGGGCTGATGCCGGTGTGATGGCTGCTGTTCAGAACGGCAGCAACCCCATAGCACAAATCATTGACCATACTGCATCCGGCCGTGTTGCCAAAGTGCGTGTTGGCAATAAAACGTTCACCGGGGCAGAGCTGCGGGAAAAGCTGGAATTGCGGTCTACTGACTTTTCTATTGATGTAAAGGGCGAGAAAATGATCTTTAAAACGACAGGCTATGGACACGGAGTAGGCTTATGCCAATACGGAGCTAACGGAATGGCTAAGGAAGGCCGTGATTTCCGGCAGATATTAACTTATTACTATACAGGGGTAGCGCTTAAGAATGTTCATGGCACGTAAGAAAGAGCCGGAACGTCACTCATTGTTTAAATATGGTAATTTTTGGGCATGCTAGGTGTGAGGTGATGTTTATGCCTGGCAGACCAGGGCCCTTTGATAATCTGACCCGTTTTCCCAAGCTTACTACAATGCGAACCTTTTTCCGGCGTAAGTCTTTCGGACCTGCAGGCTTAAAACCGGGACTGGTAAACTTCCTTTATCAGTTCGGCCACCGGCTGCATGAAGTCAAAAGAATCAGAAAGCCCGTTTATGCAGCTGCAGGATTATTGCTATTATCGGCAGGACTTACATTTCTTGTCGTTTCTTCGCTCAGCCAGAATATCAGACCATTACCGCCACTTGCTGAAAAAAATCAGCCTGCCGAGCAGCTGATGAAAATGGAACAAACTCCGGCATCAACTCCGCTTATTCCGTCGGTACCGGCACAGTTACCGGTGCCGGCGGCGAAAGAGGCCGCACCTCTGGCTGCAGGAGGACAAGCAGTTGAACAATCGATACCGTCAGCAGCAGTCAGTAACCAGGAGCAGCATCGCCAGCCGCTGACAGGGACATTGGCAGCTGATTTTGGCTGGCAGCATCATGCCGTTTATCAGGACTGGCGTTTTCATACGGGTATTGATATTGCCGGTACACCGGGTCAGCCCGTGCGGTCAGCTGCCGGAGGCCGGGTCGTAGATGTTTTAACCGATAATCAGTTAGGCTTGATGCTGGTTATAGAAAGCAGCGGCTATACGCTTTATTACGGCTCGCTCTCGTCGGCTGCTGTGAAGGCGGGGCAGACCGTCCATAGCGGTGATGTGATCGGTGTTGTAGGCGAATGTACCGGTGAGCCTTTCACACATCTCCACTTTGCTGTAAAAAAGCAAGGTGAATATATTCACCCGCAAGAATTTTTAAAATAATAAAAAATTACCGGAAAATGCGTACAGCTTGTACGCATTTTTTATTTCCTGTTTTCCTCCCCAAGCCGCGTAAATAGCCGGGTAAAAGCAGATTGCTCCAGCTTGGGTTTTAATCAGTTATGCTTAAAAAGGCACGCATCTTTTGTTTTTGTCCGCATATACATGGTAGCAAGACAAAAAGGGCGAGGGGGAACGGGGAAGAATGAAAGACTATATCCGCAAGCGGGTATTGGACATTTGCAACCATATCCTGGAAAGCAAACATACCGTCAGACAGGCAGCTACCGTATTCGGTGTCAGCAAAAGTACCGTACACAAAGATATGATTGAACGACTTCCCACCATTAACAAAAGACTGGCACAAAGGGTGCGCCACGTATTGGAATTAAACAAGGCGGAAAGGCATATTCGCGGTGGTGAAGCTACTCGCAAAAAGTACAAAGATACAAAAGAAAATGAAGAAGAATAAAGGACTTTTTCCAAGCATGTAGAATTTACAATTAGTTATAATTGGCTCTATAGCCTTCTTTATGCTGCTTTGAAAACGATGGCTTTCTTGCATCATATAGGGCTGTTTTTTCTGAAGGCTAATAGGACAAGCCAATGTGTTTTGAAAGGGGATTCAACATGTTTGGTTCGATGGATATCGGTGTCGACTTAGGAACCGCGAATGTTTTAGTATACATAAAAGGAAAGGGAATTGTCCTGCGGGAACCTTCCGTTGTTGCTATTGACCGGGATAGTAATCGCATTCTGGCTATTGGTGAAGAAGCGCGCCGCATGTTAGGGCGGACTCCCGGCAACATTATTGCCATTCGTCCTTTACGGGAGGGTGTCATTGCAGACTATGATACCACCGAGAGTATGCTGCGTCATTTCATTCAAAAAGTAGCAGGGAAGAATTTCTTTTTTAAACCCCGCATTATGATTTGTATTCCTTCAGGCGTGACTACTGTTGAAAAAAGAGCGGTACTGGAAGCGGCCATGCAGGCAGGGGCGAGAAAAACGTTCCTGATTGAGGAACCTCTGGCAGCTGCCTTGGGCGCAGGCTTGGTTATTTCCGAGGCCTGTGGTTCTATGGTGGTGGATATCGGCGGAGGGACGACTGATGTAGCTGTGTTAAGCCTGGGCGGCATTGTTGTCAGCGAATCACTGCGTATCGGCGGCGATAAATTCGATGAAGCACTTGTCCGGTATGTTAAAAAAGAACATAATGTTTTGATTGGTGAACGGACGGCGGAAGAAATTAAAATAACCGTAGGCACTGCCTTTCCTACCGGACGCAATGAAACCATGGAAATCCGCGGACGGGATCTGGTGTCAGGCCTTCCCAAAACAGTGCGCATAACTTCCGCGGAAACCCGCGAAGCGCTGGCTGAACCGATTTCACTCATTGTAGACTGTGTGAAAGCAGTATTGGAAAAAACACCGCCGGAACTCGCGGCGGATATCGTTGACCGGGGGATAGTCATGACAGGCGGCGGATCGCTGATCCATGGTCTGGACCGGTTAATCAATCAGGAAACAGGCATTCCCACTTATTTGGCTGAAGATCCGCTGTCCTGCGTTGCTCTTGGCACAGGCAAAGCTCTTGACGCCATGGAAATGCTGCAGGATTCACTGACTACCCTGAAAAAAGGCACAATCGCCGGCTAAGTTTTGCAAAATTCGCTGAAGAGGGGTTACATATGATCAGAGGTATCTATACGGCGGCATCTGGAATGCTGGCCGAATCAATCCGTACCGATACGATTGCCAACAACCTGGCTAATGTAAACACAGCGGGCTATAAAAAAGACGTGGCTGTTACTAAAGATTTTGCCAGCATGCTGATTTACCGGATCAATGATGGCCCTGATGCACCGTCAATCGGTTCGCTGGGAGTAGGTGCCATGGTTGATGAGATTGCCACTATCCATTCAACAGGCATGATGCGCACGACAGGCAATGCGCTTGATCTGGCGATTGACGGCAGCGGGTACTTTGCCGTAGAGACTCCGGCCGGTGTGCGGTATACCAAAAACGGAACCTTTACGAAAAATGCGCAAGGACGGATTGTTACCCAGGAAGGTTATCCGGTCATGGGAACAGCCGGTCCGATCACCGTCGGTAATGGGACGGGCAATCTTACTGTTTCGCCGGATGGCCGGGTAATGCTCGACGGAGTCGAAGCCGGTCAGCTGAGTATCGTGGAATTTGCCAATGAGAAACAGCTGCTAAAAGAAGGCGACAGCCTGTATAATGCCAATGGTGCTCAGGCGGCACCGTCTGCCAGCCGGGTTGAACAGGGGATGCTGGAACAATCCAATGTCAATGTGGTTGCCGAAATGGTCAACCTCATTACCGGATACCGGGCGTATGAGGTAAATGCCAAAACAGTACAGGCACATGATCAGTTGTTGGATAAGGCTGTGAACGAAGTAGGCCGCACTTAGAAGAGGCGGCCGCCGATAAGGAACCATCTGCGTTGTTGCCGGGGGCTCCGCGATCCTCACCGTACGCTCATGTACGCCTCCGGTCGCGAAGCCCCCGGCGCCTAGCATCTGGAACCTTCTCGGCGGCCTGAGCTTATCGGCATGAGGACGAAGAGGGGACGGGCTTATCGCCGTAGGTAGTGATAAACTCCCCTGCGGGGTGCACAGGTAGCGCCCGTTAGGAGAGACAAGGCGTGCTGGCTCATTTGTCATTGCGAGGAGCGCAGCGATGTGGCTTACCGCCGTAGGTGATGAATAGCTCCCCTGCGGGGGTGCACAGCTAAGTTAGGCTAATGGGAACCAGCTTCTGTCATTGCGAGGAGCGCAGCGACGTGGCAATCTCATCTTTAGCTTCCTGGCATTTTGGTGTGATAAGCTCCCCTGACGGGGTGCGCATTAGGAATGGCTTAACTATACATAATAACCGGGACTATGATCCTGTTTTTCATTTTTTACTTAACTTTTGCAGCTGTTCTTACGATAATAGTAGTGTAGAGGGCTGGACTTTTATAGAAGCCCGGGGACTGCTGACCGACAGAGGCAGACCCAGATAAAGAGGGGGAAACAAACTGTATGATGCGTGCATTATGGACTGCTGGCACTGGAATGGTTGCTCAGCAAGGCAATATCGACAATATTTCCAATAACCTGGCAAACGTGAATACGACCGGTTTTAAAAAGACCCGCCTTGATTTTCAGGACTTAATGTATCAAACAATCCGCCAGGCCGGCGCTGCATCCGGTCAGGATACGCAAATTCCCACAGGACTGCAAATGGGCCATGGTGTTCGCCAGGTAGCCACTCAGAAAATCTATACGCAGGGTAACTTTCAGGCAACAGGCAATTCGCTTGATGTGGCGATCGAAGGAGATGGCTTCTTCCAAATCACAATGCCTGACGGCACAATTGCGTATACCCGTGACGGTGCGTTTAAAAAAGATTCCCAGGGCCGTATGTGTACTTCCGATGGCTTTTTGCTGGAACCACAGATTACCATTCCTCAGGAGGCTACTGATTTTACGGTCTCTTCTGAAGGCCGGGTAACAGCTACTACTACCGCAGGACAGCAGGATTTAGGGGAAATTACGCTGGCCCGGTTTATTAATCCCTCAGGTTTGGAAAGCATTGGGCGCAACCTGCTGAAAGAAACGGAAGCTTCAGGCGTTCCCATGGTGACGAATCCGGGGGCTGACGGTGCAGGAACGCTCGCGCAAAAGTACCTGGAAATGTCTAATGTTCAGGTAGTCGATGAAATGGTCAACATGATCGTTGCCCAGCGGGCTTATGAAACGAACTCCAAAGCAATTACGACAGCCGATGAAATGCTTGGACAGGCTGCCAATCTGAAACGATAGACAGGTGACTGTATGAAAAAGCTGTGGCTGGCGTTTCTTTTTACTTTGTGTTTCGCCGTCCCTGCTTTTGCCGGTCCCCTTACAATTGCCGTACAGGACAAAGCTGCAGTCAAAGGCCCGTATATTACTTTGGGCGAGATTGCAGCGATAACCGGTGAAGGGGCGGACCGTATCGAGCAATTAGCCGGATTACGGCTTGGCTATGCTCCGTCTCCCGGCAGCAGTACTGTATTAACCAGGGAACTATTGGGGACGCGTCTGGCGGCAACAGGTGCCGATTTTAGCGATGTTGTCTGGCAAACATCACCAAGTGTTACGATAGTGACTGAGTCACAGGTTGTCAGCGGCCAGCATCTCACTGATGCTGCTACGCAGGCAGTGTACAGCAAACTGACGGGCATTGCCGGCGAACTAACGGTTACGCCGGCGGCAGTACCGGCTGATGTGCTTGTGCCGCTGGGGACGTTACAGGTTGCTGCCGAGATACCGGCAGGGGTCCGCTTTACAGGATTTACGACCGCCTATATAACCATCTCTGTCGATGGCCAGCGGTATACCTCCATACCGGTACGGCTTACCGTGAAGCTGTATCAGCAAGTAGTTGTTGCTGCCCGCGCGATAAGCGGGCGGGAAGTTCTCACCGCCGACGATATACGGCTGGAGAGAGCGGACACCGGACGGCTGGCTGCAGGGTACATAACGGACAGTAATGAGGCTATTGGCTTACAGAGCCGGCGCCTCATTATGCAGGGAACGGTCATAACCGGACAACTGCTGGAAAAGCCGGTCTTGATCGCCCGGGGAACTACTGTTACTGTTGTTGCCCGCGTGGGCGATATTGAAGTGACGGCCAGCGGTCAGGCGCTGCAGGATGGCGTTAAAGATCAGCTTATCCGGGTACAAAATACAAACTCTCGTCGTATCATCACCGCCAGGGTAATTGACAATGCTACTGTGCTGGTGGGGACATATAGTGGAAAGTGAAGGTGACCCTCATGCAAAACCTGATAACCAGGCTGGGGTGTCTCGTGTTGGGTTTAGGACTGGTACTGTTAATTACCGCTAATCCTGTGGCAGCCCAGTCGCTATGGAGTGATACCGCTTCTGCTTCCAGTTTGTTTATGGATCATAAAGCCCGTGCGGTTGGCGATGTTGTTACCATTATTATTAATGAAACCTCCAGCGCTTCCCGCAGCGGCAATGCGAGCAATACGAAATCCTCCAACACTGAGATGAACGCCGGTGTGGGGATCTTTAAATTTATTGGCGAAGCCAGTGCCGGTCAGTCCGACAGCTTCAAAGCCAATGGCTCGCTTTCCAATACGAATAGGGTAAGTGCGAAAATAACTACGACAGTAACGGAAATCAGGCCCAACGGCAATATGGTAATTACCGGAACGCAAAATATCAATCAAAACGGTGAAGAACAGAAAATTACCGTTACCGGTGTTATCCGCCCGGAAGATCTGACTGCAGACAATACCATTCTTTCCAGCTATGTGGCAGATGCCCAAATCCGGATTGATGGCAAAGGTCCAATTGCCGGTAAACAGCGGCAAGGGGTTTTGACGCAGATTTTCAATTTCCTGTTTTAAAACGGCTACTGATTACTCCAAAGTTAGAGCGGAGGATATATGAAAAAGAGTTTAACTTTCCTGCTTGCCTGCACGCTGTTCCTTAGTATGTCGGTAACTGCTTTTGCCGGTCCGATTGCGGCTACGTCGCGCATTAAAGATGTTGCCAAGGTACAGGGTGTGCGCAATAACCAACTGATAGGCTACGGTCTGGTAGTTGGCCTTGCAGGCAGCGGCGATACGAATAAAATGGTATTTACCAATCAGGCGCTTTCCAATATGCTGAAGGCATTTGGGATGACCGTCAACTCGCCCCAAATGCAATTGAAAAACGTTGCTGCGGTAATGGTTACTGCTCAGCTGCCGCCATTTGTCAAACCAGGCGATACAATTGATATTACCGTCTCCTCAATGGGGGATGCTAAAAGCCTGCAAGGCGGAACGCTGCTGCAGACACCGCTGCAAGCGGCTAATGGCGCGGTATATGCCGTAGGGCAGGGGCCATTATCGGTAGGCGGATTTTCCCTTGGCTCAGGCGGCAGCAGCCGTCAAAAGAATTTTCCGACTGCCGGCAGTATTCCAGGTGGCGCGATTGTTGAACGGGAGGTACCCACTCAGTTCAGCGACGGCAATACGGTCATGCTGGCGCTTAATCAGCCGGATTTCACAACAGCCAGCCGGATAGCCGATGCGCTCAATTATCGCTTTGGGTCAGGAGCTTACGCCCGTGACCCCGGTACGGTAGTTGTGAATGTGCCGGGAGCTTATACCAATAATGTAGTTGGCTTTGTAGCTTCACTGGAAGAGCTTGCCATCACACCTGACTCGATAGCCAAAATCGTGATTAATGAGCGCACGGGGACGGTAGTTTTGGGTTCGAATGTCACCATTGATGAGGTCGCAGTCGCTCAAGGCAGTCTCACAGTTACCATAACCAGCAGTAAAGAGGTATCGCAGCCGCCACCTTTTTCGTACGGCTCGACCGTGGTCACCGAAAATAAGAATATTACGGTAGACGAGCAGAAAGGCAGCTTAATCGTCCTGCCGGCTTCTTCCCAAGTAGGTGATGTCGTCAACGCATTAAATGCCGTTGGAGCTACCCCCCGTGATATTATTTCCATCTTACAGGCGATGAAGGCCGCCGGTGCCTTGCATGCCGAACTGCAGCTGATCTAAGTCAGCTGCTCATCTCAAAAAACAGGTGATTGATATGCAAATAAATGGATTAGGCAGTGGAGCAACCGCAGTTAATGCCATTGCTGCTAAAGCTGCAAATACTGATTTTGCCGCTAAACTGGAATCAGCGACAAAGCAGCTTCCTGCTGATAAAGATGACCAGAAACTCAGGGCTACCTGCAAAGAAATGGAATCGGTTTTCTTAAACTACATGTTAACGCAAATGCGATCGACTGTGCCGAAGGTTACGCTGATGGGCGATAATTCAAAAACAGATATTTTCCAGTCCATGCTTGACGGAGAATTGAGTAAGAATATGGCTCAGGCGGGGGGGATTGGGATCGCTGACATGATTTACCGCCAATTGTCTCAGAACCAGAACGGCCGCCGATAAGGCACCATCTGCGTTGTTACCGGAGGATTCACGATCCTCACCGTACGCACATGTACGCCTCCGGTCGCGAATCCTCCGGCGCCTAGCAGCTGGAGCCTTCTCGACGGCCTGAGCTCGTCGGCAAGGAGACGAAAGGACCGGGGCCTCTGGCGATTGAATGTATAAAGCTCCCCTGCGGGGTGCACGGCTAGTTACGGTTTACAAATGTGATGCGTTAAGGAGTCTTAATCTGCATTTTAAAAAATGAAAAGCCAGGCACCGAACGAGTGTCTGGCTTTTGTTCATCATTTCCGAGGAGGTTTTCTCATGCGTGCGTTCCGTTGTATCAGTTTTTTCTTGATTGCTTTATTACTTGTACCGTATTTTGCCTTTGCCGCACCTGCACCGCAGGCTGCAGGCGCACCGGCAGTACTCAAAGTCCGTTTTAGCCAGGCTGCTGAACAAACGAGGATTGTGCTGGATATGACCGCCTTTTCTGCTTATAAGGTGAAGGTCGCCGAAAATCCACTTCGGCTGATTATTGATTTGCCTGCAACGGCTAATAAAACCGGACTGCCACAGATTGCTGTCAACAATTCGCTGGTAGGCAACATTCGAATGGTCCAGGGAGATAACGGCAATCTTCAGGCTATTGTTGAATTGAAGCAGGCTGTTCTTCACAAGGTATTTACGCTAACTAATCCGAATCGCTTGGTCATTGATGTCACAAAATTTGTGGAAGAAAAAATTCAAAGTGAAGTTGCACCGGGAGTTTCGTATACCTCCTGGCGGGCATTTCGCTCGGCCGCTCCGGTGAGCGCTCATATTCTGGAGGTTGATCCCCAGGCTGGCTTTACCCTGCAGCCTGTATTATCCAATGGTCAGATTAAAGGCCTGGATTCTGTCAGTGCAATGGCCCGCAGTGCCAAAGCGGTGGCGGCTGTTAATGGCTCCTATTTCAGCCTGTCCGGTGAAATTATTGGCCTAATGAAGGTAAACGGTACGATTGTCAGTACCCCTGAGCTGGCGCGCACCGCGCTCGGCATATTGCCTGATCGTTCGCTGCTGATGGATCAGGTAGCTTATCATGGCTATGTACAGTTACCTGATGGCAGCAAGGTGCCGGTCAATGGCATCAACCGGGAACGGGGCGAAGATGAATTAATAGTATATAATGGATTTTATAGCGACTCGACAGGGACAAACAACTTTGGTGTCGAATACATAATAAATGATAACAGCGTTATGGCTGTAAGTGGAGCGAATACTCCGCTGTCGGCCAATACGGTGGTATTGTCTGCTCATGGCAAGGCGATGAAGGCTCTTGCGGCATTGAAGCCGGGAGATCCTGTCAAAGTTAGCCATGCACTGGGGGAAGAAAGCTGGGACAAAGCGGTACAGGCAATAGGTGCTGGTCCGCGGCTGGTTCAAAACAGCAGTGTCTTTCTTACAACCAAGATTGAAGAGTTTGGTTCCGATGTAGCGGGAGGGCGTGCTCCCCGTACCGCCATAGGGATTACCAAACAAGGACATGTACTTTTGGTAGTCGTTGATGGCCGGCAAACAGGCAGTGTTGGTATGACTCTGCTGGAACTGGCGCTGTTTATGCAGGAGCTGGGCGCTGTTGATGCGATGAACCTCGATGGCGGCGGCTCAAGTGAGATGGTGATTAATGACAAAATTGTCAATATACCTTCTGATGGGCGGGAGCGCAAAGTCGGCAATGCCCTTGCTGTCGTTCCCACTAAGCTTGCTAATTAGGGCAAAAGAGTTATAATAAAGGTATAGCATGGAGGTGATAGTATGCTTCCCAGTAAAAAAAATATTGTACTATTGTCGCTTGTTTTAGTTCTAACTGTTACAGCCTGGGTTATGGCCTCCGGCCGCCTGATTGATCATCGCAGTGTATTGTCGGGACATGTACTGAGTGTTGTTAGTCCGGGAGCAGCTGTGCAGGAGGGAACTGTGCTTGTTGTTGTCGGCACTCTTACGGGGCCAATCCCCGCGGCACGTGCCACAACCGATGGAGTTGTTAAGGAAGTTCTGGTAAAGCCTGGAGATATCATCCGTCAAGGGGATTTGGTTGTTCGAATTGAATCGAGCCAGAAATAGAGAGGATGAGTGGATTGTCGTTTGTACTTAATTGGCGCCGGTTGTTCACAGGGATACTGGCGCTATTGTTTTTATTTCCGGCGGCGGGTGTTTTTGCTGCCGATATTATGCCGGTAGACCAGGTGAAAACGGGTATGCGTGGTATTGCTAAAACAGTAGTAACAGGCAATACCATTGAAGAATTTGGTGTGGAAGTTCTGGGAATTATGAAGGATAAGGGGCCGTCCGGCGATTTGATTCTGGTTCGCGTCTCCGGCGATTTGATTGATAAGACGGGCGGCATTGCGCAAGGCATGAGCGGCAGCCCGGTTTATATTGACGGCAAGCTGGTCGGCGCCGTCGCCTATGGCTGGTCGCTTACCGATCACAAAGTCGGTATGGTAACTCCCATCCAGGATATGATGAAGATATGGGATTTATCCGCGGCTTCCAATGTTCCTTTTGCCCAGCAGGTAGCGGATGAACTGCAGCCGATTGCAACGCCGCTGATGGCAGCAGGCTTTAGTGAACAGGCCATGAATATGCTGAAGGAAAAGCTTAAATCGCTTAATTTTGTGCCCTATGCAGTAGGTGCAGCTTCCGAGGACAGTGCTCCTGAGCCCCTGCAGCCCGGCAGTGCGGTGGGCGTTGAGCTGGTGCGCGGTGATATCAGTCTGGGAGCTTTGGGAACAGTAACCTATGTAGAAGGGGATAAAGTTCTGGCTTTTGGGCATCCGTTCATGAAAAAGGGTAATACAAACCTTTTTATGACCAATGCTAATATTTATACCACCGTTAGTGGTTTGGAAAATTCCTTTAAAGTTGGTACGACTGGACAAATGGTGGGGCTGATTAATCAGGACCGCGGGGCTGGTGTAGCCGGCGTTACCGGCCGTTATCCGGTTATTGTGCCAATGCGGATTATGGTCCATGATAACAGCACAGGCAATAGCCGTGATGCTGCTGTGCAAATTGTGCAGGATGAACAGTTGACACCTGTGCTTGCGGCCAGTACCGTTTTTAGTGTTATTGACAAGACCCTTGACCGGGTAGGTGCAGGGACAGCCCGGGTAAGCTTTGAAATTTCCGGCAATCAGGCACCGGTACAATCGCTAAAACGGGAAAACATGTTTTATACCGCCGGTAATATCGGGGAGCTGGCTATAGCGGAGCTCCATGAGGCGCTTACTACGATTTTAAGCAACCAGTATAATCCGGTTGATATTATTGATGTAAAGGTGAATATCGGAATTGACAGTGAGCGCAAAACTGCTGCGATTACCGAGGCAAGAGCGGCGGTTGCTGCTGCCCGCCCCGGTGATACTGTACCGATTACTGTTACGCTGAAACCCTTCCGGGGTGACCCAATTACGCGAGTGGTCAATTTCGTTGTTCCGAAAAATCAGCCTGCCGGTCCATTAACTCTGGAAGTTCGCGGTGGTGGCATGGTTCCGCTGCTGTATATCTTAAAAGGCCAGGGAATGGATAGCGAATTGATTAAGCTCACGAAGAAACAACAGTCTTTTGCCGAAACGGTTGCAGAATTAACGAACCGGGATCGCAATAATGATCTGGTTGTGGAAACGATGGATATGAACTTTGAAGGTCTTGCTGAAGGCGGCATGATGCCGCAGGCCGGAAAAATAAAGAAACCGTCGGTTGAATTGGAACCCCAGCTTTCGCAGCTTACGAAAAAAGGGAATGACAATAAAAACAAGTATTTTACGACAACCGATTATATCATTGAGAACGATACCCAGATTATGCTGCAAATTGTAACTGATGAAAAGAAATAAACAGTTAGAGAGCCTCTTCTACGGAAGGGGCTCTCTAGTTATAGGTGTAGGTTTTTGTGTGACGAGGAAAAAGCCCGGTTCTGTCCTTTTGTCTTGATACAAAAAGGACCAAAAAATCAAGACCTGTACAGAAATTACCTTGGAAGCAGGCCTCTCTTGCTAAAATTCCGAAACTCGTTGCGCTCAAGCAGTCGGAATTTCCTTACGCAAGAAAGGCCTGCTTCCACCCTGCGGGACGGCAATTTCTGTAAGGGTCAGTGGATACAAAAACAAGGAACGTATGAAACCGATCGTGCAATACCCTGGTTATTACGTTCCTGCCGGCCCTTCTGGAAATTGCCGGTCCGCAGGATGGAAAATTGTTAGCTTACGTTAAGAAATCCGTTTGTTTGAGCGCAGCGAGTTCACGGATTTTAGAAAGCTAACAATTTTCCAAGGCAATTGGAAGATAGGCCTAGCCTTTTTGCTCCTTTTGTGGCGATGACAAAAGGAGAAGCCGTGTATTTTCTTGATTCCGCTAAACAGTATACGAGGCACGGGCTCTTAATTGTCTTTTCCGAGGGGAAAATCCACCAGCTGTGAAAAAAGCCGCTTTAGCAGGGAATTGTCCGTAAAGTATGGAATAAAACCAAGTAAATGAAATATTAATGTATTGCTGCTGTGTGCTGAAGGAATAGGGGGAGCGAAATGGTTGTAACATTGCTGGAACAATTGGGGCATATTGTCCTGGTGCAGCTGGAAAGAATGGGCCGCATAGTCATGCTGTTCATTGAGACGCTTGTACATTTGCGGAGTCTGAACGTCCGGCACTGTCTGCAGCAGATGTCTCACCTGGGAGTAGACTCGCTGCCTATCGTAATGCTGACAATGCTGTTTACCGGTATGGTCATGACGCTGCAAAGCGCTCAGGAATTTATCAAATATGGTGCTCAATCCTCGGTAGGCGGCGTTGTGGCAATTGCCATAGGCCGGGAGCTGGCCCCGGTTCTTACCGGGGTAGTGGTTGCCGGGCGTGTAGGTGCGGCGATTACTGCCGAAATCGGTTCGATGAAAGTAACGGAACAGATTGATGCGCTGCGCGTTATGGCTACCAATCCGGTTGCGTATCTGGTGGTACCACGCCTGGTCGCCTGTGCAGTCATGATGCCGGTATTGGTTGTCTTTGCCGATTTAATCGGTACGATCGGCGGTTATCTGGTGGCCACCCTTTATGCCGGTATCGGATCGTTTACTTATTTACAGTCGATTAAAGTATTTACGGTTATTAATGACATTACAGGCGGTATGGTGAAATCCATGTTTTTTGGTGCGATTATTGCCATTATCGGCTGTTATAAAGGCCTGACAACGGCTGCAGGAGCTGAAGGTGTGGGAAAAGCGACAACCGGCTCGGTTGTAACTTCCATTATTCTGATATTTATCAGCAACTATTTCCTGTCCTTGCTGCTATATCGCTGAAGGAAGCTGCTGAAGAGGTGGAGCATGATTAAACTAGTTAATATTCATATGAACTTTGGCGGCAAGCAGGTCTTGAACAATGTGAATCTGGAAATTGCCGAAAAAGAGACAATGGTTATTATTGGGCCAAGCGGTTCCGGTAAGAGTACCCTGCTGCGCCTGATTATTGGCTTGCTGCGTCCTACCAGCGGTCAGGTCTGGATTAATGACCAGCAAGTCACTGCTATGTCAGAAGACGAGTTAAATGAACTGCGGCGCCATATGGGCATGGTTTTTCAATATTCGGCGCTTTTTGACTCCATGACGGTAGGCGAAAACGTGGCTTTTGGGCTAAGACAGCATACCGATATGTCAGAAGAAGAGATTGCTTCGGTAGTAAAGCGCAAATTGCGCATGGTAGGGCTATGGGGGCAGGAGAACGTTATGCCGAATGAACTGTCAGGGGGCATGAAAAAAAGAGTCAGTCTGGCCCGGGCTATTGCCCTCAATCCCAAAATAGTCTTGTATGATGAACCGACTGCCGGACTTGATCCGGTAAAATCCAGCGCCATTGACCGACTGATCAGCAGTACAAAGCGAATGCTCGGCGTAACCTCTGTTGTGGTCACGCATGATATGAACTCGGCTTTTACCGTGGCAGACCGGCTGGCCATGATTTATGACGGACAGATCATTGAAATGGGAACACCGGAAGAATTTAAGCGGTCAGCTAATCCGAAAGTGCAGCAATTTATTCATGGCTGGAAATCGCCGGGTTTACCGGCTAAAAGGAGGCAAAAAGCATGAATGTAACAACAGAAGCAAAAGTCGGCGCGGTAACGCTAATTGCCCTCCTGCTGCTGGGCTTTATGGTGGTGCATATTGGCGGTTTTAGTTTTGGAGACAAAGGATATCCTGTTCAGGCAGTTTTCAGCCAGGTAGGCGGTTTAAAAGAAGGCAATGTTGTCCGTTATGCCGGGGTGGATGTGGGCAGGGTGCAGCAAGTGCACGTTATTCCTGAGGGAGTTAAGGTTCTGCTGCTCATTAATCCTGATACAAAAATTCCGGAGGGATCCCATTTTACTATTGGCACAGACGGACTGTTAGGGGAAAAGTTTATTAATATTACACCGCCGGCTAAGAGTTCCGGTTTCCTTGAGCCTAATACGCTGGTGCGGGGAGAAGAGCCACAGGGCCTTGACACACTCATTTCGAATGCTGACAAGGTATTAGCGGATATACAAAAGCTCGTTCAGTCGCTGAACGAGGTAATTGGGGACGAAAAAGTAAAGACCGCTCTCAAAGAAACAATGCTCAATTCGCGGGAGATTACGGCCAACTTGAACCGCTTAAGTGCCTCGCTGGCCCGGATGGCAGAGTCAAATGAACAGGATACTCATACAATGATTACAAATCTGGCAGCTATGTCTGAGTCGCTGCGTGACGTCGCCGGCAGAGTGGACAACATGCTGACCAATCTTGATAATAATGGCCAGACTGCTGCCGATGTGCGGGAAATGATCAGCAATTTGAAAACAACCAGCAGCCGTGTTGAAAAAATGGCTGCTGCCTTGGAAGGTGTCGTGACTGACCCGGAAAGCAGCCGCAATATTAAGGATACGTTAAAAAATGCCCGGGAAGCATCGGAAAAGGCCAACAAAATGCTCAATTCGGTAAGCAATATTGAAACGGAAGTCAATGCTGAATTGCTTTATAATACGGATAGCGGCAATTACCAGAGCAATGCCGCCGTGAAGATCAGTACGTCACCAAAAGAGTTTGCTGTGGTTGGGGTAACCCATATTGGCGAAAACGAGAAGCTCAATTTGCAGATGGGCAAGAAGAATGGTTCTTTTGCCAGCCGGGCCGGAATTATGGAAGGCAAAGCCGGGATTGGCTTTGATGCTAACACGGATGGTCCGTTGAAGTTGTCGGTTGATGTGTATGATCCCAACGATGTTCGCTACAAGCTGCGATCTGAGTTTCAACTGGCGCCGGATGTCTATTTGGTCGGTCAGCGCACAAAACCTGACAGTGCAGGAGAGTCGGGAAGCTATGTGGGGATTCGGCATACTTTTTGATTGACACTGAAAAATGATTGGACATATAATGGAAATAGACTGCTGACTAATTAGTCATTTTGTAGGAGGAATAGTTACATGATCAGACAGAGACATTGGAAGAAGCGCCTAACAGCAGCATTAGCTGGCGGCGTTCTGATACTTAGCACAGCAGCTGCGTGGGCTGCTCCGGTTGAGCTCACATTGGATGAGGCCGTAAATTTGGCATTGCAGAATAATTCGGCGATAAAAATATCTCAATCGGAACGGGAAGAGGCCAGCTGGGCAGTAAATGAAGCGAAAACTGCTAAAAAACCAACGATAAACTATAACTTCACCGGTAGCTATACTGATTCTGACGTTACTAAAGCAACCGGAAATAAAGAAAACTATGACAACAAAATAGCACTTACTCTGCCGCTCTACACCGGCGGAAAAGCGGAGGGCTCAATCGAGTCTGCTAAATTAGGCTTAAAATCAGCTGATCACGGTATAGAGAAAGCTAAACAGCAAATCAAGCTGGATGCTACTACCGGTTATTTCAGCATTTTGCAATCAGCTAACTTAGTCAAAGTAGCGCAGGAGTCGGTTGACGGCCTGGCAGCACATTTAAAAAATGTCCAAGCTCAATATGCCGTGGGTACAGTAGCCAAATCGGACGTACTGCGTTCGGAAGTGGAATTGGCTGATGCCGAGCAAAAATTAATCAGTGCCCGCAATACGCTTGAACTGGCGATTGCAAGTCTAAACAATGTTATCGGGTTGCCGCTTGACAGCCAGATCAATCCCAAACAGGCTGCACTTACGTATGTGGCGTATAATGTAACACTGGACGGCAGTATTAATTATGCGCTGACTAACCGCCCTGAGATTGCCCAGGCTGATGCCGGTGTGGCAGTGGCTAAGCAGCAGATTAAAATTGCCGGTGCCGACAAAAAACCAACAATTGCTTTGAATGGCTATACCGACTGGAATGATACTGATATGCCAGGAACAGACAATGACAATTGGGGAGCAAGTATTACGGCCAGTTATAAACTATTTGACTCTGGCTTGGCAAAATCGAAAATAAAACAGGCCGATGCAGGGCTAAGTAAGTCCGAAGAACAAGCCCGCCAGTCCCGTGACAGTGTGCAGCTTGAAGTGCGCCAGGCTTACCTCAACATGAAGGAAGCTGAGAAGCGTATTGAGACAAGTAAAGTGGCGGTCGATAAAGCAGAAGAGGACTTTAAGATTGCTCAGGTCCGCTACAGTGCCGGTGTTGGTACCAATCTGGATGTAATTGATGCTCAGCTGGCGCTTACGCAAGCTAAAACAAATCATATTCAAGCTCTTTATGACTATAATACCAGCAAAGCAAAACTGGATAAGGCTATGGGAATACCTGTAAAATAAGGAGGCAGCCGGAGAAGTCCGGCTGTTTTTTTATTGGAATTGGTTTTGAATTTTGCTTGTTAAAACCCAGGAAATTCCGTATAAGCCAAGTTTTACCGGACAAAATAGTAACTAAAAGTAGCAGAGCGAGTTTCCAAAATAAGGGACAAGGACATCGCTGTCCAGCGTCGAATCTATTACAATATCTTTGTGTAGGAGGCGGAACATGCGTTATAAGGCTTGGCTGCTGCTGCTTGCAATCATGGTGACTATCGGCGCTGCTTACTGGACCAGCCAAAGCGAAACGGTTCTTGGCAGGGCACAGAATGCAATCACTGATGAAATAAATAAGACGCTGAACGGACAAATAACGTTTGACCGCCTGGAAATTACTTCTTTTCGCTCAGCTGTGCTGTATGATGTCGTTCTTCAGGACAGCCAGAGCCAGGTCGTTGCTTCAACAGAAAAACTGACAGTCCAGTTTGACTTGTGGGCTGCACTGCAAGGCCAGGTGGCACTGTCCGCAGTCAAAGAAGTCGAGCTGGCTAATCCCAGCCTATTTCTTTCCCGCCAGAGCAATGGGCTCTGGAACGTGGAACAACTGTTGAAAAATCAAACCAATCAGGAAATGTCTTTTGCTGGCTTGGTAAAATGGACGGGCGGCCAGGTGCAGCTTGTCAATGACGGTGTAACGTATCAAATTACCGACGCAGAAGGAACGGTCAGTTTTGTACATAAACCGGCTATTGCTTTTTCTGTTACCGGTAAGTATCTGGGAGAAACACTTTCAGCCGAAGGATCGATAAAAAATAAGGACGATCTGTTTGCTCAGTTCAAAACCAGCCGGCTCGATTTAGCTGCACTTAAACCGCTGGTGCCGGCGGATTATTCGCTTGTTATTCATAGTGGACAGCTTGAAAACATAACGGCAACCATTCGCCAGGATCAAGGCGTACTGACCTATGCCGGGGAATTCGAGGTTCATCAGGCAGCCGCTGTCGTTCAAGATTTTACCGTACAAAATGGCGAGGCCCGTTTAACCTTTACGCACCAGAATCTATATCTTTACCAGGCTTCTGCCGACGTTAACGGGCAGCCGGTTCAGCTTCATGGCCGGGTAACATTGGATACGTCTGAGCCGGTACTGGATCTTGTTGTGCAGTCGTCGGGACTGGAACCGGCAGCCCTTCAAGAGTCGCTGCCGGTTAAGGGGAAGGTTGCCGTTAAGGCTGCAGTACGCGGTTTGGCAGCGAATCCTGAAGTGCAGGGTGAAGTAGCTATGGCCCAAGGAACAATTGCCGGTATCGACGTCGAAGAGGCGCAAGGCAGTGTTCATTTAGTTAATGGTTTGCTCACCTTACAACAGGCTGCCGGGAAAACGCTTGGCGGCACGGTTAGTCTTACTGGACAGCTGGATATTGCTACCCAGCGGTACCAGGGGCGGGTAAGAGGCAGCAATATTGACGGCTCCCTGGTGCCGGGAATTCCGGCTCAGGCGGCAGGACGTGCCGATTTTGACGTAGCACTGGCAGGTGAAGATTTTACCCGTCCGGCAATGAACGGAACGATTACCGTTAAGCAGGGACGCTGGAATGAATTAGTTATCGATGAGGCGGCCGCCAGCTTCAACTGGTCAGGTGATGTGGCAATCGTCGATTATTTGAATATAACTGCCGGCGGCGGCAAAGTAACTGCCCAGGGAAGAATGCAGGGGGACGCAATAGAGTTCACCCTGCTGGGGCAATCCATTCCACTTAGCCTTGTTGGGGCCCAAGCAGCAGCGGATATATCCGGCGTAGTCGATTTTACCGGAACCGCCGGCGGCAGTCTCAGCAATCCGGTACTGACGGTTGATTTTAAGGCCAGAGACGGGCAAGTGCTGCAACAGCCTTTTGCATCGGCAGCCGGTACGCTGCAACTGACGAAAGATCTGCTGACTATTCGGCAAGTCACGGCTGTCAACCAAAGCACTGTGCACACGGTGAATGGCACCATTGGGCTAAGTGGCGGCAATCCGCTGAATCTGGCGATTGTTACGAAAGGTGCCAGAGCGGAAACCTTGATTAATTTGATCGTACCGGGTGAACAGTTAACAGGCAATGTGGATAATGAAGTCATGCTTACTGGATCGCTTGCGGACTGGAATGCGCAAGGCCATTTTAAACTATATGACGGCAGCTTCCGCGGACAGCTTATTTCCAGTATTGAAGGCCGCTACCAGCGGCATCAGGGTGTTACGACACTGGAAGATGTTGTGCTTCAATCGCTGAATACTCAGGTTCGTCTGGCAGGTACAATCTCTGCCGGTCAACAGTTGGATTTTGATGTGGAAGCAAAAGACATTCAACTGGAGAAACTGAGTCATACAGCTGGTTATCCCATGTCCGGACAGGCCAGCTTTGTAGGTCATTTGGGGGGGGCAGTTGCCGAGCCCGCATTCGAGGGGCAGCTTACCGCAGACCGACTGGTTTTGAACGGACAGGCTATTACCGGTATTAACGGCAAAGTCTATTCCGATGGAAACCGGATTCATATTACGCATTTCGGCTTTAAGCAAAATGAGGCTGCCTTTGCTTTTACCGGTGGAATGGTACTGGCAGATGAGACGATTTATGGCACCGTGACGGTGGATAATGGTCAGTTAGGCAGTTTGCTGACCATGCTGAATTCACCAGTGAAAGAAATCGACGGCAAATTAAATGGCCGCATTGAAATTGGCGGCACGCTCAGCAAGCCGGATATTGCCGTGCAAGGCAATTTGCTGGCAGGTAAGGTGAAAAATTACCCGCTTGATACGATTGAGATGGATATTGCGTTGAAGGACGAGATCGTCACCGTTAATACCTTCTTTGCCAAGCAGGGCAACGGGGTGCTGGTAATCCGCGGCACAGCTAATCTCAATGGCCCGGTTAACCTGGAAGTAGGCGGCCGGGATATTGATGCCGGACTGTTGACAGCGTGGCTGGATTCGACTGTTCCGACAAGCGGGAAGCTAACCTTTAGTGCGGAAGTAACCGGACAAACCAAGGATCCTCAGATCGCCCTATCACTGCAAATCAATGATGGCAAAGTGGCAAATGCCGGTTTTGATGAACTGTATGGGCTGTTCACAGTAAATAAAGGCAGTATTCATGTGAATCAGGTCATGTTGTTAAAAGGTCCTTATAAGGCCAGTGCCTATGGAATGGTGCCGCTTGCGGCTCTCAATAAAGCGGGCCGGGCTAAAGCTTCGGCAATTGATCAAATGGATCTTACGGTTACACTGGATAAAGCAAATTTAAGCATTTTGCCAATGGTGACCAATGAAGTATCCTGGGCGTCAGGAGAAACAAAAGGACAGCTGAAAATCGGCGGAACTTTATTCGAGCCAACGGTTACCGGACAATTTTTAGTTCAGGATGGCACGATCAAGTTTAAGTCGCTCGGTCAGCCCATCCAAAAAGTGGCGGTTGATATTCAGTTTGAAGGTGATACAATGAATATTAAAACCTTCAAAGGATCAATGGGGGGAGGAACCTACGATCTTTCCGGGCAAGTCGGCTGGCAGGGAATGAATTTAGCAGATTATAATGTTGTTCTGATGCTTGACCGCCTGGGTGTGGAACATAAATATTTCACAGGCCCTCTGCAAGGAAAACTCCAATTGACTACCGGCAGAAGAGGGCGTCCGTTGATCGCCGGCAACCTGCTGTTTGAAAATGCGACAATTGATATACCGCTTATTCCGGAAATGGAAGCTACTGATCTGAATGTGGCGCTCGATCTCGAGGTTGTTGCGGGAAAACGCGTTCGGTTGTATAATAGTTATTTGTATGACATCATCGCTGAAGGCAAGGTGAAGTTTGGCGGGACGACTCAGCGTCCGTCAACCTCCGGACGGTTCAGTGCCGTTAGGGGAACAGTGAGCTATCTGCGCACCTCCTTCAAGGTTAAAGATGCTGTTGCTGATTTTACGCAGGTAGGCTCCTTTATGCCAGTCCTGCACCTGAACGCTTCAACACGGCTGGAGCAAACGACAATTAATCTGGCTATTTCCGGACCGGTGCAGGAAATGGAAATGAAATTGACTGCCGAACCGCAGATGAGCCAGCAGGAAATTTTATCTCTCTTGACGCTGAGAAGCCACTATTTTGATAATAAAAACGGCAGTGATGGCCGGGACAGCGGCTTAGGGCGCGATGAAATCGTCGGGCTGCTTGACGCCGGGCTGCAGATGCGCTTTATTTCTGAGATGGAAGGGGCTTTCCGCAAAGCCTTTGGTGTTGATGAATTCCGCGTTGTCCGGGGGACTCTTGCTGTTGATGACAATGAAAAAGACCATTCCATTGACCGGGAAGTATATAACCTGGAAGTAGGTAAGTATATTACCGACAGGCTGATGCTCAGTTATACGATGGGCGTTGATCATGATGAACGAAGCATGGGCTTCCGCTATGATCTTAACCGTCGCTTCAGTATTACTGCTTCCCGTGACAACAAAGACCGTAACTTATTTGGCTTAGAAGCGCGATTTACCTTCTAGAGAGGTGAGAGGTAATGCTGTTTGAACATTATGTTGCTGAATTAAAAAAAGTAAAGCTGTTAACTCCTGAGGAGGAGCAGAACCTTTGGCAGGGTTACAAAACAGACGGTGATTTGACTTGCCGGAGTCAGCTGATTGAGCATTACCAGCCTCTGGTTTTTAAAATGGTGATGCGGTGGCGCAGCAACCAGACTGTGATGATGGATCTGGTACAGGAAGGGACAGTCGGTCTGATTGAGGCTGTAGAAAACTACCAGCCTGACCGGGGCGTGGCCTTCAGCTTGTTTGCCACTCACCGCATCCGGGGCCGTATTTTAAACTACCTGGAACGGGAAGGCAAGCTGAACTGGGTTTATATGGACAGTCCGGTTGATACAGAGCAGTCTACCCTGGGGGAGACGCTGGTAGATACGGCCGCCGCTGTGTCCGATCAGGCCGAGCACAACTATGTGCTGGAGCAATTGCGTTCTGCGATGGGGCGTTTGCCTGAAAGGGAGCAGGTTGTGTTGAGTGGTGTTTATTTAGATGATCAGGAACCGAAAGAACTGGCTGATCAACTCAATTTAAGCCTGTCTCATATCTACCGGCTGCAGAAGCAGGGTATACGCCGTGTGCGCGGGATGCTTTCCCGCATGATGCAGGAGTTTAAGTAAGAAAAGAAGTCGAATCCTGGAGATTGCAGGACCTATTTAACTATATTCGTCAAATTCGCCGTATTTTCACTGAACAGGCGTGACCATAATCTGGACTCTTCCCAGGATTATAGTATTGTGGTTATAATAGGGGTGGTGAAATGGCAGATTCCAAAAACCATATCTCCCGGCATCTTCAGTCAGCAAAAGCATGGCTGGACCGGGCAGAGGACTCGTTTGACAAGGATTCCGATGTACGGGGTGAACTTAACCTGCTGCTGGCTCAGGCCGAATTGCAGCGGGTGCGTGAAGTGAACCGTTCCGGACGCTGGCGCTGGAAATATCCGGTGCTTAAGCAAGGTCTGGCGGTTTCTTTGGCCGTTCTCCTTGCCGCAGGCGGCTTTTATTGGTGGGATAAGCAGAGTGTTTCTGTAGAGCCTGTTCCGATGGCTGCCGGCGAACGTATCGTAACGATAGAAAAGCCGACGGCACTGGAAGCAGGACGAGCTTTATCACCGGCTACGGCCATACCCTTGGTTCCCGTTACTGCCGCTCCGGCTAAGCCTGGTCAAGAAACTGAGGCAGCAGAGCGCAGTAGGACATCCGTAACTGTAACTACGAACAGGCCCGTATCAACTCCACCCAGTCAGACTAAAGAAGTCCGGCTGGCTCCGGACGAAATGCAGCAGCTGATCAGAGCGGCAGGCAAGTCCTTGCGTGGCCAGTAAATGAAATAGGAGGTAGTCCATGAGTACTAAGAAACGCTATAGACAATTGCTGCTGGCGGCTATTTTGGGTCTATCGGTTAGTTTGACCGGTTTTGCTCCCGCTTCTGCCGCGGATATTGCCGGTAAAACAGTAACGGCTGTAAAAATTACCGGGATGTCGACAGTAGGTGAAAATGCCGTACTTGCAGCTGTGAAGACAAAAGTAGGTGACAAAGCAGATCCTGAGACAGTGAAGCAGGATTTGCAGGCTATCTATGAGCTGGGATATTTTTTCGATGTTGTAGCCAACTTCACCGAAGTCCCTGAAGGGATTCAAGTCGTATATACCGTTATGGAGAATCCTCAGTTAAATGAGATTGTCATTAAAGGCAATACCAAGGTTTCTACTGATAAAATTAAAGAATTACTGACAATTAAGCCGGGAACGGTGTTGAATGCGAAAACCCTGAATGATAACATGCGGGCCGTTGAGCAGTACTACCATGACCAAGGCTTTATTCTGGCCAAGGTCAATGATGTTGCCATGGGCACCGGCGGCGTATTGACGATCAGTGTCAATGAGGGTGTACTGGAAGGCATTACTGTCAAAGGCAATGACAAAACGAAAACGAATGTCATTACCCGTGAAATTAAGCTAAAAACAGGTGAATCCTTCAATGTTAAGGATGCCCGTCGCAGTATGCAAAAAGTGTACAACCTTGGCTACTTTGAAGATGTCAATATGAAGCTGAATCCTGGCAAAGAACCGAATGCCGTTGTGCTGGAAACCAGTGTGGTCGAGCAGAAAACAGGAACATTCTCGATCGGTGCCGGTTACTCGAAAGCCGACGGTATGGTAGGGATCATCGAGTTAGGGGATAACAACTTCCGTGGTACCGGTGACAAAGTAAAAGTTCACTGGGAATTCGGCGGCAACGGTGGCAACAAGAACTATGAGTTTGGCTATACAAAACCGTGGCTGGACGATAAACAGACTTCTCTCGGTTTTAGTTTCTATGATATGACCAATGAATACAGTGATTATAAAAAAGGCAAACTGTACTCCAGCTACGACAAAGAGCGCAAAGGCTGGGACATCACGCTGGGACGTCCTAGTGGTGAATATATTCAAAACTATATTGCCTTTAAAAACCGTAGAGATACCTGGAAAGAGCAGGTTGACGGTGTCGAATACGATGACGACTATAAGGATGAAAACTTTGGTCTGACCCGTAGTGTTACTCTTACCCGTGTATTTGACTCGCGTGACAATGTCTTTAATGCTACCGAAGGCAGACGCTATTCCTTATCGGCTGAGTTTGCCGGGAAGGCTTTTGGCGGTGATTTTGATTATAACAAATATACTGCTGAAGCACGCCAATACCTGAAAGTGGGTAAGGAGCAGGTAGTTGCGCTTCGCCTGACTGCCGGTTATGCTGATGGTCATATGCCGGAATCAGGTCAGTTTGCTGTTGGTGGTGCCGATACGCTGCGCGGTTATGAAGACGATGAATTTAAAGGCGATAAAATGCTGGCAGCTACGGCCGAATACCGTTTCCCGGTAGCTAAGAAAGTACAGGGCGTTGTCTTTACCGATATCGGTAAGGCTTGGGAAGGTGAAGGCTACAAATTGAATGATCTGGAAGCCAGCGCCGGTGTGGGCCTGCGCATTACGACGCCAATCGGCCCGATCCGTCTTGATTATGCTCAGGGCAGTGAAGGCGGTAAAACGCACTTCAGCTTTGGCGGACAATTCTAAACCCTTCACAGCCAAGAGTCAGGTAGCAGTACCTGGCTCTTAGCTGCAATAGCTGGGGCACTACTTTCCCGGAGGGAGGTGCATACCATAAAACGCCCATCTATGCTAATACCTGTTATATTGGCTGCTTTTATCCTAGTGGTGCCATTGGGGGCTTTTGCTCATGCGGCAGCCGCTACGGTAGAAACGGTTGCTGTTTCCATATCGTCACCGGAAGGAAAGCCGCCGGCCCGGATTGCCAAACGAATGGAAGCCAGTGTGGCTACCGTGGGCAATCATGTTTTTACCGGCCGCAGTATTGCCGAAATCACTGCAGGAAAAAGCGACTATGAACGCATTGTCAGTGACGTGATTGGCAGAGTCCTGGTAGGATATTCGGTAGAGTCAGTACAAATTACCCCTGGCCGTAATACGCAGATTGCCGTTACGATTTCTCCCTGGGGGGATGTAGTGCGCGACGTGCGGCTGGAAGTCGATTTTGGCAGCCTGTCACCGGAAGTAGCCGGTCTGATTACCAAGGATATGGGCGACCTGGAAGAGCTACTTGCCGGAGTTTTGGTCGGATTGCCGATTGATTCGCTGGACTGGGCAGGTGGTGTTTCCAAAACGGTGATCCGCGAGTTGCTTACGGCGCAATTGCCGGAGTTCCGCTCCAACTTTGATATTGTATCAGGCACCCATACTATCGTAAAATTATCGCTGGCACCACAGGGGCCGGTTGTCCAGGATACACGGGTTTCACTGCGTTCCCGGACGATACCGAATGTACTGCTCTGGAAAGCAAAACCGGCAGTAGAAAAGGCTGCTAAAATGATGAATGGTTTGCCGGTGGCTTTTGTGGAAAGGCACCAGGAGTATTTTAATAATCGTCTGGCCGAAGTGGTGAAAGACCATCCGGTAGCTAAGGAGTATGGCTTAACGCTTTTGCCTGAAGTGATTGCCGGTCAGCAGACCCAGATTCAGCTTAAGGCGGAAACGTCTAAATATCGTCTTACGCTGGAAGGCTATGTGGATATGGGACGCGAGGAAGATAATACGGCAATTAAACTGCATGCCGGTAAATTTATCAATTCGGCTGATGAATTATTCACCGAGGTGGAATTCATTCCGTCTTCTGTTTCCTGGAAGTTCTATCCCGGCTGGAGCCACAAGCTGGGGACAACCACTTACGCCGGCGTGAAATATGATATATCTGATAAGGATAATATCCTATGGCTCAATCAGAATTTCGGTTCTGACTGGTCACTAAGGCTGGAGCATGCCTCCTCTACGGAAGGCGATGAAATTGGCCTTCGCTATAAGATTCACGACTTTCTAAGTGCTGAATATGTGGTCGGTGAGCATGAAAATTGGCTCCGACTGATCGGTCATTTATAGTCTTGAATAAGCAAAAGGTCCCTGTTATAATGAAATAGGACAAAATTGCCAAGTGCAGAAAGAAGGGAATTCTTCATGTTCAAAGACAAACGGAAAGTAAAGGTTATAGCTTTGGCTATTGCTGCAATGTTCATATTAGGCGTAGCAAGCATTGCGCTCACCCAAACAGGCGTAACGCATACGGCAAGTGCAGCTCCCTCGTCTAATATCGGTATTGTCAATTATCAAACTCTGTTAAGTGATGACAATCCGGAAGTAAAAAAAGTAAATGAAACCATGCAGGCCGAATACCAAGCCCTCAAGCAGGATTTTGATACGAAAACTGCTAGCATGAATGACAAAGAAAAGCAGGACTATGCCAATCAGCTGCAACAGCGCTTGATGCTGAAAGAACAAGAGCTGAAAGGCGCGCTTATGGATAAAGTCACTGCAGCCGTTAAATCGGTTGCCGAAGCCAAAGGTCTGTCGGTTGTCCTGGAAAAAGGCAATGTTGTCTATGGTGGTACCGATATTACCGATGAAGTAAGCAAAAAGCTGAAATAGTGCCAGTACGATATGCAGGGCCGGGCGGTAGCGATGCTGTCTCGGCCCTTCTACTAGAAAAGAGGTGGTTTTGGTGATAATCAATCGTGCCAAGATCGTGTTCCTCTCAGCCCTGCTGACAGTAACGCTGCTGGCAGCAGGTTGTGGAACAAAATCAACTCCTGAAACAAAAACGGCGCCAGCACCGCAAGTAGGTATTCTGAATGTGGATAAAGCAGTTCAGGCTCATCCGAAATATGCGGATTATCAGCGCCTGCAAAAAGAATATAACACGCTGACAGCTCAGGCTGCAGTGGAAAAACAAGCGGCCGCACAGGGACAGGCTGCCGACAATGCAATGCCTGAGGGTGCTTTACAGGGCCTTAACGAGCAGCTGGGACAGGAGTTTAACAGCAAAGTTGCTGCGAAACAGCAGGAAATCAGTGTCCGCCTAAATCAGAAAGCGGACCAGGTACGCCGTGATTTGTCAGCGCAATTTAACGCTTATACCAAGGAAATTGACGAAACTTACCAATCTCAGATTTTTAGTCTCCAATTGAAGCTAAAAACCGTACAGCTCAGCAAAGAAGAAATGGAAGCGTTGCAAAAGCAGCTGGAGCAGCTGCAGGGTGAGCGTTCGGCGAAGCTGTCGGCCAAAGAAAAAGAGTTATCAGGTCAGTTGGAGTCGCTTATGGCTCCGGAGAAAGCAGCGGCTGAAAAAGAACTTTCCGCTTATGCAAATGAACTGCATGCAGCCCTGCAGCAGCAGGCGGATGCCAAAGGAGCTGAAATTGCTGCCCGTATGCAGCAAGTCGCGTCACTGCAGACGCCTACTGCCCAGGGCAGGACGGAAAGTGAGCAGAAGGCAGCGCTGAAAAGTCAGGAAATGAAAGTGCTGCAGGATTTTATTATCAAGGATATACAGGATAAAACCGCCAAAATAGCTGCTGAACGAGGCTTGGAAGCTGTTTTGGGCACGTATAAAGTGAACATTTCTGCTGTTGATATTACCGATGCAGTTATTGCTGAGCTTAAGAAATAATTTGGGCTGGTATAATTGGCCTGGATTGTTGAGAAAGCTATGAAAAAGGCCTCAATTAGGCAATAATGTACGATTGGGAGGATTCTAAAATGTTGATGCAAAAAAGAGTAAAGTTAATGGTGCTGACTGTAGTGATCATTGCAGCAGCAGCGCTGTTAGGCGGTTGTTCCGGTTCCGGACAAAATACGGTTGGTGTATTGGATGTCAACAAAGTAATGTCTGACAGCCCGAAAGTAAAACAATTTCAGGATCAGCTGAATACCCGTGGCAAGGAATTAAGCGACCAGTTGGAAAAGGATAAGCCCAATATTAGTGCAGAAGAGTATCAAAAGCGCCAGGAAGCGGCGTATGCTGAATTCCTCAAAACCAAGCAGGATCTGGAAGGTCAGATTGACAGCACCATTAAACAGGCTTTGGAGCAAGTAGCTCAGGAAAAGAAAATGGGCGTTGTTCTGTATAAAAATGGTGTCGCCCAAGGCGGCACTGACATAACAGAAGATGTACTAAAGAAAATGCAGTAATTGCTATAGCAAACCGTACTGAAAAATGAGATTGCCACAAAATAGGTGTGGTGATCTCATCTTTTCGTCCAGCTTTCCCATTATAAAAATTATATAGGAGTGTTTCTCTTGAAGCTAACCTTACAAGAAATTGCCGATTTAGTGCAAGGTATACCTGCAGGCGATGCCTCGATTGTTATTAGCGGCGTTACGAATATTGCCGAGGCTGGTTCCGGGGATATTACTTTTGCCGTTCCGCCTCATTTGGATAAAGCAGTATCATCGGCAGCTGCGGCTGTTATTATTCCGGCAACAGTAACGAATTTTGCTAAACCCGCTATCCGGGTTGCGAATCCCCGCTTGGCTTTTACTACCCTTCTTTCGGTGTTTACACCGCCTGTAGCAGTCGCAAGGGGGGTTCACCCTACTGCAGTGCTGGGTAAAAACGTCACACTTGGAGAAAACGTTGCAATTTTACCGTTTGTTGTGATTGCTGACAACGTAACCATTGGCAATAATTCCGTTATTTATTCGCATACTTATATTGGTGCTGATGCACAAATCGGCAGTGACTGCCTGGTGTATCCAGGAGTTTCGATCAGAGAAAACTGCCAGCTTGGCAGCCGTGTCATCGTCCACAGCAATGCCGTTATTGGCAGTGATGGCTTTGGCTTTGTGACTGTCAACGGTAAACATACCAAAGTCCCTCAGGTGGGCAATGTTGTTATTGAAGATGATGTGGAAATCGGGGCCTGTTCAACAATTGACCGGGCAACAACCGGCAGTACCTTGGTGAAAAAAGGAACGAAAATTGATAATCTTGTCCATTTGGCGCATAATGTAAGTGTCGGGGAAAACTGTTTTTTTGTTGCTCAGACCGGCATTGCCGGCAGTACCCGCATTGGCAATAATGTTACATTTGCCGGCCAATCAGGCTGCGCAGGACATATTACAATCGGCGATTATTCCGTTTTCGCCGCCCGCAGTGCTCCAATCAGTGATATACCGGAAAAAGTCTTTTATGCCGGATTCCCGGCTCGTCCCCATCGCGAGTGGCTGCGTACCGAAGCAGCTGCCGGTAAAGTGCCGGATTTATTAAAAAAGGTACGTGATCTGGAGCTCCGACTGGCCGCGCTGGAGAAACAGGAGAAATAGGCCAAAGGATTGTCATTACAGATATTACTAGCTTGTTTTCGGCAGGATTCGACAGACGGGCAGAGAATATGATAGATAGGTATGCTGATTTTGCTATACAATTTTGTTATGAGGAGGAACTAGATGTGCTTAGAAAAACAATAACTGCTGCAATTTGTGCCTTTGCGCTGAGTGGTGTTACTGCCTTTGCCGCACCTTCCATTAATGGCTCAACAGGCTTAATTAATAACCCTACGGCTGATGTACTGCAGGATGGGGAATTCAGCATTGGTTATTATAATTTAAAAGACGGCGGAGTGGGTGTGTTCAATCTTAATTTAGCCCGCAACTTGGAAGTAGGGGTGGCTGGCTTCCGCTACGATAATCACGATAATGATACCCTGTTAAATGCAAAATTTGCGCTAGTGCCGGAAACGGTATTAAGTCCCGGCTTGTCAGTCGGTATTGAAGATATTGGCGATAAACATGGCCGTACCAGCTATGCCGCTGCCAGCAAGGCGCTGCCTTTCGGCTTCCGGATACATGCCGGAGTCGGCAATGGCCGTTATGACGGCTTCTTTGGCGCAATTGAAAAGACAATTAATCCTGTCAGTATCATTACAGGCAATAATGCTTTTCCGGCAACGACATTAATTGCCGAATATGACGGCGACCGGATGAATTACGGAGCGCGCATGTCGATTGTGCCTGGGTTGAAACTGGATGCCGGCTGGCGTCATAGCGACTTTTATGTAGGTTTGAGCTTTACGCATTGATATAGCTTTGCTGAAATGGGGACGCTGCTATGTATTTTACGATTAAAGCATTAAGTAAAGTCATTTGTCTGCTGCCTGCTGCACTGCGCAGTCTTGCTGCCAGTGCAATCGGGCGGATTTGCTGGCTGGCAGTGCCAGAGCGGCGCAAGCAAATGGCTGTTAGCAATGTCATACAAAGCGGACTTGCCGCTGATGAACATGCGGCTGCGGCTATAGTGCAGGAAAGTGTCTATCGCTTTGGTCCGATGATGACCGAAGTACTCTGTTTTCCTGCGTTGACCAGAGCGAAAGTCAAAAGCATGGTTAACGTTGAGGGAGCGGAACACTTAGCGGCAGCTTTAGCTCATGGCAAAGGTGCCGTACTGGCTACTGCACATAGCGGCAATTGGGAACTGCTGGGGGCGGCGCTGGCTTTGTACGACTTTCCTTTAGTCGCAGTGGTTCAGAAACAGACAAGTGCCGGAGCCGATCAATTCATCAATGAATATCGTACAATGGCCGGCATGCATGTAACCTATAAATCGAGTGTTCTGGAAATGGCACGTTTACTGGCTGAAGGCAAAATAATCGGCCTGTTAATGGATCAGGATGCTCATGCCGATGGCTTGCCGGTTCCTTTTTTTGGCCGGGTGGCCTCTACTCCCCAGGGACCGGCGGCATTGGCCAGAATGAAGGGGGCGCCAATTGTACCGGCCTTTATTACCCGTAAAGCTGACGGAACTCATACTGTCATCATTCATCCGCCGCTGTGGACCACCAAAAGCAGTAATCGTGCGCAGGATTTACTCGCGGTTACTACAAAGCTGAATGCCATTATTGAAAGCCACGTACGTGCTTATCCCAGTGAATGGTTCTGGCTGCACAATCGCTGGAAAACAAAATATCAACAAATGTAATAAAGACCACGCACTGTTTCGGCAGCGCGTGGCTTTTTCTATAAAGAAGCAAAGGGACGGTTCGTCTGCTTCAAAGTAATAAATAAGGTTGTTTTAGTATATACAAAATTCGATATTTCGTATATACATATGGACATGAAAGTGATAGATGTGATATAATGCAGTGTACGAAATGAGGTGATAGTGTGGCGTTTATGAAAAATCTGGTCAAAAACTCCTTCACACGAGACTTAGCAGTGTTATTGCTGATAAGTATTTTTGTCGGCTCAGTTTTGGCAAGCACGCTGTCACTGGCGGCTAACTCCTATTTTTCCGGTGCACTGTCAAGCCTTGTCGGAGAATATGGAGAATATGATTTAATTATCCAGGTCCGGGAAGAAATGAAGGATGATGCAACAACTCAGATTAATAAAATTATCAGTGAGGTTTTTCCCGGCGCTAAGTTTAAGGAAGGTCCTACGGTAACGGGGAAAACAAATTTGTTTATTGCCTTGCCAGAGGAATTTAAAACGAAAAAAATATATGAAGAGCTGGGCAAAACGTTTGGCAGTATTCCGGGAGGCGGCAGTGTTGGTGTGATGACAGAGCCGCGGCTGACCATCCGGGGAGTGCCGGAAGGCGCAAAAGACACTGTAATCGAACGGATTGAGCAAATGGAAGGTGTTCGCTTTGTTTTCCGTGACGGTGCTTCCATCGGCGTGGTGCTATTGACGTTGGATAAGGCGCCTGCGGTTAATACGGAAATAAAGGCTGTATTAAATCAGTATCAGGTGATTGAGATTACATTTCCCGTTGGCAGTGAACCGGCTAATCCCATTCGCCTTGGTGAGACGATTGCCACTGATATGAAAAATGAATTAAAGCTGGAATATGCCAGCAACGTTTCTGTTGACAGCAAAAATGACGATATGGCTTATATGGTCAGCACAATGCTGGAGTTGAAGCGGTTTTTGCTGGCCTATGCTTCGCAAATTACCATTACGCCAGCGCCAGGTGTACGCTTGGCGCAAGGCGATGTTGTGATATTCCAGGGAACAGCGGATGCTGCTCCGGCAACAGGCAGTGCGGTGCAAAAAAACAATGTAGTGGTTCAAGTGACAGGTATTCGGGCTGACGGAACGGCTGAAGGAACTGTGACCCAGGGCGATGCCAGCCAGATGGCTAATCTTCAGGGGTATAAGCTTGATAAAGAAGTGGTGACCGCGCTGGCCGGTACTGCGGCCTACACCAATCCCCGTCAGCAATTAAGCGGTGCGCTTACCGAGACAACCAAGCTGGTAACGCAAATACCGGCTTTTGCCCAGGACGCCCAGAATATGAGTTCCATCACGCTTTCGGCTTTAAATAACTACAGCAGTACCGTTACTGCCATGGAGCAGACACTAGGCAGTCTTTCGGTGGCAGGAGCTACCATTCAGGCTGCCACGGGAGCACTCGCTAACCTGGATACAAGAGGAATACAAACGCAGCTCGACACCTCCAGCAGAGCGATGGGCTCCATGATCAACAGCCTGCAGGTAGTCAGGCTGATTAGCCCTGATGTTAATAACAGCATTGCAGGTCTTTCGGCTACGCAGCAAAATCTTGATAATTTAAAAAGCGGCCTTGGGGCACTTGATAATGTGGCTGCCCAAGGCAGGCAGGCCCGCTCGGCCATTGATAATATTGTTACTAATGGGCAGAGCACGCTGAACAATTTAAAAGCCTTTGATGCAGCCGGTGCCCGGACGAACTTGACCAATATCAGCGGACGGCTGACCGAAGTGCAAAAACTGGATGTGCCGCTGATTACGGCGCAGCTGCAATATCTTGCTGCCTCTGTTCCCAATCTAAAAGACGAAGATATCAGTCATTCGGTAGCACTGCTTGACCGGTTTATTGCCGGACAAGTCATTCCTGGTGCCCGGATACAGATCCTTACAACCAATAATATTAGTACCGAGGCAGTGACACCGATTGTTCAGCGCGATGCCGGTCACAATAATGCCTCTCTTTACTCCACCTCATTGGGAGTTATTGAACCCAATACACGGGCTGAAGTCATGCAGATTCTCAGTCAGGTTAAGGCGATACTGGCCGGTATGACTGCGATCATTGCCACCGTTCTCTTCCTGGTACTTGACCATACTGCTATTATGACCGTTATCCGCAGCAAGCGTCTGGCCGTCAAACTGCCCGCCAAAGGCTGGCGAAAGCTGTGGGCCCGTTTTACCCTTACCTTTACCGCACCGGAACGGCGTTACGGCATGTTCATGGGAGCGGTGATGCTTACAGCCATGTTTGTCTTATCAGGTGGTGGCATTCCTTATCTGCCCTGGATCGGTGTTCCGGTAATTGGTGCGCTGCTGGGGTTGATTGTCGCCAATAATACAGAAAAAATCAGTCCTGTTTCTACTGAAGAAGTAGTAGCCGGAGAGGCATTGGGCTTATCGTTTGATGAAATTATGCGGGAAATTGTCATTCCCGGAGGACGTCCCGGCCTGATGCAGAAGCTGAATAACCGCAAGCTAAAATTTCGCTGACACATTCTCGTGAATTTATGTCACGGGGACGGTTCTGTTGACACGCTTAAGTGCCAACAGAACCGTCCCCGTGACAAGCTAGAAAGGAGCCGGGACGATGCTGAAGATTGATAACTTGTATAAAGAATTTGGCAAATTAATTGCTGTTAACGGGGTCAGCCTTACTGTCGATAAGGGAGAGACGGTAGTTCTTATGGGACCGTCAGGCTGCGGAAAATCCACTACTATTCGCTCCATTAACCGCTTAATTGAGCCGGAGAAGGGTTCAGTTCTATTTGATGGCATTGACATTCTCTGCCTAACTGGTGATGAGCTGCGGGATATCCGGAAAAGAATAGGTTTTGTTTTTCAGCATTTTAACCTGATCGGCCGGCTGACAGCCTTGGATAACGTTATGCTGGGGTTAGTTATGGGCGGGATGGATAAAGAAACAGCCCGCAGTAAGGCGATGGATGCGATGCGGAAGGTTGGACTGGAGAACCATGCTGACCACAAGCCCAGTGAAATGTCAGGCGGCCAGCAGCAGCGGGTGGGAATAGCCCGGGCCCTGGCCTTTGAACCGGAATTGATGTTATGGGATGAACCGACAGCTTCCCTTGATCCTATTTTAGTACGGGAAGTATTAGTGGTTATGGAAGAACTGGCAAAATACCGTGCAAGTTCTATGATTGTGGTTACGCATGAATTACCCTTTGCCCTGCATGTAGCTGACCGGATTATCCTGATGGACAAAGGGAGCATTGTGGAAGAAGGAATGCCTTCAGAGGTATTCGTTAATCCCATGTCCAGGATTGGTCAGCAGTATAAAGAGTTGATTGAATATCAAATGAATACAGGAGCTCAGACTTTGGCAGGCAAACGTCTTGGATAAACAGCTGATTTTCAGCATATTGCACGAAAAGTCTGCACTTTTTCCCTTCTGTGATACGATTATGCTTGCAGGAACAGGTATTTTTTTGTAGAATAGATGAGAGTTATCGCAAGGAGGAACCTCATGACAGAGTACCAGACAACCGTGGCCGCCACGGTAACATACACCGGTATCGGACTTCATTCCGGCCAAGATGTCACCATCACCTTGAAGGCAGCACCTGTCAATACAGGTATTGTATTTGCCAGAGTTGATTTACCCGGAGCGCCGCGCGTCGCAGCTACAGCCTGTAATGTAACGAATGCTATGCGGGCTACCACATTGGAAGCAGGGGCAGCCAAGGTATTTACTGTAGAGCATCTTCTGGCCGCTTTTTATGCAATGAAACTAGATAACTGCCTGGTCGAGATTACTGCTGTCGAACCGCCGGTAGCGGATGGGAGTTCCCTGCCGTTCATTCGCCTGATTCAAGAGGCTGGTACAGTGGAGCAAGCTGCCGAGCGCAGACAATATGCCGTTACCAAAGAAATGACAATCCGTCAGGATGATAAATTTATCACCATTTTGCCTTACGATGGTTTTCGGATTACCTTTACTTCGATTAACCCCCATCCCCAGTTAGGTGTACAATTCGGTGATTATGAAATTACACCGGAAACTTTTATCCATGAATTGGCACCGGCACGGACAATCGGGTTTATGCATGAAGTGGAGGCGCTGCAGGCCCAGGGGCTGGCTTTGGGTGGCAGCCTGGAAAATGCAGTGGTATATGATCACGAGAAAGCTTTGACACCGCTGCGCTTCCCAGACGAACTGGTGCGGCATAAGATATTAGATATTGTTGGTGATCTGGCCCTTGCCGGAAGAGTGAGCGGTCACGTAATTGCCGTTAAATCCAGCCATGCGCTTAATACGGCACTGGCTAAAGAAATACTTGCAAGCATATAGTTGAGGAGGAGAATGCATCCATGGTGTTATCAGTAACTGAAATACAACAAATCATTGCCCATCGCTATCCAATGTTGTTGGTAGATCGAATTATTGAGCTAGAGCCATTAAAAAGAGCAGTAGGCATAAAAAATGTAACAATTAATGAGAACTTTTTCTTAGGCCATTTTCCGAGTGAGCCGGTTATGCCCGGTGTATTGCTGATTGAAGCAATGGCCCAGGTTGGTGGGATTGCGCTGCTGTACCCCAAAGAATACCGTGGCAAATTAGCGGTTTTTGCTGGCATTGACCGCGTTAAATTTCGTCGTCCTGTTGTACCTGGTGATCAGCTTCGTCTGGTCGGCGAGATTATTAAACTACGCGGTTCCATGGGGAAAGTATGGGGCGAAGCCTATGTTGATGATCAACTGGTAGCCGAAGGAGAATTTCTTTTTGCCCTATTGCCACAAAAAGAGGCGTAAATAGGCCATTACCCGGTAATAAATAAAGATAATGACGAAATAAACGAAAAATCAGTCGAATTTAGCAAAAAAAAAGCCGCGAATATTCGACTGAACAGTCGGATTATATAAAAAGAATCGATGAAGACCACGATAAATCCGATTTTGGCAGCCTGACAGCTTGGTGACAAGACTGGTAAGCAGCTGTCCCCACAGATAAATTTAGCTGTAGTAGCAAGGAGTGAAATTCCCATGAAACCAGAAGCGGTTGTAATATCAATTCGTAAAATACACGAAACAGCCGTCATCCATCCCGCTGCCCGTCTGGGTAAGGATGTGGAGATTGGCCCATATGCCGTAATTGGCGAAAACGTCCTTATTGGAGACGGTACCAAGATTGGTGCTCATGTCGTCGTTGACGGCTGGACAAGTATTGGCAAGAATTGTGTGATATACCCTAGCGCCTCTATAGGGGCTGAGCCGCAGGATTTAAAATTCCGTGGTGAAAAAAGCTATGTCTTTATTGGTGACAATACCAAGATTCGCGAATTTGCCACCGTTAACCGGGCAACCGGTGAGGGGGAAGAAACGCGGATTGGTTCCAATTGCCTGCTGATGGCTTACACGCACGTAGCTCATAACTGTATCGTTGGCAATCATGTGGTTATGTCCAATGCAGCAACGCTTGCCGGTCATGTTATTGTAGAAGACCGTGCTGTTATTGGCGGCTTAGCCGGTGTTCACCAGTTTGTTAAGATTGGCCGTAATGCCATGATTGGCGGAGCCTCGAAAGTAGTGCAGGATGTTCCACCCTTTGTTATTGTTGATGGTCATCCGGCAAAAGTTGCCGGTTTGAACAACGTTGGCTTATCCCGCTCAGGCTTAAGCGAACAAACTCGCCGTAATCTCAAAAAAGCGTACAAGATTTTGTATCGTTCCGGTCTCAATTTAGCACAGGCGATTGCCGTAATGGAGCAGGAACTGGAATCCTGCGAAGAAGTTGAACATTTGCTGCGTTTCCTGCGTAATGCTGAACGGGGCATCTGCCGCAGCCGTAAAGACAGCGCAGACTAAAATACGTGTGTTTTAAGTAAAATAAGGCAGAATCGGGTATTCTAAAATATAGGTGATTCAGATGCAAAAAATTGGTTTGTTAGCCGGCGTTGGCAGGTTACCGGTGGAATTTGCCCGTGCCGCTCGCGGCATGGGCTTTGCCGTGACTGTTATTGCTGTTGTCCCGGGAGTAGAATCAGATCTGGCCGATGCTGCAGATACGCTGCACGTAATCAGTGCAGGAGAATTAAACAAAATTATAACTACCTTACAGCAGGCTGAGGTAACCCAAGTGACCATGATCGGCAAGGTAACGAAAGAATTGTTATTTGCCGGTGCGGTAGCTTTAGATGATCGCATGAAACAGCTGCTAATGCAGCTGCCTGATCAAAGTGATGATACGATTATGCTGGCTATCGTTCGCGAGCTAGCTGCCGCTGGGATAGGCGTACTCGATCAGACTGCGTTTATCCGTCAATTAATGCCTGCGCCGGGAGTTCTCAGCAAACGTCAGCCGACGACTGCAGAAACAGCGGATATGCAATTTGGCTTTGCCATGGCGAAAGCAATCGGCGGGCTGGATATTGGTCAGACGGTGGTTGTTAAGAATAAGGCTGTAATGGCAGTTGAAGCAATAGAGGGTACTGATGCCTGTATCCTAAGGGGTGGTCAGCTTGGACGGGGCAGTGTTACCGTGGCGAAAGTTGCCAAACCTGATCAGGATTTGCGGTTTGACGTACCTGCAGTAGGGATAGATACTATTAAGGCAATGATTGAGGCAGATGCAACTGCACTGGTCATTGAAGCTGGTAAGACCCTGCTGGTTGACCGGCATAATGTGCTTGCGTTAGCCGATAATAATAATATAACGATTGTAGCCATGGTAGAATAGAGAAAGGGAGGTCTGCGAATGGCCCCCCTTTTTTGTCATCCTCCCACATCCAAACCAGGAGGTCTTTTATATGAAAATTATGATCTCTGTCGGCGAAGCTTCAGGTGATTTACATGGCGCCAGTGTAGCCAACGCTCTTAAACTGATTCAGCCTGATGTGCAGCTTGTCGGCATGGGCGGACAGGCCATGCGCGACGCCGGTGTGGAAATTATTTATGATATTGCTGACTTAGGTGTTATCGGCATTGTCGAAGTGATTAAAAATTTACGCAGGCTGTTTAGACTGCGTGATTTTCTGAGCGACTATATGGAACGGGAACGGCCCGACGTATTAGTCGTTATTGACTATCCCGGCTTTAATGTGAAATTGGCCAAGGTTGCCCGGCAAAAAGGAATTCCCGTAGTTTCTTATATTAGTCCGTCCGCCTGGGCCTGGGGCAAAGGCCGGGCGAAAGAAGTGGCCCAAATTGTAGAACGGGTAGCTGCTATTTTTCCCTTTGAAGCGGATGTCTATCGCGAAGCAGGGGCGAATGTTACCTTTGTAGGCCATCCGTTGCTTGATATTGTTAAGCCTTCAATGGAACGCGATGAGGCGCTGCAGCATTTTGCCGCCTTGCCTGACCACTATCATGTATTGCTTATGCCAGGCAGCCGTACACAAGAAATTACCAGCTTATTACCGGACATGCTGGCAGCAGGGGAGAGAATTGTCGAACAGGTGCCGAATTGCCAGTTTTTTTTACCGGTAGCTTCGACAATTTCCCGGGAAATGCTGCAAACAATTATTGATAAATACAAAGTTCCCGTGATCCTGACGTCAGGGAATAATTATGATTTAATGAATATCTGTGATTTGGCAATTGCTTCTTCTGGAACGGCTACGCTGGAAACATCATTGATGAAAGTGCCAACCGTTATTGTTTACCGCGTGGTAACATTGACGTATCTTCTGGGGAAATTGCTGGTCAAAATTCCTGATATTGGCTTGCCTAATATTATCGCCGGTCGTCGGATTCTGCCGGAATTATTGCAGAGCGAAGTGACTCCCGGCAATATTGCCAGTCATGCCATTGCTTTGCTGACCGATCAGACGGTTCGTGAGCAAGCTTTGACTGACTTAGCCGAAGTGAAAGAAAAGCTTGGGGAAACAGGAGCTGTTAACCGGGTGGCGCA
This sequence comes from Anaerospora hongkongensis, assembly GCF_004339805.1. GTDB lineage: Bacteria > Bacillota > Negativicutes > Sporomusales > DSM-15969 > Anaerospora > Anaerospora hongkongensis. The sequence continues at coordinate 15,238 of NZ_SLUI01000019.1, read as the reverse complement.
GGTAATTATGGAGGTTGCTCAGAATGGACACGTATAAACGCCTGATTAGCTATGTCCGTCCATACATGGGGCGCATGATTGCCGCTGTTGTCTGTATTGTCCTGGCTGCTGGCGGTAATTTAGCGGTACCCTGGATTATTAAAGATGTTATTGATCAGGTCCTGATCAATAAGGATATGGTCATGCTGAACATCATTGCCGCCGGAATACTATTGATCTTTTTCCTGAGAGGGATTTTTTTCTTTGGACAGACGTACTTGATGTCCTATATCGGGCAGCGAGTCATTATTGATATCCGGGAAGCCGTTTACCGGCAATTGCAGCGTTTATCGCTTGGTTATTTCGATAAGCGCCAGACTGGTGCTATTATGAGCTCAGTAACGAATGACGTTTCCGCATTGCAGGCGGCACTTGTCGAAAGCATGGTTGAATTGGTTACGGAAGCAATGATTCTAGTTGGCTCGTTGGGAGCTATGTTTTTCCTTCACTGGAAACTATCACTGCTGACATTAATCACGATGCCCTTGGTGTTGCATGCGATTAATACATTTGGCAAGAAGCTGCGACAGGCCGGTCGAGTATTACAAGAGCGGACGGCTGACATTACCGCTATTTTACAGGAAACGATTTCTGGTATCCGCGTCATTAAATCCTTTGCCAGGGAAGACTACGAAACAAACCGATTTAAGCAGGAAAACTTCTTTAACTTCCGGGCTCAAATGAAAACATCGCAACTATTGGCAACTTTGACACCGGTAATCGAGTTTTTGAGTGCTATCGGTGTAACCGTTATTATCTGGTATGGTGGTATGGAGGTAATTAATGGTAATTTAACTTCAGGAGCGTTAATTGCATTCTTAATCTATGTGGTTAATCTGTCCAATCCGGTAAAACGGCTAAGTAAGGTGTATGGCAATATTCAAAAGTCGCTGGCTGCGGCCGAGCGGGTATTTGACATACTGGATACCGAACCGGATATAAAAGACATGCCGGGTGCAGTAGATCTACCGGTAGTGGAAGGTCGTGTTACGCTGCAGCAGGTAAGTTTTGCATATAGTTCCGGACAATATGCACTGCGCGAGGTATCACTGGAAGTAAAACCGGGACAGACTGTTGCAATTGTCGGTCCAAGTGGGGCAGGGAAAACGACCATTGCCAATTTGCTGCCCCGCTTTTACGAGGTTACAGAGGGCCGTATTCTGGTTGATGGTAAAGACATTCGCGCAGTTACCATGCAGTCGCTTCGCCAGCAAATTGGGATAGTACCGCAGGAAACGGTGCTCTTTAACGGCACGGTTTACGATAACATCCTATATGGACGCCTTGATGCAACCGAGGCGGAAGTGGTTGCCGCTGCTAAGGCGGCTAATGCACATAGTTTTATTGACAAAATGCCTGATAAATACCAGACGCAAATTGGCGAACGGGGTGCAAAGCTCTCCGGCGGGCAAAGACAGCGAATCTCCATTGCCAGAGCAATTTTAAAAGATCCGCGCATTCTAGTTCTAGATGAAGCGACATCGGCGCTGGATACGGAAAGCGAAAAGCTGGTCCAGCAGGCTTTAGATAAGCTGATGATCGGCCGAACCTCTTTTGTTATAGCCCACCGTCTATCTACCGTCCAGCGGGCCGATATGATCGTTGTCCTGGACAAAGGACGCATTGTGGAGCAGGGAACGCACAGCGAGCTGCTTGCCTCTGGCGGCCTGTACAGCACTTTGTATCAGGTCCAGTTTAGAGAAGCGTAAGAGCAGAACCGAAAAAAGTAGGGATGAATATGCATCTGTTGTACAACCTGTTGGCTTTGGTTCTGGTAGTACTGGCTGCACCAGTCTTCCTGTACCGGCTGATCCGGGAAGCAGGGTTTGGTGAGCGGCTGAAGCAAAGCTTTGGCTGGCTGCCATCGGAAACGGTAGCAAAAGTGGCTAATAAAAATGCCATTTGGCTGCATGCTGCTTCTGTCGGGGAAATTGTAGCCACCAGCCCCATGGTTAAAGAGATAAAAAAAGAAATGCCGGACAACGTTGTTGTTATTTCCGTGGTAACGGCAAGCGGCTATGATATGGCCAAGCGGATTATTCCCGAGGCGGATGGGGTTATTTTTTTCCCGCTTGATCTGCCCTGGCTGAGCTGCCATGTCGTAAAGAAAATCGCGCCACAGGCCTTTCTCCTGGTGGAAACCGAGTTGTGGCCCAATTTCCTTAAGGCTTCCCGTAAAGCAGGGATACCGGTAATGATGGTCAATGGCCGGATTGGCGACAAAAGCTTTGGCAATTACCGCTATCTGGGCAGCGTGCTGCAGGACATGCTGCAAACTGTTGTAAAGTTTTGCATGCAATCGTCCATTGATGCCCAATATATCATCAAACTAGGAGCAGATCCCCAGCGAGTGATGGTTACGGGCAACACGAAGTATGATCAAACGTATACCGATGTTAGTGAGGGCGAACAGAAATTACTGATCAGTCAGTACGGCTTTGCCGGGCAGGGACCGATCATCATTGCCGGAAGTACTCATAAGGGCGAAGAAGAAAGCCTGTTTACTTCCTTTGGCAAAATACGAAACCGCTTTCCGCAGGCGTGCCTGGTAATAGCACCTCGTGACATCCAGCGCGCTGATGAGTTAGTCAGTATGGCAGCTGCCTCCGGTCATAGAGCTGTTAAGCGCAGCAAACTGGAAAAAGAAAATGCTGGCGGTCATAATACCGTTATCCTGGATACGATTGGTGAATTGGGGCGGGTATACAGTATTGCCGATGTTGTTTTTGTCGGCGGCAGTCTTATACCGCAGGGGGGACATAATATCCTTGAGCCGGCAGCGCACGGCAAGCCGATTGTTGTTGGTCCTCACATGTTTAATTTTAAAGATATTTATGCTCTCTTATCCGATCGCAAGGCCTGTATTACTGCAAAAGATCCGGCTTTGCTGACCGATAAACTGTTAGCTGTCCTTGAGAACAAAGAGCTAAGTGAAACAATGAGCAAGAATGCCCGGGCAATTATTGAAGAAAATCGCGGAGCTGCCCATAAAAATACCCTTCAACTAAAACAGCTTTTAGAAAAAGCGAATAACTTATAGAAGGCGGAACGAAACATGCGCCTACGCGAAACAATACAAACATATTTATATCGGGTAATCCACCGTGAACGGCGGGGGCTGCTGCCAATCCTCATCCTGATGGTGCTTCGCATCTTTTCGGCGGTCTATGCCTTGGGGGTCAATGTCAAACTCTCTATGTACCGCTGGGGGATATTAAAGCAGCATAAGCTGCCCTGCCATGTTATCAGCCTGGGGAATATTACGGTCGGCGGAACCGGCAAGACACCAACAGCACAACGGTTGGCCACTTTAATCCGTGACATGGGATACCGGGTGGTGATTCTTAACCGGGGATACCGGGCTACCTGGCAAGAAGACATTGGTTTAGTGTCCGATGGCGAAAAAATATATATGACTGCTGCCGAAGCGGGTGATGAAGCTTATCTTTTGGCTAAAAGCCTGCCGGGTATTCCTGTCGTGATTGGTAAAGAGCGGGCAGTGACCGGCGAATATGCCGTAAAACAACTGAATGCGCAGGTCATTATTCTCGATGATGCTTACCAGCACTGGCAACTGGCCCGGGATTTGGATATTGTACTCATTGATGCACTTAACCGTTTTGGCAATAACTGTCTGTTGCCGCGAGGAACGCTGCGGGAGCCTTTACGCAATTTGAACCGGGCACATGCTTTCCTGCTTACCAAAGTGGACCAGTCAACGGATAATGACCGTGATTCTATTCGCGACACCTTGGCTCGGTATAATGATAAAGCGCTGGTTGTAGAAAGCATTCATCGCCCACGGTGGTTTATTGAGATCGAGAGCTGGTATAAAGGGGTACGTGACTGCGGGATCGCTTTGGAAAACGTTCGGGGACAGGCAGTTGCCGCTATTTCAGCAATCGGTAATCCCTCCTCCTTTGAACAGACAATTGCCGACATTGAAGTCAATGTAATCGACTCGCTGCGCTTTCCCGATCACCATCATTACACCATGACGGAGATGCAATGGGCAATGGAGCGAGCCGTAAAAAAAGGTGCGACTGCGCTTGTGACGACAGAAAAAGATGCAGTGAAAATTCCGGCCGAATTTATCCACTCCCACCGTCCCTTGCCTGTCTATGTGCTCGGAATTGAAGTGCGCTTTCTGGACGGCTATGAAGAATTTATGCATTTAATTGAAGAAACCCTGAAATAGAGGTGGTTTTGATGAAATTTCTTTGTGTCATTCCTGCCAGATATGCCTCTACCCGTCTACCGGGCAAACCGCTGGCAATGATTGCCGGCAAACCAATGATTCAGCATGTATACGAGCGGGCCAGTCAGGCAAAGCGTCCGGAGGAAGTGCTGGTCGCGACGGATAATAAACTGGTCTATGATGCCGTACTGGGCTTCGGTGGCCAAGCGATGCTGACCTCACCGGAACATCCTACCGGTACCGACCGCTTAGCAGAAGTCGCGCGAGCAAATGCCGACTATGACATTATTATTAATGTTCAGGGCGACGAACCGCTAATCACACCGGAAGTTATTGACAGACTGGCTGCTGCCTTTGATGGTGCGCCTGAACTTGCCATGGCAACGCTGGCCCATGTGATGGACGAAAGTGAGTATGCCAACCCCGGTGCTGTTAAAGTTGTAATCGACATCAACGGCTATGCACTGTATTTCTCACGGTCGCTGATTCCGTTTCCCAGGGTTTACGTGGAAGAACTGCCGGTATATAAACATATCGGCATTTATGCGTATCGCCGGGAATTTCTGCTTACTTTTGCCGCGCTGAAGCCGACGCCGCTGGAGCGGTCGGAATCCCTCGAGCAATTGCGGGCGCTCGAATATGGACACCGTATAAAAGTATTAACAACTGAATTTCAATCGATCGGCGTAGATACTCCCGAAGATCTGGAAAAAGTGAATGAGCTATTAAGGAGGGACAACAAATGAAACATGTATCAATCGGACCCGCTACAGTAGGGGGGCAGCAGCCTATCGCGCTGATTGCCGGACCGTGTGTAATTGAAGATGCCCAGCGTACCCTGGAAATCGGTAAAGCTGTCAAAGCAATTGCTGAGAGATTGGGAATGCCTTATATTTTTAAAGCTTCCTTCGATAAAGCGAACCGCTCATCGTTTAATTCGTTTCGCGGTCCTGGATTAAAAGAAGGCCTTAGTATTTTGGCGCATATTAAAAAAGAACTGGCCGTTCCGGTAGTGAGTGACATTCATGATGTTACCCAGGTGGAAGCAGCGGCAGAAGTATTGGATATTCTGCAAATTCCTGCTTTTCTGTGCCGTCAAACTGATTTGGTCTACGAGGCAGCGTTGACCGGACGTGTGGTAAATGTAAAAAAAGGTCAGTTCCTGGCTCCGCTGGATATGAAAAATGTAATTTCCAAAATTCTCGAAGCGAAAAATGAAAAAATCCTGCTCACCGAGCGGGGCTTTAGCTTTGGCTATAATAACCTGGTAGTCGATATGCGCTCTTTACCGATCATGCGTTCACTTGGCTATCCGGTCGTATTTGATGCAACGCACAGTGTACAGCTGCCTGGCGGTGCCGGCACTACATCTACAGGTCAGCGTGAATTTGTTGCTAACCTTGCCCGTGCTGCAGTCGCTTCCGGGGTAGATATGCTGTTTATGGAAGTGCATGATAATCCGGCCGAAGCGCTGTCGGACGGCCCAAATATGTTGTATATTAATCAACTGGAAGATTTGCTGAAGGACTTAATTGCGCTTGATCAAGTTGTGCGCAAGCATAAATAAACTTTATCACTTATAAAACATGAGATTGTCACATTGCACTGCTTTCCAGTCGCAATGACGCGGCGATCTCATCTTGCAGAAAAGCGACTAACGAGAGGAGGAGATGCTGTTGTGATTATTGAACAAGCACGCCAGGTTCTTGCTGCAGAAGCGGCAGCAATTGAAGCACTGATTCCACGGATCAACGGGCAGTTTACTGCTGCCGTCGAACTCATACTGCAAGGCCAGGGCCGGGTAATCGTTACGGGCATGGGCAAATCGGGCCTAATCGGCAAAAAAATTGCTGCCACACTGGCCAGTACGGGTACACCATCCTTTTTTCTCCATCCTGCTGAAGGTATCCATGGTGATTTAGGGATGGTTACCAGTGAAGATATTGTTCTCGCTTTATCCAATAGTGGGGAAACTGCAGAAGTAATCGGCATTTTACCTGCTATCCGGCGAATCGGTGCCCGGATTATTGCCATGGCCGGCCGGGAGCAGTCCACACTGGCCCAGAATGCGGATGTATTTTTGGATGTGGCGGTAGAGAAAGAAGCTTGCCCGATGGGACTCGCCCCAACTGCCAGCACAACAGCTGCACTTGCCATGGGCGATGCTCTGGCAGTAGCCCTTTTGTCGAGCCGGAAATTTACGCCGGAAGATTTTGCTCTGTTTCATCCTGGTGGTTCCTTAGGTCGTAAATTGTTATTAACGGTTGAGAATGTTATGCATACCGGTGAAGATAATCCGATCGTTCTGGCCGACAGATTAGTCAAAGAGGCATTATTTGTCATGACAGCCAAGGGCTTAGGCGTTACTTCGGTAGTGGATAAGGCAGGCAGACTTCTGGGAATTGTTACCGATGGTGACATCCGTAGAGGCCTGGAAAAAGGCCATGATTTTCTGGACCGCCCGGTAGAAACAATCATGACCAAAACCCCGCGAACCATTACGAAAGACAGGTTAGCGGCTCAGGCGCTTAACCTCATGGAAAAAAATAAACCGCGTCCGATTACCGTATTGCCGGTAGTTGATGATCAGTTCCGGGCAATTGGAATCATTCACCTTACTGACTTATTACGCCAAGGAGTGGTATAATGGAGTATGAAGCGCGGGCAAAACAAATTGCCCTGCTCATTTTAGATGTAGATGGTGTATTGACCAATGGCCAGCTTGTCTTTGGTTCTGAGGGCGAAGCAATGAAAGTTTTTCATACTCAGGACGGTTTAGGAATTACTGCCGCTCATAAGGCCGGGCTCAAGACAGCTATTATAACCGGGCGGGAAACGGAAATGGTTCGCCGCCGCGTCCTTGAACTCAAGATTGGCGATGTGTATCAGGGAGCCATGGATAAGGTGCAGGCCTTCCAGGAACTGCTGAGCAGACACAGTCTTTTGCCTGAACAAGTGGCTTATGTAGGTGATGATCTGAATGATCTGGCGGTGATGAGCCAGGCCGGCCTGGCCTGTGCAGTTGCCAACGCCGTACCGGACGTAAAACAGAGGGCCCATTTTGTTACCAGTCATGAAGGCGGCCGCGGGGCTGTACGCGAAGTCATTGAGCTGATTTTAAAGTCCCAGGGCAAATGGGAAGCCGTAGTAGAGGCCTATTTGCTCCCTGGTAAACAAGACGCCCAACAATAGCCCAGGCCTCATCATTGCGAGCGAAGCAATGCAATGCCCTCGCGTTACACCGTGCCCCTTTCCTGCCTCTAAGCCAAGGCTGCCGAGAAGCAAGCATAGCTAGGCGTGGCATTGGCGGGGACCGGAGGCATACTGGCGGTATGGTGAGGATCGCCGTCAATGCCGCAACAACGCTAGCGCCGCTTATCGGCAGCCGACCCTAGTAGAGAGGAGTATGTGCACAATTATGACCTATCATTTACTAAAATTGTTTAGCCGCCTGATCAGCCTGCTGCCGTATCGTGCCGTCCTTTTTCTAGGACGGATGCTGGGACCGGTATATGCCCGGGTTGCCGGCAGGCAGCGCAAACGTGCTCTGGAACAACTGCAGGAAAGTCTGGGAGTTGGTCCCGCGGAAGCGGAACGGATCATTGACAGTTTGTTTGTGAAACTGGGACAGACCTTTTTGGAAGTGATGTATATGCCGGCGCTTACTCCGGCAAAAGCTGAGCAATATATTACCATTGAAAACCGTCACTACCTGGATGAGGCCCTGCAAGAAGGGAAGGGCGTTGTCCTGCTTACCGCCCATATCGGCAACTGGGAATGGCTGGGAGCTGTTCTGGCAATGGCAGGCTTGCCATTGACCACCGTGATAAAAAGACAGCCTAATGACCAGCATACCCGTATTTTGAATGAATACCGGGAAAATGCCGGGATCGAAGTTTTTGCCCGGGGCAGCTCTGAATTAGTAGGAGCGGCTAAAGCCCTGAAAAAAGGAAAAATATTAGGCTTTTTAGCCGATCAGGATGCTGGTGAAAGCGGCATTGCGTTGCCGTTTCTCGGTAAGCTGGCATCAACGCCAATGGGGCCGGCTGTTTTTGCCAAGCGCTTTCATTCGCCTGTTGTACCTGCTTTTATTGTTCGACAGCCACAAGGCGGTCACCGGGTACTGCTCTATGAACCATTTTACTATCAGGATACCGGCAATGAAGATCGCGATATTTACGAACTCACCTTGAAGATGACGCAAATTACCGAAGAAGTCATTCGTACCTACCCGGACGAGTGGTTATGGTTTCAAAAACGCTGGAATACCAAAATTGACAATCACGAGGTGCCGAAATCTCCTCCGATGGCAGGTGAAGCAATTTGAAGAAAACCACATATCTGGCTATCGCCGGTGTTGTATTGTTCCTGGCTGCCGGGGTGTGGTATTTCGTCAAAGACGAGCCATTACCGCCTCAAGTTCCGGCAGTAGAGAAAAAGGACAGTCTGCCGGCAAATGTAACGTTTTCGGGCAGTTCGATTGTTGAAGAACGGGACGGAAAACGTTTATGGGAGCTCAGTGCCGAAAATATAGAAGTCGATGCAGCTACGAAGCAAGTCACGCTGCATAACCTGAAGGGTGTTTTTTATCAGCCTTCCGGTGGTAAATTGGAGATGGCAGCCCTTACGGGTACCTTAGATGCCACAACAAAGGATATTATGATGGACGGAAAGATTGTAGCCACCGCGAGTGATGGCGCGCGTTTAGAAGCTGCGCAATTGCGGTATAACTCACAGCAAAGCCGGATTTTCGGTTCCGGCGGAGTGTCGGTAACTCAGCAGGGTACAGTCTTAAGCGGTGATAATTTGGAAAGCGATACAACATTAACGAAGTTTAAAATAACCGGGAACGCCAAGGTACTGCGGGGAGGGAAATCCCAATGAAGAAGAGATTGATTGTATATGCGCTTGCTATTTTCTGCTCGTTGGGATCGGCCAGCCTCTATGCGGCAGGCAGCAGCCCTTCCGTAGAACTAACGGCGGATACCATTGAATACGACTCAACTCAGGGCGTGGCAGTCGCCCAGGGGGGCGTGCGTATTGTCCGTGATAAAGCAGTTATGACCGGCTATGCAGTCCGCTATAATGCTAATACCGGCGAAACGGTATTGAGCGGCGGCGTGAAAGTCGTGCAGGATCAGGCTACCCTGACGGCGGACGAAGTACAGTCCCTTGACGGTAATCATCTGACGGCTACCGGGGATGTTGTGCTGGTCAAGGCCGATCAGCGCCTAACCGGAGCTCAGCTTGATTATTATTCGGACAAAAGCTATGCACTGCTATCTGGTGGTGCCCGTTTGACAACAAGTGATGCGGTTATGACAGCGCCTCAGCTGGAAAGCTGGATCAGTGAGAACCGGGCTGTCGGTACCGGCGGTGTTCACATCGTCAGCGATACGCATCAAGTAGAGGCAACGGCTGATCAGGCTGCCTATACCAGCGGTAACGCAGAGCCAGGTAAGATTGTATTATCCGGCAACGCCCGAGCCGTCCAACAAGGCAATACACTGACCGGCAATACGCTGACAATTCTCCTTGGTGAAAAAGCGCTGAATGCACAGGGCCGTACCAAGCTAGTTATAACTCCTCAGTAGGTAAGTGCATGTGTCATTGCGAGGAGCATAGCGACGCGGCAATCTCATCTTGTAAGTCCCCATACTTTTAGAGCCGAGGTTTTAACTTTATGTATATTGAAACAAAAGATCTGGTCAAAACCTTTAAAGACCGTAATGTGGTAAATGGCGTAAGCCTTAGGGTGGAGAAAGGCCAGATTGTCGGGCTGCTAGGTCCGAATGGTGCTGGCAAGACAACAACCTTTTATATGATTGTCGGGCTTGAGCGGCCTAACTCCGGGCATATTTCCGTTAATGGCGAGGATATTACGCAGATGCCGATGTATCAGCGTTCCCGTTACGGTATTGGCTACCTGCCCCAAGAGGCATCCATCTTTCGTAAATTGTCGGTAGAAGATAATCTCATGGCTATTTTAGAAACCACTTCACTGACGGAAGCGGAGCGTAAAGCGAAGATGGAAGGTCTGCTGGAAGAGTTTCATGTAACCCATGTCCGCAAGCGCAAAGGCTCTGAATTATCCGGCGGTGAGCGGCGGCGGGTGGAAATTGCCCGCTGCCTGGCTACTGATCCGACCTTTATCCTGCTCGATGAACCGTTTGCAGGTGTTGATCCTATTGCGGTAGCCGACATTCAGAGTATTATCAGCTATCTTAGAGACAGAGGCATTGGTGTTTTGATTACCGACCATAATGTTCGCGAGACCCTTAGTATTGTTGATAAAGCCTATATTCTCAATGAGGGTCAAATCCTCATCTCCGGTGACAGTGCAACGATTGCTAACAGTGAAATTGCCCGTAAGTTTTATTTAGGAGATAAATTCACCTTGTAAATAATGCGACCTATAACTTCAGAGTAGGAGAACTTCATGCGCATTTTAGATAAATATATAGTAAAAGAGCTGCTTGGACCTTTCATTTTTGGTATCTGCGCTTTTTCCAGCGTGTTCATCGGGACTTCAACGCTATTTCGCATAGCCCAGTATATTTCCAAATACGGCGCATCACTGACTTCGGTCACGAAGCTCTTCTTTCTCAGTCTGCCGTCCATTATTGTTCTGACCTTTCCGATGTCGATGCTGCTGGCTTCACTGTTATCCTTTGGCCGGCTGTCCGGTTCCAGTGAAATTACGGCGATGCGTTCGGGAGGCTTGAGTTTTTACCGGCTGGCGGCACCTGTTTTTGTTGTTGCCTTACTGGTCAGTCTTATGGCAGTTACCTTTAATGAATTAGTGGTGCCTAAGGCTAATGCTGCTTACCAAGATGTACTCCGCTATGAAATTGAGCGCAATAATTCGCCGAAGTCGGAAGAGCATATTGTTATCAAAGATGTCAAAGAAGGCTCTATTCAGCGCCTCACCTATGCCCGGAAATTTGATGAAACTACCAGCACCATGCAGGCCGTGACCATTCAGGAGTTTCAGGATGAAAAACTGGTAAGAGTGGAAAACGCTGAAAAGGCTTTGTGGAAGAATAATCAATGGGTGATGTATTCGGGGATTATTTATGATCTCTCCGGTGAAGGCGGTTTGGAGCGGACGATGAAGTTCGAGCAGCAAGTCATGCCGCTCAGCAAGACGCCGACTGCTATCAGCCGCGAACAAAAGAAACCGGAAGAGATGACGATCAAGGAACTCAAGCAGCAGATTAAGATTCTGCAGGCTGAATATGTGAAAACAAGCAAATATGAGATCGAACTGCACCAACGCATCACGATTCCGGTTGCCAGCTTCGTCTTTGCCCTTATCGGGACGCCGCTGGGGCTGCAGCCGCATAGATCAAGTTCTTCTATTGGTCTCGGTCTTAGTATTATCATTATCTTCATTTACTACTCGTTTATGACCATAACCACCGCTCTTGGTCAGGGCGGAACCATTCCGGCCTTTATTGCCGCCTGGATACCAAACGTTGTTGGTATCATTGCCGGTATCTATCTGATCCGCCGCGCTTCCCGCTAAAATATACTAAACATTTCTCCGGAAAGGAGGGAAGACTATGTATGGCCTCGCGCTTATTGCTGTCCTTGCCGTCATGGGCGGTGCTATTGCTTATATCGGCGATAAACTGGGTACCAAAGTAGGGAAAAAGAAGTTGAGCATGTTCGGCCTCCGGCCGAAACATACTTCTATTATTGTCACGATTGTGACAGGCATTTTGATTGCCGCTTCGACGCTGGGGATTTTGTCATTAACCTCACGGGATGTCCGGACAGCCCTTTTCGGCATGGAAGCGTTAAAAAATAATCTTGCTCGTCTCTCGCAGGAGGTTGCAGTAAAGAATAATGAGCTGGAAACCAGCCGGGCCGCTTTGCAAGCCAAGATTGCCGAGTTTTCAACGCTGGATGTCAGGGTCAAGGAATCAGCGAAGCAATTAGCTGAAATTACCGATGAGTTGTCACAGGTAACGGATGAACGGGACCGGACCATTGCGGCACTGTCCAAGGTCCAGGCCGATTATACAACCGCTAAAGGTGATTTAACAAAAGCAACAAAAGAAATCAGTGCGCTGCAAACAACGAAAGCTGAACTCGACAAACGGGTTGCTTCCTTAAATGAAGCAAAAGTTTCGCTGCAAAGTGATGTTGACCGCTTAAATGAACTGGCAGTCAACCTGAAAAAGGGAATTGAAGTGGTACGCGAGGGTGTCGTAATCTTCCGTGCCGGAGAAGTGCTGTCGACGAATGTTGTGCAGGGCGGTTTGTCCCAAGAGCAGACCGAGCAGGCACTCAGTCAGATCATTTATGGCACGAATCGCAGTATTACCGATAAACTCGGTGTCCAAAGCGATTTAGAGGTGCTCTGGGTTTCCAAAAATGATTATCAGCAGGCCGCATCGCTCATTTCCTCTACACCAGGCAGCATTATCGTACGCATCACTGCCGCCGGCAACACTATCTATGGAGAGCCGACCATCAGCCGGATCGATCTTTTCCCCAATAAGTTAGTCTACGATGCCGGTGCAGTTGTTTACTCCGAAGTATTCGATGCCGGCAAAAATAATCAGCATGCGGAAGAGGCTGTACTGCTCTTCCTGCAGAAAGTGAACACCGAAGCAATTAAAGAGGGTATTCTGCCTGATCCGATACAAGGAACAGTCGGTGCAATGAGTGGGTCGCAGTTGTTTGAGACAATTAATAAAGTCAAACGGTTTAATGGCAAAGTAGAGATTGCCGCTGTAACGACAGATGACATTCACACGGCCGGTCCGTTAAAAATTACGATTCGGGTGAAAGCAGTTCAATAAAGATTAGGTTATATGACTCCAGCAGGACTTTCTGCTGGAGTCTTTTTTGTATTTGGGACGAAAAAGGGGGGAGTCACAGTTGGTTTTCGTTTGCTCCTTGTTTTCGTTCTTTTTGGCCCTTCTGGAAATAGCCGGTCCGCAGGATGGGAAATCGTCAGTTTACGTTAAGAAATTCGTACTGTTTGAGCGATAGCGAGTTTACGAATTTTAGTAAGCTGGCGATTTTCCAAGGGTATTGAAAGACAGGCCTAGCCTTTTTGGATACTTTTGTGGCAATGACAAAAGTATGAAACCGGGTGTTTTCCTATAGGCGTTATTTTTGTGCTGAAGCAGCTATGAGGAGTTGGGCTTTTTCGGCTAATTGAGGTAAAAGTAACGGCTCTGTACTTTTGCCTTGATGCAAAAGTACCAAAAAATCAAGACCTGTACGGAAATAGCCTTGGAATCAGACTTTAGTAAGCCGGTGATTTGCCAAGGCAATTGGAAGACAGGCCTAGACCTTTTGGTCCGTTTGTGGCGATGACAAAAGGACGAACACTCCTTAACATAAAGTACCAGTTTTTAAAAGAAGGAATCTCCTTAGTCTTGTAGAATTACTAGAATATCAAAAGAATATGTTAACTAGCATATTTTTTTGAAACTACGTGACTGATTAGTCACTGCACAATAATAAAGGAATTACCAATAAGTACTAGTTCCTAAAAAGCAGGACTTTAAAAAGAAACGTAGAATTATGTAAACATAAGAAAAACCTGCGAAAAGCGGCAGGGGCATAATGAGAGGTTAATAACCTTTCTGCCGGAAGGGAAGTAGAGTGGAGGAAACGTGGAAACTCCCGTCGACACCCCCTGGCGGAGAAGAAAGAAGCCAATCGGCATGCTGGTGAAAAACACCCGCGAAAAACAAACATTTTAAGGGGGATTCCATCGTGAAAAAAAGACTTTTAAAAGTCGCTGTTACCACTGCTTTAACTGTGGCCTTCGCGGTTCCTGCCTTCGCTAATCCTTTTGCTGACGTTCCTGCTAAACACTGGGCTTATGACGCTGTAAACAAACTTGCTCAAGCTGGTGTAGTTGATGGTTATGGCGACGGAACTTTCCGTGGCGACAAAACCGTTACCCGTTATGAAATGGCTCAAATCATTGCTAAAGCAATGACTAAGAGTGTAAATGCTGATCAAAAAGAAACTCTTGATAAACTGTCCAAAGAGTTCGGTACTGAACTGACTACTCTTGGTGTAAAAGTTGACGGCCTGCAAGACCAAGTAGACAAAATGGTTAAAATCTCCGGTGACGCTCGTGTCCGTTATGGTGCTGTTGAAAACAACAGTGATAACACTGACTTCCGTGCCCGTGTAAGCTTTGATGGCAAAATCAATGACAACATGAAGTTCAATGCCCGTGTAACCAGCGGTAACATTGCTTATGACGACAGCAACAGCGGTATCAAACTTGACACTGCCAACGTTTCCTTCAATGCTCTTGGCCTGGACACCACTATTGGTCGTCAAGACGTGAAACTTGGTTCCGGTTTCCTCATGGATACTCAAGGTAATGCCATTGCAACCAAAGCTGGCGATCTGAAACTGTTTGCTGGTAACTTCAAAGATTCCAGCAGCAACAAAGACCGTTTCTATGGCGCAGAATACAAACATGACATCCTGGGTGCGAAATTAACTGCTGACTACCTGAAAAATGATACTGATGATACCGAAGTATACGGTGCTAACGCTACCTTCGGACTGGCGAAAAACGTAAGTGCTGTAGCTGAATACTTCAAACAAGACGACCTGAAAGCTCAAGCTTATGGCGTGAAATTTGACAAACTTGGTCTTTCCGTAATGCACAGAGATGTTGATGCTGGTATCGTAAACGCATACTCCAATATCACTAGCGATATCAACAGCTTCGGATCTGTTGCCCTTAAAGGCATGGAATACCAATATGACAGAGCTCTTGGTAAAAACGCAGTGCTGACTGTTAAACATCAAGACTTCGACAACCTGGATGCTCATACTAACGCTTACGTTAACGTTAAATTCTAATATCGTTCAAGCATACCTGTCAGGGCGCGAGCAATCGCGCCCTGTTTTTTTGCATCTGCAGAATACCACACGCTAGGCGTGTGGTTCCAAAAAGCTTATAGCTATGCCTCGAAAAAAGCAGCCTCCCTTGTTAGAATAAATGCA
>NZ_SLUI01000018.1 GCF_004339805.1 Anaerospora hongkongensis | reverse complement strand
ACTTGATTTTACAACAAAAAAATGGCTCCCGGCTACTGCCGGTGCCATTTTTTTGTTTTCAGAACTATCTTAGTGCGACAGCCCCTTTTTTATTAGCCTTTTTCATTAAAGCGGCTTCCCTGAGGTGCTGTGCTCCAGTGATCAACATAACCTTTACGCAGTTGCTTCATTTGCTTGCTGGCCGCCAGCTCAGCTGCAATCCGGGAACGCTCGATCATTGCTTCCTGCAAAACCTGATAACCATGATTCAGTATCTTTTTTTGTTTTTCAGCAATAACCTGAAATGCCGGTAATAAATGAGCGTATCTTTCCCCGGCAATCTTCCCCGCCAATTGCTGATCGATATATTTGAGTTCTTTGATCAGAGCTTCCCATTCACCTGCTACCCGGCAGAGCCCCTTCATTTCTCTTCGTTGGATAAAGCGGCTCTGCGTATTAGTATTAGCGGCTATTCTGCCGAGAAGCATCATTTTTTTTAACAGCCAGTCATCAATTGTCTCTTTATTCTCCACTCTTCGTCACTCCCTGAGGTGATGGTATTCAGTCTTAGCTGGTACTGTCTGACAGATAGGAAGATAAGGCTGACAATTGCGTATTCATTTTATTAATATACGTCTCTAATGCACTGTATTTTGTATATAGGCTGTCTTGCTTGGCATCCAGCCGGTCTTGTTCTTTATCAATTTCTTCTTGATATTTATCGATCAGCGTGGTTAATGTATTGCTGGTTTCAGAGGCATCATTCTCGGTACCTGCTTTCTCTAGCAGCAAGCCTTTATTCCCGTTATTATCACGGATGGTAGATATGTTGGTTTGCAAGATATCATAGAAACGATACGCAAGCCCTTCTTCCTTATAACGCGTGCTCAGCTGGCTGTTATTGAGTGAACGAACAGAAGTAGTACCGGCATAACTGCTAGATTGCTGCGTAAAGAGGTTGCTGATTCCTTCCGGGTCACTTTCAATCGCTGCCTTAAGCTTGGTTTCATCAATATACAGTTTGCCCTGCTCATCATAGGTACCTGTTGAAATACCAATAGTAAAAATTGTCACTGATTGGCCGGGAACGGAGTCGATTAAAGAACTTCGCAAGCCGCTCAACATAGTCTTCAAGGTTGAATCATTTGCCAAGAGGCCGACTTTTGCTTTCTTTTCCCATTTCTCGATTTCTTCATCTGTCATATCTTCTTTTTGATCGTCAGTCAGCGGCGGATAATCCGAATCATAGTTCTCATCCAAGGCAGAATGGATCGAACTGATAATCGCATTATAATCTTCCACAAAGCTGCTGATGGTATCGTAAATAGCATCCGTATCCTGGGTTAAGCTTACCGTGGCAGCTATATCAGTAGTTTGACTAAAGGTATAGGTTACGCCGTCCACCGTAACTTTATTGGAACTGCGGGTCAATACCTGCCCGTCAATAGTAACCTGGGCATCTACACCGGCAGTTGCAGTATTCAAAAAGCTGCTGAGGAAACTGCTGCCGTCGCCTTCTGTAACAACCAGCGTATTACCGGCCCCCGCCTCATTGGCCGTGAGCGTCAGTTTGCCGCTAAGCTCATCGTATTTCATCGTTGCTCCGGCATTACTGCTGCTGTTAATTTCACTCATCATAGCACTGAGTGTATCACTTTTATCAAAAGTAAACGATGTGCCGTTAATGGTAAGTTCAATCTGTCCGTCACTATTGAAAGCATCATCGCCAAAGATTGTTTCCAGTGTGCTTGTTGTCGTCACCCGGTTGGAAAGAGTTGCACCGCTGCCAAATCCCAGGCTGGTCAATCCGCTGGTTCCTGAGCTGGGGGCGCTGATGGTTATTTTTTGCACACCGCTGTTAGCAGCGGCTGTAATACTAAGATATCCATCAGTGGTGGTACCGACTGTCAGCTTTCCTGTGCCAACTGCTTCATCAATAGCAGTCTGCAAAGAGTCGGCGTCCGTAACGTTACTGAGAGATACTGTTCTGGTGGTCCCATCCACCGCCAGAGTAATACTTTTGCCGCTAAGGCTGCTGTAATCAGCAGCTGCCGAGCCCTGTACGTCCTTGGATATGCTGCTGCTGCTGGTCAGCGTAGCTGCTGTGGCAAGCCGGCTTACTTGTACCGTATGATTCCCCGCTGAAGCTGAACTGCTGGCAGATGCTGATATCGCACTGCTGCTGCTCGTTACGGAATATTTGATGAATGTATTTGCACTCAATAAGCTGCTCGACGAAGTAGTGTTGAAATATTTGCTGGTAAACTCCTGGGCAGCCGTAATAATTGTCCGGTATGACTCCTGGCGCCATTCGGCAAGCTGCTGCTTTTGCTGCAGTTTATTGAGTTTTGTCTTTTCGGCACTCATTAATTGTGTAACAATAGAGTCTACATCCAATCCCGAGGCCAGTCCGGTAATTCTTGTTGTTCCGTTAACAGTCGTTGATGTTACGCTGCTGCTGGTAGACATATCGCATCCCTCCTTTTAATTCTTCTCTCAAGCGATATAATCAATCAGAGACTTAGTGATAACTTTTGCACCTACCGATAACGAGGCTTGATAAACATATTCGGCTGTTGAAACTTCAGTACTGGCCTCAGCTGTATCGATGTCCTCATTGTTACTCATCAGTGTAGTGTACGTGGAGTAGTCGGTGCTCAGGCGGTCAGCAACCCTGGTTACATAATTCATTTTAGCTCCCAGTGCGGCCTGGGCAGTCAATATTTGATTGTGATTCTCATCCAAATCATCCAGCAGATCATTGATATTGCTGAGCGTAGTCGTAGTTACTGTTCCACTGGAAGGATCAATCGTCTTATAGCTCGATTGACCATCCAATGCAGTCAGCAGTTTGGCAAAGGTATCAAACAGATTATTGCCTGTAGTAGCACCAACAACATCCTGCCCTTCTACGTTTACCGTAACCTTGGCATTGAACCCAATATTATATTGAATAGATTGATCCGACGTATCTTCATAGAAATTATCGGAGTTGTCTGCATAAAAGCTGGCAATATCGGCATCATCCGTATCAGACGCCACAACGGTGCCGGTATATTGCCCCTTGTAAGTCACTATATCGCCGATATCGGTAGACTCCAGCCTATAGGGCGCCGCATCGGTATCGAAACCGCCAAAAACATAGCGGCCGGCATAGGTTGAATTCATGATCTGTACAGCCTGCTTCTGCAGTTCTTCCATTTCTGTTTTGATATTGGCCAAATCAGAGTCCGACAGGGTTCCGTTTGACGCTTTTACCGTCAATTCCCGTGCCTGCTGAATAACCTCGTCTAAATCACTTAAAGCAGAGTTCGTTATCCCCTGCCAGGAAGTAACGTCATCTACATTCTTTTTATATTGTTCAACCGTCGCTACATAATTACGGTACTTGATCGCTCTTGTTGCTATAACCGGATCATCGGATGCTAATTGAATCTTTTGCTGGGAAGACATCCGCTCATTGGCTTCATTCAGTCTTTTAGCGGCATTATTAATATTTTTGATGGTACTTGCTGCCATCATATTATTGGTAATTCGCATCAGAAAGCCTCCTTGCTAATCAGATGACACCATATTTATGGTGGTTTTATAAATATCGTCCCATACGGAGATGACCTGGGCCGATGCTTCATAAGCCGATTGATACTTCGTCAGATTAACAGTCTCTTCGTCAGAGGAAACACCGGATACGGACGAGCGGCTGTTTTCAATATAATCGGTAATTGAGGTCTGCAGTTTATATTGGCGCTGTGCATAAGAGCTGGCCGTCCCAAGAGTAGAGACAACCGAATTGTAAAAATCCTCCGGTGAACCACTGCTGAACATTTTTGTATCCTGACAAATACTGATCAGATCACTGATACCTTCATTATTCCCCGCTTCTCCGCTGGCAGAAGATGCTGCTATTTTATTCACATCAGCCGCTACATCCTTTGACAGCGAAATATTCGATGCTGTTATATTCTCATACACTGCCTCGGTAGTAGCGCCGCTGGCCATAAGTTCTTCTGTGGAAAGGCCGTCATAGGAAAAAAACCGGATACCAGTGGAATTATCCAGCCCCACTCCACTGGCATGTCCGCTGTACTCGCTGGCAGTACCGTCTTTGTAGACGCCTTCATTAAAGGCTTTTGCAAAAGTCCGGGCAAACTCATCCAGCTGGCTGGCATAGTAAGGAATACCCTTATATTCTGAGCCAGTACCCGTTCCATCCCGTAAATCCAAATAAGCTTTGACTTGACCGGTATCACCAGGATTAAACTCTTTACCTGTGTCGGCCCAGCGAATGCCATATAATCCATTATCTGAACTGCCGTCTGTAATTGTGTAGCATTCGAGCTGTTTGGCTTTGTTGCCGTTAACTAAAGTTTCTCCGTTCACAGTAACAGTAAGAGTTGTAAGAGTTTTACCATCAGCACTTGTACCAACATTTTTCTGGGTGACTTCCACATCCACCAGCGCGGATAGTTTATCAAGCAGTGCATCCCGAGCATCTTCCAATTCATTGGTAGATGCACCGGAAGAGGCAGCAACGGTAATTTGCTGATTTAAATCCGCAATCTGCTTTGAATACGAATTAATTTGCTCTACAGCCGTTTTGACATCACTGTTAAGATCAGTTCTCAGCTGATTCAACCGTTCGGCAGTATCATTGAGATAGGCACAGATGGAGTTGCCCGTTTCCAGGACGACGGACCGGGCAGAAGTACTGCTGGGATCTGCAGACAAATCCTCTAAAGCTGCATAGAAATCTTCCATTGTTGCACTAAAACCGTCAGCATCCGTACCGTTTATAACAGTTTCTACTTCCTGGAGGTAATTAGACTTAACTTCCCAGCCACCTAAAGAGCTATTTTCCTGCCAATATTTTTGATCCAGGCGGAAGCTTCGCACCCGGTCAATTGAGTCAACCGATACACCCGAGCCAACATAGCTGCTGCTATAGACGGCTGCAGGGCCCACAGCAGTCTGCGCAACTACCTGCCGCGAGTAACCGGTAGTATTTACATTGCTCATATTAGTAGTCGTCACTGCCAGGCCAGCCTGGCTGGCAGCCAGACCGCGATTGGCAATGCTAATTCCCATAAAAGTTGAGGCCATGCCGCATCCCTCCTCTTATTATCCTAAATCTTCAATCAGGCCGGCAATGAGTCCGTCTATGGTGCTAAGAACACGCGCACTGGCAGCATAAGCATTCTGATACATAATTAGGTTAGACATCTCCTCGTCGGTGGATATCCCGGAAATCGCCTGCCGCTGCGTATCTACCTGGGTTACCAGTGCAGCCTGTGTTGCGTAACTGCTGGCGGCATTGTCACCAGCTGTCCCTATCCAGGAGGTCAAAGCAGCATAAAAATTAGTAATATCCAAAGACAAGCCATCAAACTGATAAAGCTGCTTCGTACTCAAATCACTTATCGCCTGAGCAATGCTATTATCGCCACTGGAACCACTCGCCGCTGTAACAAGCTTGTCAGGATCGTCCAATTCCGGGTTGACCTGGATATTCGTAATACTCAACGGCTTAGTCGCATCAATTACCGTAAAAAAATCAAGTCCCTGATCACCATTAAGATCTGCCCCTGAACTATGCAAAGCATTAATCTCGGCAGCAATGCTGGTAATCAGGTCGTTCAAGCCCTGGCGCAGACTACTGATTGAGCTAGCGGCCGTAGTGGTAAAATTGTAGTCTCCTGATGCATCAATTGCCGAGTAGCCCGTCTGATCAGCGTCTTCCAAATACGCTTTAATGCTGCCGCTGGTAATTGAACTGGTGCAATCAAAGCTATTATCCCATTCAATAGATAAGGGATGCTCTGCAGAGCCATCTCCTTGTACTGTCAGGGTGTGAGCCGTGGTGCCGTTGACCAGTGTCACCCCTCCCAGCGTTACCTGTAAAACACCATTTGATTCTATAGTGCTGATTCCGGCGAGAGCAGACATCTGATCAAGCAAGTTATCACGCTGATCTCTTAGATAGCTCGCCTCGCCGCCACCTGCCTCAGCCACAGTAATTTGCCTATTAAGTTCCGCCACCTGCCCTGCCATGGAATTCAGACTGTCTATTCCATCCCGTACGCCCGCTACGGCATCTGCCTGTAATTGCTGGAGCTGACTGTCAATAGTGGATAATGCACTAAGGAGTGAACTGGCAGCCTCCGTTACCGCCTGCCGGTTGCTCTGAGAGCTGGGATCTTTCGATAATTCCTCCCAGGAGTTAAAAAAATCCTCAATCGTCTGCTGCAACCCGGTGTTGATTGTTGTTCCGTCATCGGTCTCAAATTCACTCAGTATTTCCTGCATATATTCAAGATTGCCGCTCTTTACAGCCCAATAATTCGCATCGGCATTTTGCGTTCGGTACGTATTATCCAGCAATTGGTCCCTCGCCCGGGTAATCGATTGTACATTGACTCCTGTTCCGGTAGAGGTTTGGCCGTTGACAATATTCTGTTCTGCTGCAGCCACCCGTGTCCGGGAGGCACCGGTCGTACTAACATTGCTCAGGTTGTTGCTGGTTGCCGCCAAAGATGCCTGACTGGTATACATGCCTGAATAGGCTATATTGTACGTACTAAAAGTCGATCCCATAATCAGCCTACCATGTTAATGAGCGACTGCAGCATCTCATCAGCGGTGGAAATAACCTTGCTGTTAGCCTGATACGCCCGTTGGCTGATCATCATGTTGCTGAACTGTTCTGCCAGATCCACGTTGGACATTTCCAGCGTACCTGCGCTGAGTGTCCCCGATCCGCCGCTGCCGGCAACAACTGTCGTATAATTACCGGAATTGGCGCTAACTGCATATAGGTTGCTGCCGACTTTTTCGAGACCTTCCGGATTCGTAAAAGTTGCAAGGGCAATTTTAGCTAGGGCCTGAGACTGCCCATTACTGTATGTGCCGACAATCGTTCCGTCGGAAGAAATGCTGACGCTTTGTAATTCTCCTGATTCATAACCATTGGGAGTACCGGTTACTTTACTGGTAGTACTGCTGGTATAGGAAAGGAGGTCAGAGAAGTCCATGTTCACATCAAAGGCAGCTACGCTTCCATTGGTTGGCGTCAGCGTCAGAGTCGGAGTAGTATCCTTCGTATAGGAGTTTGTCGACTCAGCAGTATAATTGAAAGTAGTTGAACCCTCGGTAAGAGTTGCAGGTGCGGACAGTGTAACCGTTCCCGCTGCAGTGGTAAAAGTTGCTGCGCCATCAGTCGAATCGGTCACCGTATAGGTAGTACCGTCTGCATCGGTCAGCTTTATATCATAGCTGCCGGCAGTGCCGCTGGCTGCAGCCGCTACCGTAATGGTATAAGCACCTGCTGTTAATCCAGTGCTTGCCGCAATATTACTATTGGCATAGCCAGTAGTATTCGTTGCAGTAGTATCAATTGTTGAAGCTGCCGGTATTGTATTGGTCCCAATAGCAGTAGAATTGTTTTCTGCAACTGTACCATCGGCATTTAATACAATATAACCGCTGGCAGGGCTGATTGACATGCCGTCAGTCGAGCTTGCTTCCCAGTACCAGCTGGTTTGATTCGTAGAAGAATCAATCGCACATTTTTTCCAGTTAACCGCTATATCGTAGTTATTGCCTTGTTCATCATAAACCGTGATGGTAGATGTCTGATCAAAGGTAAGATTGGATGTATCGCCTATATTGTAAAGCGTGGCACCTTCCACTACACTTTTAGACGGATCAAGATTACCGGCAAATGTGGCAGCTGTAGTGGCCTCAGCAGCAAGAATTTTTTTATTGCCATTATAAGAATCAGAATATAAGTTAATTGGCTCTACAGCCTTGTCGCTGTTGAACACATAGTTGCCGTCTGCATCTATGGTATACTCTTGCCAGCCGCAAACCTTATAGCCGCCGACTGTCAGATTGCCATCCTCATCGACATCAAAATTACCTGCTCTGGTAAATTGATATTCCCCGCTGGAGCCGCCGGAGACAATAAAAAATCCGTCGCCACTAATGGATACGTCAGTGGCAACCCCGGTAGATTGTGTGCTGCCTACCGTCATCAGTGTATCAATGCTGCCAACGCTGACACCGAGACCAATCTGCTTGGCGTTAGTTCCCCCTTTGGTGGCGGTTGAGGAAGAAGCACCGCTAATTGTCTGACTGAGTAAATCACTGAAACTGACGCGCTGTGATTTGTAGCCAGTCGTACTGACATTCGAAATATTATTACCGATTACATCCAGGCTTGTCTGCTGAGCCTTAAGACCGGAAACACCGGAAAAAAATGCGGTCATCATAGAGAAGCACCCTCTCACTCGTTATTTATGGTTTGCTATTTCATCAGTCGTTTAGAAATAGTTCAGCCTCCCCGATGGGGTCCGGCCGGGAATGTTTTTAAGCGTTAGCCGTATCGTCGGCGCTGCTAACCTGCGTAATCGAGCTAAGCAACACGGTTGTTCCGCCAACATTGACATACGTATTGCTGCCCGATACTGTTACCGATTGGACAATACCGGAACCGGAATAACTATTGCCTGAGGAATCAGTTGTTGTATAAGCAGCCTCTTTGCCAATCATGCTGTAGGCGCTAACGTTATTGACGGTGCTGTAAATACTCGACAACTGGGATAATGAGCTGATTTGCGTCATTTGCGTAACATATTCGGTAGCACTAACTGGATCGGTAGGATCCTGATACTTGAGCTCCGCTGCCAGAAGTTCCAGAAAGGACTCAAAATCCAGACTGGTGCTGCCGGTGGTAGAACTGCTGGAGGTACTGGAACTCGTTGAACTTGTAGTTGATAATAAAGCACTTGAATTAATACTCATTTGTACTCCCCCTAAAAGGTGATTTAGCTGGTTATAGTTAGTTTCGCAAATGATTATTTAGATTTAATTAAAAAGCAAAACCAAAACAAACTATTTTTCAACAAAACAAGCTGTTCAGCGCCGGTAGTTTCCCTGGCCCCAAAGGGGGACATCCCCCCTTCTTCACATGACGCACGGACGGTTTCACTGACACACTTTTTGAGTCTGAGCGTAAATGCTCGCAAATGAAGGCACAAAAAAAAGAGAACCTCTTTTTCAAGAAGTTCTCTTTCGTTCCCTCAGTTTGCTTACTTTACCCGGCCTGTTCGTTCATGCCCGCCATCAGCATGCCCAGCTTTTGCTCATCAGCTTCATCAGCAGGCAGAATATCCATAATTTGACCATCGTAAAAGACCGCTATGCGATCGCTCAGCTTTTGTATTTCTTCCAGGTCTTCCGAAATAACCACAACACCCATTCCTTGCTCTCGCGCTTTCAGCAGCATTGAATGAACATATTCGGTAGCGCCGATATCCAGCCCGCGTGTTGGATAAGCGGCAATCAACACTTTGGGCGCCCGGGTGATCTCCCTCGCCAGAATCAGCCGCTGTATATTGCCGCCTGATAAGCGGCCTGTCGGCGTATTTAAATGCGGTGTTTTTACACCATAGGCCTTCACCAGCTCAATGCTGCGTTTTTGGATTGTTTTATTCTGAAGAAAACCGCAACGGGAATACGGCAGGCAATGGTGATCTTTCAGAATCATATTTTCCCAAATGGAAAAAGCGCCAATCGTACCTACATGCAGCCGGTCTTCCGGAATATAGCCCAAACCATGTTTTATTATTGCATCTGGTGCCAGATTAGTAATATCCCTGCCACACAGGACTGCATTTCCTTTTTCCACCTTGCGCAAGCCGCTGACCGCCTCGGCCAATTCTTTCTGCCCGTTGCCGGAAACCCCGGCAACACCCAGAATTTCACCGGCTGCTACCGTAAAGGAGATCCCCTTTAACGCAGGCGTGCCTTTGTCACCGGCTACTTCCAGGTCAGCAACGCGCAGCAGCGTATCGCCACAACCCGCTAATGCTTCTCGCTGCAATGGTTTCATCTCACGGCCTACCATCATTTGAGCAAGTTCTTTCGGATTGGTGGAGCCGGTCTCTACGGTTGCCACCAATTTCCCGTCGCGCAGGACCGTGACAGAATCGCTGATCGCCATTACTTCGCTAAGCTTGTGGCTGATAATAATTACTGCCCGGCCCTGGGCAGCCATATTCCGGAGCAGTGCCACTAATTCAGCCGCTTCCTGCGGTGTCAACACAGCAGTTGGCTCATCCAGGATGAGCAGCCGGGCACCGCGGTACAAAGCCTTGACAATTTCGACCCGCTGCTGCTCGCCAACACTTAACTGCCAGACATACGCCTCAGGATTGACGCTGAGTCCGTAGGTGGCCGAGATCTCCCGTATTTTAGCCGCAACAGCCTTCAAGTCTAAAAACGGACCTTTCCCCGAGGGCAGGCCAAGCGCTATATTCTCACTGACCGTTAAAGTAGGCACCAGCATAAAATGCTGATGAACCATACCAATTCCCAGTTCGATCGCTCGCCGGGGTGATTCGATCTGCACCGCCTGACCATTAATGCGTATTTCACCGCCATCCGGCTGATACAGACCGTACAGCGTATTCATTAAGGTTGTTTTGCCGGCTCCGTTTTCACCAAGCAGTGCCAAAATTTCCCCTGATTTAATTTGAATACTGACATTATCATTACTGAGTACACCGGGAAATCGCTTGGTGATACCCCTCATTTCCAAATATTCGATTTGTTGAGTCACTGTATTCACCTCTCCCCGGTACATCATCATTTATTTCGATACATCAATTTTCAGCGCGCCGCTGGCTATGTCTTTTTTCGCTTTTTCAACAGCATCTTTAACATCCTGCGGTATTTTATCCGCTAATTTGGGATTGTATTTCAGATCCAGTGTCCCATCTGCAAAGGATAATGTTAAATGCTGACCACCAACCGTGCCTTGGTTGCGCAGCTCAATCATCTTGCTGATAATTTTATCCCAGTTGTATACTTGTGCGGCAAGTACAGTATCCGGCGCAATGCTGCTTTGATCCATATCAGTAGACAGCCAGTACGTACCAGGCTTATCAGCAGCAGCCTTAATTGCGCCAGGCACTTGCTGGGAAGAACCGGTCAGAACGTCAGCACCGGCATCAATATGAGTTTTGGCAATTTCCCCGGCTTTCACCAGATCACCAAATGAACCGGTATAAGCAATGCGCAGCTTAACGTCAGCATTCGCAGCAGCGACACCTTGCTGGAAGCCCCGGTTATATTTGATGGCATCGCCTGCTTCTACGGGACCGACAATTCCAACGGTTTTGGATTTAGTCATTTTGCCTGCGAGTAAGCCTAATAAATAAGCGCCTTCCTGGGCTTGCGGATCATAAGCTATAATATTAGGACCTGTTTGTGCTCCTGTACCGTAAGCAAAGGTAATTTTAGGGAACTCAGGGGCAATTTCTTTTAAAACACCATAGTATTGAGCGCCATGAGCAAAGATAATATCATACCCCTGCGTGGCATATTGCCGCACCGCAGCACTTGCATCAACGGGTTTTCCCATCCGTTCACTAACAGCCAGCTCAATTTTGTCATTTTTCTTTAACACTTCATACATAGACTGAGACCAGGCCAGATCATCTACCGTGCTGGGAATGACCAGGGCTACTTTTAATTTTTTCGCCTTTGGTGCCTCAGCAGCAGGTGCACTTGGCTTGGAGCCACAGCCAGTTACGAATAAGGACAGTGCCACGAGAAAAACCAATAACAGTTTTGTTAACCTCATCATACGTTCCATTCCTCTTCCCCCTCTTCTTTATCAACCTATATACTATCCCCGGGCGCCTCTTTCAAAGGGCCTGCCAAGTGCGGCAGGGGCCCAGATACGTCCAAAGGTCATAGCCAGTGCGATAATAGTAACCACATACGGCAGTATAACCGCTAATTCATAAGGAAACGCGATACCGATAACCTGTACCCACAGTTGTACCGAATCAGCCATACTGAACAGCAGTGATCCTGCTAAAATCCCCCAAGGGCTCCAGCGCCCGAAATATACCAGAGCAACAGCAATAAACCCCCTGCCGGCAATAATATTATCGGCGAAGATGTGAGTATTGCCGATGGTTAAAGCCGCACCTGCCAGACCGCCCATCATGCTTCCCAGGATCAGACATTGATAACGAACCCGGTCAACACCGACGCCCAGCGTGTCTGCCGCCTGCGGAGTAGTACCGACAGCCCGCACTTTTAAGCCCCAGGTTGTCCTGTATAAAACAAACCAGCAAATAGGGACAAGTATAAAAGCCAGATAAACGACCACATTATGCTCAAACAGGATACTGCCAAGCAAGGGAATATCGGCAAGCAGCGGAATTCTGACCGCTTTCAGACCCTCAATGGTAGTGATGCCGCCCACGTACAGCCGGAAAAATAATCCCGACAGCCCCCAGCCAAACATATATAATCCAATACCGCTGATTCCTTGCTCCGCTTTTAAGGTGATGCTGACGATGCCCATGATAACGCCCATCAGTGCCCCTATTGCAACACCTGCAGCTAAGCCAAGATACGGATTTCCGGTGGTAAGGCTAACATAGAAGCCTGAAAAAGCGCCCATCAGCATGACGCCTTCCAGCCCCAGGTTATAGATCCCGGACCGCTGGGTAAACATTTCGCCCAAAGCCGCCAGCAGATAAGGAGTAGCCAGGCGGATACCGGTTGCAATAATCCCCAGTATAATACTTTGACCTGCTAAATTATCCATGGCATTTCTCCTCCCCGGCACTCACTTTGGATGACAAGAATGAAAATTTCCCCAGCAATTGTGGTTTGCGAAGAATTAAATCGGCTGAAACAACAAACAAAATAACCAGCCCCTGAATAACGAGCACGATGGAGGAAGGCACATTCACAGCCCGCTGCATCATATCGGCACCTAAGATCAGTGCACCGAACAGGACGGAAGCAGGCACAATCCCAAGTGGGTGCAGGCGGCCAAACAATGCCGCTACAATACCGGTGAAACCGTAACCGGCAGAAATATCCTCAAGAGCTCTGTGATGAACACCCACTACTTCCACTGCACCCGCCAGACCGGCAAAAGCACCACCCAGTGTCATTGCCAGAACGAGGTATTTTTCCACTTTTATGCCGGCATACCGGGCAGCATCCGGTCCCATTCCTACGGCACGCATCCGAAAACCGACTGTCGTCCGCCACAAGAAGATATATACCAGTACAGCCAGGATGACAGCCAGCACAAAGCCGGTATGCAGGCGGGTTCCCGGTATGAGTCGCTCCAGCCAAATTGCATTTGTGACCAGCGCCGTCTGCGGTACCCCTGTGCCAAAAGCAACCTCCTGGGGATCAAGCAAGAAAAGCCGGATTAAAAACAAATACATTTGCGCAGCAATCTGATTGAGCATTACCGTACTTAAAATCTCATTTACAGCCAGCCGTGCTTTCAGCCACCCTGCCAGACCGCCCCACAAGCCGCCTGCCGCCGCTCCGCCCAGCAACACAACCGGTAATAGCAAAACAGCAGGAAGCTCGGGACATGCCAAAGCGATTGCTGCAGCCGTAACAGCTCCCATGAGAATCTGCCCTTCGCCGCCAATGTTTAAAATGCCGCTGCGAAACGAAATAATAATGCCCAAACCAACTAAGAGCAACGGAGTAGTCCGGACCAGGGTTTCCGAGAACCCAAAACTGCTGGAGAAAGGTCCGCTAAGCATGACGCCGTAGCCTTCCAGCGGATTGGCGTTAGCGAGTAAAATGAAAGCAGCGCCAGCCAGTAAAGCGCCCACAAGCGCAGCTATCAGAACAAACGCTTGCAGCAGCCAGGATTTTTGCGTTTCTAAATTCATGTCCCCATTCTCCTTTAACAAGAGCCTGTGATTTCATCTTCCCAGGAAAATTAGAAAAGACTTAGCTTGTGCCAAGTCTTAGGACGCAGGCAGAAGCTTATGTCGTTCTTATTTCGCAATTTAGAAAGTGTAACTTTCTAAATAAGATAGAAACGCTCTGCTTCACCATGTGAATGCAGAGCGCCATTGCTCATTTTATAATTTTGTAATTTCATTGTATTTCATTATTAAACATTTGTCTAGAGGGCGGAGATCTTTTTTATAAGCCAAAGTAGTTATATGTAAACTATACGCAGGAATTATCCGCAGCTTGTTAGAATGCTTTAAGAAATTAGAAAAGCCATGCTTG
Organism: Anaerospora hongkongensis; assembly: GCF_004339805.1. GTDB lineage: Bacteria > Bacillota > Negativicutes > Sporomusales > DSM-15969 > Anaerospora > Anaerospora hongkongensis. The sequence continues at coordinate 80,908 of NZ_SLUI01000018.1, read as the reverse complement.
AAAGGAGACCATGCATGCCTCAACAATCTGCCGTTTATTACCTGCGGCAAGCAATTGCCGTATCACAGAAAGCACGAGAACATGGCAATACACCATTTGGTGCTATTTTAGTCGATCCCGAAGGAACCATCCTGTTAGAGCAGGAAAATATCGAAATTACGCAGTCCAATTGCACCGGCCATGCGGAAACCACGTTAATGGCTGCTGCCTCCGGACGTTATACGAAATCATTTCTCTGGCAATGCACGCTGTATACGACTGCCGAGCCCTGTGCGATGTGCGCCGGTGCCATCTACTGGGGGAATGTGGGCAATGTTGTCTACGGTATCAGCGAGAAAAAATTACTGACCTTAACCGGGGATGACGAGCAAAACCCGACATTTAATCTGCCTTGCCGGGATGTATTCAGTAAAGGGCAAAAAAACATTATCGTCACCGGCCCATTCCCGGAGCTGGAAGAAGAAATCATTGCCGTCCATGAGGGCTACTGGCAGCAGGATTAAGGCAAGTTAGGGCATTCGACACTTCCAGGGCGTATCTGAAAACTATCTGACTACCACTGACGGCGCTTTTTGTGCCATTGGCCAGCCCGCTAGGTTTCAGATACGCCCTAGACAAGTACCGGCAAATCAGCTATAATTTGACTATTGTACTGCACCTGATGGTGTCTGTAACGTACTGAGCAAAGGCGCTCTAAAGTGAACGGTTGTTCACTTTAGAGCGTATTTTATTAGCAGGAATAGGAGAATTGTATTATGGCAAATGTAAGCACTACAATTTGTGGCATCCCCTTTTCCAATCCGGTTATGCCTGCCGCTGGACCAACCGCTAAAGACGGAGCAATGTGCCAGGCGGCTGCGGCTGGTGGAGCAGGAGCAATCGTAACCAAAACGATATCTGTAAAACCGGCCGATGTCCCCAGACCTTGCATGGCTGAGGTTAAAGGCGGTTTTTTAAATACTGAGCTCTGGTCGGAATTATCCAAGGAACAATGGCTGGAAACGGAGTATAAGCTGGCTCAGGAAACGGGATTACCCCTGATTATCGGCTTAGGCTATACAGCCGAGCAGATTGCCGAACTGGCACCACTGGTCAAGCCCTATGCCACTGCCCTTGAATTATCTACTCATTATATTGGCAATGATCTCTCCCCTATCATTAATGCTTTGCATGCAGCCAAAAAAGCTGTTGACGTTCCGGTTTTTATGAAAATGAGTCCTCATCCCAATATTCAGGAAATTGCACTGGCCATGGAGGCTGCTGGCGCCGACGGGCTTGTCATGATTAATTCTTTTGGCCCCTGCATGAGTATTGACTTGGACAGCGGACTTCCCTTGATGGGCAGCCAGAGCGGTTACGGCTGGCTTTCCGGCGCTGCCATCAAGCCATTAGCCATACGGTGCATTTACGATGCAGCCAGCGTCGTCAACATTCCCATCTTCGGCGTTGGCGGTGTAACGAACGGCCGTGATGCTGCCGAAATGCTGATGGCCGGAGCTTCGGCCGTTCAGGTTTGCACCGAAGGAATTTTACGAGGGCCCGCCGTATACGGCAAAATTGTCAGCGAACTAGCACAGTTCCTTGATGAGCGCGGCTATACTTCTATCGAAGACATTAAGGGGCTCACCATTCGGAAAATGAAAGAACGGCAAGCCAATTATACCTCCGCCGTTCCTGAGATTGAGCAGCAAAAATGTAAAATGTGCGGTGCCTGTGAAGTAAGCTGTGTATATGGCGCAATTACTAGAGCAGGACAGTTGCGCATCGACAGGAATAGATGCTTTGGCTGCAGCCTATGCGTCAGCCGCTGCCGCTTTAATGCCTTACGCATGCCAGCCAGCGGTCTGCAGGAGGTGCATCATGGCTAATCTTCTAATCCGCAACGCTCGTGTCGTAGACGGAACAGGAAATCCCTGGTATATTGCCGATGTCGCCGTTACTGGCGATACAATCAGCGAAATCGGCCGGCTAAGTGACGATGGCAGTTATGATGAAGTTATCGAGGCCGAAGGACTTACCCTAGCACCTGGTTTTTTTGACATGCATTCTCACTCGGATTTATCCCTACTTGTCCATCCAGCAGCAGCAGCCAAAATCAGACAAGGCATCACAACCGAACTGATTAGCCAGGATGGCCTGGGCGTGGCGCCTATGGTACCTGAGCACATTAACGAGTATCGCAAGTATTTATCCGGTCTGCAAGGTGATCCGGCCATCGAATGGACCTGGCGTTCGTTTGCCGATTATTTGACCCGCATGGAAACAATCGGTACAGCGACTAATGTAGCTTCCCTTCTCAGCCACGGCCCATTGCGCGTTGTCGCTGTTGGCCTGGAAGAACGGCATGCTACGGCGCAGGAACTATCCCATATGGCCGAGCTTGCCCGGCAATCTTTTGCGGAAGGAGCCTTTGGCTTATCAACAGGCCTGATTTATCCTCCCTGCGTTTTTGCCGCTGACGATGAGCTTCACATTCTGGGTGAAGCTACAGCCGCAGCTGGCGGTCTGTTTGTTGTCCATGTCCGCAATGAACGGGGATTAATCAAAGAATCCATTCAGGAAATATTTGATCTTGGCTATAAAACAGGAGTAAAACCGCACATTTCCCACCTGAAAGTAATTGGGAAGGAAAACTGGGGGACGGCGGGCGAAATCCTGGCGCTCTTTGATGAAGCCAGAAACAACGGACTTGATGTTGGTTTTGACCAGTACCCCTATCCTGCGGGCAGCACAATGCTCAGTATTTTAGTGCCGGCCCATGCTCACGCCGGTGGTCCGGAAAGCTTTCTGGAACGGTTAAAGGATAAACAGATGCGTGCCCTGCTGGCTGAACAAATGGTTACCGGTCTGCCGGGCTGGGAAAACATTAATACTGCCGCCGGCTGGGACCGTATTCTGATTACCGGTGTAAATGACGGCCCCAATAAGCAATGGGAAGGAAAAACGATTTTTGATATTGCCTGTCAAAAGGACCTTTCTCCTCAGGATGTTATCTTTGATTTACTATTGGAAGAGGAACTGCAAGTATCAATGGTGAATTTCAGCTTGTATGAAGCGGACGTTGTTACTATACTTCAGCACTCCCTGGGCATGTTAGGCACAGACGGATTATTGGGTGGCAAGCCCCATCCCCGTGCCTATGGGTCCACTGCCCGTATCCTGCAGAAGTACGTACGGGAAGATGGTGTCATCAGCCTGGAACAGGCAATCGCCCGCATGACCTCAAGGCCTGCCGCTCAATTGGGCATTTATGACCGCGGTATCATCCGTCCGGGCATGAAAGCAGACCTGGTCTTATTTGATGCGGAAACAGTCCAGGATATGGCAACGTATACCGATTCTTGCCGGCATCCGGAAGGTTTCTCTTATGTATGGGTTAACGGTACCGCCGCGCTGGCCAATGGTGTAGAAACAGGAGTTTTATCCGGACGGGTATTGCGTAAAGGTCAGTAACAATGATTATTACTACATAAAGTGGAGGACACATCGAATGACAAATAACTGCCTAAAAGCACCTGTAGCAGCTGTTGATGAACAAGCTCTTATCAACCTTTGCCAGCAACTCATTCAGACGCCCGGCTATACAGGTCAGGAAAAAGAAGTTGCCCAGCTGCTGCAAACTACTATGCTTGCCCTGGGCTTTGACCGTGTTTGGATTGATGATGTTGGCAATGTTATCGGGCAAATCAAAGGCGCATTGCCGGGTCCCAGTATTTTATTCGACGGACATATTGATACGGTAGAAGTAAGTGACCAGGATAAATGGTCAGTAGCGCCTTTTGCCGGAGAAATGCGGGAAGGTCATCTCTTTGGACGGGGTGCCACTGACATGAAATGCTCTATCGGGGCCATGGTTTATGGCCTGGCTCCCCTGGTTGCGCTAAAAAACAACTTAGCCGGTTCTGTGTTTATCTCCGGTACTGTTTGTGAAGAAACCTTTGAAGGCATCGCCTTAGGCAAAGTCATTGAAGCAGTAAAGCCCGATTGTGTGGTGATTGGCGAAGCATCAGGCTTAAGCTTAAAAAGAGGCCAGCGGGGCCGAGCAGAAATTGCGGTAACAACGTTAGGCAAAGCGGCTCATTCCTCCAACCCCTCGATTGGTAAAAACGCGGTTTATATGATGATGTCGCTAATTGAAAAAATACGGAGTCTTCCTGTTTCTCATGACAGCTTTTTGGGCGACGGTATTCTGGAACTGACCGATATTATCTCCACCCCTTATCCAGGCGCTTCTGTCGTACCGCATCGCTGCCGCATTACCTTTGACCGCCGCACATTAGTCGGTGAATCAGAAGCTGCTGTTCTTGCTCCTATCCAGCAGGCAATTGCCGAGCTAGCCGCCGAAGATCCCTCTTTCTCAGCTGAAGCGGAAATTGTAACTGCCAGTCAGGAATGCTATACCGGTGCCGTCCTCAGCGGCAGCCGCTTCTTCCCTGCCTGGGTATTGGACGAAGCACACCCACTGGTAGCTGGTGCACTGCAGGCCCTGCGCCAGACCGGCCTTGATCCGTCCCTCACCAAATACAGCTTCTGCACCAATGGCAGCACCTCCGCTGGCGTGCATCACATCCCCACCATCGGCTTCGGCCCCGGTCGTGAAGACGGTGCCCATGTAGTAGATGAGAATATTGAAATTGCCCAGCTAATCGGAGCCGCTATAGGCTACCAAGCCATCGCCGCCAAGTTCCTGCTCAAATAAAGAATAGCCTGTTGCCATCAAGGCGCAGGCTATTTTTATGCCATTGTGTCTTCCAGTAACTCTTCACTTGCAAGCAAAGCGATGCAAGCCCTCCCTAGCTCATCATAAATCTGCTGTGCAAATGATACACAAGAACCGTCCCCCTGTATCATTCTCCGTTTGCAAGCAAGGCGATGCAAGACCTCCCCGCTTATCATAAAGCTGCTGTGCAATGATACACGAGAACCGTCCCCCCGTATCCAAAGAAAAGCCTGTCGCCAAAGCGACAGGCTTTTCTACTATTCTATTGTGCACCCCCACAGGGGAGCTTATCACATCCGACGGTGAAGGGACCCGTTCTCTCGTCTTCCCTTGCCGACAAGCTTAGGCCGTCGAGAAGGTTCCAGCTGCTAGGCGTCGGGGGATTCGCGACCGGAGGCGTACATGGGCGTACGGTGAGGATCGCGGATTCCCCGACAACAACGCAGATGGTGCCTTATCGGCGGCCGTCCCTCTTACTTGGTGCCGAAGATCCGGTCGCCCGCATCCCCCAACCCCGGTACAATATAGCCATGGTCGTTCAGGCGCTCATCAACCGAAGCAGTATATACCTCAACATCCGGATGCTGCTCATTAACGAGATGAATGCCTTCCGGTGCAGCTACCAGGCACATGAGCTTAATGTTTTTCGCACCTTTTTGTTTCAGCAGCGAAATGGCTGCTACTGAAGATCCGCCGGTAGCAAGCATTGGATCAATTACGACAAAATCCCGTTCTGCCACATCGGTGGGAAGCTTGCAGTAATATTCAACCGGTTTTAAGGTCTGCGGATCACGGTATACGCCTACATGACCTACTTTCGCAGCAGGAATAAGCCGCAGGAAGCCGCTTACCATGCCAAGTCCTGCCCGCAAAATAGGCACAATACCGATTTTCTTGCCGGACAATGTCTTGCAGGTGCATTTAGTGACAGGAGTTTCAATTTCAATTTCTTCCAATGGCAGGTCACGAGTCAGCTCATAGCCCATCAGCATCGCTACTTCTTCAAGCAGTTCGCGGAATTCTTTCGGTCCGGTATTTTTATCGCGAATCAGTGTTAATTTATGTTGGATCAGAGGATGATTAATTACTTTTACTTGCATGCTGCTCCACTCCCATATTTTAAATAAGTATCCTAGTACCTCGTACTAGTCCGCGTATAGAGGAAACCGCTGACTTAGTTCTTCAACAAGCGCAATTGCCTTAGCCTTGGCTTCAGCATCATGCGGATTCTTAAGAACAATCGAAATGATTTCACCAATGATGAGCATTTCGGCTTCTTTCATGCCCCGCGAGGTGACGGCCGGCGTACCAATACGGATGCCGCTCGTAACAAAAGGACTGGCCGTATCGAAGGGGATGGTATTTTTATTGACGGTAACACCAACTTCATCCAATATCTTTTCGGCTTCTTTACCTGTCAGGTGCTGCCCGCGTACATCGATCAGCAGCAGATGATTATCCGTACCGCCAGAGACAAGCGTAAACTCTTCACCAAGCAATTTGCCGGCAAGTGTTTTGGCATTCTTGATAATCTGCTCCTGATACAGTTTGAATTCTTCACTCATGGCTTCCTTCAGCGCTACTGCCTTAGCGGCAATAATATGCATCAGCGGCCCGCCCTGAATACCGGGAAAAATCGCCTTGTCAATTGCTTTTGCATATTCAGCCTTGCATAAGATCAGGCCGCCGCGGGGACCGCGCAGGGTTTTATGAGTGGTGGTCGTTACCACATCGGCATAAGGAACGGGACTCGGATGAAGACCGGCAGCAACCAGCCCGGCAATATGAGCCATATCGACCATAAACAGTGCGCCCGCTTCATGAGCAATAGCTGCCATTTTTTCAAAGTCGATGATCCTTGGATAGGCACTGGCACCGGCAACGAGCATCTTAGGCCGCTTTTCCAGCGCCATTGATCTGACTTCATCATAATCAATACGCTGATTTTTTTCATCAACACCATACGCAATGATGTTGAAGTATTTACCAGAGATATTGACAGGACTGCCGTGGGTTAAATGACCGCCATGAGAAAGGTTCATGCCCATAATCGTATCACCAGGCTGCAGCAAAGCAAAATATACGGCAGTGTTGGCCTGGGCACCCGAGTGAGGCTGTACATTGGCATGGTCGGCCCCAAAGATCGTCTTGGCTCGTTCAATAGCCAGGCGTTCTACAATATCAACGTATTCGCAGCCGCCATAATAGCGGTTGCCAGGATACCCTTCCGCGTATTTATTGGTTAAGACCGACCCTTGTGCTTCCATAACGGCTTTGCTGACAAAATTCTCTGAGGCAATCAGTTCGAGTTTATTTTGCTGACGACCTTTTTCCAATGCAATGGCCTGTGCTACTTCCGGATCAAATGCGGCTATTATGCTCACGTTTTTCTCTCCTTCCTTATGTAAAACCTATCTCATGTAAACCCTACCATCATTCATACACAGCACGATTGCCGCCGATTAATTTCGGACGGGTACGGGCGGCAGTTAAACAGGCCTGCCCAATGCAGGTTTGCTGCAAGCGTAAGGGAACAGCGACTTTTTTCAAGTGCATGCCAATTAAGGTGCTGCCGATATCCAGTCCGGCATGAGCGGCTATTTCCTCAACAACCACAGGATCAGCAAATTGCTGCATCGCCCGGGCAGCTAAAGCTCCGCCTGCTTTTGGCACAGGTGTTACCGTGACTGGTTCCAAACGGTATTCCAGGCTCGTCTGACGTTCTACCACCAGCGCCCGGTTCAAATGCTCACAGCATTGAATTGCCAAACGGACTTCGTGAGCTGAACATACCTCTCTTAAAACATCAAATAATACTCCAGCTACCGCTTCAGAACCGCCTGAGCCGATTTTTGCGCCCCGTACCTCACTGGTACTGCAGCCGACTACCAAAATTTGCCCTGGCTTGAGCTGCGCTGCAGCGACAAGTTCGGTTACGGCCTCCCGCGTCTGGCTGCCTATTTGGGTTAAATCAAGGGTATTCATATCATCACCTACTTAGCAATACGTTATCTTATTCCATTTCGCTGATCAGCTTGACCCGGTTGGCATGTCTGCCGCCGGCAAATTCACTGGTCAACCACTTTTGGACAATAGCCAGAGCCAGACCTGGGCCAATCACCCGCTCTCCCATGGTTAAAATATTGGCATCATTATGCTCACGGGACATTTGTGCGGAAAAAACATCATGGCATAAGGCTGCCCGAATCCCTTTTACTTTATTAGCGGCAATGCTGACCCCAATACCTGTCCCACATATAATAATTCCTCTCTCACAATCTCCGGCTGCTACAGCATTAGCTACAGCTTGGGAAATACAAGGATAGTCAACAGAATCCGTAGAGTACGTGCCAAAATCATGAAAAGCAATACTTTGTTCCTTAAAAAAAGCAATAATTTCCTGCTTAAGGCGAAAGCCGCCATGATCACTTCCGATAGCGATTGTCACAAAGAACCCTCCTTTGCATATTCGACATTGGTTTCGACTTTTATCAGCTATCTCCTGCTAAAAGGAGGATTTTTTCCCAGGCCATATCAATTAAGCTTTCCAACTGCTGGGCACATTGGCGATAAATTTCCGTGTCCCCGCCGAAAGGGTCGTCCACATCGCCGGCACAGCCAGCGAACTCGGCCAACGTATAAACCCGGCCTGCTGCACTTGGCAGCAGTCTTAGAACAGCCTGCTTGTGAGTACCGGTCATCGTCAAAATCAGGTCGGCTGCTTCTATATATTCAGGCAGCAGCTGGCGCGAGGAATGAGCGGTAATGTCAATATCTTTCAGAGACATTGCCGTCATTGCACCATAAGAGGCAGGATAAGCACCAGCACCGGCTAATCCTGCCGACAATATTTTGATTTGATCGGTTTTCCCGGCCTTTTTCACTTTTGCCGCAAGCAGTGCTTCCGCCATCGGGCTGCGGCATGTATTACCAGTGCAGACAACAAGTATGCGCAGCATGATTATCATCCTCCTTTTAGTATGTCCGAATTAGGCTAACAAAAATAACGATTGCTTTGCAGCAGCCTGCCCAGCCCAAAGAAGGGTCAGCTATGGATCATGGGGAGCCAGCCTACCCTTCTGCAAAGATCCTGACGCTCATACAGGCAGATTAAAAAAGAGCTGTCCAGAGCAGATGAGCTCCTAATCCCAGTAACACCAGCCCGCCGAGCAGCTCGGCCCGCGACCCAAAACAACGACTGACCCGCCGGCCGACAATTAAGCCGGCAATCGCAATGACAAAAATAACCGCACCTAAAATGATGCTTAATTTAAGCAGGTCTACATCAAGCATGCCCAGGCTGAAACCGGCTGCTAAGGCGTCAATACTTACACTGGCGGCCAGCATAACAAGAGTCATTCCTTTTAAAGGATGGCCGCCAGCGGTATCTGTTTCCCTACAGGTCAAGTTCTCTTTCACCATGTGCACACCAAGCCCTGCCAGCACCAGTGCACCCAGTGCGCTTGCCCAGTCCTGGACTGCAGCGACCTGCCAGTCGATATGATAAGTACCAACATGCTCTACCATGTGGCCCAGCCAGTGTCCCGCATGATAGCCGGCAAGGATCATGACAATATGAAACAAGGCAAAAACAATAGCTGACCGCAGAATAATCCGTAAGCGCACGGGATTCATGCCAATTGGCACTGCTACGGAAAATAAATCCGTTCCCAAGGCTGCGCTAAGTACAAACAGTTCCAAAGTACTCAATATCCACCACCTCCGTCTCGGTAATGTATATGAAAAGATGAGAGACGGTAGTATGAATTATTGCTAAATCAAAAGAGAAACTTACACCTGTAAAATTTGGTAGCCTGCCGCTTTGCGGAGCCGGTTCATTACCGCAAGACCCAGGCCGCACTCGCTGATACCTTCCGCATAAATGACATCAACAGGAGTCTGGTCAAACGACAACAATGCAGTATACAAATTTCCGGCAATTTGTCCGGCATCGCCGCGCGGTCCGTAAACTGCGCACAATGCCTGAGCCGGTAATAGTAAAGCAGTTTCTGCCGATACTACGGCACCAACTTTTTTTCCCTCCCGGACAGCCTGCCGTATTTTTTCCGCCAGTGCAGCCGCAATCCGGTCTTCTGCTCCGTCAATGAGAATCATTGGAGCTGACGGGGCATAGTGTTTGTATTTCATTCCCGGTGCCCGGGGGATAAGATCCGCCTGACCGAGAGCAGGATCAATTTCGATTTCACCCAGTGTTTCCTCAAGCATTTCGAGAGTTATTCCTCCGGGCCGCAGCAAGGTGGGAACTGGTGTAGTGCAGTCAACCACAGTTGATTCTACACCAATCGTGCATGGTCCCCCATCAATGATGGCTTGAATTCTGCCTGTCATATCCGCCATTACCGCTTCTGCCGTCGTAGGGCTTGGCCGCCCGGAAAGATTGGCACTGGGAGCGGCAACCGGTACTTGTGCCAGACGAATCAGCTCACGGGCAATGACTGAATCGGGCAGGCGTACTGCTACTGTATCCAGTCCTCCTGTGACGCGATCGGGGACAACCGGTTTTCTTTCCATTACCAGTGTCAGCGGCCCTGGCCAATACCGGTCCATTAATGCTTTTGCATTAGCCGGTACTTTTGCAACCAGCCGTAAAACATCACTGTCATCAGCAATGTGCAGAATGAGAGGATTGTCAGACGGCCGCCCTTTCGCCTGAAAAATACCGGCAACAGCCTGAGCATCCAGCCCATTAGCACCAAGGCCATAAACGGTTTCCGTCGGAAATGCCACTAAACCGCCATTGGCCAGGATATGGGCTGCCTGAGCCAGAACTGCTTTGTCCGGCTGCTGGTGATCTACTTGAAAATACTGTGTTTGTATCAAACTAGCTGCCTCCTCATCAGATTCAAGGCGCTCTGAGTATTAGCACACGCTCAACACCGCCATAATCTTGACAAATAGCTTCAACAGTAAGAATGCCTCCGGCTTCTGCCAGGGCCGCCACTGCTTCTGCCTGATGAATGCCTACTTCCAGCGCCAAAAAGCCACCGGGATTAACATACCCTGGAGCCTGACTGATAATGCGGCGGTAAAAGTCCAGGCCATCCTGCCCACCGGCCAGCGCTCCGTGCGGTTCCTGCCGGACTTCAGGCTCCAAGCCGGCAATATCCTTATCGGGAATATAAGGAGGATTGGAAACAATAACATCAAAGCGTTGATTCAATACCGGTTCAAATATATCGCCTGCCACTAGCTGCAGCCGGTCGCCGACCTGCTGGTTAACCGCATTCTGCCCGGCCACCGCCAAAGCGGCTGCAGATAAATCAACCGCCAGGCCACGAGCTTGCGGTAATTTGGTTAGCAAACTGATAATAATGGCCCCGCTGCCTGTGCCAATATCCAAAATACTGGTCTGGTCTTTTTCCGTCACCCTTTCCAGTACGGCTTCGACGAGCACTTCCGTATCCGGGCGGGGAATCAATACATCCGGCGTAACCGCAAAGGGTAGTCCCATAAATTCTTTATAACCTACAAGATAAGCCACCGGGGTACGCAGAGCTCGCTGCTTGACAAGCCTGCGGTACTCTGTCAATTCCTGCTCATCAAGCGGGCGGTCAAAATGAACATATAAATAAAGCCGGTCTTTCCCCAGTATATGGGAAAGCAGCACTTCTGCATCAAGGCGGGGACTTGCCACGCCTTTCTCACAGAAATACTGCCTCGTCCATTTTAAAATACTGCCGACTGTCCATTGCTCTTTTTTTTCATTCATGGTTATTCAGACTCAGCTTCCTTTAGACGCTCACTTTGTGCGGCAGTAACAAGACCATTGATTAATTCATCCAGGTCACCATTGATAACAAAATCGAGTTTATGCAATGTCAGGCCAATACGATGGTCCGTTACCCGCCCCTGCGGGAAGTTGTAAGTCCGGATACGTTCGCTCCGGTCACCGGTTCCCACCTGGCTCTTGCGGTTCTGAGCCATTTCAGCGTGCTGTTTTTGCTCAGCAGCCTCCAACAGCTTCGCCCGCAGCACACGCATCGCCTTATCGCGGTTTTTCAGCTGCGACTTTTCATCCTGGCATTGTACTACGATCCCACTGGGAATATGCGTAATCCGCACGGCTGATTCCGTTTTGTTAACGTGCTGACCTCCGGCACCGCTGGCACAATACGTATCAATGCGCAGATCATTATTATTAACTTCAACATCTACTTCTTCCGCTTCCGGCAGCACAGCAACCGTCACAGTGGAAGTATGAATCCGCCCGCTCGCTTCCGTTGCCGGGACACGCTGCACGCGATGAACCCCGCTTTCAAATTTCAGCTTTGAATAAGCGCCATCGCCCTGAATAGAGAAGACGACCTCTTTAAAGCCCCCCAAATCAGGTGCATTCGCATCAAGCAGTTCCACTCTCCAGCCTTGATTCTCGGCATAACGGGTATACATCCGGAACAAGTCTCCGGCAAACAGAGCAGCTTCATCACCGCCTGCCCCGCCCCGGATTTCCACAATGACATTCTTGTCATCATTCGGATCTTTCGGTAACAGGAGAATATGCAGTTCGTCTTCCAACTGGGCTGCTTTCGCTTTTAACTCATTCAGCTCAAGCTGAACCATTTCATGAAACTCAGCATCGAGCTTATCGTTCAGCATTTCCAGCGCATCGCTGATACCCTGGCGCACTTCCTTATATTGCCGAAAAGCCGTAACAATATCGGTTAATTTCGAGTGAGCCCTGGTATGCTTCTGCCATTCATTCTGATTGGCGATAACATCAGGATCACTAATTAATTGCTCAAGTTCTAAATACTTATCTTCTAAAGCTTGCAATTTGTCAAGCACGTACAGTCACCTCATGCTGGCTGCTGAAGTCGGTCCATGCCGGACTCCCCGCAGCCTATGCTTATATATTTTCAGGTTTAACAGCTTCCAATGCCTTAATGGCAACTTCAATCTGATCATCACTTGGCTCACGGGTGGTCATTTTCTGCAGCCACAGGCCGGGTGTAATAGCGCAGGCTACCCAGCGCAGCTGACTCCGCCCGGCAAAACGGATAATTTCATAGGAAACGCCGGCAATTAACGGCAGCAACACAATACGGGATACAATTCTCAGCCACAGATCAGGCCATCCTAAGAAGGCAAATACAACAATGCTGACCAGCATAACAATCAGCATGAAATTCGTCCCGCACCGGGGATGGAGCGTAGACATGGAGCGTATATTTTCTACAGTCAAGGGCAAGCCCGCTTCATAGGCATGAATGGTTTTATGTTCTGCACCATGATATTGAAAAACGCGCTGAATATCCTTCATCATCGATATCGCGGCAATGTAGGCTAAAAATATGGCTAACCGCAAAATGCCTTCCAGCGTATTTAAGATCCGGGCATCGTCGGTCGTACTGTGCAAAAATTTAGCTGCATAGGTGGGAATAATAACAAACAAGCCAATCGCCATCGCCAGTGAAAATAGCATGGTCATGGCAATTTCCTTATTTGATAGTTCGTCCCCCTCTTCACCTGCCGCCTGGGCCGAAAACGACAAGGCCTTCATGCCATAGACCAGTGACTCGGCAAGGGCAACCACCCCACGAATCAGTGGCTTTTTCAAAATTGGATAACGATCGGCTATTGACTTTAACTCTTCTTTTTTTACTGTTATATTTCCTGAAGGTTCACGGACGGCGGTGGCGATATAGCCGGGTCCACGCATCATGACGCCTTCAATGACGGCCTGACCGCCAACATACACTTTCTTTTGGGGTTCCACGGCTTCTCTCCTCCTTTTGTAAACACAATCCAAGACTATATACAAATACAGCAGAGCATCTCTGCTCTGCTGCCCAATTAGCCTTCTTGGCCGTAACGCTTATTGAATTGTTCAATCCGGCCGCGGGCTTTAGCTGCACGCTGTTGACCAGTAAAGAACGGATGGCATTTGGAGCAAACATCAATACGCAGCTCTTTTTTAACAGAACCGGTCATGAAGCTATTACCACAGCCGCAGGTTACTTTGGCTTCACCGTAATTTGGATGAATCTTTTCTTTCATGTATCTTGCACCTCACTTTTTGCCACTTAACTTTTGCCAGGTAATTATACCACAGGGAGACAAGCTTTTGCAACAGCAACGCATTATTTTTCCTTACCTATTTTGATACACCGTAAAGCTGCCAAGATCAACTTGGGGGAATGTTTTTGCCAGGTGCTGCAAAAAAGGACGTACGCCAATTGGAGCAGCCTGAGCAGCCGGCATGACTGACAATAACCAGTCCGGATCGAGATTCAAATTGCGCAGTTGAATCATATCTATGCCTGTACTGCCAATAAACTCCGTCCAGGCCGCCACTTCCTCAGGCCGGTCATTCAGGCCGGGAAACAGCAGCATATTCAGCGATACATACACGCCTTTCTTTTTTGCATAAGCAATGGAGTGCCGCACATCGTCGAGGCTATACCCGCTGCGATAGTAAGCTTGATATGATTCCGGAATCGCACTGATAATGCTTACGCGCATGCTGTTTAAACCGGCGTCGATAATTTGCCTTATGCCTTCAGTATAACCAGCATTTGTATTAATATTGATAATCCCTTTATTGGTGACCGCTCTAATTTGTTCGATCCCTGCTGCAATAGCCGGAGCTGCCAGGGAAGGTTCTCCTTCGCAGCCTTGTCCAAAGCTGATAATTGGTTCAGGAGCATTGGCCAAATGGTAAATCCCCAGCTCGGCTATTTCTTGTGCCGTCGGCGTAAAAACAATCCGGCTCTGTGGGGAAGGACAGCATTCGGCGGGTTGGAGGGATATGCAGCCCAGGCAATTGGCATTACAAGCCGGTGAAGTTGGGATACCGCATTCCCAGCGCCGGTAAAACAAATTCTGGGCAGTGCAGCAATGCCAGTTAAGCGAACAATTGGCCAAATGATCCACCAGACGATTTGCCCCTAAATCGCGTTTCACCTGTTCGATTTTTTTTGCCAATCCTGGCGTATTGTACCTGTGGGGATGCCATTTGGCATTATCACTGGTCGGCACAGCAGCCACCATAATCTGATCTTTATAAAGGGCCGCTGCCGTATAGCCGAAAAGCGGCAGCAGCGGTGCATCCTGCTGCTGCTGAAATGCCGGAAGATGCGTGCGGGTGAAGCCAACCGGCAGCATTGCCGCCACCGCCAGCAAGGAAGAAGCCAGCGGTTCCATTTTTCCCTTTTTCTCCATAAGTGCCGTACGTCCAGGCAAATACATCAGTTCGGCACCTTCAGGCAGCGGAATCATGTCCTCTGGCTTTAGCGAAACAATGGTTTCACCAACCTTACCAATGGCCCGATAGCCGGGAGCATCATAGATCTCTCCCTGGGAATCGGCATATAAAGCTGTTAACATTCATTCACATCCTCACCGAATAGCCCTACTTGTTGAACATATTCATGGTTTTTGTAAGGCCTACCTTAATAATACTTTCTACTGCGTCAGCCGCTTGCGATATTGCTTGCTCGACAAGCGGTTCTTCTTCTACTGTAAACCGGCTAAGTACATAATCAGCCACTTCCCAGCCGGCAGGAGGGCGGCCGATACCTAAGCGCACACGGGCAAAGGTATCCTTACTTAGATGGGTAAGCAGGGATTGAATGCCGCGGTGCCCGCCTGACCCACCCTTCATACGCAGTCTCAACCGGCCCACCGGCAAGTCAAGGTCATCAAACACAACAATAATATCTTCACAGTCCACTTTGTACCACCGGGCAAGTTCGCCAACGGAAGTACCGCTTAAATTCATGTATGTCTGCGGCTTAACAAGCAAGATCTGCTCCTCGCCGCGAAATTCAACGATCTGCGCATTGCTTTTGTTTTTCCAGTTCTGACAATTCCAGCGGCGCGCCAGCTCATCTACAACCAGAAATCCGGCATTGTGCCGGGTAGCGCTATATTCTCTGCCCGGATTCCCCAGGCCGACAATCAATTTCATTTAATCCTCCTGTTTCTTGACAATCTCGCTCACCGTAACAAATTTATACCCCTTAGCTGCCAGGGCCAGAATAATATGCCGGGTCGCCTCCACGGTCTGAGCCCGCGATGCTTGCGAGGCAATACCATCACCATCGTGCAGTAAGATAATCGAGCCGTTTTGTACCCTGCTGACAACCCGGTTAACAATGGTATCGACTCCCGGATTCGTCCAGTCACGAGCCATAACTGACCACTCAACCACTTCCAGCTGTTTTTCTGCCATGACTTCCATTACCAAAGGATCGCGGAATCCGTGGGGAGGGCGGATAATCGACATTTTAATACCGGTAATATCCTCCACGATACGATTGGTGCGGTCAATCTCTTCTTCACTTTTCTTCCGGCCGACCGTCAGCAGATCAACATGCTGATAAGTATGATTGCCTAATTGATGCCCTTCAGCTGCAATCTGCCTCACCAGTTCCGGATGTTTCTCCGCATTTTGGCCGATGAGAAAAAATGTCGCTGGAATTTGATATTCCCGCAAAATATCCAGAATCTGATTGGTATACGGCGGATAAGGGCCATCATCGAAAGTAAGGGCAACTACTTTTTGATCTGTTTTAATACCGGTAAAAACCTTACCATAAAAGTGATTATCCGGTAAAAGCGCATTATAAGTCAGGATTGATCCTATGCCGATACCGACCAGGGCACCCCAAAAACCAATCCGTACAGGCCGCCGCAGGATATGCAGATAATCCAAAACCAGGCCGGTAATCACCAAAGCCGTCAGCAAGCCCAGCATCGTAATAAGCCGCAGGCTGAGATCCCCCATCAGCATTGCCTCATTTCTCTATACATGATAAGCCAGTCTCCTTGTGAATCAGTTGTTGTTCCACCGGGGTAAAATCCCGCCTTTTCATAAATACGAACTGCAGGCAGGTTATCAGGACGTACCTCGAGCCGCACCCGCTTTACCTGGCGGGACTGAAAATAGACAAGTGCTTGATCAAGCAAAGCCTGAGCTGCGCCCTGACCTCGGGCGTCAGGCTGAACCGCAATCGATAAAATACGGGCATCCGCCGCCTGGGCTGGTATTAGGCTGGAATGCAAAAAAGCCGCTTTATTGAGGATAATAACCGTCACTGGCCGAAAGCCAAAACCATACTGACCGCTAAGCCAGCGCCAAGCCCACTTAACCACATGCCCGCCGGTAATGGCCAGCCGCCACAGTCTCGAAAGCCGCGTCGGCGCAAAACAATACCCCATGATCGTGCCTTCAGCATTTTTAGCGACAAAAGCCGCCTCCGGTTCGGCCTGGAACACCAGTGAAAAAACATCTTCCATCGCCTGAGGCCTGGGCAGCCTGCCGCAATGATGAATAACACTGTCATAAAAGCATACCGTAAACAAAGCGGCAATCGCTTTCACATCAGCTTCCACTGCACGGCCAATGTACATTAGCGTATCCTCCCTTAAAAAAGAGCATCACATACCTATAGTATACACCAGCATATGCCAAAAAGCTGCTGCCAAGCCCTACCGGACTAAGCAGCAGCCGCAAAGGGCATAAAATAATTGTGCACCCCTCAGGGGAGACTACCACACCAAACGCCAGAGGTTTCGTTCCCCGTCACCCCTGACGCCAAGCTCAGGCCGTCGAGAAGGTTCCAGCTGCTAGGCGGGGGCAAAGAGGTGAGTGAAGACAGTACAGCGACGGTACGGCAAGCTCATCTCTTTGCCCCCAAATGCGAAGTTCTTGGCACTTTAGTGCCTTAGAACTTCGGCTTACCCTTTACGGGTACAACGCAGATGGTGCCTTATCGGCGGCCGTCCCTCTTAATCGTCGAAGAGTTTGCTTACAGATACATCCGTATAAATCCGGATAATAGCCTCGCCAAACAGCGGCGCTACAGACAATACTTTCATCTTGGGAGTACGCTTTTCAGGCGGAACAGGAATTGTATTCGTAACGATAATTTCCGCGATATTTGATTTCTCAATGCGTTCTATAGCAGGATTGCTAAGCACTGCATGCGTACAGCACGCAAAAACCTGTTTCGCACCGAAGCGCTCAAGAGCCTTGGCACCCTCTACCAGTGATCCTGCCGTATCAACAATATCATCAATTAAAATAGCGGTTTTGCCTTCAACGCTGCCGATCAAATTCATGACTTCAGCTACACCAGGCTGAGGACGGCGTTTCTCAATAATCGCGATCGGAGCTTCCAGCCTGTCGGCTAATTGTCTGGCACGGGTTACCCCGCCCAGATCAGGGGATACGACAATAATATCTTCCATTTTTTTCGAGGCGATGTACTCGGCCAGGATAGGAACACCAAACAGATGATCCACAGGCACGTCAAAGAAGCCCTGAATCTGCCCGGCGTGAAGATCCATTGTTACTACCCGGGTTACTCCGGCAGTACTCAATAAATCTGCCACCAGCTTTGCCGAAATCGGTTCACGGCCACGGGTTTTGCGGTCCTGGCGGGCATATCCATAGTAAGGAATAACTGCTGTTATATGACGGGCAGAAGCGCGCTTCAGCGCATCTACCATAATGAGCAATTCCATAATATTATCATTTACGGGATTACTGGTTGGCTGAATGACAAAAACATCCTTACCGCGAACGCTTTCATCAATCATAACCTGAGCTTCACCATTATTAAAGCGGCCAACAAAAGCGTTGCCGACTTTAAGGCCCAGATAAGCTGCTATCTCTTCAGCAAGCGCCGGATGGGCGTTGCCGGTAAATATTCTTAATTTCTTGCCGTCTTCAAATGTCATTTGGTTAATGCCTCCCTATTCCTTCTTTTGTCGTTTGACCCAGCCTTCAAGATTAGCCTGGCGGGCCCGGGCGACGCCCAGCGATTCGGGCGGCACATGCTTGGTAATGGTCGAACCGGCAGCAACATACGCATTCTTGCCTACCGTTACCGGTGCCACTAAATTCGTATTGCAACCAATAAAGGCATTATCCTCAATGGTTGTGCGGTACTTCTTTTTACCGTCATAGTTGACCGTAATCGTACCTGAGCCAATATTGACTCCCGACCCCATATCGGTGTCGCCAATATAGCTTAAATGGGGAATCTTGCTCTTTTCCCCGACAATTGTGTTTTTAACTTCAACAAAATTACCCACTTTAACACCCTGGGAAAGGACTGTTTTCGGTCGCAAATGAACATAAGGTCCGACTGTAACGTCATCGGCGATCGTGCATTCATGAGCATAAGTAAATTGGAGGTTTACATTGTCGCCAATGGTCGTATCGGCAACACGTGTATTGGGCCCAATTGAGCAATTGCTGCCAATAGTCGTAGCACCCTCCAGCCAGGTAAACGGATAAATGACTGTATCGGCACCGATCACCACATCACGGTCTACAAACGTACTGGCTGTATCCATAATGGTGACGCCGTTATCCATTAGCTCGGTCAATTTACGGTGACGCAGTATTTTTTCTGCTTCTGCTAATTGCACCCGCGAATTAATTCCCAGCGTTTGCTGGTAATTGGCAGCTGCAGTCGCCCAGACCGGGGAGCCTTCTTTCACCAAGAGGCCAATAACATCCGTCAGGTAATATTCACCCTGCGCATTGGTGCAGGTGATTCCTGCTAATGCCGCAAACAAGTCCTGGCATTCAAAACAATAAATGCCGGTATTCACTTCAGCTACCAGCAGTTCTTCAGCAGAAGCGTCTTTTTGCTCAACGATTTTCACGACTTGACCTTGCTCATCGCGAATAACCCGCCCGTATCCCTGCGGATCAGGCATATGAGCTGTAAGCACCGTGGCGACCGCCTGTTTTTCCCGGTGGGCATCAATCAGTTTGCCCAGCATCGAACCTTCCAGTAATGGCGTGTCACCGCACAGTACCATTACTGTACCGCTGTAACCAGCTAACAGTTCTTTTGCCTGCATTACAGCATGTCCGGTGCCAAGCTGCTCAGCCTGAACGACAAAATCGGCCTGACCGCCAACTTCTTCACGAACACGTTCGGCGCCAAACCCTATTACCACAATATTTCTTGTTGCTCCGGCAATTTCAGCCGCATCCAGCACATGCTGCACCATAGGCTTTCCACCGACACGGTGAAGCACCTTGGGCAATGATGATTTCATGCGCGTGCCTTTTCCCGCCGCCAAAACAAGCGAAACGACATCTGCCATGACTGTACCTCCTGTCTAACAAAGCTTGTATACACAAAACAATTTGTTTCGACATAATATAGTAATTTCCTTTGTTTATTTTAAAATAATTGCCTACAAATTTTTCCATCCTGTCGAAACAGCCGGAATTACGCCAATTTTAAACCAAAGTTGTCCAATAGGTTCTAGCCACGAGGCTAAAGATGAGATTGCCGCGTCGCTATGCTCCTCGCAATGACAAAGTACACCGAATCACTGTGCACCCCGCAGGGGAGCCATACATCGCTAACTGCCACAAGCCCGCGTTCCCCGTCTCCCCCGCCGACAAGCTTAGGCTGGTGAGAAAGGTTCAGCTGCTAGGAAGGCCGAGGAAGCGAGCGAAGACAGTACATGGGGTACGGCAAGCTCGCGCCCTTGCCCCCAAATGCGAAGTTCTTGGCACTTCAGTGCCTTAGAACTTCGGCTTACCCTTTACGGGTACAACGCAGATGGTGCCTTATCGGCGGCCGTCCCTCTAAATCATGTCGACGTGGTATCCTTCCCGCCTCAACCCCATAATAATCTCATCCGAATGCAAGGCATCCCGGGTCTCCAGGCTGATTTCCACTACAGACTGCCCCAATGGCACATTACGTTCTATGCGGTCATGGTAGATATTAATTACATTGGCGTTAAGCTTAGCAATAACGGCTAATAAGCGCTGCAGAGAGCCGGGACGGTCCAAAACATGGGTACTGATTTTAATTCTCCGGCCTGCTTTCACCAAGCCCCGTTCGATAATCCTCGATATAAAGTTAACATCAATATTACCACCGGAAATGACACTTACTACCTTGCCGGTAACAGGGATAAGATTCTGGAGTACGGCTGCCAGACTAACCGCTCCTGCACCCTCAACCATCAATTTAGCTCTCTCCAGCAGCATAAGAATGGTGCTGGCAGTATTTTCATCATCTACGACAACAATATCATCGACATATTTATCGATAACAGGAAATGTTAAATCTCCCGGCACTTTTACCGCAATTCCATCGGCCATGGTCACCGCATCGGGAGTAGCCTTTACCGTATGAGCCTGCTTAGAAATATACATTGCAGGCGCACCTGCCGCCTGTACCCCATACACTTTGACATGCGGCGCAGCTTCTTTGACGGCTGCGGCAACCCCGGCTATTAATCCGCCGCCGCCAATCGGCACGACTATTGCCGACACATCAGGAAGAGCCTCGAGAATCTCCAGACCTATCGTTCCCTGTCCGGCAATAACGGATAAATCATTAAACGCATGAATAAAGGTTTGTCCTGAGTCTTCCTGAATCTGAACAGCTCTTTGATAAGCTTCATCATAAATACTGCCTGCCAGCGCAACTTCCGCTCCATAACCCCGGGTAGCCATTATCTTTGCCAGCGGCGCCGCCTCAGGCATAACAATAGTGGCTTTAATGCCGGCTGCAGTTGCTGCATAAGCCACTCCCTGTGCGTGATTACCCGCTGAAGCAGCGATTACGCCCTTTGCCTTTTCCTCAGCTGTCAATAACCGAATTTTATTATAAGCTCCGCGGATTTTGAACGAACCTGTTTTTTGTAGATTCTCCAGCTTAAGATAGACTTCCTTACCAGTCATCGCGCTAAAGGTATGACTGCGGTCTAACGGGGTATTGTGTACGATCTTGCTAAGTGCTTCCCGCGCATCTTTTACATCGGCCAGCGTAACAGTAGTTTTCACCTAAAATGCCCTCCAAAACGTTTACAATTATTCTAATATCCCTCGCCTTGCGGCAAATAATCCGATATACAGAAAAGAAGCAAAAGATCTATTCTCTTGCTTCTACTAAGCTAACCCAATTGCACGAGGCTAAAGATGAGATTGCCGCGTCGCTATGACAAGTAAGCCGAAGTACTACCAGCCACGTCTTGCTGTGCACCCCGCAGGGGAGCCATCCATCGTAAACTGCCACAAGCCCTCGTTCCCCGTTATCCCTATGCCGTCAAGCCCAGGCCTTCGAGAAGGCTCCAGATGCTAGGCACCGGGGGCTTCGCGACCGGAGGCGTACATGGGCGTACGGTGAGGATCGCGGAGCCCCCGGCAAATGCGAAGTTCTTGGCACTTTAGTGCCTTAGAACTTCGGCTTACCCTTTACGGGTACAACACAGATGGAGCCTTATCGATGGCCGCCCCTCAGATGGGGCCTTATCGGAGGCCGTCTAACACCGGACGGATTGTGACTTTCTTAGTATGCTCATCTACCTCATCCAAGATTAATAATGTCATAAAATCATCCACTAATTTGGGCTGCGGCTGCGCAGTTGCTACCAGTACGCCTGTCCCAACCACAATACCGCCTACTTCATTAGCTAGATCAATCATGCCGCGGGCAGTTCCGCCAGCTTTCATAAAATCATCAATAACCAGTACTTTTGATCCCGGATGTATGGCCCGTTTGGGCAAAGACATGGTCTGAATGCGTTTGGATGAGCCCGTAACGTAATTAATACTGACTGCCGACCCCTCCGTTACCTTGCTGCCCCGTCGCACAATGACCAGCGGCTTGTTGAAGGCTCTGGCAACCATCATCGCCAGCGGTATTCCTTTTGTTTCCACAGTCATAATATAATCCGGCTCCGCATGAGCAAAGCGGGTCATAAAAATTTCACCTAACTGGACTACTAAATGCCAATCAAACAAAATATCGGACATATATAAAAAGCCGCCTGCAATAATCCGGTCCGGTGTAGCCAGGCGAGTTGAAATTTCTTCAAGAATGCCGTTTGCCTGCAAGCCTTCACGAAAAGGAATAAAACGCACTCCACCAGCTGCTCCGGCAACAGTCTCCAGTGCGCCCAGGCCAAACTGCTTTAAGGCATTTTTCACCGATAAAAGATCTTCACTTAATGTTGATTTGGCAATGCCAAATAAATCACTAAAGTGCCCTAAGGGGAATAAATAATACGGTCTGTCCACCAACAACTTTGTAAGTGCAACCACCCGCTCAACACGACGAATTTTTTCCATAGTAATCCTCCCGCACAAACTGGGAATCCCGAACATTTTCCCTCAAAAAAACATTTTTATTCAGATTCTCTGCAAATAAGGCAAATCCTTCTTTACCAAAACGAATCTATGAAAAAATGAGATCACCAGACGCAGTATTCTACAGCCAAATTCTTGTAGAATAAGCGGCAATCTCATTTCTTACTCACTCACAGCTTCGCTGAAAAAGCGGACTGCACTAGTCGATAATCACTGGGTTTATCTACATCAATCCCCAGTTCGGCATAAGGCGATTGAATAACTGCACCCCGTATATTAAGCAGCTGGGAAACCCTGTTTTCCACTTGAGGCAGGCTTAACAGACCTATCACAAAGCGAAGAACAAAAGACCAGCCTAATATATGACATAGCTTTAATGGATTTTTCCGGTTGCTCACAATACGCTCAGCGACTTCCATGCATTGCGGAACAATCGCAGGGTTCACCAGAAACAGATTGCCGCCGGTAAATGTCCCCTCACGGAACCGCACATAGGTCCGTTTTGTACCGGGATAAGCCCGTTCGTTTATTTCTTCCGTAACAATTGGATAATATAAGTCCACCTCTGTCTGGCTGCATTGCGCCAGGAAGTGACTAACCGACTCAGGTGTCAGCAAAGGTATATCTGCCGTGGCCACCAGCGTTTTGTTATGGTGTCCCAGCGCGCCCACCCCGAGGCTGATTGTTTCCATTATTGTCCGGCCACCTTCAAGAATAACCGTGTTCTTGGGAAACTGACAGGAATGTAGAGCCTGGGCAGGACCGACAACAAAAATGCGCTCAACCTGGCCGCTTTTGGCAAGAGCATCAGCAACAAAAGTAACCATTGGTTTCCCTGCGATTTCAATCAGTGCCTCGAATGGCTGTACCGAAAACGGACTAAGATGTTTGGTAGTTTCCCCGCCCGCCAAAATAATGGCATCATACATGCTGTAATCTCCCCCGAACTAAAGGTTTACCTTGCCTTTTATTTATCTTTAGCGGTCGTATAGCCTCTGCGTTCATTCATATCTAAAAGCAATGTCTGCTCTGCGTTTTCCATATGCTCCCGGGCCAGCTGCATGGCAACATCCACATTGCGCTGGGCAATAGCTTCCACCTGACGGCGGTGCTCCTCCCAGGTATCTTTCAGTCTTCCTGGATAGGCAATGGAAATCGTACGAAACCGGGTAAACTGTTCCCGCAGATTGTTAATGATACCGACCAAGCGGTCGTTTCGGCTTGCTTTATATAATATGTCATGAAACTGACTGTCAGCTTCAACAATTTTTTCCATATCGCCATTATCAATATATTCACCGATATGCACGAGCAGACGCTCTAAGAGTTCTAATTCTTCATCAGTAATTCGCTCCGCCGCAAGACCTGCCGCCAGCACATCAAGTGCCGTACGAATTTCAAAGACCTCATTAATATCTTTTAACGATAAGTCCGCTACATATGTACCCCGCCGTGGCACCATGACCACAAAGCCTTCAAGCTCCAATTTGCGGATAGCCTCGCGTACCGGTGTCCGGCTAACCCCGAGTTCCTCAGCAAGCTGAATTTCCATCAGCCTCTCACCCGGCTGCAAAACACCGGAAGATATAGCATCCCGCAGAGTTTCACTCACCACTTCACGCAAAGGCTTATAGCTGTCCAATTTAATCGGCAATAAGCGCCTCTCCATCTTCTTCCCCCACCTTAGTCACTGTTTCTGCTACGTATACCTGAGCTTTTACTTCCTGCTTCAGCTGAACCGCTATTTTTTCAGCCTGCACTCTATCGGCAACAAGACCAAAAACAGTAGGACCGCTGCCAGACATCAGCGAAGCCGCCCCGTAGTCAGACATCAGTTTTTTTATTTGTGCCACTGCCGGATAAGCCGGTATGGTAACACTTTCTAATACATTACACAACCGTGAGGCAATACCATCATATTCGCCTTTGCCGAGACTGGCGATCATTGCTGGTATGTCGGGCCTCTGCTTGACTTGAGCGGGCCTGTAATTACGGTATACCCACGCAGTCGAAACGCCAACAAACGGCTTAGCCAATACGACAAAAGCCTTCGGCATAGCAGGAAGTGGTTCCAGCAATTCGCCCCGGCCATAAGCACGCATTGTGCCGCCACTGACACAAAAAGGTACATCTGATCCCAGTTTCGCGCCCAGCCGCATTAGTTCGTCCATTGACAGCCCCAGCTGCCAAAGCTGGTTTAAGCCCTTCAGCACAGCCGCAGCATCACTGCTGCCACCGGCTAGCCCGGCTGCTATTGGAATGCGCTTCTCCAGATGAATCGCGACACCTTTGTCAATATGCAAAGTATCGCGCAGCAGCGCCGCCGCGCGATAGGCTAAATTGTCACTATTGCAGGGCAGGCGGGCTTCGCTTGCCGTTACTTTGATATCCCCGGGCACTTCGGTCAGCGTCACTGTATCAGCTAAACTAACCGACTGCATAATCATCTCCACTTGATGATAACCATCAGAACGCTTGCCAAGCACATCAAGCGCTAAATTAATTTTAGCATGAGCTTCAATCTTAAGCACCGCACTACAGTCCTTACCCATTCATTTGCTTCAGGGCAATTTCTTCCTGACTGGTCAGGATATTGTCTATCTCCAGCAGAATTAACAGCCTGCCATCGATTTTTCCCACACCATAAATATATTGCGCTTCCAGAATAAAGGTCGGCGGCGGCGGTTCAACGCTGGCGACAGGCAGCCTGACTACCTCTGTTACGGCATCGACAATGATTCCCACCGTTTGCCCGCTCACTTCCACAATAATAATACGGGTATCATCATTGTGCTCCGATACGGCAAGTGAAAAACGTTTTCGCAAATCAATTACAGGGATAATCCGTCCCCGTAAGTTAATAATTCCTTCCATAAAAGAAGGGGTTTGGGGGAGCTTGGTAATAGGAACTAGACGATTAATTTCCTGGACTTTGGTTATCGGCAGGCCATATTCTTCTTTAGCAAGCCGGAAGACAACCAATTGGAGTTCTTGAGTGGATTGAACAGTTTCCATATTGCACCTCCACAGATAAGCTATGGTAATTCCATATAGTTATTGTACGCGCAATAGGATTTACCTGCAATCCCCTTCAAAACAATTTCTTAGAATAAGGCGTAATTGATCGGAAAATCGGCTTTATACAGCATTTACGCCACCAACGAGCAGTTCGCCTGTTCCTACCGCTGCTGCCGGTATTGTTTCAATAGCTTGTTCCTGACACTGCTGGCAAAATTGCTGAATCGTTTGAAAAACATCGCCGTATTTCTCATAGAAAACAACAATTAGATCACCCGCATGTGCATTGGCAAGAGCGGCATATACCGCTTCTTTCTCCGGCAATACCATTTGAATTCGCTCGGAAGCAAGACCGGCCTCCAAAACTCCCTTATACAGCAACTTCGAGACTTCTCCCGGTTTCCTACCCCGCAAATCATCATCCTCTTTCACGTAGATATGATCAAAGCCGCGGCCGGCAATGCGCCCCACATTGACGACCACATCATCACGACGGTCTCCGGGAGCAGCAATTACCCCCACTAACCGGGATGCGCCCATTCGTTTCACTGTGTTAACAAGCGCCTGATAGCCGGCGGGATTGTGCCCGTAATCGATGCAGACTCTAAAATCCCGCACAGGCAGTACAGTAAGCCGTCCCGGGTTTTCGGCAAAAGTTGACAGACCCCGGTAAATAAACGCAGGAGGCACTTTCATACAATAACAAGCCGCTGCAGCAATCATCGCATTTTGCAAATTATGCTGGGCGATACCGCCTAAGGTGATCGGGATATCGTCAACTGCGGCAATAACCTGCGCTTCTCTTCCTTTAGCAGTATAAATTACATTATCCCGGACAAAGAATGCTCTGCCGCCTACTCCCAAATGACGTCTGATAATAATATTGTCAGGCTCGATGCTAAAATAAACAATTTCCCCTCGCGCTCTTGATGCTAAAGCTGTTACATAACGGTCGTCGGCATTAAGCAGAGAGAAGCCATCTGGGCGGACAGTCTCAATAATTAATGATTTTACACGGGCCAGTCCCTCTAAATCCTCAATTCCATCTTGCCCCAGATGATCTTCCGTAATATTCGTCACAATACCTACATCGCATTTATCAAAGGCTAAGCCCGCCCGTACAATCCCCCCGCGTGCCGTCTCCAGCACAGCAACCTCCACTGCCGGATCGGTCAAAACAGTACGTGCGCTGGCAGGGCCGGTTGTATCGCCTTCGCGTACACAGCAGCCGTCTATATAGATGCCGTCAGTTGTTGTCATGCCAACTCTACGTCCTGCAGTCTGCCAAATATGACCGATCATCCGCGTGACCGTTGTTTTCCCGTTGGTACCTGTAATTGCTACAAGCGGAATCCGTCCCGTGCTGTCATCAGGAAAAAGTGAGTCAATAATTGCACCGGCAACATTGCGCGGCTTGCCGGCTGAAGGATAATGATGCATGCGAATACCGGGAGCTGCATTAATTTCAATAACCGCACCTGTTCCCTCCCGGATAGGCTGTGTAATATCTTCGGCTACAACATCAACTCCCGCCACATCCAGTCCAATAAGCCTGGTGGCCCTCTCAATCAGCTGTTTGTTAGCGGGATGAACAATATCGGTAACATCCACTGCCGTGCCACCTGTGCTAAGATTTGCATTCTCCCGGATATAAACGACTTTCCCTGCTTCCGGAATGGATTGAGGGTGGCAATCTTGTTTAGCCAGTACGGTAATTGCTACCGCATCAATGGTGATACGCGTCAGTGGTTTTTCATGGCCTACTCCTCTGTTCGGGTCGGAATTCACGATATCTACCAGTTCCTTCACCGTTCGCTTGCCGTCACCGACAACGTAGGCAGGTATTCGCTCTGCAACTGCCTCCACTTTGCCATTCACCACACAAAAGCGGTATTGACGTCCGGTGATAAACTGCTCAACAATTACATTTTTATCATATTCACTGGCAACCTGATAAGCCCGTTCCGCTTGAACTGCCGATGTGATTTCCAGGGTTACGCCCTTGCCCTGATTGCCTGTAAGCGGTTTAACAGCAACCGGTTTACTTATTTCCCGCAGCGC
This sequence comes from Anaerospora hongkongensis, assembly GCF_004339805.1. Lineage (GTDB taxonomy): Bacteria > Bacillota > Negativicutes > Sporomusales > DSM-15969 > Anaerospora > Anaerospora hongkongensis. Next base: position 53,006 of record NZ_SLUI01000018.1, on the reverse strand, counting down.
TTCTTTTGCTTGTTCCGCCGAGGTGACCACCATGCCATAGGGGACGGGAATACAGCCATCTGTTAATATTTTATTCGTCAATCCTTTATCACAGGCCAGATCTGTGGCTAATGCCCCGGTCTGGCTTGTCGTGGTCGCCCAAATCCGCTTTTGTTTGGAGCCGTAGCCTAAAATCAGCAAATTCTCATCACCAACACGCATAACCGGGATGCCCTTTTCTTTGGCGGCCCGGTAAATAGCTGCGGTACTCGGCCCAAGCTCATTTTGATCACCGGCTTGCTTAATCGCCGTAATTACTGCCTTAATATCGATAGGCTGCTTATCCAAAACAGCCTTGAGTACCTGATCGGCTTGTAAAACAGCCTGCTGAGCCGCCCCTTTATTCCGAAAGCTGATTACCACATCATAAACACCAGGACTGCCGCTGCCCCGCGCTTTGCCGAAACTGACTTCATAGCCTGCCATGCATTGCAGTTCGATCGCAACGTGTTCAAAGACATGTGCCAAATACGTACCTTCAATCAGACGTTCTAAAAAACCTCCCGGATAGCCTCGGGAACATTGGTGCTCCTTCAGCCCCGGCAGCAGGTCCGTTATACGTTCGGTAAACCCGGCAATTTCATTCGTTGGAATATCCTCATACTTGCCGATATCCAGCTTAACACGAACAATAGGATGATAACTGTGAACATTCGGCCCTTCAATAATTCGTGTCGATAAAATATTCATGGTAAAGCCCTCCTTGCCAAAACGATTCTATCTTAAAAATCTGAGCTCGCTGATACTAAGTTTTCATTTTCCATCTTCCTTAATTAGATAGGGAATACGACGCCGTATATCAAAACCAAATCCAACCGGGAGTATATGGAGCATAACATTCGTAATAGCCAGCGACTCATTTGGCTTGGATTCGGAAATATTGGAGTGAATAATATTCTTGCCATCAACCACCGTTACCGTTTGCGATCCAATAACTTCCATCTTTCCGTCAGGAGCAACAATCACAGCCGTATCTTCATCCACACCTACACCCAATACGTATGGATTTTGGGCCACTGCTCCCAGCAGCCGGTTTATTCTCCCCCGCTGGGCAAAATGCTGATCAATGACAACATCCTCCAGCAAATCCATCCCATGCGCCATGCTGATCGTTGACTTCTTAGGCGTATCACTGGAATCACCGCCAACGATCATCGTATCGCTCATTACCGACGCACCGGCACTGGTCCCGGCAATAATAGCCCCTTTCCCGTATGCCCGGCGAATAGCCTTGTCCACTCTGGATCCGCCAAGGATACTCGTCAGCCTGAGCTGATCACCGCCGGTAAAAAAAATACCTGTAGCTTGTTCTATTTCACTAACTTGATGAAAATCATTGGCCGCTTCCCGGTTGGCAATATACAGAATGCCCGCTGAAGCCGCTCCCAGCTCAGTAAATAACGAGCGGTACTCATCGCCTACTTCGCGCGGCAGTTCCGTAGCTGTCGTTAAAATAGCAATTCGTGCCTGCCGGCCGCCTGCCAATTCGATAAACTTGCGCAATATGGTACACTCGTTGGTTTTATCTTCGTTTCCGCCAATAATGACCAGGCTTCCTGTTTTCTCTGTTGTCATGAATCCTCCGTCTCGCTTTCCTCCGCTTTCTCTTAGGCAAAAAAGGTCCCAGTCTGCTTTGGTGCTTCCTTGACTATTCTAGCCATTTTTCCCATTGTTTTATACATTGCAATACTGACCAAATATATTGCCTCTGCATATAATGATGCAACACAATCAATTCCCCAAGGAGGCCAACACCATGAACATCCGTTTCTATTACCCCCCGTACCGTTTGGCTCATGTTTATGAAGGCCAGTCCAGTCCTCTGGTACCGATCGTACAAAACCTACTTACCGAGCGCGGTTTTTACACAGGCTCCTCCAGCACAATCTTGGATATAGAGACACAGGAAGCAATCGCTTGCTTTCAACATGCGGAAAAACTGGCTGTAACAGGTATACTTGACCCTAAAACCTATTGCCGGCTTTCGGAAACTCCCTCGCGCGCAATTGAACCGGTAAAAGCAAAAATACGCGCCGCAACCGGCCTGGCACGCGCCAATATCTTAATTACAAAATCGCGCCGTCAGCTTACCCTTTTTGACGGCAATACACCGGCCCGGCAGTATCCTGTCGCTATCGGCAAACCCTCGACACCGACTCCGCTCGGCAACTATGCCATCGCTACTAAAATTCCTAATCCCGGAGGTGTTTTAGGAACCCGCTGGATGGGTTTAAACTATGATGCCTATGGTATACACGGAACAAATAAGCCCTGGCTAATTGGCCAAATGGTCTCTAATGGCTGTATTCGCATGCACAATGCCAACGCGGAAGAACTCTTCAGCTTAGTCAGTATTGGCACACCGATTTACATCAGAGATTAACTGTTCCGTATCCAAGGTGGGCAGCAGCTTACTGAGAACAGTAAAAAGCCCTTAGACTAAAAAAAACCTGTGGATTTTCCACAGGTTTTTTTTAGTCTAGTTTCTGCTCCATCGGCAGCTCTTGCTTTGCCAGAGTTTTTCCTCTGCCCTATTCGGCAAGGAATGGTTCCTCGGACTGCGTTACTGTTTCGTCCGGCTCCTGAACTTCGATCAGTACTGGCTCAGGTTGCGTCTTATGATGGGCTTGAGGAATCAATCTGGTCAGGCTGGCCATGATCTCATCAATTTGATTACGCCGGCAGAGTAAGTGGTTAAGCAGCGCCTGCCGTTCCGCTTGATCGGTTAACCACTGCTCAGGGATGGCAGCTACCGTTTGGGTCAGGTATTCATCAGACCACTGGCGAATTGCTTGCGCATAGGGACTAAAATCATCCGGCTGCAGAAAATGTTTAAGCAATAAGCCATAAGTACGCCGCGTATTGACGGACAAGTCCTTCTCCAGAGCAGCAAGCTGCGCTGTTGTCCAGCGCCCTCGCTTAAAAAGATGGGAATGGTCAATTGCATACATGTGATACCCTGTTGCTTCGCGCCTGATGATAAGATTCTTGCGATTCACCGTACGGTCAACATTATGTACCAAATGATCAAATAACATGACTCCGGCCATTTCAGACTTATTGACGACCCGGTTAAGCGACGTACGATCCACATAAAAGGTCTTACTGATGTATTTGCAGGCAAAGTGCGGTCCAGCTACCACACCCGCTCTCCGTAACCGGCGGTTTTTCGCAAGTAACTGCTTATCGATTGAAATAACACCACTGGCAGGAAAACATAGTCCTAGCTGCTCACCCAATTCTGCTGCCAAAAACTCGTTAGCAAGCGCTTTAGGACCAACTCTGTTGCCAAGCAGCTTAACAACATACAATTGTTGATCACTGCCCCGGAAAAGCTGAGGTGAAGTTGCCCCTAACTTCATGGAGCCCAGGTATGCGATTGCAGTAAGCTCTCTATTCACTGTGTTCGCTCCTACTTCTTTCTTAGCAGCCAATAAAGAAACACCGCAGACCGAATGGCTACGCGGTGTTTTAGATCGAATATCCCGGCGTTTTTCGTCTAATTCTAGAAATTACCGGTAGTATCAACTAGCCAGCTGGCAATCCAGCCGGTTGTCGAACCGTCGGGAAGTACTACGTTATACCAGCCGAATGCCTGTTCCTTGATCGTTACTGCCGTCCCTTTGCCAACCTTTTGAATCGATGGGAAAGTCGTGCCAGGACCGGAACGAACGTTAACGTTGCTTGCGTTAACCGTACCGGCTACGGAAGTAATTGTCGGTGTTCCGGCTATCGTTTCAACAGGGCCGGTAATAAAAGTATTATATTCACCATAGCCATAGATGTCGCCACCGCCCAGCTGCGAAGCTGATACATTATCAGTCAGGCCTTCCGATGCGGAAACAGCGCTGTTCGTAGTACTGGCACCTAATGTATAGCCTTCTTCAACTGGCGTCATTACGTAAGCATCCATTTCCGTCGTGCTGGTAACACGGGTCCATACCTTTAGCACGACCGTCACATGAATTTTGCGGCGGTCATGATGATGATGACAATCATCATAATCAACAAATTCAACTACCACATCGGCAGTAGCAGGCATATCTTTGTCAACACCCATGACTTCAATGTCGCGGGTCCAGCGGATATGGTGTTTTTCATAAGCATGCACCGGCTCATTGGGCAAGTCGGCAACATACATGACTTTAACTTCAAACTCACCGCGAACAATAACCTTATTGGGTATGACATCAATATCCTTAATGCATAATTCTTTGATATACACATCAATTACTTGACCAATTGGCGGTTTATTATCAGGTATGGTAAGATCGATTTCGATTACGCGCTGGGCACTTTCCGCCCCCAGTACTTCCTCAACCTGAATTTTTTCCATCCCCGGTTCAAAGCACGCGCACTCTTCCGCGATCAAATCAGCTCGCGGTGCCTTGGGCGGTGTACTGGCAATCGTACGGGCAACGCCTTTGTACCTAATATTACCCATTTTCTCCCCTCCTCTTCCCTGGGTCTCTCCTTACCCTTTTGGTTTGGTAGGAAGAGTACCGCTATTGATTAAAACTTCGCGGTCAGCCATGACTTTCGCATTAACCCGCAATACAACAGAAACATCAAATTCTCTGCAGCGGTTGCGATCATCATCTTCATCATCGCAATTTTCATCGCAGTCATGGTCATGGTGATGGTGGTGGCAATCATCGTCATCGTCGCAGAAATTATCGCTATTGTCATAGTTGGTATATTTCTTGGCGCGATGATGGTGGTGGTGATGATGGTGCTCGTCAAAGTCATAATCGACATACTCGATGTCAACAGTTGCTTCAGCATCCATGCCCCGGCGTGCGCCCGGCATATCAATATCAACTGTCCATTTGTAATGCTTTACTTCCATCGCATGAACCGGACGATCAGGCAGGCAAGCTACATAAATTGCTTTAATTTCGAACTCGCCCCGGACAATTACCTTATCCGTGATAACATCTACACTGTTAATCTCTACGTCCTTAATGAAAACGTCAACGATTTGCTCAATTGCTGGCTTACTGTCTGGAACAACCACATGAATATCCAGAGATTTTTGTTTTTCCTTTTCCGCCACAACCTGGCGAACAACTATCGTTTGTGGACCTGTTGAAGCTCCTAGCGTGCAATCCGGAAGAGTTTTAATCGGGCGCATATCTTTATCATCCACACAAATTCCCCCCTTTGTGATGTTCTAACTCATATATATGCGCCAGTCCTGTTTGATGTGCAAAAAATATAAGAGTTCCCCAAAAATGTCGCTAAGTTTTTACGACAAAATTTGAAAACCGCCTGTTTCCGGCAGGAAAGGAAGGAAATAATGGTTAATAATAGTCAGTGCTTACTACAATATTGATTAGAAAAGCCTATGCCGTTCTTATTTCGTCAATCAGAAAGTTAACCTTTCTGATAAGATAAAGTTAGTTTGGGTGACGCTTAATTTTAGGAGGAGACTAATGAAGAGAAAAATATTCCAGTATGTTATCGTTGCCCTCGGCTGCGTGCTCAGCAGTGCAGCAATCAACTTATTTCTTGTTCCCCATCACCTGCTCAGCGGTGGGGTCAGCGGCTTAGCCATTATCTTTTACTACCTCTTTAAATTTCCAATTGGCTTACAAATATTTGTGATGAATATTCCGCTCCTTTATGCGGCTTATCGGCTGCTCGGCAAGGAATATACCATTATAACGATCTATGGGACACTGGTTTTTTCCTTTGCCGTAGATGCCTTAAAGTTTCTTTCCACAATGGCGCCGATTGATGATCCTTTGCTGTCGGCCATAACAGGCGGTATTGTTTCCGGCATAGGCGCAGGGCTTATCTTTCGCGTCAACGGCAGCGGCGGTGGACTCGATATCGTGGCTGGTATCATAAAAAAATATTACTCCTTCAATCTCGGTGTTGTCGGCTTTGCAGTAAATTGCGTGATCATGCTTGTTTCTGCCATGCTGTTTGGCCTCAAACTAGCGATTCTGACGCTTATCTCCATGTTTGTCAGCGCTAACCTTACCGATAAGGTTGTAGCAGGCTTCAACCATAAGAAGACTATTTTCATTGTCTCCTACAAATGGGATGAAATTGCCGCTTCCATTCTAAAAGAAGTTGGCCGTGGAGCTACTATCCTTCATGGCGAAGGAGCTTTCACCCGGCAGGATAAACGGGTCATTTTTGTTGTTGTCAGCCTCACCCAGATTTCACAGATTAAGATGGTAGTTCAGGACATAGACCCACAAGCCTTTATGATTGTCAGCGATGCAGCCGAGGTTATGGGCAGAGGCTTCACGCTGCCCGGAGTCAGACAGCCTTAGCAAGCGCCTTTTTACAAAATATTTTTCCGTCAACATAACACTTTACTGCGCAACTTCATAGTATATAACAAAAGGCCTGTTGAGCTTATGCCGAAGGTCTCTTATTATAAGGAGGATTGCGCAAATGAGTTATCAAAAGATGTATTATCCCAAGTGGGACTATAAGTACGGCAAGTGTCATGATGATTGCGACTGCGACTATGACTACAAAGATTATTACAAATGTGATGAAAAATGCCCCCCTAAATATTACGACAAATGCGAAGACAAATGTGATGACTATGATTACCCGGCCTACGATATGGACTGTTGTATGCCGAAGATGAAATGCAAAACCGAAAAAAAATGCATCAAGACCTTCACCTGCAGCTATAAACTCTATAAGCTTTGCATGTATAAGGTTGTCAAAGTCTGCCCTCGCTGCAACCACGAATATGATCACGGACGCCATCCGATGTGTCCGAAGTGCCGCCAGTATTAACACTACAGCCAGTAACCAATACACAAGCTTTTCATAAACATTTATATATTATTACTTTTTCTCCGTAAAATAGAAAACAAGTCATGCAGATGCTAACTCTGCATGACTTGTTCTATTTAACATTATCTTTATCTATTTATTTTCCAATAAATTCTTGCACTACATATACAGATCCATCTGAAGCATGACGTACGCCAATGCCTACATCGGTATAAGTGGTATTCAGGATATTTGCCCGATGGCCTGAGCTAGCCATAAATGCTTTTTCAGCAGCTGTTACATCTTTGTTAATTGCCAGGTTCTCACCGGCAGTATTATAGCTGATCCCCGCTGCCTGCATGCGGTCAAACGGTGATTTGCCTTCCGGATTATAGTGGGAGAAAAAACCTCGGTTAATCATGTCCTGCGCATAAGTCTGGGCTAAGCCGTTCAGCTGGGAATTTGACTTCAGCGCTGACAGGCCATTGGCCTTGCGGTCGGCATTCAGCTGGTTGAGAGCTTCTTTTTCTTCAGCAGCTAAATTTGCTGAGGAAACAGTACCAGATGTGGAGTTAGAGTTAGTCGTAGCTTTATAAGCTTCGTTTGTTGAAGAGCCATGATGATTACTCAGCATTGCAATAGCAGCAACGGCTGCCAATCCAACAAGCAAATTGTTACTTTTTCCGGAATCTTCAGCTTTTACATCCTGCTGTATTTCTTGTTGGGCTTCAGTAGCTTCAGCGGCATGAACAGCAGTAGCGAAAGCTCCTCCAAATGATGTTGTTAATACTGCGAAACTTAACAGTCCGGAAAGTACCAATTTACTCAATTTTGTGCATTGCATAGTTTTTCCTCTTCCTAGATTGTGAATGTGATATGCACTTCTGGTACACTCGGTCACTCGGTATAAGATTCTCCTTTTAATGTAAAAATCCTCTTTTTCCGCATTTGGTAATGTTTTCTTTGAGGTTTTCAGCATTAAATAAAGAGATAGTTAAGATACGTTTACATATTAATATTATTGATTATTATTTGTCAAGAAAATAAAGCTGCCAAATTAGGCAGCTGTAACCATTTATGTTAGCGATTCGCAGTTTTCGGCATCCCCAGCCGGAACTTTCCTCTGGTCTCCACCCCGCCAACCCCTTCAATTCCAGTAACAGATGCAGTGATGGCGTCATTAATATCAACGATTTTATTTATCGGGGTAAACGCTACCTTTTCAGCAATAAAAACCGGATCATAGGCATGAATAAAAATCCGGGTCGGCGAACTGGCAAAGTTCGCACCTGCAGCCAAAATGGCCTCGAAATAAGACTGGCAGGCACCGGCGAAAATCACCAAATCATCGCGGGACGGTTCAAATAAGCGGGCATTGATTACAGATTGAATGTAATATTTAGAATTGCGATAGTTGTTAAGATCTTTTATATCCTTACTGCTGCCGGTTAGTGCATCATGCCCTGTCACCACAAGAATATCTGGCCGGAATTCTTTTAGTAACTCAGGCACTGCCTCCGGCTGTTTCGATTCGTCAATATGCCGGCCAACTGCTTCAATATTTAACTGACCATACGTTTTGAGACACATTCTTAAATACTCTTCATCGCCATCTAAGTGCAATACCCGTCCGGGAATATCAAAAAAACTATATTTTTTGCTTTGCTCACTGCGATTTAACTCCACTTTCTCACGATCCATGCTGCGGCGCAGCATTACTCGTTTTAATGTGTCATTGTGCATGCTTTCCATACGAACAATTTCATTGCGTAAATCTTCTGCATTTATCTTTTCCACATCATCAATAGGTGCATCTGCCATCAAACGCAGATGAAGTCCCTTTAAGTAACAATGTTCCTTTTGTGATGCCTCATTGCGAAATATATCAGTAACTTTAAAGACGATGTCGCCGCCGTGAGACCTGCGAACAACGAGATCCCCCACAGAGATACCAGACATAATTGCATCCTCCCTCTACACCCGAATAACCACTACAACATACTATGATAGAGACCGTTGAAATGACATCATCTGCGTTGTACCCGTAAAGGGTAAGCCGAAGTACTAAGGCTCTAAAGTGCCAAGGACTTCGCATTTGCTCCTCCGTTGTGCTGCTCACCCGTTCTCACAAGTTTTGTGATCTGGCAGTCACACCTTCAATGAGGGTGCGGACTTCCAGTACGCCTCCGCTGCAGTACTCGTCGCGCCTAGCATCTGATGCCATTTGAACGATCTTAGCTTTACGGCAAAAGATACGAGGGGGATTTGCATCGTTTTCACTCGCAATTACGAAGCAGAACGGTTTATGCTAAATGATCTGTTAGACGATACAATGCCCGTTTTGCGAAGGGATTTTATATTTTATTGAATTCTCTTGTGACCAACAGCCTGGACGCTCCATATCTTATACTGAGCTAGTAGGGCCACCTTGAGGTCATAGTTAGCGCCGTACTCTATTGCTATTGAGGTGATGGAAATGATCTCCGTCGTCGTTCCAGCAAGAAATGAGGCCGGCCGCGTTCCTACAGTACTGCAAAATCTCGGCACACTGCCAGTTGATCACATCATTCTTGTAGCCAACGGGTCCAAAGATACGACTATGCAGGAAGTTCTGCAAATGCGGCTGCCAAAACTTCAAATCATTTATTTTCACGACTGTCTCGGAATCGACGTTCCACGGGCAATTGGCGCTAAAGTGGCTATGGCTCTGGGCAGCGATGTTATCGCTTTCGTAGATGGCGATATGGTAGGTACTTTTAATGAGAACTTAATGGAATTAGTTGACGGAGTGCTGTTAAAGCACCTGGATATTGCTCTCACTAACTGCTATCCGTCACCTCCCCGCCACATTGAACGCTATAACCCTACCTTTCAATGGCGTCATAATCTAAACAAAGAACTGGGGCTTGATAAAAAAATCGGCCTCGCCACCCCCGCCCATGGGCCTCATGCCGTTTCCCGCCGGTTGTTAGAAACAATCCCCATCCGTGAACTGGCTATTCCGCCGGTTCCGCTTGCCCTGGCGCGAATGCACAAATTAAAAATAGATGTAGCAACTACCATCCCTCATTACCGGTTAGGTTCCTCCATTAAAAATCAAATTCATACCAACCGGATCATTGATACAATTGTTGGAGACTGTCTGGAAGCCATATCTGTTTTCCAATCCCAGCCCCGTACACGACAACATCAGAATAAAACCCATTTAGGCTATCACAGTGATCGTCGCTTCGATTTGCTGGATACATTCATGGAAAACAAGCAAGAAAGCTGAATACAAAACCCTGCTCACAAAAGAGCAGGGTTTTTTATCTGCAAAAAAAGTGTGTCGCATTTGCTTTTCAAAAAAGCGATTTGCGACACACTCTTTGTATCTTTTCGAATAATTATCTGAGTTCCACCCAGGCATTGGCAACAGCGGCAAATTCAGCCAGAGATAATGTTTCTCCCCGCCTGACGCCATCTATTCCGGCTTTATCCAGCATTCTAGCAATTAATTCGGGCTCAATGCCTGCCGCTTTCAGCGTATTGCTGAACGTCTTCCGCCGCTGTGAAAAAGCAGCTTTGACTATCCGGAAAAATGCCTTTTCATCTGCAACATCCACTGGCGGTTTCTCGCGTACTTTGCAGCGAATAACTGCCGACTCAACCGCAGGAGAGGGATAAAAAGAGGCCGGAGGCACCGTGAACATAATATCAGCTTCCGTATAATACTGGACAGCAACCGACAAAGAACCATATTCTTTGCCTCCTGGTTTGGCCACCATACGCTCAGCAACTTCTTTTTGAACCATCGTTACCAATACTTCGACAGGAAACCGCTGTTCGAGCAGCATCATAATGATCGGCGTCGTAATATAATACGGCAAATTGGCAATAACCTTATACTTTTCTGCCATTATTTCCCGGGAAATGTCGAGTTTCAAAATGTCACCATGGACAACTCTCACATTTTCATATCCCTGTAAGGTTTTAGCCAGCACACTAATGAGCTGCTTGTCTACCTCGACCGCAACCACATCCGCACCGGTTTCAGCCAAGCCCTGGGTCAGTGTGCCGATACCCGGACCGATTTCCAGAACCGTATCCCCTTCTTTTACCGAGCCTGCTGCAACAATGCCATCAACAACCTCTTTTCGAATTAGAAAGTTTTGGCCTAGTTTTTTGGTAATATGAATACCAAAAGTCTTAACGATGTGCAGGGTTACATCCTTATTGGCAATAGTAGGCTGAATCATAACTGCTCCTCCAGCGTGCTTAGCGCTTTCTCAAATTCGTCGCGCCTTACACCGTAATGGTTAAGACGATATAAAAACTGTTTGGCATTAGCGTAGCCAATCCCTAACGATGCCCCTAAGAGCGCCCGCCGTTCAGCCGCCTCGGCAGCACCGCTTAAATTTCCCCGGAGAATATCGGCAAGCGTAAACTCCTGCTGCGGTGTGAAATGATGGCAGCGAACTTTGCTTAAAGCTGCCCTGATCGCTTCAGGTGAGGCCTGCTCAATCCCAATATCATCGTTTGCATAAGCCTGCTCCCGTGGAACAAAAGCATGCTTAGCCAAGGGAAAGCGCTGGCTCAAATACTTACGGATGCGTTCGCCCGCATGATCAGGATCAGTAAGAACAATAATCCCCCGTTTCGTATAGGCTTGTTCAATTTTCTTCAGCGTATACGGAGCCAGCGTAAATCCGCCGGTAGCAATTATTTCCGCTTCTACAGCCTGCTTGACCCGGGCAATATCTTGTTTTCCTTCAACAACTATCACTTCTTGTATCATGCTTTTCCCTCACCTGCAAAAATACTGCAATATGCTTTTGCAATATAAGTTAAAGGTTGTTGAAGACAAGCCTTCAACAACCTCTAACATTAATCCAGCACATAAACTTTAACTGGTCTGCGACCAAAACGCCAAGCGGCACTTTCGTCTTCCATACAAAGATCGATTCTGTGTCCGATAATATCGCCGCCTGTATCAGCCGCCAACGCTAGACCATATCCGGGAATAAACAACCGGCTGCCCAGTGGAATGACCCGGGGATCAACGGCAACAACTCCATTACGGGCTGGAACACCGGAAGCCGTAATTCCATGTCCGCCGCCATCAGTCGGTAAATACGCCGTTGCTTCCATCCGCTCAATCCGGCGGAAGCGCAGATCACCACGGGAAGTTTCCACCATATCCCGTGTGCCCACTTGAATAACTTTGGCTTTCGGCTCTGCCGTGACGTGCTCTTCGACAATCTGTTCTGAAGTTTGCACGCCATCTTCAAATATTAATTTGATTTTTGCTCTTTTCTGACCGTCCTGCCCCTCTTCTATAACCCGTTCCTCGCCTTTCTCCAGTGTCGGATCAGGCTGGCGCATTACAGGATAAAGTACAGGGAGCTCTCTATCCACAAGGGATTCTGTAATCGCAACCACTTTAATAAGCATATCAGCAGTTACTGGGGTATCTTCACCAGGAATAAGTTTTACATTTGGGTTGGCAATTCCCATGGCTGCCGCCACTTCCCCGGCGGTAAGCTTTGCTGTTGTTACTGTTTCAGTCTTGCCCTGGTACATCACTGATACCGGAATTGCCCGGTGAACAGAAATTGTGGTACCGCTTTGCAGCTTCGCAGTCGACAACCGGTATTCGTCGCGGTCTCCCATTTGGATTCCCGCTTGAGCCAACACGTCTTCAGGTTTACTATGTAGAGTTCGTATGTCTAAATTGCGTCCATCTGCAGTAATGTGTACTTTTTTGTGGGCCCAAACAAAGCCGGATGCCACCAGAGACACGACAATTAGTACGGCAATTATCACGCTTAAGCGACCTTGCCGCCTGGATTTGTCATTACTCATGTGGTTCCCCCTTTCAAGCTTTAGGATTATACCATAAATGGCAGGTGATTGTCAAATTTGGTAAGATATCCCTAGTGAAAGCTAGTATATCCAGAAATGATTCCAAATATACAAAACGGCAAATACCCCATACCAACAGGATATTCGCCGTTTTACAGAATATTACCTTTTGTTAATTTCCGCCAGCGGCACTAATGCCGGTAACTCGGCCTTAACCGCTGTTCAATCGTCAGTTCCTTCACTTCGCTTCTCGATACAGCCTGTTCGTACAGTTTTTCCTGGCTGTTGATTGCTTTAGAACGCTTCTCAACCTTACGGTAAGAGCCGTCTTTTTTCATAACATGCGCTTTTAGATTATCTTTTAAAATCAGCTCCAAAATTTCCTTGATACGGTCTTTATGATCGTTATCCTGTATGGGAACCATCAATTCCACCCGCTCGTTTAAATTGCGGGGCATCCAATCGGCGCTAGACAGGAAAACACTGCTGTCTCCACCATTAGCAAAATAAAAAATCCGGCTGTGCTCCAGAAATCTTCCTACAATGCTGCGGACCGTAATATTGTCACTTACTCCCGGAAGTCCTGGCCTTAGCACACATATGCCGCGTACAATTAAATCAATTTTTACACCCTTAGCCGACGCTTCATACAGCTTAATGATAATCTCCCGGTCTAAAAGGGAATTCATCTTCGCAATAATCCGGCCGGGCCGTCCTGCGTCGACAGCTTGAATTTCTTGATCAATTAATTGAATCAATTTTTCTCTAAGACCAAGAGGAGCAACAATAAATTTATTCCAAATAGGTGGATCGGAGTAACCGGATAATAGATTAAAAAAGGCCGATGCATCAGCTCCAATCTGATCATTAGCGGTGAACAAGCCGATATCCGTATAGATTTTTGCCGTGAAATCATTATAGTTCCCTGTACCAACATGGACATACCGCTTAATGCCATAGCTTTCGCGGCGTACCACCAGTGTACATTTGGCATGAGTTTTAAGTCCCACCAATCCATAAATAACATGACAGCCGGCCTCTTCCAGGCGGCGAGCCCAAATGATATTGTTTTCTTCATCAAAGCGGGCTTTTAACTCTACGAGAACGGTAACCTGCTTGCCATTTTTCGCCGCTTCTGCCAGTGCCCCGACGATCGCCGAATTTCCGCCAACACGGTACAGTGTCTGCTTAATAGCCAATACTTTAGGGTCCGTTGCTCCCTGCATGACGAAGTTGACTACCGGATCAAAGGCTTCATAGGGATGATGGATAAGTATATCCTTTTCCCGGATGGCGGCAAATATTTCTTCGCTGTTCTTGAGTCTCGGCGGAATTTGCGGATTAATAGGCTGATAGCGCAAATGATCATACCCTGGCAAATCGGCAAACTTAGCAAATATCGCATTGTCAAGAGGACCCATAATTTCATAGATATCCTGCTCTTCTAATTTCAGTGCTCCTACAACAAAATCTCGTATGGCTTTATTGGTTCTCTTCCCTATTTCAAGGCGTACCGGCTGCCCCTTACGCCGCTGCTGCAGAGACTTTTCCACTTCGGCCAGTAAATCGACTGCTTCTTCCTCGGCAATGGATAAATCGGCATTGCGGGTAATGCGAAAAGGAGCTACCTCTTTGATCCGGTAACCATGAAATAAGTGATGGCAATATTCCTGCATAATGTTTTCTAAAAAGACAAAGTGTTTCTTGCCCTCCTGACCTGGAATCTCCACTATGCGGGGTAATACGGTCGGTACGGGCACAACTGCTGTCTTTACTTCGCCTTTATCCTTTTCCAGCAAAACAGCGAGATTCAGACCGCGGCTGGCTAAAAAGGGAAAGGGGTGACTGGCATCCACCGCCATAGGAGTAGTAACGGGGTAAATAGTATTTAAGAAATAATCATACAGCCACTCACGGTTTTTATCCGTCAAATCCTGAACGTCTAAGAAGTGAATATCCTGTTCCTCCAGCAGGGATAAAATCTTTTGCAGGTACTTGTATTGAACCTTTACCTGCTGATGGCTGAAACCGGCGATCCGCTCTAACTGCTCCAGCACTGTCAGGCCCGAATTGTCCATTTTATTAATACCGCTTTCTTTCTGGTGCTTTAGACCAGCAACGCGGATCATAAAAAACTCATCTAAATTGGAGCTGACAATCGCGATAAACCGCAGCCGATCCAAAAGCGGTTTATTGGGGTCATCGGCCTCCTGCAAAACCCGGCTGTTAAATTTCAGCCAGCTAAGTTCACGATTTAAAAAGAATTCGTGTTGATCAAACAACGTATTCACCTACCCCTGTCGTTTCAATAGGGCTCGAAAGCCAAAAACCTCTTCAAAGAAATCAGCCTTGTCGGCAAAGGTCCATTCTTCCAGTGATGTATCTTCTAGACTGTTGTAGGAGATGATTAATTCGTCCCCTTTCAGGCTCACCACGCAGTCAGTAATTTTTTGGCGGTAACTGCGGTCAATCGCATCGGCCAGACGCATCATAGCGACAAGCTTAGAAACAATTGTCTTATGCTTTTCCGGCAAAAACCGAAAATTGTCTTCAGCATCACTTGGCGTTCCTTTTGAATGGTAATATGCCACATTGGCCATAATATGCTTTTCCTCATCAGAAAAGCCAAATATATCAGAAGATACCAGGAGCCGGTACGAATAAAAATAATGGCGGCGCAAACTGACGAATTTACCAATATCGTGCAGTATTCCTGCGATTTTCAGTAAAAACCGCTCCCTTTTTCCGAGTCCATGGGCCTTAACCATACTATCAAATATTTTTAATGCTACATTGCTTACCATAATAGCGTGATCGGCATCAAAGCTATATTTTTTCCCCAGCGTGTACGCCAGACTGAGAATCTGCTCTTCTACTACATCGACAAAACTGTCATGTGTCTGCTCCGCTACATGATGGAGCGTAACGCCGTCAGTAAATGTTGTATTCGGAACAATAATTTTGCCAGCTTCTGTAACTGACAAAATCTGCTGATACAAAATAATAGTAGGCAAAACAATTTCTGCCCGGTGTTCATTGAAATCATAAGCATTCATCAGATGGGCAATATTAAAAAATCGGTGTTGTTCCGCACAGGCTGTAAACTCCTGCGGATCGATTACTGTCAGCTTATCATTCCCGCTGCGGCCCAATATCTTGAGGACGAGTTTTGTTTCATTGCCGGCCAGCACAAGATATTTAATCTTATGCCGTCTCAGTTCTGTTTTTACCGGTTCAATTGTGCTGTATATATATTCAGCCAATGCCTGGGGAAACTGCACGGATTCCCGTTGATTTTTGTCAAAACTTTCTTTTATGCGCAAAGCACCAATATGAATATTCTGCTGATAGTGAATACAGCCCCCCTTATACAAGGTAAAACCCAATCCACCGGATGAGATGTCGACAAAAAGCACTGCATCCTTTTGCCCGATCAGCTGCTGTTCCTGTAACGTTTTAAACAGCGCAAAGTATTTATAGAAGATTTCGCGCGGCATATCGACAACCTCCACGTCGAAACCGGTTTTGACCCGTATTTGATCAACAATATACCGCTGATTGCTGGCCTCACGGACAGCTGTTGTTGCAAATAACCGGTAATCCCGTACACCGTATTCACAAAGCATGCGCCGGTAGCCTTTCAGCAAATCGCAAATTTCATTCAGCGTACCAAAGCTGATTTTACCGGTTTTAAAAATCTCTTCCCCTAGCGTCACTTCCCGGAAGGCCTTATCGATTACTTTGACGTCAGCCAGCGTCTTATATTGAACAATTTGAATGCCTGCCTGCTCTGATCCTAAATGGATAGCGCCAAATATTTCAGGACTAGTCGCTTTCCCCATGTGATTACCTCCGGCCGGATAGGTTGTTATTTACATTCTAATTCGACATAAAAATTGAATTTTCCCTGTTTTTCTTTTTATGTTTTGTTAAGTTTATGTAAAAAATGTAACAAACAATTTAAAAGGATTTTAAAAAATGTAGCGAAATATAGTATTCCATAAGTTCATTAATTGAGGTGCATCTAATGACAGAACGAGTCGCGATTATTGATTTGGGCTCTAACTCAGCTCGCTTAATTGTTATGCATATTTATCACAATGGTTCGTATAATTTGGTTTATCACCAAAAAGAAGCCATTCGGTTAAGTGAAGGCATGACCGGCACCAATCGCCTCGAGCAAGCAGCCATGAATCGAGCAATTGCAACCCTGCGCATGTTCACTCACATGTGCGAACTCTTCGAAGTAAACAAAATTCTCGCAGTAACGACTGCAGCTGTCCGTACTTCAGAAAACGGAACGGATTTCTTGCGAATGGTTCACCGCAATACCCGGATTCCCTTACAGGTTATCAGCGGCGAGGAAGAAGCCCGCCTAGGATATATCGGTGTTCTCAATACATTAGACGTTCCTGATGCACTTATCTTTGACCTGGGAGGCGGCAGTACAGAACTGACACTCGTCCGCAACCGAAAAATCGAACACTCAATCAGTATGCCTTTCGGTGCAGTTACGATGACCGAACGTTTCGGTACGCAAAACAAAGTCAGTGAAGAAGAGCTGACCGACTTGTACAATTTCATAATGCGCCAGCTGGAACAGGTTCCCTGGCTGGACAGGCTGAATATCCCGCTTATCGGCATTGGCGGTACAATGCGCAATGTTGCCAAGATGGATCAACGGGTTAGAAACTACCCCTTTTCCAAAGTTCATAATTATAAAGTAGGTCCGTTGTCTTTTTCGGAGCTCTGGCGCATGCTGGTAGAAAAAACAGCGGATCAGCGGCGCAAGATTCCCGGACTTTCCAGCGAACGGGCAGACATTATTATTGCCGGCTCAACTATTATTAAATGCCTGCTAAACGTAACAAAAGGAACCCAGCTTATTGCCAGCGGCTGCGGTTTGCGTGAAGGACTTTTTTTTCAATATTACCGCCACTTACAGCATCAGGAGGAAATTATCCCTGATATTTTGCTGCACAGTGCCCGCAATATGCTGATGTTTTATAAAGGGGATATCAATCATGCCGAACATGTAACTCAGCTTGCCGTTGCCATGTTTGAGGGCTGGCAGCAACTGCACAATTTAGGCGAACGGGAAAAAATACTGCTGCAGGTGGCAGCGCTGCTGCATGACATCGGCATTACAATTAATTATTATGACCATGCCCGCCACAGCTCTTATTTAGTCGAAAACGCCCGCCTCTTCGGGCTGACACACCGCGAGCAGATGCTCTGCGCCATTATTGCCGGCTGGCACAATGGCCCCTCGGCAAAATTCACCCGCAATCGTTTATACACTGAGTTCCTCGATGCAAATGACTGGGATATGGCTCGCAAGCTGGCCTTGATTTTAGGCCTGGCTGAATGTCTGGATACAACGCAAATGCGCCTCATCCCGCAAGTTGAAGCGTTCGCCCAAAATAAACGGGCTCATTTGCGGCTCATTACCGATGAAGATGCCTCTATAGAGCGCAAAGCTGTAGAAAAGCACCGCAAATGGTTCAAAAAAGAGTTCCCGTTCGATTTATCTATCGAATAAGCTAACCCAAAAGCCGCCAGGCGCTGATACAGCCTGGCGGCTTTGTCATAGATAAGCCGCTCCTGATGAAGAGCAGGCCTTCATCTGTGTGATTGTCTTGCCTGAATAAAGTTCCGCGCTGTTCTGGCCAGTCGCAGCCTGCCAAATTTGTGCAGCATACTCGGCAAAGGTACGGTCGCTGGCAAAATACCCAGAATGAGCAATATTGGCCGCCGACATACTCAACCAGCGGCAGCGGTTACGGTACAGCTCTCCGGCCTGCTGCTGGGCATCTGCATAGGCGGCAAAATCTTTCAATACGAAATAATAGTCGCCCTCCTGCAGAAATGACTGATAATGTGTTTTAAATTCATCAGGAGGTACCGGCAAAAAGCCGTTTACTAACTGCTCCATCACGGTGGCAACCCGGTGATCGCTTTGGTATACAGACCACGGATTATAGCCTCCCTGCCGGTAATACTGAAGCACGTCATTTGCCGACAGCCCGAAGGTAATAATGTTGTCTGTACCAACCAGGCGGCCTATTTCAATATTTGCCCCATCCTGAGTTCCAATTGTTACGGCGCCGTTCATCATGAACTTCATATTTGCTGTCCCGCTTGCTTCAAAGCTCGCTGTGGGAATTTGCTCACTAATATCGGCAGCCGGTATAATCAGCTCTGCCAGTGATACATTATAATTTTCCAGGAATACCACCTTTAATTTATCCTGAATGGTTTGATCCCTATTGATCAGCTGTGCCAGCGTATCAATCAGCTTAATTGTCTTTTTGGCTTTATAATAGCCGGAAGCCGCCTTACCGCCAAAAATATACGTTCTCGCCGGGATGTCAAGGGACGGGTTTTCTCTTAGTCGGTTATAAAGATCCAAAATATGCAGGGCATTCATTGATTGCCGCTTGTATGCATGTATTCGCTTGACCTGCATATCAAAGAGGGAATGCTCATCAATCTTCCAGCCATACTTACCGTAAATATAGCTTGCCAGACGCTGCTTATTCAGCTGCTTAACAGCGGCCAGCTTCTCCTGAAAAGCAGCATCTGATCGAAACTGCAAAAGTTCTTCCAACCGCTCAGGCCGCTCGATCCAGCCGGTGCCGATCGTTTCCGACAATAATTTTGCCAAGCCGGGATTTGCCGCCATCAGCCAGCGCCGGTGAGTCACTCCGTTTGTTTTATTATTGAACTTTTCCGGCGTATAGTGATAGAAATCAGCCATGACCTGGTGCTTCAGAATATCCGTATGCAGCTTTGCCACACCATTGATGCTGTAACAGCCGACTATTGCAAGATGTGCCATTTTAATCTGATTATCGGCTATTACAGCCATCTGGGCTATTTTTGCCCAATCACCCGGATAAGCCTGCCATAGCAGACGGCAAAAGCGTTCATTGATTTCATGTACAATCTCATAAATACGCGGCAATAAACTGCTAAATAAGTCAACCGGCCACGTTTCCAGCGCCTCGGGCAAAATAGTATGATTGGTATACGATATTGTTGCTGTTGTCACTTCCCAGGCCTGCTGCCATCCCCAGCCGTATTCATCCAGCAGCAGGCGCATTAATTCCGGAATTGCCAAGGCAGGATGAGTGTCATTAATGTGTACAGCAACCCTTTGGGGCAATAGCTCCAGACAATTATGCCGCAGATGATTCTTAATTAAGCTTTGCAATCCGGCCGACACCAGTAGATACTGCTGTTTTAAACGCAATGTTTTCCCCTCTGAGGTGGAGTCGTCGGGATACAGGCTGTCCGTAATAGACTGGCACCGCCGTTTCTGCGCTATTGCCTCCTGGCAGGTTGCGCTGCAGCCTTGGGAGGGAACCGCTTCACTGCTCCATAAACGTAAGGTATTAACCGTTTCATTATGATATCCGGTAACCGGAATATCATAGGGAACAGCCAGAACTTGCTCATCTGTACCATACCGGATAATTACCGCTTCGTCCGGTCGGCGGGTCTCCCAAACATAATAGCCATCTTTTAGCCAGTCATCAGGCAATTCCTGTTGATACCCTTCACACACCCGTTGCTCAAACAAGCCGTAGCGGTACCTGAGACCACAACCATGCCCGCCTAGCCCCAAGGCAGCCATTGAGTCAAGATAACATGCCGCCAGCCTTCCCAAACCGCCATTGCCGGTTCCTGCATCCTCTTCCTCCGCTTCAAGCGCAGCAATTGCAATTCCTAATTCTGCTAATGCCTGCACACAAAGCTCATAGATTCCCAGGTTGAACAAATACCCCCTTAGCAGGCGGCCAGGCAAAAATTCAATCGAAAAATACCATACCTGTTTTTGACTGACGGCAGGGTGTACCGCAGCAGCCCACTTGCGGCCTGTATATTCACGCACCACCATGGCGAGCGCCAAAAATTGTTCCCGTGCGGTGGTGTCGGCAATGTCCCTTCCATGTAGTGCTTGGACCATCTCGATAAAGCTTCGCTGAAACTCTCTTTTTTCTAACTCCATTAGCAGCCTCCCTCCTGTGTATACCTGCCAAATATCCCCGCAAACCAGCCAGCTCGCCAATACAGCACTTCCGCTGGATTGGCAAGCCAAAACACTGTTAGTTTTTGAATGACAAGTGTAAATTATGCCGACAGCCGCGGTAACCCAAATAAAAGATCTCTCCAGCCAACTGGCCGGAGAGATCTTATTGATTAGACAATATGGAAAAGCTGCTTGACATTCTGAGTTGTAGCTTCGGCCACCTCTTCAAGTGAAAGACCTCTCAAGCGGGCTACTTCTTCAGCAACCAGGCGCACATGAGCCGGTTCATTGCGGCGTCCGCGGTGGGGATGAGGTGTAAGATACGGCGAATCTGTTTCCACCAGCAGGCGTTCTAAGGGTACAGCTGCCGCTATTTCTTTTAACTTCGTCGATTTGGCAAAAGTAACCGGGCCGGCAAAAGAAACGTAAAATCCCAGTTTAAGAACTTCTTTAGCCATTTCCAGACTGCCTGAATAGCAGTGAAAAACGCCAATAATTCCCTTCGCCTCTTTTTTTACAATATTCATCACATCGCCGTGGGCATCCCGGTCATGAATAATGATCGGTTTTCTCAGCTGCCGCGCCAAATCAATGTGACGGATAAAAACCTCCTGCTGAACTTCGCGGGGCGATAAATCGTAGTAGTAATCCAACCCAATTTCGCCAATGGCAACCACTTTTTTCTCCTGTTCAACCCATTCAGCCATCCGGTCATAATCAGCGTTAACAGCCGCTTTTGCATCATGGGGGTGGATGCCTACCGCCGCATAGATACCTTCGTGAGCCTGGGCAAGCGCTACCGACCGTGCCGAAGAAGCCATATCGGCACCAATATTAATAATACCGGTGACGCCATTTTCTCTTGCCCTTTCAATCGTCTCCAGCCGGTCGGAATCGAACCGGTTGTCGTCAATATGAGCATGCGAATCAAATAACATGTTCAAGTCCCTCCCTTAAAACTGCCGCTCCCTACAGTGACAGCACTTCAAGGCTAATTTGTTGATTTTATTATTTAACCCGACTGCCTGCCGGCATGTCCGGTGCATCAACTAAAATCAGCTTATCCTCACAGGAAGCGGATAATAACATTCCGCGTGATTCAATCCCGCGAATTTTTGCCGGTTTTAAGTTGGCAACCATAACAACGTTACGCCCTACTAATTCCTCCGGCTGATAGTGTTTGGCAATGCCGGAAATAACGGTACGGGTCTCAGTTCCAAGATCAACCGTGAATTGAAGCAGTTTGTCCGCTCCTTTTACTTTTTCACACGTCAGTACTTTTGCTACCCGCAAATCCATTTTACCGAAATCATCAATTGTTATTTCCTCCTGGCTGCTGTCAGCCGCTGGAGCAGGCTGCACTTTAGCTGCAGGCGCTGCTGCGCTTTGCACTTCAGCTTCAGGCTTGATCTCAATACGGGGGAAAATGGGCTCAGGTTTGGCAACTTTTGTTCCCGCTGCCAGCAGGCCCCAGCTTTGCGCATCATGGAGCCGCACATCGGCAAAGGCCGTTTCAATCCCCAGTTGGGCCCAGATTTTCGGAGCAGTAGTCGGCATAAACGGAGAAACCAGAATTGTAACAATGCGCAGAACTTCCGCCAAATTATACATAACCGTATCCAGGCGGGCCCGTTTTACCGGATCTTTAGCCAATGCCCAGGGCGCAGTCTCGTCAATGTATTTATTGCTGCGGCTGACAAGTGCCCATATTTCTTTTAAAGCAGCATTAATTTCCATGCTCTCCATATTCTTTTCGTAATTAGCTGCCGTATTGTGGGCTAATTGCGCTAATTCGGCATCTATTGCTTCCTTCTCACCGGCAGCTTGAATTACACCGCCGTTAAAACGGCCAATCATGCTGAGCGTACGATGGAGCAAATTACCTAAATCATTTGCTAAGTCCGCGTTTATGCGGTTAATGAGGGCGTCACGTGAAAAGTTTCCATCCTGACCTAATGTTATTTCTTTCAAAAGGAAATACCGGATAGCATCCGGTCCGAATTCATCAATTAATGCTACCGGGTCAATAACATTGCCTTTAGACTTGGACATTTTATCCCCTTCAACTACCAGCCAGCCATGACCATATACCATTTTAGGCAGCTCAGCGCCAAGGGCCATCAAAATGATCGGCCAGATAATGGAATGGAACCGAACGATCTCCTTGCCTACCAAGTGAATATCGGCAGGCCAGAATTTGGCAAATTTGTCGCGGTCATGAAGATAGCCGGCAGCAGTAATATAGTTGGTCAATGCATCAAACCAAACATATACCACATGCTTGGTATCAAAGGGAACCGGAATTCCCCAATCAAAAGTAGTGCGTGATACGCAGAGATCTTCGAGACCCCCTTTGATGAAATTAATCATTTCATTCCGGCGGGACGTAGGTTGAATAAAGTCAGGATTTTGTTCAATATATTGCAACAGGCGTTCTTGATATTTGGACATTTTAAAGAAATAGCTTTCTTCTTTGAGCAGCTCTACCGGACGGCCGCAGTCGGGACAATTCCCGTTCTCCAGCTTCGTTTCCAGCCAGAAAGTTTCACACGGAGTGCAATACCACCCTTCGTATGCAGCCTTATAAATATCACCTTGATCAAAAATCTTTTGAAAAATGCTTTGCACCACTTCACGATGGCGGGTTTCTGTCGTACGAATAAAATCGTCGTGAGAAATATTGAGTTTCTCCCAGAGATTTTTAAAGCCGTCAACAATTTTATCCACATACTGAATGGGTGTTACCCCATTTTCTTTAGCCTTGCGTTCAATTTTTTGTCCATGCTCATCAGAGCCGGTCAAGAACAGCACTTCATAATCAGCCAGCCGCTTGTAGCGGGCAATTGAGTCGGCAACCGTGGTGCAGTAAGCATGACCAATATGCAGCCGGTCGCTGGGATAGTAAATCGGTGTTGTAATATAGAATGTTTTTTTATCCATAGTAAGAGTTCCTCCTTTATTTCGACAAGAGGTTCATTTCCCTCTTGCAAGTAACAACCATCGACAAGTAAAAAACCTGCCACTCTCGACACAAATAACATGTATTCGACACAAACAGCAATATTCTTCTGTAATATGTCTACTTTTTTGAAAAAATACACCTTATCTGGAAAAAATTAGGTTGACAACCTTTGTAAGATTTGGTACTATTTAGTTAGACAAGTTTTGTCGAATATTGTAATTTGAGAGGGGTTTACAATTATGAAATCTACTGGTATTGTTCGTAAAGTTGACGAATTGGGCCGCGTAGTAATTCCTATTGAACTGCGTCGCACTCTAGATATCGAAGAAAAAGATGCTCTCGAAATTTATGTTGACAGTGACCGGATTGTTCTCCGCAAATATGAGCCAGCTTGCGTATTCTGCGGCAACGCTGACGGAGTAACTAATTTTAAAAATAAAAATGTGTGCAAAGACTGCTTGTCTTCCATGGTAGGTAAAGCAATTTAAGCAATGTTTTGTTTCAACAGAGGTTACAGCCTCTGTTTTTTTATTTTTCAGCCTCGAGAACCGCCTGATAGACATCCCGTCTGGATATGCCCCGGTCGACTGCCACCTGCCGCAGGGCATCTTTTTTTGCTGCCCCCTTGGCCATAAGCAAGGCTACCGCTTCCGGCAAAGAAACTTCGTCTTTACTACCTAGATCCGGCTCCGGCCCTGCTCCTGCCCCTTGTACAACAAGAGTAAACTCCCCTCTTGGTTCTACTGCGGCAAAATGCTGCTGCAGGCCTAAAAGCGTAGACCGGTTAAATTCTTCAAACTTTTTCGTGAGTTCACGGCAGGCTGCTGCCGGGCGGTCACCAAAGGCCGTTTCCAGTTCTTTCAGTGTTTCCTTAATCCGATGAGGAGACTCATAGAACAGCAGCGTATAGGGCTGTTTTACGAGCTGCTCCAGTAATTCGCGCCGCTTCTTTTTCGTTTTGGGCAAGAACCCGACAAAAGTGAAGTTGGTTGTGTCCAGTCCTGATGCAACCAATGCAGATAATGCGGCATTCGCGCCAGGTACGGGAATAACAGTGATACCGGCTTCTATTGCCAGCTGAGTTAAATGAGTGCCAGGGTCGGAAATCCCCGGCATACCGGCATCACTAACCAGAGCTATTGTCTGGCCCTGGAGCAGGCGGTTGATTAGTTCCGGGCCCCGTTCCAGCTTATTATGTTCATGATAAGAAACAGTTGCTGTATGTATTTCATAGTGATTTAGCAGCTTTCGGGTGTGACGGGTATCTTCAGCTGCAATTAAATTCGCTTCTTTCAGTACGCGGATAGCCCGGAAGGTAATATCCTCCAGATTGCCGATCGGCGTAGCACACAAATAAAGTACACCCTGTAGGGCATTCATATTGATTGATCCCCCTGATACCATGCTAAAATTTCAGAACAGTAATTGCCCGCATTATCGTATACAATCAGAGGCGGCAATACTTCTAAACCGGAACTGGCTCCCCGTATCCCTTCGACGAGGACCATATTCGGTTTTTTTCCGATTGTCGAGTGAACCAGCCTAAGCCGTTTGGGCTCTATGCCAGCAAATCGCAAAGCCTCCAAAATTTCGGGGATTCGCTCCGGTAAATGAACCATGGCAAACCGGCCCCGGTATTTAACCAGATACCGGGCCGCAGCCACTACATCACCTAAAGTAGCGGTCACTTCATGACGGGCCATAGCAACTTTATCATTCGGATTTAAAAAGCCATTTCCCACCGGCCGGTAGGGCGGGTTAGACACAACTAAATCAAAAACGCCGGCCGGTAATTGTCCCCTCAGATTACGCAAGTCAGCATTCTGAATGGAAATACGGCCAGCTAATTGATTAAGTTTCACGCTCCGCGCAGCCATTTCAGCCATAACCGGGCTGATTTCCACACCGGTCACCTGCGCGGCGCCCCTCACAGCAAGCAGCATTGCAATGACACCTGTACCTGTTCCCAAATCAACGACAGCCGCATTAGGCCGCACAGTTGCAAAATGAGCTAATAAAATCGCGTCAAGAGAAAAACGGAACTGATCATCCCGCTGAATAATTTTTAAGCCGTTGATAATAAGATCATCAAGGCGATCTCCTGGTTCAAGCACCGCATCAGTCATGTCCTACTTTTCCACCACTTCATCCCATGATATATCAATATTCTTGCCTTCGGCCAATTGAATCTTCGCCGTCTTATTACGGTGATTAACTGTTAATACGCGGCCTTCTCCCTCAATTGTAATCACTTCGCGGCCAATTGCCGGAGCAACGGATACTTTTTTCACTGTTTCAGGAAGATTACTGTAGGAGTCATTTTCATATTTCAGGCAGCACATTAAGCGGCCGCAAATGCCGGAAATCTTCGTTGGATTCAATGATAAATGCTGATCTTTAGCCATCCGAATCGATACAGGCTCAAAATCACCGAGAAAAGTTGCGCAGCACAGAGGCCGTCCGCAGCAGCCAATACCGTTCATCATTTTGGCCTCATCGCGAACCCCGATCTGCCGCAACTCAATGCGTGTCCTAAAAACAGCCGCCAAATCCTTGACTAAATCGCGAAAATCAATTCGCCCTTCTGCCGTAAAATAAAAAATAATCTTATTAACATCAAAGGTATACTCTACATCCACCAAATTCATCGGCAGCGAATGCAGCAAAATTTTCTGTTCACAAACGCGAAAAGCTTCTTTTTCTTTTTCTTTATTGTCATTTACTTTGTCCTGGTCTTGCTGAGTGGCCTTACGCAGCACCGGTTTCAGCGGAGAAACCAGTTCTTCCTCTGCAACCTGTCTGGGGCCAATAACAACTTCACCGAATTCCAGCCCCCGGGCAGTTTCGACGATTGCAAAATCACCTTTCGTAATCGTCAGTTCACCCGGATCAAAATAATATATTTTACCGGCACGTTTAAACCGGATTCCCACCACCGTATGCATCATGATTCCCTTCCCTCCTTTGCCAAGTCAGCTAATTCAATCAACAATGCTTCCCAGGTAAGACGCATATTGGCATTAGCAGCAATAGCCCGTTCTGCTGAGTAAATCCGTTTCACCGCCGCAACCAAAGCTTTTTCGTGCCAGTTCACTGCCAGTTCCCGCAATTGCGCCACCTTATCAGCATTAAAAACCAATTCGTAATTGCCAGTAATCCTTATTACTGTTAAATCACGAAAAATCCCCGACAAAAAACCTAACAAATGCCCCAGTTCTGTATTCTCCCGCTTATCCAAAGTGCTAACGACACGAAAAAGCCATACACCGCTTTGCTCGGTTATTACTGCTGCCAGCCGCATTGCCTCATCTCGCAGCCGCAGTCCCTCTGGAGCAAGTAGTTCAAGAGCTTTTCCTAAACGCCCACCGCTTAACCGCGCGGCAACTGCTGCCTGTTCCTGCGAAAAGCCTTTATGCTGCAGCGCTGCTATCATCTGTTCCGGAAGCAGAGGCAAAAACTTCATCACCAGACAGCGTGACAAAATTGTATTTAATACTGCATGAATGGAAGCCGCCGTTAAAATAAAATAAAAATGCTCGGGCGGCTCTTCCAGCATTTTTAACAGACTGTTGGCCGCCTCTTTTGTCATCTTACCGGCATCCTCGATAATACACACTCTCGCCTGCCCTGATGAGGAGCGCATGGCAATTTCATGCTGAATTGCCCGGATTTGATCAATTTTAATACTTGCACCATCAGGAGTAATGACTAGCAGATTAGCATGATTCTGATGAGCCAATGCCAGGCACGATGAACAATACCCGCAGGGGCTTGTCCCACCGCAGAGCAAACTGGCTGCTAAGCTTTTAGCAACAAGCACCTTGCCAATCCCCGGCGGCCCGACGAACAGCAGTGCGTGAGGCAGGCGTTTGCCTGCCAGCATTTTTTGCAGCATAGTTGTATTGGAATAATGTCCAATGATCGTCTCCCACATAGTACCCTCAGTATATAACGAATTCCGGTAGATAATTACATATATAGATCGACTAACATCCCACGTATTGCATCAAGCTTATTCATTATTTTCAGCTGCCGCTCCTGGCCGATGCGTACATCTTCAGTCAAGCCGGCGAGTGTATCATCAATTTGCTTGATGGTTGAAAACATTTTCTTCCGTCCCTGGCGATCCCAACCGGCATTTGTTTGCAGAGTATACATACGCCCCACTGCTTCACCGAGAAATTCCCGCACCAGTTCACGGTAGCTTTTTAATTCCACAAACGTCGGTGCAGTCGATAATCGTTTTCCCTGTTCGGTTATGGCATCTAGAAGCTCAGTAAGCCGTTCCTTAATCTGGCTGTCCTGGGATTTTGCCAGATTAAGCGCAAAAGGATCACCGCTTTTTTCTGTCTTAGCGTTGTTGTCACGCTCGACAGGCAGAGGGGGATTCGATGTGCCCATCTTATTAATCTTCACTGCCGACCTCCTGCTGGATGTTAGTCCATGATAATATACAGATTACTATTCATTATAATTCCTTTACAAAAAATAAGCAAATAAATGACAGTGATAAAACCCCAACTGACCGGATACTCAAAGGGTTCTACCCAAACCGGCAGTTGAGGCTGTTATCATCATTTATTCACTGCTGCCTTGCTGCTCTCACCAGCCCTTACACTGCGCGTCATAAAGCTGACAGCGATAAAAACAGCAAGGTTGGCTGCCAAAGCAACAAATCCGGCATTTAAGTTCAACCCGGCAAAAGGCAGCGGATCAAGTTTGCCTAAAATCAAGGCAAACACTACTACTTCTCCCACAATGAGTCCGGCATAAGCAGCTAAGCAAGTGGCCCTTTTCCAGAACAGGCCTGCCATGATCATAGGAAAAAACTGTGTCACGCCGGAATAGCCGGTTAGCAGGAGATTGACCAGCATGTTAGGCAGGAAGATTGCCAGTGCCAGTGCTACGGCCGTTAATGCCAGCACCACCAGTCGCGCAATACGCCCTGCCTGTTCCGGTGTAGTATTTTGCCCTACAGTACGCCCATAAATATTGCGGGTAACCAGCATCGAAGTAGAAAGCAGCAAATCGGCTGCAGGTATCATGCATGCCAGCGCTCCTGCCCCGCCGACGAGGCCGAGTGCCCAGCCGGGAAACAAGTGCTGTACAATAGTCATAAAAGCCATGTCCGGTGTTTTCAACACAGGTACAAGCACGAGCAGCGCTGTAAAGCCAATAAACATCGGAAAAATTAGGCAGAATTGATATAAAGGCAGATAAACAGCATTATGACGCAATACATCCGGATTTTTGGCACTGAAGCTGTTGGCGGCAAAATGCGGCCACATATAAAAACCTAAGCTTGTTACAACCAGAGTGGACATCGCCCAGCTTACATCCAAATTCTTCGTGCCGCCTGGCAAAGCAAGAAAACCTGGCTTTGCCGTTTCCAAAGCCTCAAACATTCCCCCCAGACTGCCAAAATAATGGATAGGTAAATACAGGCCAAAGAAAATAACCGCCGCCATCATCACGATATCTTTAATTACAGCGGTTGATGCCACTCCCTTCAGACCGCTTAGATACACGAAAGCGGCCACCATCGTAAAAGCAATCAGCATTGCCGGCACGCGGGCAATCTGCCCGTATGAACAGGTTTCAATGATCAAGCCCAGCCCGGTTAATTGCAGCTGCAAATAAGGAAGTAAAAAGGCGACACCGATGCAAGCGGTTACTATACCCAGCGTACGGCTGCCATACATGTGTTCAACCAAGTCGGACTGGGTCATGAGATTGTACTTGCGGCCAACTGCGGACATAACCGGCAGAAGATAATAGCCCACCATATAAGCCAAAGCACCATAACCTAAAATATAAAAAGTAGGACCGCCACGGGCGTAAGCCCAGCCGCTGGCTCCCAAAAAGGCAAAAGCCGTATAAATCTCCCCGGCCATAACAAACCAGTTCAGCCAGCGGCCAAAGTTCCGTCCGCCTACCGCCCATTCTTCCAAATTCATCTTTCGCTTTAGTCCCGGCAGCATGCCTGCAACTGTAACACCGACAACAAAAATAAAAATAACCGCTAACGACATACTTTCATTGGTCATTGTTATTTAGCTCCTTTCGGATTGTTTGGTGCTTAAGCGTCATTTGCCTCTTTGTTCTTGGAATCAAGCGTATAAAGGGCTTTAATACACAAAAATGCGATAATAATACCGGCCACCAGCCAAAATGCGAGAAACGGCAAGCCCATTACCAAAGGCTTCACCCGATTGGCAAAAGGCAATAAGCCGATTGACCAGATAAACGGGATAAGTGTCAACAGTACTCTTACAGCATTCATGTCATCTGCCCCCTATCTTAATAGTTTTACAGCGGTACGTGCCATTACTTCCATACCAATTCGTAAGCCTTCCTCGTCCATGTCAAACTTCGGATGATGATGGGGGTACACCAGTCCCTTCTCGGGATTGCCAATACCGACAAAAATAAACGCCCCCGGAGCCTGCTGCTGATAGAACGAAAAATCTTCCCCCACCATGGCCGGTTGTAATTCAATGACCCCTTCTTCCTTCAGCACTTCCCTGCCAGCCGCTGCTACCATAGCGGACACCTCAGGATGATTGATTACCGGCGGGTAACCATACACGGGTTCAAAGCTGAATGTCGCTCCATGGGCACTGCAAATGCCGCCGCATATCTGCTCGATACGGGCAAATACATTCTCCCGCACTTCCTGGGAGAAGCTGCGAACCGTCCCCTGCAACAGCGCTGTATCGGGAATAATATTAAATACACTGCCTGCTTTGAATACGCCGAGCGATAATACGGCCAGTTCGTTTCGTTTGATATCGTTGCCGGTAATCGCTTTTAGCGCCAGCGCAATTTGAGCGCCCACACTGATAGGATCAATCGTCTGATGGGGCATTGAGCCGTGCCCGCCCTTGCCCTGAATGGAGATACTGAATTCATCCGGCGAAGCCATCATCGGGCCATAGGTAATGCCGATTGTCCCTACTTGGAGCGGCTGCCACAAATGAGCGCCAATCACGGCGTCAACACCTTCCATTGCCCCATCGGCAATCATCGCTTCTGCCCCACCGGGAAATTTTTCTTCACTGGGCTGAAATAAAAAGCGTATTGTGCCCTTAACTTCTTCAGACAATGCGGTAAATATTTTAACCAGCCCCAGCAGCATTGCCATATGCCCATCATGTCCGCAGGCATGGCATAGTCCCTCGTTTTGCGAGCGGTAAGGCTGCGCAATCTCATCCTGTACCGGCAAGGCATCGATATCGGCCCGGATTGCCACCGTTTTTCCCGGCAAAGGGCCCTGTACTTCTACGATAACACCGGTGCCGGCAGCAGCCCGGGGCTGTAATCCCAGCGCTTCCAGTTCGGCAATAATTTTTTTCTGGGTGGCGACCTCTTCCCCGCCAAGTTCGGGATGCATTCTAAAATGCCTGCGCATCGCAATAACATATTGATGATACTCTGCAGCTAACTGCTGAATTTTCCGTTCCATAAGTACCTCCTGAGTATTGTCACTTGTGATCCTCTTTTCCCCTTACTTCTCCTGCCTCCCCAAAACTCCTCCCCCGTTTTACAATATTATTTCCACACTGCGTACATTAGTACTCAATACGAAAATAGCAATAAAAAAAGGGGGTGCTCCCCCTTGTCATACTTACAGAATCTTCTTCACTGATTGATAAATTTCCTGATGGATTTGCTCAATACTTTTTAACTCATGAGCATTTACACATTCAATAGACTGCCACTGATAGCGCTCTGCCAGCATACGGTAACTATGGTAACAGCGCACCAGATAATCCTGATCCCGCTCATGAATATCGGGCTTAGCCTCGGCCTGGGCAGCGCGCTCCGCCAGCAGTCTGCCGCTTAATTGGGGTGGTACATCAAGGAACAGCACCTGATCGGGGACAGGCAGTGCAAATTTGACAAATTCCAAATCCCACAGCCAGTCTAAAAAACGGTTCCTTTCCTCTCCATCAGCAATTTTGACAGCCTGATGAACCATATTGGACGTTGTATAGCGATCGGCCAGAATGATTCCTCCCTGGTGATACCAGTCTCCCCAGGAAGCCTTATAGGACGCAAAACGGTCAACGGCAAAAAAAGCTGATGCTGCGTAAGCATTGACCGCATCGGGCTGTGTACCGAATTCTCCACCAAGATACATCTTAATCAAAGCAGAGGAAGGACTAGCATAATTGGGAAACTCCACTTTGCGTACAGGATAGCCTTCTGCAGCCAGCCGGTTATAGAGTTTTGCCGTTTGCGTTGCCTTGCCGCAGCCGTCACCGGCTTCAATAATAATTAGTTTTCCTGCCATTGTGCGGCTCTCCTTTTCTCTACTTCATCACAAACATTTCATATAAAGTTAATACAATCTCAATCGCAATGAGAATAATAATAGCCCATTCCAGGCGATTACCGCGTTCAGCATGAGCTAATGTGGAAAAAACCTGCGTAATATCCAGCAGTGTATCCGATTTTTGACGGATCTTCCCATATCGGTCTTCCAATTCGAAAATAGCACTCAATTCGGTAAAGGTATACTCAGCTTCTTCGTTCGTCCACGTAATATCAGGCTTGTCGAGCAACATGATATAGGAAAGGGTATTCAGCTTAAAACTTAATATGCGTGCTGAAAGCTTTGCCAGCTGCGAATCAGAGGTTGTTAGCTGACCAAGGTTCAAATATGAAATAACATCTTCGATTTCATCCAGCAATAAATCAATCGCAATCTCTGTTTTTTCGAGAGCTACTGATTTAGCTAATACTGTTGAAACGATTTCCATATGATGATCATTCAGCTTGGCCACGACCATAAAGTCATTATTCAGCGCTGGAATGGCTTCAGGATTAATTTCCAGTTTATAATCATCAGAGTAATCACGCAGGTTAGTTGTTGAAACATTTTTTTCAAGCCTCTTCAAGTATTCCAGAATATCCATCATGTCATGATGCTCACAATTGATGAAAACGAGGCTGCCAAAATGAAAGATATACACAACTTTATTTTCCGGAACTTTTATAATACCTTTTAATTCATTTTCCGTAAGCTTCAGGGAATCTTCCCAGCGAAACTTACGATAAATGCCAAAGTGCTGGGCAATATTGCCTAAATTAAGTTCCTTACATACAACAACGGCTTTAAAATCAACTGACTTCATTGGTTCCACCTACTCCTAATCGTCAAAAACAATGTTCCATTCCGGTCTTATTCAACAACTTTTATTGTAGTCAGCGTATAATCTTCAGGACCGGATATGTGCAGCGAAGCTGCCTGTAAACGACGGCAATATTCAATATTTTCTTCTGAAATGCGCTCTCCTGGACACAGAATCGGAATACCAGGGGGATAAAAGGTAACAATTTCTGCGCAGATTTTACCGCCTGCCTCCTCAAAGGGAACTTGCTTCGTTCGTCCGAACAAGGCCTCCCGCGGTGAAATAACCTGCTCCGGCTGAGCAGGATAGCCATGCACTGCATAGATATCTTCTGCTACGGGAATAAAGCCATCTTTCATATGGTTGCCGGCCATAGCCCGGAGGGCATTCACCAAATTCTGTACATCCTGTTCATTATCGCCCAAAGTAATGAGGAAAAGCAAGTTATACATGTCGGATAATTCGGCTTGTATTTTATATTGATAACGTAAAATCCGTTCGGCATCAGAGCCCTTCAGGCCCAACCCTTTAACGGTAACCGTAATTTTGGTGGGATCAAGGCTGTATATACCGGCATTACCGATTTTATCCTCTCCAAAGGAATACAGGCCAGGGATTTTATTAATCTCTGCCCGTGTCCAGCGGGCTAACTCAATTGAGCGGTTTATGAGTTCACGGCCTTCGGTAGCCATTTGCATCCGGGCCACATCCAACGACGCGAGCAAAAGATAGTTTGGACTTGTTGACTGTACCAGCTGCAGCATAGCTTTTAAGCGCGGCACGTTGATACGGCCTTCCCGGCAGTGAACCATTGAGCACTGTGTCATGGCGCCAATAATTTTATGCGTACTTTGGGCAACGATATCGGCACCTGCATCCAGTGCCTGAATAGGCAGACGGTCACCGAACTTCAAATGAGGACCATGAGCTTCATCTACGATTACACACATATTATTGTTGTGCACAATCTCGACGATCTTTTTCAAATCTGTGGCAACCCCGTAATAGGTGGGATTAATAATTAATACACCTTTGGCATCAGGATGGAGAAGTATCGCTTTTTCTACCGTTTCCGGTGTTACCCCCATAGCCAGTCCCAGCTCCATATCAATTTCGGGCTGCATAAAGATAGGTACTGCTCCGCCTAAAATGATACCACCGATGATGGATCGATGAGAATTACGGGGCACGATTATTTTATCACCCGGTCCGGCTATTGCAAGGATCATTGCATATATCCCGCCGGTTGTACCATTAATAACAAAAAAGCTATGATCAGCGCCATAGAGTTCAGCCGCCAGATCCTGCGCGTCTTTTATGCAGCCATGCGGCTCATGCAGGTCATCCAGCTCCGACATCAGCGCCAAATCCAATTCAAGCGCCTTATGATCAAGAACATTCCCCAAACTCGGATGGATACCCTTACCCTGCTTATGTCCAGGCGTATGAAAAGGAATGACATTGTCTTTCACATAGGTCTGCATTGCCGTAAGTAATGGCGTATCGCTTTGTTTAAACACAACGGAACCCCCTTAGCAGTCAATTATCCGGCTGGGCTTATTATTACCATTTGAGGTAATCATTACTATATTAACACAAATCCACCGGCGAATAAATTATCTTCCCAAAAGTAAGAGACCTGCTGTAATGATTACAGGAGGCCTCTTCAAGTCTTAGTTACTTTTTATTTTGCCAGATCTTCACATCTTCCGGCTTTTAGAACAAAGCTGTCTGTTGTGTGTCCTGCCATTTCCTGTGCCAGACGGGCAGTCGACATGGCACCCTCTAAATCAATTCCTGTGGCAATCCCCATCTCATGAAGCATATGAACAACATCTTCGGTTGCTACATTGCCGGAAGCGCCCGGTGCAAAGGGACAGCCGCCTAATCCGGCAAACGCTCCGTCAAAGGTTGTAATGCCCGCTTGTATACCGGCAATAATGTTCGCCAGAGCCATACCGCGGGTATTGTGAAAGTGCATGACCCAACGAACTGATGGAAAAGCAGTTGTCATATATTTCCCCAGTTCATAAACCTGCCGGGGATTGGCCATGCCGGTAGTATCAGATAAGGAGAGTTCCGTTATCCCTAACCGTAAAAAATCGCGTACTACCCTGTCTACCTGCTCCAGCTTGACTCTGCCTTCAAAAGGGCATCCAAATGCTGTTGATATGGCACCGGATACATTCATATTATGTTCCGCAGCATAAGCAGCACAGCTTGTAAACCCGTCAATAATCTCTGCAGGGGTTTTATTTAAGTTGCTGCGGCAATGCGCCTCACTTGCCGAGACTGTCAGCTTAACTTTGGCAATTCCTGCCGAGTAAGCCCGCTCGACACCTTTGAGATTAGCGACAAGAGCCCGATACTCTACGCCTGCCAGTTTCGGCATTAGCCGGCATAGTTCCTCCGTCTGTGCCATAGCAGGCACAGCCTTCGGGTTAACAAAGGAACCGATCTCAATAATCTTGACGCCTGAGTCTACTACTTTATTTAGCAAAAGCAACTTTTCTTCCAGGCTGAATAAGCGTTTTTCATTTTGCAGCCCATCACGCAAACCGACTTCACAAATGCGAATCCGTCGGGGCCACTCGGGATCATACAAGTGACGCACTTCCTGTACCATGCGCGTTATTTCTCCAGCTCGGGATTATAAAACTCACCAAATAATTCAGCATCACTTGGTTTGTCTTCCGGGATCGGACTGGATACCCACGTAGTATTGAGATAATGTTTTAAATGAACATTTTCGGAAACAATGTTGCCTCCCCAGGTACCGCAGCCCAGACTGGAGGTCATCGGCATACCGTTAGTAAACGAACCTGCATTAGCTTTAGATTGAGGCTGACGTACCATAATCCGGCTAACAGGAGCCATCAGGGCCAGCTTATGAATATGCTCTTCATTAAAGGAATAAATCCCCACCGAATGACCTTTACCGCCAACTTCATAGATTGCTTTTACCGCTTTGAGGGCATTGTCAAAATTACCGCTATACCGATGAACAGCCAGCAGAGTTGTCAGCTTTTCACCGGAGAACAAATGCTGCTTGCCGATACCGTCACCAATAACAATAATAAATTTCCGGTCTGCAGGGATCTCAAAGCCAGCTATTTCGGCCAATTTCTGCGGCTTGATGGCAACCGTATGGGACAGGCGGTGTCCTTCTTCATCCCACATTACGCTCTTCAGCTTTTGCTTTTCTTCCTCATTCGCCAAATAGCCGCCTTCTTTTACCAATTGGCCAATAAATTGATCATAGATTTTATCAGACAAAATGATATTGCCATCTGCTGAACAGCCCGACCCATAGTCGGAGGTCTTGCTCAGCATAGTATTACGAGCTGCTTCTTCGATATTGGCAGTTTCATCAATGACCATGGTGGCATTGCCGGCCCCGACTCCATAGGCAGGAGTGCCGGAACTATAGGCGGAACGGACCATATCCTTACCACCGGTAGCAATAACTAAGTCGGCAGCTGACATTAAAGCGCTGGCCATCGGTATGCTGGCAGTGGTAAGACACTGAAAAATATCCGCAGGTGCGCCTTCTTTTTCTAAGGCCTCCCGCATAATGCGCACTGTTTCCATCGTCGTATTTTTAGCGCGGGGATGAGCAGAAAAGATGGCCACATCACGGGCCTTAATGGCATAAATACCAATACCGGCAGGCGTCAGATCAGGATTGGTCGTTGGCACAATGCCGGCAATAATGCCAACAGGCTTGGCATATTTGACAATTCCCTTCTCCGGCATTTCTTCAATAATGCCCACACTTTTCTGCCGTAAGGCATCTCTAAGAACGCCGCGGATCTTCATTCGTTTACCCATTCGGCTTACCGGATCGCCCAGTCCGCTTTCTGCTATGCCCATATCAACCAGTCTCTGAAAAGTTTGCTTGTTAGCAACAGCCCAGGCTACTGCCTGGCATAACCGGTCAACACGCTGCTGATCATATGTCTCGATAATAGCTAATGCCGCTTTCGCTCTCTCGATTGCCGCAGCAAGTTCCGCTTTTTGCTCTTCTGTGATAACCCGTACCTTCACTTCACCCATTTTGATCTCCTCCAAATCCTCTTTTTAACCGCATAATCTCCCGGCTACCTGAACAGCCAGCAAGCCGGTGCGCTCTTTATCTGAATTTTATGCCATTACGCTACCTACCGCAAATCCTCTTCTGCATACCAGCCATCGCTTTTATCAATAGCTGTCGATAACCAAATAAAAAAGGCTTTTTCGAAATCTTACATGATTTCAAAAAAGCCTTAACGCCTATTTTATTCTTCTCCGGAGCCAAGTCCCTCAACCCAGTTCATTACAAACCGGTTGAAAGTTACCACAGCAGGCGAAAGAGAAAAATTCCTGCCCACAGCTAGCACAATATTTTTTTGCACAGGCTGTTTTAATTTCACAATAGTGACGGCATGCTTTTGTCCGCTTATTTTCTCACGCGGAAAAAATCCAATCCCCATCCCCGCACTAATTAGTGCCAAACAAGTCGGCGCATGATTGCTCTGACAGACAATCTGCGGCTTAAAGCCCGCTTGTGCACATGCTTCCATACAAGTATAATGCATTCGGTCCGAGGTGGGCTGAAATATAAATTTTTCCTCAGCCGCTTCAACCAGATCGATATATTCCCGCTCGGCGAACACATGACCCGGTGGAACCGCCAGTACATAGTCATCATAGGCAAGATGATAAAACGCGATATCCTCATCCTCTTCCTGTGGACCCACAGCGACAAAAGCAACATCTAAATCACGGGCACGAATCTTTTCTAATAAGCTGTAGGTGCCCTCCTGTACAATTTCAAAGTTAAGTCCCTGGTGCTCTTGATGAAATTTAGCTAGCATATTAGCATAGTCGATCGATCCTAAAGAGGCAATAACGCCAATACGCAGCGTTCCTTTCAGTAATTTGCGGTAAGCCAAAACGCTTTGCCGGGCAACTTCCAGCGTAGCTAAGACCTCTCTGGCATGATGAATAAACTCTTCGCCCGCCTCCGTCGGAAAAACAATCCGTGAATTGCGGTCAAATAACTTAATATCCAATTCATCTTCCAGTTTAGCGATCTGGTGCGATAAGGTTGACTGGGTTACACAAATTTCGTCAGCTGCTCTAGTAAAATTACGCTGCTTGGCCAGTTCAACTACATATTGTAACTGATGTATTTCCACAATCACCCCTCCTCCCATACGAAGTAACTGTCTTAAGTATTGCAAGCTGCAGCGCATACTGTCAATAGCCGCACCGCCTATCCTCCTGTGAATTCGCACAATAATTAGAAAATAATTGCAAGTTTTTTTGTCCTCTTAGGGCAATTCGCTTTACATTTGCTAAATTAAAAGGTACAATATAGTTACCCAGAAAAAATAGTACCAGTGAATTTGTCATTGTCCTTCTCAAACTATTAGGTAGTTGGTAAGGGAAGTCCCGATGAGTATTCTCCATTCGCTATTTGGGTAATAGATTTGAGGAGGCTATATAATGTTCCAAGACAAAAATCTTTCCTGCCGCGATTGTGGCGCACAATTCGTTTTCACTGCTTCTGAGCAAGATTTCTTCGCTCAAAAAGGTTTCACCAACGAGCCAGGCCGTTGCCCTGACTGCCGCGCTGCTCGCAAACAACAAAACGGTGGCGGATTCAACCGTGGTGGCGGCAGCTACCAACAACGCGAAATGCATGATGCAACCTGTGCATCCTGCGGCGTTCAAACTCAAGTTCCTTTCCGTCCAAGCGGCGACCGTCCTGTATATTGCAGAGACTGCTACAGCCAAAACAACAGCAGACGCTACTAGGATACTACAATCCCCTGCCATATGGCAGGGGATTTTTTATTGTCTATTTCATTTCTTCAGCAATTTCATTTAAATACGTCCATCTGTCCAACAGTTCTTCCAGGCTGCGTTCCAGTTCCTGCTGCTGCTTGACAAGCTGCTCCAGAAGTTCAAAATTACTGCCGGCACTGTTAATTGCATTGGAAACCTGCTGCAAAGCTTGTTCGACTTCGGCAATCGTTTCATCGATCTGCTCGAACTCGCGCTGTTCTTTAAAGGTAAACTTGCGCAGCTGTTCTTTCGGCTTCTCATACGAACTCTTTTTCTTCTCTACTGCAGCTACCGGCGCTGTATCCGGCTTCTTTGCCGCCAGATAATCGGAGTATCCGCCGGGGATTTGCGTTATCTGGCCATTTCCTGTAAAAACAAATAATTTATCAACAACACGATCAAGAAAATAGCGGTCATGCGAAACGGTAATAACGGCCCCCGCAAAGTGGTCTAAATAATCTTCCAGGATTGTTAGGGTTTGAATATCGAGATCATTCGTGGGTTCATCCAGAAGCAGCACATTAGGTGCACTCATTAAGATCCGCAATAAATACAAGCGGCGTTTTTCCCCGCCTGATAATTTAGCAATCGGCATCCATTGCAGCTGGGGAGGAAAAAGAAAACGCTCCAGCATTTGAGCAGCACTGATTGTTTCCCCGTCAGCGGTTGCGATGCTGTTGGCCTCTTCGCGAATATACTCGATCACTCGCATAGTCTCATCCATTTGGGCATTTTCCTGGGAAAAGTAACCAACCTTTACCGTCTGACCCGTAGTGACTACTCCGTTGTCCGGTACCAGCCTGCCCGCAATAATGTTCAGCAGTGTAGTCTTGCCGCTGCCATTGAGGCCAATAATCCCCACTCGGTCATCTTTTAAAACAATGTAGTTAAAGTCGGCAATTACGGTTTTCGCGGCAAACTGATGGCTGATATTTTCCAATTCAATAATTTTTCGTCCCAGCCGGCTGGAAGCAACGGATATTTCCAGTTTCGCCTCGTTTAAGTCAGTACTTTGTGAGTTAAGCTCTTCAAAACGCTCAATCCTGGCCTTTTGCTTCGTGCTGCGGGCCCTCGCCCCGCGTCTCATCCAGGCCAATTCATTTCTCAGCAAATTTTGCCGCTTACGTTCGCTTGCTTCCTGTTGTTCTTCCCGTTCGGCCTTCGCTTCGAGAAACTTGCTGTAATTACCGCTGTAAGTATACAGCTTTCCCTTGTCGATTTCGATAATCCGGTTTGTGACCCTGTCAAGAAAATACCGGTCATGCGTAATCATTAACAAGGCTCCCTTGCGATTTGCCAAATACTGCTCCAGCCAGGCTACCGTATCATTATCAATATGATTAGTAGGCTCATCTAAAATCAGCAGCTCACAAGGATTAATCAGGGCACTTGCCAGCGCTACCCGTTTGCGCTGTCCCCCGGAAAGAGTTCCTACTGGTGCGCTGAATTCCGCAATACCTAACTGCATTAAAATGGCCTTTGCTTCACTTTCCAGCTGCCAGGCATCATGACTATCCATTTGCTGGCTCAAACGGATCAGTTGCTGTTCGGCAGCCCTGTTTTGTGGCTGACTCTGGGCCTCAGCTAGCGCCAGTTCATAATCGCGGATTACTTTCATAACCGGTGAGTAGCCATTGAATACCTGCTCCAGTACGGTGGCAGCTTCGTCAAACTCAGGATTCTGCGGCAAATATCGCACTTCTACGCTGCTCCCTTTGGTAACTTTCCCGGCATCCGCTTGCTCTACTCCGGCAACCAGTTTAAGAAAAGTCGATTTTCCTGCACCATTTACTCCAATGAGACCGATTTTATCCCCTTCGTCAACACCGAAGGTAACATCAGCAAACAGAACCCTCTCACCATAACTTTTCGTCAAATTCTCAATTGACAATACATTCATTTCCTGCAGACGCTCCTATGCTTTGCGCAGGTCACTAATCTTTCCATACGCAATTTGTTTAGCCTTAATAGCAATTTTTAAAGTCTTCTCGTAGTGTTGTAGTAAGCCAGTCTCCCGCTTGGCTACAATGGAAATAACTGTCCCGCTCCTGCCGGCCCTTCCCGTTCTGCCTGCCCGGTGTAAATATAAGGCAGGTTCCTCCGGCAAATCCAGATTAAAAATATACTCTATCCCGGCAATGTCCAGTCCACGGGCAGCAAGGTCGGAAGCAACCAGCAGTTGAACCCTGCCGCTGCGAAAATCTTCAAGTGCTTTTTTACGGTCCGCCTGTACAAAGGTCCCGTGCAGGGAAGCGGCCTTCAAGCCGTGGTAATTCAGTTTCGCAGCAGTAAGCTCAAGATCTTCACTGCGATTAACAAAGACCAATGCTTGTTTTAAGCCGGTACTATGCACCAGCTTGCGCAGCATCTCGACCTTGTCACGCCGTTCGCACATAAAATACATATGTTCAACAGTGCCGCCAGTCCCTGCTGCCTGTTCCTTGACAGTAATGGCTGCCGGCATCCGCAGAAAGCTTGCTGACCGGTCATGGGTCACTTGTGTAATAGTCGCAGAAAACAGCAGGATTTGCCGCTCCTTTAATGTAGTCTTGATTACGGCCTTAACTGTTTCCTGGTTATGATCATCCAATAAACGGTCAGCCTCATCAAGAATAATTGTTTTGATCGTCTGCGCGTTTATTTTTTTCTTTTGAATTAATTCCAGTATTCTGCCGCTGGACCCGACGACAATATGAGGCCGATCCTTTAGTTTATCTATCTGCCTGGCAATATTGGCGTTTCCGATCAGCGGTGCTGAGGTAACTGCCAGCTCTGCATTTTTGGCCAGCATCTCAATTTGGCGCTGAATTTGAATTGCCAATTCATGGGTCGGAGCCAGAATGATCGCCTGATTTTCCCGTTTTGCCACATCAATCTTGGCAAACAACGGCAGTAAATAGGCAAGTGTTTTCCCTGTTCCTGTTGGTGACTGGGCAATGACATCCCTGCCTGCCAGGACTGCAGGTATCACCTCAGCCTGAATCGCCGTCGGCACTGTTAGTCCTTCCTTGTGCAGAGCTTGCACCAGTGCAGCATCTATCCCCAGATTAGAAAATGATCCGTTCATGTCGTTCTCTCCTGTCACGCTGCCTGCTTTCACTAGAGTGCAGCAATTTTTGCCTGCTATCATTATACCCTTTTTCTCGAAAAAGCCAATATTTTTGTAGTGCTTCGGCTGCTTGCTCCTCGAATTTCTGGCTGAGTCGTCCATTATATAAACATAAAAAGGATGCCGTAACCGCTCTTTGAAAGCGCAGTACGGTATCCTCCTTTTCTTTGTGAAAAACCGGCTTTTCCTATTTTAATGACTGAAGAGTGTCGTGAAAGACAGAATACGTAAGAGCGCCTTCCAGCACCCTCTGTTCACCGGCGTAAATTGTCGGCACCCATTCCAGCTTTTTCTCCATGCATTCGCGGTCATGATCCAAGAGGACCTGCGTATAACGTCCGGTATTCAGAGCTGTAGTCAATCCCTCAGCATCCAGACCCAGTTTTTGGGCAATTGCAATAAGTACGGTCTGATCACCAATATTTTTTCCTTCGACAAAGTTGGCACGGTATACAGCATCAATCCATTCATGCATTTTGCCTGCTTCCGTAGCAAACTGGACGGCCTCCAGTGCCAGACGCGTATTGGGTACAAACGTGTGGTCACCGGGAGTGAGCCCAACAGGCTCGCCAAGCCTGTTCAGATTCTGTCTTCGTTCTGCCAAATTTACATTGGATACAACGCTCTGAATGTAATCACCTGCAGCTCGAACGTCAGGGTGAATTTCCCAGGTAATCCACTCATCTGCAACATCGGTTGTTTCCTTGACTTTTTTCATGAACCCCCAGGCTAAATAGCAATACGGACAACAGAAATCAAAATAGACACGTAAAGCTAATGACATAGTTTTTCCACCTTCCTTTATAATGAGCATTTTTTGCAAACACTCTGCAAAACGCTGGTCATCCTCAGCAGTCCTTTTTTTCGGTCCTTTGGTCCTGCCGCCGCCCCGGCGGAGCTTGGCCTTAGTTTCCCGCTCTTCCAGTAAAAAATCGATTCTATCCGGATTATATTCACGGCCAGCCGGGCTTACGACACGGGCCTGTTTACCAAGCACCATTGCCGCGAGCCCCCAGTCCTGGGTTACAACGAGATCTCCCGGTTCGGTTATATTGACAATTTTTATATCCGCTTCCTGCGATGCGCTGCCAACTACAAGGTGATAGCCGGAAACAATGGAATGATTAAAGCTTGCTACCGTCCAGACAGGGACATGATATTGGGCGGCCAGCTTTTGACATAAGAGCAAAACGTTTTTCGGACAGGCGTCGGCATCCACTACTATTTTCATGAGAGAAAACTTCCTTATTTCTACTATATTATACTCTTTCGCCTGAAATTCTGTATATCCTACCCGGAATTGCATTATTTGTGTTTCTAAAGCATCCTGTTGTTTACCTGTCAAAAGTAGGGTACAATAAACAACATGCAGAAACAAACAGGAGATGATGGAATGAGTAATGACACCCTTTTTGATTTCTATGAACAGCTAGGCTTTGAAGAAGCTGAGGTTGACGATGGCTTGACGGCCCTCTTTCAGGAAACCGATGCCGATGGCAGTTATGTGCTAATCACCGACGAAGACGGAGCTATCCCTGATTCACTTAAACAAGCCGTCATTCTGGCCTGTTATTCCCCCGAAGGCTCTTACGAATGGAGTGCTACGTTTAAAAACTCCCAGGCTTTTCAAGCTGCCTGGTCATCAGACTTACCCATTGCAGAAAAGCTGACTGCAATACAAACAAGCCGTGAAAACGAAATTTAGTATTCTACAAAAGGATGAACGGAAACCGGAGAGTTTCCGTTCATCCTTTTTGATTGCTACACGCTCCATTTATCGCTCAGCTCAATACATATTGCCGTAACATCATCACGGCTTACACCTTCGGCAGCCACCATGCCCACACTGTTTACCATCTCGATAAAAGTCCCATTAGAAGTTAATTGCATTCCCCTATCCAATTCATCGGCGATACCGTCACTGTAAAAGCAAAACCGGTCTCCTGCTAACAGAGGTATCGCCTGTACGTCAAAGTTTGCAGCATTGCTTACCCCCAGAAAGAGTCCCGCTGTTTTCATCCGTCCTTTGACTTTTGCTGTATCTGCAAAAAATTCCGTAATTCCTGCTGC
This sequence comes from Anaerospora hongkongensis, assembly GCF_004339805.1. Lineage (GTDB taxonomy): Bacteria > Bacillota > Negativicutes > Sporomusales > DSM-15969 > Anaerospora > Anaerospora hongkongensis. The sequence continues at coordinate 9,231 of NZ_SLUI01000018.1, read as the reverse complement.
TACATAACGAAGTTCATGCTGCCTAAAATCCACTTCAAAACAAAATGCGGCAATAATAATATCGTCACCGAAATAACCGGCCACCCGTTTATTCAAGTCGGCTATGCAGGCCGACAAGGTAGAGAAAGATTGCAGTGTTTCCTGCATGATAACATTCATAGCTGCTGTTTGCAACGCAGTTGACGCGCCATGCCCATTAACGTCAATTAAATAACCAAACAGCACATCCTCCTTCAACCAGCGATATCCGCAGGTATCGCCGCTGACCAACAGGCACGGTTCGTAGAGGATCTGCAATTTAAGGCGCTCATCGCAGATATCGGCAGGAATCATGGTACGCTGCACTTTTCCAGCCTTGGATAATTCGGCATAAAACGTTTTTCGCAGTCGCTCTTCCTGTTCCGTCTTGACAGTCAAATCCTGCGTCCGCTCGGCAACACGGGTTTCTAAATTTGTAACCAGATCGGTGACCTGACAAGCCATGGTATTAAAAGACCGGCTCAGCTGCCCGAGTTCATCCCGCCGTTCAGTATCAGGCAGTAGCTTCAGGCGTCCTTCGGCTAGTTCCCGCGCGGCGGTATTTAGCCTTTGAATTGGTTTGGTAACCCAGCCAGCCGTCCATATAGCCAGCAGAAAAATGACTACAATAAGCAAGGATATCATGCCAGCAGTATGGTTTGCCACCTTTCTAAGGTCGCTGAGAAAATCATCTGCAGCCAGCACAACATAGATGTTCCAATTAATACCATTTTGTTGATAGTTACGGACATCAACAAAATAAGACTGATCTGCCAGTTTGAACTCATAAGCTCCAGCCTGACTAACTGCGGGCACTGTGGCAGCCACTGTATGAACGGCCATTCGCAGTACCTCGTTATTGCTGTCCGCCGCCCTAATCCGTTCCATCCTGCCATTGCGTTCTTCAAACGGGCTTTTGCCGACAGAGGAAGCAACAAGCAGCCCTTCACTATCGGTAACAAATACTTGGCCCGATGCACCAAGCGGCAAATCACTTAGCACGGTGCCCAGCCAGGACAGCAAATAATCAACCCCAAACACTCCGATTAACTTGCCGCTTGCATCATAAATTGGCTGTACTGCCGTGACGGTAGGCTCCTGAAAAACAAAATGCCGGTATACTTCGCTAAAAACTGGTCTGCCTGCCAACTTCGCTGCTTCAAACCAAGGTCTTTTGCGCGGATCGAAATCCGGATAAACCTCTTGCCGCTCCAGTGCATCCCCCACATCGGAAACGCGAAAATACCAAGAGGCCCCTCCGGTAGCCTGATTATTATGTACTACCTGAATTTCGCCGTTGGATTTCCGCCTGGCCCCATAGAAAGATCCGTCTGCAAGACCGATAAAAGTCATCGCCGCATCTGGAAAGGCACGAATATGACTAGCAAAATAACGGTCGCGCACCACAGGGTTCGTTATGCTTAGTAGTTCTGCCCGCCAGGCGTCGGCATTTAACGCATTTAGCCTCAGCGGCTCACGCATATGCCGGCTTACCTGCTCCTCTACCCTCTCCAGAATTTCCTGGCGCAATTCTTTTAGTACGGCCTGCACCGAGTCCTGCCCACTCTGAAAGAGCAGCAATCCGGTAAACATTACCGCCAGAAAAAACTGCAGTAAAAAAGGCAGTGAAAACACCAGCCGCAGCGGCAGCCTTTCGGCCAACAGCAAAAGAAAGCGAAACCTGGAAAACCTAGTATCGTTCCTCATCGGCCACCTCACATCCTCGGACAGCTTCCTGTCAAATAGTCGCCACCCTGTTAACTACTTCGTACTCCTAGTTATTAGTAAATTCTATAAAATAAACGTCTTTCCTTGTCGGAATTTGCCATGAAAGAAAAAAGGTCTGAATCCGTTACCGGATTCAGACCTCTTCATTTATTAGCTGCCTCAATTCATGCGGCGGGCTTTTTTGACCATGAGAATGACAGGAATCGTGATGATCGCTGAAATAACAGCTTCTGGAATACCATTCGTCATGGCAATTCCTCCCACAACCGCAAGAACAGTATCGGGATTAATACCGCGGGCTGCAGCAAAATCTGCTGCATACAAAACATAAATCATACCAAGGACACCCAACGTGTTTACGAGTGACCCCAGCGCTGCTCCGGTACCGATCTTAACAGCCTCATTTTTTACCGGTACCATTTTATAACAGTAATAAGCCACCAATCCAATTAATACTCTTGGCAAAACCGAAACAAGTGGATTTAAAAAAGCAAAAGACAAAATATTAGGAGCTACCATATTCTGAAACATACTGAATAGCCCGAATAACAAGCCTACCATTACCCCAACTGCAGGTCCTTCCAAGATAGCACCAATAACAACAGGAATATGCATCACCGTAGCTTTGGCCATTGGCAGGGGTATAAAGCCATAACCCGTAAGTCCGAGGATAATACTGATTGATGACAGCATGCCTACTACCGTGAGCTGTCTTGTCCGAAATAATTGCCGCGTTGAATCTTTGCTTGCCATTTTTTCCCCTCCGCTCTTATTCCTTAAAGGATATAAGTCGTATTTTTTTAATCATTCTAGTCTACCAGTTCAGTTCAACATTCGATACCGACTTTTCCATAGCATATTATAACGCTCCGGCATGATATTTTCTACAAAAAAATTTAAAATCCTACTTAATTTTTTTAGAAATTTTCACCTAAACGGACTATACATAAAATAGGCAGAGGGAACAACCCCTCTGCCTACAGTGACCACTCTGCCAGCTTCTGCTATCCCCAAAAATAGACTAGCAAACCAGCGACAATTACATATCCCAGACAATACTTAAATGTTATAGCCAGTATATCCCCTTCTTTACCGCTCTGCCCGGTAGCTGTGGTTGCAATAGCAATGCTTTGGGGCGAAATCATTTTTCCTGCCGTTGCTCCGGTAGTATTAGAGGCTGCAATCCAGGTCGGATCAGCGCCAATCTGTAAGGCGGTTTGTTTTTGTAAGGGGCCGAAAAGTACATTAGCACTTGTATCACTGCCTGTCACAAAGGTACCGAGAGCTCCCAGAGCCGGAGCCAGTATCGGGTATGCCGATCCGGTTACTTTTGCTAAAGCAAGGGCAATAGCGGCAACCATGCCGCTGTAGGACATAACCTTTGCCAGTGCCACGATGGATATAATGGTAACAGAAGTCTTTTTTAAGTTAATGAGTGTCTTGTAAAAAATTCGCAGCAAACCGGCTGCAGAAGCCCCTTGTATAAAGCCGCCGATAATCGCAGCAATCACAATCAGGGTTCCAGGCGTTAGCAGCCAGTCAATCGCCAACGGCTTACCACCCGGCCCGTTATAAATGAGAATATACGATTTAATGTGCGCGAAAGTCTTATTAACAGCTGGTACCAGCGGACTTGTTGCCAGAATCAGCAGCAGAATCAGCAAATAAGGTGCCCAGGCCGCTGCCTGGTCAGAAAACTTCTGATTATCGGCGGCCCGAAGGACTGCCTTTGCTTTGTCAACGGTTTTTGTCCCTTCATGGGGAAAGTGCCAGACGGTAGAAGGCGGAAAATATTTTGCCCATAAGGCCGTTGCTGCCATGGATACAATCGATGCACCAATTGCGGTCAGCTGAGGGCCAACAAACTTTGCAATTAACAACTGGGGTATGGCAAAGGATATACCGGCAACAAGCGCTGCCCCCATTACACCTTTTAACCCGGCCACATTTCTCGTCATCATGAGAATGAGTCCGGCAGGGATAATGATAACAAAAGGCGTTAACTGCAGGGCAATAGCATACGTCAGCTCCATAACCGGCAAATCGGCAACTTGCGCTAAGGTAGTAACTGGAATTCCCACTGCTCCAAAAGCAACCGGAACCGTATTGGCAATCAGGCAGAGTACGGCAGCGGCCAGCGGCTCAAATCCCAGTCCAATAAGAATTGCCGCCGGAATAGCCACCGCCGTTCCAAATCCTGCAGCGGCTTCAAGAAAAGCTCCGAATCCCCACGCGATAAGCAGCGCCTGAATTCTGCGGTCGTCTGATAAAGAGGCAATCTGATCCCGCATTTTGTCCATGGCTCCAGTTTCGACCGAAACATTATAGGTGAAAATTGCTGCCAGTATAACCCATAAAATAGGCCAAACCGCCATAACAATTCCTTCCAATGCAGCTTGCAGCATCAAATTGACAGGCATGCTCCAGATCAAAACGGCAACAATTGCACTAGCTGCCAGCCCGATAACGGTAGCTTTGTGTGCAGGCATTTTCAGCACGCCCAAACTGACAAGAAGCCATAGCAGGGGGAGGAAGGCAATAACGGCCGACATGTACATTCCCATAAAAATTCCCCCTGTCTTAAACCTCGATCACCTTGCCGGGATTCATTATCAGATTAGGATCAAATGCTTTTTTAATGTTGCGCATCAGTTTTATCTCGGTTGGGTCAGCATATTCTTCCAGTAGTTTTACTCGTTTATAACCAATGCCATGCTCACCGGAGAGCTTACCGCCAAGTTCATATACCATCTGGTAAATTTCTCCCTGGAGAGCCGGGAGCTTCTGATGCCATTCGTCTTCGCTCATATGATCCTTTAGTATATTTGCATGTATATTGCCATCACCGGCATGACCGGCGCAATGAATAGCGATATTGCCGTACTTCTTGCCTAGCTCGGCAATTTTTTCAACAGCTTGCGGAATTTGATTAACAGGTACAACGATATCCTCCATGGAGAAAATGAGACTCCGGGCACGATCAGCCTCAGCATAGGCCTTTCTCGCTTTCCATATTTTTACGGGATCGGCTACTAAAACTTCCAAGGCACCATTTTGTGTACAGAGATCGTCAATTAAGCCGCATTGGTCTTCCAGCGTCTCTTCATTGTCTCCTTCGACGGTAACGATAATATAATAACCTTTATCGCTGTGCGGCAGCTTCTCACTCAAAAAGACCTCTACCGTTTTAATGGCCTCATTATCCATAAACTCAATGGTTGTAGGTGTAATGCCAGCCGCATTTATTTTCGGAACAATATCAATTGCTGACTTTAAATCAGGAAATACAGCCAGCAAATCCATTGCATTTTCCGGCAATGCAACCAGTTTCAAATAAGCTTTCGTAATAATGCCCAAGGTACCTTCCGAACCAATCACCAGATTCAGCAGACTGTAACCGGTAGCATCTTTCTTGCATTTACCGCCAAATGTGACAATATCTCCTTCAGGAGTGACAAGCTCTACACCATTTACCTGCTGGCGCGTCGTACCATAGCGGATCGCTTTGTTGCCACCCGCATTTGTTGCCACATTGCCGCCGATAAAAGAGCTGTCGCCGCTGCACGGGTCTCCTGCATATAAAAATCCCCGCTCATTCGCTGCCTTTTGTACCTCAGCGGTTGTTACACCAGGTTCAACCACCATAAACATCGTTTCCGTATCAATTTCCAAAATCTTATTCATCCGCTCCAACGACACCACAATTCCGCCCTTGAAAGGAACAGCACCGCTTGCTAAGCCTGTTCCGGCACCACGGGGTACAATCGGTATCATTTCCCGGTTAGCTAATGTAACAATTGCCGCTATCTCCTTTGCATTCTCGGGAAAAACCACCACTTCCGGCAATTTCACATACTTCGGGTCTGTGACCTCATCATGTGAGTAAGGCTCCATTCGCTCTGCATCGCTTAGTACATACTTTGCCCCCACGATCTCTTGCAATTCTTTCCGTACTGAATCTGTTACCGCATTATATTTCGGCATTAATAAGACCTCCTTATTCCGGGTATGCTGCATTTTCTTTCCGGCTATATTCTTTGCGGATTTTCTTGTTATTATCATAAAAAAGGTATCGATTCGCTCTTGCCTGGGATACACTAGTTCTAGAAGATCGCTAGGAGGTAATGGTATGCCTGAGAAAAATGAGCTCCCCTCTGACTCCGCCCAATCGGCAGTATCGGTAGAGGAGAACACGGTCACCAGCGCAGCTCCCTCAACAACACCACGAACAATAAGCGGCTTATATCTGGATGCACAAGACCTGGAAAGAACATTATCTTAACAAAGAAAAACGGTTAGATGTCCTTTACAAGGCATCCAACCGTTTTTCTTTGTTTTCTACTTATTTTGCCCGTTCATACGGCACCGGCCAGGCAGCCGCAACACCAAGCTCGTTTGCCGCCTGCAAAGGCCAATAGGGATTACGCAGTAGCTCCCGCGCTAGAAACACCATATCCACATCGGCTTTGACAATGCGCTCGGCCTGCAACGGCTCCGTAATCAACCCGCCGCCGATAACAGGCAGGCCGGTTAATTCCTTAACTGTAATAGCAAATCCAATCTGATAGCCGGGATAAGCCCTGGGGATTGCCGGAGTCACAGCGCCTGAACTAACATGAATCATATCAATCCCTTTATTTTTGATCAAATTCAGCATTTCAGCTACTGATTCCGGCGTATTACCACCCGCTTCATAATCGTGAGCCGATACCCTGACAAACAAAGGCATCCCGTCAGGCATCACACTGCGTACAGCCTCTACGACCTGCCCGAGCATTCTTGCCTGGTTACCCGGCGAACCGCCGTATTGATCCTTACGCCGGTTTGCTAACGGTGATAAAAACTGATTAAGCAAGTATCCATGCGCACCATGAATTTCAATAGCATCAAAACCGGCTTGTACCGCCCGCTGGGCAGCTAATCGAAATCGCTCTACAATCCCGTGAATTTCTTCAATCGATAATTCCTTTGGCTGGCGACTGTCTTTGCTGAAAGCAATAGCGGAAGGCGCTACAATTTCCAAACCGGGTACTTCACACTTGCGTCCGGCATGATTGAGTTGAATCGCAATTTTACTGCCAGCTTGGTGAACTGCAGCAACAATTCGCTTTAAACTCTCCATCTGATTGTCATTCCATAAGCCCAGATCATTAGCAGATATCCTGCCCGCCTCTTCAACACCTGTCGCCTCAACAATAATCAAACCAGCCTGTCCAACCGCCCGTGTTACGTAATGAACAAAATGCCAGTCGGTTGCCTGTCCGTCATCACCTGCCGAATACATGCACATGGGCGGCATGACAATGCGGTTCTTCAGCTTCATATCCCGTATAGAAAAAGGAGTAAACAGCATAATTTTAACCCTCCTAACAAATACTGGTATTTCTTATTTCTTGCTGCTCGGAGATATCCCTGCTCAACGTTCGATTTAATATCCTTGCCATTACCAACATGAAGCATTGAATAAATAATTCTTATTCTGAAAAAAATAAACGAAATTCTACCGAACAGAGCGGCTTAGCTTACAACAAGGGAGGACTAGAAGGATGTTCATCGCAAATGAAGAAGAGCCTATCCCGGATTGCAGCACAGCAGGTACAGGTTTTGCCCGCACAGCAAACACCCATACTGCTTCTGAAAGCTGCGGCCTGCCACCACGAGGGTTTGGTGTAACCGATTTCCATGAAACAGAAGAGATTGAAGCAAAAAAACAGGCTGCCACTGTTAATTGCAGTACGGCCGGTAAAGGCTTTGCCCGCACGGATAACGTAACGACTGCTGACGAAAACTGTGCTTTTCCCAGCAAAAGCTTTGGCCTGACCGATTTCGGCAATAAAAACTAGCCGCCAAAAGAGACTCCCCTGCCGGTGGAGTCTCTTTTGGTACCGATTAATAACAGCAATCCTCTCCATCCCGTCTATTCCGCAGTATAGGCTATTCATTCCTTGCACAAACTGGTATAATGACGGATAGTCGATTAAATGGAAAAGAAAGGTGCTCTCATGACTATAAATTTTTCTTCTCTTGGCATTAGGCCCGAAATTAATGAATACTTAAAACAATCCGGCATTGTCGAGCCTACTCCCATACAAATACAAGCAATTCCGGTCTTACTCACCGGCAAAGACGTCGTAGCTCAGGCACAAACCGGAACTGGGAAAACGCTGGCTTTTTTACTGCCTATTTTAGAAACGATGAAACCGCATGGTTCCTATACGCAGACTCTTATCATTACACCTACCAGAGAACTGGCGGCACAAATTACGTCCGAAGCTCAAAAACTGGCAGCCCTATTGCGTATCGAGGTCCTCGCCGTGTACGGCGGACAAGCCCTGGAACCGCAGTTAAGGAAACTACAGGGGCATCCGCAGCTGGTTATTGGTACGCCCGGCCGTATCCTTGATCATATGCGGCGCAAAACGTTGGACATTGCACGAGTATCCAAGCTTGTACTGGATGAGGCAGATCAAATGCTGCATATGGGCTTTTTGGATGAAGTGGAAGAAATCATCAGGCACACCTCGAGCAAACGTCAGACTATGTTATTCTCCGCAACTATGCCGCCAAAAGTTCGCTCACTTGCTATCCGCTACATGGAAAAGCCGGCCGATATTCGTATTCAGACGCAGAATGTGACGCTCGATGAAATCAAACAAACCATTGTTGAAACTCCCGAGCAAGGTAAACTGGATAAGCTTTGCCGGATGATTGAAGAATACCAGCCCTATCTGGCAATTGTATTCTGCCACACCAGGCAGCGGGCCAGTGAACTAACAGCAGCACTTATTCAGCGTGGTGTAAATGCTGATGAACTGCACGGCGATTTGTCCCAGGCGAAACGAACCCAGGTAATGAAACGTTTCAGTAGCGCTAAACTGCAAGTACTGGTAGCCACCGATATTGCTGCCAGGGGACTTGATATCGAAGGCATTACTCATGTCTTCAACTATGACATTCCTCATGATGTAGAAAGCTATATTCATCGGATCGGCCGCACTGGGCGGGCTGGTGAAACCGGTATGGCCATCACGTTTGTTGTGCCGGAGGAACGAGTCTACCTTCGCATGATTGAGCAGGGCATCCGCTCTACCCTGGAAAAGTACACCGCCAGTGGTAAGAAAGTCGTTAAAAACGCCAATAAAAAAGAAACTCCCCCGCCTGCAGAAGGTTCCCGTCCCAAAGCAGCTCCGACAAAAAAAAACATAGACAAAAAGAACCTCCGTCATGGCGGCAGTAATCTGCGCAGCCGCCGTAAACCTAAGGAGGAAACCAATTCAGCCAGTACTGCTTCAAAAAAACAAGGCGCTGCCAAACGCCGTAATGTTAAACGATAAACAAAGAGGGTGCCGCACCAAGAAATTAGTGCGGCACCCTCTTTGTGAAAAAGATAAAGGGCCAGTATCCAAGTAGATAAAAAGAACCTAATTGAGGATAGCCCACTCGTAACAGGAGGAAAAAGCCCGGCTTCGTCCTTTTGTCATTGCC
>NZ_SLUI01000017.1 GCF_004339805.1 Anaerospora hongkongensis | reverse complement strand
TGCATTTATTCTAACAAGGGAGGCTGCTTTTTTCGAGGCATAGCTATAAGCTTTTTGGAACCACACGCCTAGCGTGTGGTATTCTGCAGACGCAAATAAGAAGTCCTGTCCAGCGCCATATGCTGGACAGGACTTCTTTAATCAGTAAAAGTCCCTTGGCCGCACCAACGAATAACACGCAGTATGCCAGCCGAACACAAATGTGGAGGGTTTATGCTTTTTTTGTCTAATACTATTACTGGACTTTTTCTTGCGGGAGGCCGGTATGGAACTTCGACTTGCAATCGTAGATGATGATATTACCGTTCGCAAAATACTTGCCAGGATTATTAGCGAAGCAGCCGCAGGCGTTGTTGCCGTAGAATGCGGCGATGGTCTGGAGGCGCAGCGAATCCTGCAGGATAATCCTGTGGATATTGCTTTAATTGATATGCTCCTGCCCGGACAGGATGGCGTGGAGTTAATAAAAACACTGCGAACACAAACGCTGACGACCTCATTCATTATGATCTCTCAAGTCAAAAACGAGCCAATGATTACCCGGGCTTACGAAAGCGGCATTGAGTTTTTTATTCATAAGCCGATTAACGCCTTAGAGGTCGTATCGGTGATTAACAGAGTAAAGGAAAGCCGCAAACTTCGCCAGTTTATGTCGCTGATCTACCAGGCAACCTCCCACTATTCTACCCTGGGAGATGCACCGCCGCAGACGGGTGAAGGAAAACACAAAGCAGCCGTGTACCGGACGTTTTCTGATTTAGGCATTATTGGCGAAACAGGCGCCAACGATATTTTCCTGATGACCGAACTGATTGCAGCCAATCAGCGCCAGGGCAATGAAGCTTCCTATCAGCTGAACGAGCTGTATGGACAGCTTTCACAAAGGCAAGGCCTGGATGCGAAAACAATTGAGCAGCGAATTCGCCGGGCGATTTCCAAGGCTTTACAGAACTTAGCCAACCTCGGTGCCGAAGATTACTACAATGAAAAATTTCAAAATTACAGCACCTCCCTGTTTGATTTCAAGGAGGTGCGGCAGGAAATGAGCTTTATAAATGGCAAAAGCAATTATCGCGGCAAAATCAACGTGAAAAAATTTATTGAAGGCATTATGTTTGCTGCTAAGCATACTAATTGACAAAGGAACAAATCACCTGTACATGCTTAACATTGCATAGTGAAGCAACAGCATTACGGTAAGCCGGGGTACCAACGGAGCAGGGATCTTTCAGGTGGATGGTCACCATTTCCGTCCCCTCTTTCACAATCATCCAGCCGGCGCCGGTAACTACTCTTTTGGACATGATAACACACCCCTCTCTTGCAAAATGAGCGTCTTAGCCTGTCAGGCTGAGGCGCTTTTTTCCTTCTTAGTTGTAGAAATTATAGCACGCCCTTTACAATGTTACAATTATTTACGAAAAGGTATTTTGTATACCCAAAAGTGTAACTTTCCTCTACCGAGGACAAACACATAAGCCAAAACAATAATTTTATTAATCCCACTATAAATAATATCTATCATTTTTCGTCTTTTTCTGTAGTTTTTTATAGAGCCACAGCTACAGTGGTACTACAGACATGTTTGGCCGCATGCTGACTGCAACTTTATAAACCGGAGGAATACGATGGAATCAAAACTGGTAAATGGCTTGTTGGTCTTAAAGTTTAGTATGATTCAAACCGTCGCCTTAGCTATTATTATTTACTATCTGGGAATTGCCATCCGGAAACATATTCCTTTTCTGGTAAAGCACAGTATCCCTGCACCGGTAGTCGGCGGTCTGCTGTTTGCCTCATTATCCACCTTTCTGCGCACGCAGGGTATCGTGGGCTTTGAACTGGACAGCACCATGCAAACCAATCTGATGATTATGTTCTTTACAACGATTGGCATGGGAGCCAGCGTTCTGTTGATCAAACGCGGGGGGATACCGCTTGTTCTATTTTTTGGTTTAGCCTGTCTGCTGGCAGTATTCCAGAATGTTATTGGCATACTGCTCGCCAAAGCGACCGGGATTCATCCCTTATTCGGCATCATCGCCGGAGCAGTCACACTAATGGGTGGCTTAGGCACAGGTGGTGCTTTTGGACCGCTATTTGAAAGCTGGGGATTATCAGGGGCAACCACGGCAGCAATTGCCGCCGCCACTTTCGGTATGGTAGCCGGCAGCCTCATGGGTGGACCTTTCGGAGAAAGACTGATTAAGCATTATGGAATCAAAACCCCCGCATCGCAGGGCATTACCTATGACCTGGCTGAGGTTACCTTTCAGGAGGAAGAGGCCAAAGTCTCAGGCGCAGCTCTGATGAACACCCTGGCGTTCGTCCTGACCGCGATGGGGCTGGGTGCGATTGTGAGCTATTACTTTACCCAGCAGGGAGCTACGCTGCCCCCTTATATCGGTGCCATGATCGTTGCAGCAGTCTTGCGTAACATTGGTGATTTATCCAGGAAATTTACGATTGACGGCAATGCTCTGGAAATCATATCCGATATTTCACTGGGGATCTACCTGACTATGGCTATTAATGGCTTAAAGCTTTGGGAACTGTTTAATCTGGCCGGTCCGCTGCTTGTTATCTTAATCGGCCAATGTATATTAATGCTCCTGTTCTGCTGGCTGCTTGTTTATCTCATCATGGGCCGCGATTACGAAGCAATGATGCTGTCCGTCGGCATGATTGGTTTTGGTATGGGCGCTACACCAAATGCGCTGGCGAATATGCAGGCGATCAGCCGGAAATATGGTCCGGCCCCGAAGGCCTATTTAATCGTCCCGCTGGTGGGAGCTTTCCTGGTGGACTTTATCAATGCGCTCATCATTACCGGGATGAGCAGTTTGTACCGCTGAAGCATGCAGGGCTGTCAACTGACGGCTCTGCATTTTCTTTTTAAAAGTGCTATAGTAGTAGTAGACTAATCAGGCAGGTGAAAATATGACGAGAACATTACCCAATCTAGTCCGCCAGCATCGGCTCGAGCTGAATACCATCATGCTTGTGACACTCACGAGTATGGTTTTTATTTACCCCTTTGACAATCACTTCCGCTTTACGCTGGGCATAGCGGTTTTATCGACGCTGCTGCTCTATTTCCCCGAGCTTCCGGCAGTCAGGTTCACGATTGCCTGTGGAGTGTGTATTGTCGCCCTGCGGACAGCCATCTACTTTTTTATTGGCCCCGAAGAACTCGATGATACTCTGTTTCGGCACTCTCCTGCTTTTCTCTACTATGTCATCTTCGGTATCTTATTTAAGCTGCTGTCAATCCGCACCTTTATTGACAATCTACCGGTAGCCGTACTGCTGCTAACCCTGACGGATGCACTCAGCAACCTTGCTGAGCTGCTGCTGCGCCCTACCCTGCAGCCTGTTTCCTTTGATCTGATTCTGGCGAGTATCGTTTCCGCCGGTCTTGTACGCTCCATTATTACCGTATACGGCTATGTACTGCTCAAGCAGTATCATGCATTTGTGCTGGAACAAAATCAACTGAAGCATTATGCGGAACTTACCATGATGACTGCCAAACTCAAAACAGAGCTCTTTTATTTGCAAAAGTCGTCGCAGGACATTGAAAACGTTATGGAGCGCAGCTATTGGCTGTACAATCAGCTCAATCATAATGAAGACGAGGCCGGTAACCGGGAATCCAATTCAGCCAGCGCTCTGGAGATCGCCCGGGAAATTCATGAAGTCAAAAAAGATTATGCCCGGGTAATCACAGGTATTGAAAACATCTTAAAACCCTCCAGTCTTGAGCAATTTATGAACTTATCCGAAGTTTTGTATATTATTGAACAAAATGTCCGCCGCTATCTGGCTTCGTCAAACAAAGCTATTTCCATTACCTTTGATCATACGGAAGACTTTAAAACCGGACGCCATTATACCATCGTCTCTCTGCTGGACAACTTGATCATGAATGCTATTGATGCCTGCGGGAAATCGGGACACATCCGCGTTTTACAAACAACCTCAGGTACGGATATTGTTTTTGAGGTTAGGGACAACGGCTGCGGTATCCATTCCCAGGAAATCGCCCTGGTTTTCCAGCCCGGATTTTCTACCAAGTTTTCTTTACAGACAGGCAAAATATCAACCGGTCTGGGGCTTTCCCATGTTAAAAATCTGACGGAATCCCTGAAAGGAACGGTTAGTGTCTCCTCCTCTATCGGCAAAGGGGCCCGGTTCATGATCACCATTCCACGGGAAGAATTGATCATCCGGGAAGGCTGAAATATTTTAATCTTTTTTGTTGTTTCCTGTAGTAAACAGATTATTCTAAATATGCAAAATGTTTTGCGGCCAAATTCCTGTGCGTAAAGAAAAGAAGAGACATAAAGGGGAGAAAACCAATGTCATCTAGCAACCAAACTGCGCTTGAAGTGGCTCAAATGCAATTAGATGCCGCCGCCTCCTATTTACAATTAGACCCCAGAATACACAGTATCCTGAAAGAACCGAAACGCGTGCTGGAAGTAGCGATTCCCGTTAAGATGGATGATGGCAGCATCAAAATTTTTAAAGGCTACCGTTCCCAGCATTGTGATGCCGTAGGTCCAACCAAGGGCGGTATCCGCTTCCATCCTGCCGTTACGATGGATGAAGTCAAGGCATTATCGATCTGGATGACCTTTAAATGCGGTGTCATCGGACTGCCGTATGGCGGCGGCAAGGGCGGGGTTGTCTGCAATCCGCAGGAGCTGTCCCAGAATGAACTTGAACGGCTGAGCCGGGGATATATCCGGGCGATCGCTCAATTCGTCGGGGCCGACAAAGATATCCCTGCCCCTGATGTGAATACCAATCCCCAGATTATTGCCTGGATGAGCGACGAATACAATAATATTAAAGGGCACAACGAACCGGGTATGATTACCGGCAAACCGATCAGTATCGGCGGATCACTTGGCCGGACTGCCGCAACCGGCCGGGGTGTGGCCTTTGCTACCCGCGAGGCAGCAGGCAAGCTCGGTATGGCGCTGGAAAATGCCACTGCCGTAATCCAAGGCTTCGGCAATGTTGGCAGCTATGCCGCCAGAATATTAGCCGATATGGGCTGTAAAATTATTGCGGTCAGTGATGTTTACGGCGGCATCTGCAACCGGGATGGCCTAAACCTGGAACAGCTTACTCTTCATCTGAAAGAAACAGGCAGCGTTGTCGGCTTTCCGGGAACCACTGCCTTAACGAATCAAGAGCTGCTGGAAACCAAATGCGATATCCTTGTCCCCTGCGCGCTGGAAAACCAAATTACGGCTGCAAATGCTCCTGCCATTAACTGCCGGATTGTAACCGAAGGTGCCAACGGGCCTACAACCCCGGAAGCGGATGCCATACTCAAACAACGCGGCATTCTGGTTATTCCCGATATTCTCGCCAATGCCGGCGGCGTAACGGTTTCGTATTTTGAGTGGGTGCAAAACCTTTCCAACTTCTATTGGACGGAAAAAGAGGTCAACGAGCGCCTTGAAGCCCTGATGGTCCGCGCCTTTGCCGAAGTATGGGATATGTATCAGAAGCATGATGTCGATATGCGTATGGCCGCCTATATGGTATCCATCAACCGGATTGCCGAAGCTGCGAAAGCCAAAGGCTGGGTAACAATAACAGGCTGATACACAAAGCTCCTGTACATCTTTAACGGATGTACAGGAGCTTCTTATATTAGTCCGTTATCTTCAACAATGCGTCCAGCTTCAGGATGCGCACCGTCTGGCGCTGAAAGGTGATCAGCCCTTCCTCCTGCATACGTGCCATCTCCCGTGACATCGAAGGCCGGGAAACATGCAGAAAGTCGGCTAATTCATTACGGTTGAGCAGCAATTGCAGGTCAGGCCTGCCCTGCTTTTTATATTGATCTAAGAAAAAGGCACTTAGCTTGCCGCGTAATCCCCGTATGGTCAGATACTCTACTTTTTTATTGAGCATCACTGCTCTTTCGGAGATAATGCGCAGCAAATTATGAATCAGCGTTCGATGCCAGCTGCAGGACTGACAGCGCTCGCCAATAATTTTCTCCCTGTCTAAAAACACCACGGTTGAAGCCTCACGGGCCTGAACGGTAGCCGGCCATGCGGAGTTGGCCGCATAGACAACCATTTCTCCAAACAAGTCTCCCGGCTGCAGCATGGTCATGACATGGCGGGAACCGGCAGCATTTTCTTTGATGACTACCGCTTCGCCTTTGACGAGAATCCCAATACATTCAAACCCGTCCCCGGCCAGGGCAATGGTCTCATTTTTATCGTAATGACACACCTTAGGCTGCAGACAGGCCAGCATATTGATCAGATCCTCTTCCCTGATCCCTGCAAACAGCAGTGTTTTTTTTAGTGCCGGCAGCATTTCTTTCATATATACCCTCACCGATTGCTCATAATCGTTTTACATTTATCGTAACATATTTCTCCCAAAAACAAAAAACTTTTCTGAATCGGTAGCCACGGCTACCGATTTTTCATTCTGATCTCTTTATAATGAGAATACAGAGAGAAAAACTCAGGAAAAAGAGGTGCGCTATGAAAAGAAACATGATTCTCATTGATGAAGATAAATGCAATGGCTGTGGGCTGTGTATCTCCGCCTGCCACGAAGGCGCCCTTCAGCTAATAGATGGAAAAGCCCGCCTGGTTTCCGATATTTACTGTGATGGTTTGGGTGCTTGTCTGCCTGCCTGTCCCACCGGAGCCATGCAGATAGTAGAACGGGAAGCGGCCCCTTTTGATGAAGAAGCGGTTGCCGAGCGCATGAAACACCACGCTGCCGTTCATCCCCAGACAGTAATTCCGCCGCTGGGCTGCCCGGGAATGCAGGCACGCGTTTTTGACAAGCCGCAGTCTGCTGCCCAGCCTGTTCAGCCAACTGCGGCACAGTCGGAATTACGGCAATGGCCCTGCCAGCTGCGCCTGGTACCGGTGCATGCGCCTTACTTCGATAACGCTCATTTGCTGATTGCGGCCGATTGCACTGCTTTCGCTTATGCGAATATCCATCAGGATTTTATCAAAAACAAGATTACGCTGATTGGCTGTCCCAAGCTGGATGATGCTGATTACAGCGAAAAACTGACACAAATTCTGGCTGCTCATTCTATTAAAAGCCTAACGGTACTCCGCATGGAAGTTCCGTGCTGCGGCGGCCTGGAACATGCTGCTAAACAGGCTCTCATCAACAGCGGCCAAATGATCCCCTGGCGGGTAGTCACCATCAGTACAGACGGTAGAATCCTTGAGGATTGAGCCGTAGCTGATGTGGATCATATAAAGACAAAATAATAGGGAGGCGTTTCTTATGTCCAACAACATGTTTTGCTTTCAGTGTGAACAAACTGCAGGTGGAAAAGGGTGCTTCACTGCCGGTGTCTGTGGAAAAAATCCGGAAACAGCCAATAACCAGGATGAGCTTACAGCAGCCCTCATTGATCTGGCCAAAGCTGCAGGCGGTAAATCTCCCAGTAAAACAGCAACCGAGCTTGTTATTCAGGGGCTGTTTACAACCGTCACCAACGTCAATTTCGATCCCGCAAAAGTAGCGGAATGGACAGCGGCGGTTAAACAAGAAACCGCGAAATTAAACGGAGCAACAACCTATGCCGGTAAAGACCTCTGGTCCGGCAATCCTGATATTGTATCCCTGCGCTCTACCTTGCTGCTTGGGATGCGCGGCATGGCAGCTTACGCCTGGCATGCTTATGTTCTGGGCAAAGAAGATGCTGCTGTGTCCGACTGGTTTTTCAAAGGACTGAAGGCACTGTCTGAAGACCATTCCGTCGACGAGTGGCTGGGACTGCTCATGGAATTTGGCGGTGTAAACCTCAAGTGTATGGGGCTGCTTGACGAAGCTAATACATCAGCCTACGGTCATCCTGTCCCCACTAAAGTAACGACGAATGTAGAAAAAGGACCGTTTATTGTTATCACCGGCCATGACCTGCTTGACCTGAAACAACTGCTCGAACAAACGGAAGGTAAAGGCATTAATATCTATACCCATGGTGAAATGCTGCCAGCCCACGGTTACCCGGAATTGAAGAAATATGCTCACCTCAAAGGCAATTTCGGCACAGCCTGGCAGAGCCAGCAAAAAGAATTCAACAATCTTCCCGCGCCGATTCTCTTCACAACCAACTGCCTCATGCCGCCCCGCGCCAGCTATTCTGACCGGATTTTCACCACTTCAGTCGTAGCTTATCCCGAATTAAAACACATTCCCGATGTCGAAATCGGTGGTGTAAAAGACTTTGCACCGGTAATTGAAAAAGCACTGGAGCTTGGCGGCTGGGATACGGATAAAGAATTCACCGGCATCAACGGTGGTTCAGAACTAATGACCGGCTTCGGCCACAATACGGTAATGAGTGTCGCCGGAACGGTAATTGACGCCGTCAAAGCCGGTGCGATCAAGCATTTCTTCCTGGTAGGCGGCTGTGACGGGGCTAAGCCCGGCCGTAATTACTACACTGAGTTCGTAAAACAAACTCCTCAGGATACCGTCGTATTAACCCTGGCCTGCGGCAAGTTCCGCTTTAATGACCTTAATCTGGGTGAAATCGGCGGCCTGCCGCGCATCCTGGATATGGGTCAATGCAATGATGCCTATTCCGCTATTCAAGTCGCCGTCGCTCTGGCAGGTGCTTTTGAATGCGGTGTAAATGATCTGCCGTTAACCCTGGTGCTTTCCTGGTATGAACAAAAAGCTGTCTGCATCCTGCTGACCCTCTTGTCACTCGGTATCAAAGACATTTATATCGGGCCATCCCTGCCCGCCTTCCTGTCTCCCACAGTATTGGGCGTGCTTGTTGAGAAATTCAACCTGCACCCGATCACCACTCCGGAACAGGATCTCAAAGCTATTTTGGGCTAAGATACGCATAAAAGAGTGCGTCCATTGGACGCACTCTTTTTATGTCTCCCCAGACGATTTAAAAAAGTCTCACTGTTTAATGTCCTGCCCCTTTTAAATTCAACAATACCACTCCGGCAATGATCAGAACAATACCAGTAACCGTATACAGGTTCATCGTCTCTTTCCAAATCACTACCGCCACCAGCGCAGTCAATGCCGTTCCTAATCCGGACCAAATGGCATAGGCTATGCCTAAAGGGATTTCTGTCAATGCCTGTGAAACGGAATAAAAGGAAGCGCCCATAATAACAACAAATAAGAGGCTGGGCACGAGTTTAGTAAAACCTGCGGAAGCTTTCATTGTCGAAGTTCCGATGATTTCCAGGACAATAGCAATGCCCAATAACACATATGCGTTCATTTTTCAATTCTCCACTGCAGCAGAATCGTTATGCTCTGTAGTATGATACTTTTTTCCGCTCTCTATGACACTTGTACCGGAGCGGTTTCCTTACTCTTTTTCTTCCAGCTCAGCTTAGCGGCAGTCCATTCGACAACCACAAACAACACCGGGATCAGGAATATGCCGAAAGCTGTGGCAACCGTCATGCCGCCGACAACAGCCGTCCCCATCGCCTTTCTGGCGGCCGCGCCGGCACCACTGGCTATCGCCAGCGGCAGGCAGCCGATAATAAAGGCAAAAGAGGTCATCAGGATGGGACGTAGTCTGAGTGCCGCCGCTTCAACAGCGGCTTTAACCGGATCCATCCCTTTGTCCACGCGGACCTTGGCAAACTCTACGATTAAAATTGCATTCTTTGCGGCCAGCCCGATCAGCATGATTACACCAATCTGCATATAAACACTGTTTTGCAGGTTCATTACATATTGGGAAAATAAGGCACCAAAAATACCTGTTGGCACAGACAACATAACGGCATAAGGGACACTCCAGCTTTCATACAGCGCTGCCAGGCATAAGAAGACAAAGATCAGTGCCAGCGCCAGAATCTGCATGGTTGTACTGCCAGCCTTCTTTTCCTCCCTGCTCTGTCCCGACCACTCAACGCTAAAACCGGCAGGCAGTGTTTCTTTTGCCAGCTTTTCCATGGCGGCAATTGCCTGCCCTGAGCTGTAGCCATCACCTACCGAGCCATTAACCGGGATACTGCGGGCTGCATTGAACCGGGAAATAATGGACGTACCCGTCGTTTGTTTTGGCTTGAGCAGGGTATCCAGAGGAACCATGGAGCCATTCGAAGAGCGGACGAAAATAAACCGGGTCATATCGGCTTCATTGCGGAAAAGCGTATCAGCCTGCATGACTACCTTATACGTACGGTTGAACATGTTAAAGTCATTGACCTGCGTGCCACCGAAATTGACTTGCAGGGCTGTAAAAACATCACTTAAGGCAATCCCTAAGTTTTTTACCTTTTCCCGGTCAATTTCAAATTCATAACCGGGGGAATCGCTTTTATACGTTGAGTAAACCGCACTCACTTGGGGAAGCTGATTGGCAGCGCCTACAAATTGTTTGGTCACCGCGTCGAGCTCTTCCTTGCTATGCCCGGTTAAATCCTGCAGAACCATGCTAAAACCACCAACCATCCCCAGCCCCGGCAGAGACGGCATATTAAAGGCCATAATCGTCGCTTCCGGGAACATATCAGTTTTAGCCTGCACCCCGCCGATAATGGAATCAATTTGGGTTGCGTCAGCCTTACGGCTGCTCCACGGGTCAAGTCCGACAAATAGAACTGCCGTATTCGCTTTGGCGGCATTTGCTAAGATATCAAACCCGGCAACGGCGATAACCTGCTCGACTCCTGCCTGCGTTTTGATTTCCTGCGTCAGCTTGTCAACCACCAGCTGGGTTCTGTTCATACTTGCCCCCTCCGGCAGATTGACGGCTACGGCAAAAAAACCCTGGTCTTCATCCGGCACAAAGGTGGTCGGAACAATTTTGTACAAGAATACCGTTCCTGCCAAGACGATCAGCAAGAAAATGCAGCAATATCTGGCTTTGGCTATTAATGATTTCACCCGGTTGCTATACGCTGCGGTAGTGCGGTCAAACCAATCATTAAACCTGCCGAAAAATCTGCCAAGCATACTGCTTTTGGCTTGCTCTTCATATGGCTGTAACAGCAAGGCGCACAGTGCCGGGGTCAGCGACAAAGCTACCAGTGCGGATAAAGCCATCGATACGGCAATCGTTAAGGCGAACTGCCGATAGAGAATTCCCACCATACCACCAATAAAAGCAACCGGAACAAACACGGCGGCCAGGACAAAAGCAATGGCAATAACCGGTCCTGATACCTCGGCCATAGCCCGTTTCGTAGCTTCTACCGGTGTCAGCTTATTATAGCGAAGGTGATGTTCAACTGCTTCAATTACTACGATGGCATCATCCACGACCAGCCCGATTGCCAGAACCATCGCAAACAGCGTCAGGGTATTTATAGAAAAGCCCAGCAGCACAAAAGCACCGAATGTACCAATGAGCGATACAGGAACAGCCAGCATGGGAATGAGAGTCGCCCGCCAGCTTTGTAAGAAGAGAAAGACGATCAGCATCACGAGTGCCATCGCTTCAAGGAAGGTTTTCACGACCTCGTATATGGATTCCGAAATATAATTAGTGTTATCAAAAACCGATTTATATTTGAAGTCCGGCGGAAAATTCTCTGCCGCTGCTGCCACTGCCTTTTTTACACCGGCAATAGTATTCATCGCATTAGCGTCACTGGTCAGCTGAATTCCTACCGCCACCGCATTGGCGCCATCTTGTTTGGAAGAAAAATTCAAATCCTTACCGGCATTTTCAATCCGCGCAATATCTTTTAGATAAACAAAGGCCCCATTGGGCTGAGCCTTTACGATAATATTCTCAAAATCGGCAATGCTCGCTAAACGTCCCTTTACTTTCGCCGGATACTGAAATTCCTGCTTTTGTGGAACAGGCATTGCACCGATTGTCCCTGCCGGTGCCTGGACATTTTGTTCTTTTACCGCATCAATTACATCGGCGATTGTCAGCCCCAGTTCGGCCATCCGGTCTGGGTTGAGCCAGATGCGCCGGGAAAAATCGGCTCCCAGGATCATGACATCACCGACACCATTGACCCGCTTAATGGCGTCCTTTAGGTACACGTTAAAATAATTAGTTAAAAACGTATTGTCATAAAAGCCCTTCGGCGAATAAAAGCTCAGCATCATCGCCATATCGGAGGAGGCTTTCTTAGTTGTAATACCAGCGGCAGTTACGTCTGCCGGCAAAGCGGCATTAGCCTGGGCAACACTATTTTGCACCTTAACAGCGGCAATGTCACCGTCAACCCCCAGATCAAAAACGACTTCCAGGCTGTAGGCACCGGAGTCATCCGAGTTGGAGCTCATATAGTTCATGCCCTGAACACCGTTGATCTGTTCCTCAATTACCTGGGCCACTGTCTGGTTGACAACCTCCGCGTTCGCACCTACATACGTTGCCGCTACCGAGACGGTCGGCGGCTGGATTTGCGGATATTGGGCAACAGGCAGACGCAGCCCGGCGATTGCTCCTGCCACCACAATCATGATCGACAGTACAATTGCAAAAATTGGTCGCTCAATAAAAAATTTTGCCATGCTTCGTCACACCTCCTACGAGTTAACTGACAGCCCTAACTCTTCGGGAGTAACAACGGTTACCTCAAGCGGCATACCCTCCTGAACCTTAGTCAGGCCTTCTACAACAACTGTGTCATTCACTGTCAAACCTTCTTTTACCAGGTAATAACTGCCTACCTTTTCGCCCAGGATTACCGGACGAGGCTCTGCCTTACCGCCCTCACCAGCGACCATAACAAGCGATTTGTCCAACACTTGCTGAACAGCCCGCTGGGGAACCAGTACCGCATTTTTCACAGGCACCCCGGTAATTTTGACTCTGGCAAACATACCGGGAATTAAAATTCCGTCAGGATTGGCAACCGCCGCTTTTAGCGTCAGTGTCCCGCTGTTGTTGGCCAGGCTCCGGTCGGCCTGCGTGACTTTGCCTTTTAACGGATAGGCTGCGCCATTGCTCAAGGTAATCTGCACATCATTTCCCCAGCCGCCGCTGACAACGGAATCCTCAGAAGTCTGGCGCAGGCTCAGGTATTCATTCTCACTCATATTGAATTGAACAAACACCGGATCCTGGGAACCTACTGTTACTAATGTAGTCGTTCCTGCCTGTACATAAGTGCCGACACCGACATCATTTATGTCAATACGTCCGTCGATTGGCGAAACGACCAGAGTGCTGTTCAAATCATCCTGCGCCTTTTTCACCAGTGCACGGTAAGAAGCCACAATTGCTTCATTCTGTCGTTCAGTAGCCTGCTGCGTGGTCAAGCGCTGCTCGGGAATAGCCGCCTCCTTCAGCAGACTCTGGTACCTCTGGGTATCAATCCGCGAATTTTCCCAGTTGGCCTCAGCTTGTACCAGCTGGGCCTGCACAGACAGCAAGGTGCTTTCGTATTGAATGCTGTCTATGCGAAACAACGGTTGACCGGCTTTCACCATATCGCCGCCGGAAACCATCTTTTCTACAATATTACCTGATATACGGGCCTGAATTTTTACTTCATTTCTGCTCTGTATCTGCCCGGCATATTCATGAACTCTTGCTACATCCTGCTGGATAACCTTTACCGCTTTAACCGGCACTGCTTTGGGCGCCACCTGCACCGGTGCGCTGCCGCACCCTGCAAGGATGAAGCCTGTTAAGATCATACTCAAGCCTGCGCAGTAAACTCTATTAGCTTTTGCTGAAAACACGGCTGTCCGACCTCCTTATATCCCCCTGCCACTATTCATTTCCGGCAGCTTGCCGTTTCCTGAATTTGACTATTCGGGGGTTGCTAAGGTATCATAAACTATACAGTAACGTTATAGTCAAGAGGAAAATCAAATGCATGAGATTTTACAGAAACATTTTACAACCGGCCAGTTTGCCGCCTTATACGGTGTCAGCAAACGCACCCTAATGTATTACGACAGCATTGACCTGTTTAAGCCTGCAATTGTAACAGAAAACGGTTACCGGTATTATACGTTTGGCCAAAGCGGACTCTTTGATGCCATCCAGCTGCTGCGTAAACTTCAGGTTCCCCTGGAGGAAATTAAGCAGCATCTGAGACACTGTACCCCTGCAGCGTCACAAAAGCTGCTGCAGAATCAGCAGCAGCTTTTGGAGCAGCAAATTGCCGAACTCACCTGGCTGAAAAAAGTTGTGGATAACAAGCTTAACAACCTTGCAGCCACTCCAGCTATTGATTTTACCAAAATGACCGTTGTCCAGGAACAGGCGCAGCCAGTATTGATCAGCAGCTCATTTAGTGAAGTTCCGCTCGAACAAGCAATGAAGGTCATGCTGGCATTTATGCAGGACAGCTACCATACGCGTACATACAGCGGCTATCCCTGCGGTTATATGCTTGATGCCAAAAAACTGCAGCAAAAAGACTTCAGTCAGTTCACCCATTGTTTTTACTATCTTGATGAAAACAGTGTCCCAGAGAGCCCGAACTATAAACCGGCCGGGCAATACCTAATAGGTTATTACAAAGGGGATTGGACAAAAATTGATCAAGCTTTTCAACAGCTTGTCCAGTATGCCAATGAACATACTCTGACTTTCAGCAGCCATGCCTATATCGACAGCATCCTGGATGACACTACGGCAATGGCTGAAGACCCCTACTATTGTGAAGCGCGAATATCCGTGCTGCTGGAATGCTAAAAGGCCTTAGTCAACTAATCTGACTAAGGCCTTTTTAATTCCCGGTCATTTATTTTTTTTACTATACAAAGTTACCTTCTCAAAAACTGGTAAATCTGCCATAATGTAGGAGTATCGCCCAGTAGAATATGCCAGAAATAAAAATAACCACATTGATTTAGAGGGGTGGTAGAATGGATTCACTTAACAGCAGCTGTAAACAGATATTGGACAACCTGTTCGACGGAGTGTATTGCCTTGATACCAATAAACAGGTTACCTTTTGGAATCGGAGCGCAGAGCTGATCACCGGCTACACCAGCAGCGAAGCAATAGCAAATATGCACTGTACAAACATGCTTGCTCATATTGATCAAAATGGTGAAAACCTGTGTGAAAGCCAGTGTCCCATTTCGCTTACGCTTCAAGACGGCTTAACCAGAGAGCTCAACGTGTTTTTCCGGCACAAGAAGGGCTATCGTGTACCTGTATCGATTCGCATTTTTCCGCTCTGGGCAGAAGACGGATCTATTGCCGGGGTGGTTGAAGCCTTTGTCGATAACTCACCCCATGAAACGTTGTTCCGGGAGCTGGAGCAGTTGAAAGACAAGGCGAACATCGATCAGCTTACAGGTATGTTTACCCGGCGCTACGGCGAGATTATTCTGAATGCAAAACTCGCCGAGCATCAATTGGGCGGCCGCTGCATGGCTGTGCTCTTTGCTGATATTGATAAATTTAAAACAGTAAATGATACATACGGACATCCGATTGGGGATTTTGTACTCAAAACGATATCCAAAACATTATCGAGCGCTATTCGTGAGGGTGACTACGTCATCCGCTGGGGCGGAGAAGAACTTCTGATCGTCCTAACCGGAACTTTTACTAGCGCCTTGTTAGATCGAATAGCAAACAAATTAAGGATGCTTGTACAACAAACTCCGATCTCTATCACCGGATATTCCCTTGAGGTAACAATTTCAATAGGAGCTACGCTTGCCACTTCCGCAGATACTCTCGAAACATTAGTGAATCGTGCCGATACTCTGATGTATCAGAGTAAGCGTGCCGGCCGAAATCGAGCTACGATAGGATAATCCCGCTATGCAGACCGTACCGGCAGCCTCAGCATACCAGTACCGAACACAACTCCCACCAGCACCAGGGATAGGGCAGCAAAATGCAGCCAGCTTAATTGTTCGCCAAGAAAAAATGCAGAGGCAAATACGCCGACAATAGGCGATGCATTCTGAAACAAGGACGCGGTCGTTGCGCCAACTTTTTGTATCCCCATATTCCATAGCACTGCCCCGATCGCTGTGCTGATAAAGCTGGAGAATAGCAGCACGGCCAGCGTATTGATTCCCAGGCTGTCAGGCGAATACGTCCAGACGGGATTAACGATAAGTCCGAGCAGCATAAGTCCTGCGGCCCCCAGACCATGACTGTAGGCGGTAACAACCAGGGGCGGCACGGTTACTGTAGCCTGTTTGACAAAAAAACAGCCGCAGACAAATGTAAACATGGCAACAAAAACCAGCAGATCACCATATAACGTCGCTGCCCCCTGGGCTTTACCACAGATGACGGCAGCCAGACCGCCCATCCCCAAGGCTATACCCATGCACTTTTCCAGCGTAAAGGCTTCCTTGAAAAGCACATTAGCCAGCAATATGGTACACAACGGGCTGGAACCGAGGATAATGACCGAATGGGTTGCACTGGTGGCCTTGATCCCATAGGTAAGCGCAATTTGATGCAAAAAGATTGAGAGCACGGCAATGCCTGCTATTGACCGCCAGGCCCGGCGATCTACTTTATGCCAGCCATGCCGGCAGTACGCAATCAGTAAGAGAAAGACCGCTGCCAGCGAAAGGCGGACCGGCGCCAGGGCCAGCGGCGGAAAAAAGTCAGTCAAGTACTTGATCGAGATCGTATTAACTCCCCAAAGAAAAACAACCAAAAATAAGGCACTCAAGGCGCGGTGCCGTTCATCTGTTTCATCCAAAGCTCAGCACTCCAAACATACTAATTCTATTATCTATAATAGCACATTGACTAAAAATGTGAACTGTAGCAACAAAAAAAGACACCTGTAAATCCACCGCGGAGGATTTTCAGGTGCCTTTTTTTGTTGTTATCTTGGCTGTAAATCCTGTAAATAAGCGGTAACAAAGACTTTGCGGTCATCTTCATAACCGTTGCTTAGATTCACAACTCCGCAGTTGTGTATGCACCAAGGCTGCTGCTGCCGGGGAATAACCACACTGTAGCCGGCATGACTGAATTCCAGGCACTGAGCCAGATCATAAAAATGCCATCCGGCAAAAACCTCTTGCTGCCAGGGAAGGTCATATTGGGTGATCATCAGCAGCCCATCAACACATTGAACCGCCTGATAAGGCTGCTCAATCTCCTGAAAGGCAACAAGCCCCAGCTCTCCTGAGTGACTATCATACACCTTACCGTACTTACCGGCCGCTTCCCACCAAATGCCGTTAGCCGGAAGCTGGGAGCAGCCGACAACCCCAAGCATGCCAATTTGCGGGTTAGTAAAAATCGTGATCATATCCTGAAGCAGCGTTTTATGAATGATGTATATATCCGGATGAAGATATACCTTATATTTAGCGTTTGATTGGCTGATTGCCTGGTTGTATGCAGCAGCCATAGAAACGCAATTTGTTACATTCAGTACCTCTACTTCGTAGCCGCTGGGGATTTCGAGTCCTTCTATATGAGAAAGACATTGCGGGAATTTGGCTTCATCCCCTTCGCAGATAACAAAACAAATCTTCCTGTCATCCAAGATCCGTTCCGCTGAAAAAGTGGGACAAGCACCAACCGGCCTGCGGGCTTTAACAATGTATTGATAAGTCCGGCATTGCTCCTGCAGCAGGCTATTGCCGGAAATAGCAGCCAGACTGCGGATAAATTCCTGATCGGCAGGTGACTCATAAATCGTATTGGGGCGGTAGCTGCCGACCTGATAGCCGGTACTGGTAAACAGCTTCTTTATTTCATTGAGGGTAAAAAACCGTAGATGAGTTTTGTCTAAAATCCCGGCTTCTTCATACGTCCAGTTCCCCTGCAGCAGGCTCCGCAGGACACTAAAGTGCATGATATTGGGAATACTCGCCAAAATCTGCCCTCCCGGCTTCAAATGAGGCCGAATATTTTCCAGCGCTTTCCACGGATCAGTCAAGTGTTCTAGAACATCTGCCAAAATCACATAATCAAAGTATTCCTCCTCATAGGGCAGTGTTGTTTTTTCGATATCGGCCGCAATAACATCGGCAAATAACTTTGCACTTAACGCCGCTTGCTCATTAAGCTCGATGCCATAAAGCTTGGCCTGGGGATATTCATTCTTGATTTTCAGCAGCGTTGCTCCGCAGGCACAGCCAATTTCCAAAACGGTAATCGCCTGCGTTTTGGGGTTCTCCAGCAGCCCCGTTATATCATGCCGAATCCAGGTGGAGTAAGTGAGATTAAACCCCCATTTAGCGCTAAACTTTTGTAAATTTTGATTAAACCAGTGATAATGTCCGCCCGGCCCGTTAGTAAAATGCTCCACTCCTGCATGATACACGAAGGTATCCCGGCATAGCAGAAGTTTGTATCCCCCAAACCGGATGCGAAAGGAATAATCCTCATCTGCAAGATAGCCCGGTTCCAGACTTTCATCCAGTTGACCTGCTGACTCCACTGCAGCTCGCTTTATAAGCATACAACAGCCGACCAGCTTGATCCGCTCTTCCCAAAGCTGTGGATTAAGCCGGTTATGTCTCTGGGCAAATATCTGCACTTCCTCCAGATTCTGATACGTAACCGGCAACGACTGATAATAGGCACTGTTGTTTGTAACTGGTGCCACTGCTCCTATTTGGTCGCTGCTGTACAGACTATGGAGCAAATTATCCAGCCAGCCTTGCGTGACTACAACATCAGTATCCAATAGCAGCAAATTGTCGCCAGAGGCCAGCTGTAAACCCTGATTACAGCCAGCCGGATATCCCTTGTGCTCCTCATTGCAAATGCAGAGGATATCCGGCTGGCT
This sequence comes from Anaerospora hongkongensis, assembly GCF_004339805.1. Taxonomy (GTDB): domain Bacteria; phylum Bacillota; class Negativicutes; order Sporomusales; family DSM-15969; genus Anaerospora; species Anaerospora hongkongensis. Next base: position 82,060 of record NZ_SLUI01000017.1, on the reverse strand, counting down.
GCCGAGCCATTCTTTCGTGCCGTCAGTCGAATGATCATCAACGACAATGATTTCGACAGTCCCGGCAGCAGTGTATCTACGAATACTGGCAATACACTGCTGCAAATAGCATAACTGATTATAGGCCCAGATAATTATACTTGTTTTCATATTTCCCTCTCACTTATCCCTTTTCGTTCAAAATCGGCTTGTAAATCCAGTCTTTTAACCAAACCGGGAGTTGCTTAGGCCGGATTGCTGCTGAAAATAGGACCAGATAATATCGCTTCGACCAGGAGTCTCTTCCACTGCCGGTATTTCCGGCAGCGTATGTGAGCTGGGAAGCGAAGCATACAGCTGTTCCAGACTCTTAGTCCAATCCGAATGATGATTCTGAAGGATTTCCGCTCGTAAGCACTCACCCACTCGGCGCCGATAATCGCCATCCGTTACCAGCCGGTCCAGCGCCGTATTGAATTCACTTCTGCTCGTAAAGTGAGTCCGGCAGTTGGGGGATGCAAATTCATTGTCAAACTGCCTGGCAATCACTCCGCTCAGGCCGATTACCGGTATTCCCAAAATAGCCGCCGCCAGAACATCTTCCAATGACCCTAACGGAAGAGAATCAAGATAAATATCGGCCGCACTCTGATAGAGCCTTAGATCACTAACTGCCCCCAGTGCTTTAATCCGGTTATTGGTTTCGTTCTTTAATTGCGTCCACTCGCCGGCTTCCGCAATGCCTGCAATCAGAAATGTGGTGTTCGGATATTTGCCGCATATTTCCTTGAGCAAGGTTTTAAAATTATAGTCGCCACAGGCTGCTAACCGGAATACCTTGGCTGTAGTCAAGAATACGATCTCGTTTTCAGGTATCCCAAGCTTTTCTTTAGCAGATTTTTTCTCTTCAAGTTCCAGCGGTGCTTCCAGCGGCAGCGGCAAATGACTGGACCTGCTAAGTCCTCTGCTGGTCTGCGTAATAAACTGACCTGAAGGTCCATGATCGGCCACAATATCAGCACAAGTCATCCCGATCGAGAAAGCATGGTACGCATGATTAACAAATATGACCGGTGGTTTACTGCCGGTCGCAAATGCCACCGCCCCAACCGGATCGTGAGGATGAAGATGAAGCACCACAATATCTGCTGTTGAGTCTGCCAGGTCCCGTACTAGTTTTGCCCGCTGAACCAAAGAAAGGCCCACCTTATCGAGTGCAATATACCAACCGCCTGACTCCATTGCGGCTGTGGACAGTTCCGCAGGAGTAGTGTCACTATTTAAGGTTACGAGGATTGAGTGGGCCGAGCCAGTATCCATCCGAATCCAGTTTCTTACCGTTCTGGTATGCCCGCCTCCGGCATAACCCTGACTAAGAATATGTAAAACGTTTCGTTTATCAGCTGCTTTGGGGACTGCTACAACAGGAAAAGCTGTCTGAACAGTACTGGCCGCAGCGATTCTCCGCAAAAGGTTCTCCAGCCGCGGTGAAGTCAAAAAGCCGGGATGCGAATGGTGGGCGGTATTGGCCGCATTCATCATCTTGGTCATTGCTTTTTCACAGTCTCCGGTTAAAAAAGCATATTCGGCCTGATCAAGCAGCTCGTTAAATTTACAACGCTCATTTTCGATCAATTGACGATAATAGTTAAAATTGTGTTCATAGGCAAACCACTGCTTTAATTCTTCATCTTCGATCCGGTTGGATGACGGAGCACTGTGGGGGCCAAATCCCCATTTATTAATAAACTTCTGCTTATTGGTCTGTAAAAGGGTGCTAAACTGCGCCGACTGGGCACCAAACGATACACTGCCAAAATGATGAACAAAGGTGTCACGGCACAATAGCAGGCGATAACCGGCATTGCGTATACGAACACTATAATCGTCATCCTCATAGTTGCCCGGTGTAAAAATTTCGTCCAGTAATCCAATTTTCTTAATTACCTCGGCCTTAATCAGCATACAGTAGGCAACCAGCCGCTGTCTGTTTTCCCACAGAGTGGGATCAGAGCGGTTAAACTGCCGGGCAAACTGAATCATTTCATTAATACTGTCGTACTTGCAGACGATGGTCTGGAAATTGGAGCAATTGTTAGTAACCGTTCCGGCAGCACCAATATCATCAGCGCTCAGGAGACACTTTTCCAGATTGTCCAGCCACCCTGGCGTAACAATTGTATCGTTATTTAACAGCATAATATCATTGTCGCCGGCAGCAATAATTCCCTGATTACAGGCTGCGGGAAAACCAACGTTTACGGAATTTAGAATTACGCGCAGATCAGATTGCTCCTGCAGCCACGCGATTGTTCCATCGGTAGAACCATTATCAATAACAATAATTTTATAAGTTCCCTGCGCAGTATATTTGCGGATGCTGTCAATGCAAAGCTTGCTATAGTCCAGTTTATTGTAGGTTATCACAATAATGCTGATCACGAGTTGCACCTCTTTCCAGCGAATTCCAATAATGTATTATATGATTGAGTGCTCTTAATTGCCACTATATTTTCCGCAAGCGTAAACAAGGCACCTTACAAAATTTTGTAAGGTGCCTTGTTGGCAGGTATTTATTTTTCAATATGCTCCGCTTCCGCGTCTCTCATGAACAGCTTGGATAGTTCTTTGAGGATCAGCGGCACCAGGCTGAACAAAAGCACCAGCCCCCAATCCGCTGCAGAAAGCATTTGTACCTTAAAGGCACTGGCAAGGAACGGAACGGAGATCACCATGAGCTGCAGCATAAAGCCAATAATGATCGCCAAAATGAGAAACCGGTTCGAAAACAGGCCTATTTGGAAAATGGACTTAGTGGAATGGCGCATAGCCAGTGAGAAGAACAATTGGGAACCTGCCAGTACTACAAAGGCCATTGTCCGGGCATAGGTTAACACTGCCTCCGGGATATTTTTTGAGCTTAAGCTGTAGCCATACTCCCGTAACCCAAAGTAGAAAGCGGCCAGCGTAAGTGCACCAATCAGCGTACCGCCAAGCACGGCCCGGAAACCGGCTCCTTTGGCAAAAAAGCCTTCTTTCGGGTTGCGGGGCTTCTTCTTCATAACATCCTTATCCCCAGGGTCAACCCCCAGTGCAATAGCAGGCAGGGTATCGGTAATTAAATTGATCCACAGCAGCTGGGTAGCCATCAACGGTACCGGCCAGTAAAACAGGACGGAAAAGAAGATAGCAATTACTTCGCCTAAATTGCAGGATAGGAGAAAGATAACTGATTTTTTAATATTATTATAGATGTTCCGGCCCTCTTCTATCGCATGAACAATCGTCGTGAAGTTATCGTCAGTCAGGATCATGTCACTGGCACCTTTGGAAACATCAGTACCCGTAATTCCCATGGCAACCCCAATATCGGCATTTTTTAAGGAAGGAGCATCATTGACACCGTCACCGGTCATGGAAACTACATTGCCATGAGCCTGATACGCCTTGACAATCTTTACTTTATGTTCAGGCGATACCCGGGCAAATACCCGGTACTGACTAATCCTGCTAACGAATTCTTCTTCCGTCAGTTCATCGAGTTCGGCGCCGGTAATGCTTTGTTCCAGCGAAGTGGCAATCCCCAGCTCCTTGGCAATAGCCACTGCCGTATTTTTATGGTCGCCGGTTATCATGACTGGCGTGATACCGGCATTTTTAGCTTCCGCAATCGAGTCCTTAACCTCTAGTCTTGGTGGATCAATCATCCCTACCAGACCAACAACGGTTAAATCTCTTTCCATTTCAGCCGGGCTGACGACAGTATCGGTATTTTTAAACGCCGTGCCCAGCACCCTAAGTGCGTTATCGGACATTTTTTCGGCAATCTTGAGATAGGTGGCTTTCATTTCTTCCGTTAGGGGAACAGCTTGTCCATTGACTAACGCGTACTTTGACAGCATTAGAATATTATCGATAGCGCCTTTGGTATGAACCCGGAAAGCATGTTCTTCCCGATTGAGAGTTGACATGAGTTTCCGGTCCGAGTCAAAGGGATTTTCACTAACCCGCTTATACCCGGCATGTAGTGTCTTCCGGCCCAGGTTGTATTTTTCGCCCAGCACAACCAACGCCACCTCGGTAGGATCACCTGTGCTTTCCCCATTCTCATAAGTCGCATCCGAACAGAGGACAAAGGATTTGATCAGTTCCTGCTCATCCGGTGATGCCTCAAGGTCTGTAACTTCGGTGGGGACATCCTTTTCATTGCCAAGGGTATATAGCTTGACCACTGTCATTTTGTTCTGCGTAAGTGTACCTGTCTTGTCGGAACAAATAATATTGACCGAACCAAGCGACTCAACAGCAGGGAGCTTTTTCACTATCGCGTTAATTTTCGACATCCGGGTAACACCAAGTGCCAGTACAATGGCCACAATTGCCGGCAGCCCTTCCGGTATTGCCGCCACAGCCAGACTGATGGCTGTAATAAACATTTCGAATAGATCCCGGTTTTGAAATAAAGCAATGACAAAAATCAATACGCAGATGCCAATAGCAAGAAAGCCCAGCGCTTTGCCCAACTCATCCAGCCTTTTCTGCAGCGGCGTCATTTCCTCGATATCTTCATCCAGAATAGTGGCAATCCTGCCAATTTCCGTATCCATTGCTGTTGCCACAACAACACCTTCGCCCCGGCCATAGGTAACCAAAGTGGACATAAAAGCCATATTGGTTTTATCGCCAATTGGCGTTTTAGGATCTTCATGCAGATCAGCTGCATTTTTTTCCGAGGGAACTGATTCTCCGGTCAGCGACGATTCTTCTATTTTTAGATTGGCACTTTCAATGAGCCTCAAATCAGCCGGCACATACCGCCCGGCATCGAGGATAACAATATCGCCGGGTACTAATTCTTCCGAGTGGATTTCTTTTACTTCTCCGTCCCGTCTGACAAGTGACCGGGGAGTGGTCATTTCCTGAAGAGCTTCGATGGCTTTTTCCGCTTTGTATTCCTGAACAACACCAATCACCGCATTTAAGATAACAACCAGCAGGATAATCACAGCATCTACATATTCGCCGATATAAACGGTAATGACTGCCGCTCCCAATAAAACGTAAATCAGCATATCCTGCAGTTGAGCAAAGAATAAGGCAATCAGGCCTTTCTTCGGTTTGCCTTTCAGCTTGTTTTCACCGTATTTTGCCAGCCTGGCCTGCGCCTCCTGCAAAGTCAGGCCTGAGACCTGCTTGGTATTAAATTCGGCAATTGCCTCTTCTTGCGACTTAGAAAACCACATAGGGCAGTCACATTCCTTTCTGCTGAATATTTCAGTTTAACCCCCGCAATCAGAGGATATGTACATTACACCAGCAATTTTCCTTTCAGCACTGTCACTGCCTTACCGCCAATCCTTACCCGGTCACCTTCCATAAGCAATTCCAGAAAACCACCTCGCTCAGATGCCTGATAGGCAGTAAACCGGTCCTTCTGCAGCTTTGCCTGCCAATACGGAGCAAGCTTACAGTGGGCGGAGCCGGTAACGGGATCTTCATTGATCCCTTCCACGGGAGCAAAAAAACGGGAGATAAAGTCATATTCCTTTGCTCCAGCTGCCGCTGTGACAATTGCCCCTCTGACGACTTGAGCCAGACGTGGAAAATCAGGAACAACGGACCTTACCTCTTCCTCTGTTGCCACTTCCACAAGATAATCGTCATTCACCCGGCCAATATAGAGCGGCTTAACCGGCAGTGCTGCCAGCAATCCTGCCGGCAGTTCACAGGCAGACGGTAAAGCGGCTGGAAAATTGAGTTCAATTAAACCGGTGCTTTCTTCATATGCAGCTGTCAGTAAACCGCTTAAGGTATAGAACCGGGCCTCCCGATCAGCCGGGAGCAGTTTTTCCGTATATAAGATATGCGCACTTGCTAACGTTGCGTGGCCGCATAACTTCACTTCCGTTTTCGGAGTAAACCACCGCAGCCGGTAGCCATCGTTTTCGGGCAGCAAAAAGGCGGTTTCCGACAAGTTCATTTCATAAGCTACGGCCTGCATCCAGCTATCCTCTCTGGGCTGATCGAGCAAGCAGACTGCTGCGGGATTACCTTTAAAAGGCTCACTGGTAAAAGCATCAACCTGATACATGATTAGTTCCATTTTCCTCTCTCCTCCTGTAGCGCCGTAATACTCATTAATTTCCCAACAAAAGAGAAAAAGTCCTGCCAGATTGTTCATAATCTGGCAGGACAAGGTTTTCCGGATTAATCTAGTCTATTTTATAACTATAGTTGGCGCAGGATTGCCAGTATGGCAAAAATACGGCGTATTTCCCGTTATACCCTCAGCCGTATTATCAACGGCTTCACAGTTATTTGCAACAATTACCCAAGGCCGATCTCCTTGCTTTGTCGGAACATTCGTCCCACTATAAAACCAAAAGATATGGCCTGATTTCATATTTGTCGTAATGTTTTCAAAGATAGTCTTATTGGGCAAAACTAGCTTACCATCAAAGACACATTCGTACGTGTATCCATTGGAGATTACCTGCGCACCTTGTGCATACGCTGTATTGGCCTGCCAAGTATCGATTTCAGCAGCCGTGGTTTGGTTTGTAGTTGCTGCTCGAGCTACTGCAGCCTCGCCGATATATTTTAGGATGACAGTACCATTTTTAAATACGTTACCGCTAGTATCTGTCGGGGCGGAAGAGCCGCTTGTCCCGGGTAAACTGAGGTAAAGGCGCACTTGCCCTCCCGTCTCGCCATAGTCACAAATAAAGATCATGCCCGATTTGTATTTAGTGCTGGAATTTCTCCATACACCATCTGCCTCTGTATTGGTAAGCCGCTGCCATACACAGGAGCCGTCTTGGAAAGTCCCTGCACTCGTCCATGCTGCCCCAGCTACAGGTCCCCATTTATTATTAATATTCGTTGTGCCTGCTGTAATGCATTTAACAACAAAGGTATTATCACAAATGATATCCCCTACCGCATAGGTATTACCTGCTACACGCCAAGTTAGAGCATGCCTGCCTAAACACTCAAGAGGGATTTCACCATCCATAATCACTGTACCTACTGCGGTTGCGGTAGGTTGAGACGAGCCGCTTGTCCCCATCTGAACCACATACAGGTGCGTCCCCGACTTAATGGTAGTGTCTACTGCAAAAGGGGTGTTCGCTTGCCACCCTACAGCGCCGGAAGGGTCTGGGGGATCAGGATCTACTACGACTGGAGATGTATAACCAGATTTATACTCCCAGATAATGTCCCCGTCAACGCAAAATGGATTACCTCGTGTTGGTAAAACGCCCGTTGTAGTGCCGTCATGATTAACCAATTGATAAATGTTACCCATTACTTCACAAAACGACCCCTTGGCATACCAGGCGTGATGAGTCCATGTCGCCCCAATAAATCTAAGGATAGCTGTACCACATTCACTTTTTCCGAACCAAAACGTGTCATATGGAGGGTACTCTGTTAGTACACCAGACTTGACCACTTCATAAATTCGCCCTTCAGTGGGAATGTGAATACGCTCTCCTGCAGTTACGGACATATTGGCATTCCATTCATTGCACCAGCTGGCCTTCGGAGATACGAAAGACCACCAACATTCATCGGGTTCATTGACTGCATCATTGACACCTTCTAGTACCGTACCGCTTGTATGCGTTGGCGGATACCCATTTGACTGTCCAGCTTTAGTACACCGGAATAAGTTAAGTGGATAGAAATTGGATTGACTTGCAGCACATAAATCTCCCACTGCGTAGTTATGCTTCGCTTTCCAGAGGATATCAGGCGTATAGCGTAGTTTTGCAGTGCCACAAGTAAATTCTATATTGTCCTTATTTTGCGGTTTACTCCCGCTAAAGTCCAACATACCTGCTTGTGTGCAGATGTAGTAACGTCGGTTGTAGAACTGCGTCTTTTTATCTTTGTCGAGGAAGGAGTCCATCACTCGCAAAACACCGTTTACAGGGATCGACCGTATATCATCGCCCCAATTAATACCGCGTCCATAATATTCCCATGTGACAGTGCCATCATTTGAAACGCCATAGACATGCGAAGGGCGAGTAGTACTGGTAGTCGCCCGGCGTGTACCTGTTATTTTAAAATATGCATAGTGAGTATTCGGGTTACTTGAGTGAATATAGAGATTTTTACAGATAATCTCTGGTAATTTAAAGTGCTTCGTTATTGCGGTAGCGTGTGGCGAAAACTCCATCTTGAAGATATTAAACTCATCGTCCGGCGGGTTCTTGGTAACGACACGACAATTGTCAACATATACGGAACCTTCAAAAATTCGGCCATAAGTAAGATTAAACTCAACAATATGAGAGGAGGGATAAGAGTCATTCGGGATGTTGTTGTAGAAAAATAAGCAGTTTGTGAAAGAAGCCACTCCCCTGCCATAGCCTATCTGAATGGCATGATTGTAAAAAGTACAGTTATCAGCATATAGGTTGGCGAAGTAATCATGAATATCGAGCCTGTTCAGATGGCAGCGCTTGAAATAAATATTTTTGACGCTGTCCATTGCGGTAACGCCCCAATATCCCTGCATTCGGCAATCTTCTACATGTACATCCGCACAATTAGTGATGCGCAGCATGTAACCCGATGTCCCACTTTCGCTCCCCTGCGCCTGTCCGGAAGCATTGAAGCCTTGAAGATTTTTTACGGTTACGTTGTACGAATCCCATAGGTAAATCATGGTATTTCTGAATTTTGTATTGTGTAACTCCTCCTGCTTCGGGTGGAATAGGAAATCCTTCACCGTGGCATTATGCCGCTTGCACCACATAACAGAGCAATACTTATTAGCAGATACGTCCAACTTGACATCACACCCAACAAACGTACCATGTACATTGGGAACGTAGGTGTAAGAGGCTTTCAATCTCGTGAAGGCTTGCTGGGTTGTCACCGTTCCATGCTCAAGATCCGAAATCTGACAATTGATTTCCTCACCACCTGCGTGGGTCCAGTCATCTACCAGCGGCGCAGTACAAATGCCATTCATTCCATGCACCATGAGTTCACGACGAGCTACCGTATAGAGGTATCCTGAGTCATCACGAGCAGGATAGGGTTCTTCCTCTATTTTCAAGACTGTATTTGCTGGCAGTTGATCGGCACTGGGCATTTTGATTACGAAATTATCCGCTTCAAAGGATGCTTTCATATCATCCGACAATTCGTAGTCAAAAAATAGGGAATTGACATCACCCCATACATAAATGCCAAACCAAGTCGCATTCGTATCGTCTACAAGTAACGTAGAACCGCTAAGATCCACATCAGAGCAGCATGCGATTGCATCCGTCCCTTTCTTATAAATGATACCTTGATGATTTGTGACTTTGCAAAAATACTGTTTTAACAGACCGGTACCGTTATAATTAAAAAGTGAATCTGCGTATTTATGGCAGAGTAGCATTGCAGGTGCATCATCGTTAACTCCATCAAGAAAAGCACCAAACTGCTTGTAATTCACTTCTTCTTTTTCGCTGATTTCGGCAAAAAGGCCGTTATTCAGCGCTATCGCCCAGGGCTTATCTGTATTGTCTTCAATGATAATATAGTTAGCTGCTCCCCCATCATATGGCTCATAATACCCTCGTACCGCTGCACTGTACCCAACTTGTGTATCACTTGATGCAATTAGATCCGCCACAGTGTCAAAATCATCGAATCCTCTCCCATCGCCCTTGGGTCCTGGAATGCCAACCTCTATTACTTTAATTTCAATTTCATTCGAGTCCAAAATACTAATCGGTGTATCGCTGTCCATATCAAGTGCACCAATAATCCGTGCCTGATCGATACTCATTTCGTCACCTCCGGGCTAACAAATACAAAGCCATTTAAAAGCCTTCTACGGCGGTCATTGTAGACAATAAACAGGTCGTACACATATCGCTCTGTTTTCCAATATGCCTCTCCTGACGCATCTAGTTGCATATTTCTGCCGATTTCTATTTTGATTTTCCCTTGTGTGGCCGGTTGTAAAATCTCAATTGCTGGCGAACACGAAACACTGCTGGATTGTGCTGTTTCTCGAATTTGCATTTCTACTGTTGCGTTTGTTAAATCTATTGGTTTTCCATCAATTTTATACAATGACAGTACTCTTTCCCAGTCCGTCCCTTGCTCAATATATAAATTCAGTTCTGCAGCTCTCATTACGCACCTCCTTGCCTATCTATAGGATATGACTATATCTTTCCACACTTTCTAATGGCTGCTCACTCTTGCCAAAAACGTTGAAGGATGTCAGTTTAATATAAATGGTCTGGCCGCTATTGACCTCGGCGTAGTTGTATTTGAAGACCGCTTCGTTGAGTTTTATAAACGGCGCACCTTCTTTATGCGCGCTTATCTGCGTTCCATAGATACCTCTCACCAGATAGGAAACATCATAGCAATTTTTACCCGTCAATTCGGCGTCTTTGTAGCTGATAAGCTCACCGTCTACATATGATAGCGTCGTATAGGTGTCGGCAGCTTCTTTCGCTACATTATAAATCTGCCCCCGGCTTTCGGATAAGTCCACGCTTAGAATATTGGTTATGTCCGGGTTCTGCATTCCGCCTTCTACCGTCTCCGTTTCCGGCGGCGGAACGGGTAAATCCGCTGTCAGCCGTCCCATGGTCGCCGGAGCGGTCACGCTGCCAATCCGCTGATAGGTACTGCCATCCTGCGATACCCAGACACCGCAGCCCCCCCAATTGATGCTTTTACCGCTGGCAGCCAGATATACCACCAGTGCGCCGCCGGTTAAGCCAGCGGGGGCATTGAACAAAATCGGCGGGTTCGCATCGCCTGGATCGGCAGCAGCGTTAAGGCTTGGACGATCAGCTGCCTGCGTGGTGTAGACAGTCGGACTATTGACGCCCTCAGGGCAGTCCTCAGCGACAATCCGCAAGTTTTGTTCGTCATCTTCCTCAATTTCGATGATTCTGACCGGATGATGATCCAGTCCCAGAAACGCTTTTTCTGTGATTGTTATAACATCCATCGGATCAAGGAGGCAATGCCGCCATGAAAGTGTAAATTCATACTGCATGGCCGTGTAAAGCTGCCTTTGCAGTATGCTTTGTGCTGCAAATTGTCCGACCGACGCTTGGGTAATAAAGTGCATTTCGATGCTGTCAGCCTGCCGGATGCCTCTTGTACTGACATCTACATCGTCGGTTGCCTTAATCGGCTCGATGTTATAGTCATTGGCACGGTTCATGATTTCGATAGGCTGAACGTTGAAGCGGTCGGCAACAAGGTTCGGCTTAGCCCTGACCGGCGGCTCGCCCTCAACATAAACAAAATCATCCATCGTGATATCGTAAATTGGTGCTTTGGGGGGCTTGTAGGTTGCACCACCTCCCGTGACCTCTGCCAGACCGTAAGGAATCAATCGTAGCTTGCCTTGTGACCATACCGGCTCAGTATTCGCCGCTTGGCAAAGGCTTGTAATGATCTCCTGGGCCTCGGTCTGCGCCGTATAAGTCGGAGAAAAAAGGATGCCGTTTGCGGTGCAGTAATTACGAAAGCCTGTTAAATCATCGATATACTTTGCCGGGAAGCCAACGCCGATTTGTTCGTCGGCGATAATCGCGGCAATGATATCCGCCGGATGAGCATCTAAAGACCCAGGATAAATCAACTTGCCATATACCTCAAAGTTTAAGTTCGGCAGACTGCCGCTGTTTCTAAGATCAAGGTTCGGCGCCGCAAGATAAGCCGTACCGGGATAGCAAAGCGCCCGCTCGGGATGCTTGGATGCCATATAGTCCCAAGGCTGCTGGCCTGCCGCTCCTGTAAAGGCGACGAACCTCAATTCGCTCGGGCTGCTGTAAATCTCCTTATCACGCCAGACCTTGCCAAAATGCGATATTGCGCCCTCACAGAGCGCGAAGATGATTGCTACTTCATAAGTATAGGTGGTTTCACTGGACGTGACTTTTCCACCACCCTTACCGCTGGTGGTCGTTTTTGTGTGCGGGATCGCAGTAAAATCCATGTAGTCAATGAGATTGCCAGCCACACGATTTGTGCCGAAAACGACGGGGACAACCGTGCCGTAAGTACTCTGCTGTACTTGCAATGCATTGATCCGGTTTTCCTCGTGGCTGATGGTCGCTCCACCACCGAATATTCCGCCCATCTACTCACCCCAATAGGAGTAAAAGCCCTGCTGCCGCACGGCAAGCTCGCCTTTACTCGCGTCAGCCAGCACTACGCCTAAATCGATGTATGCGTGAATAACCTGCGGCCACCTGATTACGATTGCCCCGTGAGATATACAACGCCCGTATTTGTAAGCCACTATATCCCCTGGCTCCGGGACATCTACCGGCTTCGTGTATTGACTAAGCCATTCCAAATACTGCTGTTTGTCGCGGTGCAAATGCCAGTCATGAGGATAATAGTCAACCTTGACATGGTTGATCAGACCGCAGTTTTCAAAAACACCGAGGAGAAACATCCCGCAATCCACGCCTGCACCCTTGACGCGCCCCATATGATGGTATGGTGTATTCAGCCATTCCAGCGCTTCTTTTACAATTGCCTGCCGCTGCTTTTCTTCGTCTTGTTTCATACCTTTTATCACCCCTTCAATACGCCGTTTCAGGAACTGGAATAAACGGATAGCCCCGAAAATTGCTCAAATTGTTGAATCTATTGCGGCAGCAATTCATACTCTTGTCACAAGCAGGCAACACCTCAAATGTATCCCCCGCCTCCGGCACTGCCTGAAACGGCAGCACGACGCTGATTGTTCCACCGGTATTGCTGCGGATGCTGCGCGTTACGTTGGTATTTGCACCGCTGGTAAATCTGATGCTGCCTTGCGACAGATAGCCGTTGTTGAAAGTTAAATTGCTTTTGACTATGCTGCGTGTACCGAATGCCGCAGCTTGCCCCAGCACTTTGAAGCGATTTAAATCCACCTTGCAGCCAACGTCACCGAGCGTGTAGATGCAAGGAGGATAGTAAAGATTGCGCGGGAATTTGACGTTTAAAAGCTGTGTCATGGCCGCAGCCGTTGCCTCGATGGTATTGCCTCCGGCGCTGTTGATATTAAACAGGCCAATCCACCATAAAAGCGCATAATTGGCGCTGATCGCTGGCATGTTGAACCGGAACGGCTCCGGCGAAAATACCCGTTCAAGCTGAAGGATCGCATTTTCAAACGCGCCATTTACCACGCCTTGCATAAAAGTAAGCCCGCCGGGAATCACATCATTTTGATCTACCGTAATAGTCAGGTTAACCTCATCAACGCTGATGCCGCGCGCTTGTTTTGTGCCGGTGCGCTCGATCAAAAACGGTAGATAGGTATTACCGCCGACCAGCAGCTTGACGTCGCAGGTTGTATAGCGTAGGATCACACCGTTTGTCAGCGTAATCGTGTACAAGTCAGCCATATAAAAAACCTGCTGTTGTAGCAGTAACTGGTTGAGCTCTTCGTTTGCTCTCTTCATCCGCTTACTCTCTTTACGGATACAAATTCAACTTTTTTTGCTTCCCATAACCGATACGTAAAGTTAGCAAATTCCATGCTGCTCTCTTTGAATTTTACGCGGTAATAGAACTCGCCGCTCCAGGAGATTACAGCACGTTCCGGCGGCGCCTTCTTAAATTTCACAATACCTGTATCAGATACGGAAAAGGGCGCGGGAACGTTGTTAACGGCTACAACGGGCGTATCTTTTACGCCATAAACCGGCTCGGTAAATCCGGCGTAGGTACGACAAAGTTGAAAATCCGTTGCTGCACCGTCGCCGACGCCAATCAGCTCGTTTTGCGCTTTATGGTCGTTAGGATCAAGGTATAAAAAATCCTCAACGTTGCCATTGCAGGCCAAGAACAGTCCTAACAGCTTTTGCAGCTCACCGCGCGCCGTGCCATCATCACGAAGGAATTCATAACTTAAGGAAAATTGCCAGCGTGGATAGGCTGACAAGACGGCACTGACATCCAGCCCCGTCGGGCTTGTCTTAGTCAGAGTGTAGAACTCCGGTGTCTTAGTTACGCTCCACGACAAGCCGCGAAGCTCTGGGAATATGGTATTTGACAATTTCATCACCTACCTGAAAGGATTTTTAAATACCAGAAGAGAAGGGTGGCATTATACAAAACTGGAGGGATGTGGATAGATGAAGCGGATACTTTTGCTCTGCTTAGCACTATTGATGCTGCAAAGCGTTTGCTTGGCAAAGATTGAGAAAGAAGTGGATAAGTTTGATGGGTCATTTTGCTACTACGTGGATGCGACTTATTACGATCCCTATAATCCTCAATATACCGTAGCCTCATTTACGCTTTTCCCTGACCCGGAAAATGGTGATAGAAAATATCTGCAGATTTTTTTAAATTCGAAGACTGCCTACGCCATTGAACCTACAATTAAAGTACAAATTGATGATACAATTTACACTTGGGATTCCAATCACCAAAGCTCGCGCAGAAATGGCGCTGTAGATTTCACATTTACTTTACCGGATAATGTCTATGAGGCTTTACTGAATACAAATAGAAATATTTCCTTGCGTTTTTTTTATAAAGACATCAGCGGCGACTACAAACAAGATTTTGCTATTCCCTATAAGAAAATCAAAGAGGTTCAGACCATGTATAAAACATATGGCAGCTCCTCTGCAAAGCAGCCTGCAAATTAAAACAGGCTGCTTTATTTTAATTCATTACCTGCCTCAAAGGATTTCCAAATCAGAACAGAGAATGGTAGCATTATACAAAATTGGAGGGATGTGGATAGTATGAAGAAGATACTTTTGATCTGCTTAGCGCTTCTGCTGGTACAGGGCGTTTGCTTGGCAAAGATTAAAGAAGGTTCGGATCATTTTGAAGGCACGTATTGGTATTATGTGGATTATAGTCGCGCGGCATCAACAATGGACTTTCTTAACTCATCTTTTATTGTTTTTTTTAGGCAGGGTGATGTTTACGATGGGAAAGGTTTTGAAATCGCTTTTCTGCGTGATGATGGCTATGCTATCGGCGACACTATAAAAATGCAAATAGATGATACCATCTTCACCTGGGAAACCACTGTCGATAGTTATCGCGGCGCTTTTGTCCGACGCTCCTTTCCGCTCCCTGAAAATGTTTACACTGCCTTAATGAACACGAAAAAAAATGTTGCCGTAAGATTTTACTTTTATTCCTTGAGCGGCGATTTTAGAGAAGACTATGTTCTCCCCTTTAAAGTGATTAAAGAAGCACAGGAACTATTTACCAAATATGTGCCAAAGACAGATTCCCCGGCGCAGGCTGCACAATAAGCAGCCTGCTTTATTTTTTACCGCGATTGAAATTCCGGTGTTCAGTACCTAAAGCCTTAACTAGAAACCGTGCGTTTTGCTTAATCTCTGCCTGTACATCTTTATTCGTGCGGCCATAATGCGCAGCGCTATAGTTCAAATTGATCGTCGGAGTGCTCTGCCCGCCGCCACTTCCTAACAAATCTCGCATCCCATCAGCAAGGCCCCCTTTGGCAGGTACAATCATTTCATCTTTGTGTACCATCGCCAGTGTATCAGCCGGAAGCCGCCAGGAACCAACATCGAAAGAGGGGATTCCCGTCAATGTCGGCGTAGAATAATAGCTGTCGGGATTGCGGCCCAGATTGATACCCGGCCCCGTGCTTTCGGTTGTTTTACTGCCGCCACCGCCAAACATACCGGTGAGCACGCTCATCAAAATAAGCATGGGCAGCATTTCGATCATTGCCGTAATGGCCGATTGAATGGACGCTACTGACGCTTGACCTGCCGCCTGCGCCGAAGCTGTTATGTTGGTATCCTTAGTCGTTTCTATCGCTTGTTCAGCTTCCGCTTTGAGTCCCCTTGTCATGATTTGCTGCTGACCTGATACTCGATCTTGTGCCAATCGCTGTGCGTTACCTTGCGCATTTGCTGCTGTAAGCTGTGCCTGCGCTGCTTTTTCTGTTACAACTTTTGCTTGATTACCAACATTTTTTTTAGGACTTCTGCGAATATCCTTTTCATCATTCTTTATTATTTGATTATCAAAAGCTTTTTTAATAATGGTCTGAGAAATCGTATCGGTAAACTGCTTTAGGATACTTTTCATGGTCGTTGACCAAATACTTTTTAAAGCATCAAGAAAATTTGCCTGCCGGGTCAGCACGTCCTGAAAGGCCTGAGACATACTGTCCTTCAGCGAATCACTGATCTGCCTAATCTTCTTAATTTTCTCATCTACCAGTGAACGTTCCAGCTCTTGTTCTTTTTTCTCATGCTGCACCTTCAGGGCATATAATTCGTTTAAAATGCGAATGGCTTCGTCGGCGCTTTTCCCGTTTGCGGCAATTTCCTGCATGATCATTTCACGCGTCGCCTGATCGCGCGCGTCAACGTACCTTTGATATATTTCCTGCATCTTCCCGGCATCCTTGGCGCATTCATTTAATGATCTTTCAAGGCTTGCCTTTTCCATCTCATATCGCTGCTCTTCGCAGGTTTTCAGCGCGGCAGTAAGCTTCTCCTGGCTGATCAAATTTTGTTCGTACAGCCAATGCAGCCGGTTTTCTTCCGCTGCGATGGAATCCAACGCTACCTGTTTTCGGAAATCGTTAATTTTATTTGCGATGCTTAGCTGATAATCAGCAAGCGTCTTTTCGGCGTTTAAAACTTCTTTTAAAGCCTGCTTATACCATACAGTTGCTTCTACTTTTTCTTTGTACGCCGCAAGCTGCTGTGTCTTTTCTGCTTCGGACAGCTTCTCTGCTTCCATTGCCGCCTTTGCCCTGAAAGCGACCTCGGCATCCAAATTCTTTCTTTTGATCTCGGCAAGTTCGGTATGATATTGCAATTCTGTAACCAGTCCACGCGTCTTGGCATTCTGAAGATCTGCTTCCTGCCCTTTGAGCATTTCGGCGAACGCATTCTTTTCCACTTGGTACAGGCCGATCTTATAATCGATAGCCTCTTGATCCGATTTCTGCACATTTTCCAAGTACTTTTTATATAGCGCTTCCTTTTCTGTCGCCGTGTAGTCGGCCAACCGAAGCTGCTGGTCGTAAAGCTTCTTCGCGTTTTCATACTCGGATTTATCTTGTCCGGATGCCCGCCCGCCGGAACTGAAGCTGCCGGCAGACATTGCAGGCATAAATTTCGGCAGCTCCGGTTTCTTGAGGCTCTCGTCAGCATTTCCATCCTCACCGACGCTTGCATTGCCGCCTTCGCCGGATATCTTTAAATTTTTCCGGATCGCATTGCCAATCTCCGCCGTTTTAGCCGCGAGCGCGTTGCCAAGGCTTACTACCTGACTCCATAGCGATTTTGCCCAATTGGGGATAAAGGACCCAACCAAGGATGCTAGTGCATCGGCGAATTTACTTACCCCTTTTTGCGCGCCGTCGACAAACCTCGGCCAAGCTTCGCTTACGCTGTCGATAATTCGTTTTACAACTTGAACGATCTCATCAAGGAATTTTGTAAAACTCGTCCATAGCCCACTGACCGCCTGTACCGCGTCGTTCCAGTACTCATAGACTAAGTAAATGATTGCCCCAAGCCCCGGAAACAGCGCCATAATTAAACCAATATTATTGGCGATAAGATCTACGATTCCATTCCACAGCCCAATGCACCAGCCCTTGAATTCTTCCCAATTTGTATAGACCAGATAGACGCACCCAGCTAATAGTGTTATCGACGCCGTAACCGCAAGGACAAGCGGGCTGATGTTCATCGCCCCTGCCAGCGCTCTAAAGGCTGCTGTCAGTCCACCCGAAAGCATGGCCTTTTTCATATTATCGATAGCATCATAAATATCATTGAGCAATACCAACGGTTTTTTCAGATTCGTGATCGAATCTGTCAGCCCAATCACCGATTGCATCGCATCTTTCATACTGCCTGCAATCCCTTTTGCAGAAGCTGTATTTTCCATTTCCGGTTTTAATCCTTTAAGCGCTTGTGAAAGATTACGGATGGATTGCGCAGTCTGCACCGCCGATTCTTCTATCCCAGCTGAGATGTTTTGCGCTGCTATGCTTGATGCGTCCGAAGCCTCTTTCATGGAGGTTGTGATAGCATCTGTCATCTCACCAAAACCATTTTTCATCTCACCGACCATATCGGTAAGGCTGCTCATCGCATCCTTTAGCGCTCCGGAAAAACCACTGGAATCCGCCTCAATTTTAACTTGTACCGTATCTTCACTCATTTTATTTCACCTCCCGCCGCTTGAAATTCTGCGGTCAATTGTCCGCCGCCGCCTTGCCGCCAAGGCGACACCTCTGTATTCTCATAATAGGATTCATCAAAGAAAACATCTGAACTTTGCTTTGCCTGCACCCGATCCGGTACAGCCTTCATTTCCATTCCCAAGCATTTCGCAATTGCCAGCGTCGTAATAGAGAGGGGCGGCAGCTCGCGCCACGACTTTTTGAGCGCTTCATAGCGCTTAAAAGTCATGGCAGAGCGCACATAATCCCACGTCCAGCCCGTCGCTGTCACGATCTCGCAATAGATCGCGGTAAAATCAACTTCTTTTTAAGGTTGCGCCTTTCGCGCCGTTACCTCCTGCACCTTTCATTTTCATGAAGCCGGAGGCGCCCATAACTGCCTCCAGCACAACTTTCATATTGCGCATATCCATCATATCCTTAACCTCATCCAAGGTCATTGCCGGATAATTCCTGGACAGTGCCGCATGACTGATCTCGGAAATCGTTGTCATCATTTCCTTGCTCAATTTGTCGCCATTTTCCGCAATGGACTGGATTTTATCGGCCATACTCTCAATCTGTCCCAAGGACAACCCCGGTACGATATACTCTTTTCCCCGGATTTTTATGCTCTCGCCTTCATAAAGTTCATTTGCATTCATCGTTTTTTACCCTCTCCCCTTATTTCATTTAGTCCGCAGACGAAAGCGTTCCAAGCCGTCCAAGTTCATCCACCGACGCCGAGAAGTCAAATTCCGGAATATTGAAATCCTCCAGCTTTGTCGTAACCAAACTCAATTTTGATGCAACGCAGGTGTTTAAAATCAGCGTCATTTCCTTGCCGCCGAACCTGCCGCTGAAAATACCCATAAATGACGGCGCAGCGCCCATCGGTTGGTTATTGATGATGATTGTTCTGCCATTTACAGCATCGCTATACATATAGGAAAGATAAACCTGCTTGTCCGCCATATCGGCATTGAACGTGTATGTACCTGTTTCATTTGCCAGTGCGTACTCACCGGTTTTCGGGGCGGAGGCTACCCTTGTCAAAGCTTTGCCTGTTGCCCCGTCAATCACGCCAAGGTCGGTTAAAAACTTGCTTTTCTTGGCAATTACTGTATAGCCAGCATCTGTTACCGTTTGGCTTTCATTAATCGTCACCAAGTTCTGTCCTACCGTTGCTGTTTCATTAAAATAAAGATCATTGTAGGTATCCATCTTAATATTGGCAAACTTCGCTTTTCCCGTAACCTTTTGCTGGCCCCGTGCCACAGCTTCCGAAAACTGATTTTGTCCGAATAATTCTTTGATATTTCCGCTAAACTCAATGCTTACTTCCTGCATTGTCCCCAACAAGCGCGGCGTTGGCACCGCTGCCTTCGGTATACAAAACATATTCCCTGCTCCAAACATATACTGACTCATAAATAATTCCTCCCTTTAATCCTCTAAAATAATATTGATTGGTATGATCGCCACCGCCTGCGGCCCTAACATACCTTCGTAGGTTTCAATTTTTTCTCCGAATTTTACGTCGCGCACTAATCCGCCCAGTGTCTGGCAGCCACTGATTTTCTCCGGCTCCAGCGCTTTTTGAATCGCGTCCAGATACCGATTGATCGCTGCTGCTGGTATTGCTTCACTGTCATTCCCAACATTGCAGTAAAGATGTAAATCTACCGCCAAATTCCACGTCGTCGGCAAGCCCGGACGACTGACCGGCACTTCGCCAGCCTGCGTCATAAAAAGTGCTGGCTGTCCACTTGGCGGTACGTTGTCCCAGTGCTTTAACACTCGGCTAACCGTGACCAGGTTTTCAATAGCTTCTATCTTTCGGAACAAAGCGCTGTAAATCTCCTCACGGTTCATGATTCAATCACCTCCTTCATTGCACCGCTGACCACTATCAGGACTTGCCAATTTGATCTTTTGCTTTGAACCTTAGACCAACCAGCTGCCTACAAAGTAATGGACAAAACATATTTTCACCCCCTATTCTTTATACGTACATGAAATGAAAAATTAGGTAGTATTTTTCAAATAAATTTTTGCGGAAATTCTAATGTCCCCTTCCGAAAACACATACTACCATTTTG
The DNA here is from genome assembly GCF_004339805.1 of Anaerospora hongkongensis. Taxonomy (GTDB): domain Bacteria; phylum Bacillota; class Negativicutes; order Sporomusales; family DSM-15969; genus Anaerospora; species Anaerospora hongkongensis. Next base: position 61,795 of record NZ_SLUI01000017.1, on the reverse strand, counting down.
TTCTTCTATTATTTATCCGTACAATTTGACCTAAAAAAGTATAGATGCTTATAAATTTAAAGACCCGAGTACGTTTTTTTCGTACTCGGGTCTCTTTGAAAGGTTGCTTTATTAATCTGGCAGGACAAGGCTTTACGGCTACTACTGCATCGGGTGATCACTATATTCCGTCACCAGTTCCTGCCGCTCCTCTACGGTACGGGCCAGGATATACAAGACATCCGACAGGCGGTTAATATACTTAATCAGCAGCGGATTAACCGGCTCGTGCTCATCCAGACTGATGATCAGTCGCTCCGCCCGGCGGCACACGGTACGGGCTATGTGTAAAATGCCGGATTCCTTGTTGCTGCCAGGTACAATAAATTTGGTAGCCGGGCTAAGCTTGGCCACATACTCGTCAATCCAGCCCTCAAAACGGGTAATATGCTCTTCCGTTAGCTTAGAGGAAAACTCCCGGCCTGACGGATCGGCCAGTTCGGCAGCTACGGCAAATAATTCGCGCTGTACGATATGAATCTTCTCCCGCATCTTAGGGTCTTCCAAGAAGTTCTTGGCAAACCCCAGCGTAGAGTTCAATTCGTCAATAGTGCCGTAACTGTCCACGCGGGCACTGTTCTTGGGAACGCGGGTTCCGTCAAGTAAGCTGGTTTTCCCCTTGTCGCCGCCACGAGTATAGATCATCATACGAAACACCTCTTTTATGTGTATTAATCTAGTATTTAAGAATAAGGATATTCTTTATTAAATGATATCGATTATCTTTATTGTTTAATATATGCTTCTATTTATTATTTGCAATTCCTTCTTTTCCAATATAGAAATCATTATTTTTTTACAAAGGTCAGAACAATTTAAAATAAGTCAATTTTTATAATAAGTCAAGCCTGACCCCCTCTAACAATAAAGATGGGAATACTGCCAAACGTCAGTATTCCCATCTCGTTTCTTTCGGCGCTGCTTAGAAATAATCAACGCCCCAGACAACTTCACTTTGATTTAATAATTCTTTCAGCACTGCAATGACATCCTCTACGGCGCTGAGTTGGTCCTGCTGCTCAAACAAAGCCAAGAGGAATTCGTTTACGCCTGCCAAGCCTAGTGTGGGTACATTCAGGCTGGTCGTCTCCCATATTTCATCAATATCATCATAGGCAATTCCAATGATGATATCCGCATTCGCCCGGTCCAGCAGTTCTGTTTCCTGCTCTTCACCGAACTCTTCTTCCTCAAAACTAAGGGTTGACTTCAGGGATATCTTAATTTCGGCTTCCGCCGGCATATACTGCAGAACTTTAAAAACACCACTTTTACCGACAAAGGCTTTTTCGCCAGTGTATTTCATAATCTCACCTCTTGTTATGTTCCCTATACCAAATAAATCCAATGAAATTATGATAGTACTTTGCCGGGGTAAAGTCAAATGGACTCAGTCACTAACACGGAGTCCTGCCATATGGTAATTAGGTTCTCCAGTTTGCTCACAACCTCACTGGCAGTAATCCAGCTTGTATCGATCGTAAAATTGGCGACCTCATACCGGCTGCGGCGTTCCTGCAATAACCCGGTAATGATCTGCAGACTGTTCTCCTGCTTCACTAACGGACGCACATCAGGATCACCCGCAATGCGCTTGGCAATGATATCCGGTTGACATTGCAAGGCAATCACGAGTCCGCACTGTCGAAGGTTACTCACATTCTCCTCACAGAGAACAGCTCCCCCGCCGGTTGCAATAACCCTGTCATTCCGGTCGCTTAGCTGCCTGATGATTTGCCGCTCCTGGTCCCGAAAAAAGGCTTCTCCGTATTGAGCGAAAATTGTGCTGACCGGTAACCCTACCGAGCGCTCAATTTCTTCATCAAGATCAACAAATGTTCTGCCGGTGCGCTGGGCCAATAGCCGTCCTACCGTTGTCTTTCCTGTCCCCATAAAACCAATCAGCACAATGTTATTTTTTTGCCTGTGGCTGCCCGCCATATGATCAGCTCCTTATAGCAATAAAAATAAAAAATCCCGTCCCCTATAGGGACGAGATTACTCCCGCGTTACCACCCGAACTTGTATTACTACCGCTTCAGATACGAGAAATAAACATTTCCGATATCCTATCCTGGTAACGGTGGCTGCCGGCACAGTCTACTTGCTGCAAAGCGATTTGCAGTTTCAACTTGCAACTCCAAGGTGAATTTCACTGTAACCCTGCGTCCGGTTTGCACCAACCACCGGCTCTCTGCACGTTGTTTACAGTTACTTATCCTTTTTATCGTTTTTCGCATATGATGTTACACAAATTATTACACGGCTGCAAAGAAATGTCAATATTCAGAACCAAGTTTTTACTATCGACAGTAAGGCGCCCTCCAGCAATTGAATGAAACTCCGGAAATAAGCCAAAATACACTGTATACGCGTATAATCGCCGTAGGTGAGAGGTGGACTGCAATTGCGTCGGAATTCTTCTTTGTTCGCTGGGTTTTATTTATTTGCCGTGGCTAATATCGCACAAGCCTGGGTTCTGCTGCCTCATGAGCTAACCGCCGCCGGTTTGCTGCAGATCTTCACGTATTTGCTGGTATTGTGGCTGCGGCCGATTGCCGGCTTTGCTGTTATGGTCGCTGAGTTTCTAGCTATCGGCTTTTTTTATACGGGATCGGCATTTTACGACCAGTGGGACAAAGCCCTGCAGACTATGACAATTGTCAAGCTACTCTTATTCATGCTCACTACCGGTTTGTTCTGGCTGACCGTTCTCTTCTGTAAAACGCTGGCCCGAGATAAAGAAACAATGGAGAAAGCTTTACAGCAGTTTAACAAATATGAAGAAGCCACCGGCATATTAACGTTAAATGAATTTTTATACCGCGCCCAGGATATTCACATGGCGATGAAGCGTCGTCAAGAAGAGGGATTTTTAGTTACAATTACAATTTGTCCCAATGGTAAGGAATTTGCACTTAAAAGCCTGCATGAGCACTTCAGCCGCGCAGCCCTTGAAGCCATACGCAAGCAATATGACCTTGCCGGCAAGCGCTCTCCCACCGAAATCCTGCTGTTGTTGCAAAATACTACTCGCGAAGGCTGCGCCCTTGTTATAGCCCGTTTCAAAGAAAAGCTGCACGCAGCAGCGCCAGTCCCGGCTGAACTGTACGATGTGAAGATCGAACAGCTTCCTGCCAACTGGGAATTCGCGAAATTCACCATCATTGGCTCACCTCTGCTGCCGGTCCAGCCAAATCGCCGGGGTCTTCGCTTATGAGCCTGTTTTTTCTGACCGTTTGTCTCTTTTTTTGGCTATTATTAGGGTATTATTCGATCTTAACCGTAGCAGGAATTTTGTACCGGATCGAAAAACGCACCAGCTCCGCACTGCCCGATTATCCCAGTGTCAGCATTTTTATCCCTGCCTATAACGAAGGGATTGTCCTCGCTTCAACACTGGATGCCATGCTCAAGTTAGAATATCCCGGCAAACTGACAGTCTTTGTTTTAAATGATAACTCCCAGGATAATTCCGGAGAAATTGCTCAGTTCTATGCCGACTTATTTCCCAGAATTCGGCACCTTCTGGTGCCTCCAGGAACGCCCAAAGGAAAATCACGGGTATTAAACTACGGCTTGTCGATCTCTGAGTCCGAGTATTTTGCCGTGTACGATGCCGACAACCAGCCGGAACCGGCTGCCTTGCGCTTACTTGTGGAAACAGCCGTCACTACTCCCCAGGCAGTAGGTGCCGTTGGCTACGTAAAAACCATTAATGAAGAACGCAATATCCTAACCCGCATGATCTCACTGGAGTTTCAGGTTTTTCAGCTCCTGATGCAGGCCGGGCGCTGGAAATTGTTCCGAACAGGTTCCCTTACAGGTACCAATATGCTGGTATCACGCGCGGCAATTGAACAAGTAGGCGGCTATGATCCCCATGCCCTGGCAGAAGATGCCGACCTGACGCTGACACTTACCGCAGCAGGCGGCCTGCTGCCTATTGTCCCGGAAGCGGTTACCTGGGAACAGGAGCCAGAGACATTTGCCGTTTGGCTGCGCCAGCGAACCCGCTGGAGCCAAGGCAATATTTATATTCTGGCAAAAGCCCTTCATGAGCGCAGCTGGCTGCGCGGCCGGGTACTTGTCCACATCTTGCAGCAATTTATCGTTTATGTAGGCTTTGCGGGTCTCCTGCTGGCTTCCGATGTCTGGCTGATTCTCGGACTGACCGGCACCATTCATGAGCACTATACCGCTCCCCTGCTGCTGCTCTGGTTCTATTCTTACGCCGTCTATCTCTTGCAGCTCATTAGTGCCCAGACGGTTGATAACCGCCTGTCACCGGCCAACATTTTCGTTGCAATTATCATGTACTGCACCTACGCCCAACTCTTTCTCGTCCTGCTGATCCGCGGCACATACAGTTATTTACGGAGACAGCACGGCTCCAGTTCCGGCCCGGTGTGGGATAAGACTGACCGTTTCTAAGCAGGCGCTTGCCTGCTTAGTTTTATCTTTTTTCTTCCGTCATCCAGATATACATCACTGGCAGCATTTTCGTCTTGTACAACCTAACTTCCGCGAGCAGAGGAAATACATTATCAAAGATGTGCGTCTGATTATCCGATACATAACCCCCCTGATACTCACCGCTTCGGTGCTGAAGTTGCAGCATCCGCTTATAAAGAGCAAGTGCCCACTCCGTATCATTTCGTTCCAAAGAATATAAAATAGCCAATGCATAAACCGACGGAGACTCAAACTTCACGGGCGCCTCGTGCGACATCCTGTCATAACCCCCATAGATCAGCCCACGTATTTGAAATTCATTTTTCAAAAAGGCTGTCAACTCCGGAGATGGAATCCCTTGAGACGCTCGATGTAAAGCGATTAGCAGCTGATCAATCAGATTAACTACCGGGTCATAAGCATATTGTCCGGTAGGCAAGTGATAGGATTTCGGAAAAAAGGTCCCATCATTCGGGATAGCTTGAATAGCACCAATTGCCCGGTCATACAGCGGCTGCTCGGCAGGCTTCCACTGTCCCAGCTTTTTCAGCGGCCGCGGATCAAGATAGGATAGCGTAAGGACATCAGCCGACTTATTGTATTTGCGGTCATAGAAATCAACGAAGGTGTTACTTTTAACCAGGTAAAGCGAAACTGCATTTCCAATGGCACCGGCAGTCTGAGCCCATTCTTCCTGCCCCCAAAGCTGATGAGCCGCTAATAAGGCATCAACCAGCCGCAAATCATCAACAAGTGCGTTGGTCGTTACATCTGATTTTCCGTCAGGCGAGATTTTCCAGTACACGAACCCTTCAGGCGCGAAAAAGTACTGCCGCAAAATGGCATAGTTTTGTTGAAACAAGGCTTTGTCTTTGTTCTCAACAGCATATTCCAGCCATAAGCCCAGCGACTCTGACAACGCTTCTCTGCCATGGGCAAGATCCGGCGAAATAGCCGGCGTATCGCTAAGATAGGTTGCCAGCGTCCCATTCGGATTAAGCATATGCTTTTTTATAAATGATTCTGTTTCCAAGTAACGGGGCTGGTAAAAATACAGATATGCGCCACTTCCAACGACAAGCAACAGAACTATGGTCAAAATGGACATACTTTTTGTTCTCATAATTTAACAGCTCGCTTCTGCTACATTTTATGATACGATAGCATTACAAATTTACTTCGTTACGAGGGCATTTTATGACATTCAGATACTCCTTTATTATCTGCATCCTGCTTTGTACTATTATATTTCCCACCAGCTTATTATTTGCAATGCCGGCAAAAAATACTGCCGCCGACACAGAAGCTTTTATTAAAAACAAACTGACCAATCCAAATGGCACACTGGCTACTTATCTGCTGCCCGCAGAAGCCGGCAATGCGAATCAGGATATTGTGGCAGGCCGTGATTCTTTATCTGAATCACTGGGCTTTTGGATGCAATATGCACTTTTGAAAAATGATGCTGTTTTATTTCAGCAATGCTATGACTCGCTCGTCAGCCATTACCTCCTGCCCAACAAGCTGATAGCCTGGCAGGTTCCGTCAGCAGGACAAACAACGGTTACCGCTAATGCTTTGGTTGATGACCTGAGGATCATGGATGCTTTATTCAAAGCCAACGAGCTTTGGCCAAATCCTAACTGGCAGGATACAGCCAAAGCAATCAGCCTCGCTGTCGATGAGCACCTCCTGCAGCAAGGCTTATTGGTAGATTTCTATGATTCCCGCTCAGAGGCCGCTTCCACTACGCTGACCTTAACTTACCTTTATCCGCCGCCAATACAAAAGGCCGCTTCTTTGACCTATTTTTATCCTGTTGCCGCCAATCGCAGTCTTGAATTGCTTCGTTCCCTGCCGGGTGGTTCCATTTTTTATCCGAAAACATTTGATACGATAACCGGTGAATTTCACTTCCCCGAGAAGGTAAACCTGCTTGATCAAATGCTGATTGCCCTTAACAGGCAGTCACTGGGGTTATCGGCAAACGGCCTAATGGAATTTATTAAAGGAGAGTTCTATCGCAGCGGAAAAGTCATGACCGACTATGACAGAAGCAGCCATACAGCAGCTTCTCCTTATGAGTCGCCGGCCCTGTATGCTGTGATTATTCTTTATGCTGCCCAACAGGGTGATACGGGGTTTGCATTGGATATTTACCGCCGTATGATTTGCTTTCGCGCTGCCGATGGAGAAAACCGTGGTGGCTACATGGCAGGAAAGGATACCCACATTTTTGATAATTTACTGCCATTAATTGCCGAAACTACCTTACAGCAAAAAAATCTCCTGTAATACGTACAAAAGCACTGCTTTGCCGGCTACCGGCAAAACAGTGCTTTTTCTTGTAAGGTAATGAGATTTATTTAAATCCGGAATTTACTAACGTCATTCTGCAGGGTAACAGCTAGCTGAGATAAGGATTGGCTTGCTGAAGCAACTTCTTCCATCGAAGCAGCCTGCTCTTCAGTTGCGGCTGACACGGTCTGCGATTCAGCCGAAGCGGTCCTGCTCAAATTATTGATTGCATTCACGGAATTCACGATTTGGCCACTGCCTGTCGCAATATGCTCGATTGCCACAGAAATCTCTTTGGTTTGATTAGACCCCTCGAGAATCATGGCTACGATTTCCTCAAAGGTAACCCCGGTAGCATTGACAACTTCGGCACCGAGTTTTACCTCCCGTGTCCCATTATTCATGGCAGCAACGGCTTTCTCCGTTTCTCCCTGAATCTCGCTGATTAAGGTGGCGATTTGCTTGGCCGCGTTCTGGGACTGTTCGGCCAGTTTGCGCACTTCTTCGGCTACTACGGCAAAACCCCGTCCCTGTTCACCGGCCCGTGCTGCCTCAATGGCGGCATTTAAAGCCAGCAGGTTCGTTTGACCGGCAATGCCGGAAATGGTGTCAACAATTTGCCCGATTTCTTTCGACCGCTCTCCTAGTTGAACGACTACCTGCGCCGAAGCGGTAACAGTCTGCTCAATGCTGGCCATCTGATTAACTGCTTTATTAACGGATTGAGTGCCTTCATTGGCTTTATCTGCAGCCTGAGAGGTTTGGAGGGCTAGCTCATTGGCATTGGTGACAATCTGCTGAATGGTCTCCGACATCTGCTGGACCACAATCGAAGTGTCATCAGCTGCCCGCAGCTGCTGTTCGGCTCCTCGGGCCACTTCCGTAATCGAGCCGGCAACCTGACTGGCCGCTTGTGCCGATTGATCGGCACTGGCTGTCAGTTCTTCATGTGAATTAACGAATCAGACAGCTGACCAAACTCATCTTTTCGGATTAGTTTTTGCTGTTTTTCCCGGAAATCCCCGTCAGACAGCTCATCGCAGAAACCGATCATAATCTGCAGGGCACTCGTAATTGCCCGGGTAATGAATAATCCGACTGCAGCCAGCAGCACAACACAAGTCAGCAATATACCTACCGTAATTTGCGTTGAGGTTGTAAAAGCAGCCTTATTGGCATTATTGATAATGTTTGCCCGTTCTGTTGCATATTGGGAAAGGTCCATGCATTTATTTAGTGCCGCTACTTCTAAGGGTGCAACTTTTGCCAAATACAAAGCATAGGCTTCGGCATTCTTATTCTGTCCCGCCAGCTCAAGTGCCTCGGTGCGGGCGTCGCGATATGTTTTCATTGCCGCTTTCAGTTCTGCTATTTTTTGCTTTTCTTTATCATCTAGATTAGTTTTTTCAATTAGCGCAATGTTGGCATTAAAATTCTTGGCACGATCAGCAATTAATGTGCGTAGTTCATTCATTTTCTGTTCATCTGTTGTCAGCATGAATTCCAGCACAGCTGCACTGACCTTATTAATGTGAGCCTGGTTTTCATTAATCAGCATAACCGGTATCAGATTGTCAGCAAACAGCGCATCCATATCTACACTAGCTTTGTGCAGATAGTGATAACCGGTGTAACCGATAATCGACAGCGCAATAATGGAAATAAAAATTAAAATACCTAACTTAAGACTTACTTTGAGATTGTTAAAAAAATTCACTTTTGGATCCCCTTTTAAGTTGTAATTTTTTCCTCCTTCATTTCGACATTATTCGCTATTTTTCCTGTTGTTTATAAAAGTTAATTATAAATATTTCTAAAGAATTCCTTAAGCAAGAAAAGCTATTTCACAAAAAGGGGGCAAAAAATAAGGTGCCGCATTACTTTACAAAAAAGTATTTGCGACACCTGTCCTTTTGAAAACTACTGAGCTGCTAGGCGTTTATATGTGTTTAACCTTGCTTTCGCATCCTGTTCGGTTTTCTGAAATAAGGTTTCAGCTGTTTCCGGGAACTGTTTTTTCAATGCCGAATAACGGACTTCGCCCATTAAGAATTCTCTAAACTCCATTGTTGGTTCTTTTGAATCCAGTACAAATGGATTCTTCCCGCCTGCTTCAAGCTGGGGATTGTATCTGTATAGGGCCCAATAGCCGCTATCAACGGCCCGTTTGGCTTCCAGCTGACTGTTGCCCATACCAGCTTTCATCCCATGGTTAATGCAAGGTGCATAGGCAATAATCAAGGATGGGCCGGGATATGCTTCCGCGTCGGCGATTGCCCTTAAGGTCTGATTTTTGTCGGCCCCCATGGCAATTTGTGCAACATAGACATAGCCGTAGCTCATTGCAATCATACCGAGATCTTTTTTCTTGGTATATTTGCCGCTGGCAGCAAATTTAGCAATTGCCGCCGCCGGTGTCGCTTTGGACGACTGGCCGCCCGTGTTGGAATATACTTCGGTGTCCAGCACCAGGACATTGACATTCTCGCCTGACGCTAAAACATGGTCCAGTCCGCCAAAGCCAATATCATAGGCCCAGCCGTCACCGCCAAAAATCCACTGCGACCGCTTGACCAGAAAATCTCTGTTTTGATAAATACTAGTAAGCAGCGGGTCATTGCCTTTGAGCATTTCCAAAGCGGCTATCAGCTTGTCCGCCCTTTCCCGCGATCCTTCGCTGCTTTCCTTATTAACCAGCCACTCTTCGCAGGCAGCAGTAAGCCCTGCACCATATTTTAGCTTAGTGGCAGCTTCAATATCCATCGCCAGCTTTTCCCGAATCTGATTGCTGCCCAGCAGCATTCCCAGGCCAAATTCGGCATTATCCTCAAATAGTGAGTTTCCCCAGGCCGGACCATGTCCACGATCATTTCTGGTATACGGCACCGACGGCGCACTGCCCGCATAAACGGAAGAACAGCCGGTAGCATTCGCAATCATCATCCGGTCTCCATATAATTGCGTAATGAGCTTAGTATAAGGTGTCTGGCCGCAGCCCGCGCAGGCACCGGAAAACTCCAGCAGCGGCTGCTCAAACTGACTTCCCTTAACCGAAAAGGGATTCAGCGGATTGGGCTTTGCCGTGAGTGACATTGCATAATCCCACAAGGTAATCTCGGCCTGTTGAGCAGCTAACGGTTTCATGAGCAGCGCCTTTTCTTTCGCCGGACAGACTTGAGCGCAATTCCCACAGCCGGTGCAATCAAGGGGAGATACGGCGATACGGAAATTGTACTCCTTGGCGCCGATAGCAGGCTTGGTGACAAACCCTGCCGGTGCAGCCTGAACTTCAGCCTCAGTCACCAAGATGGGTCTAATGGCAGCATGGGGACAGACATAGGCACAATGATTGCATTGAATGCACTTGTCTTTGTTCCATTCCGGTACGTCAATGGCAATACCGCGCTTTTCAAAGGCTGATGTACCGACCGGGAATGTCCCGTTTTCCATACCGATAAAAGCGCTTACTGGCAGTTTGTCTCCTTCCTGGCGGTTCATCGGCACCAGAATCTGCTCAATAAAGGCTGGTACATCACGGGCAGCAGCAGCTTGATCATATGCTGCCTTCCATTCTGCAGGCACGTGTACTTTTACAATCGCGCCGATACCCTGGTCAATTGCGGCATTGTTCATTTCCACGATTGTTTTTCCCTTGTTGCCGTACGAATGCTCAACAGCCTGCTTAAGGTAACCTACAGCATCTTCAACAGGAATAATATCGGCCAGCTTAAAGAAGGCCGCCTGCATGATCATATTAATCCGTCCGCCCAAACCGACCTGTTGCGCGATTTTCACAGCATCAATGGTATAGAAGCGGATATCGTTGTCGGCAATATACCGTTTCATAGCTGCCGGCAGCTTTTGCTCCAGCTCCGCTTCCGTCCAGGTACAGTTGAGCAGAAACACACCGCCCGGTTTCAGTCCGTCTAAAACGTCATACTTGTCCACGTAGGATTGGTTGTGGCAGGCAATAAAATCCGCTTTTTGGATTAGATAAGGAGATTTAATCGGCTGACGGCCAAAGCGCAGATGCGAAACAGTAATACCGCCCGACTTTTTGGAGTCATAGGCAAAATATCCCTGGGCGTACAGGTCAGTGTGGTCACCAATAATTTTGATGGCATTTTTGTTGGCACCGACTGTTCCATCTGAGCCCAGTCCCCAAAACTTACAGGCTTTTGTGCCTTGCAAAGTTGTATCAAACTCTGCCCCCAGGGGCAGCGAGGTATAATTGACATCATCGACGATACCAACTGTAAAGTGATCTTTCGGCTGGTCCTGCTTCAAATTCTCAAATACTGCCTGAATGTGCCCAGGCTGTACGTCCTTGCCGCCTACGCCGCATCTGCCGCCGACAATCAGCGGCTGCCACTGCCTGCCATAAAAAACTGATTTTACATCCAGATAGAGCGGTTCGGCAAAAGCGCCCATTTCCTTTGTTCGATCCAATACCGCGATCTTTTGGACTGTCCGGGGGATATAGCGAAAGAAATGTTCAACTGAGAAGGGCCGGTAAAGATGAACTGTCAATAGCCCGACTTTTTCTCCTTTGGCATTCAGGCAGTCGACCATTTCCTCAATAGCTTCGCACATTGACCCCATGGCGATAATCATCCGGTCGGCATCTTCAGCTCCATAGTAGTTAAAAAGGTGATACTCCCGGCCGGTAAGCTTGCTGATTTCCTGCATATAGCCTTCTACAATCTCCGGTAAATCACGGTGGAAGCGATTGGATACCTCCCGCTGCTGGAAGTGAATGTCTGAGTTCTGAACAGTACCCCGTAAGACAGGATGATCCGGGTTTAGCGCATCACGGCGAAAAGCAGCAAGCGCATCCCAATCTAATAACTTGGTCAGCTCTTCATATTCCAGCACTTCTACTTTCTGTACTTCATGGGAAGTGCGGAAGCCATCAAAAAAATTCAGGAAAGGAACTCTTCCCTTAATAGCCGACAAATGAGCCACTGCCGCCAAGTCCATAACTTGCTGCACACTGCTTTCGGCCAACATGGCAAAACCGGTTTGCCTGGCAGCCATTACATCCGAATGATCGCCGAAAATATTGATCGCATTAGCACCAACCACCCGGGAGCTTACATGAAATACACCCGGCAGCAATTCTCCGGCAATTTTATACATGTTGGGGATCATTAACAACAGCCCCTGCGACGCCGTATAGGTTGTGGTTAATGCCCCGGCCTGCAGGGAGCCGTGAACAGCCCCGGCTGCCCCCCCTTCGGATTGCATTTCCACAACTTTAACGGTTTGGCCGAAAATATTCTTTCTTCCCTGAGCTACCCATTCATCAACACTTTCAGCCATATTGGACGACGGTGTAATTGGAAAAATAGCGGCCACATCAGTAAAGGCATAGGATATGTGAGCCGCTGCCGTATTACCGTCCATCGTCTTCATTTTTCTCTTCGAATTGCTCATAACATTCTCCCCATCCATCAATATTTAAGACTCTCCGGCTACGCACAACCAGCGTAACCGGAGAGTTTTCTTTATGAAACCTTATTTGTCTTGTTCGGTGATGTGCTGTGCAGGCTGTCTCTTGCCAATGCCTGCTGCAAAATAAACGGCAGTAATGATAGCGCAGAATACAGCTCCGGCGATCAATCCACCCCGGGTATCCTCGTTAAACCACATACCAACTAGTACGCATAGTAAAAAGACAATGGAGAAGTAATTGCTTATGGGATATAACGGCGATTTGAAGGGATGGGATTCGATTTCTTTGCCCCATTTTTCCCGGAATTTGAGCTGACTGATGCACAGGACAAACCAGGGAGCCATACCGGGCAAAATACTGGCACTGTAGATATAGACGAACAATTTGGAATTGGGGTAAATATAATTGAAGAATACGCCCAGCAGTAAGCAGGCTATCGTCACTTTAATGCTGTTAGCCGGTACTCCGCTTGGCGAAACTTTTTTCAGAAAAGCCGGAGCCTGTCCATTGGCTGCTAAGGTATACAGCATTCTGCCGGCACTATAGATACCGCTGTTGCAGCCCGACATCGCGGCAGTTAAGACAACGAAATTAATGATACCGGCGGCAGCGGCAATTCCCACTTTTGCGAAGGTTAAAACAAACGGGCTGCCAATTGTACCGATCTGGTTCCAGGGCTAGATAGTAACAATAACAAAAATTGCACCGATATAAAATATGAGAATGCGCCAGATAATGTTTTTAGTGGCTTTGCGCAGGCTGTTTTGCGGATCTTGGGCCTCACCGGCGGTAATACCGACAAGTTCAACCCCTTGATAGGAGGCAGTGACCAGACAGAGTGCGAATAAGAAGCCCTGCCAGCCACCGGCGAAAAAGCCGCCATGATTATACAAGTTGCCAATTCCCAAGGGCTGGCCTGCATTGCCTACGCCAAAAAAGACAATTCCAAAACCGACTACCAGCATGATAATAATTGTAGCAACTTTAATAAGGGCAAACCAAAACTCGAATTCGCCGTAGTATTTGACGGCAGCCAAATTAGCGGCAGCAACGATGGCCACGCCAATCAGGGCAGGTATCCACTGGGCAAGATCAGGAAACCAGTAATTCATATAGATACCGATCGCCGTCACTTCCGACATGCCTACCGTAACCCAGAGAAACCAATAGCACCAGGCAGTGATATACCCCGCCCAAGGGCTGATGTATTTATGGCCGTAGGTTGCAAAGGAACCGGTAACCGGTTCAAGATACAGCATTTCTCCCATGATGCGCATAACGAAAAACATGACCATACCGGCTAATGCATAGGCAAGCAGCACGGAAGGGCCTGCCCACTTAATTGTACTTGCCGAGCCCATAAACAACCCGACACCAATTGTCCCTCCTAAGGCAATGAGTTCAATGTGGCGGGCCTTGAGTCCACGGGTCAGCTCTCTTTCTTCCATAAGTTGTCCCTCCTGATGTTATACAATTTTTACGCAATACTGATGTTGTTCCATAATCTCTTTAATTGCATGCATATGATCTTGATCAGCCGTCTCCAGTTCCAGTTGGACGGCAGCATTGCCTAATGCAACACCACCGGTTTCCCGGTCATGGGTAACCGTCAGCACGTTGGCTCCCGTATCTGCTGTCAGCTTAAGCAGCTGCCATAACGAACCAGGCTTATCAGGGATTACAATATGAAATACGGCTTTACGACCTGACTTTGCCAAGCCCTTATTGATAATCCGGGACATCATATTGACGTCAATATTACCGCCGCTGACAATTGCTGCAATCTTGCGGTTTTCAAATACCTCCAGCCTGTTTAAAACCGCTGCAACGGCAGCAGCCCCCGCGCCTTCGGAAATCGTCTTGATCCGCTCCATCATCAGCAGAATCGTACTGGCGATTTCTTCTTCGTCAACGGTTACAATATCGTCGACATAGCGTTGTACAAGTGCAAAGGTCAATTCACCAGGAGTTTTCACCGCAATTCCGTCAGCGATTGTCGGACAGCCATTGCAGGTTACAATGCGCTTATTGGCAACTGCTTCTGCCATGGACGGCATATTTTTTGTTTGTACGCCAATGACTTTAATGCCGGGCTTAAGCTGCTTAATTGCTGCGGCAATACCGGCAATTAACCCCCCGCCGCCAATTGGCACAACCACCGCCTCTACATCAGGCAAGTCTTCGAGAATTTCCAGGGCAATCGTTCCCTGCCCGGCAATTACCATCGGATCATTAAAAGGATGGATAAAAGTCAGTTGTTTCTCCGCTTGCAAACGGCACGCCTCTGCATAGGCCTCATCATAGACGCTGCCATGCAGAACAACCTGCGCACCGTAAGCCCGGGTGGCTTTTACTTTAGACAAGGGTGCATTTTTCGGCATAACAATCGTTGTCGGTATCCCGAAGAGAGTACCGCCAAGTGCTGTTCCCTGGGCATGGTTGCCTGCCGATGAAGCAATAATCCCCATTTTTCTTTCGTCTGCGCTTAAGTTAGCGATTTTATTATAGGCGCCGCGCAACTTAAACGAACCAGTACGCTGCTGATTTTCCAGCTTCAAATAAATCCGATTGCCCGTCATATCGCTTAACGTATTGGTGTAAGCCAGCTCGGTCCGGCAAACGACTCCAGCCAGTGTTTCCCGGGCTTTTTGTATTGCTTCTAATGAAACATTCATTTCAGCATCTCCTTCGTGATGGTAGCTCCAATCCTCACCGACAACAGCATCGTCTGAGGATCATTTGTTTTCGATAATCAATTTTGGTTACTGCTTCCTCCTTTACAAGGAATTCTATCTATTCAAGGCACGGTTTGCCTCAAATACCCTAGTCAACATAGCTCGCCAAAATTCACCGCTAAAACTTTATCATGATAATTTTTTCTTATTATGACAGAGCAAAAAAATGGAATCAAATTTACTATTATTTACCGGACAGATAGCGATATATCGTACTTTCTGATGTTTGCAGCGTACTGGCCACTTTGGTAATGGCTCCCTTTATTTTAAAGACTCCGTTGGCGTTCAATTTTTGGACGACAGCAATTTTTTCATTGATTGACATTCTTTCTACAGGCATATCATACTCACCAATGATTTTTTCAATCGCCGAGTCAACTACGTTTTCAATGGAAGTCTGCAGTGACTCCACTACTTTTTCATCTTCTGCCACAACTGTACCAGCAAGCGTATGATTGGTAACCAAAGCATTAATCAGCTTGTCAGCCAGATTATTAACCGCCATACCATCAGGTGACAGTAGAATATTTACACACAGCATCCCGATAAGTTCACTATTCTCATTCTTAATAAAATAGGTAGATGACCGTAATTTCTCGCCGCTGGCCGTACGGCTTAAATAGTTGACGATTGCACTTTGGTGAATATACGATTTCTTTTCCAGCAGCTCCAAGCCCAGATCCGTTAAGGGACAGCCAATCTGCCGCCCGCTGATATAACCGTTGCGAACTGCTATGACCGAATTCTGCACATCGACAACATCATGCAACAGCACTTCGCAGTTTGGCCCGATAATATCTGCAATAAAATTAACTAGTGGAATGTATGTTTCGAGTAGTTTCATCAATATGCTCCTTATATTGTCTGAATTTATTTTACTTTTGTAATATTATATAATTATCGATCAATTCCTTTTTTTGTAATAAAAAATTATTACTACGACAAAAAAAAATAAACCCCCGCCTGGAAACAGCCGGCTGAATATCAGCCGCTGTCAGGCGGAGGTTTACTATTTTATGATCCGATTAAAACTTCAAAGTTGCGCCAATCGCTACTTCGTCCTTATCCCGGCCATGTTCAGGCATAAAGTTGGTGTATGTGGCATTCAGATCCAGGTTGGATGCCAAGCGGTAGCTGGCACCTGCCTGCATTTCGCTGAACTTATCACCAGTAATCACCGAAGCAAAACCATTCAGCTGCGGCGCTAGTGAACCCTGCAAGCCCAAGCCGAGATACATGGCCGAATCCCGATAGTCAAAATCACGGTTACCGATTATTCCTCTCAGATTACCGGTAAATTCATACTGACCATATAAATCCTTCATATCGCCATAATAATCACGATCAATAGACTGATAACCTAATGTAAAACGGTCAGTTAATTTATGTTCAATGTAAAATGCATCCCCGCTCAACCCTACTGCCGTCTGCTCACTATCCAAATTGTTAAGCGGAGCGGCAAAACTCGAACCTGCACTTAAAATAACGAATGCTCCTGCCAAAAGTAAACTTTTTTTCATTTGAAAAACCTCCAAGACATGTATTTGTCCATCAAAAGTATTTATTTGATAGACTTACGGAATTATTTACCTCTATTGACTATATCGTACAACTTTTAGAATTTCTTTAGAAATTCTTATAAATTGCACAAAATTATTCGTAAATAATTGGTAAATAATTAGCTGGTTTTACATCTATTCTAGTTCAGAATCTAAATCAATCTCGTCTTCCTCTACCAGCTCCTCTACTCCTACCTCAATTGGCAGTGCAGCTTTCCCGGCAACGAGCAAATCCCGGATTTTGCCTTCAATTTCATCGGCAACCTGTTTGTTATCTTTAAGAAAATCTTTGGCGTTTTCTTTGCCCTGCCCCATGCGGGTGCTGCCATAAGAATACCAGGTTCCACTTTTTGCAATAATGTCCATACTGGAGCCAATATCCACAATACTGCCTTCCCGAGAAACGCCGCGACCATACATAATATCAAATTCAGCCGTTCGAAAAGGCGGCGCAATTTTATTCTTGACGACTTTTACTTTTGTCCGGTTGCCAATCACATCATTACCGGACTTAATGGCTTCTCCTTTGCGAACCTCAATACGAATACTGGCATAGAATTTCAAAGCTCTCCCGCCGGTTGTCGTTTCCGGATTGCCAAACATTACGCCTACCTTTTCCCGTATCTGGTTAATGAAAATCGTAGTGGTTCTGGATTTGCTGATAATCCCGGTCAGCTTTCTTAGTGCCTGAGACATTAGGCGGGCATGCAGCCCCACATGCGAGTCCCCCATTTCCCCTTCAATCTCCGCCCGTGGAACAAGAGCTGCAACAGAATCAATAACCACAATATCAATCGCACCGCTGCGTACAAGCGCTTCGGCAATTTCCAAAGCCTGCTCGCCGTTGTCGGGCTGAGATATCAGCAGTTCATCCGTATTCACACCGAGCGCTTTGGCATATACCGGATCAAGCGCATGCTCGGCATCGATAAAAGCAGCAATGCCGCCCAGCTTTTGAGCCTCTGCAATCATGTGCAGGGCAACAGTCGTCTTACCTGAAGATTCCGGTCCATAGATTTCTAAAATACGGCCTCGTGGTACACCACCAACTCCCAAAGCAATGTCCAGTGCCAGTGCACCGGTTGGCATCACTTCAATATTCATTTTGGCGGCTGCCTCGCCCAGTTTCATAATGGAACCTTCACCGTAATCTTTTCTTACTTGCTTCAGTGCATTTTCAAGCGCCTTTTCTTTTGTCATACCTGATTTATTTAAGCCAAAGTCTTTCTCTGCCATAATACCCTCCGCTCCAGAACATTCGTTTGGTTTTACTATATCACGGAACATTTGTTCTGTAAATAGATAAAAGAAAAACTGCTCAAAAAGAACAGTTATAGCGAGTATTTATTTTATTATTTCATTATTCCTAAGCCAAAACCCTTGCTTCCTCCTGCAGCGCCTCTACCGGTTTCTTGTTACCCCAATAACTGGCCAGCAGGCTTCCTGTCATGTATTCCCAAACCGTCATAACCGCTCCCGGCAGTGCCGCCATGGGATCAAGGTGAGCCATCGCCAGCGCTACGGCAAGCCCTGAGTTCTCCATGCCAATTTCAAAAGTAACTGCCCGGGACTTTTTCTCAGACATGCCAACCGCTTTACCAGCGTAATAACCAAATACCAGGCCGGCAATATTGTGAATTGCCACCGCCAAACAAAGGACAAGCGCCATTGTTGCCATTCTGGCCGCATTTAAAGCAACTACCGAAGACATGATGGTAATGATGAAAACAACCGAAACTGCCGGAACAACTTTTACAAGCTTCTCTACTAATTTAGGTGCCGCAGTATGCATGGCGATCCCAATGCTGACGGGAACTAAAACGATTTTAACAATATCCAGCAGCAGTGCGCCGATATCGATTGGAATCATCGCACCAGCGAGAAAGGAAAAAATATACGTGGTGAGTACCGGCGCCAATATTGTATTGACACTGGAAACAGTGACTGACAGGGCCGTGTCTCCTTTTGCAATATAGGTCATAACATTGGAACCGGTACCGCTCGGGCAGGCCCCCAGCAATACCATCCCCGCGGCCAGCGCTGGCGACAATCCCAGTATCTTAGCTACGCCAAAACCGACAAGCGGCATAATTAAATAACGGAAAAAGACCCCGTAAAACACATCTTTGGGCCGGGTCAAAATTAGACGGAAATCCTCAAGCGACATTGTCAGCCCCATACCCAGCATAATGATCCCCAGCATGTAGGAAATATTCTTGCCAATCGGCTTAAACGGTTCGGGATTATAAAAAGCAATAACTGATATCAGGATCACCCACAGCGTCATATACTTGCAAATAAAGTGCGCCAGTTTCTCTAAGAATTTCATCATTCATCCTCCTAAAAATAAAGTTACAAATCAAAAAACCTCTTGCCCTTTAAGTCAATAGACTTAAAGGGGCAAGAGGCAAGCTTCTCGCGGTACCACCCTTTTTACAGATAAAAAAACATCTGCATCTCTCATCAGGTCTAACAACCTTAGCAGAATAACGACTGCACTCCTCACGGAGCTGAGACCGGCGCAGCTTACTTCTTACGATTCAGCCTTGCTGTTCAGGAGTGATTCTTGCATCTCTAGTGTTGCCGGTTCGCACCAACCACCGGTTCTCTGAAACGTTCAAAATACAACGTTCTCCCTCATCACATTTCAAATATATAGTTGTATAGAAATCATTTATTCATTCCAAATATACATCATTAATCACCAACTGTCAACATGTAAAGTTTTAGTCCGCGTTCATATTTTAAACTGCCCAAGGCAGAGGAGCCGATCTCCTAGTCTTATCCGGCCCGTTGTATTTTGATACCATTTCCGTGATCCCATTCAGCAAATCCAATTCCGGTGAGTCACGGTACTGGAAAAATCCAGATGAGAAGTTTCCAGCTATTTCAGCCACGCTTCCCGGAATGCCAGCTTGCCGGGGGAATACTTTGCGGATGATTAAATACATTCTCAGGATCATATTTTTCTTTTATTCTGCGAAGTCTGGCAAAGTTATTTCCATAATACGCCCATCCGAAGTCCTCAATATACTCATCCGGAACATTTACATAGGAGCCCACAACAAAAGGCTCCAGCTGCTCACGGGTTCTCTCTACCATAGCAATGTTGCGCCGGGCATCAGAATCTTCACTCCAAGAGGAGTTCCACTCTAAATAGTATTTTGGTCCCCGCCAAAAAAATGCCGTATCTTCAGGAGAAATCCTGGCTGCTGCTCCTCCCCAGTTTAAAAAGAAGAAACCCGCTTCAGTGCCGGTGGACTCTTCCAGAAAGCGGCGCATAATCTTAACTGCCTCGCATGGCAATAGATCATATGCCCAAGCCGAGGAAAACTTAGTACTCTGATCAGATCTTCCTGGAATTGGTTCGTCAGGTATTAAATATTCTACTGCATCCGGATAGTCTAGTGTTTCGATATATACGGTCGGAGAGCCGGTACTGGTCAAAGGATCTAACAAGCAAGTCAGTTCTTGTTTGGAACCAAGAAATAGCCCTTGTGCATGCAGCAATCCATTTACCTTACTTAAGGCTTCCATATATGTGCCTAATCGGCTATCAACAAAAGGGGCCCATTCTTGCCATGCTTCAAAAACGATTTCCAATTGATCCCATGGCCAAATAATCTGGAATACGGTTGCTTTGGCAGGGGCATTATGCACCTTGAATTTATATGCAGTATTAATTCCAAAGTTGCCGCCGCCGCCACCACGGGTTGCCCATAACAAATCCGAATTCGTCGACTCGTCAGCATAGATAACGCATCCTTCATAGTCAACCATTTCTACTCCCACGAGATTATCACTAACAAGACCAATTGACCGCAGCAGCAGTCCGATCCCTCCACCTGCCGTAATTCCGCCGATACCAACTGTCGGACTATCGCCAAAAGGGGCCATATAGCCTTGTTTCGCCAGCCATTTTACCAGAGGTCCTACATGTACACCGGTTTGGACGACAGCTTCTTCCTCCTCTTCATTCACCCACACCTGATCCATACTGCTCACATCAATGACAATTCCGCCTTTTACCACGGAAAGATTTTTGTCTAAGGCATGACGTCCACTGCGAGTCCGAATGGGTACGCAATTTTCTTGCGCCCATTTTACAGCATTACTTACATCCTCTGTACATCGCGCAAAGACAAAAACGAGAGGAAACGTGTCAACATATGGATTCCAATTTTTGCACGCCTGTTCGTATCCTAATTCTCCTCGGAAAATAACCCGGCCGGTTAACTGCGTTTTTCCTTTCACTATTGTCACTCCTTCTAATTGCTACTCAGCACCTTGTTTTTAACTAATGCAAAAAATATCCATCGCCTTATGATATGGTATTATGTCTTCACGTGTTCCTCTCAGCCGTAAAGATTATGCCAAAATCCTCCACTCAGCATCTACAGACTTAACACCTATACTCATCCAGTATTGGCAAACTTATTATCTTGTAAAAAGCAGCTAAATGCCGATATACTGATAAGTGGTTATTGCAATTTGTAGATGTGTTTGAGAAAGGAATGCTTAAATGGATGAACAATATTATGAAAAACTGCTACATATAAAAACCGCGGGCGAACAAAAAATATTCAATGAATCACCGCATTATAACAGATATGAACCGACTTCCTACTCTGTCTTAGAAACATTAGCTGAACAATATCCTTTTACAGCAGAAGATCATATCGTAGATTTCGGCTGCGGCAAAGGCAGGTTTAATTTTTACATCAATTATTTTTTTGATTCCACCGTCACAGGAATAGAAATGAGTCCCTTCTTCTATAAGCAGGCAGTTCAGAATCAGCGAGCTTATCTTCAAAAGCAGAATAAGAAAGCAAATAAAATTACTTTCATTAACGCTTTAGCGGAAGATTATCCAATCAGCCCCAAGGATAATAAATTTTACTTTTTCAATCCTTTTTCCTTACAAATATTTACGAAGGTTGTCCGCACTATTTTGCTTTCCGTAAAAAACCAACAAAGAACAATCGATCTTATCTTGTATTATCCGTCCAATGAATATCTAGATTTTTTAGAAACGAATACTTCTTTTACCCTTTTTAATACCATAAAAGTTTCTGCTGATCATGATCCTCGCCAGAGCTTTTCCGTTTATAGGTTAAAGTGACGTATCCAACAGCAATTCTCTTGTCATGATCCTTGATTTTTTTCCTATCACTGAAGGAATATGTAGAATTATCGTGAATTATGTTGTGTAATGTTTGCGTACAGCATCGTAAAGGTATGCTGCAGAAGGGAAGTAATACTATTAAAGACAATTTCATAACAAAAACAATTTGCTGTCATCGAATGAAAATCATTGGACTTGTTTTGATTTTTTGCGTAGAATTGTCCCTTTCGTTCCGATTCTTTATTCGTGAACCAGTATTTCCGATGAATATCTTTATTGTTGATGCATCAAATGCTATTTTTCGTGATTTGCTGTTAGTCAGTATTTTTTTACTTGTTAAAAACAATATTAGTCGTATCAAACAAGTTGTCAAAGATTACTTCCCTATCGTGATTATTGCCGCTCTTTGGACCGCTATTTCAATGGTCATTATTCACTCGTTAAATTTACTATGCAATATAATGACACTTATCGCCCTGCTTGCAGGAGTAATCAATAACAGCCTGCTCGTCCTGGCTGCAGGCGTTCTATACACCAAGTGGAGTACGCGATCAACTAAAGCAGTTTATTTCCTCGCCTATTTGATTACCCTTTTATTTTTTTATAGTGATACCGCCTACTTTCTTGTTACATCAAACCATATTGAGAAGATGCTGTTTGAAAACCTCAATAACTACTCCATTCTTAGTGTGATTCATACAACAGACAAGCTGATTTTTTTCGGTATAGGAATCAGCCTGATTTCACTCCTTCTTTTATTCCGCACTCCGAATAAAAGGCATTATGGACCTGCAGGAAATTCGGCAGCTATTATTTTACTCATTTGTCTCACAGCGAATTTGATTAATTTTGCTACAGCCTACTTCTATCCCAAACTGCTGCTTACCAATGGCTACGACGAGGAGGCCGAACTGGAACGGGCAAGAAACGCCTCGCGGAGCCTGCTTTCCCAATCGGTGGCCCTCAACCTGGCACAAGAATTTTTGCGCGATGACGAAAGGCTGGTAGCTGCGTCCAGCCAGCTTTATCGCGTAGCCTTCTCGGAACATGAAACGCTCCTGTTAAGTGACCTGGGCATTAAAGTTGGTGAAAAACCGGCTGCTGTGCCCAACGTTTTTCCCTATGATAAGATTATTATGATTGTCGGTGAATCTTTGCATCGCGATTACTTGCATCACTATAACCCGTTAATTCCGGCAGAGGCAACGCCATTTTTAGATAGTTTAGTGGCAGCGTACCCCCATTCCGATCGCTATTACACCTCCAATAAGCCGACGACTCAGGGACTCAATTCCCTTTTTCTTTCCCAGCTTCTCTACACCGAAGACCAGGCCTTTGAAAACAATAGCACCCTATTCCGCGTTCTTGAGAAGAATGGGTACGATACCTTATTTTTAGAGGCTACAAGCCAGTATTACAATGATGAATTCCGGGCCTATAAAAAACGTTTTGGAATGAGTACTTACAGAGCAAAAGAAGATCTCGAAAAAGAAGGCTATATTGGCAGCAGCGGCTGGGGCTTCCACAATGACGTCATGTATGAGGAAACGGTCCGGATTATGGAGCAAAATCGCAATAAGAAATTTTTCATGGTAACCAAAACCATTGATTCTCATCAGCCCTATCCTTATTGTGGCTTGACTGATGCAGATATTCCGGCGGCCATAAAAGATCAGCCGAATAATGTTTATCTGAAAGGAATTTATTGGGAGAATATTACTTTGCAAAAATTCTTCCAGGATCTTAAGGACCGGAACTTATTGGATGATAAAACGCTGATTGTTATTACAAGTGATCACAATCCTCATCCAAGTCAAAATGCTCATTATAAGCGTCTGGGCGAAGGCGATCTCAGTTTAACCTTAGCTCCCCTCCCGCTAATTTTTGTCAGCAAGAATCTAAAGCCTTTTGAAAATTTCAGCGGCACTGCTTATGCAAGTCAGATTGACTTTGCTCCTACACTGTTAGGCATACTTGGTATTCCTGCGCCTTCGGATTTTTCCGGAAGAAATATGATTAATGTTCCGGAGGAAGGCAGCTATGCAGTTGGCTTTTTAGGCGATACTATTTATTACTGGTCAAGTGATTTCCACATGAAAACAGATATGTATAACGGTAAAGATCAAAATCCATCTGAAAAGGCTCTTATCCACTGGGTCCAGGATTTATATGCCAAATACTTCGTTGGCGATTCCGTTCGTGCCCTTCAATAACAAATCCCTCTCACTTGTAGGATAAAGCCTGCAAGCGGGAGGGATTTTTATCTGTCTTCGAGATTTATTTTTTAATTTCGGTCTGGTCAATCAGCTCGCCATTTTGCTTAAAGGCAGCTACCTTCAGAGCAGCCTGTGAAGCTTCAAGCACAAGATAGTTGGGCATATCAAGCGGATTATAATAGACTTCATCCATGGGTTTTTGCGGTGATTTATCCCATGTTTTTTCCCCGCTCCGCCCCGTCGTAATATAGACGGTCCCGGCAGGGTCACGCCTGCCGTTTTTTAGTGCCGCCGTGCGCGCATAAGAGTGTACATGCCCGGTAAATACGAGATCCACATGATAGGTATCGAACAAAGGAGCAAATGCACTGCCATTCTCATCAAGCGGACCATTAAAAGGATGTTTCCATATCCCCCGGTGCATAAGAACGACTTTCCACTTTTTCTGCGTCTGGGCTAGATCTTTTTGCAGCCATTTCTGCTGCTTTTTTAACAAATCAGGATACCAGCTGCGCAATTCCTCCGATTGCGTATTGAGTACAATAAAATGAACATCCCCATAATCATAGGAATAGGCATATCGTTCCAGTCCGGACGGTCCGTTGCCAGGTATGGCAAACAGGGTGAGGTAATAAGTCGGCAAGGCCATCTTCCAATCGAGATTATAAGCCTCATGATTGCCCATTACCGGGGCGGTGGGAATTGCCATAGAAAGCTTTGCTGCTCCATCAAACCAGGCATTCCATTGATAATCATCCTGCCCATTATCAACAAGATCACCCATATTCACAAAAAATGCGGCATCAGGAACTCTTTTCCAGGCAGACTGGGCTGTATTCGCCCACTCTTTATAATCAACCGATTGGGAATCTCCAAAAATCAGGGTCTTAAATGCTGTCGTCTCTGGCTCTGTTCTAAATTCTTGCCAGGGTGATTGCCTCTTACCGGTAGATACACGATATTCATACTCAGTTCCCGGTAACAGATTCTTTGCGTGCGCCGTATAGAGAGTATAGGGCTTGCCGCCATTATAAACAGGCAGCTCTGCCGCCTCTGCTTTAACTACTGTACTGTCTTTCGCTTGTTTGGCCCGGACTTCCAAGCTGCCCGGACTTCCCATAGCTGCTGTTTTCCAGGAAATTGTCCGTTCATGCTTCATATCAGCTGTTATGACCTGCATGATTTGCCCTGCGTCGCTGTCTAACCCCGTATAAGCCGACTTTGCGATAGAGAAAATAACCAAACCGGCCGCAATACAAGCAACCACAATACCCCATATATATTTTTTCCTTTTTGTCATTATCGCTGCCTCCTGCTACCAGCTTCTAGTATCGTTACCGTTTCAAGTCATATTATGAAGCTAACGGTTCAACTTTTGCGGTTATCTAAATAAGCCTATCTCCTAATAGATACCTACTGAATAACTAATAACTATGCAGCAGGAAGGTAATATCCAATCTGGTGAAAGTGATGATTACAACGCCCTACAGGTTTAAACTGTAGGGCGCACTCTTGTTATATACTGACTTAGACTCCCGTCACCGTAGAATAGTATGCCCATTGTCAAATCAAAAGAACCAGACGCCGCTTCCTACAAATTCAACAATTCTTTCAGGGAAGTGATTGCCCGTTCACAGCCTTCTGCCTGTCCAAAACCATACTGAGCAAAGATAAATGGGATTTTTGCCTGTTGAGTTGCCTCATAATCGCCTTGCGTATCACCAACATAGATAGCACTGGTGATGCCATTCCGCTGCATTAGCTGCAAGATATTGTTCCCCTTGCCCTTACCTGTATTGCCAAAGCATTCCCAGTCTTCAATATACGGTTCAAGGCCTGACTTTTTCATAAACAGCTCAATATAGCCTTCTTGGCAGTTGCTGACAATGAAGATGCGATACGCAGCTGCCAGTTGACGAATGGTTTGAACAACATCAGGGAAAAGAAGATTTTGGGTGCATTCTTCCAAAGCCGCATGTTCATACAGGCAGCACTTTTCCATCAGCCGTTCTTTCGCTGCATCATCAGCATCAGCAAATAAACTGTCGGCAATCGCCTTCATTGTTTTACCAAATTCTTTTTTTAACACGGAGGAACTTACCACTGTCGTTGTACCGCCCACTTCCGCAATTGCCTGATTCCAGGCTTGGGCTACCACTTCGGTTGTATCCCATAAGGTACCATCAACGTCGAAGATAATACTTTCTATAATAAAAACCTCGCTTTGTACGCCTAGTTAAGTATAACCGTAAATTTATGGACTGGTGGTTGATCATTAGTTATGCATATACCGGCAAAATTCCTGCAAAAAAGCCTTCCGGCATCTGACGGAAGGCTTTCACTGTAATCTTTGATTAGTGGGAAAGGGACTCGCCGGTTTTTTTCTTCGCATTGTTGCGGATTTTGATTGTACCAACAATAATTTCCGGAAGCAAAACAAAAAATAAGCCAATATACCCGACTGAGCCATAGCCTTTCACCACAATATTCGTTAGTCCAAATACCGATATGCCTGTGCACAAAGCAATAGTAAAAAGAGAAATAGCAATCCTGCGCGCTTTGAGGCTTTTCAATATATTTCTTTCAACAAGCACAGGCTCAAAACGGGCAACAGTAGAAAACACCAGTGAAATACCTGTACCCAGCAAGGCAACAAATAAGATTACACTGTACAAAATCTTAAGCCAGGGCACGTCAAGCTGGGTAGTAACGTAATATACGGGCAGCGTCTGCTTAAGCGCCTCGGGACTAAAACCCAAAAGCATAATGCAGACAACAACCAGAAAAAGTCCATTTAATAAGGTTCCGAAAAACATAAATTGATTGCATTCTTTCGTAGTTTTAATATTATGTGCAACCGAAATGATCGGCAGAACGGTAAAAGCCTGAAAGCCAATATAAATCATCATATACCAAACTGCATCCCAAAAACTTGTGCCAAAGGTTTCCTGCGTCGCTACAATACGCTGGAAGTTGAACGAACCGGTCTTAATACCAAGGAAACAGAGAATGAGTAAAGTAACAATTAAGAAATAGGTTTTGAGATTGAGAACTTTAATAATCAAATCACTGCCAAAAATAGTCAGCAGCAGCAATACTGCACCAACAGTTACAATACCGATGCCATAAGGAATTCCCAGAGAGCTTTTTAATAAAGCGCCTGAACCGGCTATGGACGTACTCACGCCGCAAGCAATCAGCATGATAAAGCCAAGCTCAAATACCAGGGAGAAATATTTTTCATATGGATGAAAAAGAGCATCGCCAAAACTCTTATAATCATAGGTCTGATAATCTTTTGCCAGAACAAGGGCATTTCTGTGCCCCCAGCCCAAAATCGCCATAGCCACAATTGGTAAAAATATCGAATACCAGCCATATTTCACAAAATAATTTACTTCCTGATTACCGGTGGCAAATCCGCCGCCGCTATGCGTGGCAAACCAGACAGCTGCCATGGCAAAGGCTATACTTATTGATTGATTTCCCATAATAGTCCTCCTAAACTAGTGAATGAATACAAAAAGCCCCTATTGACAATTCATGTCAATAGGGGCGACGTTACTTCGCGGTACCACCCTACATAAGGCTCATTCAGCATACTGGTAAGTATTAGCTGTATCTTTAACGCAGACATACGCTATTGCCTATATAAGGATTACCCTTACTTTCAGCAACAGAATTCCCGGGTGAGTGGGCAAGTATACCTGCACCGGTTCGCACCAACCACCGGCTCTCTGGGCATTGAATAGCCTGCCTGTTCCCATTCATCATCTTTACCATTATCGGTTTTCACATCATTACGCGCCTGCAGGACGAGTGTAACTTTGTAACTTTATCACATTATGCCATGTACTTACCTGACTGTCAAGCATTATAAAATAAAGCCTCCACCTGCTAGAGAACACTGCTCTCGGTCTGGTGAAGGCCTTCTCCGTTTATTGTTACTAACTAAAAGGATTACTTTGTGCTTAGAAGCTCAACTGCAGCTTTGCTTAACAAGGCAGTGGCCGTAACTAAGCTTTCTTCTTCAAAATCGAAACGGGAGTCATGATGCCCTGCCGCTAGTTTAGTGCCAACCATCAGGTAAGCAACCTGCCCTCCCTTTTGCTGTACCCGTTCCATAAAGTAAGTACAATCCTCGCTGCCGCCAATGTTGCCTTCCGGTAATATGCTGTCAAACAAGTTACTTTCTGCCGCAACCTGCTGCAACCGCGTGACCAGTGCGGGAGTATTTTCGCAATTAGCCGCACCGCCCATGGGCGCTACAGCAAGCTTAACCTCATACATTGCTGCGGCGGCCTCTAAGATGGTGAGTGCTCTTTTGTACATATATTCATTGATTTCGCTGGTTGTGCCGCGCGTTTCCAGTTTTAATACCGCCTTATCCGGTATAACGTTTCGTCCGGTTCCAGCCTGTAACACCCCCACATTGATCCGTGAAGCCCCCTGGCTGTGGCGGGAAATAGCGTGCAAATTCAAGGCCGCCGTGGCTGCCGCCAATAAGGCATTGCTCCCTGTTTCCGGTGCAGCGCCGGCATGAGCAGGCACACCGGTATAAACGGCGTCAAGTTTTGTCGTCGCCAGAAAACCCACTGTATTGCACGTCATCGTCCCCATTTTCTTCAGTCCAATGCCTAAATGCAAGCCAACAAAAAAATCCACATCATCTACAATACCGCGCGAGACCATTGCTTTTGCGCCGCGCACCCCTTCTTCGGCAGGCTGGAAAATCAGCTTTACCGTTCCGGCAAGCTGTTGTTTTGCTTCTACTAATACCTCTGCCAAAGTTAAGCCGATCGAAGTATGACCATCATGCCCGCAGGCATGCATCGCTCCTGGATTGACCGATGCAAAGCCTTCCCGCCAAGGCCGATGCTCGTCTGCAGTCGCTTCCAGTACGTCATTTGCATCCATATCAAAGCGGAATGCAACAACCGGTCCTGGCTGAGCAAAGTGCAGCACGCCCATCACACCGGTTTTCCCGCCCTGCATTTTAGCGACCCACTGGGGATCAGCACCTTGCGCTATTGCTCTTTCCTGATGGTTGAGCAATTCCTGCTCAGACGGTACTCCCATCATAACCTCAGCCTCAATGACTTCTGCGCCCACGGATACCTGATAACCGAGACGGGTTAAGGTTTCAGCCACAATCGAAGCTGTGCGGAATTCAGTCCAAGCGGCCTCTGCATGTTTATGAATATCGCGCCGGCGACTGACCAGTTGTTCTTTTTTGGCTTTTACTAATTCCAAAATATCTGTCTGCATTGTTTAGCTCCCCTCGTCAGTAGTTTACGGTTGCACAATAAAGGCAAGCTATACAGCGTTTCCACTGTACAGCTTGCAGTAAGGCTGTCTTTTTCTCTACTAGTACATTAACAAGGCCATACCGATAATCATGGAGCCTACCATCGGCAGCCAATTGCGTTTGGTAACTTCCATTGGATTAACCCCGGCAATACCGGCTACAATGATCGTTGCACCGGCAATCGGCGACATCGTACGTCCAAGTGTACCGCCTAAGGTAGCCATACTACCCATTTGCATAACTTCCATGCCAAAATCGGCTGCATGCGGCGTAACTGCCTGATTGAACGCCATTGTAGCCGCATCGCCTGATCCGGTGACAAAGCCCAGGAGAAAAGGACCAACAGCAGCACAAATCTTGACAATGGCCGGATTATTCAGCATAGCGGTAATAAAAGCTTTTACTAGTCCCATGGAAGTCATACCGGACACAAATACTCCGGCAGCAATGATAATGCCAATGATTTCACCGTAGGCTTTGCCCATACCATCAAAAAAGGCATTGCTCAGTCCTACGGGATTTTTCCGGGTAACTAAAAGCGACAATGCGCACCCGATGATCATGGCCTGTGGAACATCGGTTTTTAAGGCAGGTATCAAAGTAGCGCCTAACAGAAGCAGTACAATCGGAAACATTGGCATGGCAGCATACAGCAAATTTACTTTAAAGCTGCTGTCTACTTCCAGTCCATCTGCATGGTATCCCTTATGCTCTTTTTTATAGTAGGCAATAGCTGTAATACACAGCGCAGCAACAATTAACGAGGCAATATTTGCCTTAAACTGAAAGGCAATGACTTCCATAACCCCTACACCGGCAATTTTAGCTACCACCGGATTATGGGCCAGTCCTGGATTCAGCATACTGCCATAAGTACCACACTTAACCGCAGCCGCCGCCATGGCAGGGTGCACACCGGCAGACATCATCAACGGTACGAAAATCGCACCCGCTGCAGCTGCAGTTCCTGCTGCGCTTGGCAAAGCCACATTAACCGCGAAGGTTGCCATTACCACACCGGGAATTAAGAGGGGACGAACTTTTCCCAAACCGCTGGCCATGAGATTAATCAAATGTTTGTCACATTCCGTATACCGCATAACCATTGCAAAACCCATTACAGAACATACGGCCTGAATCAGACCGGCATTCGTCATGTCTTTGGCAAAAGCATTTAAAGCCGCCATAGGGGTGCCTGCCACGCAGGCCATAACAATACCGGATACCAATAGCACTAAACGCGCATCATAGCGTTTGATTAAGAAATAAATGGTAATAATGACCAAAATCACACCAATAGTAAGCATCATCTCAAACACCTCTCCCCTTATTGCACTGAACTTATTCCGCGTTATTCTCCGACATTTGCTCCTTTCTGTAGTTCTAAAATAGTAAAACAGCGTGACAGCACTACAAACTCCACTTTCAGCCCATTTATGGATATTTCCATTAACAGGCAATGAAAAAACGAGGTTCGACTCGTACTGTAAAACAAAAGCCCTCGTACAAAATACGAGAGCGACGTTGCTTTGTAATATTTACTATACTAGTCTTTGTTATTCTTGTCAATATGTTAAGCTGAACTTATCTTGCTGAGGAAAAATAACCTAATAGTAACGGTATATTAATCCGATACAGTTTACGCGGCCGCCCCTTAGCAATCATCTCTTCCCCGGCTAACTCAGCCAGACTATTGTCCACTAATATCGTAAGGATTCTTCTGGCACTGCGGGATGTGATGCTCAAATAGACGGCTAGATCTTCAGCTCCGATAGTGTCGGTGTCCAGCTTATCAATCACTGCCAGTAACCGGTTTACGGTAGTGACGCTGAGGTTTAGCTGATCAGCAATCCGCTTGCAGGCTGCAGTATCCGCCTGCACGGAATACTTAAGATGGACAGCCGAGCTCAAGGGACCGATCACTTCCCGCTCATCATTTACCGCCATCCATAGCCCCTTGCCTTTCTGCTGGGCAATGCCCAGTGCATGAAAGGCATTTTGTTCGGCATCATAGGCCGTATCGCCGAAACCAATACCGCCGCAGACTGCAGCCTTTACCTCACAGGCTATTTTTTCGAATATGGGTATGGTGGTGAGTTCATTTGTAATGTCCTCCAGTATGCCGCGTGTGGAATACAGGGTATATTTCCCATCACCACGATTAACAAGCGACCCTTTCAGCATTTCCGCATAGTCAACTAAAATCTTGTACAAGCACATTTCCATGCGCTTTACATTATAGCTTGAACTGGCGCGTACAATATTATCGTATTCGTCAATGGCAATTTCCTGTATTGCCAACTGACTGCCTTTAAAGCGTTGCGCCAGGCAGGAATTGATTGCCACATCAAGCGTAGTGCGGATATTACTCCGCGTAGTCCACACCCGGAAAGCCGGCACCCCTAATTCTTTTAGCCGATCATAAGTTTCCAGAAAACACGTAACGGCAATATCGATCTTGCCCGCCTGCCATAATTCATAGTGATAATTCGCAAACTCCTTGGACGAAGCCACATCGGAAAATGGTTTAACATATATGGTAGGCAGCGGTAGATTGATATCTTTAAAAGTTTCTTCTACCTCCAACTGGCTAAAGGTATCAAAGCTAATCCTACGCAGCTTCAGATTTTGAATATATGTAATTTCAAACAAGGCCCGGTATAAACTGGAACCGGTATGGGGCAGATAAAACAACGGCTTATGTGTGGCAACAGACAGTGCATAATGATAGGGCACAATACCTGAAAATAACCACATATCAAACTCCGGACAACGGGTCTGCATAATAGCGGGAACTTGCGCTGCATCCTGATAAACAATTCCCTCAGGTAATAAGATATCGCTTCTCTCCGTTGCTACCGAGTAGGCCAAGGCTACCGAATCAGAGGGCCCGACAATGGCCATTCGTATTTTATCCATGTGTTCTTCTCCAAATCTTTTTGAAATCAAAGCATGCTTGCACGGACTTACAAGGTTATTTTTTACTTGATATTAACTATAAAAAACTCCACCTAATGTTATAGAATTATATCTATTATACACCAGATGGAGGCAAATTTAACGAGATCCCTTCTGCGCCTTGAAACTCATTTTTTCTCTTGGAACATGCATAAACTCAATTTTTTTGCCAGTATTTCTAAATTATCATCATCAGTTAACATCGATATATGGTCTCCAGGCGTTTCATAAACCACTAGCCCACCATCAGCCATTCCGTTCCACCCAAGCTCCAGGTCGGTTTCTTTGAGAGCAAATGGATCGCCTAATGCCCGAAATAAAGTCAATTGTCCTGGATAACGTAGAGGCACGTAACATAAATTTCTATATTGAACAATCCTTTTCCACCGTTTTCCTACTTTAGTTAATTTCTTAGATTCCTGATTAGCTCCCACTATTCCCCTGACAGCTTCTCTACGCAGTCTATGAAGAATATAGTCAATTTTAGTATGCAAATCAGGCATCGCTCGCAATCGCTGCATATAAAATGTTATCCAATGCCATAGACCTTTTCTTATTTTGGGTTTTGCCTTTAGTGGATATATTTTATGATTTCTCGTATCAAGCAGAGCTAAAGCCACTTCCTGATCCTGACGATAAAGCTGCTGCGCCACTTCAAAGGCAATAGTTCCACCAAGTGAATATCCTGTCAAATAATATGGTCCCTTTGGCTGTACACGGCGAATTTCTTGAACATAACTTGAGGCAATTTCTTCAATCGTTTCGGAGGCAGTTTCACTATATTCATCCATTAATCTCAAGGCGTATACAGGCTGCTCCTTACCAAGATATCCGGCAATTTTACGGTAATGGGATATATGACCGCCAATTGTATCAATCGTAAAGAGCGGTGGTTTGTTCCCTGCAGTCTGCAGGGGCACTAGATGCAAATAAGGACTTACTTCCTGTTCGTATGATAAAAAGCTAACTAATTTTTCAATAGTATCATGCTCATATAGTAGCGATACGGGTACATATCTGCCAAAAGTTTCTTCTATTTGCACTGATAAAAAAGTGGCAGTCAGCGAATCTCCGCCTATAGTAAAAAAGCTTTCATGAATCCCTATATCTGATTTTTTTAAAATTTTTTGCCAAATGTCCATCATTTTATGTTCAAGTGCATCGCAGGTTGGATTTTTTACTCTTCCAGAATTCGCGGTATTTATAGTAATCCCTAATTTTTCAGCCATACTAAGGCGGTTTATCTTTCCAGTGGCTTCTTTAGGGATATTGTCAACAAACAAGACCTTATGGGGGACCTTATAATAAATTAGATGTTTACTAGCATATCGTTGCAGTGCATCCTCGCTGATTCTCTTTTCCCCTTGCGTTACAATCGCAACAGCAACAACTTCCCCCAGACTTAGATGCTCAATTGCAAACGCTACAACTTCTTTTACAGCCGGATGTTGCAATAGAACTTCTTCTATTTCCCGTGGTGATATTTTGGCGCCGCCACAATTGATAATTTCTTTAAACCGCCCGTTTATATACAAGTAACCGTCATTATCGAAATATCCTTGATCCCCAGTCCGGAACCATCCATTTTGAAAAGACTTTACATTGGCAGCAGCGTCATTCTCGTAGCCAGAAAAGACACTTGCGCCCTGAATGACAATTTCTCCACTAACACCGGCAGGAAGCAAGTTGCCGAATTCATCCATAATCGCAACTTTACAACCGGCAGGCTTACCAGCGGAGCCCAATTTCCGCAGGCCAGGCGACAGAGGATTAACAGCAATCTGGCTCACCGCTTCACTAGAGCCATAACCTTCAATAATGGGAACTCGTAAAGCACTCTCTATTTTTTGTGCTAACAGCGGTGGCAAAGCAGCTGATCCACACCTGATAAATCGTAAAGAATGAACAACCGCCGGCTGCCCCATGTGCTCCCATTGTTGTAATACTACCTGATGAGTAGTTGGCACAGCACTGTACCAGGTAGGTGATAATTCAGACAACCACCCAAAAAATTGACTGGCGACAAGGCCATTTGTACATATAATGCTGCCACCTGCAAACAGCGTTGACAGCAATGACATAACCAGCCCCCCGGAATGAAACAGGGGCATAACATTGAGGCAGCGATCTTTTGAAGACAACAGTAAGGATGACACAATATTTTTAGTGCAACTATAAATGTTACTATGGGTTAAAGGAACAATTTTAGGTTTTCCTGTTGTTCCTGATGTAAACAGAATTAAGGCCACATCTTCCGGCTTAGAATATTCTACTGCTTTTTGACATTCGGGTGGTGCATTTATAATATCAAATATCCCGGCTTCATCGCCTTCACATTTTACTGTTATGATTTCTATCCCAAGCTCCATTGCGGCCGTTGTTGCCTCCGTAGACAGCCCATAGGCCATAACAAGCGCCTTCGCCTTTACTGCCGATAGATATGTTTTAAACTCACTTAAAGAAGAATGCGAATTCATAGGCACACACACTGCAACCGAACCTATTGCTAAAAAAGCAGTTGCCATTTCCGGACCATTATTCATCACTAATGCTACCCGGTCAGTATGAGTTATTCCTAATTGTTGCAAAGCACTGGTCGTTTTAACCAGGTGCTGAAATAATCGATCATAAGTAATCGATTGTTTTTGTGGTGCTAAAATTGCTGCTGCATTAGGTGTTTTCTGTTTGTAACCGGCAATTAGATCAATGAACATGTTCCATTTACTCCAATCCGCATAAGGTTTATTGTATTAGACTGCGCAATTGTAAGTATAGCAGTAAAATTGTATCTGATATTACAAAAAAATTATAAAATTTTTCTTTATTTTTCAGACTTTTCTTTGTCCGCCACCTTGTTAACCTTGCTCGACTGCCCTAAATAGCAAAAGCTCCCCGCCAAAATGCGGAGAGCTCATAAGTCAATAATTTTTGGATTCGAATGTTATGACAAGGAAAAGGCTTCCCTTTCTTCTGCCATAAACCGGATTGCATCTGCTTCTGTTAAAGGCTTGCTGAACAAATACCCCTGCGCATAACCACAGCCATTGGCAGAGAGATATTCCAGTTGTGACTCAGTCTCAACCCCCTCTGCGATAACATTCATATTCATAGTGTGTGCCATACCGATTATGGAACTGATAACCTTTGCTCTTTTGGGATCTGAGGCTATTACATCAATAAAAGATTTATCAATTTTCAGTGTTTCAAAAGGTAATCCAAACAAATACGACAAAGAGGAAAATCCCGTGCCGAAGTCATCTAACAATAAAGGAATCCCCAGCTGTTTAAGCTGCATAAGCTTAGCATTTGCTCTTTCGAGAGAGGACATGCAGATACTTTCTGTAAGTTCAATTCCCAGCATCTGCGGTTTGATACCGGCTTCCTGAATAGCATTCCGAACAATAGAAATGAAGTTGTCATCCTCAACTTGCTTAGCAGATACATTTACTGCAACACAAATATTATCCCATCCCTCGTCGACCAAGCGGCGAGCAAATAGACAGCCTTCATGTAGTACCCATTTGCCGATACTATGTATAAGCCCTGATTGTTCTGCAATTGGAATGAATTGTAAGGGAGATACTGAGCCATACTCTGCACTGTTCCAACGCAAAAGTGCTTCGAAACCACTGACTCTTCCTGTGGTGATGTTAATTTGCGGCTGATAAACTAAAGTATACTCTTCACGTTCCAGCCCGCAGCGCAAACCATCAATTAACTGTATCCTTCTATACGTTTCACGCAGCATTCCCTCCGTATAGAATTGCCAACTGTTTTTTCCGCCTTCTTTTGCTGCGTACATTGCATTATCCGCATTTTTAATTATTACTTCCCTGGAATCTCCATCATGAGGAAAAATTGCAATTCCAATGCTAACCGTCAATTGGAAACGTGTTCCCGAATTTTCGTGGTCCACTTTTAGCGACTTGCTGATTACATTTACTATTTGACTAATTTTATTCCGGTCATGAAGCTCACGCAGCACAACAATAAATTCGTCACTGCCAAGCCGGGCGACAAAAGCATCCTCAGGCACTATTTTTTGCAATCGCGAGGCAATCAGAGCAATCACCATATCTCCCGCTGTATGTCCGCAAGTATCGTTGACCAGCTTTAAATCATCTATATCAATAAATAATATACTTCCTGCCGTATTACCTAACTTCGCTTGTTCCATTTCCCTATCCAGATATTCGTTTAAACTATGGCGGTTAGCCAGCCCGGTTAGCGAATCAAAATACGCCATCTGCTTAATAAGTTCCGCTTGCTGGCTGCGTTGCTTCTCGATTGAAACCCATTCTGTAATGTCCTGATTAATACCATGTACCCGGATAACTTGCCCTTTACTATTGCGCGTAAACCGCCTCCGAACAAGGACATTTCGTATCTCGCCGCCCTGTTGAATAATCCTATGTGTTACATCAGCAGGACACTCCAAATCCGTAGCGGACAGAATATTTTTTTCGTTTTTTAGCAGCAGCCTGTCTTCAGGATGTACAAATTTATTGACATAAGTATCAAAAGACATATACCGTCCTTCGCAGGCAGTGTTTGTGAGATAAAGCGCATAAAATTCATCTTCAAATTTAAAAATATCCAGATCCGGTTCATATTCCCACGGGCCTAGTCCGACCAGTCCGGCAGCTGCAGATAATTTATTGCGGCTAATCAATAAGTCTTCTTCCTGTTGTTTCCGTTCCTGTTCAGCCAGCACCAATTCAGAGACATCACGTACTAAAGCAACATAGCAGCACTGACCATTAAACATCATACAACAAACCGATAGTAAGCCATAAACAGTATGCCCGTTTCTATGACAAAATTTTACGGTCATATCACGAACCCTTCCATGATGCCGCAACGTTTTCTCAAAATGCCGTTGTTCTCTTACATCCAACCAAAGACCCAAATCAGAACACTTTTTGTTGAGTAATTCCTCCCGGTCAAACCCACTCATCCGAGTAAATCCTTCATTAACCTCCAGATAAGTTCCGTCCTGGCGAATAATTGCGAAAGCATCCGACAACATAGAAAATAACTGAGTAAGCTTTAAATATTTCTTTCGGCTTTTGCGGATAACCTGAAATCCAAATATGCCATCTAACAGAGCTAACACCTCATTCCTACCATACTTTATAAGACAGTGCTTTTTGAAACACCGGTTGGATATAGTAAATAGACATCATTCCAATTGTAGAATGATGTCCCGTCAAAAACAACAACTCCTCTTATTATACTTGAAACTTGGCAACTTCCGCTTGAAGGTCTTGTGCCAGCTTGGATAAGGTTTGGCTCGATGATGCAATTTCTTCCATTGATGCCAACTGTTCCTCTGTTGCTGCCGAAACACTCTGCGACTCTACCGCCGATGACTTACTAAGCCTGTCAATCTTTTGGACTACTCCTACAATCTGCTGGCTGCCGCTGGCCATCTGTTGAATAGCTGCTGATATTTCCCGAACCTGAGCCGATACTTGAGAAACAAGTTCAACAATTTCCCGGAACATATGGCCGGCAACGTTCACGACTTCGGCTCCCATTTTGACTTCTCGAGTGCCCTCATTCATTGCTACAACTGCTTTATCTGTATCCCCTTGAATCTCGCCGATTAATTGAGCAATCCGCCCTGCAGCTTCTTGCGATTGCTCGGCAAGCTTTCGAACCTCCTCAGCAACAACTGCAAATCCACGACCCTGTTCTCCCGCACGTGCCGCCTCTATGGCAGCGTTGAGGGCCAGCAAATTTGTCTGCCCGGCAATACCGGAAATTGTATCCACAATCTGCCCGATTTCTTTCGAGCGTTCGCCAAGCTTGGCAACAACATCAGCCGAAGTATTTACAGTATTCTCTAAGTGCGTCATTTGATTAACTGCCTTGTCGACTGATTTTTCACCTTCTTTAGCCTTGTCGGCAGCCTGGGCAGATTGTTCGGCAACAATATTCGTATTGGCAGCAACTTCTTCTATACCGGCGGACATCTGTTCTACAACCGCAGATGCTTCATTCGCGGCAGCAAGTTGTTCATTCGCACCATTAGCCACATCGTTAATTGATGCAGCAACCTGATTGGCAGCCTGAGCCGACTGTTGAGAGCTGGCAGTCAGTTCTTCAGAAGAAGCGGCTAATTGCTCCGCATTGGTATGAATCTGCGTAATGAGAGATTTAAGCTGCTCCACCATTGTATTAAAGGATAATCCCAATTTGCCAATTTCATCCTGGCGATCCACGCTAACCTGTTTAGTTAGATTCCCGTCAGCTACATTCTGAGCAACTACAGCCAGCTGATTAATCGGACGCGCAATGCTACGGGCAGCAAAAATTCCTATGATGATCCCCAGTACTGCTGCCAATAGTGCCGCAGCTACAGACGCTGCCTGTGCCTCACCGGCATGGTCTTCGGCCTCCTCCAGAATACCAGACATTTGTTTGTTTCGCATTTCCTGATAATCATCAAATTTATCAAACAAAATCAATGCAAGGGGGTTCATTTCATACTGCATAACAGCAAGCGCTTCTTCCATCTTCCCTTCCTTAGTCAAGGGAATATACTTTTTTTCAGCAAGCTCGAAATATTTGTTGCTGACTCCTTGCAACTCATTGGACAATCGTTTTCCGTCTACCGTAATCGATGCTTTCACTAGTTCGTCCAGGCTTTTCTTTATCACTTCAGATTTTTTCTGATAATCATTCAATAATTGCGAATCCCTGGTAACATAATAACCACGTAAATCAGCAACAGCATCACTGTAATCGGAATTTGCTTCAGTCGTCTGCAGGAGAAGCGGGAGAAATTTACCACGTACTTGTGCAGTAAATTTAGCTGCATCATTCACTTTCCAGATCGTATAAACAAAGCCAATAGTGGCAGTCAATACGACCAGTAAAAAATATGCTACCATTTTAGCTGTCAAATTCATCTTCATATTGTACCTCCATTTTGATAACCGCGTATTTTCTGGTTTTTATTAACTTAAACATCACCATAAATTAGCTTACCGTTTAAATAGTTTGGATCAACGGAGCTGAATAAATGAATAGTTGACATTTGTCATATGATCCCTCACATTCTCATAAATTGTTCCCTCAATTAACGGTTTATTTGTTTTTACTAAATAAGCGATTTTCTTCAATTTATGACAAATTATTTAATTTTCATGCAAAATCCTACATTCATTTTAATTCCAATTTTATGGGAAATCAATGTTTTTTCTATTATAATGGGACATTTTTCTGTTTTTCATTACTTATTTGTATTATGGATATGGAGGTGAAACCTGATTGCAATTAGGAGATCGCTTGCGCCAGGCTAGGGAACACAGAGGCTTAACTCAAATCCAAGTGAAAAATGCAACCAACATTAACAATAAGACACTCTCAAATTATGAGAATAATATTAGCTCTCCTGATCCTTATACACTTAAAATACTAGCAGATTTATATAAAGTGACTACAGATTGGTTAATTTGCGGCAAAAACAATTTACTTCAATCTCAGTTATTACCCTCTATGACTATCTCTGCTGAGGATTTGGAGTTACTAAGAAAATTTAAAAGTCTTTCCGAACAGAAGAGAAAAGCAATAGAAATATTAGTATTCGATAAGGATTAGCAGTCAGTATAATGATATAAAACAAAATACGATCTTTTTTCGTTGCAAATTGGATCGATTACGAACTTTGACATTGGATCAGAGTCAGATGAGAAGGGAATAAAATAAAAAGAAAATGGCGCATTTGCTTTATTAAAGCTTTGCGCCACCTTTTTCACTACTATTCTTTTCCCGTGCTCCTGCTGTAATCTATTCAATCCAAGCTGCAACGGCAAGTAAGACGAACTGCCTACCTATAGTCAGTTTCTTTGTTATGCTCTACAAACAAAATGTTGCATTCAGTTTCTTTATCAAAAATGTGTGCCTTATCCATATCAATAGTGAACGTTGCCGTGTCACCACGCCGCACATTGACCGCATCCTTCACCCGGATTGTCAGCATATTTTCACAAACCCCATTGCAATATAAGTACACCTCAGCTCCAGTGTTTTCTTTAACCTCAATACAGGCCTGAAAGTTATTTTGCGAGTCTTCCAACTGAGATAATCCTGTATGAATATCTTCCGGGCGTATACCAAAGACCACTTCTTTGCCTATATAACCTAATTGACAGGCTTTAACACCCAACACGTCGCTCAATTTCCATTCGAAACAGGAAGAAGCAAAAAATACCTGACCCTCTTTTTCCTTTAAAATACCGTTGATAAAATTCATAGCCGGAGAACCAATAAAGCCAGCAACAAACAGGTTATGCGGAGAACTGTAGATTTCTGCAGGGGTAGCAGTTTGCTGAATAACGCCATCTTTCATGACAACCAGGCGATCCCCCATCGTCATCGCTTCGGTCTGATCATGTGTTACATACACAGTTGTAATTTCCAGGCGTTTTTGCAGCTTACTGATTTCAGTCCGCATATGAACCCGCAGCTTGGCATCCAAGTTGGACAAAGGTTCATCCATCAAAAAGACGCGAGGCTCCCGGACAATTGCCCGCCCTAGAGCAACGCGTTGGCGTTGACCGCCGGACAAGTCTTTCGGCTTGCGCTGAAGGAGATGCTCTAAGTCCAAAATACGAGCTGCCGCTTTTACACGTTCATCAATCTCCTTCTTGAGGAGTTTTCGCATTTTTAAACCAAACGCCATGTTTTCATAAACGTTTTTATCAGGATATAAGGCATAGTTTTGAAATACCATAGCGATATCCCGGTCTTTAGGGGCCATATTATTCACCCATTGATCGCCAATAAACAAATCACCCTCGGAAATTTCTTCAAGACCGGCTATCATCCGCAATGTTGTTGATTTACCACAACCTGAAGGCCCCACCAATACAACAAACTCTTTATCCTTTATCTCTAAATTCACATTATGAACTACAATAGTCTGCTCATAGCTTTTACTAATATTTTTCAGACTTACACCCGTCATGTTGTCCTCTGCCTTTCCATGTTTATTAATATTACATTACAGCCATTTTCCATCCTGCTGCTCTGCCAGGTAGAGGTGAATTCTACCTTTCCGGTCTGATGCAAACAGGATTTTTTCGTTATTCCAGCTAAAGGTAGGGTGGCAATGGCTCTGCTGCGTACGCCATGATGTATGGTGAGAGCATAAGGTTTCAAGTTTGGCCGAATTTTCGTCAAGGTGAATCAGTACCAAATCCTCAACCTGATCCCCTACTAGCAGCTTATTATCGTTTGTAGCATGATAATGGTTGCAATAGTAAGGCATATCCGTGCACTTCACCACGTTGCCCTTGCTGTCAGCCAATCCAACATAAGGAATTTCAGCCGTTTCAGGCTCCACTGACGTAGCCTGGGTCTTATCGGAAGTAATAGTGCCGTCATGACCTTTACGCCGGTTATCAAAGAATATTTTTGCATCACTGGTCCAGAATTCATGCCCAACACAATCATCCTGATGCTGACGGAAACATGGAACAACATCTCTGCTTATCAGATCCAGCAGCCAAATCCGCTGATTTACAAGATGCCATGGACCTTCATGGCAAAACATAGCCAAGGTGCTGTCATCAGGAGCAAACTGGAAATGCCCGAGCCAATGCGAACTTTCATGCACAGTAACAGCCTTTGAACCATCCAGGTATACTAGCGTAATCCAGCCCTTTTTAATAGCGTACATTTGCTCTTTGAAACCATAATAATTAGCTCCATGATATAGACCAGGGTTTTCATTAATAGCCAAACCAATATATTTCTTGTTAGGAGCAATGAATGGATGCCCTAAATGGGCTCCGGTGGTTTCTTCGTAGATCACTGTAGTGGTCATAGTTTTCGTATTGAGTTTTTTTATTTTGTTTCCTGTCACATAAACCACAATTTCACTGTCAGGTGTTTTCGTATGCCCGGTAGGCGTAATGCCAGCTTTTTCATCGGTCATCTGCTGAATAACCCCTGTCCCCAGATCCATCCGGAAAAGATTATATACTTCCAAACCGTTCGACGCCCGGTCGGACAT
Source organism: Anaerospora hongkongensis (assembly GCF_004339805.1). GTDB lineage: Bacteria > Bacillota > Negativicutes > Sporomusales > DSM-15969 > Anaerospora > Anaerospora hongkongensis. The sequence goes on along the minus strand of NZ_SLUI01000017.1, from coordinate 19,620 downwards.
AAAATAGATTTCTTTGTCACCTAACGTGAACGAATTATCGGTGAAGTAAAAATGATAGTTATTACTATCACCATTGGTCAGCTGCCAGACAGGTTTCCCGGTTTTTTCATCAATTATTTTTCTTTTCTCTGGTGAATATTCATCTCCTATCACGATAGCTGCTCCTCCCTTGTTCCGAACGCAAAATCATTCTTCAAGCAGTGCATGACAGATAGCCGTGACGCCAAGAGATATTTCCTAGCGTCACAACCGTAATCATCAGTAAAGAGATTTAGGTTTTATTTCTTTCCGGCTACCATTTTGTCATATTTATCTCTGGATTTATTAATAGCATTTGCCCAATCATTTAAGAATTCTTCTACCGTTTTCTTGCCAGTCATGACACCCTGAATACCGGGATCCACAACTTGGTCAAGAATGGAGCGATAGTCCGGCAAATACATGGGGGGATCATAGAATTTAAGATTTGAATCAGACAGGACTTTTAAAGCCATTTGCATATGCGGTAATTCTTTCGCCCATGGCTCCTTCAGAGAATCCAGATGAGTCGGTATTTGCCCTATTTTTTGATTCCAATAGCTTTGGCTTTCCTGGGAACATAAAAAGCTTACAAAGGTCCAGGCTGCCTCTGGGTTTTTGGTGGTTTTGTAGATGCCGTAACCCAGTGTATTGCCAGATTCCTGAACAAAGCGGCCATCCGCAGTTTTGGGCAGAATTAGCGGGGCGTATTGGCCCGGTTTCAGCGCTTTACTATGTTCAGAATAAGAGCCGATATTATGCTGGACTAAAGCTACTGCGCCAGTGTCAAAACCGGCTACCATTTCTTTATAACCATTCGTTACGTCGCTGATCGGGGTATATGTTTTATAAAGGCCAAGATATTTCTTTAAGAATTCTATATGCTTAGGATCATTAATCGTGGTTTTCTCATTAGCGTCAAAATAGTTCAGTCCAGAATAAGCGTACATCATTCTTTGTAACTGGAAGGACCCGCCATTGCCGCCGCGGATTGAAAAGCCATAACGGTTCTTATCTTTATCAGTCATTTTTTCTACAGCGACGAAGAACTCATCCCAGGTTTCAGGAGCTTTTACACTGGCTTCGTTGTACCAATCGGCTCTGTACCATAAGCATTCCAGGTTCATTGTATTAGGTATTTGATACAATTTCTTATCTAATGTCATATTACGGTTAGACTGGATGATGCCAGGATTAATTTTATCTTTATCAGCCCATTTTTCATAAAAAGAATCGAGCGGCAATAAGGCGCCTCGGGCGCTAAAATCAGCCAACCAGCTAGTTTGTATTCCGGAAACATCAGGCATATCATTGGCTGCAATGGCAGCATCCATTTTTTGCTTAGCCCCGCTTTTAGGAAGACCAACATATTCTACATGAATAGCAGGGTATTTTTCCTCAAACTTTTTAATTAGCTCTTGATAATAAGGAGTCCGGTCAGGGCCAGCATTTTCGTCCCAAAATACGATAGTCACCTTTTCCCCGGCTTTATTTTGCCCGCCACCGGTTGTACTTTGACCGCAGCCGGTCAATACAAGGGATAAAAGCAAGCCCGTAACCAAAAACATTTTGGCGATTTTGCTAAACATACATGCATCACTCCTATTTATTCTAGTGAAGGATTATCCCTTCACCGCACCACCTAAGCCGTTTACTAAATAACGTTGTACATAAGCGAACATAGCAATAGCCGGGATTAAGGCAATTACGCTGCCGGCAGCTAAAGCGCCGTAATTAATGTTAAACTCACCCATCATATAACTTAACCCAATGGAAAGTGTAAAGTTGGCATGCTTATTCATGAACATAAAGGCAAACAGGAACTCATTCCAGGCATAAATGAAGGTAAATACGCCGGTAGCTACAATACCTGGAAGCAGCAGCGGTAAAACCACATGGTAAATCGCCTGCAGGCGGCTGCAGCCATCGACCATGGCCGCCTCTTCTAGTTGTTTGGGCACACTTGTAATAAAACCGTTCATGAGAATAGAATTAAAAGGGATTTGAAAAGTTGTGTAAACCAGAATAAGTGACAAGGGATTACTGATCAGTCCAAGATTCTTAAAGATAATAAATAGCGGAATAATCAGCATGGCGCCTGGAACAAACTGCGTACATAATAAAAGCATCATAAATACGCGTTTTCCCTTGAAACGATACCGGCTCAGCGAATATCCCACTAAAGTAGCACAAGTCACAACGGAAAGTACTGTACAAAGAGCCAAGAATAAGCTGTTTTTAAAAAACTTAGAAAAGCCTACGTTATTCCAGGCGTTGATAAAATTATCAATTGTCAGATGGTTGGGTATGTATGCCAAAGGGGTTTGCAGGATATCCCCCTCCGGCTTTAATGCCGTATTCATTGTCCAGTAAAATGGAAATAAAATGAATACCATTGTCATGAACAGCGGCAAATACAATGTGATTAAACGTTCAGATATTCTCGGACTAAGGCTCATCCTTCGGCACCTCTTTCCATGCGGCTCAATTTCAGATAAGTCATTGCAAAAATCAGTAAAATGACAAACGATACTACTGTAATTGCTGAACCATAACCAAAATTATTTTCCCGGATAGCCAGTTCAGCTACATACATCGTAAGTGTTGTTGTGTGATGGGCCGGGCCCCCGCCGGTAAGGTTAAAAATCAAGTCAACATTGTTATATTCCCATACGCATCGCAACAAGGTTGTCAATACCAGCGTATTTTTCAATTGTGGTAAAGTGATATGGAAAAATGTTTTTACTCTTCCCGCACCATCTACCCGGGCCGCTTCATATAATTCTTCCGGAATTCCCTGTAAAGCCGAAAGCAATGTTATTGAAAAAAAAGGAATCCCCCTCCACAATTCGGCCACAACCACTGCCGAGAAAACAGTATCTAAATCGGCTACCCAGGCGTATTTGTGGGAAATTAAATTCAGCTTCATAAATAAATCGTTAACAACCCCCATATGCTCGTTATACATCAACGACCACATAACCGATGTCAAAACGCCGGAGATGGCCCAGGGAGTAAAGGCCATGGCCCGTAAAAATGTTCTTCCTTTAAATTTCTGATTTAAGGTAAGTGCAATACTAAGCCCCAAAATTACCTGCAGCGACACTTGGGAAACTACCCATTTGAAAGAATTAATTAGACTAGGTAAAAACTGCGGATCATCAAACAATATTGTCTTAAAGTTATCCAATCCGGCAAAACCATTATAAAAGGGAGTATTCGCATTATAATTTTGTAAACTGTAATAAAACACATTAGCCAAAGGATAAAACCAAAAGCTTGCAATAAGTAAAATTGCGGGTGCGATGAAAAAATAAGGGAACAATTTTTCAATATCTATTTTTTTCTGTTCTTTAGTGCGTTTTTGCGGTGTGTAACCCAATTGTTCCTGGGCCTTTCGCTTCAACGGCAATTGCACATTATCACCTTCGTTTTAGTTCTTACTTATATTCTAAAAAAAAAACATCTTTCCGGGAATTAGATTTATTAAGATAAATATTTGATATATTTAGAATATTTATCTTGTAATTAATTTCTTCAGGCCGTTGGTATAAAGCTAACCCGTCATGCGCTCAGAAAAAAAAGACACGGCATAGGAAAATCCATCCTAAAAGCCGTAACTCTTCTATTTTGCTCCAATCAACCAAGATAAGATGGTGTACCCATTGTTACTGCAACTTTTATTGTAACTTTATTGTAAATTAACGCTTATATTTGCAGAATTAAAAATATTAAGATAATTGTTTGTTTTTTTCATAAGCTGATTAAAATGGCTATGTTTTCTAAAAAAAAATCACCCTACCAACATTTCTGTTGCAGGGTGATTAAAGTAATGCATTGATTAACCATTGTAATAATTTTATAAGACAAATTGTACGGAAGCATGAATATGGATAGATCGGTCTTCACCGCTAAGAGGGGCAGCAATGTAAACTTTACCTGATGTTTTAGGAGAAAAAGCAATGTTGGCACCTACCCCGATACCTGTCAAGTACGTATTGCCGCTTTCCCAGTTACCCGCGTAAGGGTACACTCCGCCATGGTCGATAAAAGCATTCCCTTTTACTTTTGCTGAAGCAGTTGGAAAACTAAGCTCTGCACTTACAAGATAGCCCCTATTGCCGCTGGTAAACCCTTCATCATATCCTCTGACCGTACCCGAGCCTCCCAGTGAGAATTGTTCTGATGACGGCAGCGGACGGTCGTTGGTTGGAGTCCACTGTCCATTGAAGCGAAGGGTAAGCAGCCTATCCTTTTTGATTGCCCGTTGCTCAACTACATAGAAGTTGTACTTAGTGAAAGACTGGCCACCTTCGACAAATCCTCTCGTTACATCCTGTCTATTATATAGCACGCTATTTTCTTTGTTGTATTGCGTTGCTGCACCGACAACAAGCGTTTTCAGCTTAGTCTCAAGTAAGGATTCCCCGGAGAAGGAGGTTGCTGATTTCTTTTGGTGCCCTTCCGCAATCAATTCCAGTTTAAAATCAGGATGCACAATTTTCGGATGATTGAGGATCAGGCCTATGTCGGAGGAATCGCCTTGGATATCCAGACTTTGAAGCGGGCCAGAAATCATTGTCACTTGATTGGAATCATAGGTCAGGCTGAGCCTCGTTCCCTTAGTATCGATAGCCTGACTATAGACGAAAGCACCTGCCGTCGTGCCGTGGGAATTCAGTCCGGTAAGTGCGATTTTGTCCCTGTTTCCCGTGAGACTGTTATGGATATAGGTTAGTCCGACTCGGTAAAGACCAATCGTATCACGACCACTGTTGTCAGTAAATAAAATAGTCTGTGTAACTTCCGGTTCAGCGATGCGGAAGATGCAGTCTGTAGTGCCCGGCAGTTCACCGGCCTTGAGTTCCACTTGGAGACGAACATCATTTGTCTGATTGAAGCGATAAATCACCTCGTTCAAGGCATCTAGTCTGACAAATTCCCCGCTTTGCAGCTTAATCCGGTCTTTTATGTATTTTTCCCGTGTGGTTTTATTGCCTTCCACGATAATCTTGCCGATGCGGCCTTCGACCAAATCAATTTTTAAAATACCATCTGTTATTTTTTGCGGCTGTAAGATAGCTTTTGATGTAACAAATTGTTTTTTTGTATAAAGGCTGTTAATTTCTTGTACGGCCTGAGATAACTCGCTGATGGATACAGATCGTCCTTCATATTTGCCGGTAATAGCTTTAAGTTCGTCTGGTGTCAGAATGTCCGACCGGGTTGTGACGATAGTATGAATATAAACACTCTCGGGGGCTTCTTGCTTTGTCTCTTCTTGAAGCACACTTTGCTTGGCTTCTGCATCATCCGGTGAGATAACTTCTTCAGCATGTCCGACTGTAGTGCTTAAGCACAGCAGGAGGGCGAGCAGCGCTTTTGTACGTTGTCTTTTATCCATTTGTATTCTGCCTTTCACTCCGTAATTTCAGCCTGCACCTACATAAGGGTGCAGGCTGACTGGTTGAATTGAGATTATTCTGTGTCGCGTTTGTCTTCCGTAAGCTTGCCGTCCAATATGTCTGGCTGAGCTATTATCTCTTTATCAATCGGAGAAGTCTCTTCCGGCAGCCCGGTAATGTCTACATTTACCACACTGTCTTTATGGAAGACGATATTGGTATTGGTACTACCCGAATGGGATTCGGGGTAAATCGTCGGGGTCCCCCGTTTGGCGATATTCTCCAGCGGATTATTGCTCCGTGCTACTGCCGGTCCTTGGATAAAGCGGTTGGAAAGTTTTTCAGATACACGAATAAAGCTGTTTTCCGTATCAAATGCATTAACGATGAAATCATTATCATAATTTACGATAAATGCATTGGTAGACATCTTATTATCTTTCCCCATAAGCAAATAGAACGGCTTATTCTGCGGATAAATCTGCAATGATGCATCACCAAATAGTTTCTTATGAAGGTTGTCGGCGATGACTGTCGCATGGCTGTTATTGAAATCAGCTCTGCTGCCTACCGTCGTATTATAGAAGCTAAGTTCATCGGTTTGTCCATTGATGCGGATTTTATCGCCTGTCAGTTTATCGAAAACAATACCTGTATCGGATTGAAGATTCATGGAGATAGTATCCGCCATTTCGTTATCCTGTCCTGTGGCAGTGATGTGAAGCGGGTTCTCTCCGGTGTGAGTCAGATTGTTGACAGTGATGCTATCGGCAGTAAACACGACACTTTCTTTAATGCTTGCATCGGTTACTTCAATTGATCCGCTCTGGCTTGTTACGTCGAGCGAGTCGGCAATCGTCTTTCCTGTCATCTGAATTGCTCCTGAATTGGTGAGGACGGTACCGCCATTGCCCTGCACGATTCCGCGGACATTGAGAGTATCGGCTGTATTGACAAGTACAATATCTCCGGTTTCATTGGCTGCAGTAAATTCCAGGATAGTGTTATCGCCTGTCAGGATTTGTTCACCGGCACTCTTCGTAATCAGCTTATCGGCAATAATACCGCCGCCGCTTCCTTGGTGCATAATACTTCCGGCATCCGCTTGGAGAGAAACAATATTGCCTGCAGCTATCGACGTATAGTTTATATCACCGGTAGGACGGGATAAGTAAATATTATTTTTTGCTTGCGCCTTTACTGTTCCTGTCGTACCAATCGTCAAGGCCTTCTCCGCGGTGCCAATATTGCGCCCTGCGTTAAGTTCGAGATTCGTGCCGCCGGTAATCGCCACGGGATCAGTCGATACATTGAGAATGTCCCTGTTGGCACTTAATTTAATATTTCCTGGCGAAGAGAGGTGCCCAATTTTCAGATCTTCCCAGCTGGCAAGGCTAATGGAAGATTCATAATCAACATTGACAATATCGTCACTGCTGACAAATACCGGCGTAGCTTGCTTAATAACAAGCTTGTCCCCTTCAATATGGAAGTCTTCTGGCAGTTGATCAGCAACGGTCAGAACTTTCGCTTTTTCCTCAGGTGTTAACGGAATCTCAGTAATTGTCTGTGACGGCATTCCGTTGCCTGTATTGGTTCCGCTGAAAGTCACTTTCTTGCCTTCGCCTGCATCAATATTGGGAGCGTATACTGCCGGGGTATTATTAAATTCGTACTTCGGTGTCCAGTCCGCGCCCTCAATGAGTTCCTGATAGGTTCTTCCACCTGTTGACGCTGTTGGGGCTGCTGCCCGTAAAGAACTTCTCCCAGTGGTGGGTGTACCGGTAATGACAAAGGTATAGTTTTCATTATACTGTTTAAATTCCGTTCGCTCTGCCCACTTACTGCCCATGGCATCGGTGAATACATTGGTCACATCTTTGTAATAGCTGCCGGCATAGGCTCGCACTTGAGCATCGGTCGGATTATCGATACCAAGATTTGCTGCCGCCCGATCTTTGAAATCGGTTATCGCATCGCTGTTAAGCACAAAACTGCCATTAACAACTTTTCCGTGCTGCAGGAGCTGCCAGTATTCGCGGTAGTTGCGCTCGACGTTATACTGGTATGGCTTAACAGTATCTTGTACCGCATCGAATTCGGCTAATCTATCCTGATTGACTTCCGCCTGCTCAGCATCAACCATGCCGTGCGGAACTGCACTGACAATTTGGCCGTTGTTGGCGGTTACATGAATATTGCCTTCCTCGGACTTAATTTCATCAATTCGCATGTCGCCATTTGTCTGCTGCAAACTAATATCTCCACGAGCATGAGCATTGATCGTTCCGTTAGTTACCTTACCGTTACTATCGGTAGTAGATACAGCCTCGAAAGTGAAGTTGTTTTCTTCACTGCCTATCGCACCAGTAAGACTGACCAGATCTACATTGGCACCCTTTACCGCCGGAGTGGCACCTGCATTAGAGCCCAATTTAACACTATGAAGATCGCCGGCAGCAGTTAATACAATATCACCTGCACCATGAGCTTTAGCAATCGTAAGGCTTGTTTGCGGAGCATCAATATAGATGCTGCCCTTACCGCTTACAGCAGTAAGGCTGCCTTTTAAATCAACTGCCAGGGCTTGCGCCGACGAACCAATGTTGTTATCAGCACTAATATTCAGGTTATTGGTTACTACTGATGCGCCCGCAGTCTGACTAACGCCCATATTTTTACCCGAAGCCGCCAGGCTGACATCACCGACGACATTCTTCACCTGACCGTCGATAACAATTCCTGCAGCCGAGTCGATATTAACCGAGCTGGTAGTCTTAATTGTTCCGTCACCGCTATGGAATTGAATTTTAAACGGATTATCGGCTTTCACACTGCTTACGGCGGTAAGCTTGGCTTCGGTTGGTACTACAACCGTCCATTCACCTGAGTCCGGCATACCAAGCAGCCAGTCTCCGTCACGGAAATGGAATGTTTTTGTTTGCATACTGTTGCCAAATTTATTGGTATCTACGTCTATGGTCTGCGTGTAGTAAGGATCACTTGCACTTCCCATAACAATACCTGACGTATACGTCCAGGGGTCATTCGCACCATTTCCTGCGGGTATAGACCACTTCCATTCCGTTGGCTGTGCGGCCTCCGTTAAATAGTAGGCAGAACTGTCCCACGTCCTTGACAATTCGGCAGTTTGTGTCCACTGGTACCGTTGGTTGGCTACAGGGTTATACCATTGAGCTCCGTTACCTGATGTAAAGTATTTCAGGGTTGCACCTGTGTAATCACTGGCACCGGTAGTTGATTCATAAATTGAGACCCCGCCTTGTTTCATATCATACACATACCAAGTAGTAAGCGCATTGCCGGAAGGCTGCAGTTTAGCAGTATCGGCGATTTTGACCTGAGCAATATTATTGCTGCTGGTATCGATATTTCGTATCGTAAGGGCCTTACTGCTCTTATTTACTACATCGACATCACCGTAACCGGTCATAACCTCAATATTTCCCAGCGTATTCGTACTCAAAATATGTCCACGCAAGGATACATAGCCGTTGGTCACGTTCATATCATCTACCTGGATCTGGTTCGTACTGAAATTATAGGTCATCGTTGGAGTTCTGTCACCGTTGTCGATAACAGACCAGTACGCTTTCGGTATTTCCACTTCGCCGGTAACACCGAGGGCTGATTGCTGAGCAATCCAGCCGTCCAGATTTTCGTTTATTTTCACTGAAAAATCTCTAGCCATTCCTGATTTGATCGTTCCGTTAACGTCGATATACTTAGCGTTAATGGCAATTGATCCACCGGCGATTGTCGCTTTATTTCCGATCTGCGATTTGACAGCAGACTCATCGTACCCTGCCGTCTTGGTAAGATAGCTGTTAAGATTACCTTGATAGCTCGGAGTAAGGGTCGTACCATAGAAACCATGTCCATAGAACACTACAGTTGACAGAACACCACCTGGCTCTTCCCAGTCAGCGGGTTTATTGGGGAATTGACCTACAACATAGGTGATACCGCCAGGAGAAGATGCCCAGAAATCATGACCAGGTTTGTCAATGTGATGCTCACGCTGCTTGTCAAGTGAATCAGCGAGGAAATAGCTCCAGGTGAAATCAGTAAATTCACCTTCACCATTTTCAACAATTTTTGGATTTGATTTTACCCAGTTGTTAAATTCGTCTTTGTAATAGACATTTGTTATCAAGTCAATGGCTTTCTTCTCCGTGCTTGGCAGTATGTTCAGGTAGTTTAAAAATCCTTCCGGTGCTCCGCCGGCAAAGTAGAAGCCGGGATTATTCACAACAAAAGTACTGTTAGGAACTTCAATCCCGATTGCCTTTGCCCGAACGTCACTGAACTGTGCAACTGCACCGGATTGGTTAAAGATATTGACGTCACCACGCAGGTTGCTGACATTGCCTGTCAGGAAGATAGCAGGTCCGTTCGACGATGTGTCATAGGTATTTCTGATATTGATTTCCGGTGTGCCATTTTTACCGATCTCTTGTACGGTTAACGCGCCTTTACCGGCTGACCCGGTGAAGGAGACTGCTCCTCCGGGATCTTGATTCGCTATCGTCAGACCATTCACTTGCAAATATTTATTGCTGGCATTGGTAATGGTAATCTTGGGTGCTCCGTAGGCCGTAACAGTGCCTGTGCCATTGATGGCATCGGCTGCAAGCGTGACATTACCGCCTGCTGTCATAATGGGATCAACTTTGATCAGATCAACATCTTTATTAGCAATAGCTGATTTTAGAATTTCAAATGTATCAATTTGGGCCTGAATATCTTCCTTCTCAGCTGCTGTCGCTGCTGACGCCAGGGCTTGCTTAAGAGTATTAATTTGATTTGTCAGATCGTTTGCAGGGTTATAAGTAGTCTCCTGTCCTGAGATATCTTGCTTTTTCATCTTCTCTAAAACAGCAATCCGCGAGACTAATTCCAGTTTTTCGACGTTTGTTGGTGCTTTATCGAAGGCAAGTTTGAGCTTATCAATTTGCTGCTCAAGAGAATTCACCAGATTCGCCTGGTCTTTGGTCTGGCCAAACGTAATATTTCCGTTGCGGTCGATATTCACCGTCTTTTCATTTTCAATACCGGCTTTCACTACGCCATTTTGATTAAGTGTCCCGGAACTAACGGTCTTTGATTTACCGTCTGATTCGCTTTTACTTATCCCTAAGAAGGCAAGCGCATCGAGGTAAGGATTATGTCCGGTACCAGATGCTTTAACGTTGATACCGCCGTCCTCTGCGGCAAGTTTTACGTTCTGAAGACCTGATATGGCTGCGCCATTCGCTATATTTAAGTTGTTATTGTTTTTGAGTTCGGCATAGGCGCTGTGGGTAGTATGTAAAGGCAGCGCCGTATAGTTATACACATCGGTAACGGCGATTACGGACATGTTGCTGTCACCGCTTCTGCCTGCCCCGGCAGCAATATTGATGTTGCCATAGCCAAGCAAATAGGCATTCTTATTGATGTTCACTTCTTGTGTCGAGTCAAGTATGGAATTGGTGCTGCCGCCTGCAAAGCCGACGCCGCCGTAGGTTTTTACTAATGCCGTGTTTACAAGCCGGTTATTACCATAGGTTGTGATATCAATTCCGCCGATACTGATGATTTTGGCGTTAGCACCCACTGTCACATCTGCATCAAGGTTCGCAGTAGTATTGGACTCAGCAAATGGCTTCTGAGCTACACCACCGGTTGTGAGCACTACTTCATCGGAAGTAGTAATCTCATTGGCTGCCTCTAGAGTAATTACCGGCTGGTCATACCACGGCATGCCAAGAGCCGCTAAGCTGGCATTCTCACCAATCGTAACTGAACTGTCTTGGGTAATATTACTGTTGCTTTCTACTGATGAACCATTGAAGACACCACCAGCTCCGCCTTTTGCATTGTCGCCGATATAGTCCTGCTGAACTTTGTTGACACTGGCAATATCAATTCCGGTCTTGCCAGTAGTCACAATAACTGTGTTATCTGCAACTTTTGCTTCCACGGCTGTGTCAACATCATTATGAGCAAAAGCTCCGCTAAAGCCAACTGCTGCTGCATTCATACTGTCTGACTTGCTGTTGAACTTAGTCAGATGCTCGGCCTTTATCTTAAGATTGGTTGCCGCTATTGCATTTCCCGTGGCTCCTTTACCAATCTGGGCAAGGGTACGGTTATATGCGTGTGTTTCTGCATCAGCGGCCGCTCCGGCCGCCAGACCGCCGCTGCCTGCAGTCGCTTCCGCATAGTTATCATCCGTACCATCGGCATGAATTTTTACATCACCGCCGGTGAAGTTAACATCGCCAATGATAGCGGTTGTACTGGTATTTGAGGATGCATCGGCATTATTGGAGCCAGCGGCAATCAAACCGCCCACAATGCCTGATACATCGGCAGATTGCCTCGTGTCGTTTACAGCCTCGACGGTTATCCCTTGGCCGGCATAGATCCGGGTACCGGTTTCTATCGAGGCGTTGACATCGGAATTGGTTTTAGCGCTGCTGTCTGTCGCCTTGACACCGATCAGACCGCCGCCTGCAGCGACTGCATCGGATTTGGCAGTATATTCACCGGCAGGAACCTCATGGGTCGCTGCAACAGTAACGTTGCCGGTGGAGAGAAGCACGCTGCTGTTCACTTGTGCATTGATCGTTGAATCGACATTAGCTTTCGCGACAGAAGCACCAACAGCGAGAGCGCCTACATCATAGCCTGCTGCTTTTGCATCGGCGTTTTCTTTGCCCAGTGCTGTCACGACAATATTGCCGGTATTGGCTACTTGATTGGCAGTCCCTAGAGCAGCATTGACTTTATTATCCACATTTGCAGTGGCAACAGAACCGGAACCTGCACCAATACCTGCCGCACCCGCTAAGGTGTATGCTGTTGCATCGCTGTCGCCTGAGGCGGAGATTTGAATAGCACCTACATGCTTACCCGTCTCTCCTATCTGAACATTCTTACCGGTATAAGCTGTAGTGGTGCTGTCAACATCGGATACGGCTACTGCGGCACCGGCACCAACAAGACCTACGCCAACACCGACCGCCCTTGCTTCCATACCACTGTCTACGCTTACTGCAGTAATGCCAATCGAATTCGCACTCTTAATTTGGCTATTGTCTCCAATGAAGGCTGTCGTATTTCCCGTATCATTCACAAGGGCAACTGATGCGCCTAGTCCGCCGAGGTATCCGGCTGCACCACCTTCAGCAGCTGCGTGAGCATTATCCTCATCGGTCGCCCTGACGTTGATATCTCCGGTGGCATCGATAGCAGCTCCGCTGCCGATAAAGGCTGTCGTATCCCCATTTAAATTCGTAATACTTACAGAAGCACCAAGCGCTACACCGCCGATCGATGCATTGATGGCCTTGCTGTCAGTGGTTGTACTCGCATCTGCCCCGACAGTAAGGTGATTCACCGTGAGCTGGCCGTTTTCGCCAATATAGGCTGTTGTATTTGTGTCGTCATCGACGTAGTTAGCAGCTGCCCCCAGTGCGTTGAGCAACCCGCCTGCAGACGCATAGGCGTCACTTTCCAGGTTGTGTTTTGTACCGGCCTTAACCGCTACTGTACCACCGCTGGAAAGGATTACATTTTTGCCAATGTGTGCATCGGTGTTCGCATCAAGCGTGAGTACCCCAACTGCGCCACCGACACCGTGAGTTACCCCTAAGGCTCCGCCCCCGTTCATGACACGGTAGTCAACCATATCTTTAGCGTTTATGGTAACGTCTTTACCTGCGCTGATCGTCGCATTGTCGCCGATAAAAGCACTGGTCCCCCCCGGCACAGTTGTAGCCTCTACATTTTTAGTAACCGAGAAATCTTTGGTTTGATTTGCTAAAGCAGTGCTTACACCGCTCACATTCGAATCACTGTAGCCCTGGAAAAGGGTGGAAACATGATTTTTCTTGAGTTGTTCGTCAGCATAACCTTGCGCATTACCTCCATTATTGCTGTTCAGGCTGTTCTTCGCATCGTCACTTAAACCTGAACCGATGGAATAAACCGACACACCGCCGGCAACTCCGACAACGCCTGTGGAAGCACTGACTGCAAAGCTGTCAATTTCTTTCGTAGCTAAGGCGTTTACAGCAATAGAATCAGCCGCCTTAACATTTGCGCCATTGCCAATATAGGCAGTGGTATTGTTGCTGATAACACCTACATCAACACCGCCGGATACACCCACTAAACCACCGGCGACCGAACCACCGACAGAGAAAATTTCCAGATCGTTAACAGCGGACACATTTACGGACTGGTCACTGCCAACATTGGCTTGGTCGGTATTAACGTTGGCACTTTCAGCAATATGGGCATCTGTATTGGATGTAACGGTATTGACGGAAACCGCACCGGCTACGCCTGCATAGAGACCGGCAGCTCCACTGGCGACAACATCAACAAGTTCTTCACTGCTATCCGCTTGAACGGCTACCCCCTGGAAGCTGTCATCGGTTGTTCTGCTGCCATTAGCTTGGTCTTTGTAAACCGTCAGATCACTAGTGCCATTTGCTTTCCCGTCTACAGTTGCCCCTTGGGCGATATAAGCAGTGGTATCTTTGTTAATCACGGTAACCTGGAGCGAACCGCCGACACCTGCTGCTCCAAAGCCAAGACCTGCGCTGCCGGAAATAGCTGCACTGGATGTTTTGTCACTGGCTGCAACCAGAACATTATTATCGGCGCTGATTTTTGCCGCCTGGTCAATGTAGGCTGAGGTATTACTGTTCATGATAGTTACATCGAAAGCTCCGGCTACGCCAACCATACCGCCGCCTGCAGCAGCTGCAACAACAGTCAGCATATTTTCTTCCGCTTTCGCGGTTACTTTTACATCTTCTGCGGCTTTGACTTCGGTGTTCTTACCGATATGTGCATCGGTATGCAGTGTGGTAACAGCCACTTGAGCACCCGGTCCTACACCGACAGTGCCCCCGGCTGCAACCGAACCGGCAATCCCAAGATGATAATGGTCCGTTCCTGCAGCAACCATAACACTTTGATCTGCTCCAGCCTTCGCATTGTCATTGTTTATCTTAGTATTATCACCTATGAAAGCCTTAGTGTCATTATTAATAATCGTAACTGCACCGGATCCGGCAACGCCGGCGGTGCCGCCGCCTGCACCGGCCGCAACAGAAGCTTTGATATCATTTTTCGAGGTGGCTGTAACGGCGATACCTTTTATCGCAGTTGTTTCCGCTGTGGTAGTACGGATTTTAGTTAAGAGGTTAAGGTCATCGACCTGACTCCAATACTGATCGTCTTCTTCTACGCCAGGCATAGTGACGTTGCCATCCTGTACATCTGTGGAAAGCGGATTGTGGAAGTTTTCCTGGTACTCGCCGGTTTCTGCATTCATTGCTGCCTGGTTACCAAGAGCCGTGACACTGGCGTTATCGGCAATGTAAGCCTGCGTATCTTTGTTAATGACCGCCGCACCGGCAGACGCACCTACACCGGCCGTACCGCCAAAGGCACCTGAACCTCCAATCAAGTTGGCTTCCGTATCATCTTTCGCCGCAACTTTGACATTGCCGTCAGCTTTCACATCTGCCATTGTCCCAATAAATGCTGTCGTTGCGTTGTTGATGGTATAAACAGAGGCCGCACCAGCTATCCCTGCTGTTCCTCCACCGGCACCACTGGCAGCGATAGAACGAACCGTCTCACTGGCAATCGCTTCTACAGAAACGCTGTTACCGGCATTTACTTTAGTATCATGACCGATGAACGCTGTTGTGTCTTTATTAATTACACCAATATCTGCACCTGCGCCAATGCCTGCAGTACCACCTACAGCTCCCGCACCGCCTGTACCTACAACACTGGTGTGATCCTCTGCTTTGACATTAACACTTTGGGCAGCATTTGAGCCTAATGCATCAGCCTGGTTTATGTTTACGTTATGGTCAATATACGCTTTGGTGTCAGTATTGAGAACGGTTGTTGCACCGGAAGCCGCTACCCCGGCTGTCCCACCGGCACCTGCACCGGCAGCTCTTGTCGTCGCTGTCTCACTGGCATCGGCTTCGACGGAGGTTGTTCCGTCTGCGTCGATTTCACTGCCTGTCGCAATATGGGCATCTGTTTGGGTTGAAATGATATTGACAGCTACCGCAGCAGCACCGCCTACCTTGCTGCCAGCCCCAACCGTCACTGCCTCAGCATTGCTGTAAATATGGTTATCGGACGTCACTGCAAGACTGCCGCTGGCATTAATGGTTACATTGTTGGCAATTGCCGCATTTACGTTATGATCCGCAGCCACAACTCCCACGGCTGCACCTACACCTACTTTTCCTGCCACAGCTACACTCCAGGCATTGGCATCCAATATACTTGTGTTGGCCGCTGTTACGGCAGTACTTCCTGCATCCTTAATGAAAACATCCTGACTGACAGCCGCCTTGGTGTTGACCTCTGAATCGGTTACAGCCAAGGCTCCGGCAACACCAACGCTTTTAGCACCGGCGCCTGCCACTGCTTCTGCATTGGCATTTTGCACCGAGACTGCGCTTACCGTCAAATCACCGGCCTTTTCAATGATAACACCGTCGCCAATTGTTGCAGTAGTTTCGCTGCGGTTGATGGTCATTGCCACACCCACACCAATACCGGTTGCCGTCAAAGGATCAACGGCCTCGCCGCTGCCAAGCGCTGTAACGTCAGATTTGTTTTCTGCAGCTACAGTAAGAGCACCATTGGCGCTAATGTTTCGCCCGTCTGTAATTACAGCCTCTACATCATCATTTGTATAAACCGTACCTAATGCAGCTGCTATCTTAACTTTTCCGCCGCCAGGAGTTCCTTTTTGCGAACTTTGATTGTCCTGAAGCGTTTTAGCACTAGCATTAGATGGATTCACATCTTCCTTATTTAGTGCCCCTTTGGCACTGGCCGTAGATAAGGCACTATAGCTTCGATCAGCTTTTGCAATTAGTTCAAGTCCGCCGCCAGACGTTACTTCGCCATCAATTACAGCTGCTGCCAAAGGAACTGACGCTCCGCTATTACTTAGAATGACTGCTGCCGATGCACCGACACCGACTTTTTCCGATTTGGTATCACCTGCAGCGATTGCCTCATTTTTACCGCTGGTTTTAGCACTGATGCTTGTATCATCATGAGTTGTAACAATGGCATCTTGTGCGATGGTTGCTTGTGTAGTCTGCGTTAATTTGGTCATAGCTACTACGGCATCAATGGCAATACCGCCCGCTGCACCAGCTTTTGCCTCGGTAAAGGTGTCACTGGCAGATACAGCGTGAATCGAAAGTTTACCGGCATCAAGGACTTGTGCATCTTGCGCAATCGTTGCAATGGTGCTCTCGTCAACAAGATTTAGGGCTACAGAGGCACCGACACCCAGTTTGCTGCCACCGGTTGTCACACCTTCAGTCGGCATAGCTCTGGCACTGTGGCTGGTAAGAGTTTCAGCAAAAATTGCGATATCGCCCTCATGGGCATTTACTTTTGCGCCTGTTTTAATTTGCGCTTGCGCAGTGTTATCAACGCTGTTCAAGGCAAATGAGCCAGCGATGCCCACTTTACCTGCCCCAGCGCCAGACATCGCTTCCGCACTGAATAAACTGGTCTTATCATCAAGGGCTTCAGCCCGTACTTCGGCCCCTTTTACATGATGTTCCGCAATACCGATAGTTGCGCTGCTTGAAGCGTCTACCGTGTTGATTGCAACTGCTGCACCGATGCCAACCGAAGCTGTTCCGACAGCCGCACCATCAGCCTTAGCACTGTCGTCAGCAAAGTGCGCTGCTGCCACCGTGAGTTTACCGCCTGCATTGATGGTCCGACCATCCATGGTGTAGGCTTCGGCTTTTGTATCCGCTACGTTTACACCCACTGCCGCAGCGACTGCCAATTTCCCTTCACTAGTAGATGCCGATCCGGCCTTCTTTTTCTCTCCGTCTGTTTTGCCTTGCTGGCTTTGACCAAAGCTAGTCTGCTCTTCTATGGATTTATCAACCCCGCCTTGTTCTTGTGAATCAGCCGGTGTTGCTTTGCTGCTGGTATCAGCTTTACCACCTGCGGCGCTTGCTGTTGCATCTGCCGCCGCGCTTCCGCTTGCTTTAGCATCAAAGGTGACGTTGCCGCCTGCGTTAATATTACGGGCAGTCATGGCATTCGCCGCGTCATTAATTACGTTTACTGCTATGGCAAGACCTACCGCAGCTTTACCACCGTCAGCTGCCCCTTTGGCAATTGTGATGGTATCGCCGGTATTGCTGGCGGAAACGTTAATATCACCTGTTACATCTAAAAGATTATCATTTCCAATTTCATCAATTTTTGCCGTTGCAATATTGTCTACTACCGACAGACCCACTACAGGCGTTATGGCGATACCTCCGGCAGCTCCGGCTTCAGCTGTGGTTCGTATCACATGGTTGCCTAGAGCTTTGAGTGTAACATCATCCGCTCCCGTGATATGTCCGCTCAGTTCGGCTATCGCTTTATTGGTCTCGATGTTCATTGCAATAGATGCACCTAAACCTAAGCTGCCGCCTGTTACCCCTTTTCCTTGTGGAGTGGCGCTGGCCTTACTGGTTGTTCTGTTTTCTGCTTCAATGCTTATGGAACCGGTATTCTCAGCATCCTGATGAACAGCAATCGTTGCCCCATCTTTAATTTCTGCCGTTGCAGTACTTGTCACGCTGTTTAAGGCAAACGATCCGGCTAACCCCACTTTCCCGCCGGCTGCTCCTGAGATCGCTTCTGCCGTGAAATCGCTGCTTTGGGCGATATTGCCTTCTTTGTGGGCAATCGCTCGTACTTCTACGCTGCCTGCTTCATGGTGGGCTGCTCCGATGCTGGCGCTGGTGGTAGCCGTCACGGTATTGATGGCAACGCCCGCACCGATCCCGATGGCTGCTGTGCCGGTTACTGGCTTGCCGTCTTTATCCGTCCCAATTCTACCGCTTGCCGAGCCATCTCCCGCGGCTTTGGCATCTGTTTCATTCGCTGCAATCACGCCGAATTTACCGCTTGCTTTGATGGTCACGCCATCCGGAGTGGCTGCTACAGCGCTGCTATCCGACAGGTTAACCCCGACTGCTGCTGCTACGGCCAGTTTGCCTTCACTCGTCTGGGCGCTGGCTGCTTCTTTCTTCTCGGTTTTATCCTTTTGGGCAAAGTCGGTCTGCTCTTTGACCAGGCTGTCTACGTTTTTCCCGTTGGACACACTGCCATCGTCTTTGGCCGGGGTTCCCCCTGCCGCACTTGCAATGGCATTAGCCTCGGTTTTGCTTTGGTTATCTGCATGGAAGACCACATCGCCACCGGCGGTGATGTTTCTGCCGGTCGTCGCAAAGGCTTTGTCATTGGCGATGTTGATCGCTACTGCCGCCCCGATGGCGGCTTTTGAGCCGTCCGCTGCTCCTTTGGCTTCAGTCACACCAGTGGCGCTGTTAGTGGCACTTACGCTTAAGCTGCCGACAGTCAACAGGTTTTCAGCCACGTCTTCGGCACTGCCTGTCCGTTTTTCAACGATTGCCGTTGCCTGGTTATCTACACTGTTCATGGCTACAACCGGAGTGAGGGCAATGCCGCCGGAAGCTCCTGCTTCGGCTTTGGTCGTAATGGTATGGAATCCGGCTGCCGCTAAGCTTACGTCGCCTGCTCCGGTCACATCCGCTCCGCCTGCTATTTTCGCCAGGGCACTATTTGCCCCGATGTTCAACGCTACCGATGCTCCCATGCCTAAACTACCGCCGCTTGCCCCTTTGCCCTGCGGCGTAGCGCTGGCACTGCGGGTTGTTCTATTTTCTGCTTCAATAGTTACAGAACCAGTATTCTCAGCATCCTGATGGACAGCGATCGTCGCCCCATCTTTTATTTCCGCTGTTGCGGTACTTGTCACGCTGTTTAAGGCAAACGATCCCGCTAAGCCGACTTTGCCACCAGCTGCACCCGAAACTGCTTCTGCTGTAAAGTCACTGCTCTGCGCGATATTGCCTTCTTTATGGGCGATCGCTCGTACTTCTACGCTGCCTGCTTCATGGTCAGCGGCTCCGATGCTCGCACTGGTTGTTGCTGTCACGGTATTGATGGCGACGCCTGCGCCAATTCCAATAGAAGCCGTGCTAGTTACCGGCTTGCCGTCTTTATCGGTGCCAATTCTGCCACCGGCTGAACCGTCTCCTGCGGCTTTCGCATCCGTTTCGTTCGCTGCTGTAACACC
>NZ_SLUI01000016.1 GCF_004339805.1 Anaerospora hongkongensis | reverse complement strand
GCACTTACGAATGTGAGTGCTTTTTTGTTTTGTGTAAAATGGCGAGTCAGAATGATGCGTAAAGGCCCGGCAGAGGGAGTGCCATTGCAACGCTCCGACGCTGTCGCTTAACCTACGCTAATGTAACAGCACTCCCCTTGCCTCGTCAGCGATAGAGTGTATATAGATAATCTTACTAGATACCGAATTGTTAGGTGAGTGCTTTTTTGTTTTGCTAACCTATGAAAAACAAAAGCTGAACTGGACTAATCCAGTTCAGCTTTACCTTTTGTTATAGCCGTCCGCTGCAGTTAAGTACGTGGCGGATTTTATGTTTTACCATATTCTTAATCGCTTCACGAGCTGGCTTTAAATATTGACGGGGATCAAAATCAGCCGGGTTATTGACAAGATGTTCACGGATTGAGGCAGTCATGGCTAAGCGTAAATCTGTATCAATGTTAATTTTGCAAACGCCCAGCTTGCTGGCCTGAAGCAGCATTTCTTCCGGAACGCCTTGCGCACCGCCAATTTGGCCGCCAAAGTCATTGCATTTCTTAACGAACTCAGGCAGTACGGTAGAAGCACCGTGCAATACAAGCGGGAAGTTGGGCAGCAATTTTGTAATCGTTTCCAGGCGTTCAAAGTCCAGCGAAGGCTCACCTTTAAACTTATAAGCTCCGTGGCTGGTGCCGATTGCAATTGCTAGCGAATCAACACCGGTACGTTTTACGAATTCTACAGCTTGTTCAGGATCGGTATAGGTTGCATCTTTGGCACTAACCTTAACAGCATCTTCCACGCCGGCTAATTTGCCTAATTCACCTTCAACAACAACACCGTGAGCATGTGCATATTCAACAACTTTTTTAGTCAGCGCAATATTCTCTTCAAATGGCAGTCTGGAGCCATCAATCATAACTGAAGAAAAGCCACCATCGATACAGGATTTGCATATTTCAAAATCCTCACCGTGATCCAGATGAAGGCAGATTGGCAATCCCGAATCTTCCAGCGCTGCTTCAATTAATTTGATTAAATAGATATGTTTAGCATATTTCCGAGCACCTGCTGAAACCTGTAAAATGAGAGGAGCTTGTTCTTCTTTGGCAGCGTCAACAATACCCTGAATGATTTCCATATTGTTAACGTTAAAGGCGCCTATGGCGTATTGGCCTTCATAGGCCTTTTTAAAAAGCTCTGTAGAGGTTACTAATGGCATGCGATTCCCTCCTGGAAAGTTTATAGTCGATCCTTATTATACCATATTAGTGAGCATTCTGCATAAACAGTATATGCTCATTCAAAAAAATGTATCATAATCCATTATCAAATGGGTCATGCATACCGAGCAGCGTTAATACCGACCGCATATCAGCCGGAAGAGGACTATGTATGGTTAGCAGCTCATTGGTGATTGGATGATTGAAAGCTAGTTTGCCGGCATGCAGGGCTTGGCGATTAATGAGCTCTGTAGCTCCTCCGTAAAGATCATCACCGAGAAGCGGATGACCAATGTGAGAAAAATGTACTCGAATTTGATGGGTTCTACCTGTCCGTAAGGAAATCTGCATTAAGCTTGCTACGGATACTCCACTAATCAGCTGATAGTCGGTAACTGCTTCTTGACCACATGGTGAAATCATTCTTTCAATGATACTGCCAGGTTTTCTCCCAATAGGAGCATTGATGGTTCCCGCGGCGGGCAGGGGCTGACCGGTTACAATCGCCTGGTAAGTACGCTGCACATGTTTAATCCCCTGCCCGGATAAGAGGTGATGGATATAAGCGTTTTTAGCGAGGAGCAGGAGGCCCGAGGTTTGGCGGTCAAGCCGATGAACCGGATGAAAATCACAGCTTTGTCCACTTTCCCGGTAATGGTGCAATACACCATTGGCAATCGTTATGCTATCCTGTCGGGCGGTAGGGTGAACCATGATGTCAGGAGGCTTGTCTATTACGAGTAAAGCGCTATCCTCATAGGCTATTGCCAGAGGCATAGGCATAGGTTCAATTTTATTCTCCAGAGGCCAGGATACAGTTATTTGATCTTGGTCGAATACTGGTTCGTTCCAGCTGATGGGAGTACCGTTACGGGTGATGACTCCATTATGTTTAATCCGCCGGCGTAGTGTCAGTGAAAGACCGGATTTTCGCAAGAACTCTTTCAATGGCAGTGTGGATAGTTTGTCAGAGACGATTAAGTCTAACATAGCGGCTCCTTTCTGATTATGCTTAGTATGGGGAAGATTGTACCATTGCTATTACAGTTTTTCCGCTAAAAATAAATTGAGGCGATCAAGATGATCGCCTCAATATTACACCATGCCTTGAATTATGGCAATAATTTCTGACGTATGTTCCCGTTCCATTGCCATTGATTCCTTAAAGTAGTCAGTCATAGGGCTGCTACGCAAAGCCCAAAGCTGAATGAAGCGTTGATGCCTTCTAATAAGGGCAAGTAGAAGGAGCAATAGTAACTCACGGTTGCCGGCAAATTTTCTTTCTGCGTACTCACTGTCTTCTTCATCACGTAGATCAGTACCTTGTTTTTTCATGGTTGCAGCAAAATCTTCATCATGCATGGATACCATATGAATGATATCCATATAACTATGCCAATGGTTTTCTGCCATGGTATCCAAGCTGTCCCGCATAGTTCCAGTAGCCAGTTCTGAGGCCTCCAGCGCTGTGCTCATTAACTCTAATTGTTCAATGGCTTCTTGGTTAAGCACTTTCATGTGATCTATATCTACAGCCAGGGGCTTACGCTCACGTCGTTTCCACACCAGACATTCCTCCCTTCTGTCGTGCTAGTATATACTATGCGGGAGGTTCACTTGGGGTGTGCGGCAGCTAGAACATACGGCCGTGAGATTTGTACGGTGCAATGAAACGCAGCATCTTAATAGGAATATGCATAGAAATAGATTTACGGCGAAAACATACGTTGACAATGATGAAGTCGCAGCCTACATAGCATAAGGTACCACAAAAGGATTCGCGGCGGCAGATACGGGCGTCAACTGAGAAGAGAACTTCGTCACCTAAGAGACACATAATACGGTCTTTCATTGTTTCTGTTGGATATGCTTTATGAGGCATATCATCGCAGCACATCATTTCTTTCTCTGGATAATCGCAACACTCCATATTATCACCATGGTACCAATGCGGGTATTTGCTTTCCATAAACAAGAAACCTCCTTTATTTATGATGGGAAAATGTAAAAATCTATGTTATCTACCTGGTATCATCATATGCAAGTTCGAAACATAATGCTACTGGTGTAAAGATTCCACTGCGATTTTTAGGGTGTTTAATTTCAATCGGACTCAATGGCAACTATGAAATGAATTTTTTTGTCCTTTCGAGATAGTATATTCATTAACTGCTCTTAAAGTGATGCGTCGGATAGCTGAGACTAATGTGCAATTTTTGCAGGCGTATTCTGTACGAACAAAGCAGGAAAATACCCTTACACCCGCGAAAACTTACCTGTTATAATCTAGTTTATTTTGCAGGTGAGGGGAAACGCAGATGGATATTTTAAAATACAGCAATGTAATTTTACTTGGATTTTTAGTATGGCTCACGCTTGCACCTCGAGTCGGTAATCCGCGATATGGTGAATTATTTTTAGCCTATATGGCAACTTTAATGTTTTGTCTTATTGGTACCTCAGAGATTTTAATGATTAAACCGGTGGCTTTCTTTTTTACCATTGGGGGGGTACTGGCTTTTGTATACGTTGTGGCTCGCAGTACAATCCGTATCTCTATTAAGAAATAAATTCAAACGGGAGGATTATCATGGCTAAAGATTGCTCTTTTGATGTTGTATCGGATGTGGATATGCAGGAAGTTGATAATGCAATTAATCAAACAGTGAAAGAAATTAACCAGCGTTTCGATTTTAGGGGAAGCAAAGCAGAAGTAAAGCAGGAAGAGGATGTAATTAAGCTTGTTGCTGATAGTGATTACAAGCTGCAGAGTATTATTGATATTCTTCATGCGAAAGCCGTAAAGAGAGGGATTTCGTTAAAATGCTTCGAATATGGTAAAATTGAAGCCGGTTCTCATGGTACTGTCCGCCAGACTGTTACGATTAAAAAGGGAATAAGCAAAGAAAAAGCGAAAGAGGTTATTGCAACGCTTAAGGACAGCAAATTGAAGGTGCAGGCTCAAATTATGGATGATCAGGTGCGGGTTTCCGGCAAAGATAAAGATGAATTGCAAAAAGCGATTATGAAATTAAAACAATGCGACTTTAATATTGATTTACAGTTTATTAACTTTCGCTCTTAAACTAAAAAACCGCAGCCACAAGGCTGCGGTTTTCTTTTGCTGTATGTTATTCTGCTTTATCGTTAGTAAGTCCAAGCACATCCAGTACTTTAAAGCTGAGGCTGAAAAGGATAGAAGCGACTGTTGCCAGTGCCATTCCTTTAAGCGTAATTGTTCCCAGCGTAAGGTAGGCACCGCTGATGCCAATGATCAGTACAACAGATGTGAGAATTAAATTACGGGCCTGGCTGTAATCAACTTTCGATTCGACTAGCATCCGAATCCCGGATGCGGCGATTACCCCGAAAAGCAGGAGGGAAACACCGCCCATAACAGGAACTGGAATGCTTTGAATCGCTGCCGCCAGCTTGCCAACGAAAGAGAGGATGATCGCAATAATTGCTGCACCGCCGATTACCCAGGTGCTATATACTTTGGTGATCGCCATGACACCAATGTTTTCTCCGTAGGTAGTATTGGGGGTGGAACCAAGAAAGCCGGAAATGATGGTGGAAAGACCATTGCCAAGCAAAGACCGGTCCAGTCCGGGATCACGGGTTAAATCACGGCCGACAATATTGCCTGTTACTACAAGGTGGCCAATATGTTCGGCAATAACTACAAGGGCAGCTGGGACGATGGTAGCGATAGCAGCAAGATTAAATTCTGGTGTATAGAAGGTTGGGACTGCAAACCAAGGAGCATTGGCTACTATGCTTAAATCAATCATTCCCATTGCGAAAGCGAGGATATAGCCTGACAGGATACCAATAAGAATCGGGATGACGGATAAGAAGCCGCGGAATAAGATGGAACCGAAGATCGTAACAAGCAAGGTGAAGATCGAAACGGTAATTACTTTCGGGTCCAGTGTTTTAGCAGTTAGACCAGCCATGTCAGCTGCTACTGGTGCCAGCTCCAGACCAATAACGGCGACAATTGCGCCCATTGCTGCCGGTGGGAAGACTACGTCAATCCACTTGGTACCGATAACTTTAATACTTAAGCCGACTAAGGTAAAGATGGCACCAACAACGATAAAACCGCCCAGTGCCGCATTATAGCCGTATTGCGGAAGTATCACGAAAACAGGAGAAAGAAAGGCAAAGCTCGAACCCAGGTAGGCAGGGATTCTACCTTTGCAGATAAATAAATAAAGAAGAGTGCCGATACCGTTCATCAATAAAATGGTGGCAGGATTTACCTTAAACAATATGGGAACAAGGACAGTAGCTCCAAACATGGCAAATAGATGTTGCAAACTCAGTGGCAGTGTTTGCAGGATAGGAAGTTTTTCTTCCACTTGAATGATTCTTTGTCTGCTCATAATAGATCCCCCTTTTCATTAGAAAAGCCTCTTACCGGAGTAAGAGGCTAGAAGGTCCAATATGGCCATAAAAATATAAAGGCCGCTTATTGTATACCTTCCTAGTCTCTCCGGACTAATTTAAAGGTCAGTTTTCTTGTTATAGACTAACACAAACCCCCTAGTCCTGTCTATATTTTTTTATTTGACAAAATATATCAATTTTTGCTAGGCATACGAAAATGTTTTGAGTACAATAAGAAGATAGGGAATTACAGGAGGATATTATGGTAAAAAAAATAAGTGGATCACGCTTGAATCGTCCCAATCAAGATAATGACAAACAAATACAAGCAGGAGTGCATTATATACGCCATGCCGTACAGGAAGAGCGGTGGAAGCATGAACATGAATATAATCTGGCGCTGGAGGAACAGCTTGCCGGGTTGAGCAGGCTTTCTTATCAGCCTGTGGACTATCAGCCACTGCTGGAACGGCAGGTTTTTGTAGAACGAAGCATCCCGAGCTTTGATCATTTGCCAGTGGAGGCTAAGCTTAAAGTAGAAGAAAGCTTTATCATGCCTTTAGCGACTAAAGGTGGTGGATTGGTAGTAGGCGTCATTGCCATGCTGCTTAGTAATAGTAATGCCCTGTTTTTAGGGGCAACATTTGTCGTTAATGTTTTTTTGGCAGTATCTATTTACTTAACGGCACAAGACCGTCAGAAAGCGATTAACAGGGCTGTGGCAGAGGCTGAAGATGAAGCCCAGAGACGGCGTACTGCGATTGTACAACAGATTGAAGCAGAGAAAGCAGAACATGATAAAAAAGAGGATGAAAGAATTGGCGGAGTTGAAAGGCTGCTGGCAGGTGAAAGATCGGCAATCCTCGCACGCTTAGATGATGTTTTATCCAAGATGGTTATGCCTTCGCCGATTGAACTTAATATCGACATATTGAATAATACTTTATTGGTGAGAATCTGGCTGCCTAATAAAATTGTTATTCCAACCCATATTTCCAGCTTATCGAGTTCCGGAAGAGTTCGTTATGAACAAAAAGAGCCGCGGCAGATTAACAAGCAGTACATAGAGGTGTGTGCCGCAATTGTCATGCAGGTGATCTCGTGTATTTATGAAAATATTCCTTCGATTGATAAAAGCTACTTCCAAGGATTCAGTAAAGGGGATACGCAGGATGACTGTTTAATTGATATGATTGTTGACCGGAATATAGTTGCTACTATTTGCCGTTCTAATTCCGGTTTGGCTGCGGTTCGGGCCGCGGATGGAAGCTTGATATGTGATACGAATCTAGTTATGGAACCTGTTAAGCCGAGTATTCCGGAAGGTTGGTCGGATGATAAAATACAATTAATTCATGGTTTAACGATCCGTATCTATAAATAGACATTATTCTTTGAAAAAAAGTCGTGATCGTTTTCTCTTTATTGGAGGAATTTTTAATTAGAAACGAAATATACTAATATAATGCTAATCATTTCCAATAATAAGGAGGACTATCATGAAATTTGCTGAGGTTATGAAAACTGATGACTGGAAAACAGAAAAACACGTACCGGTAATTGATTGTCCGGATACAGTCAAGGCAGGTGAAAAGGTTGCTGTTGAAGTAGGCGTCGGCAATGAAATTGCCCACCCGAATACAACTGAGCATCACATTCGCTGGATTAAGCTTTATTTCATGCCCGAAAACGGCAAATTTGCTTATGAGCTGGCCAATTTTGATTTTGCTGCTCATGGAGAATCAGTTGAAGGCGCGAATAAAGGTCCGGCCTATACGGAGCCTTTTGGCAAAGCTCTGATTAAACTTACTTCATCAGGAACGTTGCTGGTGACTGCTTACTGTAATATTCACGGAATTTGGGAAAATTCCAAGAAAATTGTGGTAGAAGCATAAGATTAGCTGGTTGTGCCCCGGTGATAACCGGGGCACTTTTACATCTTATGAGACTCAAATATTATTGGAATAAAGAAGAAATTACAGTTTGCAACTAAATACATACATTTATGTCTATTGCAAGAAGGATTTTGTCTCTCCCTCGAAGAATTTAAATACTGCAGGGAGTAGAATCTATTGATGAGGGAGATGCGATGTGTCTTTAGTTGTAAAAAAGTTTGGCGGAAGTTCAGTAGCAACCCCGGAGAAAATAAAAGCAGTAGCAGCAAGAGTGTTGCAGGAGAAAAGACCGGAAGACAGCGTAGTAGTTGTTGTATCCGCAATGGGTGATACAACGGATGAATTAATTAGTTTGGCAAAAGCAATTACCGGAAAACACTATGGCCGGGAAATGGACATGCTCTTGTCTACCGGCGAACAGGTGTCTATCGCTTTGCTGGCAATGGCCTTTTCAGAACTAGGACAGCCGGCAGTTTCGTTTACCGGATTTCAGGCTGGTATCCGTACCAGTGCCGCATATGGCAAGGGCCGGATTAATAATATAGAGCCGCAGCGTGTATTAACTGAATTGGAAGAGGGCAAAATTGTCGTGGTAGCCGGATTTCAGGGAATAAATGCCTGTGGTGATATTGTGACGTTAGGTCGAGGAGGATCAGACACCACGGCAGTAGCGCTTGCTGGTGCCATCAAAGCAGATGTTTGCGAAATTTTTACAGACGTGGAAGGAATATACTCGGCTGATCCGCGAATAGTTGTTAATGCGAAAAAAATGCAAGAAGTTACGTATAATGAGATGCTGGAAATGGCCCGATTAGGTGCACTTGTTATGCAGCCCCGGTCAGTTGAAATGGGCAAGCATTATCATGTACCTATTCACGTTCGTTCTACATTTACAGAAAAAACAGGGACAATCATCAGGGAGGAATATACAATGGAAGAACGGGAATTTATTATACGCGGGGTAACTCATGACACTAATGTAGTAAAAATTGCTGTATTAGGTGTTCCTGATCGTCCGGGAATTGCTTATAAGATCTTTTCAGCGCTGGCTGAGGCCAATATTGATGTAGATATGATTGTTCAGAGTATCCGTAATGCAGATAAAAATATGAATGATATTGTTTTTACCGTTACCAAACCGGACTTAGCACAAGCGAAAGAAATTCTGGAGACAATTGCCCGTGAACTCAATCTTTTGGATGTTGTTATAAAAGATTCTGTAGCCAAAGTTTCGGTTGTTGGCGCAGGCATGCTGGGCAGCCCAGGGATTGCCGCTACCATGTTTGGCGCATTAGGTGATGCCGGGATCAATATCGAAGTAATCAGTACGTCTGAAATTAGTATTTCCTGCTTAATTGATGCGTCTCAGGTTAGGGAGGCGGTTAATGCCATCCATCAGCGTTTTTTCCCTGAATGAATAAATTACGTAGACTATATGGCAGATTAATTACCATACATGGGTATGGCAGTTAATCTGCTTTTTTGTTATGCGGTAAGGCGAGAAGCCAATTATTGACAAGCTTTTGGCGTAGAAAATTCACAGGAATTTTGCTGTAATCATAGAATTATGTTAACAGGTTAATTTTATCACACACCAGATTGCCACACCTACTTGACGAGCAGAGTAGTGCTTTTGGGGAGGAACAAGAAATGACGCGAAAGGTTACCGTTACCGTATTTACTGTTATCACATTAGTTGCAGTACCGGTTTTGGCTTCTCCTCAAACTATAATGAGTGCTGGTGCAGAGGGAGTATACGACGAAAAGTCTGCTAATCCGGATGTTGTATTTGGACGTCAACCGTTGATTGTCGGCGAGGGGATGTTCTTTGATATGAATGGGATGAAAAGTATTTATATGGGAGCAAACAAAAGTCGCTTTCATGCAATCGGTTTTGTTAGTCAGCCGAAGCAAGAAAGCAGTAAATTGGATTCCATTTCACTTGATATTGGTACTACCGTTCTAGGTGTAAATGTTGGTGTTGGCTATGTAAAGGTGAATGATATTGAGGACAGCAAATACTGGTCTTTCAACGCAGGCACGAAGATAGCTGAACATATTACGCTGAGCGGGTCGTATATGAAAAATGATAAGTCTACAGCTGATGGCTATCTTGTACAAGCCACTTTTGGCAATATAGCGCAAAAAGGTGATATCAACTATGCTGTTTCCTATCGGGATGTTGAAGAACAGGCCGTCAATACGAATTGGACGACGACTGAGGCCTATGCCAATTCAAAAGGATTTCGGGCCATTGCTAATTACAGGGTAACCGAGAATGGAACGTTAAGTTTGTACCGGGATTTTACTACCCGTCATGATGATGAGACGATTAAGCCTAATCAAATCCGGGCCGAATTTAATGTGATTTTTTAATCACCAAAATTTACATAGAATTGAATTTCGTTAGAATGGCATTCTATTAGTGGAACCAGAAATAAATAAAATTCACGGAGGTGTTCTTCATGTCAAGGAGCAGAAAACCTGTGAATCCTGCAGCTCAACAGGCTCTTGAACAACTGAAACTCGAAACCGCAGCTGAAATTGGTTTGTCTGATTACAAGAATCAGTACAAAGGTGCTTTAACTTCGGCTGACAACGGACGCGTAGGCGGACACATGGTTCGTAAGATGATTGAAGCCCAGGAACAGAAATTTTCTGGCGGAGCCACTCAGAATACCAGCGGAACTTTAACGGCTAAATACGACGCTAACAAAAAAGCTTAATTCTTATTGCTGCAAAAGCAGGCCAACAGGCCTGCTTTTGTCGTTTGTACCGCAAGTGTACTTTTTAATAATTTAAAGCGGGTGACAGGATTTACTTAACTTGTCCAGAATAAGTAACAATATTTGGTATAAGGAGGCTTTGCTGATGCCGAAGAAATGGTTGACAGAACCAGAAGCAATTGAATATTTGACGCAGCGTAATGAAGGACACCTGGCTACTTGTGATGAAACAGGTCAACCCTATATTACCCCGCTTAACTATTTGCTTTTTAAAGGCAAAATTTATATTCATTGTGCAAACAAAGGCAAAAAGCTTGATAATATTGCATGTAATCAAAAAGTATGTTTTGAAGTCAGTCAGACTGACAAACTGGTACTAGGTGCCTCGGCCTGCAAGTGCAGTACCAGATATACATCGGTTATTGTTTTTGGCACAGCTGAAGTTATTGTGGATGTTGAGGAAAAAGCCGCGTTATTAAATGCGCTTACTGCTCAGCTGGCGGAAGGACGGCAGTATGAGCCGGTCAGCCCGCAAGCGGCGCAGAGTTGTACGGTAGTAGCGATAACAATAAATGGGATAACAGGAAAGCGTAATGTTGATCCTGAGTAACATTTATAGCATCTTATAACCTGGAGACACTAGTGGTGATTTGACGAAAGGAGTGGTGGATTTGGAGACGGTTTTGATTAAAAATCTCGGTGATCATGTCGGACAGCAGGTTACTATTCAGGGCTGGCTGTATAACCGAAGATCTTCAGGAAAAATCCAGTTTTTAATTGTACGTGATGGCAGTGGTTTAGTTCAGGGAGTTATGGTGAAAAAAGAAGTTGCTCCTGAACTATATGAAGCGGCGCAAACACTTACTCAGGAAAGTGCATTAAAATTAACAGGACTTGTCAGGGCAGAGGAACGTGCCTTAGGCGGTTTTGAAATGCAGGTAACGGGAGTGGAAGTCATAGCAATTGCTGAAGAATACCCTATTACGCACAAAGAGCATGGGGTCGATTTCTTGGCGGAGCGCCGGCATTTGTGGATTCGGACGCCCCGGCAAGTGGCTATACTGCGGATTCGCTCAGAAATTGAGCATGCGTTACGGGAATTTTTCTATCAGCATGACTTCGTGCTGGCTGACGCGCCCATTATAACGCCTGCCGCCTGTGAGGGGACGACAAATCTGTTTGAATTGGACTATCATGGGGACAAAGGCTATTTATCGCAGAGCGGCCAGCTTTATAATGAGGCAACAGCATTGGCTTTAGGCCGGATTTATTGTTTTGGACCGACCTTCCGGGCGGAAAAATCCAAGACCCGCCGTCACTTGCTGGAGTTCTGGATGATTGAAGCCGAGATGGCTTATTTTGATGTAGATGATAATATGAAACTGCAAGAAGAAATGGTGTGCTTTGTTATTCAGCGTGTTTTACATAAATGTGCTAACGAGCTGCGTACGCTTGGACGTGACGTTGCTAAGCTGGAGGCAGTGAAACTACCATTTCCACGCATCAGTTATACTGAGGCAGTTGAGATACTGAAGCAGGCAGGGGAAGAATTTGTGTGGGGCGATGACTTTGGTGCACCACATGAAACCATCATATCCAATCATTTTAATGCACCTGTTTTTGTTCATCGATACCCGACCGCAATTAAAGCTTTTTACATGAAACCGGATCCTCAGGACCCTACTGTTGTTCTTGGTGCTGACTTGCTGGCTCCGGAAGGATACGGTGAAATTATTGGCGGCGGACAGAGAATTGATGATCTCAATTTGCTCAAACAGCGTATTGCCGAGCATAAATTGCCTGAAGATGCTTTTGAATGGTATCTTGATTTACGTCGCTATGGCTCTGTTCCACACTCGGGCTTCGGACTTGGACTGGAGCGAACAGTTGCCTGGCTTTGCGGGTTGGACCATATTCGGGAGACAATTCCGTTCCCGCGTATGCTGCATAAAATGTACCCGTAAAAGTTCGTTTCCCGGAAATAGATAGAGATTAGGGGAGGAAGAAAAAATGATCACAAGTATAGCGGCTTCACATGCGAAAGGAAAATTCGCAACAGATAAGATTTTTGGAGCCAGTGCAGCTGCCAATCGGGCAGTACAGGAAGTTGGCAATGCTAAAGTTACCAATGCAACCATTGGTGCTTTGCTGGATGATAATGAAAAATTGGTTTGCCTGCCTACTATTGAAAAAGTTTGGCGTGAGCTTCCGATGAACGAAGTAATTAATTATGCACCAATTGCCGGATTACCAGAATTTTTGAATGCAGCCATTGAGTTGTCTTTTGCGGATAATCGTCCTGAGGCCTATGCAAAAGCGGTTGCCACATCCGGTGGTTCTGGTGTTATTCATCACACGGTATGGAATTACACGGAAATCGGCGATACGGTTTTGACTTCTGACTGGTACTGGGGCCCTTATAAGGTATTGTGTGAAGATGCATTGCGTAAATTGGAAACCTATACGCTGTTTGATGAAAAGCAGAACTTTAATATTCAGGCGTTTGAAAGCAAGGTTAAATCATTGTTAGAAAAACAGGATAGCCTGGTGGTCTTGCTTAATACCCCAGCTCATAATCCGACGGGGTATAGCTTAACTGACGGTGAATGGGATAAGGTCATCGAATTATGTAAGGATTGCGCTTCGAATCCCCGCAAGCGCATTATCCTGTTAATTGACATTGCTTATCTGGACTATGCCGGTGAAAAAAATACCAGCCGTGCTTTTATGAAAAAATTGGACCGATTGCCTGCTAATGTATTGACGATTTTAGCTTTCAGTATGTCTAAAGGGTATACGATGTATGGACAGCGCACCGGTGCAATGATCGGGGTGTCGACAAGCGAACAGGTTATTAAAGAGTTTGAAGACATCAATCAATATACCAGCCGTGCTACCTGGTCAAACATTAACCGCGGCTGCATGCGGCTGCTTGCCACTATTTATCAGGATAAAACTTTGCAGAGACAAATGGAGCAGGAGCGAGAAGGCTATTATCAATTAATCCGTAAGCGGGCCGGTATTTTTACGGAAGAAGCTGCAGCAGCCAAATTGCACATGCTGCCTTATTCGGCAGGATTTTTTATCACGGTACCGGCTGAAAATCCCGACGCCGCATGCGATAAACTGCATGACGATTATCTGTATGCTGTTCCATTAGGAAAAGGAATCCGGATTGCCGTTTGTGCCGTTCCGCAAAATAAGATGCTGGGGATGGCGGGCAAAATTGCAGCAGCACTTGCTGCGACTGGCAAATAATACTATTGTTTTTGCATCAGCCTATTTTCTGTTTTTGGAGATACTATCTTCAAAGGGAGGCGATGCAACAGTGGGATTTAAAAAGAAAAATTGCTTTGACAATACAACATGGGAATTTCCGCGCACCGGCTTCTGGTTAGTGCATATAGTAGGGTCTTTTTGTATTTTTATGTTAGGAGCACGATTTGCTGCTCGCCGTATTCCACTAGTGCCGATAATGGCTTTACGGTTGCTTCGAATGATCCGCGAGCGGTAGCAACAGCTTTAAGGGGAAAGAGCGACATAAGCGCTCTTTCTTTTTTTACGGGATAAATAAGGCCACTCCTTCGTATATATTTATACCGCCTTTGATGAACTGCCAAGACTAGACATGGAGGTTAAAGAATGAAGGAACAGATATCTATCCAGCTAAAGACAGGAGAAATTCATCACTTTACTAAAGGCAGTACCTTGCTGGAAATCAGCACAGCAATTGGCAAACATACCCCGACACCTGTGCTGGCTGCAAAAGTCAACAACGATGTGCGTGACTTGCAAAGTTCGCTTGAATCTGATGCTGCGGTTGAATTTTTGGACCTTACAACAGAAGAAGGAATAAAGGTATATCAACGGAGTCTGACTTTTGTCATGATTGTGGCGGCGGCGGAGTTATTTCCTGATGGCGAGATTACGGTTGAGCATTCGCTTAGCAAGGGGCTTTACTGCGAACTGCATCGCCAGGAGGAGGTTACAGGCGCTGATATCGCTGCACTTGAACAGCGTATGCGGGAAATCATAAGTGAGGACCGGCCAATTACGCGTACCAAGCTGCCGTTAGCAGAGGCAATAAAACTTTTTGAATCAGTTGGACAGATGGAGAAAGTGAAATTATTGTGCCAGCTTGAGCGAGAGCAGGTGAGCCTCTATTACTGCGGGCCAATCTTTGAGTATTTTTATGGAACAATGGCGCCCAGTACCGGATATTTACAGCATTTTGAAGTGCGCTTTTACCCGCCAGGCCTGCTGCTGCGCTTTCCTGAGAAAGAAAAGCCGAATGAACTGCCCCCCTTTGTTGAATTGCCTAAACTGGCTAAAGTATTTTTAGAGGCTGAACAGTGGGGGAAAATTATGAAATGCGGCTATGTTGGCGATTTAAATGAGTGTATTGAAGAAGGTAATCTTACCACCGTTATTCGGGTGGCTGAAGCCCTTCATGAGAAAAAGATCGCGCAAATAGCTGACTTTATCTCAGAACACCGCAAGGAGGTCCGGGTGATTTTAGTAGCCGGGCCCTCCTCATCAGGGAAAACAACTTTTGCGCAGCGCTTAACAATTCAGTTAAGAGTAAATGGCGTGCGCCCAGTGCCCATTTCCTTGGATGATTACTTTGTTGACCGTGACTATACACCGCGGGATGAAAAGGGCAATTATGACTTCGAAGCAATTGAAGCAATTGACCTGGAGCTGTTTAATGAGCATTTGACCCGTCTGCTGCAAGGCGAAGAGGTAAAAATACCTTCTTATAATTTTATGACAGGTCAGCGTGAGTATCGAGGGCATATCATCAAGGTTGATAAAGAGCAGCCGTTGATTATTGAAGGAATTCATGGCTTGAATGAGCGGTTGACTGCATCGGTCGCCAAAGAGCACAAGGTGAAGATTTATGTGAGTGCCTTAACACAGTTGTCTATTGATAATCATAACCGTATTCCAACTACGGATGCACGGCTCTTAAGGCGCATTGTTAGGGACAGTCAGTTCCGTTCTCAGGATGCTTTGAAAACACTGCGCATGTGGCCTTCTGTGCGAAGAGGCGAGGAACGGAATATCTTTCCTTTCCAGGAAGAAGCGGATATTATGTTCAACTCAGCACTCATTTATGAGTTGGCAATATTAAAAAAATATGCAATTCCTCTACTGGAAAAGGTTGGTCCTCAGGAAGCTGTATACTCGGAAGCACAACGAATGCTAAACTTTCTTGCCTACTTTAAGTCTGCTGTAGACGATCAGATTCCTCCCAACTCTATTTTGCGGGAATTTGTTGGTGACTCTTGTTTTTATTAAGGAAAAAAGTCATCAGGCTGCTTAGCACCTGATGACTTTTCTATTTGTTATTTTCGATTTTTTTCAAAGAACTCCAAGGCAACTTCCGGGAACACTGCGTAGGATAGCACATCTTCGGTACTGGCATTGGGAAAGCCCTTTTCAGCCAGCTCCTGACGGAACTTGTCCATTTGCGGGGCAATATCGTCGGCAGGACGATGGGTAATGATCGGGTCATCGCCAATAATGGTTTTTAGCAGCTCAGGATCGATAGGGGCAGGAGTACGGCCATATTTACCGCGCGCCAAATCCTTTATTTCTCTGGGAACAACTTTATAACGGCCAAGCATTACGTTGAAGGCAGCCATAGAACCGATAATCTGGCTGGTGGGAGTAACAAGGGAGGGATATCCCAAATCAGCCCGCACGCGAGGCATTTCCTCCAGCAGCTCAGGATATTTATCTGCCATACCCTGCTCTTTGAGCTGATTGAGCAGATTGGATAACATGCCGCCGGGAATTTGGAAAGTGAGAACTTTTGTGTCAATGTCCATAGCGGTATTCAGTTTGAACGTTTCAGCAAGCTGTTTTTTTACGCTGCGGAAATGATCGGCTATCGGGTAAAGTGCTTCTTTCTTCAAGCCTGTATCGCGCTCATGACCTTCCAGTGCGGCAATAAGTGCTTCTGTGGCCGGCTGAGAAGTTCCCATGGCAAAGGGAGATAAAGCGCAATCAACGATATCGACACCGGCTTCTATCGCTTTTAAGTAGGTCATAGAGGCCATACCGCTGGTGTAATGGGTATGCAGATGAATAGGAACAGTAATCTCAGATTTAAGCTTTTTCACTAAATCGTAAGCATCGTAGGGGGCCAGTAAGCCCGCCATATCCTTAATACACACCGAGTCGGCACCAAGCGAAACCAGATCACGGGCTACCTGCAGGAAGGTTTCGTTGGTATGATAAGGGCTGATGGTATAAACAAAAGCTCCTTCTACATGAGCGCCGGCTTGTTTAGCCGCTCTCATGGATACTTCCAGGTTACGCACATCATTGAGTGCATCAAAGATACGAATAACACGAACTCCATTGTCAACGGACCGGTTGACAAATTCTCTGACAACATCATCGGCGTAATGATTATAGCCTAATACGTTTTGACCGCGAAGCAGCATTTGAATTGGGGTTTTCGGTAAATGTCTGCGCAAGGTTCGCAGGCGCTCCCAGGGATCTTCATTTAAAAAACGCAGGCAGCTGTCAAAAGTGGCGCCACCCCAGGCTTCTAATGCCCAAAAACCGATATCATCCAATTGTTCGAGAATTGGCAGCATGTCTGACATGCGCATACGAGTGGCTGCTAAGGATTGATGGCCGTCTCTCAGCACGGTTTCCACAATTTTAACGGGATGCTGATTTGTCATCAGTAGTAGTCCCTCCTAAAGTAGTATACAGTATACTTCCATAATAACAAATTTTACTAGAATTAGCACTGGAAATCTATTTTAATTTACGCGCCAATAAAGCAGCCATTGCACTTTCACCGGTTAGTTCCGGCAGTTCCTCGCCTTGGCTTTGTCCTAAGCGGACTAAGATCGAGTAGACTTGTGGATTTTCAACAGGAGTATGAGCATGCGAAGCATCGCCGTAGTGATTGACATGAGTGGTACCTTCTTCCGGGGAAATGATGCGCCCAGGACCACCGACGCAGCCGCCTTTACAGGCCATACCCTCAATAAAGTTGTGCTCAAGCTGCCCCTGACGAATGCTCTCCATTGCTTTCTGGCAGTCCGGAATACCGTCGACGCGCAGGGCAGAAAAGCTTTGCGCCCGTCGGGGAACCAGTTTTTCCAGGGTAGTGCCCACGGCAGCGCTGACACCACCGGTTCTTCCATAGAGCCGTCCCCCCCAGGAAGCCTGACCATTTTCTTCATCCGGCTGGTCGGCAGGATTGATGCCGGCTGCTTCAAAAATTGTGGCCAATTCCTGAAAGGTTAGTACAAAATCGACAGCCCCCTTTAAATCAGGCAGCAGCGCTTCTGTTTTTTTGGCGATACAGGGACCAATGAATACAACTTTGGCATCCGGCTCTAATGCCTTAATAACTCGTCCGGAAGCGACCATGGGGGAAACAGAAGGGGAGATATGGTCCAGCAAATCGGGAAATTTTGTTTCAATCAACTTAATCCAAATCGGGCAACAGCAACTGGTGATTAAAAAATCGGAGCTGTCTTTCACATGGTGATTGAACTCAAAAGCTTCCTTAATAGTAATCAGATCAGCATACAGTGCCGTTTCCACCATTTCTATAAAACCGAGTTTAAGCAAAGCTGTCCGTAGTTTTCCCGGTGTAACAGCAGGGCCAAATTGTCCGGCAAAAGCTGGTGCGATAGAAACATAGACTGGATGCGTTTTTTGTTTTAATAATTCAATGAGCGGGACAAACTGTGATTTTTGCGCAAGTGCGCCAAAAGAACAAGCATCTAGACAGTAGCCGTCACCGAGACATTTCGTGTGGTCAATTTTAAGAACACCAAAATCATCGTGGCTGATAGCATGGACCGGGCAAATGTTTTCGCAATGACGTTCAGCCGGATTACAGGAGCGGCAGCCTGACGGATCAGCTACTACGATTGGTTCGCTGCCCATCCCCATGAGTGCAAGTTCGTCCTGGTCCTGCAGTAC
The DNA here is from genome assembly GCF_004339805.1 of Anaerospora hongkongensis. Lineage (GTDB taxonomy): Bacteria > Bacillota > Negativicutes > Sporomusales > DSM-15969 > Anaerospora > Anaerospora hongkongensis. Next base: position 87,794 of record NZ_SLUI01000016.1, on the reverse strand, counting down.
ATAATCAAAAGTATGGGGATTAAGCCCCATTGCAATCCGGATTTGGTTAGCTATGTGCAGACGGGTCGTTTCATCTTCGTATTCCGCATGTACCATCCGGCAGATTTCTTCCCGATTTTCAAAGAGCTTGCCTTCCCAGGCAGCCTTGGCAACCTGATATAAAATTCGGGGCCTAATATTCAGGGAAGCTGGTTGAGTAGACACCGTATATCACCTCATCATTTGTCGATTAGTTCCTATATTTACTATTTTTCTGACTTTTCCTGCCGTGTGATTTTTCTGTTGCGATTTCTGTTTCTTTTTGTTATTGTTAGTGAGGATTCGAGGTTAACATATATTTGGAGGGGTTAAGTAGTGCATCAACAAGGACGTAATGATGAAAACAATTTGCGTCGTGACTTAGGACTTATTCCTGCAACTGCCCTTGTTGTCGGTATGGTAATTGGTTCTGGTATCTTTATGAAGCCAGGCAAAGTAATACTGGCTGCCGGTGATTCAACGCTAGCTTTGACTGCTTGGCTTATTGGAGGTCTCATTACACTAGCCGCTGGCTTAACAATTGCCGAGCTAGGAGTTCAGATTCCCAAAACAGGCGGCTTGTATGCCTGTCTTGATGAAGTCTACGGTAAATTTTGGGGATATCTTTTTGGCTGGGTACAGACGGTTATTTATGGACCGGCTCTTGTTGGAGCTTTGGGATTGTATTTTTCATCCTTATTGATTCCTTTTTTCAATGGCGCTGAAGAGTTAAAGCTGCCGCTTGCAATCGGAACAATTCTGTTTCTTTCAACCGTTAATTCACTGGGAACCCGTTATGGGGGAATGATTCAGTCGGGAGCTACGGTGGCCAAGTTGGTACCAATCGTATTAATTGTGGTATTCGGCTTATGGAAGGGAAATACGCAAATCCTGGCAATGCCCAGCGGTGCCAGTGAGTCTGCCGGTATGGGGGCGGCAGTTCTTGCTACTCTTTGGGCTTATGACGGCTGGATAGGCGTAGGTTTTGTCGCAGGAGAAATGAAAAACCCGGCGAAAATGCTGCCAAGGGCAATTATAATTGGGTTAGGAACTGTTATTGTAGCTTACTTTGCAATCAACCTGGCTCTTCTGCATGTACTGCCTGCTGCGGAAATTGTAACGCAAGGGAAGTTAGCTGCCGGTTCAGCAGCTGCCTGGTTGTTTGGTGATATTGGCGGTAAATTAATTAACATCGGTATCTTAGTTTCCATCTTTGGCGCTTTGAATGGCTATATTCTTACCTGCCCGCGGGTCTCTTATGCGATGGCTTTGCGCAGGCAATTGCCAGCATCATCGCTGCTTAGCCGGACAAGCCGCTTTGGCACTCCGCTTAACGCTCTTGTTATGCAATTTTTATTAGCAGTTTTGTTTGTTACACTGGGGGATCCGGACCGCTTAACCGATCTGGCAATGTTTATTATTTGGGGATTTTACATTCTTGGTTTTGCTGCAATCTTTATTTTGCGCAAAAAAACACCGCCGGAAAAACGGCCTTATAGTGTACCGGCATATCCTTTAGTGCCAGTTGTGGCGATTGTGGGGTCTATTTATATCGTTGTCAGTACGATGATAAGCAATCCGGCGGATACGGTGCTCGCGCTAGGGCTTACTGCTGCCGGAATTCCCTTCTACTGGATGTTAAACCGTGGTAGTAACCAAACCGGAAGATAATAGCACAAAGAAAGAACACTCAGCATGTCCGGGGAGTTTGAGGGGCGCTGGGTGTTCTTTTTTGTTTTATTCTATTCTATATAGGCTTCTTTAAAATAAAGTGTACCGATCACAGAACGAAGGTAGCCTTTGACCCTTGGATTAACGATTGCTGGTTTGGTATAGAAATAAAGGGGAAGCAGCACTGCATCATCAAACAGGAGTTTTTCAGCATCGTGCAGCGCTTGTTGACGGACAGCCAAGTCAGGAGTGGATTTTGCCAGAGCAACCAGTTTATCATAAGCAGGGTTTTTATACTGGGCATCATTATTGCCGCTGTCGGACATAAAGATATCGATAAACGTCATGGGATCGGCATAATCGCCAATCCAGCCATTACGAGCGAGTTGATAGAAGCCTCTGTGGCGGTTTTCGATAAATACTTTCCACTCTTGATTTGCCAAATGAACAGGTACGCCTAAGTTTTTCTTCCACATTTCCTGAAGTGCTTCAGCAATAGCTTTATGCATTTCATTTGTATTATAGATCAGTGTTACCGGCGGCAGTCCTTGGCCACCGGGATAACCCGCTTCGGCGAGTAACCGTTTTGCTTCTTCAACATGATTGTCTTGCAAATAATTTCCGCCGTTTTGACGAAAATCGGTACCTCCCAGCTCGGGCAGGCCAATGGGAACCCAGCTTAAGGCCGGCTTTTGCTCGCCTTTTGTTATGTTTTGGATAATTGCCTCCCGGTTAACTGCCAGGCTGAAAGCTTTGCGGACTTTCGCATTGTCAAAGGGCGGAGCGGTGACATTGAAAGAATAGAAGTAAGTTCCGAGGTAGGGGGCGATTACCAGCTTATTTTCTTTTTTTAACCGGCTGAACTCGGGGGCAGGCGGGTTATCTCCCATATCGAGCTGCCCATTGTCAAACATGGCCAATTCTGTTGTACTGCTGTCTGTTAAAAAGAATTCGAGTTTATTTAATTTAACTTTATCCGCATCCCAATAGTGGGAGTTTTTTTTGAATTCGATTTTACTGTTATGCACCCAATTCGTTATGGTAAAGGGGCCATTGCTGATTATTGTTTTGGCGTCAACAGCCCACTGGGGATTTGTCTCAACTGTTTTTTTATGTACCGGATAATAGGTGTGAAAAGCGAGCAGCGTCGGAAAATAGGGTGTAGGGTTTTCCAGTGTTACTACCAGGGTGAGGTCATCAAGCGCCTTGAGTCCCAGGTCTGATGCTGTAGTTTGCCCTTTATTAAAGGCCTCGCCATTTTTGAGGTAATACAGCTGGTAAGCATACTCGCTGGCCAGCTCAGAACTCAACGTCGTTGTCCAGGCATAGATAAAATCATGAGCGGTCACCGGATCGCCGTTTGACCATTTGGCATTGGCACGGATGTGAAACGTATACGTTAAACCGTCGGCAGACAGATCCCAGCTTTGGGCAACGGCGGGAATGGCAGTTTCTTTCGCGTCTAAGACGGTTAACCCTTCGAAAAGCTGTGCCTGAATTGTACTGTCCGGGGTGCCGGTAGATTTGCGGGGATCAAGCGTTCGTGGTTCTGCACCGGCTCCATAACGCAGAACTTTTTCCGTCTGGTTATTCGTGGAGGAAGTTCCGCAGCCGGCTAACAAGGATGCAGAAAAGAGCAGCAGGAAAATGTAGGCACAGTATCTTTTCCAAGGCATCAAAGCATCATTCCTTTCTCATGTATATCCTTATTTGCCCGTAAGGTTTTACTTGTATCTATTGTACCATTTTTAGTATTGGTTTTGAGAAAAATCGCTGTATACCAAAAAATCTTTCGCTGTTCAGCGAAAGATTTTTTGGTGTCAATGGAATCGTCCACCTGACAGTAAGGCTTTATTGAAATACAGTTGCACTGATTACGCGGTTGCGGCCGGCTTGTTTTGCCTGATATAGAGCCTTATCGGCAATTGAAATTAATTTCTCCATATCCGGCGGCTCCTGAACCAGAGCGGGATCATAGGTAGCAACTCCCAGACTTGCGGTAATCCGGGCGGTATAGGTGGTCATGTTATCGGGGAATTGGGTTATTTCGACGGTATGGCGCAGCTTTTCAGCGATGCCTATTGCCTCGGAATTGCTGCACTCAGGCAGGATAATACTGAATTCTTCGCCGCCATAACGAGCCGGTAAATCGATGCTGCGCACACCGTGCCGGAGGATTTCACCGATTTGTGCCAACAGTTTATCGCCGATTAAGTGTCCATAAGTGTCGTTATAGCATTTAAACTTATCCAGGTCAAACATAATGAGGCTGAGCGGACGTTGCAGCGAAGAAGCTCTGCGCAGCTCGGTGCGCAGGAACATATCAAAATTCCGCCTATTGGCCAAACCGGTCAAACCATCGGATAATGCCATTGCTTTGATTTGAATATACAGCTGGGCTTTCTCCAGCCCCAGCGCAATTTGCTGGGCCATAAGGGCCGGAAATCCGGGGCGTTCCAGGTGTTCCGGGGCAACATAACGCTGCCAGCCGGCAATAATACAGCCCAGTAGGCGCTGGTCAACAGAGAGGGGCAAAACCATTAATTGCTTAATGATGCCATCCTGACAGTGGTCATTTAAAAATGGAAATACGTCTGCGGAAGCGGCAGCCGGTTTTTGAGTATCCAAAATTGCGGCAATTTCCGCATAAGTGCTTAACTCGATACAATCTTGGCCGCAATTTAAGCCGGGGGAAGTTTTAACGGTAAATAAACCACGCTGGCCGTTGGTTAAGAAGCCAATGCCCACATCGGCGTTAAGCGCCTGTATTACATGGTTTGTACAGGTTTCCATAATCGTATCGGTGTCAATTGTTGAGGCAGCCGAATGAGCAATCTGATAAAGAAATTTCTCTTCATCCAGACGTATTTTTGTTTCTTCATATTGCATAGCACTGGTAATTGCCGCACCGGCATGATGTCCCAAGGCTTTTAACAGCAATGCATCAGCATCGCCAAAGGCATTCTTTTCACTTGAATATGCTTCAATAACGCCGATGATCTCTTGATCATTTACCAGGGGGGCGCAAATAATGGAACGTATATTGGAAAAAATTAATTGAGGACGAAATAATTCAGGATGGACAGATAAATCTTTGATATACAGCGCGGCTTTTTGTTCTAAAACCTGGCCGGCAAGACTGGAGGCAAGCGGAATAAAAGCAGGCGGTGTATTAATGCCATAGCTTGCCGCTACCTGCAAATTGGTACGGTCTTTATGCAAGAGCGCAATCGAACTTTGGCGGGCACCCATTAAATCTGCCACCATATCAGCTATAGAATCTAATGTATCTTTTAGATTGAGCTGGGAAGAGATCATGGCACCAATTTTCGCTAACGTATCTTCAATTAAGTTGCGCTGCTGCTCGGAGTCCTGATAGAGTTTCGCGTTATTAGCGGCTAATGCCTCAAGCTCATCCTTATACTGGAGCATTTCTTCGTAAGGCTTGCGGATAACCATGAACTGACAAACGAACAAGATCGAGAAATTAGCAATTATTTTTGATAGATGGCCCGACATATTCAACGTTTCTGCCAGGTTAGTTGTATAGGCAAAGCTGAAATCGGCCAATATGCCAAAGATAAGCGCTATTTGCAGTAAGTGATCAACGGCTTGACCGGAAGCATGGCGGCGGATAAGAAACAAAGCAAGCAAATCAGCAAGTGTTGCTAAATAACGGGTATAATACACAATAGGATGATGGCTGCTCAGCCAAACATTGTAATTCAGGGTAATGTTGGCAATTAAACCGGCTATCAGAAAAAATGTAGAATATAATAAGGTTTTAGCCGGTAATGTTGCGGGGCCGTTAATGGGCAGGCAAACCGCATACAGTAATCCAAATGACCACAGTAAGCTTGCAAAAAGCGATGCGAGTCCCCAAATAGCAGTGACGTCCGACTGTCCTATTAGCGGAATTCCCGGGTAAGCCAGCAAATGAGCCAGATTCAGGATGCTGGTGCTGGCCATTACCAGACTGATCATTGTAATTCGCGGTCCTGCTTCCTGATTGCTGCCATACCATACAATAAAAAAAATAATTAGGCCTGGCAGTGTGCTTGTTAACTCTAAGGCATTGCGCAGTACATTCATGACCGGCTGAGGGAACCAGAGCGAGCCCAGGCCACTAAAGACCCACAATGCAAGCGTAAGAACAAATGATGTGCCCAATGCATGCTTGATATTCAACGCGGCCACCATCCTTGTAAAGTTTCTATGTAGTATTATATGCAGTGCAGGTGATGGCCGTTCGTATTACCAAAGGAGGGAATGCCCGTGGAACTGGTTTGTCCGATCTGCAATGGATTGCAAAGCATGGTTATCTCCTGTCCTGGGTGCCATACGTTAATGGTCGATGGGGGGATTCTGGAAGACTATTTTGGACCTTACAGCCCATACTCGGAGCATGCCGATGATGATTACAGCAGCTTGGGAGAGCAATGTGTCCATTTGCTGTATTGTCCGCAGTGTCATTATGATACAAGGATTGCCTGGGAATTAATTCATATTTAAAAAAGCATACTTCTCTTAGAGTTGCACAAACTAAAAAAAAGCAAGAGAGGTGATTGTTTTGGCTACTAATCCTATGGTGAAATGTACAGTAGATCAATGTACCCATTATATGCCTGGTGATCAGTGTATGGCTGCCAAAATTAGTGTATATAATAACGAAGCAAGCGGATCGGCTGAGGCATCGCGCGACACGCAGTGCAAATCCTTTCATCATCGCAAAACAGTAGGAGATATGGTAGGGGCGCTGCATAACGCAAATGTTGCCGGTGCGGTCACAGGAGCCTTTATGGACGGCAAGCAAATTACTCCCAGTGTGGAATGTTTTGTAAACGGCTGTAAGTATTGGGATTCAGGGAATAACTGCAGTGCCGGTGCCATTGCGGTAATTGGTGCTAATGCCGCAAAGACGGATGATACGGACTGTCAGACTTTTGTTGCCAAATAAATAAAGAAGGCAGCAGACTAATTTAGTCTGCTGCCTTCTTTATTTATTTTGAACTAACTTGCTGCGTTACCGGGCTGCAGCCTTTTGCATCGGGAATAAAATGGGTTATGATACTTGCCAGTGCCAGCGGCGGCAAGGTCCATAGCAGCGCGGCTTGCAGGCCGATAAAATCAGCCAGGGCACCGGTTACGGCAGCTCCCAGGCCGCCTAAGCCAAAAGCTAAACCCAGCATCATACCAGAAGCCATCGCCGCATTGGACGGCAGCATTTCCTGTGCCCAGATTATAGAAGAAGGCAGCGTACCCTGTAAGGCTGCCCCGCTTAGGCCGAGCAGCAGATAGGTTGTGGGAGTTATAATCGGGGTGGTCAAAAAATAATAAAGTGATGGGATACACAGCAGTAAAAAGGCTATAATACAGTTCTTACGGCCATAACGGTCGCCAACATAGCCGCCGCCAATACTGCCCAGTGCTCCGCCCAGCAAAAAGACCGTAAGCATGCCGCCGGCGAGAGCCGTTGGCTGACCTTGCTGAGCCAGCCACAGTATGAGAAAGTTAGGAATTGCCGCCTGCGGCCAGGAGCGTAGGCCCATAACAACATTCAGTTTTAACAAATTACTGGAGCGGTACCAGGCAGCGGTCTTAGGAGAATTTGTAGTTCGCTCTGGAGGAAGTGACTTGACCGGAATTTGATGGACATGTCCGAAGTAACAGGCTAATCCTAATAGTGCACCGGGAAGAGCCAGCCATAGCAGCTGCTCTGTACCAAAGCGATATAGAAAATACAAGACAAAGGCCGGTGCAACTGCGACCCCAATATTCCCACCGCCGATGAACAGCGCCATTGCAATCCCTTTGTTGCCGGCATTGGTGGCTCTATTCAGCATTGCTGATCCGAGCGGGTGAAAGAGCGAGGAAGCGAGACCGGCCAGGGTGATGCAGACAAATAATTGCCAGTAAGTGGTGACCAGTCCTGCCAGGCAAATAAATAGAGCACTGGCAGGAATCGTAAGCAGGATTAACCATGTCCACCCATGCTTATCGATATAATAACCCAGTACGGGCTGGAGAATACTGGAGGTCAACGAATAAACCATAATCAGTGAACCGGTAGCCGTTAAGGAAAGAGCCAGGTTGGCTGTTACTGCAGGCAGAAGTGCAGGTAAAAATGTATTGTAAAAGTCACTGAAAAAATGCCCGGCACTTAACAAGGCAATGAACAGCCAACGGGAATTGCCGGTCTTATTCATAAAAGGACTCCTCTCGTAGCAAAACGGTACAGCTTATAAAAATAACGCTTTTATTAGTGTTTATGCTGGCAGCCACAGCTGCAACTATGGGTATGACCGGGCTGGCTTTGCTCTAATTGTTGACGCACTTGCTGTTTTATATTATCAATATAAATACGGCGTAAGCGGTTTTGTTCGGCTTTCTCTTCCTCTGATAAGCCTGTTTCACGCTGTTTGCGCGCTAATTCATTAATGCGGGCGATCGTTTGTATCATGGTATCACACTCCTGTAAATGACTGTAAGTATAGTAGCAGATTATTGACAAACATGCAAGAGATGCTAGACTAGAAGGGGTTTTGGAAAATAACAGCATAAGCTGGAACTCGCATATTCAGCAGGAGCAAACCGATACTAATACTAAGAGCTTTTTAGAAATCAGTCACCTTGCTTGTTTTTATTTATTTGATTGTTATTTGCAGCAGCGCCTGGAGTAATGATCTTACTTTTATTTATGAGGTGAGTAGCATGTATGACGTAATTATAATTGGCGGAGGTCCGGCCGGTATGACGGCGGCCGTATACGCGGCAAGAAAGAAAATGAACACATTGCTGATTACTACTGATTTTGGTGGTCAGCCAATGTGGACAATGGAAATTGAAAACTATATGGGGTATCAGTTTATTACCGGGCCGGAATTAATGGGCAAATTTGAGGAACAGGTACGGCGGTTTTCAGTAAAAATTCTGTATCAGGAAGCCACCGGTCTTACCGTCAATGCCGATGGAACATTTACGATTGTAACCACAGAGGACAAGCATCAGGCTAAAACAGTCATTCTTGCTTCAGGCAAGCGGCCGCGGCGTCTGGATGTACCGGGCGAACAGGAGTTTACGGGGCGCGGGGTTAGTTATTGCGCAACATGTGACGGGCCGTTGTTTGCCAATAAGCGGGTAGCTGTCATTGGCGGAGGAAACTCAGCCGTACAGGCGGCAATTGAAGTAAGTTTGGTTGGCGAAAAGGTATATCTTATATCAAGCGAAGAATATATCGCCGATCCTATTATTATTGACAAGATGAAAGAAGCAGCCAATATCGTTGAGGTAAAAGGCTATGTAACTAAAAAAATTGAGGGCAGCCAGGTAGTGGAGAAAATCGTTGTGCAAAACCTTGAATCCAATGAAGATCAGGAACTGGAAGTGAATGGCGTGTTTGTTGAAATTGGATTAATACCAAATTCGGAATTCGCGCAAAGTGTGGTAGCGCTTAATCAGGATCGTGAGGTTGTTACCGATTGCCGGGCGAAAACAAATATTCCGGGACTTTTCGCTGCCGGTGATATTAGCAGCGGTCCTGATAAACAGATTGTCATTGCTGCCGGAGATGGTGCAAAAGCGGCCTTAAGTGCGTATGATTACCTGCTGCATAGGCGTTAATAACGTTCCCCCTGCGCTTTCGGAGTGCAGGGGCTTTTTCTTTACTTTTTTTGCCCGGTGATTTAAAATGAAAGGGCAAACAAGGCCTAGGCCTAACTGTTTTCATGAAAAACAGTTTTTATCGACAGAACGACATAGGCTTCCACCTGCGTCTTAGAAGACTTGGTGCAAGCCAAGTCTTTTCTAATGAAACAGGGAAGAAAGGCAGCTGATAATGTGGCAATTAGACAAGTGCGAGTAGAAGATGCCGTCGGCATGGTACTGGGGCATGATATGTCTAAAATTGTGCCTGGTGAATATCGGGGGCCCGCTTTTAAAAAAGGACATGTAATCCGGCAAGAAGATATTTGCCATTTGAAAGATATTGGCAAGGAGCATATTTTTTTAATAGAGCTTACGGAAGGACAGGTTCACGAAAACGATGCCATTTCCCGGATGGCCCGGGGAATTGCCGGTGAAGGTGTCTATTGTACTGAGCCTGCTGAGGGAAAAATCAATGTTAAAGCCAGCCGGGCAGGATTACTAAAGGTAAACAGAGAAGCAGCCTTTGCCATTAATATGGTAGAACATGCTGTTCTTTCGACTTTGCATGGGAATCAAATCGTTGATGCAGACACTCCCGTTGCAGGCATTAAGGTGGTACCGCTTGTTGTAGATGAAAGTATGGTAGCGGAAGTGGAACAAATTTGTAACCGGTTTGGTCCGATTTTGTCAGTTAAGCCATTACTTAAACTTAAGATTGGTGTTATTATCACGGGGAATGAAGTTTACTATGGCCGCATCCAGGACAAATTTGCGCCTGTCTTTCAAAAAAAAGCAGCCGATTTTGGCGGCGAGTTAATCGGAACAACCTATTTACCTGATGATAAAGAAAAAATCACGGCAGCCATTTTGCATTATAAAGAACTAGGGGCTGACATCATTATTGCCTCAGGCGGCATGTCGGTGGATCCTGATGATGTAACCCCGGATGCGATAAGGGCTACAGGTGCACAAGTTATCAGTTACGGAACTCCGGTATTACCGGGAGCGATGTTTATGCTGGCATATCTGGATGAAGTAACGGTAATGGGAATGCCGGCCTGTGGAATGTATGCCAAGACTACGGTTCTTGATCTTATTTTCCCCCGGGTATTAGCGGGAGAACGTATTACAAAGGCTGATATCGCCAGTCTGGGGTATGGCGGTCTTTGTAAAGTTTGTACCAGCTGCACATTTCCCCATTGTCCTTTCGGTAAATAAAAGGTAGAGGAGGCGGGAGAGGTGCGCATAACCAAAGCTGCTAAACAAGAAATGCTGGCTATATTGGAAGAATGGTATCGCGGCATGGAGACAGCCCTGCATTATACAACGCCTTTCGAATTGTTAATAGCCGTGATTTTATCGGCACAATGCACGGATGAGCGGGTAAACATTATTACGGCCCGTCTTTTTGCTCAATATAACAGTCCGGACAAGATTCTTGAGCTTGGACAAGCCGGTTTGGAAGAACAAATTCGCGACTGCGGTCTTTTTCGCGGCAAAGCCCGTAATATTATCGCTACTTGTGATATTCTATGCCGCAAGTACGGTGGTGAAGTACCTGCTGACTTCGAGGCGCTCACTGAATTGCCAGGTGTGGGCAGGAAGACTGCTAATGTTGTTCTCAGTCAATTATTTCATGTTCCTGCCATTGCAGTCGATACGCATGTATTTCGTGTTGCCAACCGGTTAGGGCTGGCAAAAGGAGAAACACCGCTGGCTGTTGAGCAGGGGCTGATGAAAGCTATTCCTCGGGAACAATGGAGTGCTGCCCATCATTGGCTGATTTGGCATGGTAGAAAAGTCTGCAAAGCACGTAAACCGGAATGCGGCAATTGCCGCTTAACTGCATTATGTCTCGCTTTCAATACGAATAAAAAAACCGCGCCTTAAGGGTGCGGTTCCTTATTGAATAAAGTTCAGCAATAGGGTTAGAGTAAAAGATACAAAAAACACTGGATAAATATAATATAATGAGTATAATTATACATAGGAGAGGGGGATTCAGATGATATATAGGAAAGCAACTTTTGCGGATGTAGAGGCTATTCAAAAAATTGTAAATGCTTATGCCGAGCAGGGGCTAATGTTGGCCCGAGCGCGAAATATACTATATGAATCACTGCGGGACTTCATTATTGCCGAAGAAAACGGTGAGATACTCGGCGTAGGTGCTTTGCACATGGTTTGGGACGAATTGGCGGAAGTGCGGGCTTTAGCCGTTGCACCTGCTGCGACAAACAGTGGCGTTGGCCGCAATATTGTTTTAGGGTTGATTGAAGAGGCAAAGCAGCTAGGCGTGAAAACTGTTTTTGCATTAACCTATCAGCCGGGCTTTTTTGCTAAATTAGGGTTTAGCGAGCAGCCGAAAGAAAGGCTTTCCCATAAAGTATGGAAAGAGTGTATCAACTGTGCCAAGTTCCCTAACTGTGATGAAATTGCTATGGTAAAAGAATTGTAAAAAAGACGTCTGCTGTGGATTCTACCAGGGCAGGCGTCTTTTTTTCTCTATAAGGTTAATTGCTGACCAGGTGCCACAATATAAACAGGGACAGCAAGCCGTTGTTCGACGGCCTGTTTGAAATCCTCCGGTGATTGGGCGATGACGGGCCAGGTATTGTAGTGCATGGGAATAACTGCTTTGGGCTTGAGAAGGGCGACTGCTTCGACTGCGTCACTAGGCCCCATGGTGTAATTATCACCGATTGGCAGCAGCGCATAATCAATATTCTCCAGGCGTCCGAGCAAAGCCATATCGCCGAAAAGACTGGTGTCACCGGCAAAGTAGATGGTGGTGCCGAAGAAATTAACAATAAATCCGCAGGCATGACCGCCCGGTATTCCAGCGCCATGAAAGGCTGGCGTAATCCGCACGTAACCGAAATCAAAAGCATGTTTGCCGCCAATGTGCATAGCATGGGTGGTGCAATTCTCTTGACCGATTAAATGGGCAACCTCTGCTGTTGCAATGACAGTTGCCCCGGTTCGCTGGGCAATGGACACGGCATCACCAAGATGATCGGCATGGCCATGGGAAACCAGAATGTAGTTGCAGGTGATGTCGCTGGCCTGAGTAATTTGGAAAGGGTTGTCAGTTAAGAAGGGATCAAAGATCAGAGAATGATCTTTGTGCGTTAACTGAAAACAGGCATGTCCCCAAAATGTTAAATTAACCATAGTTACGCTCCTTTTCATTCTTATCCATTCTTTGGTAGTGTATTCGATTTTAGCCTGTAAAAACCTTTTTACCTAATGGTGCTGTTCATTCCCTTGTGATGAATAAGGAGCGGGCGGGTATGATAAAAACAAGAAGCTTTACAGCAGGTCTGAGCAAAGCAATGTAGAAAATGATATGTACGATATTCACTCAAGGGCGTGATAATTTGATTCCTGTTATATCCATTGTGGGGCGTTCGAACAGCGGAAAAACCACTTATCTGGAAAAAATCATCCGAGAGCTGAAAGCCCGGGGGTATAGAGTAGCAACAATTAAACACGATGTACATGGATTTGAAATGGATAAACCAGGTAAGGATACATGGCGTCATGCTCAAGCTGGTGCTGACGTGGTCTGTATCTCGTCACCCGCAAAGATGGCAATGATCAAAAAGGTTGAGCAGGAGCTGGCGCTCGATGATGTGATAGCCTGCATTTCGGATGTTGATATTATATTTACGGAAGGCTATAAACAAGAGCGGAAACAAAAAATTGAGATTTATCGCAAGGCAGTTTGTGATACTCCGCTTTGCCCCAAAAGTGAGCTGCTGGCAATTGCCACTGATACGCTTTTATATGATGATATACCCCAGTTTCCCTTAGATGATGCCGGTGAGCTGGCTTTATTTCTGGAGGCTGTTATTCTCAAACCGGGTCGATAACCGGATATTCTGATAAGAGGTGATGGAGTTGCACGATAGCTACAACCGTGCTATTGATTATCTGCGTGTTTCCGTTACTGACCGGTGTAATTTCCGCTGTGTTTACTGTATGCCGCCTGAAGGGGTTCAGTTATTGCAACATTCTGATATATTGACTTACGAAGAATTAGTACGGATTATTGCCATATTGACCAAGCAGGGAATCAGCAAAGTTCGCATTACCGGCGGTGAGCCTTTAGTGCGCAAAGGCATTGTTGATTTTGTCCATGCTGTTAAGGCGCTGGGGACAGTCGAGGATCTATCTATGACAACGAACGGCAGTCTGCTGGGTCCTCTAGCCGCTGATCTTAAAGCGGCAGGCTTGGATCGGGTTAATATTAGTCTCGATACGGTTCATCCGGAACGCTTTCGTCATATAACCGGCGGCTGTGGTAATATTGCCGATACGTTAAGCGGCATTGAAAGTGCCTTGCAAGCCGGCCTGACGCCAGTAAAGCTGAATGTAGTATTAAGTGAGGCAGTGACGGAAGATGATCTGGTTTATTTTACCAGGCTTGTTAGGCAGCACCCGGTTGCCGTACGGTTTATTGAGTATATGCCTATTGGTTATGGCGGCATTGGCCCGGGAATGAAGGCAGACGCAGTCCGGGAATTGCTGGAAAAACACGCTCCAGGATCATTAAAGCCGATGACCTTTACCGGTAAAGGAAATGGACCGGCGAAGTACTATCGCTTTGCTCAGTCAAAAGGCTGCATTGGCTTTATTACGCCCATATCCGACCATTTCTGTGGCAGCTGCAACCGTATCCGTCTTACTGCAGATGGAAAACTTCGGCCCTGTCTGCTGTCTAATCAGGAAGTTGATATGAAGACGCCGCTGCGCGGCGGAGCAAGTGACACAGGATTAGCAAGCCTTTTTTTTCAAGTCGTTCAGGAAAAACCCGCTGAGCATCATCTTAATAATTCAGATACCGATTTTCAACGAAGAATGTCGCAGATCGGCGGTTGACGGTTAGCCCGGTGAAGTTTCAACGGGCTATCTCCAGGTTTTTACAGGCAGGATTTGTTTGCCTATTGGAGAATATAGGCAAAAGTAGGAAAGGACGGCATGACTTTGAACTTAACACATTTTAATCATTCCGGCAAAGCGCATATGGTAGACGTAACTGTCAAGCAGGATACTCATCGCCAGGCAATTGCCGAAGGGCGTATTGTGATGAAACCCCATACACTGGAACTGATCAAACAGGGCGAAATGGGGAAAGGTGATGTTTTGGGCGTTGCCCAGGTCGCCGGAATTATGGGGGCTAAAAAAACGGGGGAGCTTATCCCGATGTGTCACCCGCTGCTGCTGTCGAGTGTTAACCTGGAATTAACCGTTTGTGAAGGAAAGAATTGTGTCGATATTGTCGCAGCCGTTAAAACAACCGGTAAAACCGGCGTGGAAATGGAAGCTCTTACGGCAGTTGCAACTGCAGCCTTAACGATCTATGATATGTGCAAGGCAGTCGATAAGGCCATGGTGATTGAATATATACGCCTTACTGCCAAATCGGGCGGAAAAAGCGGAGATTATCAGCGAGAGGAAGTTGGTTCATGAAAGGGACGATTGTTGCTGTCTGTACCAGCGCAAATAAGGGAGAACGCAAAAAAAATGTCGGTTCGGCTAATTTGCTCGCAGGATTAGGCTTGGAGGGCGATGCGCATGCCGGTTTTCAACATCGCCAGGTTAGTTTGCTTGCCTTAGAAAGTATTGAAAAAATGAGGGGCAAAGGCTTGGATGTCAATCCGGGTGATTTTGCCGAAAATGTAACAACAACCGGTATTGACTTATGTTCGCTGCCGGTGGGAACCAGACTAAAGGCGGGAGCAACGCTGCTGGAGGTAAGCCAAATCGGCAAAGAATGCCACACGCGCTGTGCGATTTATTATCAGGCGGGTGACTGTGTTATGCCGAAAGAGGGGATATTTACAATTGTTGTTGAAGGTGGCAGCCTGTCAGTAGGCGATAGCATTGAGGTGATTGAGCATGTTTAATATTGGCATTATTACAGCCAGTGATAAAGGGGCAAAAGGGGAACGCGACGATATTAGCGGCAAAACGATTGCGGCAATGCTGTCAGGCCTAGGGGATGTCAAGCATTATGTGATTGTACCTGATGAACAGGAGGCGCTTAGCCGCGAAATGGTCGATATGGCAGATAATCTGGCAGTGGACCTGATTCTGACAACAGGCGGCACCGGACTTGGTCCGCGCGATGTTACCCCTGAGGCAACGCTGGCAGTTGTGGACAGGCAGGTGCCGGGAATTGCGGAAGCCATGCGTGCGAAATCACTGGAAAAAACGAACCGGGCTATGCTGTCAAGGGCAGTAGCGGGGACTAGAGGCCGCACCTTAATTATTAATCTCCCCGGCAGTCCCAAGGGCGTTCAGGAATGCCTGGAAGTTGTGCTGCCTGCACTAGAACATGGTTTAGCAATATTAAAGGGTGAAGCTTCCGAATGTGCCCGTTCATAAATAAATCAGGCCCCTGACGGGCCTGATTATGCTTATTGCCTAAGGCCTTCCAGGAGGCCTGCTTATTTTTTTAACGAGTCACGCGCGACCAATGGGCATTAATAATTTGGGCCATGAGCTTTTTGCCTTCAATATCAGGATGAAGGCCGTCAATTGCGTAGTAATCAGGTAATTCCCCATCCATATTCGTAAAATAAGGATTTAAATCAATAAAATAACGCTGCTGGCGGATGAACTGATTGACTCCCGCAAATTCTTGCTGCCAGGTTGGCATCGTATCTTCCCGGAAAACCCGGTCAATGGCAACCGGATTGATCGGAGGCAGTGTCATAAATATTGGACGGATGCCATTAGCCAGACATTTATCCCGGATAACAGTTAAATCATGAATGACATCTGCTGCAGGAGTGCCGCCGCGCAGGCTGTTGGTGCCGCCCATAATCAATAAGAAGCGGGGTTTATACGGCAGGACATCATGATCAAAGCGTTCCGCCATTGTTTCTGAAGTATCGCCGCTTTTACCCAGATTGACGACCGGAAAGCTCAAATAAGTCTGGTAACTGTATTCCCAGTCGGCAGGTGAATAAGATACGGCACCTCCGCCGTGAGTAATGCTGTCACCAAAAGTGGCGGCATAATTGCCTTTGGATAAGTCCACCGTAAAGGAAGAGGCATCAGAATAGACGCCAACAGCATGACCTTGCTTGTCCAGACCTAAAACGCGCCAGTAATAGGTCCCGGCTTCGCTGCGCGGGAGATCATCATAGCAGTCAAAGCCTGTAACCTGCTTACTCCAGATACGGTATTGAGATGGTTCGGTTCCATTGGGGTTTTCCGGCGGCTGACTAAGCAGCTCTACTTCATACTCTGCTGCACCGATAATTGGAATCCAGGAATACACCGGATATAAGAGGTCAGCTTTGCCAGTCTGATTCAGCGAACCTGTTATTACCGGTTTTAAAATTTGTGGTGTAGTCGGATTTATGCTGATTTGAGTGGCATCGGAAAATACGCCGATGGGATTGCCAAAATAATCGAGCGCTCGTACACGCCATAGCGGATTTGCTGCCTGTAAATCGGCGAAATCTGCATTATAACCGTTCGTAAATACTTCCCGGGATGAAAAGATCTGCCAGGTTGAAGGCAGGATGTCATTAGGGTTTTCCGGTGGCTGAGATAGAATTTCGATTTCGTAATATACTGCGCCGGCAACAGAGGTCCAGGTTAGCATCGGACGTGCCGGTGCCGGGCTATGAGACGGGTAGTAAGAGGTTGCCTGCGGTTTGATATGGAGAAAATCCTCCGCTGAGCTGCCGGTTACTTCAGAGAGGCTAAGACTTTCCGAATACCGGCCCAGCGGATGCGCAAAAAGTCCTTGAGCCGATACGCGCCAATAGGTCCGGTAAGGGAAACTCTGGTTGACAGTCCATTGGTTTGACCAGGTGCGATACTTGGTAATACGCTTAGAGAGCGGCGCCGCCTTTGTATCATTTGCTGGTGGGCAATTTAGTACTTCGATTTCATAGTAGGATAAATAGGAGAGACGGGGCCAGGTTAGAATATATTCATTTGCCACTTGCCTTGCTTCAAGGTGCGGCTTATATCCGGCATATCCGTAATCAGTTGCTTCCAGGCCGTAAATAGCAGCCGCGGAAAGGAGGAAGATCAAAGTGAAAATTTTTCGTTTCATGCAACACCTGCCTGCAGTTATCGGTAACCGTGAAATTTATACAAGAACATTTGTGAGTCTTTTACTAGCGAATATGTTTTTTTGGATGAGCGTCAATTTCTTTCTGCCAGTTCTTCCAATATATTACCACAGCTTAGGTATGGATGACCACCAAGTAGGTCTGGCTATCGGTATTTTTTCCCTGGGCGCTATCGTATTTCGCGTGATAGGCGGAAAGGCTGTTGATAAATATGGCAGTGCACCAGTTATTACAGCCGGGATTGTACTTTCGATTGGAGCAATTGCCAGTTATTATTTTACGACATCGCTACTTGCCGCCAGCATCTCCAGGCTGCTGCATGGCATCGGCATATCCGGCTATAGCGCGGCAGCACTAACAATGGCAACCTTGATGCATGAAGAAAAAAATACGGTTGAGGCAGTAGCTGTTTATACGCTGTTTACGATGATTGGCGTCGGTATTGCTGCCAGTATGGCCGGCTGGTTGTATAATGTCAGCGGTTTTGGCCTGGTAGTCGCAGTCGGCGCAGCAGCAACCCTGCTGTCATTAGTATTTTTCCCCAAAACACCACGCCTGAAAATTAAGACTAGAGACAGTCAGCCGCTGCCGCTGGGAGAGGTAATTACAGAACCAGGAGTATACGTGCCGACAGTCAGCTTATTGGCAGTAAACCTGTGTTATGCTGCAGTTATGACGTTCTTGCCGCTTTTTATGGTTAGCAGCGGTGTTACGGAATTTAGTTTATTCTATATTGCCTATTCAATATCAGTAGTTGCATCGCGAATCTGGGTAGGCAGGTTATGTACAGTGCTTTCGCCGGAGCGATTGGCCTTTCATATTCTCATCATTATGGGGGCGTCAATGTTTGTTACCAGCTTAGGCGGCTATTGGTGGGTCCTGGCAGTAGCCGGAGCCAGTATCGGCATTGGCTATGGACTGGCCTTTCCAACACTGGCAACTATTATTACCAGTACCGTGCAGCCTGCCAACCGGGGAACGGCATTTGGTTTTTTCTCCATGGCTGTCGACGGCGGGGTTGCATTGGGAGCTATCGGTTTGGGGGCTGTATCTGCGGAACTTGGTTATCGCAGTGCATTTATTGCTGCAGGCGGCTACACCGTAATCTACAGTATAGCCTATTTCTTCTGGCTGGTGCCAAAGATCAGGCAGCGAAAAGTCCGTAGTAAGGTTTGTCAATAAATAAGGTCAGTGGGACACAATATTGTCCCACTGACCTTATTTTAGCATAAAAAACAGTTTAAAAATACATATCCCGGATACCGCGTTCAATCTGCTCCAATCTTTCGCGCGTTTGGTTACGGATCGTTTCTTGCGGGATACCTTCCAGGCTGGTTAACAGGGTTCGTTCACCGGCTTTTTTTGTTTCTTCATCAGCATAATCAAGTAAATATTCTTTAAAGGTTAAGATCGCATTTGGCAGGCAGACATTATGCAGCTCACCACTTTTTACCAGACTCATAAAGCGGTCGCCCGTGCGTCCCTGGCGGTAACAGGCAGTACAATAGCTGGGCACATAACCATTATTGCAAAGCATGCGAATCACTTCGTTTGGCGAGCGGCTGTCACTTGGCTCAAATTGCATGCCCCGGCCGGGCTGATCTGTTTCTTGCAGTGAATCATGATAACCACCGACGCCTGTACAGGAACCGGCACTAATCTGCGTTATGCCGTAAGTAATCAGTTCATCACGAAACTCCGGCTCTTCCCGGGTAGAGAGGATCATACCGGTATAAGGAACTGCCAGGCGGATAACGGCAATAATTTTCTTGAAATCGTTGTCGCTGACCAGATAGGGATATTGGCTTACATCCATACCGCTTGCCGGGCGCAGACGGGGAACGGATATGGTATGGGGGCCCACACCCTGGGTAGTTTCCAGGTGTTCGGCATGCAAGCACATCGCAATTGTTTCGTATTTATAATCATAAAGACCATACAATACACCGATGCCGACATCATCGATTCCGGCTTGCATGGCGCGGTCCATTGCTGTCGTGTGCCAGTTATAGTCAATCTTAGGGCCCGTTGGATGCATCGCCTGGTAGGTTGGCCGGTGGTACGTTTCCTGAAATAAAATATATGTACCGATTTCCACATCTTTGAGCATACGGTATTCTTCAATTGTTGTAGCGGCAATATTGACATTTACCCTGCGGATGCTGCCATTACCGTCTTTTATGCTATAAATCTGCTTAATGCAGTCTACTACATAGCTGGTCGGGCAATTTACCGGGTCTTCGCCGGCTTCTACTACCAGGCGTTTATGACCTAATGATTCGAGGATTTCCACTTCTTCTTTGATTTCAGACAGTGTTAGGCGCCTGCGAAGCTGTTCAGGATTACCTGCGCGATAGCCGCAGTAGGTACAGTTATTAACGCAGTAGCTGGAAATGTATAACGGTGCAAACAGAACAATCCGGCTGCCATAGATCGCATTTTTTACCTGAGACGCACATGACAACATCTCGTTGATTAGTTCGGGCTGATCAATTTCAAGCAGAACAGCCACCTCATCGGCAGACAGGCCCTTGCATTTAGCTGCTTTCGCAATAATTTGCCGGACGTAAGCACTATCACGGGAAGCGGTTTTGGCTGCTGCTAATAGCGACACAATTCGTTCATGATCAATAAAGGCATCTGTAGTACGCTGACTTTCGTTAATCATTTTTATCCCCCTATTCAGTCGCCTTTCTGGCAGTCAGGGCTGATTTGACAGTGACACCGGGCAGATTGCCTAATTTGCCGGTAAATGCACCCACATCATCGGTGGTTCCTTCTATGATGAGGGCAATAACTCCCACGTTTTCATCGTGCCGGGGAATACCCATGCGGCCAATAATCATGGAACCATATTGGCTAAGCAGCGTATTGACTTTATCTGATATATGCTTCGGCTCGTCAATGACAATGCCAATGACACCAATTCGCTTGGTCATCATATTGTACCTCCGTACACAAAAATAGCCTTCTTTTGGGCATAGCCAAAAGAAGGCGCGGGTGTCTTACTGTGCCTCCTGTGCTCAGGTGTTGCCCTTGCATTAGACTTACGACTGTGTATTTTTCCTTCAAAAGACAGTTGCTGCCGCCTTTTGTCAGATACTTATATTATAGCTTTTAGGGTAAAAACTGCCAAGGTTTATTTTACCGCAAAAGATGTGCCACAGTAACCGGAGGCTAATAAACTATAGTGAGTGCTATTTGTAAGGAGGATAATCATTATGTGGAGCTGCTTGTGTAATTTTCTTACTGCGATGACATATGAAAATGGCATCCCCAGTTTAACGAGGTTTTTCAGTATTATTTCCTTTATTGCTTTTTTGGCTGCCTCTTTTTATCTAATGTGGAACAATCAACAATGGGGGCATTATGATACTTTTGCCTTTATTACTGGCGGGGGCGGAGCAACCACCCAAATCTTTAATAAGTATTTTAACAGCAAGTATAGCGCGAAAGGGATTGATTTTGCAGGTAAATTACCGGTAGAAGGGGCTACCGGTGAGCAGCAGGCTAAAAAATAATCATTGAATTGAATGGAAGCTGGCAAATCCCACTGGAAAAAACAGGGGATTTGCCAATTAAAATGGCTGGTTCTGGGAATACTAAATTTGTCCATTAAAGCGAAATATTAGAAGGGAGGACAGGCTTTGCAAGTATATTTAGGTCTGGATATCGGCTCTGTGAGTACGAATATTGCCATTCTTACCGGTGACGGTACTGTAATGGATACACTGTATATCCGCACGCAGGGCAAACCGATTGAAGCGGTACAACAGGCATTAGGCCATATTCGTGATACTCATCCGCAGCTTGATATTATTGGTGTAGGTACGACCGGCAGCGGTCGGGAGCTTATTGGTATTGTGGTGGGAGCGGACAGCATAAAAAATGAAATTACAGCTCATGCGGTGGCAGCTCTGCATATTGTTCCTGAGGTTCAAACCGTATTGGAAATTGGTGGGCAAGACTCTAAGATTATGCTTATGCGTAATGGCGTTGTTACTGACTTTGCAATGAACACAGTTTGTGCGGCTGGAACCGGATCTTTTTTGGATCAGCAGGCTGCCAGGCTGAATGTTCCAATCGAAAAATTTGGCGATATAGCTCTCCAATCCCGTACACCGGTACGGATTGCCGGACGCTGCGCGGTATTTGCCGAATCGGATATGATCCACAAGCAGCAGGCCGGTCATCCTTTGCCGGATATATTAAACGGGTTATGCCAGTCTCTGGTGCGCAATTACTTAAATAATCTCGGGAAAGGTAAGCAAATAACCGGTCCGATCCTTTTCCAGGGTGGCGTTGCTGCTAATAAAGGCATGCACCGCGCGTTTGAAGAAGCGTTGGGACAGCCAATCATTATTCCGCCTCACTTTAATGTTATGGGAGCGGTAGGGGCTGCTTTATTGGCGCAAGAAGCGGTTCAGAGCCAGCAAAAGAAGAGTTTGTTTCGTGGTTTTGAAGTTGCAGATTTTAGTTATCACCCCACCAGCATAGAATGCAGCGGCTGCGCGAACTGCTGTGAGATTGTCAAACTGCACATGAATGGACAGCCAATTGGCTGCTGGGGAGACAGGTGCGGCAAATGGTCTAGTGCCGTTACAGTAGCTTAAGGGGAATTTGTTAAGAGGTGATGCTTTTGTCGGTTCGTATCGGCATGCCGCAAGGCTTGTTATATTACCAGTACGGATGGCTGTGGGAAGATTTTTTCCGCCAGCTAGGTGCAGATATTATACTTTCCGGGGAAACAACGCGCCAAACCCTGGTTTGTGGTAGTAGACTTGATGAAGTCTGCCTGCCTGCTAAGGTGTTTTTCGGACATGCCTGTGCGTTGAAAGAGCAGGCCGACTATTTATTTGCACCGCGTGTGGTCAGTATCGCCAATGGCCAGTATACGTGTCCCAAAATAATTGGCATGCCCGATTTACTTAGGGCTAATGCTCAGCTTCCACCACTAATTGATAATGAAATTAATCTACTCCAGAGCCGATATAAACTGATTCATACTGTTGTGACGATTGGGCAGAAACTGGGAAAAAGTTCTGCCGCAAGTCTTGCAGCCTGGGGGCGGGCACTCGTGAGGCCGCGTCAGGCGGTGGTGCCGGTGATGGCAAGCGGCGGACTTACTGTAGCCGTCATTGGGCACCCCTATGTGCTTTACGACAAACAGGTAAGCTTAAACGTCATTGGCAGACTGAAGCGTGCTGCCATTAATGTCATTACTCCCGCAGCAATAAGTTCCAAGCAAGCGGCTTTGGCAGCCCGTATGCTTGGTAAAAAAATATTCTGGTCGGGCAGTCAGCATATTGCAGGTGCGGCTATGGCCTTAATGTCGGGGCCGAAACCAGTGGATGGACTGATCTTCTTCACGTGCTTCTCCTGCGGACCAGATGCGCTGATCGGGGAATTGCTCATTCAACAGGCCCAGAAACGAAATATTCCCTGTATGATTTTATCGGTTGACGAGCATACGGCTGAAGCCGGCTTTGTTACTCGCCTTGAAGCTTATACCGATATGCTGGAAAGGGGGAAGAAAGCTTGACAGTAACATTTCCGCATATGGGAAATATGCATATTGTACTGCAGGCTTTACTTGAAGGTCTGGGCCAGACCGTCCTTGTACCGCCGCCAATTTCCAAACGAACATTAGAATTGGGTATCGCCCATTCGCCGGAAACAGTTTGCCTCCCTTTTAAGATTACGCTGGGAAACTTTATTGAGGCACTGGACCAAGGAGCAGACACGCTAATTAACTGTGGCGGCACCGGGCCCTGCCGGTTAGGCTACTATGCTGAAGTGCAAAAGGAAATTCTGGAACGGTTAGGGTATCATTTTGAAATGATTGTCATCGAACCGCAGCTTAGTGAAGTCGTACGCACGATACGGCGTTTGTCGGCTGGCAAGAGCTGGCTGCAGGTTTATCGGGCTTTCCAATTGGCCGGAAGAAAGCTGCAGCTGCTCGACAAGGTCGAGCGCTGGGCAGCACAGATGCGCCCGCTGGAATGTCTGCCAGGAAGCGTAGATGCCGTCAGGAAACAAGGAATGGCAAAAATTTCGGCCGCTTCAGAGGAAGCTGAGCTGCAAGAGGCGTGGCAGGAAATAACGGTCTTGCTGTCAACTGCGGCTGCAGCCCCAGAACGGCGTCCGCTGAGAATCGGCTTGGTGGGTGAGATTTATGTCATGCTGGAACCATTTATTAATCAGGACTTAGAAAGACGGCTGGGCGCACTTGGCGTTGAAGTCTATAAAACGATGTATTTAAGTGATTATGTAAAAGGTCATCTCTGGTATAACCCAGACTATCGAAAGCAATACCAACTGCTTGATACGCTGGCTAAGCCCTACTTGGGCCATTATGTCGGCGGTCATGGAATCAAAAGTGTTGCCTATTCACTGCAAAATCAGCAGTACGGTTTTGACGGCATGATCCAGGTATACCCGTTTACCTGCATGCCGGAGGTGGTAGCCAAAAATATTCTGCATCAGGTCAGCAAGGATGCTGATGTCCCAATTCTTACGCTGGCATACGATGAGCAGTCAGGTGATGGCGGAATTACTACCAGGCTGGAAGCTTTTATCGATCTATTGCAATACCGGCGTTGCAGGAAAGAGGGGGTCGCAAAACGCTTTTAGAAAAAGCATAATGCGGCCTCTTTCTTTTAAGTGTTTCACAGCTGTTTTGTTTCGGTTACCGATTGTTTCACAGAAAGGGGTAGGATTTTTATCTTTTTATGTGGAATTTTGGTATACGGTAGAATGAGGAGGGGCATAGTTGCGCAAAGAAACAGTGGGGGTTTCTGCTGTAATCGCTGCCGCATTTCTGTGGGGAGTAGGCGGTTCGGTAGCTAAGTTTTTATTTAATCAGTCGGTCAGTCCGTTTTTATTAGTAAAAGTGCGGTTAACATTATCTTTTTTACTGCTTCTGGCGGGAGTATTTTGTTATAACAGGCATTTACTGGTTATCAGACGCCGGGACATTCCGTATTTTGCGGTTTTAGGAATGGGAGGGATGGCTTTTATGCAATTCTCCTACTTCTTCACCATTAGCTTAACGAATGTGGCAACTGCTGTTTTTCTTCAGTATTTATCTCCCGTATTGATGGCGGCTTATGCTGTTTTATGGGAAAAAGAAAAGTTTACATTCCGCAGTGCAGGGGCAGTAGCACTTGCGATGCTCGGCGGACTATTCATTTTGCTCAATTCCGGGGGAGTTGCAGGATTAAACTGGATGGGTATAATAAGTGGAGTAAGCTCAGCCTTTTTTATGGCATTTTGTACTATTTACGGACGGCGGGCAGTTCGCAGTTATCATCCGCTGACCGCAGCTGTCTACTCTTTTGGGTTTGGTGCTTTGGCATGGTGGATGATGCTTCCGGAACTGTGGGAAGCAGGGAGTATAACGGCTGAGCACTGGTATATGTTTTGGTATGTAGCCGTTTTCTCAACCGTGCTGCCTTTTTTGCTTTATTTTACCGGCATGCGTTATCTGCCGCCTACCAGCGTGGGAATTATTGCCTGTCTGGAACCGGTGATTGCAGCAGCAGTTGCCTATGCAGCTCTTGACGAAAAAATGGGAGTGCTGCAAATGCTGGGCGGACTGCTTGTCCTTACCGCAGTAGTCATTGTTCAGACTCAAGGCAAGCAACCGGACAAAAAGCACGAGAGTGGCTAAGCTAAGATTTGGTATTTATCGTAGAGAAAAAAGGTTGTCCCCTATTATAATGTTAGAGGTGATTCGAAATGCTGCATATAGTGCTGGTTGAACCGGAGATTCCTGGCAATACGGGTAATATTTCAAGATTGTGCGCAGCTACAGGCTGCGAGCTGCACTTGGTAAAACCCCTGGGATTTTCCGTTGACGACCGCTATTTAAAAAGAGCTGGATTGGATTACTGGCATTTGGTAAAAATACACTACCACGATAATTTTGCCCAGGTAATGGAGCTCTACAAAGACCACACGTTTTACTTTAATACGACCAAGGCTGTCCGCTCGCATGCTGATGTGCGGTATCAGCCGGGAGATATGCTGGTATTTGGCAAGGAAACGGCGGGGCTGCCGGATGCCATTCTGGATATTAACCGGGATAACTGTATCCGAATACCGATGGTGGACGATGCCCGTTCGCTAAACTTGTCAAATGCTGTTGCCATTGCCGCTTATGAGGGTCTCAGACAATTGCAGTTCCCTGGGCTGCGATGAGTAGAGAACAATAATTTATAGGATTATGGTGATGCTATGCTTGCAGAATTTGGGGCAGCCGGGAATTCCGATGCTTTTTATGCCGCCGGTTATAAGGCTTCGGCGCAAATGCCGAAGTGGCTTTTTGAGCAAGGGCTGAATGCTTATGAATACCAGTGCAGCAGAGGTGCCAGAGTGCGGGAAGAGACGGCCCGCCTGATTGGGCAAAATGCGGCAGCTTATCATATCAGCCTGAGCATTCACGGTCCCTATTATATTAGTCTGGCCACTGAAGATGAAACAACAGCCGCCAATACCATTAAGCACTTTTTGCAGTCGCTGGAAGTTGCCCGCTGGATGGGGGCTGACCGCGTTATTTTTCACATAGGCGGTCCAGGGAAGCTGAAGCGGGAAAAAGCGATGGAGAGAGCAAAGGCTTTATTCGCTGTTGTTTTGAATCAGGCTGAAAAGCAAGGGTTGCAGGACATCAGCCTTGCTGCAGAAACGATGGGCAAAAAGAATCAGCTCGGCAGTACGTTGGAAGAGGTTTTGGAACTCTGTAAAATGTCCCGTCAGGTTAGACCGGCAGTTGACTTCGGCCATATGCATGCAGTTACCTGCGGCGGTTATACTGCAAAAGAGGAATATGCGGCTGTTTTTGACCGGATTGGAGAAGTACTTGGCTCTGAGGCCGCCTGCAGGCTTCATATTCATTTTAGCCGGATTGAATATACAGGAGCCGGCGAAAAGCGCCATTGGACTTTCGCTGATCCCTACGGACCGCCGCATGAACCCCTGCTGGCGCTTATTGCTGAGCGGCGTTATATGCCGCGTATTATCTGCGAATCAGCAGGAACGCAGGCTGCTGATGCCAGAAGTATGCAGGAATTTTATCAGCAATTGTTGAAGTAGGCGGGACACAGAGCCAAGAATGAAAAGTGTAGGTAAAGCATACTATATAAAGTGTAAAATGGAGGGTGTTATGAATAGTTACGATAAAGCTCATGATTTAGCAAGAGCCCTGCAGGGCAGCAGTGAATATCAACAGTTTCTTAGTGCCAAGAAAGCACTTGACGGTGACGGGGCTGCTAAGAAAATGGTTAAAGATTTTTTAGCCCGCCAAATGGAAATTGAATATGAACGAATGGCTGGCAAGGGAGAAGATAAAGAAAAAATCGCCCAGCTGCAGAAAATGGCTGAGCTGCTTTCCTTAAATCCCGGTGCCCGCGATTTTTTACAGGCTCATATGCGATTTCAGCGGGTAATGGCTGATGTGTACAAAATTCTTGGCGAGTCAATTGCCGAAGGAATGGATATTTTTGCAAAAGACTGAGTATGAACAAGATTTTTTTAAAAAAGTACAGTCACTTGTACCGGCAGAGCGGTTGCACGTTAATGAGCCGATGTCCCGGCATACAACGTTCAAAATAGGCGGTCCGGCTGATTTTCTAATTCAGCCCGCTTCTGCTCCAGAAGCAGCAGCCGTCTTGAAAGCGGCGCTTAGCTGCAATATGGCTGTCACTATTTTAGGCAACGGCTCTAATGTTTTGGTGAGAGATCATGGTATTCGCGGAGTCGTGCTGAAATTTGATGAACATATGGGAGCTATCCGCCACACGGGATCAACTATTATCGCCGGTGCCGGCGCTACATTGGCCGATGTTTCCGAATATGCGTTAAAGCAGCAGCTGACAGGATTAGAGTTTGCCATCGGTATTCCCGGCAGCATTGGCGGAGCAGTCTTTATGAATGCCGGCGCCTATGATGGCGAAATCAGCAGTGTTGTCAGTGCTGTGACCGCTGTCTGCCCTGATGGGAATATACGGCGTTTTTCCAGTGAAAAGATTCATTTTACGTATCGTCACAGTGTCTTTCAGGATAACGGCTGTATTATCTGTGAAATAGAATTGTCGCTAATTCCCGGGCAAAGAAATGAAATCAGCCGCAAAATGGTTGATTTGACGGCGAAACGGGAAAGTAAACAGCCGCTGGAAATGCCGAGTGCCGGCAGTACTTTTAAACGGCCGCCCGGTTACTTTGCCGGTACGTTGATTGAACAGACCGGTTTAAAGGGGTTAAAAATCGGCGGGGCCCAGGTTTCGGAAAAGCATGCCGGTTTTATTGTTAATGCCGGCAATGCCACTGCCAATGATGTACTTTCTTTAATAAAGGAAGTACAACAGAGGGTTCACGAGAAGTTTGGCGTAGACTTACACCCGGAAGTGCGGGTCATAGGCGAATAAAATTCTGCACTTTATAAGATTGCCTTATTTCCACTGGATTTGCAGCGGCTGAGAATGCTAAGTAACTGCAGATGATGGAATGCGGCAATCTTATTTTATTGCAGGTAATTGTAAAGGAATTGTCGAACTAATTAGATAGTTAAGGCGAAAGGAGCGGATTAGATATGCAATTGACGTTTTTGGGAGCAGCGATGATTGTTACGGGATCTTCTTATTTACTGGAAGTAAATGACCGTAAGATTTTAATTGATTGCGGTATGTTTCAGGGATCGAAAGCGATTCGCGCATTTAATACCCGTGAATTTATGTATAATCCGGCAGAACTGGATTGTGTTGTTTTAACGCATGCCCATATTGATCATAGCGGCTTGTTACCCCGACTATGCAAGGAGGGGTTTAAAGGGCCGATTCATGCAACAAAAGTAACGGCTGATCTTTGCGGGATTATGCTGCCTGATAGTGCCCATATCCAGGAATTTGATGCGGAGATTGCTAACCGCAAAGGCAAAAGAGCCGGGAAAAAAGTGGTTACACCTTTATATACAATAGATGATGCCTATGCTTGCCTGAAACAATTTACTCCTCATCAATACGATCAGGAACTCGCTCTTACGCCTGAAATTGTCATTAAGTTCCGGGATGCTGGACATATTCTTGGTTCGGCCATGGTGGAGATGTGGGTAACAGAAGCGGGAAAAACGACTAAACTTGTGTTTTCGGGTGATGTTGGCCAGCCGGGTCAACCAATTATTAAAGATCCGACCTTTATCGATGATGCAGATTATATTGTGGTAGAATCCACGTATGGAAATCGGGATCACCAGCCGTTTGACCGTGAGGAAACACTGGCCGAAATTATTAATGATACTGTCAGCCGGGGCGGAAACATTGTTGTACCGGCCTTTGCGGTCGGGCGCACGCAGACACTTCTCTATTATTTGCGCAAGTTATTTAAGGCAGGAAAAATTCCTGATATACCGGTTATTATTGATAGTCCCCTGGCAATATCAGCTACCGATATCTTTATGCATAACCCGCAGGTCTACGATGAAGAAGCCTATAGCCTGGTTTATGATAGCAAAGAAAATCCCTTGTATATGCCTCAACTTACATTTACCCGCACGGCGACTGAATCCAAGGCTATTAATACAATGAATGAATCAGTTATTATTATTTCTGCCAGCGGTATGGCTGATGCCGGACGGATACTGCATCATTTGAAGCATAATCTGTGGCGTTCCGATTCCAGTGTACTGCTGGTAGGTTATCAGGCCGAGGGCAGCCTGGGGCGGCGTTTGACCGAAGGTGCGAAGCGGGTAAAAATCATGGGAGAAGATATTACGGTAAAAGCAAACGTAATTAATCTGGATGGATTTTCCGCACATGGTGACCGGTCGTATCTACTGCAATGGCTTTCGCGGTTCAGCGGCAAACCGGCAAACGTATTTCTGGTGCATGGTGAGCCGGAGATGTCCGGTCCTTTTTCCGAGCGTATTGAAGCCGAACTGGGACTGACCACTTATATTCCTCATTTTGGGGACAGTGCCCTGATTGATGGCAGACAGTGGCAGGTAGAAAAATCAGATATTGTAATGGTAGAGCCTTCTGTACAGCAGCTGCGTGATTCGCTGGCACAGCTGGAAGCCCAATATACCGGATATCGTCAGCGCCTGGAGCAGTTAGTCAGCAGTGATAATGCCAAATCAGACGATATTCTGCGGCGGATTGATAAAATTTCCGCATTTATTAAGAAGAATCTGGGTGAATTGTAAAAAAGTCAATAGTTATAGGGATGTAAACCAGACGGGACCTCCGTCTGGTTTACAAGTTTACAATATATTTTCGCAAGTCGTTTTGTTTAAGGCAGGAATGAGCGATGCAGAGGCTAATAGTATATAGAGTACTAAAATAAGAGGTGATTATGTCATGCGCAGTGACATTGTAAAAAAAGGCTCGACACGAGCCGCGCATCGTTCCTTGTTTTATGCGATGGGGTACACTCCTGAAGAATTGCAAAAGCCAATGATTGGCGTCGTAAATGCCTTCAATGAAATTATTCCTGGCCACATGCACCTGCGGGATGTGGCGGAAGCGGTAAAAACGGGGATTGCAGCTGCCGGTGGTATGGCTGTTGAATTTCCGGCGATTGGAATTTGTGATGGGATTGCAATGGGGCATGATGGTATGAAATATCCTTTGCCCAGCCGAGAGCTGATTGCCGATTCCATTGAGGCTGTGGCAATAGGCCACGGTTTTGACGGCCTGGTTCTTATTCCTAATTGCGACAAAATTGTTCCCGGCATGCTGATGGCGGCAGCGCGGCTCAATATTCCTGCGGTTGTAATGAGCGGCGGTCCCATGCTTGCCGGACGTTATGACGGCAGGGATATCAGTGTTAGTACGATGTTTGAAGCCGCCGGTCTGTATGAGGCAGGAAAAATTACTGCTGCCGAGTTAGATACAATGGAGAAATCGGCCTGTCCTGGCTGCGGTTCCTGTGCCGGTTTGTTTACGGCAAATACAATGAATTGCCTGACAGAAGTGCTGGGAATGGCCTTGCCGGGCAATGGGACGATTCCTGCTGCCCATACCGGAGCCAGACGCATGCTGGCTAAAAAAGCGGGAGCCACTGCCGTTGAGCTGGTTAAGAAGAACTGCAATCCCCGCGATATTTTAACGCTCAAAAGCTTTGAAAATGCAATTGCCGTTGATATGGCGGTAGGCGGCTCATCCAACACGGTACTCCATTTGACAGCTATTGCCTATGAAGCCGGTATAGAATTGCCGCTATCCCTTTTTGAAAGCATGAGTGCCCAAACTCCTTATATAACCAAGATGAGTCCAGGTGGCAGCCACCATATTCAAGATCTTAACGAAGCCGGCGGCATTGCGGCAGTTATGAAGGAGCTGACAAAGAAAGGCATTATTCATACTGATGCTCTAACCGTTACGGGAACAGTAGCAGACCGACTGAAAGATGCGGTAATTACAAGGCCGGACGTTATTAAAACGGTTGAAAAGCCGTACCGTACCCGTGGCGGAATTGCCATCCTTACAGGAAACTTGGCGGCTGACGGGGCAGTTGTCAAAGAAAGCGCGGTCGCTGAACATATGCTTAACTTTGAAGGGCCGGCGAAAGTATTTGATTCTGAGGAAGCTGCGATTGATGCCATTATCGGTAAGAAGATTCAGGATGGGGATGTGGTTGTTATCCGCTATGAAGGTCCCAAGGGGGGACCGGGGATGAAGGAAATGCTCAACCCTACGGCGGTTATTACCGGTATGGGCCTTAGAGTTGCTTTGCTTACGGACGGGCGCTTCAGCGGTGCCACGCAAGGGGCGTGTATCGGTCACATATCACCCGAGGCTGCTGAAGGCGGGACGATCGGTCTTTTAAAAGATGAGGATATCATTACCATTGATATTCCCAATCGCAAGCTGGCGGTAAAGCTTTCTGACAGCGAGCTGGAAAAACGCCGGAGTGAGTGGGTCAAACCTGCTCCGAAGGTAACGACGGGTTACTTGGCACGTTACGCGAAATTGGTCACATCAGGCAGCACCGGAGCGGTATTGAAATAGTTCCTGCAAGAATATTTTTCTTTTTGTGCATTGACAGCCGTCAAGTAGTATAATATAGTCATTTGTATTGACACTAAAAAGGATGCTCTGTCAGCATCCTTTTTAAATTCAGTAAGTAGGGTTTATTTCAGGAGGTAACAGTGAAACGCAACGATTTACGTAATGTCGCTATTATTGCTCACGTAGACCATGGCAAAACTACTTTAGTTGATGCCATGCTCAGGCAAAGTAATGTTTTCCGTGCCAATGAACATGTGGCGGAACGGGTTATGGACTCCAATGATTTGGAGCGTGAACGGGGAATTACCATTCTGTCTAAAAATACGGCAGTCATGCATAACGGTGTTAAAATCAACATTGTTGATACACCGGGACATGCCGACTTTGGCGGTGAAGTAGAACGGGTACTCAATATGGTTGATGGAGTATTATTGCTGGTAGATGCGTTTGAAGGGCCGATGCCGCAAACAAAATATGTATTGCGCAAAGCATTGGAACAAAATTTAAAAGCAATAGTAGTCATTAATAAAATTGACCGTCCTGACCAGCGGGTAGATGATGTTTATGATGAAGTGCTGGAATTGTTCATGGAGCTGGATGCTAACGATGACCAGCTCGATTTCCCCGTAGTTTTAGCAGCTGCCCGTGACGGTATCGCTAAAATGAAAATGGATGATGAAAGTACAAATCTGGAACCCTTATTCCAATTGCTGATTGACACTATTCCTGCTCCGCAGGGTGATGCAGATGGTCCGCTGCAAATTATGGTTACCACGCTTGACTATGATGAGTATGTGGGCCGGGTTGCAATCGGACGTATTATGCGCGGTTCCGTAAGCAGCGGACAAATGGTGGCCGTACTCAATGGCGATACGGAGACGAAAGTCCGGATTGGACGTTTGTATACGTATGAAGGGTTAAAACGGGTAGAAGCAAAAGAGGCAGCCTTTGGTGATATTGTCGCGATCATTGGCCTGACTGATGTAAATATTGGAGATACGATTGCCGATCCGGATCGTCCGGAAGCATTGCCGGCAATTAATATTGATGAACCGACTCTTTCCATGATTTTCAGCGTAAACAACAGCCCTTTTGCCGGACGGGAAGGCCAGTTTGTTACCTCCCGCCATTTGCGGGACCGCCTGTTCCGTGAAGTGCAGACAAATGTGAGCATGAGCGTTACCGAGACAGACAGCGCTGATTCCTTTGAAGTTGCCGGACGGGGTGAATTACATCTGGCAATCTTGATTGAAACAATGCGACGCGAAGGCTATGAATTCCAGGTTGGTAAACCGAAGGTTATCTATCGGGAAATTAACGGCAAGAAATGTGAACCGCTGGAGCTGCTTACGATTGATGTTCCTCAGGAGTTTATGGGAGCTGTTATGGAATCGCTGGGCACCCGTCGGGCTGAATTAGTCAACATGGTGGAACTTGCCGGTTACCTGCGCATGGAATTTATTGTTCCTGCCCGTGGTTTAATCGGTTTCCGTTCAGAGTTTTTAACCAATACCAAAGGCAATGGCATCATGCACCATGTGTTTCATGGCTATGCACCGTTTAAAGGTGATATTCCCGGCCGTACCCGGGGAGCATTGGTTGCTTTTGAAGATGGTGAGACTACGGCATATGGCATTAACAGTGTTCAGGACCGGGGTGTTATATTCATTTCCCCTGTCCAGTCGGTATATACCGGTATGGTAGTCGGGGAAAATGCCCGGGAATTGGATATGGATGTTAATCCTTGCAAGAAAAAGCATGTTACCAATATGCGTTCCAGTTCGGCCGATGAAGCGGTGCGTTTGACTCCTCCTCGGATATTGAGCCTTGAGCAGGCTTTGGAATGGATTAATGATGATGAATTAGTTGAAGTAACACCGAAGAGCATTCGTTTACGGAAGGCAATCTTAGATAGAAGCTTGCGTGCCCGGGAACGGAAGAATAACAGTATCGGTTAAGAATTTCTTGAACAAGCAAGCCTGGCGAAGCGGTAAAGGGCTTGCTTGTTTTTTTGTTGCCAATTGCAAGTTTTCATTCTTTTTAGCAAAAATCTGCAAAATAACGAAACTCATGGAAGGGAATTTTCTTTATCTGTCGAATATTTGCCAAATAATGGTGAATTTGTTTGTGTGGAGGCGAGTTTATGGCCTATGGATTGATTGATAAGCTGACAAACTTTTTAATGCCTGTAGAGGAAGCTGCTGAATTTGAGCAGCTGAGCACCCGTGAGCGAAAAGCTCAGCTTCGTGTGCATGTTCCCACGGCTTTAAAAGTTTTTATCGCTTCGCCACGCAATGAAGATGAAGTTCGGTTATTAGCAGATTGCTTAAAAAACAATATGGCAGTATTGGTTAATTATGAACATGTTGATGAATTGCTCAAACAAGGCATTCATGATTTTTTAAGCGGCGTAGCCTTTGTTATTGAAGGGACTGCAGAGCGGATTTCAGACAATATCTATATGTATCTTCCGCTATATGCACAAATTGAAAAACAGTTATTTGCCGTATCCATACCTACTTACGTAAAGAAAAAAGGATAGTAAAACCGATAGATACGCGATTGAGAATAAGGAGACCATGAACCCTAAACGGTTCATGGTCTCTTCTGTTATCGGGAATGCTAGAGGAAAAAAGTGCAGGATGTTTTTGCTTTTTTGTCGAATCACGTTTTGAGGTGAAGTAAACTGTTTACATTATCGACAATTAAACTACAGCATAAAATTATGCTGCATAGTGTTATTATGGTTTTTTTAGTGTTGATTACCGCAGGTTTATTAATAGCGCAAAATGTAAGTATGAATGTGCAAAGCAGCACTGCCGATAAAGCAATGTCTATTGCACAGGTTGTTGCCCGGGTTCCTCATGTACAGCAGGCCCTGTTATCGGATAATCCGTCTGAGACTCTGCAGCCTTTTGCAGAGCGCTGGCGTATTGCCACAGACGCTGCTTTTATTGTTATCAGTAATATGGAGGCAATTCGCTTTTCCTATCCCATCCCTGAAAAAATAGGGACGCCGATGGCTAATTTATATCGTGATCCTGTTCTGCAGGGGAATGAATATGTTTATATCGGTAAAGGGAGTCTGGAGCCTTCCTTGCGGGCTAACGTACCCATTTTTCACCCCGAAACGGGACTGCAGATCGGCTTTGTTTCTGTAGGCTTTTACTTAAAAGACATCAATGAAACCTTTATGGAAAGTTTTAAGCAAATTCTTTTTGCCCTGTTTGTAGGGCTAATGTTCAGCGTAGCCGGTGCCGTATATCTGTCCGGTAATGTAAAAAAGGCCATATTTGGATTGGAACCTCATGAAATAGCAACAATACTAAAAGAAAGAACCGCAACACTGGAGGCGATCCGTGAGGGTGTGGTTGCAGTTGATGTTGAGGGACGAATCCGGCTGGTGAATAATGAGGCAGCTAAGGTTTTAGGCATTGACGAGCAGGCAGTCATTGGCAAGCAGGTTGATGATCTGATTCCGCGCAGCGGGCTCGACGAAGTGATTAGCAGCGGTATCGCTGTTTATGATGAGGAGCACTATGTTGGCAATACGATTATTTTAGCCAATAGCGTACCAATCATTGTTGATCAGGAGGTTAGCGGAGCAGTTATTACGTTTCGCGATAGAACGGAAGTAAACCGCATGGCAGAGGCGCTGACCGGTGTTCATAGTTTTGTTGATATTTTGCGGGCTCAGACGCATGAATTTAAGAATAAAATGCATACCATCAGCGGACTGATTCAGCTTGGGCAGTATGATGAAGCTATTCGTTTCGCTACAGACGGCAATATCAGCAGACAGGGATTGTTCAATCAATTAAATGGCCAGATTCGCGACTCGGTGATCTTTGGTTTACTGCTGGGGAAAGCAAGTGTTATGCGGGAGAAAGGAATTGAGTTCTCCATTGACTCGGAAAGCTTTTTGGAGGAATTGCCGATTCACGTTACCAGCGGCGATATTGTCCTGGTTCTTGGCAATTTGCTGCAAAATGCGATAGAAGCGTTGGCAGAAACGGAAGAAAAGATTATCTATGTCAGCATTGTGCAGGAAACGGCAGAATTGACCATTTTGGTACAAAACTCTGGGCCATGGATTCCGAAAGAAGTGGCGACGACTATTTTTGAGCAGGGTGTGACGACAAAACCAAGCGGTAGTGGTCTGGGTCTGGCCTTGGTTTCTGAAAAACTGCAGCTGATAAAAGGCTCTATCGTACAGAGTAATTTACCGCTGGGCGGTGTACAATTTGCGGTGAAGATACCGTATAGTCAAGGATGGTAATATGAAAGACATTCATGTGCTAATTGTCGAAGATGATGCCATGGTCGCAGAAATAAACAAAAAATATACAGAAGCCGTTGAGGGATATGTTGTTGACGGACTCGTTTTTAACGGCAGTGAAGCGATAGCGCAGATTGAGCGGTTCAAACCGGATGTTGTGATCCTTGATAACTTCTTGCCGGAAACGACAGGCTTGGAAATCTTGCAGGCCTTGCGCAGCCAGGATAAACCTATTGATATTATTATGATTACGGCCGCCGATGATGTTCAAACCGTTAAAAAAGCTGTCAGGCAAGGCGTGGTAGCCTATATTACAAAGCCTTTTAAATTTGACCGATACCGCGCCGTGCTGGAGGCTTACCGTGATAACCGCTTAAGAATAAAGGAAAAAGAGCGTTTTAATCAAGACGAAATCGATGAAATGATCGCGGTGGGCAGCGGCCGGACGAATCAGGAACCCGGTGATATGCCGAAAAACTTTAACAGTCAGACCAGAGATTTAATTATTAATTTTCTGGTTGGGCAAAGTGAAGCCTCGTCGGCCGAGCAAGTCGCGGCCACCGTGGGGGTCTCACGTGTTACCGCGCGGCGCTATCTGGAATATATGCTTGAGCAGGGACAGGTAGTGAGAAGCCTGGACTATTTAACCGTTGGCCGGCCCGTGCACCGGTTTAAATTGAAACGAATCTAGGAGTGGCTGGGAATAATGAATAAACACACGGAAGTAACGCTGCAGGATGTTTTGGATAGCAAAGAGCGCCGGGCAGAAGCGCAACACAGTATGCGTCTGAAGTATTCGGCGCAAGGGGATACCTTGATCAGCATGACTGTCAACATGCCGGGGAACAGGAAATATACAGATGACACTGTTCAATTGATTTACTTTGCGCTTCACCAACTGCGATTGAAATTTGCAGAACAAGGCCTTCAATTGAGTGAAGAGCAGATCTTTCATTGGAATGCCGGTCCGGTGGCACTTGTCTCCGTCCAGGGAAACGCGCATCAATGTAAGAAATTGGCCATCCAAATAGAACAGGAATCGCCGTCAGGCCGGCTGCTTGATTTGGATGTGTTTGATGCTGACGGAAACTTAATCAGCAGGGATGAATACCAGCTGCCTCGCCGCATTTGTATGGTTTGTGAGCGGCCGGCTGTGGAATGCGTACGTTCCCGCGCGCATCAGCCTGAAGAAGTACGATCTGCCGTAAAGCACTTATTGCTATCGTTTCATAGTGAACAGACAAAGGTTGTTCCTGATGCGGTTATACAGATTGCGTCAAAGGCACTGGAAGCGATGCTGGCCGAAGTAGCTTGCTCGCCTGCCCCGGGATTGGTTGACCGGTTTAATGCCGGAGCTCACCAAGATATGGACTTCTTTACCTTTATACACAGCAGCAGTGCCTTGGTATCGTCTCTGCTGCGCTGCACATTAGCAGGCTGGACTCATTCCGGCGACTGTACGGAACTATTGCCTGTATTGAGAAAGATCGGGCTAGACGGCGAGAAGGACATGTTTGCCGCTACCAATGGGGTAAATACCCAAAAGGGGCTGCTGTTTCTTCTGGGAATCACGGCGGCAGCTACTGCACTGCATATTCGAAAAATGGGGAGCTCCGCTTGTATAGAAGGTATCCTGCAAACGGTAGCGGATATGTGTCAGGGACTTGTTGCTCAAGAGTTGTCCCCACTGGAAAAAAATAAGCCGGACCGTAAACTGACAGCGGGAGAACGGCTTTTTCTTGAATACGGTATTACCGGTATACGCGGCGAACTGGAATCAGGATTAACTGTACTGAGTGCTGTTGCACTCCCCAGGCTCGAACAGGCATTTTCGGCAGGATTATCGGTAAATGATGCCATGGTGGATACATTAATTGCTTTAATTGCGGTGACTCCAGATACGACAATTCTAAACCGGCATAATCCCCAGGTTCTGGCCAGCGTGCAGCAGCAGGCTGCCGGTATTCTGCATGCAGGCGGAATGTTAACTGAGACAGGGCGGCAGTTGATTCGTGAGTGGGATGACAGCCTTATTCAAATGAATATCAGCCCCGGCGGGTCAGCAGATCTTTTAGCTGCTGCCTATTATTTTTACAGCATAAAAAGCTATATTCGCGCGTTTCCGGGAAATCGGCGGGGGTAGGCTGTTCGTACATGATTTTGGTAATAGTTAAAGACGTGCAGGCATATAATGCAAGTGAAGTCACAAGTATGGATATTAGGCAGGCTGTGAGGTGTTTCGTATGAAATCATTATTCAAAAGCAAAATATCCAGATTTGGCTCGCTTCTGAGTCTTGTAACGTTGACGGCGATGCTGATGCTGTTTGCATTGGCGTTGCCTGAATTCCTGACTTCTGCTGCGGGCCGCATATTTGCCGGTGTCTGGGCCCTGGTGAGCATTATTGTATGCGCAGCGCATTCAAACCGCTTGTCCGGAGAACGACGGCAGCATTTCTCGCTTCCCGGCTTCGAAGGCAAGAAAGTGCGGGAGCGTAAGGGGAACCGGATGGTACGGGCACTGCGAGGGTAGTAGGAATTGTATAGAACCAGGGCACAAATAGCAAAATGGGTCGCTGTTTGTGTCCTGGTTTTTTTGTGCCAATAAATCAAAAGGAATACGCAGTTTTATAGCGAAAATAATCGAATAGAGGCTAGTTAAGGGAGATTTAGTCATGGATAATTTTGTTCACCTGCATGTGCATACGGAATATAGTTTGCTGGATGGTGCCAGTCGGATTGAAGATTTAATCGGCAGAGCCAAAGAACTGGGGATGCCGGCAATTGCGATAACGGATCACGGCTGCATGTACGGAGCCGTCGATTTTTATAAACAAGCCTTAAAACAGGGAATTAAGCCGATTATCGGCTGTGAGGTTTATGTGGCACCCCGCTCGCGGCTGGAAAAAAGTGCCGGAGCGGATACGGAAGCTTACTACCACCTTGTCTTGTTGGCGGAAAATGAGAAGGGGTATCGCAATCTTATTGAATTGGTATCGCGCGGCTATACAGAGGGCTTTTATTATAAGCCCCGTATTGACCGGGAAATATTGCGGACTTATAGCGAGGGGCTTATTGGGTTGAGTGCCTGCATTGCTGGAGAGGTTCCGGCAATGCTTTTAAAGGGAGATGCTGCTGGTGCCCGGGAAATTACACAAGAATATTGTGACATCCTGGGGAAAGACAACTTCTTCATAGAACTGCAGGATCATGGCATGGAAGAAGAAAAACGGGTTAACAGCCAGTTGATTGCCTTGGCGGCTGAGCTTGGCATAGGCCTGGTAGCGACCAATGATTTGCATTATGTGCGTCAGGAAGATGCCGAAAGCCATGATGTACTATTATGTATTCAAATGGGGAAAACCGTTGACGAAGAAAACCGGATGCGCTTTCCTTCTAATGAATTTTACCTCAAGAGCGCCGCAGAAATGGCAGCTCTTTTTCCTGCCTGCCCTGAAGCGCTGTCCAATACACTGCGCATTGCAGAAAGATGCAATGTCTCTTTTGAATTTGGCGTGCTGCATTTACCTCAATTTCCGGTTCCTGAGGGTCAGGATGCAGAGTCCTATCTGCGTAAGCTTTGCGAAGAGAAGCTGCTTTGGCGATACCGGGAAATTACGCAAGAGATTCAAGAGCGGCTGGAATATGAATTAGCGGTTATTGAAAAAATGGGTTATTCCAGCTATTTTTTAATTGTCTGGGACTTTGTCAATTATTCCCGTGAGCAAAAAATCCCGGTTGGCCCAGGCAGGGGATCGGCAGCAGGCAGTTTAGTATCCTATTTATTAGGCATTACAAGTATTGATCCTTTACAATACGGCTTATTATTTGAGCGCTTTTTAAATCCAGACCGGGTTACCATGCCAGATATTGATATCGATTTCTGCTATGAACGACGCAGTAAAATCATTGAATATGTATCTGCCAGGTATGGGGCTGACCGGGTGGCACAGATCATAACTTTCGGTACGATGGCGGCAAAGGCGGCTATCCGCGATGTTGGCCGGGCGCTGAACATGACCTACAGTGATGTAGACCGGATTGCCAAGCTGGTGCCAAATGAACTAGGGATTACGTTGAAACGAAGTCTGGAGATTAGTAAAGAATTACGACAAAGCTATGACAGTGAACCCTTAATTACAAGGCTGCTTGATTTGGCAATGGCGGTAGAGGGCTTACCGCGGCATGCCTCTACACATGCAGCAGGGCTGGTTATCTCTAAATATCCATTAACGCAGCACGTACCGCTGCAGAATTCTTCTGAAGGCTTTTTAACGACCCAGTTTGATAAAGACCGGATTGAAGAAATCGGTTTGCTGAAAATGGACTTGTTGGGCCTTAGAACGTTGACGGTTATTGGCGATGCGCTGGAGCTGGTT
Source organism: Anaerospora hongkongensis (assembly GCF_004339805.1). Taxonomy (GTDB): domain Bacteria; phylum Bacillota; class Negativicutes; order Sporomusales; family DSM-15969; genus Anaerospora; species Anaerospora hongkongensis. Next base: position 47,700 of record NZ_SLUI01000016.1, on the reverse strand, counting down.
CGCAAAAACCGGGGGATTACCATTGATATTGAACAAATTCCGCTGGATGATAAGGAAGCGTGCTTGATGCTGGCTAACGGCGATACAGCCGGTGTTTTTCAAATGGAGTCCTCGGGCATGACCAATTTGGTAAAAGAGCTGAAACCGGAACATTTTAATGACTTGATTCCGCTTGTCGCTCTTTATCGTCCCGGACCGCTTGGCAGCGGCATGGTTGCCGATTTTATTGCCGGACGTCATGGCAAGAAGGACATACACTATCTGCACCCGATACTGGAATCAGTGTTAAAAGATACTTTTGGCGTGATTTTGTACCAGGAGCAGGTAATGCAGATTGCGTCGCTAATGGGCGGTTTTACACTGGGACAAGCGGATTTACTGCGACGGGCAATGGGCAAAAAGAAACACGATGTACTGGTTGCGCAGCAGGACGCCTTTCTGCAGGGGGCTGAGAAGCAAAACATCGATACTAAAATTGCCCAGGAAATTTTTGATCTTATGATTCATTTTGGTGATTATGGGTTTAATAAATCCCATAGTGCCGCTTATGCGCTGGTGGCTTACCAAACTGCGTGGCTCAAGGCGCATTACCGGCCGGAATTTATGGCGGCTCTGCTGACGAGTGTTATGGGGGTAAATGATAAAATCGGCTTTTATATTGAAGAATGCCGCAGGATGGGGATAGCCGTACTGCCTCCTGATATTAATGCAAGTGGGACCAGCTTTACGGTTGACGGACAGGACATTCGCTTTGGTCTGGCAGGAGTAAAGAACGTCGGAGCCAATGCAATTGCCAGTATTATGGCCGTCAGGGAAGAGGCTGGTAAATTTACTTCTATTATCGACTTTTGCAGTCGTGTCGACATGCGGCTTGCCAATAAACGGGTAATTGAAAGCCTAATCAAATGCGGTGCTTTTGATTCCTTGGGGAAAAAGCGATCACAGCTTTTAGCGGTGCTGGAGCAGGCCGTTGATATGGCTGCACTTAGGCGGCGGGATTTATCAAGCGGTCAGCTGGGCTTATTCGGCGAAGAGACTGTTGAAGCAGCCGATGTCGTATACCCTGATATTCCTGAGCTGCCTCAGGAAAACATTTTAGCAATGGAAAAAGAAATTATTGGTTTTTATGTAACTGGGCATCCGCTGGATCGCTACCGGGACAAAATGCAAAGCCTTACGGCAATTGAAAAATTATCTACTGAGGATAACGTCGACGGACAAACAGTTCGAATCGGTGGTCTGATTGCTGCGGCTAAGCGCTTGACTACCAAGGCCGGCGATATGATGTGCTTTGTTACCCTTGAGGACTTTACCGGACAGATCGAAGTCGTTGTTTTTCCACGGGTCTTTAATAAGGTAAGTCGTCTTTTGGCTCCGGATATGGCAGTTGTTATATTTGGCCGGCTGTCGGTAAACGACGAAGGCAGCAAAGTCCTTGTGCAAGACATCAAACCACTGGATGCTGTGGAAAATGCAGTGCGGATTCGTATTGAAAAAAAGAATGAGACAATGGAAGTCATAGAAAGGCTGCAGCAAGTACTGGCCGCGAATCGCGGTAAATCAACAGTGTATTTTTGTTTAAGCAGCAATGGCCGGGTTATTAAAACAGAGCCGCGCTATTGGATTAACCCCACACAGCAGGCTCTGGAAGCGATAGAATCTTTATTAGGAAAAGAAACAGTCAGCATCGGTTGATGCTGACTTAGTTTTTAAAAGCAAGCGACAACATTGCCACCCCTTCGCGGATATATTGTTTTGCTGTTAAATACGTATTATCTGCCATGGGAGCAGGTGCCCCGCTGGCATTCATGCCGATGTTATGAGCCAGTACCAAAGAACGCCTGATGTGGGATGAATTGGAAACGATAATCGCTTTAGTTAAACCGGCCTGCTTCATAATCGCATAAGAATTCACCAGGTTTTGATAGGTATTGAAGGAATTTTCCTCTACCAGGATATGGTCGGCAGCAACGCCGGTGCGGATCAGGTAATCACGCATTGCGGCTGCTTCACTAATCTCTTCGTCCAGCCCTTTAGCGCCGCTGACGATAATAAAGGGCGCATAGCCCGCATCGTACAGGCGATGTGCTTCGTTCAGCCGTAAGCGCAGCATCGTGCTTGGTTCCGTACCGATTAACTTAGCCCCAAGGACGATAATAACATCGCCGGGCTCCGGTTCAGAAAGATGACCTGTCGCGATAATGGGGATCTCGACAACAATAAACAGTAGCAGGGTAAGCAGGATCATGCAGCGTCGTATTTTTTTAGCGATTGTCAGCACCTCCTAGGCAGCAAAACAGACACATGTATATTATTATACCACGATAGAAAAATAGTGCTACACTTAACAAGATTTTGTATGAATAGCAAAGAAAAAAGCCTGTGCGCTCTTAATGCGCACAGGCTTTTTTAAAATCTTATAGAATACCAGTAATGGAGTGGAAAATAATTACAGCAAAAACCATTGCCGTCTTAATGCAGGTAATTGCGAAGATATCGCGATACGAATCGCGGTGAGTCAGTCCGCACACTGCAAGCAGGGTGATAACCGCACCATTGTGTGGCAGGGTATCCATACCGCCGGAAGCCATGGAGGCTACACGGTGAAGAATTTCAGGAGACATCCCGATTTGGTTGGCCCATGCCAGCCAGTCTTTTGCCATTAAATCAAGCGCAATCGACATGCCGCCCGAAGCGGAACCAGTAATACCCGCCAGGGTAGTAACGCTTACTGCTTCAGAAACAAGCGGTGATCCGCCAACCTTGATACCCAGTAAAGCGCCTGAAATGGCTTTAAAGCCGCTAAGGGAAGCAATAACGTTACCGTAACCAACTTCAGAAGCTGTATTCATGATAGCCAGAAGAGAACCGATAGCACCGGCGTTCAGGGCTTTGGCCAGGCCGCCTTGGGGAAGACGGGAGAAGCCAAGAGCAATAGCCAGCAGAATACCGCAAACGAGAGCAATAATTAAGGCCCAGATACTTACAACATTTTTAACAGCTGCAGCTGTCAGCGGGAGCTTCATTGCCAGGAATGGCTGCAGCATATTGGGATCCCAGCTGAACCGGGTCATGATAAAATTCACTACTAATACAGTCAGCAGAGGCAGCATTGCGATATGCCAGGAAGGAAGACTGCCTTCGTTGCTTTTTACTTCTGGTTCGTTGAGTGTGTGTGCGCCGTAACCTTCGCCGGCAGCAGCAGCGGCTTTGCGGCGGCCTTCCATATACCACATGCCAATTGCATAGATGGCAATACCGCCAAGCAATCCGCAGATTGGCGCGGCATAGCCGTTAGTACCGAAGAAGTTGGTAGGAATCAGGTTCTGGATTTGGGGGGTACCAGGGAAGGAGTCCATTGTTGCAGTGAAAGCACCCAGTGCAATAGTGCCGGGCAGAAGCCGTTTTGGAATATCAGCTTCTCTAAACAGAGCAGCCGCAAAAGGATATACTGCAAAAACCACGACGAAGAGGCTAACACCACCATAAGTTAAAACAGAGGCGGAAAGAACAACTGCTAAGATCGCACGTTCCTTACCTAAGCCTTTAATAATGGCATGGGCAATCCCTTTTGCCAAACCGGTATCTTCCATGACCTTACCGAAAACCGCACCTAACATGAATACCGGGAAGAACGATTTTACGTAAGTTACTGCTTTGGCCATAAATAATTCGGTGTAAGCCGGCATAAGGGACAAACCGGACAGCGAAGCTGCCAAAAGAGCAAAGACCGGAGCGAACAAAATAACGGAAAAGCCGCGATAGGCAAAGAACATTAATAGAAACAAACTAAGAAGAATGCCAATAACTTCCATTGATGATTACCTCCTATAAAGTATTTTTTTTATAATGCCTGAATAGAGACGAAGATTGCAATAACACCTCCTTATTAATGCGGATTGCTTTATCAGGCTCCGGCTGGGCCGTGAGTTGATTGCACTTAATCTTTATGCAAATATCATGCCAAAAATAGAAGATAGCCCTAATTTTTGTTTTGTGGAGGTGAATGCTTGCATAAATCAGGATTTTAGTATAATATTGTGCAAATTTTTTACCTGGTAATAGATATTCAAGGGGGCAATAATAAAATCCTGCTTAGACAGTGTGTGTATATTATATTAGACACAGGTGTTCATAATAATATACAGTCAAATGCCGTTAGACCAGAGGTTTGTGAATTTAATAACCTATAAAGGCTTGTTTTCACTGAAGGTTTATCTTGTTGTAAATTTGGCATGATAATTGCATAGTAAAATATGCGACAATATTACAAGGAGTGTGACACCATGGCAAAAATTATCACTGCTTCAGAAGCTGTTAAGCTGATTCCGGATGGCGCTACCGTTGCCACAAGTGGATTTGTCGGCATTGGACATGCAGAAGCGTTAACTACTGCCTTAGAAGAACGATTTCTTGCTGAAGGAGCACCTCGTAATCTTACTCTAATATATTGTGCCGGACAGGGGGATGGCAAAGACCGCGGACTTAACCACCTTGGACATGAAGGTTTGGTTAAGCGCGTAGTCGGCGGACATTGGAACCTGGCGCCGAAATTAGGGAAGTTGGCAGTAGAGAATAAAATCGAAGCCTATAACTTCCCGCAGGGAACCCTGACTCACTGGTTCCGTAATGTTGCCGGACGCAAACCGGGTGTCATCACCAAGGTCGGTCTGAATACCTTCTGTGACCCCCGCGTTGAAGGCGGTAAAATTAATGAAGTTACAAAAGAAGATCTGGTTGAGGTTATTGAGCTTGGCGGGGAAGAATGGCTTTGGTACAAACCCTTCCCGGTGAGTGTGGCTCTTGTCCGTGGTACGAGTGCTGATGAGAAAGGTAATATTTCCATTGAGCGCGAAGCCGCGTCGGTAGAAATTTTGTCGATCGCTCAGGCAACGCAAAGTTCCGGCGGCATTGTTATTGCTCAGGTGGAGCGGATTGTGGCCAATGGCACAATTAATCCCAAGCACGTTAAACTCCCGGGAATTAGTGTGGATTATATTGTAGTGGCTGATAATCCTGCATCCCATATGCAGACGTTCAGCGAGCAATATAACCCTGCTTATTCCGGCGAAACCCGGATTCCATTGTCAGGCATTGCTCCGCTGGCGCTTGATGAGCGTAAAGTTATTGCCCGCCGGGCGGCAATGGAACTGATTCCTAACGCCAGAGTAAACTTAGGGATTGGCATGCCGGAAGGTGTATCGGTTGTTGCAAATGAAGAAGGAATTGGCCATATGATGACTCTCACGGTTGAAGTGGGACCAGTTGGCGGCGTTCCGGCAGGCGGCTTAAGCTTTGGCGCGGCCACCAATGCCGAAGCAATACTCGATCAGCCTTACCAGTTCGACTTTTACGATGGCGGCGGTGTTGATCTTGCTTATTTAGGACTGGCGGAAACTGATCAGCACGGCAATATTAACGTCAGCAAGTTCAAGGGACGGGTAGCCGGCTGCGGCGGTTTCATTAATATTACCCAAAACGCCAAGCAAGTCGTTTTCTGCGGCACTTTCACAGCAGGTGGCCTCAAAGTAGAAGTGGCCGACGGCAAATTGAATATTATTACCGAAGGAAAGGCCAAAAAATTCCTTGATCACGTTGAACAGATTACGTTCAGCGGCGAATACGCGAAAAAAGTGAATCAACCGGTTATGTATATCACCGAACGGGCCGTATTTAAGTTAACCGAGCAAGGCATGACCTTAATTGAGATTGCGCCTGGCGTTGATCTGGAAAAAGATATTTTGGCACTGATGGACTTTAAACCGGCTATTGCCGAAAACCTTAAGCTTATGGATGCGGCGATCTTCGAAGACAAGCTTATGGGATTGAAACTGTAAGAAGTTGTAAGAAAATATTTGCGACTAACAGGAATTACACTAGCAATAGCAAATAGATACTATAATGGTTATACTAAGCAAAATTAACTCTAAGGATGGTGCTACTTTTGAAGGACGTAGTAATTGTAAGTGCGGTTCGTACCGCTATTGGCAGTTTTAACGGATCGTTGTCGCCTTTATCCGCAACAGAAATGGGCGGTTTGGTAATTAAAGAAGCTCTGCAGCGTGCAGGAACCGACGCTTCTATTGTTGACGAAGTAATCATGGGGAATGTTCTGCAAGCCGGCTTGGGACAAAATCCTGCCCGTCAGGCAACGTTGAAAGCCGGAATGCCGATCGAAGTTCCTGCGCTGACCATCAATAAAGTGTGCGGTTCAGGTCTAAAAGCAGTTAATTTGGCAGCTCAGTCCATTTTGGCAGGTGATGCGGAAGTGGTGGTTGCCGGCGGCATGGAAAGCATGACAAACGCACCGTATTTACTGGATAAGGCTCGTTCCGGCTATCGCATGGGTCATGGCAAGTTAGTGGACTCAATGATTCAAGACGGCTTATGGTGCGCTTTCAATGATTATCATATGGGCATTACGGCAGAAAATGTTGCAGCTCAATATGGAATCAGCCGTGAAGATCAGGATCAACTGGCTTTTGAATCACAGGATAAAGCAATTAAAGCGATTCAAAGCGGTGCATTCAAAAAAGAAATCCTGCCTGTCACCATTAAAGGTAAAAAAGGCGATATTGTATTCGATACAGATGAATATGCCAAAGCAGGAACTACTGCCGAAAAACTCGGCGGCCTGAAACCGGCATTCAAAAAAGACGGATCAGTTACTGCCGGTAATGCCTCCGGTATTAATGACGGCGCGGCTGCTCTCGTCATTATGTCGGCTGATAAAGCAAAACAGCTTGGACTGAAACCATTAGCACGCATCCGCGGCTATGCTTCAAGCGGCGTAGATCCCAGCATCATGGGAATCGGACCCGTAACTGCCACGCAAAAAGCATTGAAAAAAGCCGGGCTTACCGTTCAGGATCTTGATTTAATTGAGGCCAATGAAGCATTTGCTGCTCAGTTCCTGGCTGTAGGCAAACAGCTTGAATTTGTTCGTGAAAAAGTAAATGTTCACGGCGGCGCAATTGCCCTGGGCCATCCGATTGGTGCCAGCGGTGCCCGTATATTTGTAACCTTATTGCATGCAATGGAGCTGCGCCAAGCCAAGCTTGGACTGGCAACTCTGTGCATCGGCGGCGGTCAAGGGGTTGCCACCGTTATCGAACGTTTATAGTCTGCCAGTCGATGAGTGCCAATGGTGACACGCTATTGGCACTCATTCAAAAATCGTAAGTGATTTTTTTCACTAAGTGCTTTTGCGATTATTAGCCTCAAAAGGGGCGAATAATGAAATAAAAGGAGGAGTTTAGTATGTTTTTTCAATTAACTGAAGAACAAAAAATGATGCAAAAAATGGTGCGCGAGTTTGCTGAGAAGGAAGTAGCACCAGGTGTCGCTGAGCGTGATGAGCAAAGTATCTTTGATCGCTCGCTTGCAGATGCAATGGGCGAAATGGGCCTTAACGGTATTTGTTTCCCGGAAAAATACGGCGGTGCCGACAGCGACTATCTCAGCTATGTGTTAGCAATTGAAGAATTATCAAAAGTAGATGATGGTGTGGGCATTACGCTGTCTGCTACCGTATCTCTCTGCGCATGGCCGATTTATGCTTATGGCACAGAAGAGCAAAAAGAGAAATATCTGCGTCCGATTTTAGAAGGAACTCATATGGGCGCATTTGGTTTAACAGAAGCCAATGCCGGTACTGATGCTGCTTCTCAGCAAACCGTGGCTGTTGCTGACGGCGATGACTACATCATTAATGGCAGCAAGATTTTCATCACCAATGCTGGTGAAGCAGAAACCTATATCGTTTTTGCCATGACTGATAAATCCAAGGGTGTTAAAGGAATCAGCGCCTTTATTCTCGAAAAAGGTATGCCAGGCTTTACCTTTGGCAAAAAAGAGCATAAATTAGGAATTCATTCCTCCATTACAATGGAACTTGTTTTCCAAGATGTAAGAGTACCAAAAGCAAATATGCTGGGTAAAGAGGGAGATGGCTTCAAAATCGCCATGACCACTCTTGACGGCGGCCGTATCGGTGTTGCTGCACAGGCACTGGGCATCGCACAAGCTGCACTTGATCATGCTGTAAAATATTCCAAAGAACGCGTGCAATTCGGGAAACCGATTGCCAGCAACCAGGCTATTGCATTTATGCTGGCCGATATGGGCACTAAAGTTGAAGCAGCCCGTTTGCTGGTTTATAAAGCTGCCTGGAATAAAGATCAGGGATTATCTTACTCAAAAGAAGCTGCTATGGCGAAGTTGTATGCTTCTGATATTGCGATGGAAGTATCGACTGATGCCGTGCAAATATTTGGCGGTTATGGCTACACCTGCGAGTATCCGGTTGAACGCTTAATGAGAAATGCAAAGATTACGCAGATTTATGAAGGCACCAATCAGGTTCAACGGATGGTCATTTCCGGCGCTTTGCTGCGGTAATAGCAATTTTACGCACTAATCATCATAACAGGAGGCAAATAGTATGGATATTCTAGTATGTGTCAAGCAAGTGCCTGACACCACCGAGGTCAAAATTGACCCGAAAACAAATACACTAATTCGTCAAGGGGTGCCAAGCATCGTTAACCCCTTTGACAAAAATGCCGTAGAGGCAGCTCTGCAATTGAAAGAAAAGCATGGCGGCAAAGTTGTCGTTATCTCGATGGGGCCGCCACAAGCAAAAGATGCACTCAAAGAATGTCTGGCTATGGGAGCTGATGAAGCTTATTTGATCAGTGACCGCGCTTTTGGCGGTGCCGATACGCTGGCTACCAGCTACACCCTGGCTGCGGGAATCCGTAAACTGGGAAGCTTTGATATGATTATCTGCGGCAAGCAGGCTATCGACGGCGATACTGCCCAGGTAGGTCCTGAAATCGCAGAATACCTCGATATTCCCCAAATCACCTATGTTGCTAAGGTGGAAGTGAACGAGGGAGTTGTTCGGGTTGAACGGGAACATGAAGAGGGCTACGAAGTGATTGAAACTACGCTTCCGGTGCTGCTGACTGTTGTAAAATCCATCAATGAGCCGCGTTTCCCTACCGTAAAGGGAACGATGAAAGCAAATCGCAAGGAAATACCTGTTATTACCGTCAATGATGTGGAAGTCGACCCTGAACGTCTTGGCCTTAAAGGCTCGCCTACCCAGGTTCGTCGTATCTTTACCCCTCCGCAGCGGACTCAAGGTGAAATTATTGAAACTGACAGCGCACGTGAGTCAGTGGCAATACTCATTCAAAAACTAACTGAAGCAAAGATTGTCTAAGAGGAGGGAAATGACGAAATGGCAGTTGTAGTATTACAAGATAAATGTATTAGTTGCGGCGCATGCGTTGCGGTCTGTCCGTTTGGCGCGATCGAGATGCAGGACAATGACAAAGCCTTCATAACGGAGGCTTGTACGGCCTGCGGTGCATGCATTGAGACCTGCCCGGTCAGCACGATCGTTCGTGAAGAAGAAGAAAAAACAGTTGCTATGGATAAAACCCAATACAAAGGTGTCTGGGTGTTTATTGAACAAGCAGAAGGGCATATCCGCGGAGTCTCGCATGAACTTTTAGGTGAAGGCCGCAAACTGGCTGATGCATTGGGTCAGGAATTGGCTGGTGTGTTAATTGGCAACAATGTAGAAGGTTTGGCGAAAGATGTTTTTGCCAGCGGCGCTGATAAAATCTATCTGGTTGAAGGGGCTGAATACAGTCACTATAGTACTGATGGTTTTGCTGCAGCACTTACCGACTTGATTACGGCTTATAAGCCTGGTGTTATTTTGATGGGAGCTACCAATGACGGCCGCGATTTAGGACCTCGTGTGGCTTGCCGTGTGGGAACCGGATTAACAGCAGACTGCACCAACCTTGATATTGATGCGGAAACAGGCCTGGTGGCCTGGACTCGCCCTGCTTTTGGCGGCAATATTATGGCAACGATTTTATGCCCTGAACACCGCCCGCAAATGGGCACAGTGCGGCCAAAAGTATTTAAGAAGCCGGTTCAGGATTTCAACCGCACAGGTGAAATTGTTCGTGTGACAAGCAAAATAAAAGCTGAGGATATTCGCACAAAATTCATTGAGCTGTTACAAGTATCGGCAGCTTCATGCAATTTGGAAGAAGCGGAAGTAATTGTATCCGGCGGACGCGGTATGTGCAAGCTGGAAAACTTCCAATTGATCGAAGAACTGGCCGAAGTACTCGGCGGTACGGTGGGTGCATCCCGTGCGGCAGTTGATGCTGGCTGGAAACCGGCCCTGCATCAAGTTGGGCAAACAGGCAAAACAGTTGGACCGAAGATCTATATTGCCTGCGGTATTTCCGGAGCCATTCAGCATATCGCCGGCATGTCTTCCTCGGATATCATTATTGCGATCAATAAAGATGCAGATGCCCCAATTTTTAAAGTAGCTGATTATGGTATTGTTGGTGATGTAACGGAAGTACTTCCTGTTATGATTACAGAGTTTAAAAAACTGCGGCAGGCTTAAGTCGATAAGCCCCGTTGAAAAGGAGCTAAGCATATGATTCAAGACATAAAATTTGCTGATATTCAGATTGGTGATAAAGCCAGTATGGCAAAAACAGTGACTGAGTATGACGTATATGGCTTTGCTGGTATAACGGGCGACTTTAATCCTGTTCATGTTAATGCTGAGTTCGCTAAAACAACGATGTTCCAGGAACGTATTGCTCACGGCATGCTGTCGGCTGGTTTTATTTCCGCCGTCCTTGGAACTACCTTGCCGGGAGCGAATACAATTTATCTCGGTCAGGAGCTTGCTTTCAAAGCTCCGGTTAAAATCGGCGATACAGTAACAGCTACTGTTGAAGTCATTGAAAAGATCGAAGGTAAAAATCGATTGGTTTTAAAAACTACTGTTACCAATCAAGACGGCAAAGTTGTAACAGATGGAAAAGCAACTGTAATGAAGAAGTAAAATAGGGCAGAAAAGCCCGCGAATTCAAATGAATTCGCGGGCTTTTTTATTTAGAGTGTTTTAGGCAGCAGTATACCGCTCTGATGTTGATCGGTATACTGCTTACTTGTCGTTATTTGCAGCAGCGGCTGGCTAAAAAAATAGACACTTGTGTACATAAAACTATACAAAGAAATGAGGCTGTTTGAAATATTTCTTCTAAAAAGAGCGTAAATATAGGGTTTGTGGCATTTTTTCAGTTTGGCACGATAGTTGCATAATTAACAAATGTGAATCTGAGCCAGGAGTGGCAATAGCTGTTACGGCAGACATTGTGAAGAATAGAGGTTCAGAAATTGATTTATTAGCAGGAGGAAGAGATATGAGAGGTTTAAAGGACAAAGTAGCGATTATTACTGGTGGTGCCGGTGGTATCGGTAAAGCGACCGCTTTGCGTTTTGCTGAAGAAGGTGCCAAAATTGTTATTGCCGATTTTGCCGATGGTGCTGCTACTGTAGAAGAAGTAAAGGCTAAAGGCGCTCAAGCTGTATACGTTCAAGTTGACGTAACTAATCCGGATAGCACTAAGGCTATGGTAGATAAGGCTGTTGAAGCATTTGGACGCGTTGATGTTTTGATCAACAATGCCGGTATTACCAAAGATGCAATGATGAAAAAAATGACCAAGGAAACTTGGGATGCCGTTATTTCCGTTAACCTGACAGGGGTATTTAATTGTACTTCTGCTGTTTTACCGTTCCTGCTGGAACAAAAATCAGGTGTTGTTTTAACTACTTCGTCCGTAGTTGGTATTTATGGTAATTTGGGTCAAACCAATTATGCAGCTACTAAGTGGGGCGTAATCGGAATGACGAAATCCTGGGCCAAAGAGATGGCTAAAAACGGCCTGCGCTTTAACTGTGTTGCTCCTGGCTTTATCGGTACTGACATGGTCAAGAAAATTCCTGAGCAAGTATTAAATGATAAAATTATCGTAAAAGTTCCTGCCGGCCGCCTGGGCGAACCGGAAGAAATTGCAGCAGCATTTGCCTTCCTTGCTTCTGATGATGCAAAATATATTAACGGAACCGTTCTCAGTGTTGATGGAGCGTGCACACTATAAGACGTGCTCCAGAACCTCGCCAACCGGCGAGGTTTTTTTTTGCGTGTCTCATGTCTAAAAAATAATACAAATGGTTAATATTCTGATATAATGATGTCTAGATAGTTGAGCATTGAAAAAAGGAGGCGCTTATGCGGATACGTGATATCATGAGTACGCAAGTCGTAACTGTTCGGCCCGATATGACAATGCGGCAGGCTGCGGTTATTTTTAGTAAGGCTATTATGGATGGTGCGCCGGTTATTGACGAGGACGGCCGGTTAATTGGTTTAATAACAAAATCACACTTTACGAAAGCGCTGGCTAATGATACGCCTGACCAGTCGGTGCGTTCGATGATGACGGTCGATGTTTTTACCCTGTTGGAAAACATGACAGCAAATCAATTGCCGCACAGAAATGAAATATACCGGTACAGCTGTTTTCCGGTCGTTAATGGTGAAAAGAAGCCCATCGGTATTATTAACAGGACAGACTTGGTTAAGTATTTATCAGAGCGATCTGTTTTTTTAGCGGATGAAATGCAGGCGGTACTTCATTCTGTCTGTAATGGTGTGATCGCGACCAATCCGGATGGGGTCATTACGTTATTTAATCCGGCAGCAGAATATATTACGGGACTAAGTGCGGATTCAGTTTTGGGCTGTTATGTGGAGGAAGCGATTCCGAATTCAGGGTTGCAGCGCGTGCTAAAGACTGGAGTTGCAGAGTTAAATCAGCAGCAGTACCTGGGAAAATGCCAAATCGTAACCAATCGCTCGCCGATTACGAAAAATAACAAAGTAATTGGTGCTGTCGGCGTATTCCAGGATATTACGGAATTACAGGCAATTGCTGCCGAGTTAGAAACGGTAAAAAGTCTGAAGAGTACGCTGGAATCAGCGATAGAGAGTATCTTTGAGGGTATTGTAGTCGTTGATAAGAATGGGTATATTACGATGCTGAATCAGGCGTACGGGGAATTTCTCGGAGTGGAAGCCCGGGTTATGATCGGTAAACACATTACGGATGTCATTCCCAATACACGAATGCATGTGGTGGCACAAACCGGCAAGGCAGAACTTGGCGAGCTGCAGCGCATCGGTGAAAACAATGTTATTGTAAGCCGTATTCCCATTATTAAAGACGGCGAAGTAGTGGGAGCCGTCGGGAAAGTACTATTTAAAGATTTAAAAGATTTTAAGCTTCTTGCCCGTAAATTGAACACCCTGCAGTCAGAGCTGGAATATTACAAAGAAGAACTGCGCAAGGTCCATGGAGGCAAATATACGGTAGAGCGAATTATTGGCAATAGTGAAAAAATGCTGTGGCTGAAAAGTATTGCTACTAAAGCGGCAAAAGGGAATTCCACTGTATTGATTCTAGGAGAAAGCGGCACAGGCAAGGAATTATTTGCCCATGCTATTCATAATGCCAGTTCCCGCCGCCAAGGACCGTTAATCAAGGTGAATTGCGCGGCTGTTCCTGAAAATTTGCTCGAATCGGAACTGTTTGGTTATGAGGAAGGGGCCTTTACCGGTTCCCGCAAGGGAGGGAAACCGGGGAAATTTGAGCTGGCGAATGGCGGAACGATTTTTCTTGACGAAATCGGCGATATGACGATGGCAATGCAGGCCAAGTTACTGCGTGTTCTGCAGGAACGGGAAATTGAACGGGTCGGTGGCACAAAAACCAGTAAAATAGATGTTCGTGTAATTGCTGCGACCAATCAGGACCTGGAGATGATGATCGAACAGGGACGATTCCGCCAGGATTTGTACTATCGCTTGAATATAATCACCCTCTTAATTCCGCCGCTTAGAGAACGAAAAGAAGATATTCCTATGCTTTGCACCGCATTGCTGCAAAAAATCAACAGCCAGGTTCAATACGGCGTTGAAGGAATTTCACCAGAAGTTATGCAATTATTAGCAGAGTACAATTGGCCCGGTAATGTGCGCGAGTTGGAAAATATTCTGGAAAGAGCAGTCAATTTGATGGACGATGATACGCTGATTCTGCCTGAACATTTGCCACCGCTGCTAAAAAAACATTACAAGCCAAAAGAAACAGAAGAAACTGACAAAGACCTTGCAGGAATCCTTGGAGACACGGAGAAACAAGCAATTTATAGAGCGCTCGAAGCTGCCGGAGGCAATAAAAGCAAGGCAGCTAAACTGCTAGGTATACACCGCTCTGGGTTTTATCAAAAGTTACAAAAATATAATATCACCTAGCATATTATCAATTCAGGAGGCACTATGTGGACTGTAGTATATATTGCATCTAATCGATCTCAGGCGGAAATGCTGAAAAACTTACTTGGCAGCGAAGGAATTTTGGCAAATACCCGCCCTGCAGGAATATCCATGCTTGGTGACGGCATTCATGAAATTTTGGTTTTGGAGTCAGAAGCAGATGAAGCGCATGCTATTCTCTGCCAGCATGCAGTAAAATAGAGGTAAGCACCAGTAAAAGGAGTGTTTGTGTGATCAAGAAGACGAAGATTATTTGCACTGTCGGCCCCAGTACTGACCAACCGGGAGTACTGGAGCAAATGCTCAATTCGGGAATGAATGTAGCTCGGTTTAATTTCTCGCATGGAAGTCATAGTGATCATGCCAAACGGATTGCACTTGTACGAGCTGCTGCTGCAAAGACCAAAAGGCCGGTAGCCTTGATGCTGGATACGAAGGGACCAGAAATGCGTCTGGGGACTTTTGCCGAAGGAAAAGTTCAATTGGCGGCAGGAGATACTTTTATTTTGACTGCCCGTGATATTGCGGGAACGAAGGAAATTGTTTCGGTCAATCATAAGCTTTTGCCGGAAGAGGTCGCTGCCGGGGATACTATCTTATTATCTGACGGGTTAATCTGCCTCAATGTAGAGCGAGTAGAAGGACAGGATATTATTACTACTGTTCTTAACAGCGGGCCAATCAGCGACAGGAAGAGAGTCGCCGTGCCGGGAGTTGCTGTTAAACTTCCGCCGTTATCCGAACAGGATATAGCCGATATTTTATTCGGTGTAGAGCAGGATATGGATTTTGTGGCAGCTTCTTTCATACAGCGTGCCGCAGATGTATTGGCTATCCGGAAAGTGTTGGAAGATGCCGGTTCCGATATGGATATTATACCGAAGATAGAAAATGCTGAAGGCGTAAAAAACATTGATGAAATTCTAGAGGTTGCCGATGGCATTATGGTTGCCCGCGGTGATTTGGGTGTGGAAATACCGGCCGAAGAAGTACCGCTTGTGCAAAAAATGCTGATTGAAAAGTGTAATAAGGCCGGAAAACCAGTTATTACTGCCACGCAGATGCTGGAATCAATGGTCACTAATCCCCGTCCGACACGCGCTGAGGCCAGTGATGTTGCAAATGCCATTATGGATGGCACCGATGTTATTATGCTAAGCGGTGAAACTGCGTCAGGCTGTTATCCGGTAGAAGCGGTACAGACTATGGCCAGGATTGCCGTTAGAACTGAAGAAGCGTTATCGTATAGTACACTGCTTACGTCCAAGGGTGTTCTCTTGCAGCTTAGTACGACTGATGCTATCAGTCATGCCACGGTGCAGATTGCCCATGAACTGGGAGCAGCTGCGATTGTTACAGCAACTGAATCGGGCTATACGGCGCGTATGGTATCCAAATACCGTCCTCAGGCAGCAATTGTAGCTGTTTCGCCCAATGCCAAGACCTTGCGGCGGATGCTTCTGAATTGGGGGGTTTGTCCTGTAGCCGGTGCCGGTTCAAAAAACTCGGACGAATTAGTCAGTAATTCCGTAGTGGGAGCACTGGCTTCCGGGATTGTTAAAGATGGTGACTTGGTTGTTGTAACAGCAGGTGTTCCGGTCGGTACAGCAGGAACTACGAATATGATCCGGGTTCACGTAGTAGGAAATATCCTGTTGCGCGGCGCAGGCGTTGGACAACGGGTAGCCACAGGGAATGTCTGTATAGCCAGGTCTGTTCAAGACGTAAAATCTAAATTTACCGCTGGTGATATTTTGGTAGTATCCGGCGTTGATGAAGAAATAGCTCCCTATGCTGCGAAAGCAGCGGCAATTGTTGCAGAGGAAGGTGGTTATACCTCTCATGCCGCAATTATCGGTATTAGCTTTGGGATTCCTGTTCTTGTTGGCGCTGAAGGTGCGACAACCTGTCTTAGCGATGGTGCGGCAGTTACTGTTGACGCCTCGCGGGGAGTCGTTTATCAGGGGCATATTAACGCCAGGTAAGTAAATGGTTAGAACTGGAGGCTGCTGCGGTGCCAATTGCTATTATAGTTATCAGTTTCATGACGCTTGCCGCCGGAGTATACTGGTACCGGACAAATAGTTTTAGTTGGCGCCTGCGAAACATACAGCGGGCTACTGATCGACTGGCTAAAAAAAGGCAGCCTGATAAAAAGGCAGTCGCTGTTCTGTTTCGTCAAATGTATACGCTGATTCATCGAGGGATGGCTGCGCAGAAAACAACAGTTGTTTATCAGGTAATTGATACCTTGAAGTTAGCCGTAGGTGTTGGCCTGGGCAGAAGTGGTGAGCCTCTGCGCCTGATGGCGATTATTGTTGCGGCGATAAAAGCAAAACAGCCTGATGTGGCAGGTCAGCTGCTGGATGTTTTCCGAACGCTTGTAAAACGCTGTGAGCCTCAGGTTTTGCCCGGGGTTATTAACCCTTTGCTAATGATTGCAGCTACAGCGATGAAAGATAAACAAAATTTTTTAGCAGCAAGAGTAGCCGAACTTGTGTTTTCCGTTTTAGAACGGCCTGACTGTCTTAACAATCAGGCCGTTATGAATGCTACTTTTAGAGCTATTCGTTTTTTAGGAATACTGGCTATTCGCCGGCATGATGAGGCATTGTTTCGAGAGCTTGCCAATCGGCTGAATGCCTGGTCTGCCATTGGCAAGGATCAGGACCTTGGGGCGGAAGCAGTACAATGCCTGGTTTCCTGGATGCATCGTATTATGAAGGGGGACGACTTCCTTCAACTGCAGATTTTAGATGAACTAACACAATCATTAGTAGATAACCGGCTGATACACAGCCAGGCTTTGCGGGAATTGGCCGAAGGATGGATTGAGCTTGCAGGCAATGCCTGCCTAAACCCGAACAGCGTTTTGGGACCACGGATTGTTAGCCGCATACTGCTTGTGGCCGTTCATACGGAAGATGCGGTTTTTTTCCGGCGAACGGTGCGGAAAATCGTACAAGTGGCCGCTATGGTACTTACCAGATACACATTTCCTGAGGCTTTTCCCATTGTTCTGCCTTTGGCAGATACGGGACGACGTTTGCTGCAAACAGAACTGAATCTTGCCGAAAGTACGGGTGAGGGATTTCGGCCGCAGGCATTACATATCCTCGTTAGAGAAATGCTGGTTGCCTTTGAAATGCTTGCCCGCCAGCGTATGACGGTAACAACCGGTGAAATTATTGTTGAATTCCTCCAGCTCTGGCAGGAGCATCCTGTGGCAGCCGGCCAATATGGAAAGGCTGCCTGCAAATTCTGTCAACTGCTGCTTTCTTTTTGGATGCAGACCTCCAGGCGCAAAGCTCGCCGCTTAGAACTTCCTGGGTTGACGAATCAACAGTTAAGTGGTTTTTCGCAAGGGGATAAGGCAAAGCTTGCCTTTATGCTTGATGATTGCCTCCAATTAAAATAAGGCAATAATAAAACGACTTGGGTGATAACCCAAGTCGTTTTATTATTGTTGCATATTAGTACTATTTTTTAGCGGCACTGCCTGTAAGTAAAATGCCAACTGTGGGGTAAAAGCGGCTGCTGTAATGGATCAACCAACTGATTAACAGGCTGATTGCAACCGTAGACAAATAAAATGCGAGCACAACCGGTACCGTCATGGGGATAGCCTGGCTGTTGATCAAGTCAATTAAGTAATACATAACAAAGGGATGAACGAGATATACTGCATAGGAACGTTCGCCTAACAGTAGGAGTACCTTGAGGAAGGGAGTAAGGCGATAGAACTGGAACAGTACCAACAGAAACAAGGTAGTTGCCAGGGTATATAATACACCAATGGGGCTTAACTGATGAATGGTATTAACAGCTGCCTCCGGTGAGTAGTGCTTAATCAGTAAGAGGTAATAATAAGACCCTAGCATACCCGCCAAAGCAATACTAAAAAACAAACTCACCGGTATTCGATATTTTTTTAGTTTATGAATGAATTGCTCATAATGGAGCGCGCAAACTGCTCCGAAGAGAAAAATGAAAACATAATGGATAATCCAGTAGCTTAAGCGGTGTTGGATGAGCAGATTCAAATAACGATTAGCAAAGTTGGCTTCGAGTAGATAACTGGAATAGTAATTAACAACAATCTGCAGAACTAGAAGGACAGTTAAGTAAAATAATGGTGCTGTCGCTATCTTTTTAACGATAATCCGCCATAGCGGCATAAGGCTATAAAACCAAAGAAGAATAACTAAAAAATACAGCTGATAAGAAGCTAACCCAAACAACAGATACTTAATGAAAATGCCGGGCAGCCAGGGGGAACTGTCGCCGCTTATCAAGGTATAATGCACCAAGTAAAGGATTGACCAGACTACATACGGAATAAATACCGCCCGGCATCGCCGTTTCATAAAATTTGTATAATGAAATGGTGCTTCTAAATTGTGATGAAGAAATAGTCCGAAGGCAGATACAAAGAAAAAGATCGGTACACTGAAGCGAGTAAAAATTTCCAATAAAGCGAAAAGGTGGATATTGACATTAGGATTGGTGAGAGAATAGGCGCCGGTATGGATGCCAATTACCCCTAGCATAGAAAGACCACGAATGTACTCAATTGAAAGAATGCGTTGTTTGGACATGAAGCTTCTTACCCTTTCCTGATAAAGTTCGCGTTTTTAAGAGAGATCTTTCTTGTTTTCTCTTTAGCTTCTGCTTTTTCCTGCCCCATACCATTTGCAGGAATCTACAAGAAAAAGGTGAAATTAGTTATATACATACCAAATTTAGGAGGCGTCAGCATGCAGCCATTAGGTTTATTAGATGGTAAAATTATCGATTTAACTGAAAACATTCTGCCAATGGAGGATCGGGGACACCAATTTGGGGATGGTGTCTATGAGGTTACCCGTGTATATAAGGGACAATGTTTTGCTCTTGAGGCACATATGGAGCGATTGTACCGGTCATTGCGGGAATTGCGGATTCCTGCAACTTATTCCTTTGAAGAACTGGCTGGCTTTCATGAGCTGCTTATTAAGGAAAGCGGTATAATGGAAGGGGCTATTTACCTGCAAATTACCCGGGGTGTCTCGCCGCGGGCGCACGGCTTTCCGGAACAGGTAATTCCCCGCCTGACGATGTCTATCCGTCCGACAACTGCACTAACGGCATTAAAGGCTGATGGTGCAAAAGTAGCTCTTATTCCTGATGAACGCTGGCTCAGATGTGATATTAAATCAATTAATCTGTTGGGTAATATTCTGGGCAAGCAAAAAGCTAAAGAAGCAGGCTGTTTTGAAGGCGTCATGATTCGTGATGGCTTGATTACCGAAGGAACCAGCAGTAATTTCTTTGTCATTAAAGACGGTGTTTTGTGGACACATCCTGTTTCGAATCTCATTTTAAAAGGGGTAACCCGCACACTGGTAATTGAAAAAATTGTACCTGAGTTAGGTTTTATGGTATTGGAGAAGGCCTTTACGCCTGATTTCTTAAAAACAGTAGAAGAAGCATTTGTTTGTGGTACCAATACTGAAATCGTGCCGGTTGTTACGATTGATGGTGCTCCTGTAGGCAATGGAACGGTAGGACCGTTTTGCCGCAAAATACAACAGGCATATGACCGCCTGATTGACGAACAGTGTAACCGCTAACAAGTACAACAGGCTGTGCGTGCTTGTAAAAAGGAAAACAAGAGCAGAAAGCATCTGCTCTTGTTTTTTCTTTTCTGTTATAGTTTTATACCGATAAAGCGGTCATCCTGAAAAGGCATATCACGAACTAATTGCGCAGGTAAAATGCCAAAATGCTTAAAAAATTTCTTGGCGCCGATATATGCTCCTTTAGAAGCATAGCGAATCGGGAAAGCATTTACGTTTTTTTCATTTATCGGCATAATGCCAAGGGCAGCTTCATTTGGATCATAGCCTAACATGCAAAACTGATGAGGATTTAATAGTTCAGTAGCCTTTTTGTTAAAAACAATACGGCCGTTGGTGCGAACTTCGATTTGAGGCTGGTCATTTTTGGTCAGCCGTTCTTTTTTTGGTTCAAATAAAGAGAATGAGAATCCCAAGGTTATTCACTCCTTAACGTATTTGATGTTTTCCTAATAAAAGTATGCACAAAAGAATGGAAATATAAACATATTTTACTAAAAATACCTAATTATTCTAAAAAAAATCTTGTATAACAACCGCAATCGCAATAAAAGGGTAAACTGCGACCTAAAAATCATAGAATTGAGTAAATTGAATCCGATATTGAAGTTCTGATACTTTGGGAGGTTTTTCATGAATAAGCTTGTTCTGTCATCAATATGATGAAATCGCTGTGACCCAGCGGCGGATAGTAGAAAAAACCTCCGGACTTAGAATCTGTCCGGAGGGCCTTAGTTGAATATCCTATTGTCGGGTAAACAAGCGCATTAACAAACGGCCATTATCTTTCAGCCAGCGCCGGTGGCTGTTATAATCAACGGTGTAATTCGCAACCAGGCGCCAGAAGGTGGAGGAATGATTAGCAACTTTCATATGGCATAGTTCGTGAATAACCAGATAATCCAGGACTGGGCTGGGGGCCATAATCAGACGCCAGCTGTAATTAAGACTGCCTCGGGTAGAGCAGCTGCCCCACCGGGTTTTCTGATCACGGATGGTTATTCTGAGGGGAGAAACCCCGATTCGTTGTGCCCAATATCTGGTGCGGCTTACTAAAGCGGTACGTGCCTGGTCGATATACCAATTCAGCAGAAGTTTCTGAGCAGCTTCGGGCAAAGCGGCTGGCGGGACACTGCATTGAACTACAAGTGTTTCACCCTGAATAAAGACCTGATCTTTGTCAGCGGCAATCAATTTTAACCGGTATTCCTGGCCAAGATATAGCAGCAGGGCATCAGGGGCGAAATTACCGTTAGTAGGATTATCTGAAAGATCAGCAAGACGCTGCCGCTGTTTGTGTATCCAGTTTGCTTTGCTTAATAAGATTTTTTCCGCTTCTCCTTCGGTTACGGCATAAGGGATCTTTACTTTAAGCAGTCCTTCCGGTGTAAAGGCAATTTGGATCGTTTTACGTTTTTTGACCCGGGCTATTTCATACGGAACCGGTGATCCGTAGATCATTACTGATTTCATGGTTTTACTGTTCCTTTCCTGTCTAATTAAATAGTTAGCGGTGGCGCAGGAAAATTCCTATTAAAATAACATAAAAAATAAAATAAATATGCTTGACAGCTGATGGACCCCGTGATATTATATTAAATGTCCGGTACAGATAACTCAACATAATACTTGCCCGGGTGGCGGAATGGCAGACGCGGCAGACTCAAAATCTGCTATCAGGAATGGTGTGGGGGTTCAAGTCCCTTCCCGGGCACCAATTAAATTTAAAATATTAGCTTACCATAAATAAAGAGCATGTAAGCAAAAAAGGTGATACGAATGCGCGGAGTATATCCGGGCTTTTTTTGTTTTCCAGCCTCCTTGCAGCTATCGCTATTGAATTTGAGCAAATGATTAACTTAGTCCAATTTTATAATACAAACTAGGATGTTGAAAACACCGTCTGACCTTAATTGGCAAGGCGGTGTTTTCAATATTTGCCTGGGAATAGTTTCCTCGTTTTCTTGCTAACACTCAATTTTTCAGGCTACATATAATAAAGCATAATCTTTTCTACTAAATTATTACTTAGTTTTATTAACTTATTTAAAATACGGGAGGGGAATGCATGCCTGCTTTATCGATATATCTTGAACGCCAATTAGAGGGTGCGATAGCTCCAGGCGCTAATGTTGTATTTGATACGTTAGTTAGCAGCAGTGGGGCGATAAGTTATGACGCCGTTACAGGCGTCATAACAATTAACCAAACTGGGAAGTTCTTAATTAATTGGTTTGTTGGTTCCCAGTCAGCGCCAGGAACACATAGCATTGCTTTTTCCGTTATGACATCACAAGGAGATAATATTCGGGGAGAGTCACCTGCTAAATTGGGCGAAGTAGTGGGCTTTGCCGTTATTCAGGTTGATACTGCTCCGATAACGTTACATTTAGTTAGTCGAATTCCGAATATTGCATGGTATACACAACTTGCAGAAATTAAGGCGGCTCTTTTATTGACAGAGGTACTTGAGGAGACTGGAGTGACAGGAAACACAGGAGCTACGGGAGTAACAGGAGCTACGGGAGTAACAGGAGCCACGGGTGAAACAGGAGCCACGGGTGAAACAGGGGCCACAGGAGCTACGGGAGTAACAGGGGCCACAGGTGAAACAGGAGCTATAGGAGCCACAGGTGAAACAGGGGTAACGGGAGCCACAGGTGAAACAGGAGCTATAGGAGCCACAGGTGAAACAGGAGCCACGGGAATAACAGGAGCTACGGGAGTAACAGGGGCCACGGGAATAACAGGAGCCACGGGAGTAACAGGAGCCACGGGTGAAACAGGGGCCACAGGAGTTACGGGAGTAACAGGGGCTACGGGTGAAACAGGTGAAACAGGGGTAACGGGAGCCACAGGCGCAACAGGAGCTACGGGAGCCACAGGTGAAACAGGAGCCACAGGAGCTACAGGAGCTACGGGAGCCACAGGTGAAACAGGCGCAACAGGCGCAACAGGAGCTACGGGTGCCACGGGTGCTACCGGTGTTACAGGGCCTGATTTTATCCAACAAGCATGGGCTACAATTGCCGTTAATCCACAAACAGTACCACCGGGAGGAAGTGTTGGTAGTCTTACCATTTCCCAATTTGCTATTGCAAATTATTCGGGAGTGGAAATAGATGCTGCAACAGGCGTTTTTACACTGGTGTATCCTGGCATATATTATGTAGAAGGTATTTTTAATTTAGGTACCTCAGCAGAAACAGCAGTATTTACAATTCAACGGACATCTCCTGTGAATTTTGCAGCTTCTGTCGGCGCAAATCAAACAGGCGGACAATATAAAATCTCCTTTACTGGATTAGTACCTGCAGGGTGGGCTTTCTCTTTTGTGAATAGTGGTGCTGAACAGCAGCTTATTAATGCTACAAGTGGTGCTGGAACTGCAATTCCTTTTTCGGCGGGTAGGATAAATGTAGTTAGAATTGCGGATGGCTCTCTTGTATAGGCAGGTGTCAAAAACTGCAGTTTAAAATTTTTTTGCGAGTCAAAACTAAATTTAATCATTAGGAGTAACCAATGCCTCCCGGGCGGCATACGCTATAGCAGGATATAACTATTACATATCCGGCAGAGGAGGAATTCAAATGGGTTTTGGTGGCTTCGGTAATAATAATGGTGGATGCGGGATTATCATCATCATTATCATACTCTTACTGTTTTTCTGCTTTAATGATGACTGCTCTTCAGACTGCTGCTAATCAGTTTGGGGCGTCAAAATAGTCGAGGCCTCCAAAGTGGAGGCCTCGACTATTTTTTATCCTGGTAGTGTTCTTACAATTAGATGTCAAAAATTTTGCCGGGATTTAAAATCTGGTTAGGATCAAGCGCGAGTTTGATTGCACGCATCATTTCCAGCTCAGCGGGCTGCGTATACTCTTGCATTAACTGTTTACGTTTATAGCCGATACCATGCTCGCCGGACAACTTACCGCCAAGACGGTAAACAATGGCATATAGTTCATGCTGTAAGGCCGCAAGCATTTCATCCCACTGGGAATCGGGCATAGTGCCTTTTAGAATATTAAGATGGATATTTCCGTCGCCGGCATGGCTGGCCGTTCGGGTAATGAGCTGGTACTTTTTGCTTAATATTGCAATTTCCTGCATCATTTCCGGAATTTTATCGATTGGCACAACGATATCTTCTTTACCCATAACCAGGCTTTCATGGCGGACTGCTTCGGAAAAGGCTTTCCGTGCCCGCCAGATTTTTTGCGGATCGGCTACGAGAATCTGCAGCGCTCCATGAGCGTTACACAGCTCATCAAGCAAGATCGCTTTATCATCAAGCGCATCTTCATTATCGGCCTCAGCTTGAATAATGACGTAATGACCGGTATCGCTGTTCGGTAATTTTTCATTTAAAAAGCGCTCTACCATCTTAATGGTTTCATTATCCATGAATTCAATGCAGCTTGGCGTGATGCCGGCTTTTGTGACCTTGCCGACAATGCCGATAGCCGATTCAATATCAGGGAAGATGGCCAGCAGATCGATTACATGCTGTGGAAGCGGCAGCAGCTTTAAGGTTATCTTGGTGATGATGCCTAACGTTCCTTCTGAGCCCATCATGAGCTGCTCCAGACAATAGCCGGTAGTATTTTTATTAAGGCGCCCGCCGAGCTCAACGATTTTCCCCAGCGGCGTGACTACTTCGATACTATATACCTGGTGCCGGGTTGTGCCGTATTTAACGGCTTTATTGCCGCCGGCATTGGTAGCTACATTTCCGCCGATAAAACAGCTGTCGCCGCTGCACGGGTCGCCTGCGTAAAATAGTCCATGGGATTTTGCCGTTTTTTGAACATCGTCAGTAAGAACGCCTGGCTCAACTACCATATATAGGTTGTCAACATTGACTTCCAGAATGCGGTTCATATTTTCCAGGCTGATGACGATACCACCGTAGATGGGAACGGCTCCGCAAGCCAGGCCTGTTCCTGCCCCCCGGGGAACGACAGGAATTAATTCCTGATTTGCTAGTTTCATAATTTCCGCGATTTGCTGCGCCGTTTCGGGAAGAACGACTACTTCCGGCATATGATGATAGCGCTGGTCGGTTACTTCATCATGTGAATAGACCTCCAGGCGGTCATTGTCGATAATAACATTCTTTTCACTCACCAGCGCTTGTAATTGCTCAATGATAGCTGGTGTTATGGGTTGATAGGTTTGCATTGCTATTCCTCCTGTATAAGTTTAGTGTACCAAGCCTAACCACTTCCAGTACGTTAATACCATTAAGCTCATGAAGAAGGCTGCCAATAAGCTCATAACGGCACCTGTCTTCATTAATTCGCCTGGTGTGATGTGGCTGGTACCCATTGCTACGGCATTCGGCATGTTGCTGACAGGCAGCAGGTATTGATGCTGCATATTCATACCCAAAATCAGGGCAAAAACTAAGGGGTCGGCACCGATTGTAACGGCGTGGGCAATCACTATCGGCGTTAAGGCCGTTGTTTTCGGTCCGCCGCCTGTAAAGAAGACTTGTAAGCCTGTAGCAAGCCAAATTAAGATGATCATTTGGGCGGCGTGCCCCATAAAGGCAATCGGGGATAAAAGTGTTCCTGCCAGCCACTTAGCGGCTCCTGAGCTTACGAGGGCCGTTCCCATTGATAAGCCCGCTCCATAGAGTATGAAGACATTCCAGGGAACTTTTTGCTGCGCTTCTTTCCAGTTCATAATGCCTGAACCGGGCCACAAAAGCAATATGACAGCCAGCATTCCGACTATAACAACATTCACTTTATGTAGCGAATCGGTTGCCCAGAGTATAAGTGTGATTGAAAATACCAGTAATGTATAGATTTCCTGTTTTCTCAGCCGTCCCAAAGCGGCAAGCTCCCGCTGCACAAATTCCTGGCCTTTGCCGAGATTGTTGATTTCCGGAGGCCACATTAAGCGAATGACATAGACAGAAATAAATGCAAGTGTAAAAGCGGGAGGCGCGCCGATGCGCAGCCAATCGGACCAGGAGATTGTTTTTTGTGTGGCAGCCTGAATCAGTCCGGCAGTAATCGGATTGCCTACATGAGCAGTCAAAATGCCGATACTCATCATGGTTCCGCTCATGGCCACGATAAATAAGAGTGCCTTCATAATATTGCTCTGGCCCTGGCGGGCGTCAAAAGCCTGGCCAATACCTAAGATAATCGGGAGCATAAGCAGTGTGCGGGCGGTGATGGAAGGAACCAAAAAACTCATCACTGCCATTACCAAGGCGACAGCCCAGTAGACTTTCGTTGCTGAGCCACCGGCTGAATTCACGAGCAAGAGGGCGATCCGCTTGGACAAGCCTGACTTTTCCATGCAGCCTGCCATGATAAAGCCAATGACAATTAGCCACAAGGCTGTGTTGGCATAGCCGCTAAAGGCACCTGTGATGTCGGTTGCTTTCATTGAGGCTAGTAAGAATACAATAATGAGTCCGCTTAGTGCATCGTCTACTGCTTGGGTAACCCAGATAATAATCGCAAAAACGGCAATAGCCAGCGATGCTTTTCCAGCCGGTTTAAGGCCGGCCAGGTCAGGTGTGAACCAGGTAATGAATGCGAGACAGCCAAAAGCAAGAAGAATACTGCTCCATTTTTTCTCAGCCACAGTGATCACTCCTTTTTATGCAGTTATTTGTAATTCAAATTTATTCCAGATAGACGGTGGTCTTCCCTGCCTGTAACTGTAGAAATAAATAAAAAAGCCCTCCCTTAAGGGAGAGCTTTTTTGGGGTGGATTAGGTAGGTACAGAGTTTTTGCAGGGCATATTCTTTTTCTGGTCTTTTTGATCTTTTGCTGATACTTCAGCGCCTTTGGTTTTATCCCCTTTGTTAGTGGAGCGATCTTTAGCTGCCATATTATCACCTCCTGTTTTTAGTCTTCCCGTTCCTAGGCTTTGTAATGAACAAAAAATCAAAACAGATTTATCCTGCGGCACCTTGATGATTCTATAACTAAGATTTCTGGCAATCGTATAAGAGCTGTGCACAGGGGTATAATGGTAAAGTAGTTATTTGACAGGGGGGACGCTAATGAGAATGAGTAGAGTGCCGGTAGAAAGAGTGTATATGGGACGTATGCCTTTCAACGGTAATAACTATGAATTTACAATTGATTGCGGTGCCGTATATTTTGATGCTGTTTATAACGATGAAGGGTCATTATTGCAAATTAATCAATACTTTTACAGTGAGGCGGATGCGGATGATGAACTAGAAGCCGCCAGTGAAGAAGAGGAACTGTTAAGTATTGATTGCCGGGATTTTCCTGCTAAGGCGTATTTGCTGACGAAAGAAGAGAAGGGGAACGAATGGCTGCGGTTTCACGCGATCGTTCCAGAAGCGATTGATCCGGAGTACTTCTACCAAAAATATCTTGGTGCTTAACTGTTGTGATAAAAGGCCGCTGAATAGCGGTCTTGTTTATTTTATGTAAAAAAATGGTAAAAAACAGCAAGTTGCTTTCGCTCTGCTAAGAAAACTCCAAATTTTAGATTGTAAATATATGGAAAATGAGGTTATTTTGTCGAAATACCTTGCGCCGCTAAGGAGGCAGTAATAGCCAGGTTCCCCGCTACTGCTCACTTCCGGCCGCAGAAGCCGAAAAGAAGCGGAAAAATTCGACATATCTACTGCCGGCAAAGCAGTATTGTGTCAGTTTTTTACGATTTTTAATTGGTCTATTTTTGCAGGAAATACAATTATTTACAAGAATGTTATTCATCACCTTACTTCAAAGGGATTGGAAAAAAGGGGATGAAAGACTATGTACTCTGCTGAGGCTGTAAATAATAAAGTGGTTTATTTGAGCCGTGAAGAAGAGGATAGAGAGTATTTCGAAACTGCGAAAAACGGCATTGTCTTTGTTGATAGTGCCATGAAGTTAAAAAATCTTAACCGGGAAGCAGAAAAGATATGCGGAATAGAGCGGAACAAAGCAATTGGAAAACCGGCAGACTTAGCATTTCGGCATTTAGGTGAAAAGTTTTTGCGTATTTTTACCATTTCCGAATATGATGATATTTATACGACGACCTTGAAGGTGCGCGTTAAGGAACAATATATCTATGTCCATGTGGATACACTTAAACTGCGTGACGCCAATGGCAGTGTAAGCGGCGTTATTGTGATTCTTCAAGATCTGTCTGCGATTCGGGCTGCAATCAAGCAGATACAGACGACGCAAATGCTGATGTCGTTAGGTGAATTAGCAGCAGGTGTGGCACATCATGTTCGGACGCCGCTGACCACGATCAGCGGATACCTGCAGGTTATGCTCAATCGCCTTGAGGATAATCAGTATACGGTGCGCCGCGATGTGGTTGAAACAATGCTGGATGAAGTGTCTTACATCAATAATGTCGTCAAAGAGCTTGTTTTATTTGCTAAGCCGCAAATCAGCAAAGAACCGTTTGTTAATTTGAACCGCGTCGTAGAGGAAGCGCTGTTATTAACCTTTAAAGAGCTGGGCGGCGAAAAAATTGCCATAGACAAGCAGCTTGTGGCCAATTTGCCGACGATCATGGCTGATAGCAATAATTTAAAGCAAGCATTGGTTAATATTATGCAAAATGCTATGGAAGCAATGGTTGAGGAGGGAACGTTAACGGTAAGAACCTGGCTTCATGCGGAATTGAACATGCTTGTAGTTGCCATAACCGATACCGGCGTTGGCATTGGACAGGAAATCCTTCCCAGGGCCTTTGAGCCTTTTTATACGACCAAGCTTGACCGCATGGGACTTGGCCTGCCTATAGCGCATCGCATCGTTGCTGAGCATGGGGGCTTTATCAACATCAGTGCCGATGAAACAAAAGGAACCAAGGTTCATGTATATTTGCCAATCAATGATGACCGCATTCGCCGCCTTACCGTGGTACATCAGCAAATTCTCAATTTGCAATAAGCCAATTTACGCAGTCATAGTCCTCGGCATCCCTTCATATTAGTTTAGTGTTGCTAAACTAGTTAAAGAAGGGATGTTTGTGTTTTATGTGCGCGTAGTGTTAGTGGTTGTCCTTGTTTTGTTTTTAGCCATTCTTCCAGGCTACGCAAGCCGCAACCCGGATTTACTTTCCCCGGCTGTCGTTATTAACTTGCCGAGCCGGACGTTAGAACTTTATTCGGGCAATGTGCTTGTCAAGACGTATCCTGTTGCAATTGGCAAGTTTTCAACGCCAACTCCAGTAGGGTCGTTTTCTATCTACAATAAAGAAGTTGATCCCGGCTGGTATCCACCGAAGGGTGGTCCGGTTGTTCCTTCCGGTCCTGATAATCCCCTGGGCTATCGCTGGATGGAGTTTTTACCCATGTATGGCATACATGGCACCAATGCACCCTGGGCGATTGGTGAGGTCGTTTCCAATGGCTGTGTGCGCATGCAGGAAGAGGACGTCGAGGAACTATTTGAAATTATCCCTTATGGAACACCTGTCACGATAACCTATGACCGGGTTAAAGTGCGAGTTGATGAAAGCCAGGTGTCAATCGGTATTTATCCGGATGTGTATGATCGAGGCAGTATTTCGGCAGAGGAGGTCAAGCAGAGATTAGCTGCTCACAATTTGCAAGGTATTGTTGATGATGCATACATCAGGCGGCTGATTGAGGAAGAGGCCGATCAGCAAGTGACAATTGCGCGTTTTTTCCAGATAAAAGTGAATGATAAAACACTGGCGGAACATGCTATTATTCAGGATGATACAAGTTATATTCCTGTTTGGGCAATTGCCAATCTTGTTAAGGTAAATATTATTTGGAATGAACAGACTCAGAGTGTCAAGGCTGGTTCCCATGAAGTGCCAGGGACAGTAAAAGGGAATGTCATTTATGTCAGTGCACAAAATCTCCAGCAGCTTTTCGGCGGTCAAGTACTAGTAAAAGCAGAGGATAAAGTGGTAGAATATAATATGTACAGACTTGTACTCAATAATAAAGTGATTGCCGGTGAAGCAAGAATGGCTGGTGAGGTCGTAGCGGTACCTGTTTTAACTGTTGCTGATTCGCTGGGCTACAAGTATATATGGGATGGGGCCAACAAAACTCTTTTGATTCAGAATAAACCCATTCCGATTGTCATGCTTGATAATCAGCCTTATTTGCCAATTACCCAGCTGTATGACTGTTTACAGGCTTATGTATTTTTAAATCAACAAGCGTATACCATAGAACTTACTTATCCTTTTACGCCGCAATAGAAAGGAAGTTAATTCCTTTCTATTTTTTTACATGCCGGTACTTGTCAGGTCTAAACGGGTAGGATAATGGCGTTAGCATTCACTGGATTCGATCTGACGGGGTACTAGCGTACTTACAAGATAAAGAGGATTTTGTAGATAAGATGCCAATATATACAGTTTAATATGACAGAATGATTTGTCTGGTAGCAGCTTGATAAGCTCAAGGATACGTCTAAACAAAATGAAACCAATATTTTGACTGATAATAGGATGGTGAGTACATGTCCGATAAATTTGTAATTGTTGATGGCAGCAGTCTGGTTCATCGTGCTTTCTATGCATTGCCTCTGCTGAGCACAGCAAGCGGGCAATATACGAACGCCGTATATGGCTTTACAACGATGCTGCTCAAACTGATTGAGGATGTGAAACCGGACAGTATTGCCGTAGCTTTTGATAAGGGCAGAATTACATTCCGGAATGAGCAATATAAAGAATATAAGGCCCAGCGGAAACCGACCCCCAAAGAGTTATCGGAGCAGTTTTCCCTTGTGCGTGATGTGCTGAATGCTTTAGGCATTACGGTGCTTGAAAAAGCGGGGTTTGAGGGTGATGATATTATTGGCACCCTGGCTGTGCAGGCTGAGAAACGGGGCTGCGAGGTTATCATTGTAACAGGGGACCGGGATGCACTGCAGTTAATTACCAATCAAACTAAAGTGCTGCTAACGAAAAAAGGTATTTCCGAAATGGACCTGATGGATGCTGCTGCTGTCGAAGCAAAGTATGGTGTTACTCCTGCACAAATCATTGATTTGAAGGGATTAATGGGGGATACTTCGGACAATATACCTGGTGTGCCCGGCGTTGGGGAAAAAACGGCAACGAAACTAATCGGTGAGTTTGGCAGCATGGAAACCTTGCTGGCAAATCTTGATAAGGTATCCGGGAAAAAGCTGCAGGAAAATCTGCGCAATAACGTAGATTCCGCTATAATTTCGAAAAAACTGGCAACCATCCAGTGTGATGTTCCGTTAGATGACCTGCCGGACAGCTTTATTATGCAGCCCCAGGTGGACAAGCTGTATGAGCTGTTCACCCAGCTGGAGTTTAAGAGTCTCGCGGCGAGAATTGTGTCAATCTTTTCGGAAAGCCCTGCTGAACTGACGGATAAACCTGTTGAGCAGCTGCCAATGGTGGAAATAACCGTTAACAGCGAAGAAGTTCTCAATATCCTTTCCAGAGCCCGGGCTGCTGAGGTGATTTCCGTTTTTCCGCTGCTGACTGGACATATTCCTGCAGTGGAATTAAAAGGACTGGCTATTGCTTTTGATGATGAATATTATTATATTGATGCTGCTGCCGGGCAATGGGAGGAAGTACTTGGGCTGCTGGCTGATCAGGCAGTGCGCAAGCTGACGCATGATGCGAAGAAGATCCTTAATGCCTGCTTTTCGGCCGGCATCGAGGCAAGGGGTATTGTGTTTGACACGTATCTTGCCGGATACTTAATTGAACCGACGGCCAGTGAGTACTCATTGCCGTCGTTAGCCGCAAAATACTGTCAGCGGCAGGTGGATTGGACGGAAAAAAAACAAGGGCAATCGCCGGAATATGTTTGCTGGGCTGCGCAGGTGATTCACGAACTATATCAGCCACTGCAGGAACGCCTCCAGAGTGCAGGCTTGGACATTCTGTTTAGTGATATTGAGCTGCCTTTAATAAAAGTACTGGCATCAATGGAGTCAACCGGCATCCAGGTAGACCGTCAGGCGCTGCAGAACATGGCAGCGGAAATCAATGAGCGGATTGGCTGGCTGCTTACGGATATTTATCGCCTGGCTGAAGAAGAGTTTAATGTAAATTCTACGAGGCAGTTAGGCAGTATTTTGTTTGAAAAGCTCAAGCTGCCGGCCACAAAAAAAACAAAAACAGGCTATTCGACAGATGCAGAGGTGTTGGAAGGGCTGGCCGGCCAGCATGAGATCATCGATAAGCTGTTAGAATACCGTGTGCTTACCAAACTGAAGTCTACCTATCTTGATGGCATGGAAGTACTGATCAATAACAAGACTGACCGTATTCATACGACTTTCAATCAGACGGTGACGGCAACAGGCCGTCTTAGCAGTTCTGATCCTAATCTGCAGAACATCCCGATTCGAACAGAAACCGGCCGGCGTATCCGGGAATTATTTGTTCCCGGAGAAGGCTATGACTATATTATGTCAGCCGACTATTCGCAGATCGAATTGCGCATTCTCGCGCATATATCGGGTGATCCCGGCTTGCAGGATGCTTTTGTTGCCGGACAGGACATTCATACTCGAACTGCTTCAGAAGTATTCGGCATACCTCTTGCCGAGGTAACCGGAGAAATGCGCTCGCGGGCGAAAGCGGTAAACTTCGGCATTGTTTATGGGATCAGCGATTACGGTTTATCTCGTGATATTGGTGTTACCCGCAAGGAAGCGGGCCAGTACATCGATAGCTATTTCGAACGCTATAAGGGTGTAAAAAAGTTTATGGATGAAGTAATTGCTAATGCCCGTTCGACTGGCTATGTAACCACGCTGTTTGGCCGGCGAAGATTTTTACCGGATATTAACAGCAGTAATTTTAATCTTCGTTCTTTTGCTGAGCGGACAGCGATGAATACCCCGATTCAAGGAACTGCTGCCGATGTTATTAAAAAAGCAATGATTGATGTTTCTGAAGCACTTCGGGAGAACCAGCTTTCCAGCAGATTATTGCTGCAGGTTCATGACGAATTAGTACTTGAGGTGAAAGCGGAAGAAGCGAATATGGTCGGTGATATTGTCAAGGAAGCTATGGAGAGTGCAGTTCTGCTTTCCGTACCCTTAATAGCTGATATAAAAAGTGGCCCGAACTGGGCCAAGGCAAAATAAAAGGGGTGGATACTATGCCTGAATTACCGGAAGTGGAGACCATTAGACGTTCGCTGGTTGACAAAGTAAAAGGCCGTCGGATTCAGGGTGTAGAGATATTGCTGCCCCGCCTCATCAAATGGCCGTCGGCTTACGAATTCCAGGCGCTTGTAACTGGGAAAACGATCCTCCAGTTAGATCGAAAGGGAAAGTATCTGATTCTGCGTTTGGAGGATAACATGACACTGGTTATCCATCTACGCATGACCGGGCGGTTGTATTTTGTTACGAATGATGACAAAACAGACCGTTTTACACACATTATTTTTGATCTTGGGGACGGAGCCAAGCTGCTATATGCGGATACACGCACATTAGGGACCTTATATGCAATGCCTGAAAGTGAGCTGTGGCGCATCGCCGGATTGGCCAGCATGGGGCCGGAGCCGCTTACACAAGAATTCAGCCACGCTTATTTCAGGGGTTTGCTGGCAGGCCGTAAAGGCAGAATTAAAGCCTTGCTGCTTAACCAGAAACTAATTGGCGGACTAGGCAATATTTATGTAGATGAAGCACTGGCCATCGCGGGCATCGATCCGGATCGTCTGGCCTGCTCTTTGAACGATGAAGAGGCGGCACTGCTATACGAAGCTGTCAATCAGGTTATTTATGACGGGATTCATCATGGGGGCACTTCTTTTCGGGATTACCGTGACGGAGAGGGGAAAAGTGGCAGTCATCAGAATTATTTGGCAGTTTACGGACGGAAGGGGCAGCCCTGCAGGCGCTGCGGCGCACCAATAGAACGCAAAGAAGTAGCTGGCAGAGGTACGCACTACTGTCCGAACTGCCAGCGTTAACGGAGGCTATCGTGTATACAATTGGGTTAACCGGAGGCATTGCCAGCGGAAAAAGCACCGTTAGTGCCATGCTTGCTCAACTTGGAGCCGTTATTGTGGATACGGACAAAATTGCTCGTGAAATTGTCGAACCGGGACAACCGGCATGGCAGGATATTGTTGCTGCTTTTGGAGAAGGCTGTCTTCTTCCCGGTGGTTATCTTAACCGAAAAATGCTCGGTGACCTGATTTTTTCTGATAAAAATAAAAGGCGGCTCTTGGATGAGATCACTCACCCTTATATCCAAAATACTGCGCAGCAGGCGCTGGATGCGGCCGAACGGCAGGGAGCCAAGGTTGCTGTCCTTGATGCACCGTTGTTGATTGAAGTTGGCTGGCAGTTTATGGTGCAGGCTGTTTGGGTTGTTTATGTTGATGCCCAAAAACAAGTGAGCCGGTTAATGCAGCGGGACAAAATAAGTTGCAGTCAGGCACTTGACCGAATCGGCTCGCAGATGAGCTTACGCGACAAGTTGTCTTATGCCGATGTTGTTATTGATAACAATAAAGAGCTGGCTGCAACACGGCAGCAGGTAATAATTGCCTGGCAGGGCATTGCAGCTAATCAGTGAAAGTGCATCATAATTTAAAATAATATACATAGGCTGTAAAAAGTACAGTATTTAGATGGAGTGATTACTATTGCGCAGGATAGCCTGGCTGAAAGTTTGGCTCGTTGTTGTTATGCTTTTAGCGGTTGGCAGTTACGCAGTTTTTTGGAGTGACTGGTTTCAGAAGAAGTTTGTTTATCCGTTACCCTATCAGAATTTGGTGTATCAATATGCAATAGAAAATAATATAAGTCCTTATCTGGTAGCAGGAGTTATTCTGGCGGAAAGCAAATTTAACCCTCAGGCAAGATCGCCGAAAGGCGCTACCGGACTCATGCAGATTATGCCTGAAACTGGGCAGTGGATTGTCAGTCAAATTGAGAATGAATATGAGAGCGTTGGTGATCTAACTGATCCGGAAACCAATATTCAACTAGGGACTTGGTACCTGTCCTCCCTAAAAAAGGAGTTTTCCGGTAATGAAGTTTTGATACTTGCCGCTTATAATGGCGGCAGGGGCAATGTAAAGCAATGGATGAATAAATACGGCTGGACACAACAATTTGACGGCATTGAGCAGATTCCGTTTAAGGAAACACGGGAATACGTGGGGAAGGTGCTGCGCAATAAGCAGCGCTATGAAGAGCTATACGGCCGCTAAAATGAAGGGGTGGTTTTTTGCGGAAGCGAGCGGTTTGTTTGTTTATCTGTCTGGTGCTTACTGCTGTTATCTTCGCGGGGTGCGGTAAAAAGAATGATTCCGGCCAGCCGCAGGCGGCAAAGCAGGTACAAAAGGGTGGTCAACTGGTATATGGCAGCCTCCAGGAGCCCAATTCGTTAAACCCGCTGCTTTCTGATTTAATGGCTACTGCAGAAATTGGCAGGCTGGTTTTTAGCGGTTTGCTTACGAATGATGAAAAGGGCCAATGGGTTCCTGACCTTGCGATGGAAGTGCCGACCCGGCAAAATGGCGGCGTCAGCAGTGACGGACTGACGATTACTTACCGGCTGCGGCCGGGAGTTACCTGGCATGACGGAGTGCCATTTTCGGCGCAGGATGTAAAGTTTACCTGGAATTTAATTATGAATGGGCAAAATAAGGTTGTAATTCAGGAAGGTTATAACCAAATTGCTGCGATTGACACGCCCGATAATCAGACGGTCATTATCCGCTTTAAGGAGTATTACGCTCCTTATTTAACGCTATTTTCCACCATTCTTCCTAAGCATATATTAGAAGGCAGCCCGGATATAAGTAAATCATCTTTTAACCGCAATCCAATCGGGACGGGACCATTTAAGCTTAAAGACTGGAAGATTGCCGAAAGCATTACCTTTGAGGCAAATAGTGCTTATTTTCTCGGACGGCCGACACTTGATACTATTCTGTATAAGATCATCCCGGATACTAATATTTTAATTACGCAGTTAAAGTCTGGCGATATCGATCTTGTTAACAATATTGTTCCTACTCAGCTGGATCAGGTCAAAGCAATAGCCAATGTCCGTACGGTTATCACTCCGGGCATGGTCTGGGAGCATCTCGACTTTAACCTGGATAACAGTCTGTTTCAGGACGTGCGGGTACGCCAGGCGATTCAGCTGGCAATCGACCGGCCGGCGATTGTAAGTGCAGCACTTCGCAATGTTGGTGGTGTGGCACTAACTGATCAACCGCCTTTTTCCTGGGCTTATAACAGCAGCATCAAAGCCGCGGGACGTGACATAAATGGGGCCAGAGAGCTGTTGACGCAGGCGGGCTGGGTCCCAGGAGCAGACGGAATTTTTGCGAAAGACGGGCGCAAGTTAGCATTTACACTTGTTACAACAAGCGGAAATAAAATGCGTGAGGCAGTAGCTCAGCAGCTTGTGCAGCAAATGAAAGAAGCGGGAATCTTTTTGCAAGTTCAATATGCAGATGTTCCGGGATTCTTTGCAGATGTTCTTAAGAATCGCCGGTTTGAGGCGGCTATGTATGCCTGGGTTGCAGGAATTGATCCTGAAAATAGTCGCTTATGGCATTCAAAAGCAATTCCGGGACGGTCAAACGGCTATGATGGACAAAATTACGGTGGCTGGCGTAATCCTGAAATCGATAAGTTGACAGAAATGGGCAAAATGACAGTCGATACGGAGCAGCGGCAGCAAATTTACTTCCGGATACAGGAGATAATGGTACAGGAAGTACCTGTTGTGCCGCTGTATTACCGGGCAACAATTGATGTTGTCAAAAACAACATTGCTAACTACCGGCCTAACCCTACACCGGCAGGCAATTTCTGGAATGCATGGCAGTGGGGACTTATGAAATAAAGTAATTTTTTTATTTATTATGTAAAAATATCTTGACGCTTTTAAAGTGTTATGGTAATATAAATCATGTCGCTGATGGCGATATGATCAATGCGGTCGTGGCGGAACGGCAGACGCGCTAGTCTCAGGAACTAGTGGGAGCAATCTCGTGGTGGTTCAAATCCACTCGACCGCACCATATTCTTTATACCCCTCACCATGCGGTTGTGGCGGAACGGCAGACGCACCATCTTGAGGGGGTGGCGGAGAGATCCGTGTGAGTTCAAATCTCACCAACCGCACCATATGTGAATTAAAAGCTTACAAGCATTATGTTTGTAAGCTTTTTTGTTTTGTTACCAGGGATTTGTGTTGAAGCTGTATTTCGCTTGACAACTATACAATGAATTTGATAGTATATATATAAATAAAAAATGCATAAAAATTAAAACATTCACCTAATATGCAGATTTCTTTATTGACGAATGGTGTGTATCTTAAAAAGATTCCTTGCTATTTGGCAAGGAGTTTATTATTTTTTCTAATATGATTTATTAATAATTATTCAAAGGTGGAGTTATGATGAAGGGAAAATTAGTCCTGGAAGATGG
The DNA here is from genome assembly GCF_004339805.1 of Anaerospora hongkongensis. Taxonomy (GTDB): domain Bacteria; phylum Bacillota; class Negativicutes; order Sporomusales; family DSM-15969; genus Anaerospora; species Anaerospora hongkongensis. The sequence continues at coordinate 10,425 of NZ_SLUI01000016.1, read as the reverse complement.
AAGCTGCTTTTACGGACAACTGATTGCCGGTGAGCATACTACCGGTGAAGTCGTTTTTAATACAGGGATGACTGGTTATCAAGAGATTCTTACGGACCCGTCCTATTGCGGGCAAATTGTTACCATGACGTATCCGCTGATTGGCAATTATGGTGTTAATACGGACTTTGACCAGTCGAGAAAGCCTTTTGTAAAAGGCTATATTGTCAGCGAGCTTTGTAATAAGCCTAGTAACTGGCAGTCGGAAGACACACTGGTCAGCTATTTAAAAAAACATAAGATTTCCTGTTTGTATGATGTAGATACACGGGCCATCGCTAAGCGGATTCGTTCTGCCGGCACCATGCGAGGCTGGATTGTTGCGGAAGATACTGAGGAGTCGGAGCTGCAGCAGTTAATGAATAGTCCTCTTCCTAACCAGCAAGTAAAAGAAGTGACTACGCAAGATGTATACAAGATGCCGAATACGGGATACAAGGTAGTTGTCATGGACTTTGGCATTAAACAGAATATCCTTGATTCCCTGCATAAAACAGGCTGTGAATTAATCGTCGTCCCGGCACATACCGATGCAGCAACAATTTTGTCTTACCAGCCGGATGGGATCTTCCTGTCCAATGGACCTGGTGATCCGCAGGATGCGGATTATGCAATCACAACCATAAAACAGCTGCTTACGGAAAAACCGATTTTTGGAATCTGCCTGGGGCATCAATTATTGGCACTCGCTTTGGGGGCGCAAACATATAAACTAAAATTTGGACACCGCGGTTCTAATCATCCTGTTAAAGATTTGACATCAGGGCGGGTTTATATTACGTCCCAAAACCATGGTTATGCTGTTGATGAGAATTCTATCGACAATCTGGAGGTTGTTGTTACGCACCGGGCTGTTAATGACGGTACCATTGAGGGGATTAAGCACAAAAACTTACCCCTATTTTCCGTCCAATATCATCCCGAGGCTGCGCCGGGACCGGATGACAGTGCTTATTTGTTTACCGACTTCATTTCGTTGATGGCCAAGGAGGATTATCATGCCTAAAAAGCAGCATTTACAAAAAGTAATGGTTATCGGTTCTGGTCCGATTATTATCGGCCAGGCCGCTGAATTTGATTATGCCGGCACGCAGGCCTGTCAGGCTTTAAAGGAAGAAGGTCTGGAGGTTATACTGGTTAACAGCAATCCGGCAACGATTATGACCGATGCGAATATTGCTGACCGGGTATATATTCAGCCCCTTACGCCGGAAGTAGTAGAAGAAATTATTGCCAAAGAAAGGCCGGACGGATTGCTTCCCACGCTTGGCGGACAGGTGGGATTGAATCTTGCGGTTAAGGTTGCCGAACAAGGCATTTTAGCTAAGTATCAGGTAGAATTATTAGGAACTCCGCTGGAGGCGATTAAGAAAGCGGAAGACCGGGAATTGTTTAAAGCAACGATGGAGCAAATTGGGCAGCCGGTACCGGAAAGCATAATTGTTGAGCATTTTGACGAAGCGCTGGCGTTTGCGCATAAGATTGGTTACCCGCTGATTGTCAGACCTGCTTATACATTAGGCGGTACTGGCGGCGGCATTGTAAACGACGATGTTGAACTGGAAGAGATTGTTGCCAAGGGTTTAAAACACAGCTTGATTCATCAAGTGCTGCTGGAGCGCAGTGTAGCCGGCTGGAAGGAAATCGAATATGAAGTTATGCGGGACGGAGCGAATAATTGTATTACCGTCTGCAATATGGAAAACTTTGACCCGGTAGGCATTCATACGGGTGACAGTATTGTTGTTGCACCATCGCAAACCCTGACGGATCACGAATACCAAATGTTGAGAACGGCTTCTTTAACAATAATCCGTTCCCTGGGCATCGAGGGCGGCTGCAATGTCCAGTATGCACTTGATCCGTACAGCCGCCGCTACTATGTCATTGAGGTAAATCCGCGGGTCAGCCGTTCCAGTGCCCTGGCATCCAAAGCTACCGGCTATCCGATTGCAAAGGTAGCAACTAAAATCGCGATTGGCTACCACCTGGATGAAATTAAAAATGCAGTTACGCAAAAAACAATGGCATGCTTTGAGCCTGCTTTGGATTATTTGGTCGTCAAGTTCCCCAGATGGCCGTTTGATAAGTTTGCGCATGCCGACCGGATACTGGGTACCCAAATGAAAGCGACCGGTGAGGTGATGGCAATTGATCGTTCTTTTGAGAGTGCCTTATTAAAGGCTGTTCGCTCGCTGGAAATTGGTGTCCATAGCTTGCAGCTTTCGACAACGACCGAATTGTCGCCGCAAGAGATCCGGCATAAACTAGGCGTCGCCAATGATGAGCGCTTGTTTGTCATTGCCGAAGGAATGCGGTGGGGAATAAGTATAGACGAAATCCACGAAAGAACGGGCGTTGACCGGTTCTTCCTGGAAAAAATCCACAATATTATTGTTATGGAGCAGCGGCTGTGCCGTGAGGAGCTGGCGCCGGAGCTGCTGGCGGCTGCTAAGAAAATGGGCTTTGCCGATAAGACGATTGCCGAACTTAGCAGGAATACGCCGCACGCCATTCGTGATCTCCGCCACAAATGGCAGATCAGGCCCAATTACAAGATGGTAGATACTTGTGCAGCTGAATTTGAAGCAGTAACCCCCTATTTTTACTCCAGCTATGCGCAGGAAGATGAAGTCAATGTTACGGACCGCAAAAAAGTTATGGTGCTGGGATCGGGACCGATCCGGATTGGCCAGGGGGTAGAGTTTGATTACTGCTCGGTTCATTCCGTGTGGTCTCTTAGAAAAATGGGCTTAGAAACAATCATTGTTAACAACAATCCCGAAACAGTCAGCACCGACTTTGATATATCGGATCGTTTGTACTTTGAACCGCTTACGCCAGAAGATGTGTTAAACATTATTGAAAAAGAGCAGCCAGAAGGGGTAATCGTTCAGTTTGGCGGTCAAACTGCCATTAATCTGGCCGGTCCGCTGGCTCAGGCAGGCGTACCGATTCTGGGAACAGCAGTAGAGGATATTGACCGTGCTGAAAACCGGGAGAAATTCGATGCATTGCTGGAAAAACTGGATATACGCCGGCCGGTTGGCGCGAGTGTGACCAATTTCCAGGATGCCCTTAGCAATGCGGAACAAATTGGCTATCCTGTAGTGGTTAGACCTTCTTATGTGCTGGGCGGCAGGGCGATGGAAATCGTGTATAATGCCCAGGAATTAGAAGACTACATGACAAAGGCTGTTAAGGCATCGCCGGAGCATCCGATCTTAATTGACCACTATATGCAGGGAACAGAGGTAGAAGTAGATGCGATTGCCGATGGGCAGCACGTCTTGATACCGGGAATAATGGAGCATATAGAAAGGGCGGGCGTTCATTCGGGCGATAGTATTGCCGTATATCCGCCGCGCAACCTTTCCTCCGCCGTCATTGAGAAAATTGTTGATTATACAAAACGGCTGGCGCTTGGGCTGAATGTCAAAGGACTTATTAATATTCAATACGTAGTGGTTGACGAAACGGTATATGTGTTGGAAGTGAATCCGCGTTCCAGCCGCAGTGTGCCATTTCTAAGCAAAGTAACGCATATTCCGATGGTAGATATCGCTACTCGTATTGCCATGGGAGCTAGTTTAGCAGACTTAGGCTGCCAGTCAGGGCTTTTGGCTCCAGCCGATTATTGGGCAGTAAAAGCGCCGGTGTTTTCCTTTGCAAAAATGCAGCAGGTAGATATCGGCTTAGGGCCGGAAATGAAATCAACCGGTGAGGTAATGGGGATCGCGCCTCAGTATGAGCAGGCCTTATACTTAGCCTTGGTTGCTGCAGGGATGAGTATTCCCCGTAAAGGAACGGTGCTGTTTGCCATCGCGGACAGAGATAAGCAGGAAGCGGGAAAAATTGCCGCAGGTTACCAGGCATTAGGCTATACTTTGGCTGCTACCAATGGAACAGCGGATTATTTGCGGTCTCTCGGACTTGAGGCAGAAAAAATTGATACAAAACCGGCAGCAGGCTCCCATCACGTACAGAACGCAATCCGCTCTGGTAAAATAAATATGGTGATTAATACAATAACCCGCGGCAAGCAGCCGGAAAGAGAAGGCTTTAAACTGCGCCGGGCAACGGTGGAATATGGTATTCCCTGCTTAACCTCGATGGATACAGCACGGGAAGTTATCAGCATCGCTAAAGATATCCAAAACCATACGATGCCTCCCATTATTGCCATGCAGGATTATGAGGAACGGTTTACCACAGCGAATAAATAGAACGCAAAAATCAAAATAATTAATATTTTATCGTAAACTAGTTAAAAGATAGTTGATTTTTTCCGGGACTCATGATATTATTAAATCCCGGTAAGGTTGAAACTTTGCCGGGATTATTGCGGCCCTGTGGTGTAGCGGTCTAACATGCCGCCCTGTCACGGCGGAGATCGACGGTTCAAATCCGTTCAGGGTCGCCAATTGCGGAAGTAGCTCAGTGGTAGAGCATCGCCTTGCCAAGGCGAGGGTCGCGAGTTCGAATCTCGTTTTCCGCTCCATAGGGGTATAGCTCAATTGGTAGAGTAGCGGTCTCCAAAACCGTTGGTTGAGGGTTCAAGTCCTTCTGCCCCTGCCAAATCACAAAGCCCACGGAAGTTACATTCCGTGGGCTTTGTGCGTTGTTTATCCGTTGAATTCCTGTTCTTTTACCTTCAATACCTCATCGCGTAAGCTGAACCATACGTGCTGGAATAATTCATTGTAACGCAGTGTGGTTCTAAGTGTGGCTATATCACGGGGACGGGGCAAGTCGATATTGACGATGGTTTTAATTGTTCCCGGATGAGCAGTCATGATCATAACCCGGTCACTGAGACAGAGTGCTTCATCGATGCTGTGTGTGATAAAAACGGTAGTCTTGTAGGTTAGTTCCCAAATTCTGAGCAATTCCTGCTGCAGGATAATACGGTTTTGTTCATCGAGAGCACCAAACGGTTCATCCATCAGCAGAATTTCCGGGTCATTTGCAAAAGCGCGGGCAACGCTGACCCGCTGTTTCATACCGCCTGACAGCTGGCAGGGATATGAGTTGGCAAATTTCGATAGGCCGATCATTCTGATAAACTTATCGGCAATTTCGGTGCGCTGTTTTTTGGGGATGCCTCTCATTTTTAATCCATAAGCCACGTTATCGCGAACCGTCATCCAGGGAAAGATGGATTGCTCCTGAAAAACCATGGAGTTGACGGGGCGGGTAGTATCGTTTGCCTTGAGTTCGAACGTACCGGATGACGCTTCTTCCAGTCCGGCCAGGATGCGCAGCAAAGTTGTCTTGCCGCAGCCACTCGGGCCAACTATGGAGAAAAATTCGCCATCCCTGATCGTGAGATTTATATCTTGCAAAGCCCATACCGGATCGGATTGTGTTTCGAAATTTTTGCTGATATCCTGGAGGATAATTTTCACATCGCTATCGCTCATAGTAACACCTCCTAGCGGCACTGCTGCTTCCAGGGTAAAACCCACCGTTCCAGTATATCGAGTGCTATAGAGAATATATAGCCGAGCGCAGAGAGGGTCATTAATGCAACAAACATTTGCTCGATATCAAACATATCGTATGAGCGCCAGATCATCCAGCCGACACCTGCTTTAGCGGCAGATAATTCGGCGGCTACGATGAGAATCAGCGCCATTCCCATACCGAGCTTAAGGCCGGCGAAAATCATGGGGAGTGCTCCGGGAAAAGCAACGGTAAGGTAGAAATCTTTGCGGCTGGCTCCAAAGTTTTTCGCTACGTCTAGGTAGATTTTGTCAATGTTTAAGACGCCAGCCATCGTATTGATTACAACTAAGTAAAAGACGCCGATGGCAATGGTAAATACCTTTGATGTTTCTCCCAGCCCGAAAACCAGGAGAATAAGGGGCATGATAGCAAGTTTCGGGATCGGATAAGTAGCTGCAATCATCGGCTCAATAGCCGAGCGAACAAGCGGTGACAGGCCCATACTCATGCCGATCAGAATGCCTGGTATGGAACCGGCTAAAAAGCCTAATATAACACGCTGTACGCTGATTGCCGTATTATAGAGTAATTCTCCGGAGAAAAGCAGGGGAAAAAATGTTTGAATGATACTGCTCGGGCTGGAGAACAACCGTATGTCAATAATCTGAAAGCGAGCTAGTAATTCCCAGAGCAGGAGGAGTGTTAGCGGCGATAACACCGATAAGGTGCGAATGAATAAAGTTGTAGTTTTCATCTTTGTCATATTATTGATACTTGCCCAACGATTTTATGGCGAAATTAACATATTTGTTGTCTACAACATCCTCCAGCTTCAAGTCGGGTTTTATTAAATTATTCTGTTTATACCAGTCAATATCAAGTGCAATGCCTTTCATTCGTACATAACCATCCGGGTTAAGGCCGGTGGGGAACATTTTTTCATAAAGCTTAGCATCCTTAATAACCGAATACTTGCATAGTATGTCAATGATCTCTTGCTGCTTGATGTTTTTAAAGAAAGCGTCATTATAGTCACGCACGGATTTTACGTAGGCAGCCATGAAGCGGTTGGCCAGTTCGGGACGCGTTGTCATGCTTGTGCCATAAACGAGCAGCGCTGTTTGGGCATCGGGATCGTAGTCACTGGGATCTTTCCACGGATCGATAAAATCCTTGGCAATGCCTTGCGTGATAAACGGCTCTATAACCATAGCGGCATCAATGCTTTTATTGGACATTGAAACCAGCATATCAGGAAATGCGCGAATGATTTGCAGATCGACGTCTTTTGTGGTCAGGCCGGCTTTTTCCAAAACGCGGACTAATGCGATTTCATCAAGGGAGGCAGTGCCGACGATAGCGATCTTCCTGCCTTTTAAATCTTGGTAATCGTTGATCACTCCGACCAGATCTTTGCGAATAACGAGACGATAGTAGCCTTTGCCAGCCACATTAATTCCTTTGTCGGCTACTATTTTTACCGGGATGTCACGGGACATGGCGTTTAACAGACCTGCGGCTGTAACGGTTGCGCCGACATCAAGCTGACCGGCAGCCAGCTGATTAATCATTTCCTGGCCCGAATTGAATTGTACGGGCTCGATGGCAATGCCTAAATCCTTGTAATAGCCTCGAGCCATTCCGATTAGAATGCCTGCATCCGAGATGACTTGCTTCATACCGACCTTAACTACCGTCTCCTGTGGGAGTGGCGTTAAGCCGGGCGCCCAGGCGGGGCTGGCTTGCTGAGGCTTGGAACTTTGCTGAGTTGGTGTGGTTTGCCCGCAGGCAGTGATTAATAATGTTACCATTATTAATATGGCCGTCAGGGCAGGCCAAAAACGTCTTCTCATAAGACATCCTCCTTTTCTCGTTGAGATTAATGCATAGTATTCAGCACCGGGAAAAATGGTCACTCAAGGTAAGAGGTTTTTACGAATCTGCACAGAATACTTACTACACTAGGTGATAAAAATTATGGAAAAAATAATAGAACAATTAAAAGAATGGTCATATTTGCAGACGTTGGAACAGGAGTTTGCCGGATTTACCCTAACGACAGAGTTGATGCAATGTGAAAGCCAATACCGGATATTCACTTATCATAACTCCGGCAGCTATCGTAGTTTTTCTGTTTTGTACGACGAGGCTACTAAGGAATTTCTTGCCCGTATCGTCATTGGTTTAACCGAAATGTGCGATATCAGTTTTATCGTCAGTGATTTGAATGGGTTAGAACAGCTGTTAAATGTAAGAATGAAGGAAACGATACGCCAACTGGCTTCGTTTGACCCAAGTACGCTGTGCAGCAGCTTCAGGGAAAAGAAGATAACGGAATGGGCTTTTGGCGCTCAGCTGCCACAGCAGGTGGCAGGATTTGCACTGTACATAACGCCGCTTAAGCCAGTAAAATCACTAAATGGTTCGTATATTATTATTGATTACAGTGATTTTTCGGTAGATTCTAATCTTCTGATCTATTATAATATTTATCGTGACGAATTTTTTGGTGAACTGCGTGTTCGACGAACCCCGCGAGTAATCAGTACCTTTGATACTAAGCAGCTGAGTGAACTGGAGCAGTGTTTAAAGACGCACCTGGAAAAAACTTTGACGGAGCTGCGGCTGGAACTCACATCAGCAAATGCTGGTGAAGGGAGGACTTAAATTGGCAAAAATATTGATTTGTGATGATTCTGCCTTCATGCGGATGATGCTGCGCCGAGTGCTGGAAGAAAACGGGCATGAAGTAGTCGGTGAGGCTGGTGATGGGCAGGAGGCAGTACAGTTATATGGTGAATATAAGCCTGATTTGGTTACCATGGATATCACGATGCCTAAAATGGATGGTATTGAAGCAGTAAGGCATATTCACGCTGAAGATTCTACGGCGCGTATCATTATGGTTACGGCTATTGGCCAAAAGACAATCATAACAGATGCCATTGCGGCCGGAGCAGCTGATTTTATTGTGAAGCCATTTGATGCGGTTCAGGTTGTTGCTACAATAGAAAAAGTTTTAGAATAAAAATTTACAAAACTACTTGACAATAATCTAAAAAACGATATAATAGATCTTGCGGTTGCTGCTGATGCAAACGAGATGGTAAACGAAATAAAAAAACATCTTGACATGTTGGAAGCAATCGAATATAATAGTATATGCAGTTTGTAAATGGCCCTGTGGTGTAGCGGTCTAACATGCCGCCCTGTCACGGCGGAGATCGACGGTTCAAATCCGTTCAGGGTCGCCATTTGCCTCGGTAGCTCAGTCGGTAGAGCAGAGGACTGAAAATCCTCGTGTCGGCAGTTCGATTCTGCCCTGAGGCACCATGTATTCTGCGGAAGTAGCTCAGTGGTAGAGCATCGCCTTGCCAAGGCGAGGGTCGCGAGTTCGAATCTCGTTTTCCGCTCCAGTTACGGCGACATAGCCAAGTGGTAAGGCAGAGGTCTGCAAAACCTCTATTCCCCAGTTCAAATCTGGGTGTCGCCTCCAAAAGCCATACATTGCATTTAGCAATGTATCATGCCGGGGTGGCGGAACTGGCAGACGCAACGGACTTAAAATCCGTCGGATGGAAACATCCGTACCGGTTCGATTCCGGTCCTCGGCACCAGTAAATAAAGACCTCGCAATTCTTGCGAGGTCTTTATTTTTTTGTTTTGTATGGTAATCCCATACAAAGTTTCCCTGGCGTGGCCAGGGAGTTTTTTTGTTTAAAATAAGTAAAAGCGCTAAATGATTATTTTACTAGTCTTTAGAAAAGACTAGATAAGAAGCAGTGATCGAAAAGGAGGGATCATCACATGGCAACATACCCGGGCCTCCAGGAATATTTCGGAGAGGGTGGGTGCTATCGTATCGGTTATACGGGAGATCAGCCAACTATAGACGTTTATTTACGCAGTGTGCCGGCCTTTGAACTTTCCGGCAGCGGGCAGTTGATCTTGCCGGAGCCGTCTAAGCGAAGCTATCCTGACATTCAGTTTATGATTGATGAGGATACTAGTAATTGGTCGATTGTATCGTTTACTGCCCAATCGTTTGGCTTAACTGGCGTTAATGAATTTTTGGCGGAGTTATTGCAGCGTGATCGAGATTTAACGCAGGTAGATGAATTGTTGCCGGAGCTGCAGAGTTTGCTTCGTCAGCCACATTCGGTTTGGGGACAGTATTCAACTGAACTGGACAGCAAATATACGCAAAGCCGACTACATAACGTATGGCTGGACTATCATCCAGGCATTTAAAAACACAGCCCGCACTCATATGGAGTGCGGGCTGTATCTATGATTAAAGAAGCGTTTTCGATTATTCTTCGTTAGAAACGGGAGATACGCGTGCGCCAAAATTTTTCCGTGAGTAGAGCATCCAATTCTCAATTATCTTCTTGCGGGAAAAATCATAACGATTGGCTGAGACTTTGTCTCCGTTTCGTTTGGCAGTTTCGCTAAGGTCATATAAAACGGTCCCAATCGTAGAGGTAAAAGTGTCTAAAAATTTATGTAAATCTTCAGCATTTCCACCTGCCGGAAGTTTTTCTGGCAAAGGTAGAGCAGCACTTTCACTTACACTTATTAAAGTGGAAAAGGCGGCTTCTAGTTTGTCGTCGGGTAATTGGTCAATCAGTTTATGCAATTCTTCTCGGTTCATGTTGTTTCCTGCCTCTCATGTGGTGTTGATATCATTGTACATGAAACTGGCCAAGGTGCAAATTGTTTTACTGCGAAAAAAGTGTTTTTAAACTCAATGAAAAAAGTGTTTGACATGTAAACATAATAATGCTACTATATAGAAACCGCATCAAGCGGTGCAAAAAAAGCAGTAGAAAAGATAAAAAATATGTTGACAGAACAAAACAGTTATGTTAACATAAATAAGCTGTCACCGCGACAAGCGATGACAACGAAAACAAAGTGTTCCTTGAAAACTGAACA
>NZ_SLUI01000015.1 GCF_004339805.1 Anaerospora hongkongensis | reverse complement strand
TTTTCAAGGAACACTTTGTTTTCGTTGCCATCGCTTGTCGCGGTGACAGCTTATTTATGTTAACATAACCATTTTGTTTTGTCAACATATTTTTTTGAAACTTTTTTGTCCGTTATGGACATGCCGCTTGTTGACGGCTTATTTATAGTAACACAGCCCATGCAGCATGTCAACACTATTTCCAAAAAACTTTCGTATTACCTGTTAAATTCCTTTTAACCATACTGCTCTCCATCAGTACATATAGAAAGTCTGGCCGGTATACTGCCGGCCAGACTCATCATTTAAGAGACTTTGATTTTTAACTGATTAATCCCCGCAATATGCATGTTGAGCGCCAGTTCCTCTGGCTTTAGACCCAACGCCAGACCAATTAACTGCGCTAAATGCAGTACCGGCATTTCCTGGCTGCAGCCAACAGCTGCCTGTCCTTCCGGCTGATTCATATCAAGTGACATTTGGCACAGGGGACAGGGGGTTACAATGCAGTCAGCTCCTGCTTGCAGAGCACTTTGGCAAGTCTTGCCCGTAATGTTGATCATATCTTCATTTGCTGTATAGGTGGAGTGAAAACCACAGCATTTTAATTTGTAGTCAAAGTCAACAGGCTCTGCTCCCAATGCACGGATGACGTTTTCCAGGGATTCAGGATTTGCATGATCCTCAAAATTCATAACGGCAGGCGGTCTTAGGATGTGGCAGCCATAGTAAGCAGCAATTTTCAGACCCCTAAGAGGCTTCTTTACTTTACTTTTTAGCCGGTCCAGGCCAAAGTCACGGACAATTGCCCACAAGAGATGAGTAATCTCTGTCGTGCCCTGATAAGCAAGGCCTGCTTTTGACAATATTGCATTTACTTTTTCCGTTTGCCCGTTATCCAGTTTTGCTTTTGCTTTGCGAAGCATCAGCGTACAGGTGTTGCAAACGGTAAGCAGCGGCAGATCCATCTGCTCGGCCAGCGCAATATTACGGGCGTTAATGGCAGTACTGGTCAAATCATCAATATCCTGAACATGCGATGCACCACAGCAGGTCCACCCCGGAATTTCCACCAATTCAATTCCCAGGACTTTAGCCACCGCAGTAGTGGCAATATAGTTTTCCTTTGAGGCTCCCTCCAAAACGCAGCCGGGAAAAAATGCGTATTTCATTACTTTTCACTCTCCCTTACCGCTTTAAGGATTGCTCTGATTTGGTCATGCCCTTTCACTTTTCCGGGAAAGTGAAGGGGATTTAATTTACCACGCCTTAGCAGCCGCAGCGCCAGAGGGAATTTCTGCAGCGATCCAAAAATTCCGTCACTGCGCAGGGACAATTTCATTTCATTCAGCCGTCCTGTATCTTCAATATCCTTCAGAAAGGCAATTGCATGGCGTGCACCAGGGTTACTCTTATACCCCATCTGAATCGAAGCCTGTCTGAGACGAGCTATATCTTCACCAGGCGAAAGCCCTTTGGGGCACTGAGTGGTGCATTCGACACAGTGCAGGCATTTCCACAGGCCCTTATCAAGCATTGCTTTAATGCGCTCCGCATCGGCTTTATCTCTGGTATCTGCAACGAATTTCCAAACTTTAGCATAAGTAAACGGCTCCAGAAAGTCCTTATTATTCGCACTCAGCTTATTGCATTCAGAAGCACAGGAACCACAAAGTATACAGCCTGCCTGGATATCAATTTTTTTAAAGTCCGCCGCCTTCTGCCGGCAGCCTGTTTTTGCCGTGAATTCATCTTTCGGAATAAGCCAGGTCTTAGCAGCAGCCATTCTCTCCGTCTTAGGCGCCCAATCCACAACTAGATCACGAATGACGGTAAAGTTACCTAATGGTTCAATCATTAAAACGAAGCCAAAACGACGAATAACATCATCCAGCGGAGTTTCGCAGGCCAGCATGGCCTGGCCGTTAACACGAACAGAGCAGGCACCGCAAACCGCCGAGCGACAGGCTGCAGTGAACGTCAGTGTCGGATCAAGCTCTTCTTTGATCTTGATTAAGCCCCATAATATCGTCTTGCCAGGCTGATGCTCAAATTGATATTCCTGAATATACGCCTTTTCTCCATCAAACCGTCTAACCTTATACGTGACTTGGCTCATTAGTATCTCCTTTCCGCCGGTTGATACTTGGTAACAACTACCGGCCGGCAGGTTAATTTATATTGCTGTTCTTCAAGTGCAATGATCGTATGGGTTAGGAATTTTTCATCATCGCGCTTGGGGAAATCATCCCGCAAATGACAGCCACGGCTTTCCTCGCGGTGTATTGCTCCCATAACTACGGCCTTTGCCATTGTCAACATATTTCCCAGTTCAACATAGTTTACGAATGCGCTGTTAAACAGCTTACTACTGTCGCCAACAACACACTGCCGATACTCAGCAATTAAGTCTTCGATCTCCTGACTTGCCTTTTCTAAGTTGGCAGCATTGCGGAATATGCCGACATTATACCACATGGTTTCAGCCATCCGGTCTCGTATCTCAGGTACTGTAGGACCATTCTTGCGAGCGACCGTCTCTTTAAATCTATTCTGCCATTCTACTGCTGTCTTAGCTAAGCCATCTTCATTACCAAACTCCCGCTCCCGTGCACATTGACTTGCGCCCTGTCCGGCAATTTTGCCAAATACCATAATATCGGCAAGGGAATTCCCCCCCAGCCGGTTAGCACCATGTATCGATATGCAGGATGCTTCGCCGGCGGCAAAGACACCATGAACGGCAGTAGCACAGGTCCGGTGGTCAATGACATCGATTCCGCCCATGGTATAGTGACAGGTGGGCCTAATCGGTATTGGCTCTTTAAGCGGATCAACGCGTTCAAAGGCGATTGCCAAATCACGAATGCCGTGGAGCTTTTCCAATATTACCTCTTTATCCAAATGAGTAATATCGACTACGACATAGGCGTTCATGCCCTCGCCGAATCCACGTCCGTCCTTAATCTCATCCTCAATAGCCTTCGCCACGACATCACGAGTAGCAAGCTCCATCTTTTCCGGAGCATACCGTTTCATAAACCGCTCGCCATCTTTATTTAACAGGTACCCGCCTTCGCCGCGAACCGCCTCAGACATTAAAATACCCGTACTTGCCAAACCGGTCGGATGGAACTGAATCATTTCCGGGTCCTTGAGAGGTATGCCTGCCCGGAAGGCAGCCGCCATTCCGTCACCGGTGGATGTAAACGGGTTCGTTGTGCGCAGCCAGTACATTCGGCCGGCGCCTCCGGTCGCAATGACAATTGATTTTGCCTTAATCGGCATAATCTCGCCATCTTTCACCGAGAGTGCAACCACTCCCTGCAATTGGTTATTTTCCGTTACAATATCCAGCAGCTGGCATTCACTGAGAATTTTCACCCCAGCTTTCAAACACTGTTCGTACATGGTATGAAGCAAAGCATGGCCGGTTTTATCTGCCGAATAGCAAGTACGCGGCGAAGACTGGCCACCAAAATTCCGCTGTGAAATGCGACCCTGCCCGTCGCGGGAAAAAGGAACACCCAGATAATCGATTTCCAAAATGGTTTCAGGCGCTTGCGAAACAAAATACTCAATTGCATCCTGGTCACCCAGATAATCACTGCCCTTTACCGTATCAAAAAAATGCTTCTCCAGCGTATCATTCGGATCAGCATTCTTTACGGCTCCGTTTATCCCGCCCTGTGCCATCCCGGTGGCTGAACGGGTAGGAAACATTTTGGTCATTAAACCGACGCTAAGTCCTTGCTGACTGCCTGCTTCCAGTGCAGCCCGCATACCGGAGCCGCCGCTGCCGATAACAAGTACATCAAACGTAAGCATGAGTTCACACCTCAATCTTTTTTTATAACCAAGGAGATTGTCCCAGACGGTCAATCTCCTTGATTGTACTGCTTATAGGCCTTTACAGCTTTTTGTAGGGTTTTTGCCCTTCTTCGTAATAGTTGCGCCCCTCACAATCGATGGCAACGATCGCCGGGAAATCAACTACTTCCATGCGGGCCAATGCTTCCGGCCCCAAATCACCATACGCTACGACATCATATGCCTTGATTGTGCGCGAGATCAATGCTGCGGCACCGCCAACACAGACAAAATAAACTGCGCCATTTTTTTTCATACTGTCAACAACAGCATCTGAGCGATAGCCCTTGCCAATCATCCCTTTCAAGCCCTTATCCAGCAGCTGCGGAGTATAGGCATCACAGCGTCCGGCTGTAGTCGGCCCGGCTGATCCAATCGGCTCACCTGGTTTGGCAGGCGACGGCCCTACATAGTAAACAACCTGGCCGGTAAGATCAACCGGCAGCTCTTCCCCCCGGTCTAAAGCTTCGATCATTCGTTGATGCGCAGCATCACGGGCAGCATAAATAACACCGGTAATTAAAACGCTGTCGCCGGCTTTCAAGCCTTTTACAGCATCTTCAGTAAGCGGAGCAGTAATTTTTTTTTGTTGCGTCATTGTCATATCCTCCCTACAGCGTCACTTCGGCATGCCTGGTTGCATGGCAGTTGATATTCACCGCTACCGGCAATGAGGCAATATGTGTTGGAAACCATTCAATATTAACAGCAAGCGCCGTAGTACAGCCGCCCAGTCCCTGTGGTCCGATTCCCGTTTTATTAATGAGTTCTAACAGTTCTGCTTCCAGCTTAGCGTATTCAGGATGAGCATTCCGCTCGGTCAGCGGACGGATAAGCGCTTTTTTAGCAAGATACGCCGCTTTATCCATCGTACCACCAATACCAATACCGACAACGATTGGTGGACAGGTACTGGAGCCAGCACTAATAACCGTATCTAACACAAATTTTTTCACGCCTGCAATGCCGTCTGCTGGAACCAGCATTTTCAACCCGCTTTTGTTTTCACTGCCTGCGCCTTTGGGAGCAAGTAAAATTTTAAGCTGGTCTCCCGGCACACTTTCCAGATGAATAATTGCCGGAGTATTATCCCCCGTGTTTTTCCGGTTAAAAAGCGGTTCAGCCACGGAAGATTTACGCAGATATCCTTCGGTATAGCCCTTGGCCACACCGGCATTTATTGCCGCTTCCAGTGTACCGCCCACAATATGAGCATCTTGCCCCAG
Organism: Anaerospora hongkongensis; assembly: GCF_004339805.1. GTDB lineage: Bacteria > Bacillota > Negativicutes > Sporomusales > DSM-15969 > Anaerospora > Anaerospora hongkongensis. Next base: position 118,492 of record NZ_SLUI01000015.1, on the reverse strand, counting down.
CTCGACGAAGACAACTGCCAGGCCCGTATCCTGACACATCGGTTTGGCTTCATCTCTTGCAATACAGGCATTCTGAAGAATCTGGCCGATAATATCTTTGCCAAGAGGAGACTCTTCTTTCTGCTGTCCGTCTACCAGGGCATTATAGACATCTTCCGATAAGTAATAATTGGCATCAATAGCTAGCTTGGCTACAGCATCCGTAATTGCTTGCGCAGTAATTGTTCGCATTTTATAGGCTCCTTTCGTTTGTGTAGTATTAATTCTCGTATTTTTCCGTCATTCCTACCACAAGCCAAGCACTTTCCACCAAATTGCTCCGAAACCTACCCAAATGATCAGATTAATCACCGAGATAATAAACCCTAATCGCCACCATGTGTTTTGATCAACAAAACCTGCACCAAAATAAATAGGCGAAGGACCGGCGGCATAGTGGGTAAGTGACATGCACAAGTTGGACATAAAGCCTAATGCCAAAGCAGCCAGGTAAGGAGGTGCACCTGCCGCAACAGCTACTGCAATAAAAGCGGAGTACATGGCAGTAATATGAGCTGTCAAGCTGGCGAAGGCATAATGCGCATATAAGTAGACGACTGTAAGGATAACAAAGGCCGGAACCCAGGGAACACCGGCAATACTGGCAGCAACCGCTTTAGCAAACCAGGGAATAAAACCCAGTTTAGACAGGAAATCAGCTAAACCGACCAAACTGCCCATCCAGATTAACGTGTCCCAGGCACCTTTTTCCTCCAAAACATCTTTCCACTCCAGAACTTCGGTTGCCAGCATCACAACAACCGCCATCATAGCAACGACAGTAGCGTCCAGCTTGGTATATTGAGACGTACTCCATAATGCTAAAGCTCCCACAAAAACCAGGGAAACAATTTTTTCGCCTCTACTCATAGCCCCCATTTTCTTTAGCTCTGCAGCAGCAAGCGATTTGGCCTCAGGAGTTTTGGTAATTTCCGGCGGATAAAACTTATACAAAAAGTAAGGTACAACTAAAACAGAAATAAGACCGGGAACGGCTGCCGCAAGAGCCCATTGGCCCCAGGTAATTTGAATGTGCAATGCTTGCGCCGCTAATAGTGCAATCAATGGATTTCCCGCCATAGAGGTAAGAAACATAGCAGAAGTGATCGTATTACCTTGATAAGCTGTCTGCATAAGGTAACTGCCTACCTTACGGGCAGAAGTGCCGGGCTCCGAATCAAATGCCGTACAAAGACTGCGTACGATAGGGAAAATAATCCCACCGGCACGGGCAGTGTTCGAAGGGGTGGCCGGGCTGATAATTAAATCACTGAGTACCAGCGTATAACCTAATTTTAAGGTACTGTCTCCAATAGCACGAATAAGTACATAAGCAATACGGCGGCCTAAGCCGGTTTTAATGAACCCTTTTGCAAACAGAAAAGCTGACACGATCAACCAAATAGTAGTATTCGAGAAGCCGCTGAGCGCTTCTGCCGGTTTCAGCACACCTACAACAGCCGTGAAAGTGATACTCACTAAGGCTACAGCACCGATAGGCATTGGCTGAAGGATAAAACCAAAAATTGTCGCCACAAAGATGGCCATGAGATGCCAAGCCTGGGGGGTTACCCCCTGAGGAACCGGGATGAACCAAAGAATTGCGCCGAGAGCGATAGTGGCCAATGCCCGTACAAACTTACCGTTCATGACAAACACTCCTCCTAAATTTGCTTACCGTACTACTGGTTCCTAAAATTACGGAAATCCAAGTAATAACTTATCATTACTGTAGCATTTATGACACAATATTTAAAATATTCATAAGCTATGGTATAATAGCCTAGAGCTATCGGGCTCTGGCAAGCGATTAACAAGGAGGGTATTTGGTGGAATTTAGGCAGTTAGAGTATTTTTATAAAGTGAGCAGCTTGCGCAATTTTACCAGGGCGGCTGAAGTTCTTCATATTGCCCAACCCTCTATTACGAACGCGATTCATAAGCTGGAAGATGAGCTCGGCCTTCAGCTCTTTGACCGCAGCCAAAAAAAAGTGACGCTTACGCCGGAAGGGCAGGCTTTTCATTTGCGGGCTGAGAAAATTCTGTATGAGGTACAGCAGGCGCTGTCGGAAATGAATGACTTCAAAAACCTTCACAAAGGTACCATAAAGTTTGCCGCTCCTCCCATGATCGGCGCATATTTGTTTCCTAACATCTTTACTCATTTCAAAAATGCCTATCCCACTCTTGACCTCGCCGTATTTGAAGCCGGTTCGCTGGCGGCAAGAACGATGCTGGAAAAAGAAGAACTGGACTTGGGCATAATCATCCTACCCGAGAATAATCAATCCTTAAACACCATTCCTATCACTAGAGAACAAATTATGCTGTGCGTTTCGCCCGATCATCCCTTGAGGGGCAATACCAGTATTGATTTTCATAGTTTAAAATCTGAATCTTTTATTATGCTGAAAGAAGAATTTCTTCACAGGCAGTTAATTCTGGAGGAATGTTCCCGCCATGATTTTACCCCTCATATTGTCTTTTCCTCAAACCAGATTGAAACAATCAAAGCACTTGTAGCAAGCAACGTAGGAATTTCCTTTCTAATGAACATGGTCGTGCGCAATCATCCTAATATCGTCAGTATTCCGCTAGCCAAGCCAATATTCATAACGATTGGACTTGCCTGGAAAAAAGATCGCTATCTTTCTAAGGCTTCTCAGGCCTTTATTGATTTTCTAACTTCTTACTCCCGCCGTCTTCACTATCGGGATGACTTCGGCCAATGACCATACGGCAAAATAAAACCCAGTCCATACAATGGACTGGGTTTTATTATTAATCACTATCTGTTTTCTTTTCCACTGTGGCCAGCGCAACTACCTTATCTTCGGCACTGGTACGCATAAGAGTTACTCCCTGCGTATTGCGGCTAATAACAGATATTTCGTCAATTTCAATACGGATAACGATGCCGTCACTGGTGATCAGCATCAGCTCTTGACCTGGCCGGACTAGCTTAAGCCCCACTACCTTGCCGGTCTTCTCCGTGACTTTGAGGTTAATAACGCCTTTACCGCCTCTGGATTGGGTGCGGTATTCGCGAACCAGCGTCCGCTTACCGTAACCTTCCTCACTGACAGTCAGTACTTCATTGTCCGGTTTGACTACATCGACGCCAACCACGACGTCGCCATCATCCAGGCTAATGCCTTTGACCCCGTGAGCGGTCCGCCCCATAACGCGCACTTCTTTTTCGGCAAAGTGAATCGCCATACCGTCGCGTGTGCCCAGAATGATATGCTGCTCACCGTTCGTAAGCTTAACATCAATCAGATCATCGTCTTCATCAAGGTTGATTGCAATTAAGCCGCCTTTTCTGGCTGTATCAAATTCGGTAAGCTCGGTTTTCTTGACAATTCCCTTCCGGGTCGCCATAAACAGGAACCGTTTCTCAGCGAATTCTTTTATCGGTATTACGGCTGTAATTTTTTCATTCTGCTCAAGCGGCAGCAGGTTGACAACCGCCGTTCCCTTAGCTGTACGACTGGCTTCGGCAATTTCATAAGCTTTCAGCCGGTATACGCGGCCCCGGTTAGTAAAGAAGAGAATATTATGATGAGTGGTAGCCACAAATAAGTGTACCACAAAATCTTCTTCTTTTGTCCCCATCCCGGTAACACCGCGGCCACCGCGTTTTTGACTGCGGTACGTATCGATGTTTAGCCGTTTGATATATCCCTGGTGAGTAATGGTAATAACCACATCTTCCACAGCGATAAGATCTTCTACTTCCAGCTTGGAAACATCACTGGTTATGACCGTCCGGCGATCATCACCGAAACGTTTTTTCACATCCAGCAATTCTTCCTTAATGATGTTCATAACCTTATGCTCGTCTGCCAGGATTGACTCCAACAGCTCAATAGTTTCCATTATGTCTTTATACTCTTGTTCAATTTTAGCTCTTTCCAGACCAGTCAGACGTTGCAAACGCATGTCCAAAATTGCCTGAGACTGCTTTTCGCTTAAAGCGAATCCATCCATCAAAGCCGTTCTGGCTATATCAACGGTTTGCGACCGGCGAATAGTAGCAATAACAGCATCCAGATTATCAAGAGCAATTTTTAATCCCTCTAAAATATGCGCCCTTGCTCTGGCCTTTTCCAGTTCAAACTGAGTCCGGCGAGTGATAACATCTTTTTGATGTGCCAGATAAAGACGCAGCACTTCCTGCAGATTCAGTACGCGAGGGCGCCCGTCCACCAATGCCAGCATATTCACACCAAAAGAATCCTGCAATTGCGTATGCTTGTAGAGTTGATTCAAAACAACATCCGCATTAACATCACGGCGCAGCTCAATAACTACGCGCATACCGGTGCGGTCACTTTCATCTCTGAGATCGGTGATACCATCAATGACTTTATCACGAACCAAATTGGCGATTGTTTCGACGAGTTTTGCTTTATTGACCTGGTAGGGAATCTCAGTAACAATAATCCGGTTCTTACCGTTAGACATGCGTTCAACGCGTGCCTGCGCCCGCATCTTAACACTGCCCCTGCCGGTAAGATAGGCGGACTTAATACCTTCGCGGCCAAGAATGAGTCCTCCCGTCGGAAAGTCAGGCCCTTTGATCGCCATCATTAACTCTTGAATGGATACTTCGGGATCATCAATCATCATAACCAGGCCATCTACTACTTCACCCAGGTTGTGAGGCGGAATATTAGTAGCCATGCCGACCGCAATACCTGATGAGCCGTTTACCAGCAAATTAGGAATCTTTGCCGGCAGAACGGTCGGTTCTTTTAATGATTCATCATAGTTAGGTACAAAATCTACAGTATCTTTCTCAATATCGGCCAGCATTTCAGCAGCAACACGGGACATACGGACTTCCGTGTACCGCATCGCAGCTGCAGAGTCACCATCTACGGAACCAAAATTGCCATGACCGTCCACCAGCAGATAACGGGTGGAAAAATCTTGAGCCAGACGAACACTAGCATCATAGACTGAGCTATCACCATGAGGATGATATTTACCTAATACTTCACCGACAATACGCGCCGACTTTTTGTACGGTTTATTAGGAGTCATTCCCGCTTCATGCATCGCATACAAAATCCGCCGGTGAACCGGCTTCAATCCGTCGCGCACATCGGGAAGTGCCCTCATGACAATTACGCTCATGGCATAATCAATATAGGAGTTCTTCATTTCGTCTTCTATCCGAATGGGCAATACCTTACCTAATCCAAAATCCAGCACTATCTCACCTCAACCATATAAACATAAGCGCTTTAACATGTACATTTTCCCTATCAATGCCACAAATTCCTGCTTTTACTAACAGCATACCCAAAGAATGTTACTTGTAACCAAATTGCAGCCTTCGCCATATAGTAAGGAGAAAGTTAATTATTAATTATGCCGAGGAGCTGACGATCTTGGATATCGGGTTTTTCTACGTGATCCTGCTGGCTATAGCCGTTAGTATTGATGGTTTTGTCGCTGGCGTGGCTTACGGATTGAAAAATATCCGCATGCCCTTTATCTCTCTGGCAATTGTAGGCGTAGTAGCTACCATTCTGACGACTATCGCCATGTTCTGCGCTTATGTGCTGGGGAGTTTTATCAATACCAGCGCAGCAATCGTTACCGGCGCGCTGCTGTTGATCTTATTAGGAGCCTGGAGCCTTTTCCAGCAATACTTGACCCGTAATGTGCCTTCTTATGAGCTGGACGGAGAAGTAACAGCCCACAAACTGACTATTTCCGTTGGCCAGCTTGTTATCAGCATTATGGCTAAGCCGGAAACAGCCGATGTCGACCGCCTGGGCTACATCAGTTCACTGGAAGCGGTTTTTTTAGGCCTGGCTGTCGGTTTGGATGCCATGGTTGGAACCTTTGCGGCTGCCCTCATGGGAGTACTGCCGCTCTATACTCCACCGGCCGTCGGTATCACGCATATGATCTGCATCAGCTACGGCTGCTACGCTTCGAACCGCTTTATCCCGGAGACATTAAAGCAGCGCTTTCCCTACCTGCCGGGAATCCTCTTAATATTTCTTGGTCTAATCAGGCTTGCTTAATTAATACATCTAGGAGGTTTTCATGTTTACGAGCTTTTTTTATGCCCTGTCGCTGGGGCTGGCAGTAAGCCTGGATGCACTGGCTGCCGGAATGGCATACGGCATAAAGAATATTAAAATCCCCTTCACTTCCCTATGTATCGTCGGCACAGTTACTTGCGTCTGTACTGCATTATCCATGATTTGCGCCACACTACTCGGCACTTGGATTGATACCCAGCTTGCCATCATCGGCGGTTCGCTGTTGCTGATTGCCATAGGAGCCTTCAGTCTGTTTCAGGAGTATTTTACCCGCGATGTAAAGCAGTACCACATCGAAGGCGAAGTAACAGCCCGCAAGCTTACCTTTGCGGTTGGAAAACTTGTCATCAGCATTATGGCGCGGCCGGAATCAGCCGACTTTGACGAATCACTAAGCATCAGCACTGTTGAAGCCTTCTTCCTTGGATTGGCGCTTGGTGTTGATAATATGGTGGCAACCTTTGCAGCTGCTCTTATGGGTCTGCTTCCTATTTATACCCCGGTCATCATGGCACTCATTCAGATGGGTTTGATACTGACAGGCATCTATACTGCCAACCGTTTTTTTACGGAAGAGCTTAAAAGCCGATTTCCCTACCTGCCGGGAACTATTTTGATATTAATCGGCTTATTCAGACTAAAATAAACAAGAACAGGCGGCTTGTAGAATGCTGCCTGTTCTTTTGCTATCCCTTTTGCCGTACCTTGCGCGAACTCCAGAATAACTGAATACTTATGATTACGAAGAAAATGCTAAAAACCTTACGCAGTATTGCCTCCGGTAACAAGTTGGCAATATAAGCACCTGAGACACTGCCGACTAAAGCCCCTGCTGCCAGTACCAAGGCAACAGGGTAATGAATCAAGCCGTTTTGGTGATGCCGCCATACGCCTACCAGCGCAGTTGGTATCATCGCCACAATGGCAGCCGCTTGAGCCATGTGCTGATTAATATCCATTAGAAAAACTGCTGACACTACCAAAATTGCCCCGCCGCCAATTCCCAGCAAGCCGCTTAAAACACCGGTGACAACACCTGTCAAAATCGCAAGCAAAATCATTACGAAAACCACATCCTTACTGCCAGAGCAAAGGTCAATACGCTGAAAATACGCCGCAGGTGTTCCGGCTGCACTCTTGGCAGTAATGCAGCGCCCAGATAGGCTCCGGCCATCCCTCCTGCAGCAAATAACGCTGCCAGAGTGGTATCAAGCTGACCAAAAGACTGATATACGGCGGCACTTACAACAGCACTCGGAATCACAACCGCTAACGAAGTAGCATTAGCCATATGCTGACTGAGACCAAGAATATACACCATGCCCGGCACCATAATAATAGCTCCGCCGATCCCGAGCAAGCCGCTGGCAAGCCCGGCACCAACACCAATCAGCAGCATTTTTATTACCTTCATATTCATACCTCCGCGTGAAAAACGATGTATACACTATGCATTAATGCAGCCAGTTCCATAATCCCGATCCCAGTGATATTATTCCGCTTACGGAGATAACCCCTAGCGCCAGGTTACGGAACATTTGACCGTCTACCTTCGTAAACGCTTTTTCGCCTAACCAAAAACCAAGCAGCAGCGCCGGTATACTAATTGCTGCATTTAGGGTCAAACTGGAGATATTCAGTGTGCCCCAAAAATAAGATAATAGCAGGGATGCACTATTACCTAACACAAAATAGCGGGCCAGATTGGCGCGAATAGTTTCTTTCTCAGCCGCTTCATTCATATAGTATAGAACAACCGGCGGCCCGTTCAGACTGGTTGTTGAGGCCAGAAAACCGCTGTTCACGCCCACGACAGCCTGCGCAATTCGGTGGTTGGCGATTGTAACGGTTATATTACGGTACATGAGTACCGTTACTGCCACCAATACAATGCCAATACCGATTTTCAGCATTTCACTGCTGATATGGGCCATAACAAAAGCCCCTGGCAGTGCACCCATAATACTAGCGAAAAACATCAGCAATACATTTGAAAAACTCCCCACCCTGCGGGTATGCCAAACCATAACCGCTTTAACAAGAAGCCCCGTAAACAGTACCAGCATAACCACGTCTTTCGGATTAATTGCCAGGGCCAGCAACGGCGCGGCTGCCAAAGCATAGCCAAAACCAGTAAGAGTCTGTAAAAAGCTGGCAAACAATACGACAACGAAAACATAAATAACCGTTAGTGTAATCATGTCTTTCTCCTCCTGCTGCCAAAATACAGATCCTACAGCAGCTTGTTCATACATAATACTCTACAACTGCCGCTCAAGCCGGTCCATGCGAAAGTACTGCAGCACCTTGATAAAAGCCGGTGTATGGAGCGGATCAGTCTGCATACCGAACAGATGAGTCCGGCAATTGCAGTCTGATGAACCAAACTGAGCAATTTCCCAGTCGGCAACTTCGTCTAACGCACAGGCAATCGCATGCTCAAGCGGCTCAGGCGTCCGTATGGCGATGGCGGCATGAAACTCAGCTGCCTGACGAAGATAGTCAATATGCCAGTGAAACCGTTTGCGCTTTCTTTGGTGACGTTCCAGACGCTTTGTAAGATGTTGTTTGGCAGAGCCGACGTACAAATAGTACCCACAGGGAAAATGTATCGTTCCCTTACTGCCAATCGATAAACTTTTGTCCTGCTCCAGTCTGAGTACGACGATATAGTTGCCGCTGTCCTTCATTTCACGGCTAATCAGTTCCCAGGGAATTAGTGCTTCCTTAACACGTTCTCTTAAGGTGAAATCGCCCCGCCATTCCAGCGTTACCGCTTTAATCTCTACCTTGTCCCTCGCAGCAAACAAAGCTTGTGAAAACGCCAGATCGGTATGATAATCCGGTAAAAACCAGGAAGAGCGCGGCCACTGAATCAAAAACAAGATCCCAGCCCGGTATCCTTCATCCGCAAGCTGTACAAGCTTGCTAATATGCCTGCGCCCCCGCTCCGTTACCGCATCAGGAAACATCGCAATTTCATTGCCAAATAACGTACATGACTTAACCTCCACAACAAAACGCTCTGCTCCCCGTCCGAGCAGCAAATCAATCCGGCTGTTGCCAAAGGTAACTTCTCTCGCCTGGACGCTCCACTCTTCCCAGCCAGGAATTTGCTTTTGTTCAATCAGCATTTCAGCTACGTGATTGCTGTAATGAGTATCAAGCATCACCGGCATACCTTCCCGTTCAATGCCAATTACCTTGAAGCGGGTCTTTTTTCCGACGCCTTCATTGGCAGCCAGATACATCTTTTTCCCTGGAAAAAGCAGCTCCCACATCCGGCCCGGATTAGGCAGGTGAGCTTCTACTACTTTATTTGCCATACGGCATTCTACGACAAACCGGTTAAGGCGCCGCAGATACTCGGCACAATATATTTCCGGATAAAAAATCTCGTCCTTACTCACACAACCACCTCCAAGCACTCTATGTTCTCTGCTATTCCAGATTCTCGTGCGGCAAACCTTCTTTCTACTCACAATTATCGCCAAATAAAAAACCGCCTAACGGCGGCTTTGTTTTTATTCTTCCACAGGCTGACCATCTTTCCCCATACGATTTACCACATACATAAGGATCAGCACCACTACGACAGCTCCAATCATATTGGGAGTAGAAAGCAGGTAATCCGGCAGGGTCTGGTACAATCCGGCAAAACCAAAGAAAATAAAGATAATAGCGGATATCCACTTGACCATTCTCTCCGGAATTTGCTTGCCTAATGTTACCCCAATAATAATGCCAATCGCATTAGCCACCATCATTCCGGCAGTAGTTCCCATCCAGACAGGAATAAGCTGATTAAACTTAGCAGCCAGTGCTACTGTTGCCAATTGCGTTTTATCCCCCATCTCAGCCATAAAGAAAGCAATCACAACTGTCCAAAAAGGACTGTATTTATTGGACGCATCACAGTCGCCTAATTCGTCGCCCCTGATTGTCCATAACCCAAACAAAATAAATGACACAGCTGCTGCAATTTGAATATAGCTCATCGGAATAAAGCGGGTTAAGTAACTGCCTACCTCTACAGCCAGATAGTGATTAAGAATCGTGGCAACAAAAACGCCTCCCAGTACAGTTTGCCAGCGGTACCGCGTAGCAAAGCACATTCCCAGCAGCTGCGTCTTATCCCCCATCTCTGCCAGCACAACAAAAACAAATGATGTAATAAATGCTTCCATTCTTTTTTAAATCCTCCTTGTAAAAATTAAAAAGCGAGACACGTTTAGTATGACCAAAAAGTCATACTAAAGGTCTCGCTAATCGGACAAAAATAATCCAACGCTCACGCCAGACGCAAAAGCTGCGGCAGTATGTTGACGTGATCAATAAGCTACTCCCCTTTAGGGATTTAATATAATTATTATACTCGGCAATCACTGTTTGTCAAGCAAAATAAAAACCTTGCAAATTAACATTTGCAAGGCTGCATCCAAATGGTGCCTCAGGGCAGAATCGAACTGCCGACACGAGGATTTTCAGTCCTCTGCTCTACCGACTGAGCTACCGAGGCAAAAATGGCGACCCTGAACGGATTTGAACCGTCGATCTCCGCCGTGACAGGGCGGCATGTTAGACCGCTACACCACAGGGCCGCGCTACTGGAGAAAATGGTGGGCGATGACGGGATCGAACCGCCGACATCCTGCTTGTAAGGCAGGCGCTCTCCCGGCTGAGCTAATCGCCCGAAAATGGTGACCCGTAAGGGAATCGAACCCTTGATACCGCCGTGAAAGGGCGGTGTCTTAACCGCTTGACCAACGGGCCATATAAAGTGGTGACCCACGATGGACTCGAACCATCGACACCCTGATTAAAAGTCAGGTGCTCTACCAACTGAGCTAGTAGGTCATGACTGATGAGGTTTTTAGTATACAATACGTCGACGTTATTGTCAACTAGTTTTTTACTAATTCCCCGCTGTGCATGTCCAACCATTCGGGACTTGTTTAGTATAGCAGAACTCTCGCAGCTGGTCAATAGGAGATTTGACAGGGAATTTATGCACTTTTATTCCTATCCTGATTCGGAGTACGGGTTAAATACAAACCCCAAAAGACAACAGCCGTTCCTGCCAGCTGCAGCCATCCAAAGCTCTCACCAAGTAGTACATAACCGACAATAATAGAAAATACGGGCGAAAGATTATTATAGAGTGCAGCTTTTGCACTGCCAAGCAGGCTTACACCCCAGATCCACAAAAAATTGCCGATGCACATGGCAAAAATACCGGAATAGGCCGCACTCAACCATGCACCGACGGTGATCTGCCGCCAATCAATTCCCGCTAGTTCAGGCAAAGCAATCAACGCAAACAGCACCATATTAATAAGCACAATCAGCGTAGTGATTTGATAATACGAATAGCGAACCGTCAATTCTTTAGAAAAGATCGTATAGTACGCATAACCGATTTGAGCTGCAGATAATAGCAGCGCCCCTGCTAAATGGTCGGAAGACAAGCTCATCGTATTGCCCGCCCCTAAAACGATAAGGATGATTCCTGCGAAAGAGAGTCCAATACCAATCATTACCGGCCTGCTCAGCACTTCTTCCCGCTTAAATACCTTATTCATAATGGCGACCCATACCGGCAGCATTCCCAGTATGAGAGATGCATTGCCCGCTGTGGTCCGTTGAATACCTAAGGTGAAAAAAAACTGAAACAGAAAAAACCCAAAAATACTGACCTTAAGAATCTTAGAAATATCGCGTTTCTCCACTATGCAATACCGCCCTGACATCCCCAGAAACACACTAGCACAGGCAAGGGCAATCAGCATCCGGATTGCATTATAGGCCAAAGGCGGCAGTGCTGCCAGGCCAATTTTCATAATAGGAGGATTAATGCCCCATAAGAAGGCCACTGCCAGCAGGACCAGTTCAGGCCGGAAAACCGCATTCATAGCCTTCCTCCCCTTTTCAGTCATGAGCTTACGATAAATAGAAGCAGGCCTGCAACAAACTTTATTGCAAGCCTACTTATTAACTCAAAGAAAACTAAAACATGTCGTGCAGGATCATGGTTTGATCGCGGCGAGGGCCTACGGAAACAATGCCAACTGCTATTCCGGTCACTTCGCTCAGCCGTTCCACATACCGGCGGCAATTAGCCGGCAATTCATCGTAAGAACGAATGCCGCTGATCGTTTCCTCCCAGCCCGGCAATTCTTCATAAATCGGCTCCACTTCTCCCAATACCTTAAGACTGGCAGGAAACTCATTGATGACTTCACCTTTATATTTATATCCGGTGCAAATCTTCAAGGTTTTTAAACCGTCAAGAATATCAAGACGGGTAATTGCCATATATTCGATACTGCTTACAATACCGGCATAACGGACTACAGCGGCATCCAGCCAGCCGCAGCGGCGCGGGCGGCCGGTAACAGTGCCGAATTCGCGGCCCCGTTCGCGAATGGTATCGCCGGTTTCATCAAGCAGTTCTGTCGGGAAAGGCCCTTCACCCACACGAGTGCTGTAAGCTTTCACTACGCCAATGATCTTGCCAATCTGTTTAGGCCCAACACCGGCACCAACGCAAGCTCCGCCAGCAATCGGGTGGGAGGAGGTTACGTATGGGTATGTGCCGTGATCCAGGTCCAATAACGTTGCCTGGGCACCTTCAAATAAAACTTTTTGGCCGGCTTTAATCGACTCATTCAGTACGGTAGCTGTATCGGTTACATACTGTCTCAATTCTTCGGCATATCCCAGGTACTCGGCCTTCACTTGCTCGAAATCAAAGCCTTCTACGCCATAGACCTGCTTAAGAAGCTGATTTTTTGCTTCCAGATTCCGCTTTAATTTGTCGCTAAACTCTTCTTCATCTAAAAGATCTACCATCCGGATACCGACGCGGTCTATTTTATCGCCGTAGCAAGGACCGATACCACGCTTGGTGGTGCCGATTTTATGATCGCCGCGGGCTAATTCTTCCAGTTCATCCTGCAGACGGTGATATGGCATGATAACATGCGCCCGGTTGGATACTTTCAGTCCCGATGCATCAATACCTTTGGCATGCATGCCTTTAATTTCTCTCAGCATAACAGCAGGGTCAACTACGACACCATTGCCGACAATGCAGGTTTTTCCCTGATATAAAATGCCTGAAGGCAGTAATTGAAGCTTGAATTCGTCACCGCCGACAACAACGGTATGACCGGCATTATTTCCACCTTGGTAGCGAACAACTACATCTGCCTTTTCCGCCAGAAAGTCGACAATCTTGCCTTTTCCTTCGTCGCCCCATTGAGTACCAATAACAACTACTGATGATGACATATACACATCTTCCCTTCCATATTGTTTGCCAATCCGCTCATGCGAATCGCCTAAACATGTTATAATCCGAAACGGGCCATAATGGTATCTACATGCTGCAGCATATAAGCGGGATCAAAACAGGCTTCCAGTTCTTCATCCGTCAAATATTGCCGAATGTCCGGATCATTCTTCAAATTAGCCCGGAAATCCTGCCCTTCCAGCCAGCGGGCCATCGCATTGCGCTGTACCCACCGGTAAGCATCTTCCCGGACAGCACCTTTATCGACAAGCGCCAAAAGTACACGCTGGCTGAAAATAAGGCCGCCCGTTTTATTCATATTCGCTTTCATTGCATCCGGATAAACCAGCAATTTATCAACAACGTTGGTAAATATGTGAAGCATATAATCCACTAGTATCGTACTGTCAGGCAGAATAACCCGTTCTACGGAAGAATGGCTGATATCCCGTTCATGCCACAGCGCAACATCTTCCAGTGCAGCCAGAGCATTGCCCCGCACTACACGGGCCAGGCCGCTTACTCGCTCGCAAGTAATGGGATTGCGTTTGTGAGGCATGGCAGAGGAACCTTTTTGATTGGGATGAAAATACTCTTCCGCTTCGCGGATATCCGTCCTTTGGAGATTGCGAATCTCGGTGGCGAATTTATCCAGCGAACTGGCAATGATCGCCAGTGTTGACATAAATTCGGCATGACGATCCCGCTGAATAACCTGCGTTGCCAGCTTTGCCGCTTTAAGCCCCATTTTTTCACAAACATAGGCTTCTACCCTGGGGTCAATATTGGCATAGGTACCTACTGCGCCGGACAGTTTTCCCACTGCCACCGCTTCGCGGGCACGCTTCATACGTTCAATATTGCGCTCTGTTTCATCAAGCCACAAGGCAAACTTCAGGCCAAGCGTGATCGGTTCAGCATGTATGCCGTGGGTCCGGCCGATCATCGCTGTATATTTGTGTTCAGCCGCGCGGCGTTTCAATACATCGCGGAACTTCTCCAGATCACGAATAATCAGATCAGCCGCCTGTTTCATCATATATCCCAGCGCCGTATCCTTCACATCACTGGAGGTAAGCCCCATGTGAATATATTTGGCTTCATCACCGACATGTTCAGCAACAGCTGTTAAAAAAGCAATAATATCATGATGAATTTCGCTTTCAATTTCACGAATGCGCTCAACGGAAAACTTTGCTTTTTCTCTGATGACAGGTACTGCCTCTGCTGGAATTTGTCCGAGTTCAGCCATAATCTCGCATGCATAAATTTCAATATCCAGCATGGTCTGAAACTCATTTTCATCCGTCCAGATGCGGCCCATTTCCGGTTTGGTGTATCTTCTGATCATGAATCTCGCTCCTTATTTGCCGCCTTCGCGGGCCAGTATTTCCTTAGCTACGACAACACCGGCCACTGAAGCCTGTGCCAATCCGCGGGTCACTCCGGCACCATCACCGATTGCAAAAAAGTTGGGAATTTGACTTTCCAGCTTATTGGTCAGCGTAATGCGCGAAGAATAGAACTTTACTTCTACGCCATAGAGTAACGTATGACGGGAGTTCGCACCAGGTGCTACTTTATCAAGGGCTTCAAACATTTCTTTAATCGCCATAAGATGACGATATGGCAGGACCAGACTTAAGTCGCCGGGAGTAGCATCTTTCATTGTAGGCTCTACCAGCCCACGCTTAATGCGCTCGGGAGTTGACCGGCGGCCGTCCAAGAGATCACCCAGGCGTTGGACAATTACACCGCCGCCAAGCATGTTTGCAAGACGGGCGATAGATTTTCCATAGGCAATCGGCTCCTTAAAAGGCTCGGTAAAGCTTTTGGAAACCAGCAGGGCAAAGTTGGTATTATTGCTCTTCTTATCGGCATAGCTGTGACCGTTAACGGTAATTAAGCCTGAGTTGTTTTCGGTAACGACATAACCGTAGGGATTCATGCAGAAAGTACGTACCCGGTCATCAAATGATTTTGTAAAATAAACCAATTTAGACTCATAGACTACATCGGTAATATGTTCCATTACCGATGCCGGCAATTCGACCCGAACGCCGATATCAACCGGGTTCGTCATCATTCCTAAGCCCAGTTTGGACGCTTGATCAACAAACCACTCCGATCCTTCCCGGCCCGGGGCGGCAACCAAATACTTGCTTTTGATCATTTCGCCCTTGACTTCGACACCTACATACTGGCCATTTTCAACAATGATTTTTTCTACAGCCGTATTCGAACGGATCTCAATTTTGTCATCAAGATATTCTCTCATACGGGTTAAAATCTGCAGATTAACATCCGTACCCAAATGGCGGATACGGGCAGGGATCAAATTCAAATCAGCAGAAGCAGATATGCGCTGGAGACGGCGAATTTCCTCTTTTTGTTCATCGCCATACACTTTACGCACGTCACCGCCAAACTTGCCGTAGACACTGTCTACATACTCGATTTGCCGCAGCAGTTCAGCTTTATCCATATATTCATCTAATATACCACCGTATTCTGTAGTTAAAGTAAGCTTGCCGTCACTGAAGGCGCCTGCGCCTCCCCAGCCGCAGACAATATCACACGGCTTACAGTTGACACACGGTGTATTATGCGTTTCTTTCGGGCAGCTGCGGGAAGTAATATCCCGGCCTTTTTCCAGTATAAGGACCTTCAGTCCTTTGTCAGCCAACTCCAAGCCTGTAAAAATCCCGGCTGGTCCGGCGCCTATAACAATTACATCATATTGCTTCACGTAATTCACCTCGAATATTTATTCTGTCCGAAGGCCACAAAAATAACTCAAACCGGCCCTTTACGACCGCCATTTGAGTTGTTTGGAGAATCTACGCGTTTTTTCCCTTGCTTATCATAGCATTAAGGACAATACAGTGTCAACACTTTTATCGAATATTATTTTGTTTTATGTGAATAATGTTCGGAAAAACCTATCTTTTTATCAAATGCACTCTGGACTTCATTCTCTGAATCATCTGTTGCTTTTGTCTAAAAAAACATACAACATGTGCAAATTTTTAGACAATTTCGGCATTTTTTATGCGGTTTTCGCCTATTTTTCGGCTTGGCATAACTATTGCATGTTTTATTCCATAAATGATCTTTTAAAGCGAGGTTACGTTAAATGGAGCAAAAACCGGATCTTATCAGCAGCTTTTTAACCGTAATGCCCTATCTAAACGAATTATTGACAAGCGACGTGGGCGTCAGCATAACCGACAAAGAAAAATATTTGTATTACAAAGCCGGCCAGGACCTGGATTTGAAGGTTACTCCGGGGGCACCCCTAAAGCCCGGCAGCTCGGTTTACCGGGCAGTGCATGAAAAAAAACGGGCTACCATCAGAGCGGACAAGTCGTTATTCGGCATTCCTTATATTGCCGTGGCCATTCCCCTGTTTGATGCCGCGGGATCAGTTATCGGCGCAGCAAGCGTACAGGAAAGCATCTCCCGGCAGGAAACCCTAAAGGAAATGTCGCAGCAGCTAAATGCAAGCGTTACCGTTTTAGCAGCCAGCGCTGAAAAAATCTCTGCCCAGTCACAAGAGATAACCGCCATCAGCCGCGAGCTTGCGACTGCAACCTTCCAGTCCAAAGACCGCGTACGCGAATCCGATCAGGTCCTGAGTTTGATCAAGATGATTGCTTCCCAAACGAATCTTCTTGGTTTGAATGCAGCAATTGAAGCTGCCCGGGTAGGCGACCAAGGCCGCGGCTTCGGCGTTGTCGCCCAGGAAATCCGCAAGCTGGCAGGAACCAGCGCTGACTCGATTAAACAAATCGAAGATATCATCAGAAGCATTCAACAGGACAGCGACTATACCGCCGGGCAAATGCAGCTAATCGGTGACGCAATCGGACAAATAACCGATTCCATTATGCAAGTAAGTGCCGCCATCCAGCAGACGAACTCGATGACCAGCCGCCTCGATCATCTAGCCCATGAATTAAACAGCTAATGATAACACTAAACCGGCTTAACCTGAAGGTTGAGCCGGTTTAGTGTTATCTATCCAGATAATGACTTACGATAATATCCGCCTGCTTAGCTGCAGCTACATGTACTTGTGGTGCCAGCGGCGGGTTGTCTGGGCTGATTGCCGAAACCCAGTCGCCAACAACATAAAAATTCTCCTTCCGGCGATGAATCCGGATCTCTTCACTTTTTCCCCAGCCGGCAAGCCCGGAAACAGCAATCAGTAATTGGGCTTTGTGCAGATAGGTTTCAACAATCAGCTTTTTATATTCAGGCCGGTCAAAGGCTTCAACGACCACATGGCAGTCGGCAAACAGCTCTGCCGCATTATCGACACCCACCTTCTGCTGCAGGGCTTCTACCACTATTTCGTCATTAATCAGCCGAAGGTTATCGCGAAGCGCCTCAACCTTCGGTAAACCAATCTGATGACGAAAGAAAAACTGCCTGTTTAAATTACTGCTCTCAATATAGTCAAAATCAACGATTTTAAAATTGCGAAACCCGGTACGCACCAGCATTTGTGCACAGTTTGACCCCAGACCGCCTGCTCCGGCTATCCCGATTTTAACGGCAGCAAGTTTTGCGATTGCTTTCGGCTGCAAGTAACGCCGCAAGCCTTGTTCAAAAACACTCACGCCAATTAGCCCTCCTTTCTCCGCTGCGCTACCATAACTGCCAATCCTTATAGACAGGCTGATACCCCTGGCGCGAAAGCATTGCCGCCATTTCCGTCACATTGCGTCCATCAGAGATATCAAACTGGCTGACTGAATTATGCTCCATATGGCCGCCCACCGCCGTACAAGATCCGGCCGACATCTTTGTAATGCCAAGCTTTAGCAGGTGATCACGCAATGCAGCCGGTTCCCGGGTCGATAGCGTAATGCCGCTGGCCGGCATAAACAACCGGTAAGCTAACACATATTGAACTAAGTTCTTATCGTTAACCACCGCACTTGGCATAAAGCCACCCGTATGTGGACGTATACGGGGCGGGGAAATGCTGACTTCTACATCCAAAAAGTTCTGCTGCAGATAAGCAGCATGCGCTCCTGTCAAAAAAGCCTCCCGGCGCCAGTCAGCAAGGCCTAGCAAAGCACCGATATTGACAGTACGCACTCCTGCCCGGCACGCCCGCTCCGGAGCATTCAGCCGGTAAAGGTAGTTGCGCTTGGGTCCGGCAAGATGCAGCTGCTCATAGCCGGCCTGATCATATACCTCTTGGTAAATTGTCACCCCATCAACGCCGGCCTTAGCAAGCTCCTCGTACTCCGCCTGCTCGAGCGGGTAAATTTCAATGCTGATCGAGGTGAAATATTTTTTGAGAACAGCCACACAATCCTTAATATAGCTGACAGGCGAATGCAGCCTGGATTCCCCAGTTAAAATAATAAGATGTTTAAGTCCGGTTTGAGCAATGATTTGCGCCTCAGCTTCCACTTCTTCCAGACTGAGTTTTCTCCGGGCAATTTTATTTCCGCTATGGAAACCGCAGTAAACGCAATGATTAACACAATAATTTGCCAAGTACAGCGGTGTATACAATAAGATTGTCCGGCCAAAACGGTTAATCGTCAGCCGGTGTGCCTTTTGCGCCATTTCTTCCAGATATGCTTCTGCCTTGGGCGACAGCAGCGTCAGGTAATCAAGCAGCGTCATTTCATGTTTGCTGATAGCACCTGTAATCTGCCTGTCAGTAATCTCTGCAAAATAAGCTTGTATGTCAAAATCCTTGTACTGTTCAACAACGTGATGAATACTCATGTTCTTCTTCACCCCTTCCTGCTATCACCGTATAAAAAGCCGGTTAGTGGTGATGAAGCACTTGCATACATTTTGCTATCCTCCGGCTCCGCCAGATAAGCCTTTCGACCGGCACTTACCGCTAAGCCGAACGCCTGCGCCATTGCCACCGGATCACCGGCTGTGGCAACTGCCGTATTGACCAGTACCGCCGCCGCTCCCATTTCCATTGCCTCGGCAGCTTCAGATGGCCGCCCAATTCCGGCATCAACAATAATCGGCACGGAGATCTCTTCGATTAATATGCGGATTAACTCCTTGGTTTTCAGGCCGCGATTGCTGCCAATCGGGGCGCCCAGTGGCATAACTGCCGCCGCCCCTGCTTGTACCAGCTTTTTAGCAGCCATCAAATCGGGACTCATATACGGCAAAACGATAAACCCCTCTGCCGCCAGCACCTCTGCTGCTTTAATTGTCTCTATATTATCGGGCAATAAGTATTTTGCATCGGAGATAACTTCGATTTTTATCCAGTTCCCGCAGCCGGCAGCCCTGGCCAGACGCGCAATGCGTATCGCTTCTTCAGCCGTTCTCGCTCCTGAAGTATTAGGCATCAGAATGCAGCCATCCGGAATATGATTCACAATGTTTTCCCGGGGATTGTCCGGCTCAATTCGCCTTACCGCTACAGTAATAACCTGAGCACCGGCAGCACGGATCACCTCGGGAATAATGGCATGAGAGGAGAACTTGCCGGTACCTAAAAACAGTCGGCTGGCAACCGGCTGGCCGCCAATAATAAGCAGATCATCCATCTTGTTCAGCCTCCTCCTACAAATGAAATTATTTCCAGCATATCATGCGGCTTAAGAACCACCGTCTCCCATTCATCGCGCGTTAAGATCGTATTGTTGTGTTCGACAACAATACCGGCTCCAGCTAAGCCTCTTTCCTTAAGCAGCGCCGCTACCGTCACTCCATCAACAGTATCCGCTGCTTTGCCGTTAACTGTTACCTTCATCACTTTTCCTCCCTTTTTGCATGAAAATAAAAAAAAACGTACCTCCCCCAAAGGATAGGTACGTAGCCTGCAAAATCACCTCCCTCCGCGAGCATTATCTCGATCAGGTCATAAGGTCAGAGACTCACAGTCCCACTCTCAGCCCATAACATGGACTCCCTTGGTTGTAGCACTATTCAATTACAGCTTCATTCTACTCTACCTTTATTTGCCAGTCAAGTCATTTACCGTTTAATGACGTATGGTGATTTTCATTTTCTGCAGTACTTTACCATTTTGGTCAACAAAACTGATAGTTAGGCCACCCCAGATATCGGCGATCTGGCGGTCGAGCACAACATAATCGGCAGGAAAGGTGATATTTTTCGTTGTCATGTCACCGGGGCGGGGGCTTTTTGTATGAACCCGCACCGTCAGCTGATTGCCGCTAAGCACGACTTTTTCAATCCCGATATCATAGCCGCCGCCGGCAGTCCCCAGATAAGCGGCAAGTACAAGTTTGTTGCGATAATCAACAGTTTTCAGCTTATCAGCTAAAACATCATTTTCTTTGATATCTGCAGCAGTAACAACAGCTTTAAATGTCATGTCCTGCAAATACCGGTCATCATACCATTTCCAGGAAGTGTACTTGTTAGTTGAATAGAGTACTTTTTCTCCGGGAGCGGGCGTCTCTGGCTGCGGTACCGGCTTAACAGGCCCCGTTACTTTGTAGATCGTCCAGATAGCATCACCGCCGCCAAAAGGCTTCACAAGAATCATGGTATATACTCTGCCGTCATGCTTAACTTCCATGTCAATTTGTCCATGACGGGCCAGGCTTGTCCCGCTGTATTGACGAATAATGGAAAACGCATCCTGGTCGGTAAAGCCATAAGCTTTTCCTTCCCGGCGGGCAACTTCCAGTGGATTTAACCGCCACCGGTCACGCCCGGCATCAACATCCTGCTGCCATTTGATTACCTTGTTGTAATCAAGGCCTTCCACCCCAGGACCGATATCAACTTTGCCACCGCTTACCGGCGGATTTTTCACTACTGTTCTCACTTGCTGAATAGATACAACCTGCCAGATCTTTTGGCTGCCAGCGCCTCCAGGCTGTTTTAGCTGAACAAGATAATACTTATTACCATGTCCAACCAATACTTTCGCGTTTCCTTGCATCCTGTCCACTGACAGGAGGGTAAACGTATCTTCTTTATCATTAAAACCATACCGTTCGGCAGAGTTTTTCAATACAAGTACCGGATCAAGCAGCCAAACCTTTTGATTCGTTTCCACCTGCCGCTGTAAGCTGTTGAGCTCTTCAGCCGGAACCATATCCACCTTTACCGGTTCATCGGCCGGCTCCACAACAGTAACCTGTTCTGTTTCACCATTAGCCTTCATGACAACGGCTTCTTCGACAGCTTGAACTTCGCTTTCATTGTCTAAGACCTTGTATGCAGGTACGGCAGCTTCTTCCGTCGAATTCGCCTCTGGCTTAGCAGCCGTTTCTTTTTGTTCTTTGCCGCTAAACCACTTGGCAGCAACTGTTTCTGTTGCCGTAAGCGGTAGCAGCACAGCAGCCATTAAGGTAACACCAGCCACAGCCGCAGTAATTTTTGTGTATTTTTTCATCATGATTTGCTCTCCTCTCATTTGACTGGTTAGTCACTTATTATAACGCTGCCGTCAGGAGAAAGTAACGTTATCGAGCAGCAATCCTTATGAAATCGTCCTGAAAAAATTACCATCAGGCTGCTCAAAATAGTGCTATAATAGAATGCGTCGGCAATACTGCCTCCAAACCATTCGAAAAGAGGGAATCAAAGTGAAATCAATAACACGTGTTCTAGCTTTGCTACTAGCATTCGTATTCATCTGCTCTACAGGCTTCGCTGCGTCACTCGACAGTAATGCCACTGCAGCCATCGCCTTATATATTGATACTTCAGGCCATTATGTTCCGGGAATGGACTTACTCAACAAGGCACTTAATGAAGTCATCCGCTTCAAGGTAAACGCACTGCTGCTGGGCAGCGAGGTACAATCAGGCAACGAGGTACTGCGCGATTTAAGCCGCTGCCAGATCAATACTGCCAATGATGCTACACCGCAAACATTAACTGCCTACGGCGATGCCCGCCATGTTAATTACATCCTGCTGCTTTCGGTCCGCCCTCTGGATATCGCCCTGGACGTAAAGGCTTTTTCAACCGCTTCCGGCAGCTACCTTGTTGATAAAACAATCAACCGGCCTGACAGGACGGCTGCAATGTCCACTTTAGATACCTTATCGGCCATGATCGGCGGTGAAGTAGCCGATATATTACAGACAATCCAAAACACGGCTGCCAATGTTGCCGTTGTTCAAAACTAGCATCCGCCAAAGGAACCCTGTGCTCACGGCTCAGGGTTCCTTTTCATTTCTCTCAATTGCTGCAATCGGTTGATAGATGTCCAGTTCACAATAATGATCTTGCGATAATAAGCTGTCTATATATTCAAAGCGGAAGGTATCGGCAAACCGGAAGCCTGAATTAAATATCCACTTTGAATACATATGAACCAGCAAGCGACCTACCTGGCGGCCATTAATATCGTCAGGCCGGAAAAAACCGACAAAGCGAAACACCACATATTTATGTGCAGGAATCTCCACTCCGTGCATGCCTGGAGGAATTGAATCCAGATTGGCCGCCTGGACAGAAGGCATATAGTAAATATAGCCCTGATTACTGGCGCTCCAATCCGTGTAGCCGTAATAAACATGGGGATTAACCGGATTTGCAATCTGCTGCTTATAATGATAAAAGAAATCCCGCCCATAAGCATTCGCCGTTTTATCGCCAGACTTACTCATAATCTTGTGTTTCATACCAATCAGAAAAAACTTTTGTCTAAAAACGAATTCAGGCTTATACACCGCAGAATTAGCAACGGAATGAATGTCGTTGATATTGAGCTTTTCCTGAATATGCAGCGACATTTGTTCTGACCTGACCTTCTGCGGCGTATATCCAAACTTCTTTCGAAAAGCCCGGATATAGGATTGTTCATAATCAAATCCATAGTCAAAGGCAATATCAATTACGCGCCTGTTCGTGTGAACCAGGTCATTAATACTCGCCGAAAGCTTTCGGGACTGCACATAATCCATTAATGATTCACCTGTTAAGGCCTTAAACATGCGGTGTAGATGAAATTTAGAAATCTTGCAGTGCATGGCAATATCATCGAGGCTGATTTTTCTGCCTAGACTAGCCTCAGTGAAATCGACACAAGTAGTGAGCATTTCTTTGATATCGATCATGGCACCCCTCCTTTTGCCGGTGAAGCATTAAAAACGTTTTAAAAGCAAGGCTGCGTTATGGCCTCCAAAGCCAAAGGAATTTGTCAATGCATACTCGATCTCTGCTGACCTGCCTATATTCGCTACATAATCCAAGTCACATTCCGGGTCTGGTGTTTCATAATTAATCGTAGGCGGCAAAAAT
Organism: Anaerospora hongkongensis; assembly: GCF_004339805.1. Classification (GTDB taxonomy): domain Bacteria; phylum Bacillota; class Negativicutes; order Sporomusales; family DSM-15969; genus Anaerospora; species Anaerospora hongkongensis. The sequence goes on along the minus strand of NZ_SLUI01000015.1, from coordinate 94,861 downwards.
CCCTCCTGAAGTGCAGATGCGGTGATAATCGTTTCGATTGCCCCTGCAGCTCCCAGCAAATGACCCGTCATCGATTTTGTTGAACTTACCGGCAGCCGGTAGGCGTATTCTCCAAAAACCGTTTTTATAGCTGCCGTTTCATTCCGGTCGTTTACAGGTGTCGAGGTTCCGTGTGCATTGATATATCCAATTGCAGCAGGCTTTATTCCTGCATCTGCTATGGCCAGCTTCATACATTCGGCAGCCCCTTCGCCCCCTTCGGCAACAGCCGTAATATGATAGGCATCATTGGTACAGCCATAGCCGGCTATTTCGGCAATAATATGGGCACCCCGGCTCACTGCATGACTTAATTCCTCCAGAATTACCACACCCGCACCTTCTCCCAGAACGAATCCGTCCCGCTTGTAGTCAAACGGACGGCTGGCTGTGTGTGGATCAGGATTTGTTGTCATTGCTTTCATGGAGCAAAACCCGGCCATAGCAAGCCGGGTCAACGCAGCTTCTGCTCCGCCGGCAACCATAACATCAGCGCCATTGCGCTGAATAATTTTATAAGCATCTCCTATTGCATTAGCGGATGACGCACAGGCAGACACGGTACACTCTGAGAACCCGGTTAATTTATACTTGATCGCAATAAGCCCCGCCGCCATATTCGGCAGCATCATGGGTACAAAGAAGGGACTAATCCGGTCCGGTCCCCGGTCCAGCAATACCGTATGCTGATTCTCAATGGTTTCTACACCGCCGATACCGGTGCCAATAATCACGCCGGCCCGCCTGCGGTCAATTGCGGCGGTATCAAGCCCTGAATGGGCAAAGGCCAAACCGGTCGCCGCCACTGCATACTGCGCAAAACGATCCATTCGCTTGCTTTCTTTTTTATCAATAAATCTGCTTGTATCAAATTCTTTGATTTCTGCACCGATCCGCGTAGGGAGATCTGCTACAGGAATCCTTTCAACCGGCGTAATTCCTGACTTTCCCGCTTTAATAGCCTGCCAAAAATGTTCGGCGCCTATCCCTAGAGAAGTCACCGCTCCCATTCCGGTAATAACGACACGTCTTTGCATAAAAATCTCCCTTCAAATTTACTAGTCTGAAATCATGCATTAAATGTAGCATATTTATTTCTGCAAAAATGAACAACTATTGCTTTCCTTTGAAAAAACAAAAGCAGCCGTCCTCGATCAAGCAAGAGGACGGCTGCTCTATAAGCCTATATTGAGCAATCTCAAAAAGCAAGTAACCGGGCCGGATTCTCAATGATTAACTGTCGAATTTGCCGTTCGGTTACTCCGCACTGTTTCAATGCCGGGATGACAAAATCAGTAAGACGACGATACCCCTCCCCGCCGCCGCGGCGTGTAGCAAGCTTCGTAAATACGTCATTGCCAATAACCAGCTGTTCTGCATACCCTTCCTTAATTAATGCCACTAACCCGGAAAGAGCATACCAGTCCGGGTATTGCACCATTCCCAGCGGCTCATCGTCCGCCTCAAAGCCAAATGGAGTAAAGGAAAGTACAAAACCTTGCTGAAGCAATTCCCGGTGAAGCTGTATATCAAAGGGAATCCGCCCCGGATTGCCTACCAGCTCCTCCAAAGTTAAAAAGCCCAGCAGCAGTTGGATATGACACAAGATGGTCCGCTCCGGAATACAACCCCCTTCGAGGAGCGACCGTACTACATTTAACCGGACCTCCTCCGGGGAAAGATCAAGACCGAGATGCACCTGCAGTGACATTCCCGTTTCACCGGCAACAAATGCCGCAGCCCGCAAGTAGCTTTCCAACTGCTCTGTATACACTTCATAAGCAGCTTTAATATGTCCGGGAAGGATTCCGGTATCGCCAATTCCATGATTAATTTCATGGCGTAAGAAACGGACATACTCTTCATACGTCATCGTACGGTACTGCTGGGGCCACGTATATTCCGCATATAGTCCGGTAGAGGCAATAATATGCACGCCTGATGCACTGCTAATACGGCGAAGCGCAAATACATCCTCTGCAGCACTGCGAATTCCGGGGGCACTGACTTCCAGAATTGCGCTGCCGCCTCCCTGGCGAAATTCCGTAATTTCCGCAATCATCAGCTGTTCGTCATCTAATTTCATATTATCGGCAGATAAGGCAATATTATGGCGCAGAAACGAACGATTCTCCAGTGTCAGCTTTTCATCCGGATGTACCAGCCCCCTGTCCCGGGCAACACCAATTCTTCTGACCCGATGACGAAACATGGAACAATCAGAAAAAATGTGTTCATGCATGGAGGTGAACCCTAGCTCTTCCGGTGCGATAGGACCGCAAACCGTCATAATTTTCAGCGACATAGTTATCATCCTCTCAAATGCCAGCTTACGGCTCACCAATAACCGGCTCATTAATCCGCTGTACATTCGCTCTATCATATGCATAGTCGGCAATTTGAAGAACAGCCTCACCATCATCTTACAATTTGCCTGGATACAAAACATGCCGGACATGATACTATATTGACTAACTACGTTTATGTTATCGATGTGGATGGGAGGATTCAAAATATGAGAACAGTGAATTGGGGAATTCTTTCAACAGGTACAATAGCTAAAAAATTTGCAGACACTCTTAATCATTTGCCGGACAGCGGAAAGCTGACTGCAGTTGCGTCCCGAAGCGAGGGCGGCGCAAAACAATTCGCCAGCGAATACAACATTTTAAAGGCTTATAGCTCCTATTATGACTTGGCCTGTGACCCTGAGATCGACGTCATCTATATTGCTACTCCCCACTCTATGCATTACGAAAACGCAAAGCTTTGCCTGGAAAACGGCAAGCATGTCTTATGCGAAAAATCGTTTACCGTCAATGCGGCCCAGGCTGCTGAACTATTCGCACTTGCCAAAGAAAAAAAGCTCTTTATTATGGAAGCCTTTTGGACAAAATTTCTCCCTGCCTATCAATTGCTGGCTAAGACATTGGCAGAAAAAACGATTGGTGATATCACGCATTTTCGGGCACAATATGGCTTCGCTCCCACCGGCGCAAGATACATACGAAAATTCGACCCCCATCTGGCAGGCGGCACTCTACTGGATATTGGCGTCTATGCAATTGGCGTGGCTGCCATGCTGCTGGGCTATACTCCCAAAGAGCTTCATTCAAGCGCACTGCTTGGCGAATATGGTACTGACACCTTTAACAGCATTATGCTTGCTTACGACCAGGGTACAACGGCTCATCTAATTACGGCCATCGGCTCGATTATCGAACCTCAGGCCGTGATTTTCGGTACTAAAGGGCACATTGTTCTGCCAAATTTTACAGCTTTAACTGCCTATCAGGTAGCAATTGACAATGAAGCCACTTATACAGTGAATGCTCCTTTCCTTTATAACGGCTTTGAATACCAAATAAAAGAGTCCGAGCAGTGTCTGCTGAATGGCTTGCAGGAAAGCTCCATTATGACTCACCAGAATACACTCGATGTTCTGTCGTTAATGGATAAAGCCCGCGCCAGCTGGGGTCTGACCTATCCCTCTGAACGGTAATAAAAAAAGCCACCTCGCCAAAGCTGCCGTTCTATCCGGCCTGCTTAGCAAGGTGGTTTCTTATATCTAAGTGGTTAATTAGCGGTCTGCAAGCGCCCCGGACAGCTGCATGCCCAGTTTTCAGGGGCCGCCACCTGCCTGCCTCGTTCCAGGAAAAGCACTTCCTGCCCCAACGCCCTTGCTTCCTGAGGATCATGCGTAACCAATACAAAAGGAATATTCCACAGCTGCTGCATACTTTTCAGCTCCGCCTGCAATTCCAGACGGGTACTAGTATCCAAAGCTGAAAGCGGCTCATCTAAAAGTAAAATATCAGGTTCGGCCATTAGGGCCCGCGCCAAAGCAACCCGTTGCTTTTCACCGCCTGACAGTTTATCGGTAAAGCGTTCTGACAAATGGTCGATTTTGAGCAGCCTGAGCAGTTTTTTATACAGCTCCTGCGTTTTTGCATCGCTTTTGCGTACACCATACCAAATATTCCGGTGTACATTCATATGTGGAAACAGTGCATAATCCTGAAACATATACCCCACACGGCGCCTACTGGAAGGCACAAATTCATTCGTTTTCGAATCATACAACGGCAAACTGCGGTTAGTAATTATACCGGAATCAGGTTTTTCCAGTCCAGCAATACAACGAAGAGTTGTTGTCTTGCCACAACCGGAAGGACCGAAAAGCACCAGAATGCTGTTTTCCACCGAAAACTTGAGTTTCAGTTCAAAGTCTGACAGCTGTTTCGTTATATCAATATGCAGCATCAAAACAGCCTCCTTCCGGCAGAACTTCCCTCTTTCGTCTTCGACCAGATATTTAACCAAAAAATCATTGAAAATGTGAGCACGCTAATGATTAGCACATACAGCCCCGCAAGGGTTAAATTATTGGATTCAGCCGCAAAATAAATAGCAAGCGGCAAGGTTTGCGTTTTACCGGGAATGTTACCCGCCACCATAATAGTAGCACCAAACTCACCTAGCGCCCGGGAAAATGACAACACCAGCCCGGCAACTAACCCTGGCCAGGAGAGCGGCACCGTAACGGTCCAAAAAACCCGCCATTCGCTCGCCCCCAGCGTTCGGGCAGCATCTTCCAGCTTGCCGTCCACACTTTGAAAAGCAGCCTTCGCACTTTGATACATCAGGGGAAAAGCAACAACTGATCCTGCCAGTACGGCCGCGTAAGGAGTAAAAATAAGCTGCGTGGCAAAATGTTCTCCCATAAACTTCCCTACCGGACCATTTTTCCCAATCAGCAGCAGCAGCAAGAACCCGGTCACGACCGGCGGCAATACCATCGGCAGGATAAACAGGGCCTCCACAGCCGCTTTTCCCGGGAAATTCAGCGTTTTCATGATATACGCTGCCAGCAGCCCAAAAACAAACACAAATACAATGGATGCAACAGCAACTTTCAGTGACAGCACCACTGGCTGCCATTCAATCCATGCATTCACAGTACTGCTCCCCCCGATCTACATCATTATTATTTACTCATTACAAAACCATATTTTTCGAAAACAGCTTTACTTTCCGGGCTAAATAAGTATGCTAAAAAAGACTCGGCTTCTTGTGCTTGTTTGGAACCGGACAATACTGCTGCGGGATAAACAATCGGCTGATGTGATCCTTCCGGAGCAGTAGCGGCGATTTTAATCTTATCGCTCGCTGCAGCATCTGTCTGATATACAATACCTGCCTCTACATTGCCTGTTTCCACGTAAGCCAGTACGGTGCGGACATCTTTGGCAAAGACAACCTTATCTTGTACCTTGTCCCAAAGCTGCAGCTTTTTCAGCACTTCCTGCGCATATTGACCGGCTGGAACTGTTGCTGTCTCCCCTAGCGCCAATTTTTGCAGCCCCGCTTTCGTCAAATCTTCGTATTTCGTGATTTCAAGTTTTGAATCCTTAGGCACAACAACTACCAGCTTATTTTCAACCAGATTTTTGCGAGTTGCTTTCTTAACAAGATTTTTTTCTTCAAGATCATTCATTTGCTTGGGAGCAGCTGATATGAAAATATCTGCGGGAGCACCCTGTTCAATTTGTTTTTGCAGTGCACCGGAAGCGCCCAGGTTATAAATCAGTTTGACATTCGGATTCTTTCCCTGATAATTTTTCTGAATTTCCGCTAAGGCATCCTTCATACTTACTGCTGCAGAGATATTCAGCTCAACGGCCTGTTTAGAAGCAGGAGCATTTTGAGCTGGTGGCGTACTGCCGCCGCATCCGGCTACAAGCAACGCCAGTGTAAGTAAAACTCCCAGAAACAACGAAAGGGTTCTTTTCATTTGATTTTCCTCCTTTATCTTTCAAAACAAGAATACCAAACATAACTGAACTAAAAAAGTATAACTCGCTGCTTTTTGCCTAATATTTATAAAAAAAGCTACACTTTTGCTATAAATAGCTAAGTCTAGCAGCTTCTTTGCTGGTTAAATTTTCACATAAGCAAACATAAACTAACAAAAACTATGTTGGCTTAATTATAATACTTGATGTATGATATTGGCAAGAAGATTTTTATCGAGGTGCCGCTATGAGTGATACGAATTCCTATACACCGGAAGAGATTGCCAATATCTTAAAGATCTCTAAATATACGGTTTATGAAATGATCAAGCGTGGTGATCTCGCAGCCTACCGCATTGGACGCAAAGTTCGTGTACAAGCTCCGGATCTTGATAGTTATATAAAAAAATCCAAAGGGATTGTTTCTTCTGCCGCGCCGAAGCTGCCGTCTGTTCCGGCCGCCGGTCAGGAGTCCCTCATCATTTGCGGCCAGGACGTCGTTTTGGACATTCTCACACGCCATTTGGAAAAAGAGTTCCCGCAAATTAAGTTTTTGCGTAATTATGTGGGCAGTATGGATGGCCTGCTTGCACTTTATCGCGGCTTAGCCAATGTAGCCACTGCTCACTTGTGGGACAGCGATACGGGAAAATACAACAGCCCTTACATTCGCCGTCTTCTGCCTGGCCACGGCGCACTGCTGATTAATCTCGTGCACCGCAATGCCGGCTTCTTTGTTGCCAAGGGTAATCCTAAAGCGATTTTATCCTGGAAAGACTTAACCAGACCGGATGTGCGCATCGTAAACCGCGAATGCGGTTCAGGCGCGAGAGTTTTGCTGGACGAGCAGCTAAAGAGCCTTTCCCTGAGCATCGACGACATCCAGGGATACTCACATGTTGAAATGAGCCATTTGGCAGTCGCCAGCACTGTTGCCCGCGGCGATGCCGATGTGGGCATTGGCATTGAAAAAGCTGCCCAGCAGGTCCAGGGCATTGATTTTATTCCTTTACAAGTGGAACGTTACGATATTGTGATCCGCAAGACAGATGCCGGAAAACCCCTGTTCCAAGCACTGATTGCCACATTGCGGTCCAAGGCTTTTTTAAACGAAGTCCAGGGGATCGGCGGCTATGATTTATCCCAGACAGGCCAGATTGTCGACGAGGTCTGAATTAATAAAACCCGTACGTTATATGTGACGTACGGGTTTTGTCATATTAAATTATACAATTGGCATGATTTTAATATCAGGCGGTATGACAAAATCAGCCTCAGTATTCGAAATCACTTGTTCTACCGTTGCACCAGGGGCCAATTCACTTAAAATTAGCCTTCCACCACTAAAATGAAAAACAGCCAGGTTGGTAACAATCATATCAACTACTGCCTTACCAGTTAGCGGCAAGGTGCATTGCTTCAAAATTTTAGCCGATCCATCTTTCGCAGTATGCTCCATGGCGACAATTACCCGTTTTGCGCCGGAGACTAAATCCATAGCCCCTCCCATTCCTGGTACAATTTTGCCGGGTACCATCCAGTTAGCCAGGTTGCCATACTGATCGACCTCCAGTGCTCCAAGTACAGTCATTGTCAAATGGCCGCCGCGAACGATGGCAAACGACATCAGGCTGTCAAACATAGCTCCTCCCGGTGCCACCGAGGCAGGTTTTCCCCCCGCATTTACTACGTCAGGATCTGCCAGCCCATTATCCGGTCCAAGTCCGACAAACCCATTCTCTGAGTGCAAAGTTACCGTAATCCCCTGGGGAATATAATCGGTTACAAGAGTTGGGATTCCAATACCCAAATTAACTAAATCTCCATCCTTTAATTCCATTGCTACGCGCCTTGCAATGATCTCTTTTGCATCCATATCTTAAGCCTCCTTTTTCGAAAGGCAGATATAATCGACAAATATACCCGCTATGGAAACTTCATCAGGATCAATTTGCCCCGTCTCCACCACTTCATCAACTTCGGCAATAACCAAATCAGCAGCCATAGCCATTACCGGGTTAAAATTACGGGCAGCTCTGCGGCATATCAGGTTTCCGCTTGTATCTGCCTTAGCAGCCTTAAGCAAGGCAACATCCGCCCGGAGCGGCTCTTCCAGGAGATAATCACGGCCCTGTACCGTAAGAACTGCTTTTTTCTCAGCGACTAATGTCCCTAATCCGGTAGCAGTCAGAACTCCTCCCAAACCAGCTCCGCCGCAGCGTATCCGCTCGGCCAGGGTTCCTTGGGGAACAAGCTCAACCTCTAAATCACCGTTATTCATTTGCTTGCCAGTCTCGGGATTGGTACCGATATGAGATACGATCACTTTTTTTACCTGCCCGTTAACGATCAGCCTGCCAATTCCCTTGTCAGGATATCCGGTATCATTTCCGATAACCGTTAGTTTTTGCGTTTTTTTACTAACAAGGGTTTGCAGAATTGTTTCTGGCGTTCCCACCGCCAAAAAACCTCCGATTGCCACCGTCATTTCATCGGTAATCAATTGCGCTACTGTTTCCTGGCTAATTAGTTTCGACATATTCCCTCCTAAAAAATTTCACTCCTGTAAGAAGCAAACTTTTGATGCAGTTTCGACCATTCCTTGTTTATTGGAACAACATAATGCCAGTTACTGCAACGACATTGCCAATAATAAACAAAATCATGGAAAAGCCAATTAAATCCCGAATACTAATTTTGGCAATCGCCAGCAGCGGAATCGCCCAGAAGGGGCACACGACATTCCAAATGCTCTCTCCCCAGGCTACCCCCATAGCCACTTTCCAAGGCTCCACTCCTAATTCTGCAGCTGCAGGCAGCATAAAAGGTGCTTGAACTACCCAGTGACCGCCAGCGGAAGGAATGAAAATACTAATAATCAACGACGAAAAATAGCAGTATAACTCAAATGTATGGTATGAGGACATACTTAAAAGCCCTTTAGAAATAATGTCAACTAAACCGCTGTCATGCATAATGCCCATAATCCCGGCGTAAAAAGGAAATTGCAAGATTATACCGCCGGCGGTAGAAGCACCTTTATTTATTGCCTTCGAATAGTTGATTAAGGAGCCATGCGCCAAAATTCCAAGAACAATAAACATAAAAATTAAGATATTAACGTTTAAGTTAAAGCCGTTTTTAGCAAAGTAAGCCACCAGAAACACCAGACCCATTAAACCGAGGGAAAAATTAAGAATTTTGCTGTTATCCATCTTATCGGCAAGATTCACTTCGCTTGTACTTACTGACAATTTATGTGACGATGCATCATTAACCTGATGATCTGTTTTACCCTCACTCAAAATTGCCGGATCAGCCAATACTTCTTCACCTTTCTTAGGAAAGAGCAGCAAGCATACCAGTGGGATCACAATAGCTAATGTAATCGTGATAAAAAGAGTCTGCGGGTGAAAGATAGTCTGACTTAATGGAACTAACCCCATTTGTTTTTCAAATAAATGCCCTTTTGTATTGATAACCAGCGGCACTGATGCCGAAAGTCCGCCATGAGTAATAATGATTCCGGAAAAAGCAGCGGTCACAAGCAGGCGAAAATCAACATTCGGATGGATTTTCGCTGCTTCCCTCGCTAACAGGCCGCCTGCAATCAAGCCTAAACCCCAGTTAAAATAGTACAAGACCATGGAAGCAAACCCGATAAATAAGATTGTCTGCTTCGGCGTTTTGGGTATTAAGACAAGACGCCGTAAGAAGTTATTGACCATATCCGCTGAAGCTAACGCGTAGCCGGTAACCAGAACCATTGTCATCTGCATGGCAAAAGTTAGAATGCCAAAGAAACCGTTGCCCCAGTAAGTAATGATATCCATTGGGGACTTATGGGTAATGAACATTGCCATCCCACAGACGACCAGCGTAATCAGCCAGGCAATTGTAAAAGGATCGGGCAAGTATTTTTGCATAAAATTAACAAAAAACATCAATAGCCGATTAATCAAATTGTTCACTTCCACTCTAATTATTTGTTGGTCATCCGCTTTCCCCGCGTCCCGGAGCTTCCTAAACTCCGGGGACACAGGAAAACCTTATACGTAATACTCTGAGGCTTTCAGCTGGTGAATGAGCTTCTTCATAAATTTCCTTCTAATTTCCGGAGTTTCTTCCGGTGAATAGGTATAGAATCCTTCCCCTGATTTGATACCTAACTTGCCTTCACTTACTTTCTGGTGTAAAAGAGGATTGGCGCATTGCGAATTATCCATAACTTTCAGCAGGTTATCACCTACGACACACCAGATATCCAAACCGCCAAAATCGGCAACTTCCAGCTGCCCGGTTGTAGCATACCGGAAAGCGGGGCCAAATTTCAAGGCTTTATCTATATCTGCCGGTTCTGCAATCCCCTGCTCAATAATCGAAAAAACCTCTCTTGCCACCCCCTGCTGAATGCGATTGGCAACTAAACCCGGTACGTCTTTTAAAACCTTAACCGTTTGTTTTTTTATGGAGCTATATAGTCTTTCTACCTCTTCATATAGCTCGGCCGGCATATTGCCAAAAAAGGATAATTCCACAATCGGCATTAAATGTCCGGGATTGTACCAATGATTTACCATGATACGTTTTTTGCGCTCGGGTCCGACCAGCTGCATCATTGGATTGAGTGGGAGACTGGAGGTATTACTGGCAAAAATCGTTGTATCCGGACAGAATTCATCCAGCTGCTTAAAGAGCTGCTGCTTAAGTTCCACAATTTCCGGCGCCGCTTCAATGACAAAATCCCGGTCAGCTACCGTCGCTTTTAGATCAGTATGGACCGTAATCCGGTTAAGCGTCTCCTGTACAGCCTCTGCTGCAATAAAAGCTTCTTCAACCAACATTTCGAGTTCTTGCTTCATTAACTCTTTTGCTTTAGCAAGCGCCTGCTCGCTCGTATCATATAAATTTACATTATAGCCGTAAAGTGCAAAAGTTTCGGCAATCCCATGGCCCATTGTGCCTGCGCCGATAACGCCAATTTTTTTAATCATGCGAGTTTCCCTGCCTTGTTTTATTTTGATAGACCAAGAATTTTCCGGGCCTCAGCAGGTGTTGCAACCTGTTGATTAGCCTCTTTGATTAATCGTCCTGCTCTTTCGACAAACTCGGCATTTGATTTTGCCAACCTGTCTTTCGCATAAAATACGTTATCTTCCATCCCGACCCGGACATGTCCGCCCAGTGCCAGGGTTGCAAGCAAAATTGGTAAGTGACCTGCACCAATTCCGAACGCTGACCACGTCGAATCCTGAGGAATCAGACTTTTCAAATAGACCAGATTTTCGACTGTTGCCGCAGTACCGCCGGGTGCGCCTAGTACGAATTGGAAATGCAGTGGTGCTTTTAGTACGCCTTTTTTCAAATAATACAGCGAGTTATATACCATTCCGGAATCGAAAATTTCGATTTCCGGTTTTACGTTATATTCCTGCATGGTATTACCGAGCTTTTCTAAAAATAGCGGATGGTTTAAGAATATGCCGCTATGCATCCAATTCATTGTACCGGCATCATAAGAAGCCATTTCCGGCTGCAGTTCCATCAGATGCACCATCCTGGTTTCATCAGTGGCATGCAAGTCACCGGATGTGGTAAGGTTCAAAATAATATCACATTTGCTCCTAATTAATTCAACTGTTTCCCGGAATTTTTCTTTGTTCATCGTACCCTTGCCTTCATCATCACGCATATGAAGATGGGCGACAGCAGCCCCTGCCTTCCAGCACTCAACAACGTCATTAGCAATCTCTTTCGGTGTCAAAGGTACTGCCGGATTATGTTCTTTCGTTGGAAATGCTCCAGTTGTAGCAACAGTAATAATGGTTTTCTTCATGTAATCACCTCAAAAAATTTTATACAAATAACAATAGCAAGAACTGTGCCACCGCACGCTGCCAGTAATTATGCGGCACCAAGCTACCAAGAATAAAAGGGACCGATGAAAAAATTCATCGGTCCCGCAGGAAAAATAACTGAATATTATTAATTTTAAGGATAAACTCGTGATGATAAATATCATCATGTGTGATTCGTTTTTTCATCGCGCAGCTGTATTCCAAGCTTTTTTGCTTTTTTGACAATAGTTGATTGATCTACTTTTAGTATTTTAGCCGCTTTTCTTGTGCTTCCATATGCGTTTAAAATTTTTTCAATCGTTTTCCTTTCTACATTTTCCACAATTTGTTTTAACCCTAATTCTTCATTTATCCCATCAAACGGCAGCTCAATATTTAATATATTTTTAACCTTCTCTGCACTAATAATGGCATGAGAATCACAAATAATAACAAGCCTTTCTATAATATTTTGCAGTTCCCTACTATTTCCAGGCCACGTATAATGGCCTAAAACGTCTAATGCTGCGCGCTCAAAGGTTGTATGCTTACTGTATTTAGCATTGTACATTGCCAGGAAATGCCTGGTTAAATCTTCAATGTCACCTGCTCTTGCCCGCAAGGGCGGGATATGAATAGGAAACACGCTCAATCGATAATACAAATCTTCCCTAAATCTTCCTTTTTTAACAAATTCCTTTAAATCAGAATTTGTCACCGCAAGAATTCGAACGTCCAGCTTGATCGGCTTTGTACCGCCAATCCGGACGATCTCCTTATATTGTATGACTCGCAGCAGCTTCGATTGCAGCTCAATTGGCATATCGCCAATCTCATCAAGCAGCAGCGTTCCTTTATCAGCAAGCTCAAATAGCCCCATTTTACCTGAAGTTGCCGCTCCGGTATAGGCACCTTTTTCATAGCCAAATAATTCTGCCTCTAATAACGTTGCTGGGATAGCCGCACAATTCACTTTGATAAACGGGCCGCTGTTTCTACTACTCTGCAGATACACTTCATTAGCCACAACCTCTTTGCCCGCTCCTGTTTCACCTGTAATCAGGAGGGTAACGTCTAAATTGGCTACCTGGCTGATCTGCTTAATGACCTGCTGCATTTCCACACTGTTTCCAATTAGATTGGTATTTAACTGCATGCTGCGTAAATGTTCAATTTCCTGTTTCTTTTTTATCGTCGCATCTTCTACGGCTTTAATCTTTTGCTGCGATTCCTCCAGCTCTGCTTTCATGGCGAGAAGATCGGTAATTTCCCGGTCAATTACCACCACCTTTTTAACATTGCCCTCTGTATCAAACAGGGGGTTTCCGGTTATTAGCATTTTTATGCCGTTACGCGAGCTTTCCCCCATCGCATTTACTTGTTTTTTCTTTCTGAGAACTTCAGGTGTAACCGCATTCTTATATAGGCCGCTCCGTACTAAATCACCGACGTTTTTGCCGATAACTTCTTCCGGTCTTATTCCGGTGATTCTAGTATACGCGCTATTTACATACAGCGTTTTCCCTTCACCGTCTGTGATATATATGCCATCATACAGACTTTCTCCGATTTGCCTGAAGTCAAATTCATGCAATAGCTTCAATTCAGTGAGCAGCTTATCTAAGTTATCTATCGTCTCTGTATGCATTGCAGGAGCACCCTTATTCAGGCTATCGATCAGATCACACACAAAGTGGATATCCCACAAGTTTTCATCCAAACTAATCCCTCCTTAAAGCTAATTCTGTTTTCGCCAGCCGCTGTCCATTTTTTTGGGGGGGCTATTGTGGGCATAATGATGTTTGCTTTATTGTTGTACGTTCGGGCTATAGTTAAACTATTCTAGACCTTGGATGAAAAGCCCTTGTGCTACGTGGAACGATGGCTAATGAATCTAGCTAACGCTTCTCCGCACTCCTGCAAGGCAATAAAAAAATCACTGCCTTGTTTTAAAGGGGGCAGTGGTTTTTCTGCTATTCAATCAAATTAACATGCCGTCAAGCCGCCGTCTACCGTCCAGATGGCACCGGTAACAAAGGCTGCCGCCGGTGAGGCCAGGAAGCAGATGACGTGGGCCACCTCTTTTGCAGTCCCGATCCGGCCCAGTGGATACATTAGCTTCATCTCATCCAGGTACTGTTGAGGATTGTCAGCCGCTGCCACTTGTTTATCGAGAAGTGGAGTGGCCACATCACCGGGGCATACGCAATTGACGCGGATGCCATAGGGAGCAGCTTCGAGGGAAAGAGCTTTGGTAAAGGCGACGACCGCACCTTTGGCCGCACAATAAGCAGTACATAAAAGATTACCTCTCAGTCCGGCGTCAGAAGCAATATTTACAATTGCTCCTTCGCCGGTCTTACGCAGCTCAGGAACGGCAAACTTAGAAATAAAATAGGTCCCTTTCAAATTGATATCAACAACATTCTGAAAGTCTGTTTCCGTTGTCTCGGCAATCAGCTTTTCCAGGTAAATTCCTGCCGCATTCACCACTACGTCCAGCCGTCCAAACCGTTCCACTGTCTGCCGTACAATTTGCCTGCATTCATCATGGACCGCTACATCACCTTGAATAAAGTAAAGCTTTTGGTCTGCCTGCTGCCATGTCGTAATCAACTGCTTTCCCTTTACTGGATCACGTCCGTTGATTGCAACACTGGCTCCCATTTTCAAAAATATCTCAGCTGCTGCCAAGCCAATACCGGAAGTCCCACCAGTGATCAGTATGACTTTTCCATTCCACTGTGCCACTATATATCCCTCGTTTTTGCAGTTTCGCTACGCTGTTAACGCGTTACCTTTTTTCTAACAGTATTATAGCATGCCCCATAGCGATCTACCACTAACCGCAAAACCGACCTTAAGCTTATTTGGCGATCTTGGCATTTCTTTTTACTTAGCGCAGCAGTCTTAAGCCACTGGCAATTACCAGCAAAGTACTGCCTTCATGCCCAATAACGCCAAGCGGTAAGGTAACATTATCGAAAAACGTACCTGCAACCAGTGCCACGACCACAGCCATGGCAAAAGCCAGATTCTGCTTTACTACCTTGCCGGTGCGGCGGCCGAGAGCAACAACCTCGGCGACCTTTGTAATGTCGTCAGCCATGAGGACAACATTCGCCGTCTCCAAAGCAACATCCGTACCGGCGGCTCCCATGGCAATCCCAACCGAAGCGGCGGCTAAGGCTGGCGCATCATTTACCCCATCACCGACCATTGCCACTTTGCCGTCCCGCGAGGTTAATTCCTTGATGATTTTTACCTTTTGCTCCGGATAAAGACCGGCATATACTTCATCAACGCCGGCTTCCACACCAAGCGCCCGTGCGGTGGACAGCTTATCACCTGTAAGCATGACCACTTTTATCCCCATTTGCCGTAAAGCCCTGACTGCAGCCTTAGCCTGAGGACGAAGGCTGTCCTGAATAGCCAGCAGACCTTGCAACACACCAGCTGACTGGACATAAATAATGGTTTTTCCCTGCTTCTCCAATTGCTCAATTACCTGTTCCTGTTCAGCAGGCATGCTTTTTTGCTGCAGGCAGTCTATATTACCGATGCTGAATTCCGTATCCTGTACCCTTCCATGTATCCCAGCTCCGGGAACTGCCTGCAGCTTGGATGCGGTGGGCAGCTCCAGCCCCCTGGCCTTGGCGGTTTCCACAATTGCCCTGGCAATGGGGTGCTCTGACAAGGTTTCCAGAGCAGCAGTACAACGCAATACCTCATTCTCACTTTGGGCACCAAAGGAAATAATATCGGTAACTTGCGGCCTACCTTCCGTCAGTGTACCGGTTTTATCGAAAGCAACTACCTTAATTTCACCGCTGTTTTCAAGGTGAACACCGCCTTTAAACAGGATTCCCTGCCTCGCACCGTTCGAAATAGCCGATAATACGGCGGGCATGATAGAGGAAACTAAGGCACATGGCGAAGCAACCACCAGAAAAATCATGGTGCGATATATCGCTGCTTCCCAGGTAAAATGAAACATGGAAGGCAGTACCAGCAGTAATACTATCGCCGTCCCTACTACAAGCTTGGCATAAATGCCTTCAAAGCGCTCGACAAACAGCTGACTAGGCGGCATTTCACTTTGCGCCTCCTGTACCAGCCGGATGATTTTCGCCAGCAAAGTTGCTTCGGCCTGCTTCGTCACTTCAATCCGTAAAGCGCCCTGCCCATTGATTGTTCCGGCATACACTTCGTCTCCTGCCCCTTTATCGACAGGAATGGATTCACCGGTAATGGAAGACTGATCAATAGCTGAATAGCCATCCTGAATTATTCCGTCAGCAGGGATACGCTCGCCTGGTTTCGTCAAAACCACGTCACCTGCTCTGAGGTCCTCTACCCGTACCTGCAGCTGTGCGGTTCCTCGCAGCACAAGGGCCTTTTCCGGACGAAGCTTCATAATGGAACGAATATCATGATTTGTTTTTTCCAGCGTATACCCTTCCAGCACACTACTTAATGCAAAAATAAAAATTAGGATTGCCCCATCCTGCCAATAGCCAATACTGGCTGCACCGATTGCCGCAATCACCATCAGCAGATCAACATCAAGATCCCGTTCTACGATAAGTGTTTGTAAGCCTTCCCAGGCTTTGCGGTATCCTCCCGTCACATAGGCTGCAATATACAGGGGCACCTCCATATTGCTCCAGCCGCGCATTCCTGCCTGCCACGCCCCAATTGCCAGCACGGCACTTACAACGGTTGTCAGCATCGCTCCATGCTGTTCCCAGAATACACTGACAGACCGGTCTTTCCTGTACTCAGCCACAACTGCACTATTCATTCCCCGCGCCCCCTTCTTGCTTAGCGGCTAAAAAGCCTCATTATTTACTTTGCGCAGCAGCTTGGTCAACTGCCCGCTTTCTTCTTCACTCAGGGCCGCCATTACTTGCTCTGTCAGCTTCGTATGGTATTGATGGTGTTCTTCAAAAGCCTTTTGCCCTTTCGGTGTAAGCGTAATTAAATAAACGCGGCGGTCTTCCTTATGCGGCTCTCTTGTGGCATATTCTTTTTTCTCTAAGCGGTCAACAGTAACCGTTGTTGTCCCGGTGGTCACGCCTGAACGCTGAGCCAGGCTCCGCATATTCATTTGTCCATATGTACCCAGAATTTCAATTGCATGTGCTTCGGCTACCGTTAAATCACTTGACCGGATAACGGAGTTTTCCCACGAGGAAAAGCAGTTGAAAAAAGTGAACAGCTCATGGGTCAGTTCATCAATATTCTCCATATCTGTACCTCTTTCTTATTTTATTTTTCAAACTATCATAAATACTTATTATTTGAATATCAAACTAATTGTAATGCAAGTTATTCTCACTTGTCAACACACATTTATCATCTGGAGCAATAAAAAAACCGCGCACCCTGTTGGGTGAACGGTACTAATCCGCTGTTGGTTTCTTCAGCTACTGATATGTAAGTAACTATTGAACAGCATGATAGCGACTGCAGCTGCAATTACAACTGCGTAACGCAGGAGACTAACCGGTCTTTGGCTTACAAAAGTACCGCAAAAAAAATCCCAGTCAGCAGCTCCATTTTGCATGACTTTTCCTTTCGCTATATACATGGGAATAAGCGATAAAATGGGAATTCCAAACCACATTCCTTTGGCCCAAACCTGGAAAGTGCGGCTTAGTGATTGTAAAATCGAAGGATTGCTTCCACTAAAATCAGCAATTTGAATATTCGCGATCCACTTGCCAGGTGTACTGCCAAAAAGGGTTAAGCATATTGATTCACATGTAATTAGTGCGGTTACCATCACAACAATTCCCGCAAAGTCAAACCCCAAAACCGGTCCCGGAGAAAACCGGTAGAAGGGCTCAATAATGAAACCACTTAAGAAAGCAAAAAAAGAGATATCAATATATCGTGCCCAAAATCTAATCCAGGGCCGAGGCGTATCGGCTACACGATTACGCATTTCACTGATGTCACCCGTACTTGCAGCGCTGTAATTTTGCTCCGCTTCCTGTTCCACTGCATTGTGTGAAATCGCTGCCCCACAGTGCCTGCAAAACCGGGCATCGCCAGGAAGTTCCTTGCCGCAGTGATCACAATACCGCATACCTCACACTCCATTCTATTCACAAGTCTCTGCTAACAACCTATGCAGTTCATTCTATGATGTGTCTGTTGCCTGATACATTTTACTTTACTAGCATGATTAGTCCGCGTATAAAAAAAAGGCCGCCTATAAGGCCGCCTCCAAAAATCATTATAAAAAAACTACAGTAGTTTAACCAGGCATCTTAGACAGGTCACTGAACTTGGTAAATTGCTTATGGAAGAATAATTGTACCGAATCAACCGGACCATTACGATGCTTGGCGATAATGATTTCGGTAATATTTTTCTTGTCTGTGTCTGGATCATAATAATCCTCGCGGTACAAAAAGGCAACAAGGTCAGCATCCTGCTCCAGGGAGCCGGACTCGCGCAGGTCACTCAGCATTGGTTTTTTTACCTGCCGGGACTCAACGCTGCGGCTAAGCTGTGATAACGCAATAATCGGCACATTTAGTTCCCTTGCCAGTGCTTTTAAGGACCGGGAGATCTCCGAAATCTCCTGTTGCCGGTTTTCGCCGCCTTTGCCGCCGCTGCCCTGCATCAGCTGCAAATAGTCAATAATGATCAGCTTGAGATCATGTTCAATTTTTAAGCGCCGTGCCTTTGACCGCATTTCCACTACGGTAATACCGGCAGTATCATCAATGAAAATCGGCGCTTCATAAAGACGGGTACATGCATTAATCAGCTTAGGCCAGTCAGCATCCGACAAATCACCGATTCTAAGACGGGATGCATCAATAGCCGCTTCCGCACAAATCATACGCTGTACTAATTGTTCTTTGGACATCTCCAGGGAGAAGAAGGCAACCGATTGTTTCTCCCGTAAAGCAATATTGGAAGCAATATTCAAAGTAAAAGCGGTTTTCCCCATACTGGGACGGGCAGCAACTAAGATAAGGTCAGACGGCTGCAGACCGGAGGTCAGACGGTCTAAGTCCTTAAATCCCGTTGGTACACCAGTAATACCGCCTTTGGACTGGTATAGCATTTCAATTTTTTCCATTGCTTTGCTGACAACGTCTTTAATCGGCGAGAATGCCTGTCCGACTTTACGGCCGGCTACACCAAGCATCATTTTTTCCGCCTGGTCAAGAATCTGCTCTACCTCTTCATTGGCATCATACCCCATACCTGCTATGTGAGTGGCAGTGGTTATGAGTCCCCTGAGTAGTGCCTTTTCTTCCACAATCCGGGCATGATACATGACATTGGCTGCTGTCGGCATGGCATTGGCCAGGGACGTTACATAGGCGATTCCACCGGCAGCCTCTAATTTATCATCTTTGCGCAATTGTTCGGTAACGGTAATAATATCGACTGCTTCATTGCGGTTATGCAGACTCTGAATGGCTTCATATACCAAACGATGGGCCTCCCGATAAAAATCGCCGGCCTGAAGCATTTCCGCCACTTTGGATATAGCTTCCTTTTCAATCAGCATAGCGCCGAGGACGGATTGCTCAGCCTCTACGCTTTGAGGTGGTACACGATCTAGCACTACTATCTCTCCCAATCAAACAGGCAAAAGGTTCATCTGCTTTTGCAGCTGAACCTTTTAGCCAAGTTTTCATTCATAACGTTACTAATTTATTGTTGCGGCCAGCTGCTCTTACGCGCTGGCTTCCTGTTGCTCTTCACCGAACAAAATAGCCAATGCATCTTCTACCTTTTCTAACGGGCAGATTTCCAGTTCTAAGTGACCGGCGGGAATATCCTTATCATTCTCTTTGGGAATAATAATCGTTTTTATTCCTGCCTGTTTCGCTCCATAGGCTTTTTCAAAAACACCGCCTACGGCTTTCACTTTTCCCTGAATGGAAATTTCACCGGTTACGGCGACGTCCTGACGAACCGGTTTACCGGTTATTGCTGAAATAATCGCTGTCAGGATAGCCGTACCTGCCGATGGGCCATCAATCCGTCCACCGCCAATAATATTGACATGAATATCATAGTTAGCCAGGTCTTCACCGGTTATTTTTCTCACAACAGCAGCGGCATTGAATACCGAGTCTTTCGCCATTGATCCAGCGGTATCATTAAACCGCATCGAACCTTTGCCTTTATCGCCAGCCGGGAAAGCTACCGCTTCAATTTCAATCACTGATCCCAAATAGCCGGAAACCCCCAGGCCAAACACCCGGCCTACTTCCGGTTTTGCGGAAGCTTTATGACTCACAAACGGCGTCAGACGGCTTACCTGTACAACCCGGTAGACATCCTCGCAAGTAATAATAACCTTTTCCTCTTCCCCGACACGGTATAGGGCAATACCATAAGCATCTGCCAAAATATTAATCGCTTTCCGGCCCTCGATCGTGTAATCACTGATCAACCGGGGCACATCAGGCTCAACGCTGACTTCCAGCTTACGGGCCGCATTAAAGATAATCTCCTCAATATGCTTCGGCGTAAGCGGCTCAAAGTAGATCTCAGCACACCGGGAACGGACGGCCGGATTAATATCGGATGAATCACGCGTAGTGGCACCAATTAAAATAAAATCGGCTGGAGCACCTTCTTCAAATAGCTTTTTGATATATTTCGGTACATTAGGATCAGCTGGATCATAATAGGCCGAGTCAAAAGATACCCGCTTGTCTTCCAGAACCTTCAGCAGCTTGTTCTGCAGCATAGGGTCCATCTCACCGATTTCATCAATGAACAAAATTCCGCCATGGGCATCGGTTACCAGACCTGGTTTTGGCTCAGGTATACCGGTATCCGCCAAATCCTTGCGGGCCCCCTGATAAATTGGATCATGTACCGAGCCTAACAACGGATTGGTCATGTCCCGCGAATCCCAGCGCAGTGTTGTTCCGTCAGCCTCCACAAAGGGCGCTTCCGGCGCAAATGGCGTAAACTTCAGCTTTTTAGCTTCCTCAAGTACCAATCGGGCCGCTGTGGTTTTACCAATTCCCGGTGGTCCATAAAGAATCAAATGCTGGGGATAAGGCGAAGCCAGCTTCGCTCTCAGCGCTTCAACAGCCCTTTCCTGGCCGACAATCTCACTTAGGGTACCGGGCCTGAGCAGTTCCATTGCCGATTTGGTCAATTTCTTCTGTTCAAGCATTTCCAGCATGGCATACTTTTTCAGTGTCTGTGGATTTTCAACGTTATTGTCTTCCTTCAAGACTTGCATTTTTATTTCTTTAATGTATTCCTGATGGCGCTCTTCCATCTTTTCGGCAATTTTCTTTTCAATCTTGTCTTCTACTGTCCGGCGGGCCATGAGGTCTGCCAACTCATCTTCAATTTCATCCAGGAGATCAGGAATTTCCTGAGCAGTGGGCACCTTATCAACCGTCGGGTCTTCAAAAACAAGCTTTTGCAGTGCCAAAACCCGCTCAGCCACATCTTCAGAGCGCATAAGATCAAGAGCATCCAGCTTGCCTGCCTTCAGTACCACTTTTTCGGCACCAATCAGCCCTGCATAAAGTCCATAAAGGGCGGAGACCTGACGCTTTAATTCATCATCAGCCGCTCGCATTACCCGTGTCTCGCGTCGAACAAGTTTATTGAAGAAATCTTTCATGTTATTACCCTTTCTAATAAGGCCGATTAAATAGAAGGCGTGGCACAAAGCAATGATCGCTTCCGCTGTTTATCAGTTGCCTGCAACCTGGACTTCAATTTTGGTTGTGATTTCCGGATGGATGCGAATGACAACCGGATAACTGCCAACAGATTTAATTGCATCCTTAAGTTCAATTTTACGTTTATCTATCTCAATACCATATTGTTTTTCCAATGCTTCACTAATGTCCTTGGCGGTCACAGAACCAAAGACTTTGCCGCCTTCGCCGGTTTTAACAGCGATCTTTACCGCTACTTTAGCCAGCTGGCTGGCTAATACATGCGCTTCATCGTTAGCTCGCTGTTGTTTATGCGCTTCAGCTGCTTTCTGCTGGCTAATTGCGTTAACATTAGCGGCCGTAGCTTCAATTGCCAGTTTCTGGGGTAGCAGATAGTTGCGGCCGTAGCCCTCGGAAACTTCTAAAATATCACCTTTTTTACCTAATTTTTTTACCTCTTGCTGCAGAATTACTTTCATGCATATCACTCTCCTGTATATAGTTGTTAATCAGTTCTATAACTTGGTCTCTTGCTTCGGCAAAACTGATATTTTTTAATTGAGCACCAGCTACTGTCTGGTGGCCGCCGCCCCCCATTTGCTCCATAATCACCTGAACATTGATATCTCCCTGTGATCGGGCACTGACTCCCACGCCACTTTCCTCCAGAGGAAAGAGAACAAAGCTGACACGGGCTCCTTCAATTGTCAGCAGCATATCTGCCGCCTGAGCGGCCACGATCTGCGCGTTTTTCGCTTCTGCCGGACACAAGGCCAATACCACACCGCCAGGCAGCATTTCGGTATTGCTTAAAATTTCTGCCCTGGCCCGCAGCGTATCGAAGTCTACGCGGAACAAATGCCGTACCAGGGTGGGATCTGCACCGGCCCGCCGGAGATAGGAAGCTGCTTCAAATGTACGGACACCTGTTTGAACGGCGAAGTTTTTTGTATCTACTACAATACCGGCATATAAGGCTGAAGCCTCCAGCCGGGTAAGGTCAATATTATCATCATAGTACTGTATAAGCTCTGTAACTAACTCGCTGGTTGATGAAGCCGACGGCTCCAGATAGACCAGCAGGGGATTGGTAATAAAGACTTCTGAACGGCGGTGGTGGTCAATCACGACAGTCCGCTCCGTATGCTCCAACAGCTCCGGTGCCGCAGTCATTTCCGGCCGGTGCGTGTCTACGATAAAAAGCAGTGTCCGCTCATCGACAAGTGCGGCAGCCTGGGAAGGTGTAATAAAAACATGTTCATACCCTTCATAATCGGGCAGCAGTTCTTGTAATTTATTGACTGCCACTCCCGGTTGGCTTACTACCACATGAATGCGCCTGCCGTCATGACGCGCCATTTTAGCTACGCCTAAGGCCGCACCCAGACTGTCAAAGTCTTCGCCTCCGTGGCCCATTACCAGCACGAGCTCACTATCTTCCACCAGTTCACGGATAGCCTGTGAAACAATCCGGGCCTTAACGCGGGTATTTTTTTCCACTGCCTTTGCTTTTCCGCCATAAAACTGCATTTTACCGTCCACATGAACGGCAGCCTGGTCTCCACCACGGCCAAGCGCAAGATCCAACCCGGCTTGGGCCCGCTGGGTCAATGTGGCAATTGTCGGTTCATCGGCAGCAACTCCCAGACTTAGCGTAACCGGGATCTTATTGCCGCCGTGAATCGCCCGTATTTTATCAAGAATTTCAAAACGGCTATCCATGAGTTTGATTAATGCCTGTCTGCTGATAATGCCGACGTACGTGTCTTCACCAAATTGTCTGACAAAACCAGCCAGTCCCGCAAATAAATCCACCAGTTGACGGTTCACTTCCGCCAGAATGGCGGTACGCTGCGTATCGGTAAGACCTTTTAGTACGTCGTCATAATTGTCAATTTGAATGTAGGCAAATGCCGGCATGGCGCCCTGGCATTCGGCTTTAATCGTCTCAGTGCGGGTAATATCGTTGATGTACAGAATCAAAAAATCCTGACAGCCTGTTGCTTCCGCTTCAAGCGGCTTATGAATGATTTGATAGTGTTTTAAGCCGCTTCGCTCCGTAACAATACCGTATTTTCCCCAGATTTTTTCGGCTTCCAGTGAAGGCAGAACATCATATAGGGATCGCCCTGTATGAACATCGCCAAACCATTTGGCCAGCACGCTGTTTGACCAATAGAGCTGCCCCTGCTCATCAATGATGGCAATTGCTAAAGGGAGGTTTTGCAGAGCATATGTTGATGCCTGATCAATGGTATTCGCCATTGATTCAATATATTGGGACAATGCTTTTCGCCGTTCCCGGTGACGGTCCCGGCCATATAAATAAAGAGTATACAGCAAAACAATTCCTAATAACGCCACATAGTGGTTATAAAACGCGATAACCACTAATAAGGCTGCAACAACAGCAAGATAAATTCGCGTATCAAACCAGAAGGAAGGACCTTGCGGCATAGTGATACCCCCTAATCGGACATGTTCCGACTGCGCAATTGGCGGTAATTCATCGCCATATCAAAAACACCGGCAAATATAATGGCTTGCAGGATAATACCATTAGTAAATACTAAGAACAGTATAATACCCCGAATCAGCCTTGACAATTTGTATTTATCGGCAAGGTAGTAAAATAACGCCAATCCTTGTACGATTAGGAAAATCATGGATATCATCTGTACATTGACACCAACTGTGTACAGCCAGGTAATCTCGCGTGAATGCCCCCAATACATGCAAAGCACAGCCACAACAAATGCATAAAGAGCAATTTTCGGCATTTGCCAATCTTTAAATGGCGGGAAAGGCTCCACAAAATAGCCCAGCTTCTTAAGGACAATTTTTGCAACTGCAAAATTGAGGTAAGCTGTTACTACAGCGGCCAAAGCAAAACCTGCCGGTAAAATAATCTTCAGCAGCTCCATTACGGAACCCATCGTTGTCGTCATCTGCTGCAGATCTTCTTCTTTCATGCCCATTTGGCGATAAAAGTCAATTGCCTGCTCCAGCGCCTTGGTCATTGCCTCCTGCTGAATGTTGAACGGATTAGCTCCCATGACTACCATGCTGATGGCCACAACTGCCGCAGAAGATATGAGCGAGGCAGCCGACCCCCATAGCAAGGTTTTTGCCGGCGCAAATTTTTCCCTAAGCCCATGGCCAAGCACAATGCCGGTAAGGCCAAAACCAATGACAACCGACACGGCATGCAGAGGATGCAGCAGTATGGCAATTAAAATTCCTGCAACGATCGTAGCCAGCGTGCTCCATTTAACCCCATGACGCACTCCCAGCAATATGATTGGCACAGGCCAAACCAAATGAATAAACGCCCCGATAACGGGAAGATAGGCACTCATAAAAGCAAACATAATGGCAATAGAGGCTAAAATGCCCGCTTCTACCATTGGTTTTATCTGCGTTTGACGCTGCATGAATTCACCCTTTCCGGCGGAAGTGTCGTTGTAGCTCACTATAGTCGCCAAACCACTTTTCCGCTTCCTGTTCTTGTTTGATATGGTGGGTAACCTTTTGGGCAACTGCCTGATCGAGAGCGGTAAAATCGATGCCCATTCGTTTGCCTAGTACATAACAGGATACGACTACCGCCGCCAAAGCTTCACCAATTGCCTGCTCACTATTCCTGGCAATCGCCTGGTATACCTGACCCACATTGGTAACCAATTCCGCTTTCAGCCACTCTATTAAACGAAGCTTGCGCAATATATCGGACTCATGGGAGAACAACAGTCAACCCCTCCTTACATATCTATAGTATTCGCCAAGGGACAGGGTTCTTTCCTGCCTGCCGGATATAGAAAAACCAGGGTATTAAAGAACCCTGGTCTACTGCGTAACTTAGTTCAATCTACCCGCTAAAAGCTGATAAGCTGCAAAAATAAATGATGAGATTGCCACGTCACCGCACTAGTAAAGCCAATACCCGGTCTCGCTGAGCACCCCCGCAGGGGAGCCATGCACCACCAGCTTTGCAGCAAGCCGCGTTCTTCGTCTCCCTCTGCCGACAAGCTCAAGCCGTCGAGAAGGCTCCAGATGCTAGACGCGGCCGAGGAAGCGAGTGAAGACAGTACAGCGGCGGTACGGCAAGCTCGCTCCGCAGGCCGCAACAACGCAGATGGTGCCTTATCGGCGGCCGTCCTGCTAGACTTCCATGATGATGGGGAGTATCATCGGCCGCCTTCCCGTCTTTTCATACAAGAACTTACCAAGAGCTTCCCGCACCTGGGATTTAATTACCGACCACTCGGTGATGCTGCCTGCTTCGCACCGATCCAGCACCGCTTTTACCCTGTTTTGCGCTTCGCTCATTAAAGCTTCCGAATCTCTGACATAGACGAAGCCGCGTGATACCAAATCAGGGCCGGAAAGTACCGAGCAGCGTTGCTTGTCCAGTGTTAAAACAACAATTAAAACGCCCTCTTTTGATAACTGCTGACGGTCGCGAATAACAATATTGCCTACATCACCGACGCCCAGTCCGTCAACAAATACTTTACCTGCAGTTACGCGACCGGCTTTGCGTCCGCTGGTTTTTGTAAATTCAAACACCTGTCCATTATCACCAATCAAAACATTATCCTTGGCAACGCCCATGTTCTCCGCAATCTGGCCATGCTGACGCAGCATGCGGTATTCGCCGTGCACCGGAATAAAATACTTAGGACGAACCAGGTTCAAAATCAGTTTCAATTCTTCCTGGCTGGCATGACCGGAAACATGGATGCCTGCCGATCTTTCATATACAACATGAGCGCCCAGGCGCATGAGGCTGTCGATGGTTTTTCCCACAGACTTTTCATTGCCGGGAATCGGCGTTGCTGAAATAATAACAGTATCGCCGGGTATAATCGAGATACTGCGATGATTGCTTGTTGCCATACGGCTTAAACCAGCCATCGGTTCTCCCTGGCTGCCTGTTGTCAGGATCAGCATTTGATTGTCGCGATAGCGGTTAATTTCTTCAACATCAATGATCACGCCTTCAGGCACCTGCAAATAACCAAGCTCGATCGCAATCGACACAACATTAATCATGCTGCGGCCAAGCACAGCAACTTTGCGGTCATATTTGCAGGCCGCATTAACGGCTTGTTGAATACGGGACACATTTGAGGCAAAGGTTGCTAAAATAACCCGGCCGTTAGCCGCCCGGAAAGCGTTATCCAGCGCAACACCCACAGTGCGTTCCGACTCGGTATAACCCGGACGTTCGGCATTTGTGCTGTCCGACATCAGCGCCAGTACACCCCGGTCTCCCAGTTCAGCAAACTTATGAATATCCATTACCTTTCCATCAACCGGTGTTTGGTCAATTTTAAAATCGCCTGTGTGCACAACAGTGCCTACCGGTGTCTTAAAATATAGGCCACTGGCATCAGGAATAGAGTGGCTTACCCGGATAAAGCCGACTGTAAAAGCACCGGCTTTGATTTCGTCACCATGCTTGACTGGAATCAGCGAATACTCCGGAACGCGGTTTTCCTTCAAGCGTCCTTCTACCAGTCCTAAGGCTAAACGGGTACCATAAACCGGTACATTAATTTGCTTTAGCAAATAAGACAAAGCACCGATATGGTCTTCGTGACCATGAGTCAATACAACTGCCCGTACTTTGTCTTTATTCTCCTGTAAATAAGTGATATCCGGGATAACCAAATCAATTCCCAGCATATCATCTTCCGGGAATGCCAGACCGGCATCAAGAATGACAATATCCTCTCCATATTGAAATACTGTCATATTTTTTCCGACTTCTCCCAAACCACCTAAAGGAATAATTAATAACTTATCTTTTTCCAAAATAATATACCTCCATAACATCATCAATTCTAAACTATTTACTATAGATACAGCTAAAGAAAGGTCTCGCCCGAATAATCGAGACCCTCTAGCCAAAAAATAATCCCGTCCGCAATCCGATCCTCGAAAATCATTGATAAGCCGCTCAACTATAGTACTATTAGTATACCCTATACCAGTACTCTTAAACAAGCGCTCGTGCCTGTAAAATAAAAAGAAATGCCACCATTATGGTGACATTAATAGTTTCTCCCGCAATAGGATAGTTTTAGTCATGCAAAAAAGAACTAAAAAACGCCGGGATTATCCCGGCGTTTGTCTTAAGCTGCTTATTCTGCTGTGAACGGGAGCAATGCAATGTTGCGAGCCCGTTTGATAGCAAGCGTTAATTGACGTTGATGTTTTGCGCAGTTTCCAGAAATCCGGCGGGGCAGAATCTTGCCACGCTCAGTAGTGTAACGACGCAATTTAGGCACATCCTTGTAGTCAATTGCCACTATTTTATCAACGCAGAAACTACAAACCTTTTTCTTTGGTTTTCTGCCTCTTTCGCGTTTCACTTGTCTATACCTCCCTTCAGAATTTGAGGGATCCAAAATTTAGAACGGGATTTCCTCGTCGATTACGTCGCGCCCGAATTGGCCAAAATCAACTGGCTTACCAGCATTCGACGAACCAGAGCCGCTTCCCATTCCCTTATCCGATTCCATGCTTTGGGCGACAAAATTGGCGACTATCTCAGTTACCCGTCTCTTTTGTCCATCCGCAGTTTCATATGAACGAACCTGCAGACGACCTTCCACAAATACCCGGTGTCCTTTCGCCAGGTTATTGCCGCACATCTCAGCTAAGTTTCCCCATGCTACAATAGGAATAAAATCCGTTGATTCCCGTTGTTCTTGTCCAGGCGCTCCAAAACTGCGGGACACGGCTACGGTAAACGAAGCAACTGCTTTGCCGGTTTTGGTATATCGCACTTCAGGGTCTTGGGCTAGACGACCGATAAGTTTAACTGAGTTCATGCCACTTTCCCCCTGGTCTATTCGTCTTCTTTAATGATCATGTGTTTTAAGATCTCGTCGGTAATCTTCATAACGCGGTCGAGCTCGGCAATAACCTTAGGCTCAGCGCTGAAGAACATAAGATAGTAGTAGCCTTCTGCGTGTTCTTTCACTTCATAGGCTAAACGTCTCTTGCCCCAACGGTCAACTTTTTCCACTGTGGCGCCATTTGCTTGCAGAAGATTTTCGAACTTCGTAACTACGTTGTTAAGAGCCTCTTCTTCAGCGGGCTTCACAATAAACATGACTTCGTACTTTTTCACGAAATCACCTCCTCCTATGGACTATGGCCCCTTGCAAAAGGGGCAGGGAAGGTTTATAAATAAACTTTCCAGCCTGGCTGTCCCAGACTGATTAATTATACCCTACCCCCCAAGAAAATGCAAGAAAAGCTATAAGTTTTTTTATGCAACTAAACTCGCCATTTGCGGGCAAACTATTGTATAATATGGTATAGCATATTTTGGGAAAAGGAGTCTGACAATGGCGAGCATTAATGAAAACTATCTGAAACTACCAGGAAGCTATTTGTTTGCAGAAATAGCAAGAAGGGTCACTGCCTTTAAATCTGAAAATCCTTCTGCCAACATTATCCGTTTAGGTATTGGTGATGTAACCCAGCCGCTGGTGCCTTCAGTTATCAAGGGCCTGCATACTGCCATTGATGAAATGGCGCAGCCTGCAACATTTCGCGGGTATGGTCCGGAACAGGGCTATGACTTTCTGATCCAAACCATCATTGATCATGACTTTGCTCCCCGCGGCGTAACTCTTGATATTGATGAAGTCTTTGTGAGCGACGGCTCCAAGAGTGATGTCGGCAATATTCAGGAAATCTTCGGTCTTGATAACATCGTTGCGATTACCGACCCTGTATACCCGGTATACCTGGACAGCAATGTCATGGCCGGCCGTACAGGCACTTTAAATAATGGCCGCTTTGAAAAGATTGTTTACATGCCCTGCAATGCAGAAAACCAGTTCATCCCTGAACTGCCAAAAGAAAAAGTAGATATGATCTATCTTTGCGTTCCTAACAATCCGACCGGAACTACTCTTTCCAAAGCGGAATTAACCAAATGGGTTGAGTTTGCCAAAGCAAACGATGCGATTATTCTCTTTGATGCGGCATATGAATCCTATATACAGGAGCCGGATATTCCTCATAGCATTTACGAAATCGACGGTGCTAAAGAAGTAGCGATTGAATTCCGTTCTTTCTCCAAAACTGCAGGCTTCACCGGCACACGCTGCGCTTATACCGTTGTTCCCAAAACTGTTATGGGACGCACCGCTTCCGGCGAAACGCACTCGCTCAATAAATTATGGAACCGCCGCCAAACGACGAAGTTCAACGGCGTACCTTATATCATTCAGCGCGGTGCTCAAGCCGTCTATACTCCTGAAGGACAACAGCAAATTAAAGAGGTCATTAAATATTACATGGCCAACGCCAAAATCATCCGTGAAGGCCTGCAAAGCATTGGCCTCCAGGTGTTTGGCGGCGTAAACGCTCCTTATATCTGGTTAAAAACCCCTAACAATATGGACTCGTGGGACTTCTTCGATAAACTGCTCACTGAAGTAAACATTGTCGGCACTCCTGGAACAGGCTTCGGCCCCTCCGGCGCTGGCTACTTCCGCCTAACCGCCTTCGGCAGCCGCGAAAACACCGAGCAGGCCATCGAAAGAATCAAAACAAAATTAAGCCTGTAAACTGCAGGCACACAAAGAGGTCAGCCCCACAAGGGAGCTGACCTCTTTTTATTCTGAAAGTGTGTCACCGGAACCGTCCCCATGACACATTTCACCTTCTGTGCACCCCCGCAGGGGAGCCCTCCCACCACTAACGGCAATAAGCCCGTTCCCCGTTCTCCTACGTCCCCTGCCGCAAAGCTTAGGCCGTCGAGAAGTCTCCAGCTGCTAGGCGGGGGAAAAGAGGCGAGTGAAGACAGTACAGCGGCGGTACGGCAAGCTCGCCTCTTTTCCCCCAAATGCGAAGTTCTTAGTTCTTTAGTACCGTAGAACTTCGGCTTACCCCTTGCGGGTGCAACGCAGATGGTGGCTTATCGGCGGCCGCCCCAGACTAAACGTTGAAGCGGAAATACGTTACGTCTCCATCCTTCATCACATACTCTTTGCCTTCTAAGCGTACGAGACCTTTTTCACGGGCTGCATTATGGCTGCCGGAGTTCATAAGATCTTCGAAAGCGACAATCTCGGCGCGAATAAAGCCGCGCTCAATATCAGTATGTATTTTGCCGGCTGCCTGGGGAGCTTTTGTTCCCCGGGTAATTGTCCAGGCTCTTACTTCCTGCTCACCGGCTGTAAAAAAGTTGATCAATCCCAGCAGCGTATAGCCGGCTTTAATCAATTTATCCAGACCGGATTCACTTAAGCCCAGGTCTGCTAAAAATGCTTTCGCTTCATCATCTGCTAATTCGGCAATCTCCGATTCCAGCTTCGCAGAAACGGCGATAACCTCAGCCTTTTCTTTGGCGGCATATGCTTTAACAGCCTGTACATAAGGATTGCCCTCAAAATCTGCAACTTCCTCTTCACTTACATTGGCCACAAACAAAACAGGCTTCATCGTCAGCAGATTGAGATCCTTTACTAATGCTGCTTCGTCATCACTCAGACCAATGCGCCGGGCTGGATTCACTTCCTCCAGTGCCTCCCGGACCTGGGCCAGCACTGCTAATTCAGCCTGAATTTTTTTGTCGCCGCCCTTCAGCAGCTTTTGTCCCCGTTCAATGCGCTTGTCCACTGCTTCCAGATCAGCTAGGCATAATTCCGTATTTATAATCTCAATATCTCTAAGCGGATCAAGTCCACCCTCAACATGGGTAATATTTTCATCTTCAAAACACCGTACAACCTGAGCCACAGCATCAACCTGCCGGATATGGGACAGAAATTTATTTCCCAGCCCTTCTCCTTTTGAAGCGCCCTTCACCAAACCGGCAATATCGACAAACCGCATAGCAGCCGGAATAGTTCTGCTCTTTGGCTTATACATTTCCGTCAGTTTCCACAGCCGCTCATCAGGCACATCGACAACTCCAACATTGGGCTCAATTGTGCAGAAAGGATAATTTGCTGCCTCCGCGCCGGCCTTGGTTATGGCGTTAAATAAGGTGCTTTTGCCAACATTCGGCAGTCCAACTATACCTACTTCCAGATTTGTACTCAATTTATTTTCCACCTTTCAAGTATAATCGTATATAACAGTGCAATGACATTATACCTGTTTTCATTACATTTGGGTAGTTGCAGCCAAAACACAGTATTACAAATTTACAATATGGCTGAAACTGGTAAGAGGAATTTTCTGAATTTAGTCGAAGGCTTTACCTATACAACTAAAAAGGGGTTGATTTCGTGTTACCCGCTAGGACAAGCTTCCCAAAGCCACAAGGAGCTATCCGTCTAGTATCACCGATTTGGAAAGCCCCCAAACGCTACAAATTTTCGAAGATACTCGCCATTAAGCGTGGAAAATTTAGTTTTATAAGTGCTTCTTTTTTCAACTCTACTGTGGATCTTAAGCACCGTTCAAAAGACAATTCCGCTTACAGAAATCATATGGAAGCGCTTGGCCGCTTCGCCTCTGTTGTCTCCCATGAAATACGCAATCCACTGACAGTGGCCACTGGTTATCTGCAACTAATGAAAAAAGGAATGTCTCCAGCCAACACCGTTTATTATAATGAAGTAAATGAAAGTCTAAAACAAATCAATCAAGTGATTACCCGTCTGCTGGCGTTGGACCGAAAACGCGCCATCATCAAGCAGCCTGACTGCATTAATCGAATTATTACCGGTTTATGGGAACAGTTCTCCGCTCAAAGCTCCGAGCGGGGAATACTGTTGTATTTCATGCTTGATGATGCCATTCCCGTTACCAATGTGGCACCTGAAGAATTGTCGCAGGCGCTTGGCGACCTGCTGCAAAACGCAATGGACGCAACGGAACAGGGCGGTATATTAGGTATAACCACACATTATCAAAACCATTCCATCCTCATTCGAATATCTGATTCCGGTGCGGGTATCACCGATGGAGAAAGAGAACACATTTTTACGCCTTTTTATACGACGAAAAAAGCGGGAAACGGTCTAGGACTGCCCATCTGCCTGAACATTGTTGAGGGTCATGACGGTACGATGTATGTTCAATCCCGCAAAGACGTAGGAACTACGATTACCCTTGTGCTTCCATTGATGTAAAAAAGCATCTGCTGGCCGTTAGGCTTACAGCAGATGCTTTTTTATTCTTCATCCCGGGTGAGCCAGGCTTGCTTCAGCCTGTTGATCCCCAGCAAAACAAAGACCGCTCCGGCAATTACGCCGACAGTAACATTTATTATTTTACCAAAATCAGTACCAATAAGGATCAGCGCTATTCCTGTCAACAATGTCATTATCCCAACGATCATTTGCAGCTTCATGCCATGCCTCCTACAAAACAACAATCCCCTTCTGCTGTAAAGCCAGCCGGGCCTGGTTCATATCTTCGACACCAGCATCCCGAATTCCCTCTAAAGGATAGGCATGCCCCATTTGCTGCCATTTATACTGTCCTGCAGTATGATAAGGCAAAAGCTCAACCGGGGGGATAACCGTCAGTGTCTGCAGGAATAAAGCCAGCTCAGAAAGCTCCTCTTTACTGTCGTTCACGCCTGGTATAATAATATAGCGCACGGTAACTACCGTCTTACCGGCCAGCCAGCGCAAATTGTCCAGTATTGTCCGGTTAGAAGCACCTGTTAACTGCTGATGAACGGTATCATCAATGGCTTTCAGACCAAATAATACCGCATCCGTAAAGGCCAGAACCTTTGCCAGGCTTTCCTGCGGGGCATAGCCTGCCGTATCCAGCGTGGTATGAATACCCTCCAGACGGCAGCGGTGAAACAGCCTGGCAACAAAATCGGCCTGCAGCAGCGGTTCACCACCGCTGACGGTAATACCTCCGTTCGCCGCTTTATAGTAATTCCGGTACCGGTTGTAATGGGCTAGTACTTGATCATCGGTTATGGTTTCTCCCGTACATGGCCAGGTATCCCGGTTGTGGCAAAACTTGCAGGCCAGTGCACAACCGGTTAAAAAGAGAACATAACGGATACCCCGGCCGTCTACGGTGCCAAAGGTTTCAGTTGAATGGTAATATGCCTGCATGCGGGGTTAGGCCCCCTTTCTTTACATTGCTTGATAAAACGTGCGGCTGATAACTTCCCGCTGATGTTCAGGCGATAGCTTGATAAAGTTAACGGCATAGCCCGAGACGCGTATCGTCAATTGAGGGTATTTTTCGGGATGAGCCATCGCATCCTCTAAAACAGATTGATCCAGGACATTTACATTGACCTGGTGACCGCCCTGCAAGGAATGTCCGTCCAGTAAGGCAACCAGGTTGGCAGCCTGTCCATCTTGGCTTTTACCCAGTGTGCGGGGTACAATGGAAAACGTATACGAGATACCATCACGGCAGTCATTATAAGGCAGCTTGGTAATGGAGTTAAACGCAGCCAGAGCGCCTTTTTTATCCCGGCCATGCATGGGATTGGCACCAGGAGCAAATGCCTCTCCTTTTAACCGTCCATCCGGCGTTGCCCCCGTCTTTTTCCCGTACATGACATTCGACGTAATCGTTAGAACCGATAACGTGGTCTCTGCATCGCGATAAGTCTCATGCTGTTTGATATTGGCGGAAAACTCGGAACAAATTGCTGCTGCTAGCGTATCTACCTGGTCATCATCATTGCCAAAGCAAGGAAAATCACTTTGCACTGAAAAACCGGTGGCAATGCCGCGCTGGTCCCGTACTACTTTGACTTTTCCCGTTTGAATAGCACTTAACGAGTCGGCAGCAACGGATAATCCAGCAATTCCTAGGGCCATCAGCCTTCCCACCTCGGTATTGTGCAGTGCCATTTGGGCCCGTTCATAAGCATATTTATCATGCATAAAATGAATTAAATTTAGTGTGTTTACATACAATCCGGCCAGCCATTTCATGACTGTGCTATAATTTTGCCGCACCTCATCATAAGGGAGGAATTCGCCTGCCGGCAGCGGCATTACAGGTGCTACCTGCTCACCGGTTATTTCATCCCTGCCGCCGTTAATTGCATACAACAACGCTTTCGCCAAATTGGCCCGGGCGCCAAAAAATTGCATCTGCTCGCCGGTCTTCATAGCCGATACGCAGCAGGCAATGGAATAATCATCGCCATACAGTGGACGCATTACCTCATCATTTTCATATTGAATGGCACTGGTATCAATTGAAACCCGGGCGCAGAACTGCTTAAAGCCTTCCGGCAACTGCGGTGACCAGAGAATCGTCATGTTCGGTTCCGGTGCCGGGCCCAGGTTGTAGAGCGTGTTTAAGATTCGAAACGAGGTTCGTGTCACCAGCGTCCGTCCATCTGTCCCCATTCCGCCAATTGCTTCCGTAACCCATAAAGGATCTCCGGCAAACAGTTCGTTATAGTCCGGTGTACGCAGATGGCGTGCCAAACGCAGCTTAATCACCAGCTGATCGATCAGTTCCTGCGCTTCAGCTTCATTAATGACGCCAGCCGCTAAATCATGTTCAATATAGATATCCAGAAAAGTGGAAACCCTGCCTAATGACATGGCTGCTCCATTTTGTTCTTTTAAGCCTGCCAGGTACCCGAAATAGACCCACTGAACAGCTTCCCGTGCATTTTTAGCCGGTACCGTTATATCATAGCCATACTGCCGGGCCATGGCTGCCATATCCTGCAGCGCAGTAATTTGCTGCGCTACTTCCTCCCGTAAGCGGATAATCTCTTCTGTCACACCGCTTTCTCCCAGGTGCTTCAAATCATCGAGCTTAGCTGCAATCAACCGGTCAATTCCATATAAAGCAACACGACGATAATCGCCAATTATTCTGCCCCGGCCATATGCATCAGGCAATCCGGTAATGATCCCCACCCGCCGGGCCTGTTTCATTTCTTCCGTATACGCATGAAATACTGCGGCATTATGCGTGGTGCGGTGATGATGATAAATATTGCTGATGGACGGCTCGAGCTTAAAGCCATATGCCTCGCAAGCCTGCTCTGCCATCCGGATTCCACCGTTAACAATAACGCTGCGCTTAAGCGGAGCATCGGTCTGCAGTCCGACGATTACCTCCAGCTCGCTATCAATATAGCCTGCCTGATGAGCCGTAATCGTTGATACCCGCGATGTATCAATATCCAATACGCCTCCTGCCTGCCGCTCTGCTGCCAGCAGTTCGGAGCACTTTTTCCAGAGGTCACTGGTACGCGGGGTAGCTTGCACTAAAAAAGAAGCATCACCTGTATAGCTGTTGTAATTGCGTTGGATAAAATCCCGCACGTTTATTGATTCTGCCCACTCACCTGTGTGAAAAGTCATTTGTTCTACCTCCCGAATGTAAAAGTAACTGCAATTAAGGAGCTCTTATTTTTATATTACGCAGGCGGCAGCTATAAGTAAAATACATAATAATGATTTTGATTATCATTATTATGTATAAGTCTTTTTACAAATAAAAAACCGCCTGGGTAAAGTAATTAGCTTTGCCCAGGCGGTCGGCTTATACCGTGTACAGTCCACGTGGTTATTCCACTGATCCGCCAGTCCTGTACCGGTTGCATTCAATTGTTCTTTTCTTATTATAAAAGCATCTCCCCGAATAAGTCAAGACTGCTCTTGGGCCAAATATTGCATGCTATGTTTAACGCGAAATACCGGATCTTCGCCACCGGGAAACTCAAGCGCCAATAAGCCCTGATAGCCGCGGGCTGTTATTTTGCTGGCCAAACCGCGCACATCCACCAGTCCGGTGCCCAAATAGCTATGCCCACGGCTGCCATCGGGCTTGTCGATGATATCCTTTAAATGAACATACCCGATTTGCTCCTCCAGTGCGCTCAAAGCATCTTCCGGTACTTCCCCGGCATAAAGCCAGTTCCCCGTATCATAAGTAAGCTTTAACCAGGGCGAATTTACCGTCTTCAGGACATGCCGCACCAGTTGTATTTTGCTTTTATACTGATCGGGACCATTTTCAGCAGCAATCAGCATATTTTTGGCAGCAGCGGCAGCCATAACTTTTCTTACGGCATCTTGCCACCAGGAAGTGGTAATAAACGCTTCATCAAACACACCGGCGGCAATATTAATGCGCAGTACTTTTGCGCCCAGACCGCAGGCAACATCGATATGGCCGGTAATCACTTCCAGCGACGCTTCGGTCGCTTCCCGGGTAGCAGCCAGCAGTCCTTCATTACAGGCGTAAGTACAAACCATTCGCTCTGCCTCAAGCATCGAGCGAATAAGAGGAACCTCGGCCTCAAGATCCTGCCAGTACTGACGGAACTCCACCCCCTGGCAGCCCAGTTGCTTAGCCAGCGGGATAAGCTCCCCCTGCTTCATTCCCGTCTGCAGCAGGGACTCCCAGGTAATCGCGCTAATAATTAGCTTCATACTTCACCTCAAGTTAATATTCTTGACTGCTTCTTGGATTCGTGATTTTTTTCACATTTTATCGTACTAAGAATTCCTGAGCTTATTGACAATTCCACTCAGGCCAACATCTCTATAGATATATGAATATTTCGACAGAGGCGGTTTAATTCCTCTGCATTGCCAAAGAAAGGGACACCCCGGTAAAGACGAGGGTGTCCCTTGTGTCTGTTGTCAATTACTCCTGCTGGCTTCCTTACTTTCCAGAATCATTTTGACACCCTTCTCAAATTTGGGCCTGGGAACCATTACCCGGCGTCCACATCCCAGACACTTGAGTCCAAAGTCAATTCCGGTACGCATGATCTCCCAGCGGTCGGAGCCGCAGGGATGAGGTTTCTTCATTTTTA
This sequence comes from Anaerospora hongkongensis, assembly GCF_004339805.1. Taxonomy (GTDB): domain Bacteria; phylum Bacillota; class Negativicutes; order Sporomusales; family DSM-15969; genus Anaerospora; species Anaerospora hongkongensis. The sequence continues at coordinate 57,750 of NZ_SLUI01000015.1, read as the reverse complement.
CAATATCGCCGACTTGATAGCGGATAACCATATGCAGTAACCTCCTTATAATCGAACTGATGCCGTTGCCGGAATCGGAATATGCGCTTCTGCAAACAAGCGTTTAATTTTATATCTGAGCGCCGTTTCAACCTTAGACTGCTCTAAGGGAATTGTTTTAGCAGTAAGCCGGACAACAACTTCCGCAGCCCGCAGTTCTACAATTCCAAGGACCTTAGGCCCTTCTACCACTTCCAGCATCTCTTTCACTTCACTGCAGGCTTGCTCCAGCAGCTTTAGCACTTGATCAATATCCGCCTCCTGAGCGACAGGAATGTCGACAACAGCCTGCATAGGCCCGCGCGTATGATTGCTTACTTTTACGATGCTGCCGTTGGGAATAATATGCAGTACGCCTTTGCCATCGCGAAGCTTAGTAACACGAAAGCCAATTTCTTCGACTGTGCCCGCCTGATCACCGCTGACGATATAATCCCCCATGGCATATTGATCTTCCAAAATGATAAAAAAACCGGTAATGAAATCTTTAATTAAGCTTTGTGCACCGACACCTAATGCCAAACCGACCACACCGGCACCGGCAATTAGTGACGTAGTATCAACCTGAAATTCTGATAATACCAGTACGAGCGCGATAAAATAAAGTACATAGCGAATTAATGTCTTTAACAGCTCGGTCAGCGTCCTGGCCCTTTTTTCTTCAAAATGCAGAGCGGTAATACCGCCGCCAACAAAGAAAAACCGCTCTACCACAGCGCCCAAGATACGCTGTACAATAACCGCTGCGGTAATAATAACCAAAATACGCACACCTTTACCGGCGATATGAAACCAGAACTCAGGAGTTAAAAACTCTGTTAATCCCACTGTTACCCTCCATAACTGTTACTCTTCCTTATTGTAAACGCGAATCAGCCGATAGCTTTTCTTCTCTCCGTCGCGGATAAAAAGCTTTGACCAGCAGACCTGCCCCTCTGTTAGCCGCGTGATTACCGCTCGCTCATTCTCAGCTGCAAAAAGCAGACATTGTCCGCAGCTGATATCCACTTCCCGCGGGGTCGGTGCTGCTACGGATGGTATACCGGCCTCAGCAAGGAGTTTTTCTGCTCTCATCCCATGATGAACAGAGGAAAACGATACCAGCCGGTCATAATACGGATAAATAACGAACATCTTACAAGGTAACCGCTTTATGGGTGGTAATCTCATCCATAATCGTATACATATTAGTGATACCGCCCACTGCAAGCTGCTCTTTTAACTGATAGTAATCCAGGCAGGTACCGCAGGAAAGAATTTCGACTCCCCGCGCAGCAAGAGCCTGCAAATGATCAAGCACAGGAGAGCCCTCAACGGTTAGCTTGACGCCGCTATTGGCAAACAGCACCGTCTTTGGCAGCGGCTCTTTTTCCACCATGGTAAAGAAGAAGGATTTGATTAAAACCGTTCCTAATTCACTGCTGCCATGTCCAAAGGTATTTTGTGTAATAAGAAAAACATGCGTCCCGCCCGATTCTTCCACCAGGGTTTGCACTGGCAGCGCAAGGCCGTTCGGTGCCCCTTTCGTAATGGTGATATAAAAATGTCCGCTCTTTTCGGCAACAGCGACTTCACATAAATTCGCTTTCGCAAATTTAACGACGTTTTCCTTACTGACGCTGTTATCGACAATCGTCGTGATTACGCCTTCCGTTATGTTGTCCAAAGCTTTCTTAGTTACAATAACCGGCTGGGGACAAAGCATCCCCCGGGCATCCACATTAATAGACATGAATCTCTCCCCTTCCTGCTGCTGTCATTTTACCAATTATCGCTGCTGTTGTGACACCGGCAACATGCAGCGCCGCTAATAATTGGGCAGCCTGCTTTTCCGGAATACTCATCAGCAAACCGCCCGATGTCTGCGGATCAAAGCAAACATCCCGCATTTTTTCCGGTACAGAAGCAGCAAAGCTGACTGATTTTAGATAGTCACGGTTGCTGTAAGCACCTGCCGGCACAAGTCCCATATCAGCTGCCTCCAGTACCTCCGGCAGCAGCGGCAGGGCTGAGCTGTTAATTTCCACCTGTGTACCACTACCTGAAGCCATCTCATACAAATGACCCAAAAGGCCAAAGCCGGTCACATCGGTGCAAGCATGAACCTGAAATCGTTCCATGCATTCAGCGGCTTTTTTATTCAGGGTAATCATACTTTGCTTTGCTGCTTCCACGCCGGTTGCAAACATTCCTGCCCTGGCTGCAGTAGACAGGATGCCTGTCCCCAAAGCCTTCGTTAAAATCAAAATATCCCCGGGAACTGCTGCTGCATTTGTCAAAACAGCATCAGGATGCACAGTTCCGGTAACACTTAGCCCATATTTCGGCTCTTTATCATAGATGCTGTGCCCGCCGACAATAATAGCGCCTGCCTCGGTTACTTTAGCAAGTCCGCCTTTTAAAATAGCGAGCAGGATACTTCCGTCAAGGGTAGTAAGAGGAAAAGCAACAATATTCATTGCAGTCAGCGGTTTGCCGCCCATAGCGTATACATCACTCAGGCTGTTTGCCGCCGCGATTTGCCCGAACAAGTAAGGATCGTCCACAACAGGGCTAAAGAAATCCAGTGTCTGTATAAGTGCCGTTGTCTCATTCAGCTTGTATACACCGGCATCATCCGATGTGTCTATACCGACAAGTAACCGGGGATCTCGGGGAGGCTCCAGTTCCTGCAGCACCCGGGATAATGCATTAGGGCCGATTTTGCAGGCGCAGCCGCCATTTGCCGCATACTGAGTCAATTTGATATCCATGGTCTACCTCCTCACAAACAGCATCGCTGGTTTTGTTGTACTAGTTATTGCCTTGCTATCCTTTAATTTATACTTTTACAGGGAAAAATCCTTTTCTAAATCCTACTTTTTATCATCGCCAAAACCGGCAGCTGTGCATATAATAGCGTAGCAAACAAGCGAGGTGTTTGACATGCCTATCAGCACTACTACCTCTCAGACCGTTACATCCGATACGACTACCACTACGTCATCCACTACAACTACAGACCTCGCACCGCTGGCAATCATTGATTTAATACTTTCCGATGTTAATGCCGTACTTCCCAACTTCAACAGTCTGGTTAGCTCATACCGGTTACTTGTAGGCGCGGCAGAGGAAATTAACCGCACTCCCAACGTTTGTCCGGATGTATTTGAGCGGGCAGTGCGCCGTTATGATAATGCCGGTATGCTGCTGGATGTTTTGCTGGAGCTGCTGTGCTGCAAAATCGTCTTTAGTTCCGAGCTGCTTCGGGTAACCTGCGGTCCTGTTGATTTAGTACGTTATCTTGTCACCTGCCTGGATGGTCAGGATATTCCCTGCCGTACGGCGGAAGAAGTTGTTGGTCTGGCTGCGCTGAGGCGCTTGCAGGACAATTTATGCGGTGACCACTACTGCCTGCCTGACAGGCCGGTTGTCTGTCCAAAACCGCCTGTCACGCCTACCCCTCCGGCCTCCACACCGCCATCCTCAGACGACGAAGATCAAACCGCCCTGCCTGTAGACAACGATATCGCCGAGGTAGTAGAAACCAAAATTATCAGCAATCTTACACAGCCTGGCTTTTTATCGAATCCGCTGCCTAACGAAGTGACAGCACAAAACGGTGAAACGGTGCAGCCTTCCACTGCAGCAATTGCTGCGGCTATTGCTGCTAAAGCCTCGGAAGAAAATGAAGCTGTTTTAAATGAATTAAAAACCGAAACTCACATGCCTCGTCCCAGCCGTGTCCGGCTCAAGAATATTGATGATCCTTATGGCCAACCAAGGAAAAGTAACCGGGATAAGAAAAATAAATAAGCATGAGCATAGGCTGCTCATGCTTATTTATTTGTTTCACTGCCGTCGATTGGGCAATAGCCAAAATCTTCATGATAATCACAAGGCTCAATATGAATCACGACATCACAGTTTCCTAATTCAACCGTTATAATCGCTTCCAATTGATCACAGATAGCATGGGCCTGATTAAGATGCATGTTTTTGTTCAACACCAAATGAACGTCAATCAGGCGCCGGCTGCCGGAGCGCCGAGTCCGCAGCTGATGGAAATTAATAACCTCAGGGTGACTATCCAAAATTTCTTTTATGATATTCTCTTCTTCCTCGGGCAAGCTGACATCTGTCAATTCATACAGGCTTTTGCGGGTCATTTCATAACCCGCTTTGAAAACAATAATGGAAACAGCAATGGCAATTACCGGGTCAAGCCAGTTCAATCCGGTTACTTTCATAATACTCAGCCCTGCCAATACTCCCACCGAAGTCCAGATATCAGCCCGTAAATGCAATGCATCCGCTTCGAGTGCATGCGATTCCGTTTCATGAGCTACAGCCAAAAGTTTCCCCGACACCCAATAATTGACACCGATTGAGATAAGCATAACGGCAATACCGTATTCCAGCATTTCCGGCGCCTGCGGCGACTGCAGCTTGACGACTGCTTCATAAACAATCCACAATGCAGCTAAAATAATCAGGAATGCCTCGATAGCTGCAGACAAATTTTCATATTTTCCATGTCCGTAAGCATGGTCATCATCGGGCGGCTTACTGGATTTTTTTACGGCGTAAAAGGCAATTATCGCTGCAATCAGATCCACTGCCGAATGCGCAGCTTCCGATACAATACTTACCGCACCGGTTAATAAGCCTACCACTAACTTTAAAATGACCAGCAGGGAATTGGAGATAACCGATAGGCGTGCTGTATTTTTTTTCAACTGATTATATGATTCCAAACAGAAACCCTCCTGTAAATACTCGAACAGCTTTCCCACAGTATCAGTATAACCGCTGTACCGGGCAAGCAATCCGAAAGTTTGGGCCTGACAGACGTAAATAAACCTGCGGTCCCTAAAAAGGTCCCGCAGGTTTTCCTGCTGCAATCAGCCCGGCTACACCGAAATAGTACGGCTGCCTGATCCTGTTCTATTATATTACCACAACAGCGAAAATGTGTAAAATTAAATACAGCGGTGCCTAGATAATCTGGGTTATGTGTCGTACCGGATATCCGGCGGCAGACAGGCGCTCTACCAGTAGTTCGCTGTTATCTACTTGGGCACGAATCACCAGTTCGTAGGATTCATCAGTCAGCGGATAGCTGACTAAACTGCTGATATTCATTCCCAACTCTTTAAAAATGCCTGTTATATCGCACAAAATGCCGACTTTATCGGATACATCAATAGTAATACGGGTCGTTTTTCCCTGGGTAATGCCCATTACATCGACAAATGTTTTAAAAATATCCGTTTCCGTAATAACACCAATTACTGCCGCCTGTTCATCTACTACTACCAACCCGCCGATTTTGTTCTTATACATGAGTAAAGCAGCTTCTTCGATAGTCGAATTAGCCTGGATGGTTAATACATCTTTTTTCATAATGTCCTTAACCATCATTTTTGCCAATAAATAATTCAACTCAAAAATCGACAGCGTGGTAGCTGGTGAAGGTGATACTTCCCGCAAATCGCGATCAGTAACAATTCCCACCAATTTCCCGTTTTCTACTATTGGCAGTCTGCGGAATTTATGTGTCCGCATAACTTCCGAAGCATCCGCTACCGTGGCGTTGGCGGAGAGTGTAAAAGGGTTAGCCGTCATTCGATTGCTGACAAACATGGTAAGTCTCCTCCTTTAAGATTGCTTCGCTCATACTCAAGGGCGTTTTTTGCAATAACAAGGGGACGCTTACGACAGCCCCGATTAACCACCCAGATATGCCTTGCGGATTTCCTCACTTTGCGAAAGTTCAGCCGCCGGCCCCTCTATGGTGATACGACCGGTTTCCAGTACATAAGCATAGTTGGCAATGGATAATGCCATATGTGCATTCTGTTCGACCAGCAGGATGGTTGTTCCTGTCTGATTGATCTCTTTAATAATAGAAAAAATTTCTTTTACCAAGAGAGGTGCCAGGCCCATGGATGGCTCATCTAATAACAGAAGGCGCGGCCTGCTCATTAAAGCACGCCCCATCGCCAGCATTTGCTGCTCACCACCGGACAATGTGCCTGCCAGCTGAGCCTTCCGCTCATACAGGCGGGGAAAGCGTTTAAATACGACGTCCATATCTTCCGCTATACCGGCAGAATCAGAACGCGTATACGCTCCTAATTCCAGATTCTCCAATACTGTCATGTTAGCAAAAACACGCCGGCCTTCCGGTACTTGTGAAAGGCCCTGCTTAACAATATCCTGCGCAGGCATAGCCGCGATATTCTTACCTTCGAATACTATTTCGCCGCTCTTGGGCCGCAGCAATCCCGAAATAGTCCTAAGAGTAGTACTTTTCCCGGCACCATTAGCTCCAATAAGAGTGACAATCTGCCCTTCTTTTACGTCTACGCTGATGCCTTTTAACGCATGAATAGCACCGTAGTATACATTAATATCTTTAATTGTCAGCATCAGTGTACCTCCTCGCCGAGGTAGGCCTCGATGACTCTCGGATTATTTTTAATTTCGTTTGGTGTACCATGAGCGATTATGCTGCCATACTCAAGCACATAGATACGCTCGCAGACGCCCATAACCAGGCTCATATCATGTTCGATCAAAAGAATGGTTAGGTTAAATTCTTTACGAATCCAGCGGATCATCTCCATTAATTGCTGGGTTTCCTGCGGATTCATACCGGCAGCAGGTTCATCCAGCAGCAGCAGCTGGGGCTGAGCGGCCAAAGCACGGGCTATTTCCAGGCGCCGCTGTTCACCATAGGGCAGATTGCGGGCAATCTCATCCTTTTTGTGATCCAGCTGGAAGATTTCCAAGAAACGGATTGCTTTTTGCTCCAATTCTTCTTCTTCCCGGAAGTAGCGTCCAAAGCGCATAACCGACTCTACGAGGCCGTATTTCACGTGAAAATGATACGCAATTTTAACATTGTCCAAAACAGTCAGATTGGAAAACAGGCGGATATTTTGAAAAGTCCGGGCTATTCCCCTCTGGGTAATTTGATACGGTTTAAGCCCAATTAGGCTTTTGCCGTCAAAATCAATTTGGCCGTCAGTTGGCTCATACACTCCCGTGAGCAGGTTAAAGGCTGTTGTTTTACCGGCACCGTTGGGACCAATCAGGCCAATTAACTCACCTTGATTGATATCGATGGTAAAATTCGACACCGCTCGCAGCCCGCCGAATACTTTGGATAGTTTAGTTGCTGTTAGCAGAGCCATTTTTGCTACCTCCCATCAGCCTGCCGAACATCTTAAGGCTTAATTCTTTATTACCGAACAAGCCTTGTGGCCGGTACAGCATGAGTATAATCAGCAGGAGTGAATAAATTACCATACGCCATTCGGGATAACTGGCCAGCGCTGCCGACACAAAAGTAAGCAAAATCGATGCAGTTATCGAGCCAGTCAGACTGCCCAGGCCGCCCAATACTACCATTGTCAGGATATCGAACGACTTCATAAAAGTAAAAGAGGCAGGATGAGCAATATAGAAGTAATGGGAGAACAATGCACCGGCAACACCGGCAAAAGCAGCTCCGATCGTAAAGGCAAGTACCTTGTAACGAGTGGTATCAATCCCCATGGCCTCAGCGGCGATTTCATTCTCCCGAATAGAAATGCAAGCCCGGCCGTGAGTGGAATTAATCAGATTCTTAATGAAAAAGACAGTAAGAACGGTAGCAAAAAACACCCAGGTAAAGTTAGTATAACGGGGAATTCCCATCAGTCCGGACGCACCGCCTACATAGGGGATATTCAAGATCGTAATCCGGATAATTTCACCTAAACCCAGTGTTGCAATCGCCAGATAGTCGCCGCTCAGACGAAGTGTCGGCAAACCAATCAGAAAGCCTAAAATGCCGGCTGCCGCAGCTCCTGCCAAAATGGCAACAATAAACGGCAGCTGTAATTTAACGGTACATACGGCCGCTAGATAAGCACCAACTGCCATAAAACCCGCATGACCGATCGAGAACTGTCCGGTGAATCCATTAATCAAGTTCAGACTGGTAACCAGTATGATATTGATACAGATAAGAATGATATTAAGCACCCAGAAAGGTCCAATAATATCAGTTTCAATTAAGCCTTGCACAATCGCATACAAAACCAGACAGGCGCCAAACACTAGCAGATCTTTTTTTAGTATTCCGTTCATGTTCGTCACCTACACTTTCTCGCGCACATTCTTGCCCAGCAAGCCCGAAGGTTTAAAGAGCAGAATGATAATTAATATGCCAAAAGCTGCTGCATCACGGAAAGTAGAAGAAATAAAGCCGCTGACCAACGATTCAACTACTCCCAGCAGCACTCCGCCCAGCATTGCACCCGGTATAATGCCGATACCGCCCAGAACGGCAGCAACGAACGCTTTTAATCCCGGCATAATGCCCATTAACGGATCAATGGAATTGTAGTAGATGCCAACCAGTACCCCAGCGGCAGCTGCCAAGCCGGAGCCAATGGCAAACGTAAAGGAAATGATGCGGTCTACATTAATACCCATCAGCCTTGCCGCATCGGTATCAAAGGAAACAGCCCGCATTGCCTTGCCGACTTTCGTATGGTTGACAACATACGTCAAGATAACCATTAAGGCAACGGAAATAGCAAGAATTACAATTTGCTGGAGATTGACAATAATTCCGGCAACATTATAAATTTCATTACCAAAAACAGGTGGGAACGTGCGGGGCTGCGGCGATACGAGCAGCATGCCGCCATATTCCAATAATAAGGATACACCTATTGCCGTTATTAAAACAGCAATTTTGGGGTGATTGCGAAGCGGGCGATATGCCAGCCGTTCAATAACAACACCTACGATGGCTGCGACAACCATAGCAATAATCAGTGCTGGAAAGAAGGGTAACTTTCCCATGGTGGTGGCATAAAAACCGACATAGGCGCCTAACATATAAATATCACCATGTGCAAAATTTATCAACCGGATAATACCATATACCATGGTGTAACCAAGGGCAATCAGCGCATAAATACTGCCGAGAGACACACCGTTGACCAATTGTTGCACAAGCTGCGAACCGAATGATGCAAAGTCCATGGGAGATCCCTCCTCTTCAAAGTAATAAAATAATTGTATGCAGCCGGAAATCAGCGTTTATGGATTTACTTTTTCGCGGAATGTCTGTTTACCGTCTTTCATTTCGACAATAACAGCACTCTTAACGGCGTCATGAGTGGCATTCAACGAGATTTGACCGGAAACTGCAGCATAGTCTTTGGTTTTAGCCAATTCATCTTTCACTTTCACCGGATCAGCCGAATTAGCCCGTTTCATTGCCTCAATGATCATCATTGTCGCATCATAGCTAAGTGCAGCAAAAGCGTCCGGTGTTTGGCCATATTCTTTTTTATAAGCCTCAACAAAGTTCTTTACAGCTGCACTATTGTCATCAGGCGAGTAGTGATTGCTGAAAAAACTATTATTCAACGCCTGGGCACCGGCAATCTCAGGCAATTTAGCCGAATCCCAGCCGTCTCCTCCCAGGAACGGTACCGTCAAACCTAAATCACGGGCCTGTTTAATAATCATACCAACTTCTTGATAATAGCCTGGTACAAAAACTACATCAGGGTTTTTGGCCTTCATTTTCGTTAATGTAGCTTTGAAATCAGTGTCTTTTTGCAAATAGCCTTCTTCGCTGACGATAACGCCGCCATTTTTAACAAAAGTTTCTTTGAAAAACTGGCCAAGCCCTTTTGCGTAGTCGCTGGAATTATCAATGTAGATTGCCGCCGTTTTTGCCTGCAAAGACTTAGATGCAAAGCTGGCCATTACCGAACCTTGGAAAGGATCAATAAACGCAGCACGGAAGATAAAATCCCGTACTTTTCCGGTTGCCGGATCTACTGTTACCTTCGGATTAGAAGCAGTTGGGCTGATAGCCAGTATCTTATTGTCCTGGTTTACCTGTGCACCTGCGATAACGCTGGATGATGCTATTGGGGCAATAATTGCACTGACTTTGTCTTGTGTTGCCAATTTCTGCATAGCATTAGCCGATTCAGAAGCCTCACTGCGGTTATCAGCAATAACCAATGACAGCTGCTTGCCCAAAACTCCGCCCTTGCTATTCACTTCTTTGATTGCAAGTTTGGCACCATTTGCCGCAGATCCGCCGAACGTGGCATTTCCGCCTGTCATTTCAAGATTCGCTCCCAAACGGATAGTGTCTGAGCCGCCTTGCTGGGAACCGCCGCAGCCTGTCAGCATGGCTGTAGCCATCACTGATGCTACCACAAAACCGGCAACTTTTTTCCATTGTTTTAGTTTCATTATTCTTCCTCCCGGTACTTGCTGATTTGGCAGAATATTCTTCCTCAGTACTGTCCACGCCTGAGAAATTTCACTCTGCTGTATCGCATAGTCATGGTGTATATTATAGATGGACTTTTAGTACCTGTCAATGTTTATGGGGGAGACATGAACAGTTCGTGTCCTCGTACAGTGTACACCCGAGAGGTTTTGTCATAGAATAAAATCCACAAGAGGGATACCGCTTGCGCATTATCCCTCTTGTGTACATTATTTAGGCTTCATTGCCTAGGGATTTACTTTTTCCTTAAATACCTGTTTGCCATCTTTCATTTCAATGATAGCAGCGCTCTTAATGGGATTGTGGTCAGCATCAAGAGTGATAATACCACTGACGAGTTGAAGATTTTTAGTTTGAGCAAGAGCATCTTTAATTTTAGCCGGGTCAGCTGCACCAGCGCGTTTGATGGCGTCAGCCACCATGAGCGCTGCATCGTAACCAAGAGCGGCAAGGGCATCAGGCGTTTGGCCATACTCTTTCTTATAAGACTCTACAAACTTAACAACTTTGGGATCTTTATCTTCAGGGGAGTAGTGATTACTGAAATAGGTGTTTTCCAGAGGCTGTGCACCGGCTATTTCAACCAGCTTCGGTGAATCCCAGCCATCAGTGCCGATCAGCGGAGTAGTAATTCCCAGCTCACGGGCCTGCTTAACAATACGGCCGACTTCTTCATAATAAGCCGGTATAAAGATTACATCAGGATTAGCGGCTTTTATCTTCGTTAATGTTGCTTTGAAATCCTGATCCTTTTGCAGGAAAGCTTCTTTTGATACTACTTTACCACCAGCTTTTGCAAAGCTCTCTTCAAAGACCTGTGTCAGCCCCTTGGAGTAGTCAGAGCTGTTATCTGTCAGGATAGCTGCCGTTTTGGCCTTGAGGCTTTTGCTTGCAAAGGAAGCCATAACAGTTCCTTGGAAAGGATCAATAAAGCAGGAGCGGAATACCCAATCCCGGACTTTGCCATTGTCGACAGTAACCTTCGGGTTAGTCGAGGTAGGAGTAATCAGCGGAATTTTGTTATCCGAGGCAACTTGTACTGCTGCCAGTGTATTAGTGCTGGCAACAGCCCCCAGTATGGCAACGACTTTATCTTGCGTAATTAATTTCGTGGTTGCATTTGTTGATTCAGATGGCTCCGATTTGTTATCTGCAGCTACAAATACCAGCTGCTTGCCGAGAACGCCACCAGCTGCATTGATTTCTTTAAAGGCCAGCTTAATCCCATTGGCTGCCGATTGGCCAAAGGTAGCCACGCCGCCTGTTAACTCAAAATTTCCGCCTATTTTAATATCTTTGGACTCAGTTGCCGATGGCGAGCCGCCGCACCCGGCCACCAGCCCGGCGATCATGGTAACGCCAACGGCCAGACTGGTTAAAGACCACCATTTCCTTTTTATCATTACAAGTCCCCCTCTACCCTGTTTAGCAATAAAATATAATTCCCGAACTTACTGCTTCTCCGACTGCTTCTATTACCTCCCCCCTTCACTGTACCGGGCTCTAAAATAGAAAATCCCCAGCAGACCCTTGCACCAGGGCTTCTTCCGCCGGGGTCTTGTAAACCCTCGGTACTTGCAGTCACAACACCTAACCAGTCTCCAAAGATCAGTAAAGTTTACACTGCTTATCACTCTTTGGTTCACCACTCAGGGATACTTGTGTTTATATACACATTATACGAGGACACTTTGCAGCGTGTCAATAGAATTTTTGTAAAGTTTGCAGCATAAATATATACAATGTTTGTCCACTGTGTACATATGTTTCAAAATTTTTCATCTGGTCTATAAAATTAATACACCGGGTACTTTTTGCAAGTACCCGGTGTATTTTTAATGTGCTTTTTCAGTTTTATACATATTGATCGGCTGGGCATTATTGCTCATTGTCCAAATACCACATGGGCATATCCCGGCACAAATTCCGCAGCCTATGCATTTTTTCTCATCCGATACATATTCGAACGCTCCATCTTTGGCAATCCTGCTGATCGCATTTTCCGGGCAGGATTTTTGACACATGTGACAGTCACGGCAGGTCCCGCAGCTAATGCAGCGCAGATAATCCTCATTGGCAGCCGGTACATCAGCAGCATCGCACTTCTTAAAGTAGGCCGTGCTTAATTTGCCTTGCGGTATGACGGTTTTAGCTGCTGCAACAAATTGACTGCCTGCCAGATAGGCGTCTACCGACAAGGCGGCTTCCCGTCCGGCACCAATAGCATCAACCAGCCTGCCTGGCCGGATAGTGTCACCTGCCGTAAAGATTTTATCAGCAATACGGTATTGATTATCTGGCTTCAGGCAGCCCCGTTCTATTGGCATTCCCTCAGGCAGAAACGTCAGATCAGGACTTTCACCGACCGTTATGATGACCGTATCGCCCGGTATAAGCTCACCGGTGGTTGTCATAATCCCTTCTGCCGTGACTTCTTTGGTTGCTACCGGCCACATTAACTGCCCGCCTAAAGCTTCAACATGTTCAATTTCCTTCTCAAATGCCGCCGGTTTTTGCACATCAATACAAATGACCTGCTCAGCCCCCATTTGATAAGCCCCTACAGCCGCATCCATACCGGAATTACCACAGCCGATTACAATTACTCTTCTGCCAACAGCCGGCTTTTCACCACGATTAATTGCTTTCAGGAAATCAAGGCCTTTTACAATCCGTTCTTGCCCCGGCCAGGGGAATACACGGGGAATATGGGCACCTGTAGCAACAATAACCGCATCATAGTCCCGCGAAATAGCAGCAAACTTCTCCTTATCAACCTGTACGTTATTTTTAAAACGTATCCCAATATCTTCTATCCGTTTTAATTCACTGAGTAGTGTATCGTGGGCCAGCCGGCTGCGTGGTATTGCCTGTTCCAGCTTTCCGCCCATTGTTTTTCCGGCATCATAAACGGTGACATCATGCCCTTGCCTTCTTAGCTGCCAGGCAGCTGTCAACCCGGCTACGCCGCCGCCGATAACGGCAACCATTTTACCCGTTGTGTTGGCTGGTGCAGGAATATCAACGCCAATAGAATAATTGCCTAATGCGCTGATTTGGGCCGATACGTCGATATCGGTGCGGGAACACCCTTCCATACAGGGATTAGGGCATACGGCACCACAAACAGATCCGGGAAAGGGAGTGTAATCGAGCACCAATTTGTACGCTTCCTCTACCTTGCCCTCCCTCAGCAGGTTAAACCGGAGCTGCGACGGAATCGAAGCAGTGCAGTTAAACTGGCATGGGGCATTATACCGGGCGTTTTCCCATAGTGGAATACGCTGCCGGTACAGTCCGGTAGTGACTAAGCCCACAATAGCATAGTCATCATTACAAACATCGCTGAATATGCCGCCGTCCACCCATTGATTAGTACGAAAGGCTTTTATATCGGTATGTGCCTTTTTGGGGCGCTCATCATAAGACAGCGCCGTAACTTTCTGCCATTCCTGCCAATTAGTCAACTCTTGCTTTAAATCAGTCCGTTCAATGCAGGTCAGAAAATCATCCATATTATTGGTAAGGTATTCAATATCAGCTGCCGTCAATGCTTCAACTTTTACGTCTTTAGCCGACAAACCCTTCATCGTTCCGCGAACATAAAGCTTGCCGCCAACCATCCCCATGCACGAACGGTCACCCAGCACCGATTCAAACTGCTCACTGTCATAGCCGCAAACGACAACGATTCCGCCTGACATAAATTCAAAAGAAAAGCTGCCACAGTTTTTCAGTATCCACATTTCCGGCGGAGTGTCACTGGGATCATGTTTCATTAGAGAACCCGTCCGGGTGCCGGCACGGCCGCCAACATAAATTTTACCGGACGCGGCACAATGCCCTGTTGTATCTCCCCCGTCACCGCGTACAATGATTTTTCCACCTGCGTTCAGCCAGCCAACATCGGCCGAAGCAGAGCCTTCCACGATGATCTCCGTGCCTGCCAGACACATAGAACCTACGCGCTGTCCCGGATTCGTCACATGGAAGCGGAGGGGTTTCCCTTCCGGATGCCATAGCGGCCCGCCAATATCATGCTGTCCGGAAGCTTCTATATAATACTCCGTCTCGCCTGCAGCCAGAGCTACATTAATTGCCTGCAGGAGATCCTGCGTTGACATGCGGTCATTACCATTTGTTGTGTTGATTTTAAACATAAACGCTTCCCTCCTAACAAGAATATTGAATGGCCAGCTTATCAGCGACAGCTTTATCAATACTGACTAAAGCATCCGAACGTCCTACCGGCAGGGAGCTATTGCCAATAGGAGCCATTAATTTGCGCAGTTCCTGGTCAAAGGCCAGTGTATATTCCACGATACTCTGTGCAGCTTTGTCAATATCCAAACGCTTGACCAGACGCGGGTCCTGCGTGCAGATTCCCGTTGGACAAAGGCCGGTATTGCATGCGTTGCAGCGTCCTTGCTCATTGGCTATACAGCCCATTAACTGAGCAAGAATTTTTCCGATAAATACGCCGTTTGCCCCTAAACAAATCAGCTTAAACGCATCAGCTGCGGCATTGCCGGTTAAGCCTACCCCGCCGCCTGCCCATAAGGGAATCTGCCCCTGACGGCCCTGTTTAACAGCAGCCAAATAACATTCACGGGTTTTTGATACTACCGGATGCCCGGTATGATCAAGCGAAACCTCGTTTGCCGCACCAGTTCCCCCCTGAATACCGTCAATAAAGAAACCGCCGCAGATATAATAAGGGTCACGCAGCAGATTATTATAAACAGAAACAGATGTCGCTGAGGCCGCACATTTAATCGCTACCGGTACGCGGAATTTAAACGCCGCATTGAGCGACATGTGCATTTTTTGCACCGACTCTTCAATAGAATACAGCCCCTGGTGATTAGGCGGCGACAAGAGATCTGCTTTTGGAACACCCCTGATAGCCTGAATATGTTCGGCCACCTTCGCCGCCGGCAGCAAGCCGCCGTCTCCTGGTTTAGCCCCCTGGCCGATCTTGATCAAAATACCCGCCGGATCGGTAACCATATGGGGCATAGCCTTGATTATCCGATTCCAGCCAAAATGGCCTGATGCGATCTGGATAATGGTGTACTTCAAATACTTTGATTTTAATAATTTAACAGGCATACCACCTTCACCGGAGGACATCCGGACAGGCAGATTATGTTTTTCATTTAAATAAGCGGTAGCCAGTGATACCGCTTCCCAGGCCCGTGTTGACAACGCGCCCACCGACATATCACTGAAAATCAGCGGATAGATCCAGCTTATCGGCGGGGTCTTGGCATTAATCTCCAGATTGCCGTCTTTAACGCTGAGCGGCAGTTCCTTCGGCAGCAGCACCCGCCCGAATGGCGCCAGAATATCAAAGCTGTGTCGCTCGGCGTCCAGAGATGGGTCAGTCATTTGCGAAATGCGCCCCACGATGATTTTATCCAACACCCTGTCAGCCATAACATTGGTTCTTCCGCCTCGCTTGATGGGCGATCCGCCGCTGCGGGCCAGCAAGTTGAAGCGGGAGTCCGGGTTTCTTACCGGCTTAATTGCCTGATTGGGGCACACTTTCTCACACATACCGCACCCAACACAGGCGTTCGCCAGTGATTTTTTCTGCTTAATAACCGGACTTGCCGTATGACGCTGCGATGGTTCCGGCTGATGCCCCGTAGAAACAGTAATAGAACGTCTTTCCATTGCCGCTTCAATAGCTTGAAATGTACAGGCCGCAACGCAACTGCCGCACATTGTACAGCGTTCAGGGTGATATTCAATTTTCCACGGTAAGTCATTACAGGTTATATCTTGTATTTTTACTGTTTCCATCGTTGCACCTCCATTTCCGGTGTTATCATCACAACTTCCCGTTCATTTGGGTAGATATCCATTTCCCTGTTGCGATGGGGTAAAATCGTATTCAGTCCGCATACTTCCGAGGAGATGGCCATTGTATCCCCATCACCGCCAATAATAACAGGTCTTAATTTCTTGGAGTCACAGCAAGTCATCATACTGCCATCAGGCAGCATGCCAATAATAGTGTTAGGTCCGTTAATCTCCAAATGCCCTAATGTCTGCCGGATTAAATGCAGCACAGCTTTGTCAGGACGGCTGTCAATTTCATGAAAAGGCAGCGGCGTAATTACGTGCTTATAGTACTTAATCGGCCATTTCAACGTTCGAAGTACGTAATGCAGCGTGTACAGGAAATTCTGCGAGTCGGACTCAAAGCCGATATACCCTTTATTTAACGAACGCTGATATTCTTTATTTTTCGTGTAAAATGTATTTTCGCCGTTAGCACACAGTGTATAGCCTTGAATAAAGAATGGGTGCGCAGCATACCGGACAATATCATAGTTCGTATTCTGCCGGCACTGAACCACGATATTTTTGGCAACCATGTCCCCCGAATCATCCCACAGACGGAAATAGGTAGCAATATCACGGGGATCACCAATTTCTTTTAAAGTTAGTACATCAGGCCAAAAAGAATATACATATCCCTGATCATCTTTTTCCAGCAAAGCCCGCACCGCTAAGCGGGTCTCAGTAAGTAAATCTTCTTTATCTTCCTTACTGGCTTTTTTGAAATACTCAGGATAGTCATATACCTTAAATATATAATGGGGCATGGCCTGTATATCAAGCCCTGGCATTTTATTCATTTTGGGTACCCATTCGTAAATAGCAATAAAGCCGCGTGTTTCCATGTAGTTTTCTACCAGATTTGCGCCTTTTTGCGTACAAGCCAGTGACATCAGCGGTTTATCCTTATAGTCGGCAAAAACGCCACCTAAATCTTGAATTACCATGGCGAACCCTGAATTGTCATGTCCCTCTTGCTGTGGAATCATCAGCTTTAGGGCCTGCGACGGATGAAAGTAGTGTTTGCTTTTAATAGCACCTATCCTGCACACAGTTCTCACCTCTCCTGCCTACTTAATTTTTAAAATAATAAAAGCCCTAAAGGGAAGCACCGGACAAAATCCGGGACTTTCCGCTAGGGCTTTTTCTTCCCACGGTGTAACGTGCTGCCACGTCTAGTGCCGCTCGGTCCAGCCCGCCTTTGCGCGGAACCCTAGGCACACTCCCACTGGATATTTGTTTATACGCAGTAGATTTACGCAACATTATCACGTAAAGATGTAACTGCTTATTTCATTATAAGAATGTTGATTCAATGTGTCAATATACATTTATTTATTAAGTTTATTCTGATAAATTCAATAAACTCGCTATTATATGCAAATGTCTGCAATAGCTATATGTATATTTATGCAAAAAATAATGAAATTAAACCTGCACATTTTTTTGTCAAAGTGTTAACTATATCAAATAATTCACCTGCTAGCGGCAATAATCTGTCTAAAAAATGGAACTGCATACTGTTAACAATGTATTGAATTGTTTTTCTGTATACAAAATATCTTTGTCCGTAAAATAACAACGACTGCCCCAAAAAATATTATCAATACCCGATTTAACGGTCATATTTTTGCAAATTGTATAGCAGTGGCGAAATTCGTTAATACTGGTAATAAAATACAGCAAGGAGCTTTTGCCTATGCTTACTACTATTTTCAACTTTCCTAAGAGCGCACCTGTAAAAAATGAACAAAAGTTCAGTGTTCATCAGCCTACTACTATGTATGATATTGCTAACTCCGTACGAGACATTGCGCGGCAGGCTGCTGCCGAAAGCAAAGAGCTTATTGTGCTCTGTATTGGGACTGACCGTTCAACAGGCGATGCTCTGGGACCGCTGACTGGCAGCAAGCTAAAAACACTTAACCAGCATCCCCATATTTTCGGAACTCTTGATGATCCCGTTCATGCAACTAATCTTGTTACTACACTCAGCTTCATTCAGTTAAACTATCATAATCCTTTTGTTATCGCTATTGATGCTTGTCTCGGGAAGCTGGAAAGCGTCGGTTACGTATCATTAGGCTACGGGCCGGTAAAGCCCGGTGCAGCAGTCAACAAAGAGCTGCCCTCCGTTGGAGATGCCTACATCACCGGTATTGTCAATGTAGGAGGCTTCATGGAACATATGGTACTGCAAAGTACCCGCCTGAACCTTGTTGTTAAAATGGCGGATACGATTGCCCATGGCTTGTCCTTTGGCTTGAGCTCCTATCGCCATTGATCGGCTGTTCACGTTATGCTCTTAAAAATAGCAAGTGCTTCCGGATGATCCGGAAGCACTTGCTATTTTTGCCTGTTATAACTTCTGCAGCTCAGCTAAAATATCGGCAGCACTTTTACCCGCTGCATCAATTACCGGCACATCTGTCAAAGCTGTCTCAAAATTCATCAGATTATTATCTGCTCCGCTTACTACCACCGCATCCACTGTTTCGAGACTGCTTTCATCGAGATCAACGATCTCATATCCTTCATTTTCTAAAAAATCGGCTAACCGGGCCAGGTTCTTTTCAACTGCAATCAATCCATTCATAACTGCACCTCACTTTTTCAGTTGTTAACTCAGCTGTTCATTTAGGGCATCAGCCACTTGCTGCGGAGTCTTACCGGCTGCATTAACAAGAACAGTGCTTCCGGCAGCCCGGTAACTTTTGGCTGCTGCCGCAGCCATACCGGAAAAAATGACTGCCTGTACAGGACGGACACATTCGGCCATATCAATTACTTCGCAGCCGCAGGTGTTTAAATGTGCTTTGATATCATCGAGACCAGTTTCTACGGAAACTAGACGCATAATAAAAGCACCTCCTGTATTCATCTACATTGTAGTGTTTACATCGGTGCTAATTTTCATAACTGTTAAGTTTTTGTTCCGCTCTTAATTTTTGTTTTCTTTAGATTTTTTTTCTTCAACTGTCCTCATTTCACAAGCGCCTTTAAAAATTGCCCCTTCGCCGATAATCAGCGTTCCTGCTTTTATATCGCCGAATAATTTAGCTGAAGCAAGTAATTCCAGTCTTTCGCTGACTTCCATATTACCGGTGACACTTCCGCCAACAGTAGCATTTTTGGCTTTGATCATAGCTTTAACAACACCGGTTTCTCCAATAACGACTTCATTGGAAGAAATAATGTCGCCTTCGACTTCGCCGTCTATTCTCAACCCGCCGGTGGACGTAATACTGCCTTTCAGCTGCGTCCCCTGCCCAATAAGCGTCCCTACATGATCACCGGAGTTAACGGAAACTCTTTTTGTGCCAAACACGTAAACTACCCCTTCCTAGCTATAAAAAATTGGCTGGATTTACAGCATTATCATTAACCCGAACTTCATAATGGACGTGTGTGCCTGTACTATAACCCGTACTGCCCATTCTGGCAATGTGCTGTCCTTTTTTAATTGACTGTCCAACTTCAACCAAGTTTTCGGAATTATGGCCATATAACGTATGAATTCCATTACCATGGTCAATTTGCACCAGTTTACCATATCCGGCATACCAGCCACTATAAACAACCACTCCATCAGCCGTTGCATAAATCGGTGTACCATAATCATCGGCAATATCAATCCCAGGATGCCAGTCACTGCCACCACCCCAAGGCGATCCGCGCCAGCCAAACCGGGAAGTTACCTCACCGCTTGCCGGCCAAATCGAAGGAGTTGCCGCCAGCCGTGAGTTTTTATCGGAAATTGCATCTTTTAAATTCAACAGGCTTTGTTCACGAACTTTGACACTTTCCTGTAAATCTTTCACTAATAAAAGTAATTGTTCCGGCTGTGGTTTTACGACAGGCCCGCCCTGACCGCCCTGAGCGGAAGAAGGACGAACAACACCGGAGCGAGAGGTCTGAGCCGAGTCTTCACTGCTGACCATACGCCTAAGCTCCGAGTCTAAGGTATTTAAGCGATTCATATCGTCCTGCAACGATGAGGTCGCTTTAGCTAGCTGTTCAATTTGCTGAACTTGCACCCCATTTACCTGGCGCAGCTTATCCAGCTCAGCTTTATCACCCTGTGCCACTTGAACTTCATAGCGATAATGTAAAAATACTCCCGAAAGACATATAAAGACTATAGCAAGTGCTATCCCTGCGTATTTTAGCAATAGCATGGGTACACGTATACTGTATACTGCTTGTCCCTGGTGCGGAACAACCATTAGCGTATATTCACGGCGTTCCGGTTTTTTGACTTTTGAACCTGTTACAGCCACTCAATCACCACCATATTACAAAATCCGACGCTAATTCATATCTAGATATACATTCGCTCTATGGTATGATTTTCCTGCCTGCTTGTACTGTTTTTTTTATTTACGTTCCTTTGAGCTAACAGCCTTGCTGATTGCTTCTTTTTCTTCCGTAGTCAATAAATAAGTAGACTGTCCATTTACGATTGGCTTAGCATATACCCGTGATTCACTCCGGCCAAACAAGCTGGAAACAACCAGGCCATTACGGTGCCCATCGAGCAGTGCTATCGCAAAACTTAAATCACTGCCGGTATCATCAAAAGCATTAAACCGTACTACCCCCACATTTTGCAATGAGTTGTTACACATTATGTTAATTTCCTTGCATTGATTCGACAACGTATTGACTTGTCCGACAACTTCCCTGACTTCTTCAATATGAGCATGCAGCAGCCGCTCAAGATTTGCCCCTTCCACTCCCTGCATTAACTTTTGATAACGGCGGTTCATTTTGGACAACTTTAGATTAATATTAATAAAAATTAATAAGGCAATAAAAATAATAGCAGTCATTCCCAGCAATATATATTGCAAGTTAACCATAATAAAATCATTTATTTGATTAAAATCCACTTTTATAACATCCTTCCCCAGCAAACTACACTTATGACCATAACAGTGTGATGACAGCCGCCAATGGTATTGCAGGCAGCAGATTAGCAACATTGATTTTTTTTATATCCATTATAATCATTGCGATTCCTAAAATCAGTACTCCGCCCACAGCCGTCATTTCTCTGATAACACTTTCGGAAAATATGCTGCCGATTTGACCGGCCAGTAAAGTGATTCCGCCTTGATAGATAAAAATTGGCAGTATGGAAAATGCCACGCCAATTCCCATACTGGACGATAAAACGATTGATAAGACCCCATCCAAAATCGATTTGGCATATAAGGTAGAGGCATCACCGGTAAGACCGTCCTGAATGGCACCAACAATAGCCATGGCGCCAACACAATACACCAGACTTGCAGTTATAAAACCTTCCCCTACATTGCCATAGCGTGTACCGACTTTCGCCGTCAGCCAGTCTCCCAGGCTCTCAAGCCTTGCATCAATTTTCAGGGCTTCTCCCACTAATGCTCCAGCTACAATACTTAAAATTACGATCAGGATATTTTGTGATTTTATCGCCATCTGTACTCCGATAATAAAGGTTGCCATGCCAAGTCCCTGCATAATCGTCTTCTGACTTCTTTCGGGGATACCGCTTTTGAGTAATAAGCCGACTAATGATCCTGCTAATATTGACACAGCATTCACTACTGTCCCTTTCATTCCTGCCTCCTTTGCCACCGGCATGCTCTGCCAAAGCTATGTCTACTGCAGCAATTTCTATCTATTCAATGTCCGGCTGCCAGGCAGCCTCAAACTAAGCTGCTATTCGTCTAAAATCATTTGTGCCAGCGGAAAAGGCCCCAGTGCCCGATACAATATACCATGAATTTTGGCAATTAATACCCCGTAATTGACGATAGGCACCTGCTTTTCTCTTGCCACGGCCAGACGATATAACATTTCCCGGCGGTTGAGCATACAAGAACCGCAGTGTACGATCAGCTGATATTGGCTGATATCCTGGGGAAAATCGATCCCTGAAACCCAGTCAAAATGCAATTCTCCCCCCACCGACTGGCGCAGCCAGCGGGGAATTTTCACTTTGCCGATATCATCTGCCTGACGGTGATGCGTGCAGCCTTCTGCGATCAGCACTTTATCCCCCGGCTGCAGCTTATCAATGGCTTTAGCCCCCGCCACCAGAGTCTCTAAGTCCCCCTTATGACGTGCCATCAGAATAGAAAAAGAAGTCAGCAATACATTTTCCGGTGTATCAGCATCTACCTTTAAGAACTCCTGGGAATCTGTTACCACCATGCGTGGCGGCTGACGCAGGTTTGCCAGCGCATCTTTTAATTCCCGCTCTTTTACGACAACACAAGAGGCATCATGATCCAATATATCGCGAATTGTTTGTACTTGCGGTAGAATAAGCCGCCCTTTAGGCGCAGCCGTATCGATAGGCACTACCAGTACAACCGTATCTCCACCTTGCAGTAAGTCACCAATAACCGGTGTTCCCTCCCAGTCAGCCGGTGCCTTCTCGATCAGCAGCCGTTTTAATTCTTCGATCCCCAGCTTAGTTTGAGCGCTGAGCGAGTAAATTTTGAGATCTAGCTCTTTTTCCCATAAGGCTAGAACGTCCTGCTCAGGCGTGATTAGATCTGCCTTATTCACAACCGCTACCATTGGAATATTGCGTTTACTGATGTTCTCTTTGAGAGACATCTCAAATTCAGTAATTCCCGCAGCAGGATCAATTACGACAACTGCCAGATCCGTCTTATTCAAGACCTGCATCGTACGTTCCACTCTCAAGGCACCTAAATCGCCGACATCATCAATACCTGCAGTATCAATCATCATAACTGGTCCTAAAGGCAGAATTTCCATAGCTTTATAGACAGGATCAGTCGTAGTCCCCGGTATATCCGATACTAGAGCTATATCCTGGTTCGTCAGCGCGTTAATCAGGCTGGATTTTCCGGCATTTCGACGACCAAAAATAGCAATATGCAGTCTTGAGCCTTTCGGTGTATCTTGCATACATATTCCTCATTTCTATATTATCGAAGTGGTGGACTAGTTTTACGCTGTAGAGGATGTGTCATTTTTTGCACATCAAAAATTGTTATGCAGTCTTCACTACTAACTAAACCTAATTCTACAGCCGCTTGTTTTACCGGCATTGCATTGTGGTAAGCGTAACGGGCTGCCTTCGTTGCCTGGTCATAACCTACATACGGCACGAGGGCAGCTGCAGTCGCCAGACTATTCTCCAGCAACTGATGGCATCTTGCTTGATTGGCTTCAATACCACGAACACATAATTCTTCGAATGCAGCAACACAGCGACTTAGCATTTGAATGTTCCCCAGCAAATGATGGGCAATTAACGGCAGAAACGCATTTAATTCCAGCTGACCGCCCTGTGCGGCCATTGTTATAGCCGCATCACCGGCAATCACATGAAAAGCAACTTGGTTCACTGCCTCGGGAATAACCGGGTTAACTTTTCCGGGCATAAGCGAAGAACCTGCCTGTCTCTCCGGTAATCGTATTTCTCCCAGGCCCGCTGCCGGCCCTGACGACAATAACCGCAGATCATTTGCTATTTTATTCAAATTAACGGCAAGTGCTTTGATTAACCCGGAAACTTCTACAAAAACATCGGCATTTTGCGTTGTATCGACCATATTTTCAGCCCTGGTGAGGCCAATTTTTGCAAGTTGTCTGGCTCGTTCATTAATTAAGTAAATATATTTTTGATCAGCATTCATGCCTGTACCGACTGCCGTTCCACCTAGATTGGTCTGACGAAGCCGTTCTTCCACTTTATACAGACGCCATCTGTCACGCGAGATAGCCTGAGCATATGCACTGAATTCCTGGCCTAGCATAATTGGCACTGCATCCTGTAACTGCGTACGCCCAACTTTAACAATACCGGCAAATTCCGCCTCTTTTTCCTGCAAGCGCTGCTGTAAAAGCGCACAGGCTTCACTCAGTGGCTGCAATAACCAGATTGCGGCTATTCTTAGTGCTGTAGGATAAATATCATTCGTTGATTGATGAAGATTTACATGATTCAATGGGTGTACCAAGTGATAATCCCCACATTCACCACCCAATATTTCAATTGCCCGGTTTGCTAAAACTTCGTTGACATTCATATTAGTTGAGGTGCCGGCTCCCCCCTGCAACGCATCAACAACAAACTGCTCTTGCCACTGGCCTGTCATCACTTCTTCTGCAGCCTGACAAATAGCCTTACTCAGCTCAGGAGCTAGATAACCAAGTTCGCAATTGGCCTGTGCTGCCGCTTTCTTAATTAAGGCAATAGCCTTAATAAGTGTACTATTTACTGCGTAACCGCTCATCGAAAAATTTTCGACTGCCCTTACAGTGTGGATTCCGTAATATGCTGTTTGCGAAACTTCTCGTTCTCCGAGGAGATCTTTCTCAATCCGAACTGTTTTATCCATCACATCACCTGTTATCTTTGTCGTCAGCTTAAGGCTACCTAACTTTTTGTTTCACGTGAAACATTATACTACTAATGGTCCCTGCAGCTTACTGGCAGCAGCTTCTGCCTGTGGCCCGCCAAGAGTTTCAATAATACGTTCCAAATCATCACCTGAGTAAAACTCAATTTCGATTTTACTTTTCATTTTCCCGGGCTTAATCTTTACTTGTGTTCCCAAAATCATTTTAAGGCGATCCTCAGCCTCCACTAGAAAGAATTCTCTCTTTTCCGGCTGCACTTGTTTTTTAGCACGTGGTGCTGTCGCCAATCGCTTTACTAATTCTTCAGCATCACGAGCAGATAAATCTTCTTCAATAATAATTTCCGCTGCTTCAAGCTGTAGCTCTTCACTTTCCAGTGATAAAATTGGTCTAGCCTGTCCCATCGATAATGTTCCACGTGAAACAAATTCCTGCACAGGTGCGACCAGGTTGAGTAACCGGACAATATTGGCAATGTGCGAACGACTGCGGCCGATCTTGCGAGCTACTTCCTCCTGTGTCAATCCGAATTCTTCCATGAGCTTCTTATACGCAAAAGCTTCTTCTATTGGATTCAAGTCTTCCCGTTGCAAATTTTCTATTAAGGCAATTTCGGTCATTTCGGCATCAGTATACTCTTTGATAACTGCCGGTACAATTTTTAATCCAGCCAACTGAGCAGCTCGCCAGCGTCGCTCACCAGCAACTAATTCATAGCCGTTTAAGGTCTTCCTTACAACAATGGGCTGAACAATACCATATTGCTTAATCGATTGAGCCAAATCAGCCAATGCTTCAGAATCAAATACCCGACGGGGCTGAAATTTGTTAGCAGTAATCATCGTTACTGGAATATCGGAAGTTGGCCCCAATTGATCGGTATTCGCTGTTGATGATGTTTGTATTAATGCATCCAAACCACGGCCTAATCCACGTTTACTCATCGCCAATCACCTCTTTAGCCAAATCAAAATAGACTTCTGCACCTTTTGATTTCGGATCATAAATCATTACCGGTTGTCCATGACTAGGTGCTTCACTTAAGCGGACATTACGCGGAATAATTGTTTGATAGACTTTATTGCGAAAATGATTTTTCACCTCATCCACAACCTGTATAGAAAGGTTGGTACGGGCATCAAACATCGTAAGAACGACACCTTCCAAAGTCAGGGAAGGGTTTAAATTTTTCTGTACCAATTGTATGGTATTCATTAACTGCGTTAATCCTTCCAAGGCATAGAACTCGCACTGTATCGGTACCAGCACAGAGTTTGCAGCAGTTAGGGAATTGATTGTTAAAAGGCCGAGTGACGGTGGACAATCAATAAGAATAAAATCATAACTATACTTAATTTTATCCAGTGCACGTTTAACTTTTGTCTCACGCGACATAATCGAAACAAGTTCGATTTCAGCACCTGCCAACTGAATTGTCGCCGGTAATAAGGATAAATTCGGAACCTCTGTTTGAATTGTTAATGATTCAATCGGTACATCATTAACCAACGCATCATACACACACCGTTTAACAGTTGATTTATTTACTCCCAGACCACTCGTAGAATTGCCTTGCGGATCTATATCAACAAGCAGTACCTTTTTGCCAAGAGCAGCCAAGCAGGCACTCAGATTAACGGACGTTGTTGTTTTTCCAACGCCTCCCTTCTGATTGGCAATGGCGATCACTTTAACCAAAATAATTCACCTCATCTAATGTAAGTCTTCCTGGATTTCCACATAAAACCACCTTTCTCCTGCAAAAAAACACTTCCGACAGCAGAAATGACTATAGTTAAGGAAGATATTTTTTAGATTTACATAATAATTTCAAGTTTTGTAGATAAAAACAGCAAAGATAGTTAACATAAATACAAATCCGAACCTTTAGTTGACAACATCTTGTCTTTTACGATATAGTAATTGCATTACGATAACTACATACTTATATCTCTTATCCAGAGAGGTCGAGGGACTGGCCCGATGACACCCGGCAACCGGCAGAAATGCAGTGGTGCCAAATCCAGCAGGAAATATTCCTGAAAGATGAGAGGAAAGGTATCGCCCCCTTTCCCTCGCGGATTGGGGGCTTATGTATTATACAGGAGGGAAATCCATGCCGGTTTATAACGCTGCCCTGCAACAGATCGATGAAAAGGAAACCCGCCGTTACGCCGGACTGGCACGAAGCGAGGATTTCCCTGCTAAACTAATAAGTGAAGCCTGCCTTGATGTACAAAGCTTAGCAAAGCCTATGGGTATTTATGAAATATATCCTTACCAGCCGGAAGCAGCAGTGATTGCTGCTGATCAGCCGCTGGCGCTTACAGGCGCAACCGTAAAAAAACACTTAGCTGGCGCCGAAAAGATTGCCGTAATGGCCGTAACAATTGGCAGTGAGCTAGAGCAGGCCCTTGCTGCTCATTTTGCCAAAGGCGAATATACAGCGGCATTACTCCTGGATGCTGCCGCAACGACTGCTGTTGAAATGGTCGCTGATCAATTAAATGAGTTGATTAATCAACAGGCAGCCAGGCAGGGGTATACCACTACCTGGCGTTTCAGCCCCGGCTATGGCAATTGGGACATAACCGCTCAAGCGGCGATTATAACCCTCGCCGGTGCTGAACAAATCGGGATATCGGTAACGGATACGGCCATGATGTCTCCCCGGAAATCAGTTTCAGCTGTAATTGGATTTATTCCCCGCACTTCGGCTGTCCCGCAGGAGAATAAAGAAAAAGCGAAGTCCTGCCTGAATTGTACCCAAACACACTGTGCAAGCAGGAAAGAGTGATGATTACCAAACTTTATTTCAAAACTAATGCCTTTATATAGGAAAGGAGAGTTAAGATGATACACATATTTGATGGTGCCATGGGTACGATGCTCCAGCAAGCAGGTTTGCCGCTTGGCTACTGTCCGGAGTTATATAATATCGATCAGCCGGAGATCATTACCGCTATTCACCGGCAATATATTGCAAGCGGTGCAACGATCATCGAAACAAACACGTTCGGTGCCAACCGGATTAAACTGCAGCACTTTGGTCTCACTGATAAGGTATCGGAGCTAAATAAAAGCGCGGTTCAAGCGGCACGCCTTGCCTGCGGTCCCCATACAAAAATTGCCGGCTCCGTAGGTCCAACAGGCAAATTTATTGCCCCTATCGGCAACTTGAGCTTTGATGAAGCTTATGATGTTTTCTATGAGCAAATTTGCGCACTGGCTGAAGCCGGTGTTGATTATATACTAATAGAAACGATCATTGATATTCAGGAAATGCGGGCTGCCCTGCTGGCCGCAAAAGCAGCAACAAATAAGCCGGTCATTTGCCAGCTGTCTTACGGATCAGACGGTCGCACCGTTACCGGCACCGATCCCCAGACGGCAACAATTATTTTAGAAGCAATGGGTGCATCCGTTATTGGCGCCAATTGCTCGCTTGGCCCGGCCCAACTGCTGCCAATTGCCGAAATCATTGCCAAAACAACCAGCTTGCCTATTAGTATTCAGGCTAATGCCGGCATGCCGGAGCTTATTAATGGTCAAACTGTATTCCCCATGAGTGCTGTACAAATGGCCGACTGGATACCACGTTTATTAGCTGCAGGAGTATCTTATATCGGCGGCTGCTGCGGTACAACGCCTGACCACATTAAAGCGATCCGGCAAGCAGTGGATAGCTGCGCTGCAGCCCTGCCTGAGCGTCAAATACCAGCGTATACGGCACTTACCAGCCGCAGCAAAACCGTTTTCCTTGGTCCCTCCTTTCCCACTGCCGTTATAGGGGAACGTATTAACCCTACTGGACGCAAGGCACTAGCTGCCGATATTAAAGAAGGTCAGTATATTTCCGTAAAAAAAGAGGCAATCGGGCAAGTCCGGGCAGGCGCAAAAATCCTGGATGTCAACATGGGCGTCCCTGGCATTGACCAGGCAGCAGCCATGACACAGGCAATCAAAGAATTATCAATGCTGGTGGATGTACCGCTGGCGATTGATACTACCGATACGGCTGCTTTAGAAGCAGGTTTAAAAGCGTATCCCGGCAGAGCGCTGATTAACTCGGTAAGTGCAGAACCGGAACGGCTGGAAAGTTTTCTCCCATTAGCTAAAAAATATGGTGCAGCAGTCTTATGCCTGCCGATAGCTCCTGGCGGCGTTCCCCAAACGGCTCAGGAGCGCCTTGCCGTAATTCACACAATCGTGGAGGCGGCTTTTGCTGCCGGTCTGCGGCCAAATGACCTGCTGCTCGATGCCTTAGTCCTAACTGTTGCCGCTGAAAAGCAAGCTGCACTGGAAACACTGGATACGCTCAGACTGTATCGTCAGCATTTTGGGTACCCGACCGTAATGGGCTTAAGCAATATTTCTTACGGATTACCCCGGCGTGATTTAATGAATGCCGCCTTTTGTGCCATGAGTCTGGCAGCAGGCCTTGATGCACCAATTCTTAACCCCTATGATCCCATGATGCAGGATATCGTAACAACTGCGCAGGCACTCTTAGGTCATGATAAAAGCGGAAAACACTACAGTACCGTTTTCGGAGCGGCACCACCAAGTGCTCCTGCTAAAGCCGCCGAAAACACCGGCAGCCTGCTCGATCAAATTCGCATTGCGGTAGAAGACGGCGAAAAAGAAGCGGTTGTTCCGCTGGTACGGCAGGCACTGGCTGAAGGGCAAAATGCACTTGATATCACCGATAACGCCTTGACGGCAGCTATGAATAATATTGGTGCTGCTTATGGAGCAGGCCGCTGCTACCTGCCGCAAGTCATGCTGGCTGCCGAATCGATGCGGGCCGCATTCCTGACCATTAAGGAAATTTTACCGGCACACAGTACTGCCAGCCGTGGAAAAGTAGTGCTGGCTACTGTAAAGGGCGATATCCATGATCTCGGCAAAAATATTGTCGCCGCTCTGCTAGAAAACAATGGATTTACGGTTATTGATCTTGGTAAAGATGTAGACGCGCAAACAATAGTCGAAGCAGCCTACAGCAATCAAGCGCATATCGTTGGACTTTGTGCATTAATGACTACTACGATGCCACAAATTGATTCAACCATAAAAGCACTAAAAGATGCCGGTCTCTCAACAAAAACGATCGTCGGCGGCGCAGTGCTCACTCAGGAGTATGCAGCAAAAGCCGGAGCCGACACGTATGCCCCTGACGGCGTAGCTGCCGTTGCTATCGCCAAACGATTAATGGAGGAAACCACAAAATGAGTACATTGCAGAATAAACTTGCTGCCGGCCGGTTTACATTAACCGTAGAACTAGATCCCCCCAAAAGTGCCGATGCTGAAAAAACCATCATTGAAGCTAAACAGCTTAAAGACCGGATCGATGCTGTTAACATTGCAGACTGCCCTATGGCTAACCTGCGCATGAGCCCTATTGCCTTGTCCCATGTTATCCAGGCTGATGTGGGCCTGGAGACAATTTTTCACCTTACCTGCCGTGATCGCAATATTATTGGCTTGCAGGCTGAATTGCTCGGCGCAGCAGCGCTTGGGGTTCATAATATCCTTGCTCTTACGGGTGATCATCCGCAGCAAGGTGATCATCCGCAGGCAAAAGCTGTTTTTGAAACCGACTCCACTGGTTTAATTGAGCTGGCAGCAAAACTAAATAACAGCCAGGATATTATGGGTAATGAACTGCATAAAGGAACTTCTTTTTTTATTGGTACAGCAGTGAATCCTGGAGCAGAAGATTTGGATAAAGAGCTGGAAAAATTAACAGCGAAAATAACCGCAGGTGCGCGCTTTGTGCAAACTCAGCCTGTTTATGACCTGGAAATTGCCAAACGCTTTATGGAAAAAGTTAAAAACCTGCCCATTTACGTCTTAATGGGGGTATTACCGTTAAAGAGTCATAAAATGGCACTTTATCTGCATGAAAAAGTTCCGGGAATTACAATCCCCCCGGTAATCATGGACCGTATGGCAGCAGGTGGCAAGGCCGCCGGCCTGGAAATCGCTGCCGAACTGGTGCGAGGTACTAAGAATATCGCTCATGGGGTTCATATTATGCCGTTAAATGATATTCAAACAGTTGTGGCACTTACTGATCAATTATAAAAAACAATAAAAAAGAAACGCTGCAAAAAGCAGCGTTTCTTTTTTGCTATTTCCGTTTTGGTATTCTGAGGTTAATCGTAACATAGTCATCATCTTGATCTTGTTTTACTGTTACATTCAAACCCGATTTTTTGATATCAGAAACAACCTTGTTAATCGTATTAATAAAAATGCGGGCATCGCGAATAATTTTGACGACATTTTGCTTCGGAGCATTCTTTTTTGCCATTTCCCGGGAAATGTCTTCTAAAACTTCCTCTATATAATTCTCGGTTTCCCGTACATTCATTCCTTTTTCCCGAACACTGTTCAAGATCTCTAATTGCATTTTAGGATCTTCGATTTTCAGCAAAGAACGGGCATGCCGTTCTGTCAGATTATCATCGACAAGAATAGTTTGTACATCACCGGGTAGTTTTAATAAACGAAGCTTATTCGCTATCGTAGACTGGCTTTTTCCCAGTCTGCGGGCTAATTCATCCTGAGTTAACCCAAAACTGTACAAAAGCGTCTGATAACCTAACGCTTCCTCTAAGAAATGCAGGTCTTCACGCTGGAGATTTTCAATCATCGCCAGCTCAGCCATTTCCTTATCATCCAAATCACGAATAATGACAGGTACCTCTGTTAAACCGGCAAGCTTAGACGCCCGTAAACGCCGTTCACCGGCGATCAGCTCAAATCCGGCATCAGTTCGCCGCACGAGCAATGGCTGAATAATACCATATTCACGAATCGAATTAGATAATTCCTGCAAAGCTTCATCATTAAATATCTTTCGAGGCTGGAATGGATTAGGAACTATTGTTTCAATGGCTACAGTCTGAATTTCTACCGCATTTTCTACGCAACTCTCGATAACAGCAGCTGTTTCGGCTATATGTTCTAAATGCGTTAACACCGGCTTGTCCTGTTCCATTCTCTCATTTCCCAAACCCAGAAACCGGGCTAATTTTTTCATGAGAACACCGCCTTACCACAATCTATCTTCCTATTCGGCATAAAATTGGGAATTTCCTCTAATTTAAAGCGGCTTTTTTTCCGGAGTTCCCGGTTTACGCGGATATGTACCAGGTGTTGATTTCTCTTTCTGAATATAAAGGACAGCTCGTTTATCATCAAGACCAGGCAGTTTCACAGGCTGCGTCTTAATCAACTTTCCGCCAAGCAGACTGATTGCCTGGCGGGCTTCGTTGGCTTCTTCTTCATACTGAGCTCCCTTTAAAGCAATAAAACATCCTCCGACAGCCACAAAAGGCAAACACAATTCACTTAGCACATTCAGTCTTGCCACAGCGCGCGATAGAGCTACATCATATTTTTCACGCAGTTCTTTTTTACGCGCACCTTCTTCTGCCCGGGCATGAACAACAGTAACGTCTTTTAACCCTAATTCCGTTATTACACATTGCAAGAACGTCAGCCGCTTATTTAAAGAGTCAACCAGTGTCAGTTGTAAATCAGGACGGTAAATTTTTAAAGGAATGCCGGGAAATCCTGCCCCCGTACCAACGTCTACTATCCGGGCTTTCGGTGGAAAAAAATCAGCATGATAACAGGACAAAGAATCAATGATATGCTTAACAGCTACCTCCTGCGGTTCGGTAATAGCAGTCAAGTTCATCTTCTCGTTCCACTCAACTAAAAGCTGATAATATCGGTTAAAGGCTTCCAGCTGCTCCTGGGTCAATGCAATGCCATAATTACTGGCTGCCTGCTGTAAATATAGAGTGAACACTAGCTGTTCTCCTTTCGCCGGTGCTGTTCAAGAAAGATCATTAATATAGAAACGTCAGCTGGTGATACACCAGAAATACGCCCAGCTTGACCAATAGAACGAGGTTTGATCTTAGTAAGCTTTTGCCGTGCTTCCAGCGAAAGCCCCTGAATCTGCATATAGTCAATCTCATCAGGCAAAAGCTTTGTCTCCAATTTCTGCGCCCGCTCGACCTGATCAATCTGCTTTTTAATATAGCCTTCATATTTAACAACAATCTCGATTTGCTCTTTGACTGCTGGCGGCACATCAGGCATTTCAAACTTACTCTGCAGCAACTCATAGGTCAGCTCTGTGCGGCGTAATAAATCATACAAATTCATCCCGGTGCGGAGCTCTGACGAGCCAAGCTCGGATAACTTTGCCTGATTTTCTACTGTAGGTGTTATCATTTTTTCTTTTAAATAAATTAGTGTTTCCTCAATAGCCTGTTTCTTCTCACTAAAACGCCTGTAACGCTCATCATTGACCAATCCAACTTTGCGCCCCATTTCGGTAAGACGCAAATCAGCATTATCCTGCCGGAGAATTAAACGGTATTCTGCACGGGACGTCATGATACGATAAGGCTCAGAAGTTCCTTTTGTTACAAGATCATCAATCAGGACACCGATATAAGCATCTGCTCTGGATAATACAAATGGTTCTGCTTGCCTGACATATAAAGCAGCATTAATTCCAGCCACCAGGCCTTGCGCGGCAGCCTCTTCATAACCCGAGGTGCCATTAGCCTGACCAGCAGAAAACAACCCGCTCACTGCCTTAAATTCGAGCGTCGGCTTCAACTGGGTGGGGTCGATGCAATCATATTCGATAGCGTAGCCGGGACGCATAATTTTAACATTCTCTAAACCTGGAATTGTGCGCAAAAAAGCATATTGTACATCAATCGGCAAGCTGGTAGACATGCCTTGGACATACATCTCATTCGTATGCCTTCCTTCCGGTTCAATGAAGAGTTGATGATTTTTCTTATCGGCAAAGCGAACTACCTTATCTTCAATTGACGGGCAATAGCGAGGACCTGTCCCTTCAATAATACCGGTATACATAGGAGCCCGGTGTAAGTTAGAGCGAATAATGGTATGCGTCTCTTCATTAGTATACGTAAGCCAGCAGGGAATCTGCTCCCTTGTAGAAATTTCAGAAAGAAAGGAGAAATTGTGAACTTCTTCATCTCCCGGTTGAATACTCATTTTAGAAAAATCGACTGTACGGCTGTCAACACGGGCAGGTGTTCCTGTTTTAAACCGCATAAGCGATATTCCCGCTTCTTTTAGTGACGCAGACAGCTTTTCCGCAGCCCGCTGTCCATTGGGCCCACCAGTATAAACGGTTTCACCGACAATAATTTTTCCCCGCAAGTATGTCCCGGTAGCCAGGATAACGCTCTTGCTGCGATAAATTTCACCCAGCTCGGTAACAATTCCGGCAACACCATCATCTTCTACCAGGAGTTTTTCCACCATTAATTGCTTAACGTCCAAATTATCCTGATTCTCCAGGGTTTCCTTCATTAAATGCTGATAAAACCACTTATCAGCCTGTGCCCTGAGGGCGTGAACAGCTGGACCTTTACCGGTATTCAGCATACGAACTTGTATACAGGTTTGATCAGTATTAATTCCCATCTGGCCGCCCAATGCATCAATTTCACGTACTAAATGCCCTTTGGCCGGTCCCCCAACAGCGGGGTTACAAGGCATCAAAGCAATATTATCCATATTCAGCGTAATGAGCAGCGTCCGGCATCCCATACGGGCCGGCGCCAGTGCAGCTTCACAGCCGGAATGACCGGCCCCTACAACGATAACATCATATGTATCCACAATAAACAAGCTATCCACCTACATTCATGAACATATTCCCTACTTGCCGATACAAAAACGGGAGAATATTTGA
Organism: Anaerospora hongkongensis; assembly: GCF_004339805.1. Taxonomy (GTDB): domain Bacteria; phylum Bacillota; class Negativicutes; order Sporomusales; family DSM-15969; genus Anaerospora; species Anaerospora hongkongensis. The sequence goes on along the minus strand of NZ_SLUI01000015.1, from coordinate 23,399 downwards.
TCAAGTAAATCTTCTCCTGCCGTATCACCGGTAATTTCACCAAGTCTTTCCCAGGCGGCCCGTAAATCAACCACAATACAATCAGGCGGCATATTGACAGCAATTGTATTTCTCGCTTCCGCCAGATGCTGATAGGCTTGTCTCAGTACAGTAATATGCCTCACATTAGTAACAAAGGCCCCTTCACTCTGGGTTACTTGTCCGCTGTATACCCGCTCGACAATTGCTTCTTCCAGTGCATCAATTCCTGTACCGTTTTCGACGGAAATACGCAGCACTTGATATCCCTTACTATACTGCATAATTTCCGGCATATCCAGCTTTTGCGGTAAATCGGTTTTATTAATTAGTACTAAAGCCTGACGCCCTGCCAAAAGTTCTAAAACCTGCTTATCTTCTTCCGCCAGCGGAAGTGAGCTATCTAAAAGTAATAAAATCAGGTCAGCTTTATCAACAAATTCCCTGGCTCGTTGAACTCCCAGCTGCTCTACAACATCCTCCGTTTCACGGATACCTGCAGTATCCACAATTTTAAGAGGTATGCCCCGGATATTCACATATTCTTCAATAATATCACGGGTAGTACCGGGTATATCAGTAACAATCGCGCGCTTTTCGCGGAGCAGCGCATTCAGCAGACTAGACTTACCCACATTGGGCTTGCCGATAATAACGGTTTGCAATCCTTCCCGCAAAATCCGTCCGGTCTGTGCTGTAGCAAGCAGATGGTCCAATTGAGCCATAAGCGGAACCAGCTGCTCATCCACCTGCTGGGAAGTAACTTCTTCAATATCATCTTCAGGAAAATCAATTGCTGCTTCCAAATGAGCAATCATCTCTAACGCTTTATCACGGATATTACGGACGACTTCTGACAAATGGCCGGATAAATGATTCACCGCCAGCTTTAATGATGCATCCGTTTTGGAACGGATAATATCAATAACAGCCTCTGCTTGTGCCAGATCAAGACGGCCATTTAAAAAGGCCCGTTTGGTGAATTCCCCTGGTTCTGCCAAGCGTGCTCCAAACCGCAGCGTAAGTTCCAGTATTCTGCGCAGTGGCACCGGACCACCATGACAGTGAATTTCCACCACATTTTCTCTTGTATATGAGCGAGGCCCCTTCATGACGATCAGAAGTACCTCATCGATTTTTTGCCCTGACTCAGGGTCGGCAATTGAACCATAATACACATGATGGCTAGCGGCCTTAGCTGCTGTTAGGCCGCTAGTACCAATAAACAGCTGATCGGCTATCGATATCGAATCAGGCCCGCTCATCCGTATAATCCCAATACCACCTTCACCAATAGCTGTTGCTACCGCACTAATTGTATCATCCTGAAACATTTGTCCACCTCTTTACCCTTCCCTATCAGGCTTCCTATCTGGTAAGATCAAAAACCCAGTAATTTTCATTACTGGGTTTAACCGTAAGACTATTCTAGTCCTTAGCATGCACAAATCATTATCTTTTTAATGCAATAACAACTTTGCGGAAAGGATCTTCCCCTTCACTATACGTGGCAATGCGATGATCATTCTGCAATGCCATATGAATAATTTTCCGCTCATGAGAACTCATCGGCTCAAGAACTACTTTTTCCCCACGCCGCTTTACTTTATCAGCTAAACGAAGAGCAAGCTGCGTCAGCGTATCGGCACGGCGCTTGCGATAATCCTCAACATCCAGCAGAACCCTAACGCGTTCAGCAGAATCCCTGTTTGCCGCAAGATTGACCAAATACTGTAGTGCATCCAGTGTTTGTCCATGTTTTCCAATCAGCACGCCCAAATCATTGCCGCGCAAATTGAACAGTACATGATCTTCAGTAGTTATTTGCTCTACTGAAACAGTGATTTTCATGGTAGTAAAAATTTGCTTTAAAAACTCATTGGCTACTTCTACCGGATCAATTTGTCTGGCAGTAACACGCACTTTGGCCATACGGCCGCCGATAAAACCAAATAATGCTTTTGCAGGCTGTTCTAAAACTTCTACCTCAACCTGTTCCGGTTTTAATCCCAATTCACTTAATGCCTGCTCTACCGCTTCATCAATCGATTTTGCTGATTTTTCCACGACATTCATGGATTTAGCGAGCCTCCCCTACAGTTTCCGCCGGTTTACGGTACATCCACCACTGTTGGGCAATTTGGAATAAGTTTGAAACAACCCAGTATAATACTAATCCGCCTGGGAAAGTCAAACTGATATAGCCAATAAACAGCGGCATAAAAATCATCATCATTTTATTCTGCTGCGAATTATCGGTCATGGTTTGTTTCTGTTGCACATAAGTTGTGGCAGCAGACAGGACAGGTAATATGTACGTAGGATCTGGGTGAGCTAAGTTAGACATCCATAAGAAGCTTTGAAACTGTTCTTCATAATGGAAATCACGGATAGCAAAGAATATGGCAATTAAAAAAGGCATCTGAACGATCAACGGCAGACAGCCTGAGAGTGGATTAACACCGGCATCCTTATATAAAGCAGCCATTTCTTTTTGGAGCTTTTCCGGATTACCTTTGTATTTTTCCTGCATCTCTTTCATCTTAGGCTGCAAATCCTGCATAGCCTTCATTGATTTAACCTGTTTGACAGTTAGCGGATAGAGAATCAATTTTATCGCAATAGTCAAAAGAATTATGGCAATACCATAGCTTGGCACACCGACCGATTTGGTTAACCCATAAAAAAAGGTCAGGGCCGACTGCATTATACCGCTTAAAAAATCCAAAAAATATCACTCCTCTTAAAGGTAGAGACAACTTACTATATTAAACAGGGTCGTAACCTCCGGGATGAAACGGATGGCAACGGAGTATCCTCTTGATTGCCAGTACAGTTCCCCTGGCGGCCCCGTGCTTTTCCACTGCCAATAACGCATATTCGGAACAGGTAGGAATAAAACGGCAGGACGGCGGCTTGAGAGGAGAAATACAATTGCGATAAAAAATAATCATCATTAGAATGCATTTTTTTAACATATGTCTTCCTCTACTTGTTAAGTACGCGCGCCTTGCCAAATAAATCAAGCAGTGCTTTGTGAGCTGCCTGGTAATTAGCTGTTACCATTCCCTGCCTGCCGACAAATACCAGATCAACGCCTTCTAACAGCTGATCCTGGGTATGACGGTAAACTTCTTTCATTAAACGTTTAACCCGATTCCGCACTACCGCGCCGCCAAGCTTCTTACCGGCAACAAAGCCTGCACGCCGACGGCCGGCAGTACTCTTAGGCTGCAACAGCACATAAAGCACTGCCAGCCTGTTAGCATACGATTTTCCAGACCGGTAAACGGTTTGGAAATTTTTATTTTTTCGTAACACACTCTGTTTCGAAAATTTGTACATGCAACAATCATCCTGCCCTATAAGATAGCAAGAACTTCTTGCGCCAAATGGAAAAAATAGGCCACACCGGGCGGCCTACTATGCGGACAGTTTTTTTCTGCCTCTGGCACGTCTTCTTTTCAGGACCAGGCGGCCACCTATAGTTTTCATGCGTTCACGGAAACCATGGGTTCTTTTTTTCCAAAGGTTATTCGGTTGATAAGTACGTTTCATCTATTTACACCTCCTTGCGGGTAAAACGCGCATTTTCCCATGCTAATGTGATATTCATTTTAGCTACTAAAATTATAGACGAGATGCCGTAGAGTGTCAAGAAAATTGCGGCTCGACCTTGTGGATAATTTTGTCTGTTCCTGTTGGTAATCTGTCATATTTCGAAAATACCTGTTGATAACTTGGAGTACATTTGTTAATATAAAAAGTACCGACATATCCACAGATGATCGAATAACTCTCAGGTTATTTACAGGTAATGCAAAGGATATCCACAAAACTCAATTGTTATACACAGACTTATCCACAATTATACATAATTAAAAGGTCTGGAGAATACAAGTGTGCGGTGCTTCCGCCTCACTGTTGTATTTTTTTTTCGCCTAAACACCTCAATTAAGCGTAAAGTTATGCACACCTGTTAATAACAATGTGGATAACTTATGTTTTCTTGTTATTGCAACTTTTTTATAAAAATGACCTCCATGGAAAGGGATGACGGATGAAAACTTCTCATTTAGCAGCCGTTTGGGAGCAGGTTTTACATTTAACACAAAAAGAAATCAACCATAGCTTATGGGAGACTTGGATCAAGTCTTCTATTATGCCATTGTCGCTGACGGAAACGACAATGGAAATTGGTGTTCCTAAAGAGTTTGTCAAAACCTGGATCGAAAAAACCTATGTTCCCCTGATTCAAAATGCGCTTTTTTCCATACTGAACAAACAGGTTGTAGTCGTTGTAATCAATTTAAATATCCCTGACTCCGTGGATTCCGTCCCCGACATAGCGATAAAACCGGAACAGACTACCCCTTTGCCCTCTGTTAAGGCTGAGCCGGTTCCTTATGACACCGAATCGGATATTGTCAACGATTCTTCCGCCACTAATACCCCGCACACGGCCAATCACTTGAAGCCAGTTACCAATAACGAAGAATTTTCAACCATCCTTAATCCTAAATATACCTTTGAGAGCTTCGTTATCGGTAATTCCAACCGCTTTGCCCATGCTGCCTCTTTAGCGGTAGCCGAAGTCCCCGCCAAAGTATACAATCCTTTCTTTCTTTATGGCGGTGTCGGACTTGGCAAAACACATCTTATGCATGCCATTGGGCATCGCATTGTCCAGACCCATCCTCACTTAAAAGTTTTATACATCTCAAGCGAAAAATTTACCAATGATCTTATTAATGCCATTCGCGACGGAAATCCGGAAAGTTTTCGCCAAAAATACCGTAATATTGATGTTTTATTGGTGGATGATATCCAGTTCTTAACCAAAAAGGAACGGACTCAGGAAGAATTTTTCCACACCTTTAATACCCTGCACGAAGCAAATAAACAAATCATTATCTCCAGTGACCGACCCCCAAAAGAAATTCAAACATTGGAAGACCGGCTGCGCTCCCGCTTTGAGTGGGGATTAATCACTGACGTAAAGCCGCCTGATTTGGAAACACGGATTGCCATCCTGCGCAAAAAGGCAATGGTCGAGCAATTGAATGTGCCAAATGATGTCATGGTTTATATTGCCAGCCGTATCGACAACAATATCCGTGAATTAGAAGGAGCACTAATCCGCGTCATGGCTTATGCCTCCCTTAACAGCATGCCGATCGACATGAATTTGGCAACCGAGGCACTAAAAGATATTTTCCCCAATGGGAAACCACGACAAATCACCCTTGAAACGGTTCAAGAAGTTGTATGTTCTTATTTCAAATTAAAAATGGACGATCTGCTTGCTAAAAAGCGTACTCGCAATGTTGCCTATCCGCGGCAGATTGCCATGTATTTATGCCGGGAAATGACCGAATCCTCATTGCCGCGCATTGGGGAAGTTTTTGGCGGCCGCGATCACACCACCGTTATCCATGCACATGACAAAATAGCCAAAGAACGCAATGAGGATGCAAAACTAAGCAATACCATTAAAGAATTAATTAAGCGTATCGAAAACAACGGTGCATAAAGCTGTTAATAACTCCCCTGAAAACTTGTCAACGAAATGTGTATAACTTTATACCCAAAAAAACCTGTTAATATGTGTATAACCACTACTATGCTTATTGACAGGTTATCAACAAGCTCGTCCAGCATTCGACAAGCCATTTATCCACTTTTACACATATCGACAGGCCCTACTACTATTACGACTATCTTATTACTATATGCAACTTCTCGTAATCATATAACCGTTAGGAGGAAAAAAAATGAAAATAACCTGCACAAAAGAACAACTGCATCATGCTGTTCAAATCGTACAAAAGGCTGTCGCCACCAAAACTCCATCGCCCATCTTAACAGGAATCTATCTCTCAGCTGAAGGCAATCAGCTGCAGCTTCAGGCAACTGACTATGAAATTGGTATTAAATGCACTATCGAAGCACAGGTGGACGAACCAGGTGCAATTGTTCTGTCAGGTCGATATTTTCAGGAAATGGTGCGCCGTTTGCCAGGCGATCATGTACAAATCGCCACTAGCCAGGAAGACCGGACCATCAAAATTACCTCCAACTTTGCTCAATTCAACCTGCTTAGTTTACCGGCAGAAGAATTCCCGGTACTAAAGCCGCTTTCTGATGAAAACATCCTAACTGTTAAAGATAATGTCCTAAAAGATCTCATTAAGAAAACCGTTTTTGCCTGCGCAGCTGACGAAGCCCGGCCAATTTTCACCGGAGGCCTCTTGGAAGCAGACGCGGACGGCATCAGAATGGTTGCAACAAATACACACAGACTCGCATTAAAAAAAGATAATTTGGACAATAATGATAAGACGATCCGTATGATCATTCCATCGAAAATTTTATCGGAACTTGCCAGACTGCTGACATCAGAAATACCAGTTGATGTCAATATTTACTGGCATCGCAACCAGGTTGCATTTGAATTTGAGCATGTCTATATTATCTCCAGGCTGATTGAAGGTCAGTTCCCTGACTACAACAAGGTTATTCCTGCCAGCTTTGCCACCAACATAACTGTAAAATCCTCTGAATTTATGGATGCCGTTGAACGTGTTTCCCTTTTGGCCCGGGACTCCGACTATAATGTCATTAAATTCAGCTTTAAAGAGGATTCCGTCACAATCACCTCCAATAATCCTGATATAGGCAAAGCAACGGAAACAGTTCCTTCCCATATGGATGGCAATGAGCTGGATATTGCCTTTAATGCCAAATACGTGACAGATATACTAAAAAACATCAACAGTGACAAACTGGTGTTCTCATTAAATACACCGCTTAGCCCGGCTTGCATAAAACCGATGGACGATAACAACTACACCTATGTAATAACACCTGTACGCACAAGCTAAGGAGTGCATAAATATGCAAGAAATAGTTATTAATACTCAGGTGATTCAATTAGACCAATTACTAAAATGGGAAGGAATAATTGAAACCGGAGGACAGGTTAGACCAATGCTGGATGATGGAATTATTTTGGTCAACGGACAAACGGCAACTGAACGGCGAAAAAAAATCCACCCTGGCGATACGGTGGAAATTAAAGGTGTGGGGATATGGAAGATAGTCGCCGAATAGTGGTGTTCTCATGAGAGTAACCGCAATTAGTCTCAGGCACTTTCGCAATTATCAGCACCTGGATTTGTCTTTTGATAAAAATATTTCGGTATTTAGCGGTAACAATGCGCAAGGTAAGACAAACCTGCTGGAAGCTATCTATATTTGTGCAGTAGGACGCTCGCATCGCACCTCGGTCGATGCCGAACTGATTAATTGGGAGCAGGACGGAGCCAATATAGAGATCCATTTCTTGCGTCATGATGTTGAAAATACCGCATCTATCCGCTTTAGCCGCCAGGCCAATAAAGTGGTGTCACTAAACAGCCAGGCAATCAAGACCCGTGATCTAATTGGTAATTTGACAGCTGTTTTGTTTTCACCGGAAGACCTGACTTTAGTAAAAGGAGCTCCGGCGCTTAGGCGTCGGTTTCTTGACATAGAGATATCGCAGACGAGTCGTTCGTATTACCAGCAATTGCTGCAATATAACAGGGCTCTGCAGCAGCGAAATAATTTGCTGAAAAAAATCCGAGAGAGAAGAGCAGGTTTTGATCAGCTTGAAACGTGGGATCAGCAGTTGGCCCAGGGAGCTGCCGTACTGGTAGCTAAACGTAAAGCAGCTTTAAAAAAAGTAGCTATGCTTGCCAGCCTCATGCATCGTAAGATAACAGACAGTCAGGAAAACTTATTGATCACCTATTATCAGCCATACTTTGAGGATAATGCTGACAGTGAGCAGGATATTTTTTCGGCTCAGTGGTATTTAGAGAAGCTGCAGCAGGCTAAAAATGTAGATCTTGCCCGGGGAATTACTACGATCGGCCCTCACCGGGACGATCTTGTTTTAACAGTTAATGGTGTTAATCTTAGAACTTATGGCTCCCAGGGACAGCAGCGGACGGGGGTGCTGGCACTTAAGCTGGCTGAATTGGAATTTATTAAATCCGAATCAGGCGAATATCCCATCTTATTACTCGATGATGTAATGAGTGAGCTTGACAGCTCGCGGAGGGATCAACTGATTCATTTTATAAAAGACCGCATACAGACTTTTATTACGGCAACTGATGAGGAGTTATTTCATCAACCTAAATTTGCAGCCTTTTTCCGTATTAATCAGGGGCAGGTATTGGGGTGACAGCTATGAACCGGGTAGGAGTGGTTGTACCGGAAACAATCGCAAGTCTGGGACTTCAGAAAAAGTATTATGCCCAGTGTGCCATCTTATACTGGCGGACGATAGTTGGTGAAGAAATCGCCAGCCATTCCCGGGCACAGCGCCTGGAAAGAGGCGTTTTGACTGTAACCGTCAGCAATTCAGTATGGACGCACCATTTATTTTTGCTAAAACAAGAGTTAATTGGTAAAATTAATACATATATAGGGCAAAATGTTATTACCGATATCCGGTTTCTCGCAGGAAATCGGCATAAAGAAACGAATGAAGAAAATACCGAAGCTAATGAGCCTGCCCCATTATATGCGAAATTAAGATCAATCCGCTTGGAAAAAGCGGAAGTGATGGAAGCGCGAAAAATGGTGGAAGAGGTTGCAGATCCAGTTTTGCAAAAAAAATTGCTGACAATGTTGTATAAAAATACAGCGCTAAAGAAAGTAAGACAAAAAGAAGGCTGGCACGAGTGCCACGATTGTGGTGTGCTTTGTCCACCGGCGGAGCGATATTGTGCAGCTTGTTTAATTGAGCAGAAAAAAGAGTCTCTTTCGGCTGTTCGCAAAATGCTCAGACAGGCTCCCTGGCAGAATTACCACGATTTTAATCAGAGTCTGCCCTGCTCTTTCTCCGATTATTTAACTGCTAAACAGTACTTGATGAATAACTTGATTCAGGATATTCGAATGGGACAGGCTGATGAAAATGATGAAGCGGCTCTGGCTATGTTAACAACCGGTTTGTCTCCGTTTGAACTGACTGATGATATGATTAAAAACCAGATTGCAAAATTCAGGAGGAAGAGTCATGTTTCTACATCTCGGAGCCGATAAAGTCATTCCCCTTAGAGATGTTATTGCAATAACTGATCTCAAGAGCAGCCCTTCTAAAATTAATGATGAATTTATTAACACGATGCAGGAAGAAAGCATGATAGTCGATGTATCGGAAGGTAATGCAAAGAGCTTTGTAATTACCGATAAGATCGTTTACTTATCTGCCATATCATCACCAACTCTGAAAAAAAGATCAGGATATATAGCAGAACTGGATGATGAGGAATAAACTGTTATTTTTTGTTGTATTTTTTTTTGGAGGTTACTGAATGAGTGATAATGATACTACTGTAAATGGTAATTATGGTGCTCAGCAGATACAAGTTCTGGAGGGCCTGGAAGCCGTTCGCAAGCGGCCGGGTATGTACATAGGCAGTACATCTTCCCGGGGACTTCACCATTTGGTTTATGAGGTTGTTGATAATAGTATTGATGAAGCCCTGGCGGGATATTGCGATAAAGTAAATGTAATTATCCACAAAGATAATAGTATTACGGTCATTGATAACGGGCGCGGCATTCCGGTAGGGATGCATGAAACCGGCAAACCAGCGCTTGAAGTTGTATTAACAATTCTTCATGCCGGTGGAAAGTTTGGCGGCGAAGGTTATAAAGTATCCGGCGGCCTGCATGGCGTAGGTGTTTCTGTTGTTAATGCACTCAGCGAGTGGCTGGAAGCGGAAGTAAAGCACAATGGCAAGATTTATCATATGCGGTTTGAAAGAGGCATTACGGTTAAGCAGCTCGAGGAGATCGGAGTAACCGGTAGTAATGAAACAGGTACAAAAATAACCTTTAAACCGGATGCTGAAATCTTTGAGGAAACGGTTTATCATTATGAAACCTTAAAAAACCGGATTCGCGAACTGGCCTTTTTAAATAAAGGGGTCTTTATCAGTTTAACAGACGAACGTGACAGCGTTCAGGAAGAATTTCATTATGAAGGCGGCATTATCTCTTTTGTCGAATATTTAAATGAATCAAAAGAAGCTGTTCATGCCAAACTAATCTATTTATCAGGTTCAAAAGATACGACGGTTGCTGAAGTCGCCCTCCAATATAATGATGGCTACAGTGAAAATGTCTATTCCTTCGTAAATAATATTAACACCCAGGAAGGCGGGACTCATTTAAGCGGCTTTAAAACAGCCGTAACCCGTGCCATTAATGATTTTGGAAGAAAGTACAACGTCATTAAGGAAAATGATGAGAATCTAAGCGGCGATGACGTGCGGGAAGGTCTGACTGCTGTCATCAGTGTTAAACTCCGGGAACCGCAGTTTGAAGGACAGACTAAGACAAAACTGGGCAATAGTGAAGTGCGGGGGATTGTTGATACAATTGTTTCAGAAGGGCTCAGTGAATTTTTTGAAGAGAACCCTGCTGTTACGAAAAAAATAATTGAAAAAGCGGTTATGGCTTCCCGTGCCCGTGAGGCCGCCCGTAAAGCAAGGGAATTGACCCGGCGCAAAAATGCCCTTGAAATTAGCTCTTTGCCAGGCAAACTGGCTGACTGTTCCGTAAAGGATCCTGAGCAGGCCGAAATTTATCTGGTCGAAGGCGACAGTGCCGGCGGCAGTGCCAAGCAAGGTCGGGATCGTCGTTTTCAGGCGATTTTACCGCTGCGCGGCAAAATCTTAAATGTAGAAAAAGCCCGTCTTGATAAAATCCTCAATAATGAGGAAATCAGGGCAATGGTAACTGCCTTTGGCAGCGGTATCGGTGAAGATTTCGATCTCGATAAAGGCCGGTATTGGAAAATTATCATTATGACAGATGCCGACGTAGATGGTGCTCATATTCGGACATTATTACTGACCTTCTTCTACCGGTATATGCAGCCGCTAATTACAGCAGGACGCGTATATATCGCGCAGCCACCGCTTTATTTAGTTAAAAAAGGCCGTGAAAGCTGGTATTTATACAGTGATTCCGAACTGGATCAACTGCTGGGCCGGATTGGCAGAGATAATGTAAATGTACAGCGCTACAAAGGCCTGGGAGAAATGAATCCCGAACAGTTATGGGAGACGACAATGAATCCTGAAGCCCGTACAATTCTGCGGGTTGAGCTTGAAGAAGCAGTGGAGGCGGATAAAATCTTCTCCACGCTGATGGGTGATAAAGTTGAGCCCCGTCGCCGCTTTATTGAAGATCATGCCAAAGAAGTCCGTAATCTGGATATTTAATACTACAGCTATGATGGCACCATTATGGTGCCATTATTTTTATTGCAAGTAAAAATTACCAATGCCGGCAGCAATTGTTTCTGCCAGCTTTCTTTGATAATCGGCGGATTGTAATAATTTGCGCTCGTCTGGATTGGAAATATAACCAATTTCAATCAGAGCGGCCGGTATTTTGCTGCGCCTGAGGACAAAGTAATCGCCAGGATTGGCAGTGGCAGGAGTAGGTGTAATGGAATGCAGCTCCGTAAGAATGGCATTGGCCAGTACCTTACCTGATTCCGATTTAGCATAATAAAATGCTTCGGCTCCGTGCCGCTTGGTATTTCCCGCTACATTGGCATGTATACTGATAAAAAGATCGGCATCCGACTCGCCGGCTAACTCGACACGGGCTGCCAGGTCCCGGTGATATCGTCCCCGGACCTTGTCGTTATCGCATTCTGTACTTAATTCAACATCGGCTTCACGGGATAAAACCACTTTTGCGCCCTGCTGATTTAGTATCGTTTTCAACTGTAAAGCTACAGCTAAATTAATATCTTTTTCCATTACACCTGAGCGGCTTGCTCCCGTATCAATTCCGCCATGACCGGCATCAATAATGATAACTTTATCGGTAAGAGCAGGTTTTGCTTCTTGTGCTGCTAAAGTAAGGGTGAAAAGAATCAAGGGGAGCAATAAAAAACTGAAATAACGCTTACCCACGTAAACAATTTGCATATATTTCACCTCGCATAGGCTAATTATATGCAGAGCAGGCAGTGAAAAGCAGTGATTTCGGTGAGTCTCAATTGGCTATAAGTAAAAAATAGCGCTATACTGGACAAAGAGAGTATTTGGAGGCCGTTATTTTGGAGCAATTTTTGATGGTTATAGTTGAATCTATTGAACAATGGGGTTATGCAGCTATTCTTATCGGCATGGCTTTGGAGAGCGCCTGCATTCCGGTTCCCAGTGAAATTATCTTTGGTTTTGCCGGTTATATGGTCTATCTGGGAAAACTAGATTTTATGACTGCAGTATTAGCCGGTGTTGCGGGTGGTTTAATCGGTTCGGTTATGGCTTACTCTGCCGGATTTTTTGGCGGACAACCCTTTATTTCCGCTTATGGAAAATATCTGTTATTATCACAAGAGCATGTAAAGTTTGCTCAAAAGTGGTTTGATCGCTATGGGATAAGAGCGGTGTTTTTTAGCCGCCTGCTGCCGGTTGTGAGAACCTTTATTTCATTACCGGCGGGTTTTGCTAAGGTCAACTTTCATCAATTTGTCATTTATACTGTTTTAGGGTCTATTCCATGGACAGTAGCTTTACTTTATGCCGGACAATTACTTGGGGAAAAGTGGCAGCTGATCAATACAATTGGCCATAAAGCAGGGATTTTAGTGATTGTTTTCCTTGTTGGTATTGCTCTTTATTTCTATTGGAGAAGGCAGGGACAGACCTCGTCTTAAAGTTTGGCGGTACTGGCAATTTTTTAGAAAGGGTGAGCAGCGGTGATATATGACTGATATAAAGCAAAATAATCCTGCCGGTAGTTTTTTACAGGGAACACTAATATTGACGATAGCCGGTATGGTTGTTAAAATAATTGGCTCTTTAAATTGGATTATTCTTTCCCGTGTGCTGGGTGGTGAAGGCATTGGGTTGTATCAAATGGCCTTTCCCATTTATTTATTAGCTTTAAGCTTATCTTCAGCCGGGATTCCGGTGGCTATCTCCATTATTACTGCTGAAAAAATTGCCCTACAGGATTATCGCGGGGCTAACCGTGTATTCACTGTATCACTGGGATTATTGACTGTGTCCGGTTTCGTATTAAGTATCCTGGTTTATTTTGGTGCAGGCTGGCTGATTGAAGAAGGGATCATCCGGGATGGACGGGCCTATCCGGCTATACTTGCTCTAGCACCGGCTATTTTTCTTGTGACGTTATTATCAAGTTTTCGCGGATATTTACAGGGCTGGCAGATGATGACGCCAACTGCGGTATCACAAATTGTGGAACAGCTGTTTCGGGTTGGGACAATGCTGGTATTTGCTGCCTTGCTGCTGCCACAGGGAATTGAATATGCAGCCGGCGGCGCCAGCTTAGGAGCGGGTTTTGGCGCTGCCGCCGGACTGGCTGTACTGATTTACTATTATTTTCGCTTGCAGCGCAAGCTGCGAAAGGCAGACCAGCGGCAGGCCATAACGGCTGAAAGCAGCACCAGCCTGATTCGCCGCATGCTGTATTTGGCCTTGCCTGTTTCCCTATCGAGCCTTATGCTGCCACTGGTATCGAATCTTGATCTATTTATTGTTCCGCTTCGTCTCGAAGAAGCCGGTTATACAGTAGAACAGGCAACAGAGCATTTTGGCTACTTAACCGGGATGGCGATACCGCTGGTTAATCTTGCCACACTCATAACAGCAGCTTTATCGACAGCGTTGGTGCCTGCTATGGCTACAGCGGGTTCGTCAGGAAATGAGCAGCTGGCAAGACAAAAAATAGGATCAGCCATCAGGCTGACAAACCTGGTAACCATTCCGGCGGCAGTTGGGCTCGCAATACTGGCTACACCGGTAGCGGCAGCTGTCTATCATGCGCCGCAGGCAGGGGCTGTAGTACAGGTTGTAGCAGCTGGGGTTTATATGCTGGGCATTCACCAAGTAACAACCGGTATCCTCCAGGGGATGGGACATACTGCGCTGCCATTGATTAATATGGGCATTGCCGCGGTAGTAAAAGTAATTTTGAACTGGCAGCTGGTTGCGCTGCCATCTTTCGGCATTTTAGGTGCAGGCTGGGCCACAAATGCCGATTTTGGTGTGGCTGCGCTGCTTAATCTCATTTTCGTCTACCGATACAGTCGTTTTTCTATTTCCTTAAGGGGGATGCTAAAAATCTTAGCGGCTACTGTAGTCATGGGGGTTGTCCTCTTTATTGTAAATGAACTAGTAATCGGACAGATGAGCGCGCTGCTGGCAATTCTGGTTGATATCCTTGTCGCTGTCGTTGTTTATGGAATTCTCCTGTTACTGCTGGGTGAGCTGACTGAGCAGGATATAATGCGGATACCGGTCATTGGCAGGTGGTTGGTACAATTGCTGTCCTTGTGCGGTCTCTGCAAAAAAACAGTCTAACAGTAAAAATCTATAAAATCCCGTAACGTATAGAATTCGGCGGAAAGCAAAACCTTAATAGAAGGAAGAATGAATACGTTACTGGGAGAGCTACATGAAACTAATTATTGGCATTGTTTTTACGGCGAGCTTTTTTTCAATCTTGAATTCCGGAATGGTAAATGTAGCATTACCGACAATTATGAATGAATTTGGTGTGGATTTTCAGTATTCTACCTGGCTGTATTCCGGATATATGCTGCCTTATGCAGTAGCAATGCCTATTTTTGGACGACTTGGGGATATCTACGGACAAAAGAACATTTTTTTAATAGGTGTTGTCATTTTTACGATCGGCTCTTTACTGTGTTCAATAGCAGGGGGATTCTGGCTGCTGCTAGCTTTTCGCGCCGTACAGGCAATCGGAGCGGCAGCAATTATGCCGAATGCAATGGTACTCATTACCAGTCCGTTTGATGTTGCCACACGGGCTAAAGTATTAGGCTGGTGGGGGATGGTTTCCTCAACCGGGTCGTTAATTGGTCCGACACTGGGAGGCGTATTAACTGAGCATGTGGGCTGGCATAGCATATTTTACGTTAATGTGCCGTTTGCTATCGCTGTAATTTTATTGGGAAACAAATTTATTCCCATGATAGCAACAGTTGAAAAAAAGCCGGAATTCGATAAGCTTGGCGCAGTGTTCCTCGTTGTATCCATGGTTGCGCTTATGCTGTCGATAACGTTAATGAAAGAGATCAGCCTGTACCTGAAGGAAATCCTATTGCTCTTTACGATATTTGTTGTTTTTATCGGCTTGTTCATCTGGTGGGAGCGGAAGCAAAAATATCCGCTTGTATCCATTACGTTATTTCGCAATATCCCCTTTTCGGCCACAATCATGACAAGCTTTATTCAGAGCATGGCAATGTTTGGCGGATTACTGCTGATACCGATGTATTTGCAGAAGGTTCACGATTTCTCGCCTACCTATTCAGGGATCCTTATTCTTCCTATGTCAGTAGCCATGATGGTCATGGCGCCGCTAATGGGCAATATCTCAACCGAAAGAAAAAGGCAGAAGTATGCTTTTACAGGCATGATCGTATTAGTAGCGGGCTTGGGTATTTTTTCTACATTAAAATTTGAGAGCCGGTATTTAGTATTGGCAGCTGCCCTGCTGACTACAGGTATTGGCCTTGGTATATCAGGAACGCCGCTGTCAACCAGTGTGGCCAATCTGGTGTCCCGGGAACAAATGGGCGTAGCTTCCGGTATTTTTAATATGATGCGTTTTTTAGGTGGAGTAGTTGGTTCCACGATCTTTGGGGTATACTTGCAAAATAGAATCAGCTATCACACTCAGGGCAGTGATTTGGCTGTGCCAGGTATGCTGCAGACAGTCATGACCGAAGCGTTTCATGACGTATATATTCTGGCAATGATTTTTGCTAGCTTCGGCGTAATAACTGCGTTGGGCATGCGGTATAGAGAAAGAGATACCGTTAACGCCGGAAGGGAATAATGATGTCACTTTTTTGCAAGGGTAGTAGAGGCTGCCGGCGGGCCCAATTACGTCTAAGCCACATAAAGAAAAGATTATGCAATAAATGGAGAAGGCCTTACTCTTTCAACCGGACACGGGAATACAGCGTCTATCACGATTCCCTTGACGGTACGCGGGAAGAAGTATCAGTTGTACGTCCGATCAGGCTGGAGGAGAAAGAAGAGCCGATTAGTGGTTGAATTTTACATAGTAATAATTTATAATTAAAAATAAAATTTCACTATGTAAAATTAAGGTGATAATTATGAACAAAGAGCTATTGAATAACAGTATTGTTAAAGCAATAACCATCATAAATTGTTTTTCAAATGAAAAACCCCGGCTGCGGTTAAAAGATATCAGTAGTTTAACGGGAATTAACCAGCCCACTGCTTACCGTCTTCTTACGACAATGAAAGAATTTAATCTCATTGAGCAAAATGACAGCATTTACTCTTTGGGCAGAGCTTTCCTTAAATACCAGGGAATCGTCATTAATTCCATGACAATCAGGCAGGTTTGCCTGCCATTTATTGAAGAGCTGTCAACTAATTTAAAAGTTAATGTTAATCTTGCCGTTCTTGATGAAAATGAAGTAGTCTATGTTGCTCGTGCTGAGACTCCTTATTGCATGTATGGGTACTTTCATATTGGGATGAGAAGGCCGCTTCATTGTACGGCATTAGGAAAGGTCTTAATCAGCAGGCAGCCCGAAAAAGTTCAGGATATTTTCAAACGTGGTGTTCGCCGTTATACTCTGAATACGATTACGAGCGCTGCCGAATATGAAAAAGAGCTTGAGAAGGTCAGGCTGCAAGGCTACGCACTGGATCTTGAAGAATGGGCAAATGGCGTAAATTGCATAGCAGTGCCTGTATACGGTCCGACAGAGGAGATTGTGGCTGGAATTAGTATATCCGGGCCAACAAGTCACCATAGTGTAGCAGATCTTACGGAAATGATTCCGTTTTTATTGGAGTGCGCTAATCGTTTATCAACGCGATTAGGTTCCAGCAATGGTGCGATTTAAAGTGAAAATATAAGATGTAAATAAATAAGGGACTGGACCTTTAATAGGTCTAGTCCTTTTTTTTGCAATTAAATCAGAATAATCTTAATAAAATAAATTTTATAAAATTAAAGGAATATTTCAAAAATTAAAGAATAATATCTATATTATAAAATTAAATTTCAATATATGAAATAAAAGGAGGATGATGCTTTGAAAACAACTACAGGCCAAAAGAGTGGATTTAAGCCTTATGGCATAATTCCGGCAGTGATTACGCCTCTGAATAAAGAGGGAAAGTTTAATGAAAAGGCTATGCGGAAGCTAATTAATTATTTAATTGACGGTGGTAGTCATGGACTATTTGTTGTAGGCACTACTGGTGAGTTTTATGGACTTTCTGCCGAAGAAAAGCGGGAAATTTTTCAGGTTACAATGGATGAAACGAAAGGGAGGGTACCGGTTTATGCAGGAACGAACGGTATTACTACCCGTGAAAGTATCAAGCTCACGCAAGTGGCTCAAGCATGTGGTGTCGATGCCGTATCTGTATTAACGCCGATGTTTATAACACCAAGCCAGGATCAGTTAATTGAGCATTTTAAAAGTATTGCGGCCAGTACTTCCCTGCCGATTGTGCTTTATAATAATCCTCCCAAGACCGGAGTTAATCTGACTGCGCCTACAGTAGCCAAACTGGCGGAGGTTTCGAATATCGTCAGTATTAAAGACTCTAGTGGAGATTTAACATTAACAGCTGAATATATTCGTTTAACCAAAGAGCGGGATGATTTTTCCGTACTTGTCGGACGGGATACGCTTATCTATGGAGCACTTTGCTATGGTGCAGCAGGCTCTATTGCTTCTTGCGGTAATGTCGCACCTAGGCTGTGTGCGGATATTTATGACAAATATATGGCTGGTGACCTTAAGGGAGCTCTTGAAGCTCAGCTTACTTTAGCGCCGCTGCGTCTTGCTTTTACAATCGGCACTTTTCCGGCCGTTATTAAAGAAGCACTTGAACAGTTAGGGATTGAAGCAGGACCTTGCATGGATCCGGTAGGACCAATGACGAAAGAGGAGCGTGATAAGGTTCGTCAAGTTTTGCTAGAGATGGGATTATTGAAATAGGAATGTTTCCCATTAAGGGAAGGGCAATTGTCGTTTATAAATAAAAATAAAGAAAGGATAAAAGTGGAGTGGTCATTAACCATTCCATAAGGTGATTTACATGGATAATAAAAATTTGGCTGTAACGAATTCTGCTATTTCCATGGAGAAAAAGACAAACGTCCGCTGGATCGTCGTCGCCGTATTATTCTTTATTACCGTGATTAATTACGCTGATCGTGCCACTATTTCCATTGCTGGTCCGGCAATTGCCAAAGAATTGAAAATGGACCCTATAGCAATGGGTTATATTTTTTCTGCTTTTGGGTGGGCCTATGTTATTTGCCAATTGCCGGGTGGTTGGTTATTAGATAAGTTCGGTTCCAAAAAAGTGTACGCTTTTAGTATCTTTCTATGGTCAGTTTTTACATTATTCCAGGGGTTTGTTGGATTCTTAACGGGAGCTACAGCTATTATAACGTTATTTTGTTTACGGTTTCTGGTAGGCGCTGCCGAGGCCCCTTCTTTCCCGGCTAATAGCCGGATTGTTGCTGCCTGGTTTCCCGCTTCGGAGCGCGGTACTGCATCAGCGATTTTCAACTCAGCCCAATATGCTGCTACCGTAATCTTTGCACCGATTATGGGCTGGCTTGTCCATAATTTTGGCTGGCATTATGTTTTTACTGTTATGGGTGTATTGGGGATTCTTTTCGTACTGGTTTGGCAGAAGTACATTCATAACCCTAAAGAACATCCTATGATTAATGAGGCTGAAGTACAGTATATTGAGCAAGGCGGAGCCTTAGTCAATATGGATCAGGATAACAAAGCAGGCGGTAAGCAGGAAGGACCTAACTTGCACTATATTAAAGAACTGCTCCGCAATCGCATGATGGTAGGTATTTATGTTGCCCAATATTGTATCAATGCGCTTACCTATTTTTTTATTACCTGGTTTCCTGTTTATCTCGTACAGGCAAGAGGTATGACTATTCTCAAAGCAGGCTTTGCTGCATCCGTTCCGGCTATATTCGGCTTTGTCGGTGGCGTTTTAGGTGGAGTTATTTCTGATTACCTGCTAAAAAAGGGTTATTCCTTATCAGTTGCCAGAAAGGTACCTATTGTGCTGGGCATGCTGCTATCCATGAGCATGATCATTTGTAACTATGTAGATACACAGTGGGTTATTGTAGCAATAATGGCGATGTCTTTTTTTGGCAAGGGAATAGGCGCTCTGGGCTGGGCGGTTAATTCTGATACCGCACCAAAGCAAATTGCAGGCTTGAGCGGCGGCTTATTAAACACTTGTGGTAACTTATCCAGTATTACCACGCCAATTGCCATTGGCTACATTGTTGGAACAACAGGCTCTTTTAACGGAGCATTGATTTATGTCGGTATTCATGCTTTCCTGGCAATGGCGAGTTATCTGTTTATTGTGGGAGAGATTAAGCGGGTTGAGCTTAAATAATGACAAGCTAAGGAGGTTCCGGCATATGTGTAAACAGGAAGTCAGTCTTCAATCAGGTACACCGGTTATTGTCCAAATGCAAGTTATTCCCGTAGCAGGACATGACAGTATGTTATTTAACCTGTGTGGTGCTCATGCTCCCTATTTCACCCGTAATATTGTCATTTTGAAAGATAATTCCGGACGTACCGGTGTTGGCGAAGTACCGGGAGGGGAAGGGATAAGGCAGACGCTGGAAAAGGCGCAGGACTTAGTTATCGGCCAATCAATAGGCCTGTATAACAACATTTTAAATACGATTAGGAAGCAACTATTAAGCCCCGCTACAACCGGTCCGCAGGCTACTGTGCATAAAGTAACGTCAGCAGCGGAAGCAGCAGTCTTAAAACAACCTCATGAAATTAACTTGCGTACTGATAATGTCCTTACCGCAATTGAGGCAGCCCTGCTGGATCTCTTAGGCCAGTTTTTGGGAGTACCTGTTGCGGCCCTGCTTGGCAGCGGTCAGCAGCGTGATGCCGTAAGAATGCTGGGGTATCTATTCTATATCGGCGACAGGAGAAAAACTAATCTATCGTATCTCCATAACCTTGCTGCCAAAGATGCGTGGCTGCGTCTGCGTCACGAAGAAGCCGTTACGCCTAAAGCCATTGTCCGTCTTGCCGAAGCGGCAAGTGAACGGTACGGTTTTAAGGACTTTAAGCTGAAAGGAGGAGTGATGAATGGTATTGAAGAGATGGAAGCGGTTACTGCACTTGCCAATCGTTTTCCTGATGCTCGCATTACCATTGACCCTAATGGTGCCTGGTCATTGGAAGAAGCAATTAAACTATGCCGCAACCAGGGCCATGTTTTGGCTTATGCTGAAGATCCCTGCGGTCCGGAGAATGGCTACTCAGGCCGCGAAATTATGGCAGAATTCCGGAGGGCAACAGGAATACCAACTGCAACTAACATGATTGCAACAGATTGGCGTCAATTAGGTCATTCTGTGAACCTCCATTCGGTAGATATTCCTCTGGCTGATCCACATTTCTGGACAATGCAGGGATCGGTACGGGTAGCTCAGCTGTGCCACGAATGGGGATTAACCTGGGGGTCCCACTCTAATAATCATTTTGATATCTCCCTTGCTATGTTTACGCACGCGGCTGCTGCTGCTCCAGGAAATATAACCGCTATTGACACCCATTGGATTTGGCAGGAGGACCAGGAGCGACTAACAAAAGAACCCTTTAAAATTGTTGACGGCATGGTAGAAGTACCAAACAAACCAGGGCTTGGAGTAGAAATCGATATGGACCAAATTGAAAAGGCCCATCAACTGTACAATAAGGTTGGAACAGGTGCCCGTGATGACGCCATGGCCATGCAGTACTTGCTGCCGGGCTGGAAATATGACTGTAAAGCTCCATGCTTTGTTCGTTAAGAAGGAGGAGAGTAAATGAACCGGACAAATACGGTGAGTACACCAATTATTACTGAATTGCTGGTTATTCCTGTTGCAGGATATGATAGTATGCTGCTTAATCTTAGTGGTGCCCATAGCCCCTTCTTTACCCGGAATATTGTCATTATGAAAGATAATTCCGGTCATACCGGTGTTGGCGAAGTCCCTGGCGGCGAAAAAATTCGCCAAACGCTGGAAGATGCAAAGCCATTGGTTATTGGTCAAAGTATCGGTATGTATAATAATATTCTCAATACAGTAAGGCAGCGTTTTGCTGACCGGGACTCGGGCGGACGGGGCCTGCAAACTTTCGATTTACGGATTACCATTCATGCTGTAACAGCCTTGGAAGCTGCTTTGCTGGATTTGTTAGGACAATTCTTAGGAGTGCCGGTAGCTGCATTGCTTGGTACAGGGCAGCAGCGTAAAGAAGTAGAAATGCTGGGATATCTGTTTTATGTAGGAGATCGCCAAAAAACAGATCTGCCTTATTTGAGTGCTCCCGATGCTAAGGATGGCTGGCTGCGCCTGCGTCACGAAGAGGCGCTAACGCCTCAGGAAATTGTGCAGCTTGCAGAAGCAGCCCACGACCGTTACGGTTTTAATGATTTTAAGCTGAAAGGCGGCGTATTAAGCGGCGAGGAGGAAATAGCAGCCGTTACGGCTTTAGCCAAGCGTTTCCCCAATGCCCGAATTACCATTGATCCCAATGGTGCCTGGTCACTGGAAGAGGCTATCAGGCTTTGCCGCAATCAACATCACGTTCTGGCTTATGCAGAAGATCCCTGCGGTGCAGAGAATGGCTACTCAGGAAGAGAAGTGATGGCTGAGTTTAGACGGGCAACGGGTCTTCCTACAGCTACTAATATGATTGCTACTGACTGGCGCCAGATGGGGCACACCATTCAGCTTCATTCGGTAGATATTCCCTTGGCTGATCCTCACTTCTGGACAATGCAGGGCTCGGTGCGTGTTGCTCAAATGTGTCACGAATGGGGTTTAACGTGGGGATCTCATTCTAACAATCACTTTGATATTTCTTTGGCAATGTTTACTCACGTTGGGGCAGCGGCACCAGGAAAAATTGCAGCCTTAGATACTCACTGGATATGGCAGGAAGGTCAGGAACGCCTGACGAAAGAGCCTTTTAAAATTATTGGCGGCATGGTGGCTGTTCCTGATAAACCGGGTCTAGGTGTGGAAATTGATATGGACCAAGTGGAGAAAGCCCATCAGGTTTATCAAAAAATGGGCCTAGGTTCCCGCAATGATGCCATAGCCATGCAGTACTTAATTCCCAATTGGCAATTTAATAACAAACAACCCTGCCTGGTGCGTTAGTCCAAGCCGTGCAACAGACCAGCAATTAGATTTCAGTTATACAAATAATAATCAAGGAGTATAGAACAATGAAAATTGGATTTATTGGATTAGGAATTATGGGCAAGCCGATGAGCAAAAACTTGCTGAAGGCGGGTTATGAGCTGACTGTTATGGACCGCAACCAAGAGGCGGTAGGCGAATTGGTTACCGCTGGTGCAGTAAGCGCTGCCACTCCCAAAGACGTTGCAGCTCAGTCTGATATTGTTATTACAATGCTGCCCAACTCTCCTCATGTAAAAGAAGTCGTGTTGGGGGCAAGTGGCATTATCGAAGGTGCTAAGCAAGGGACCATAGTAATCGATATGAGTTCTATTGCACCACTGGTCAGCCGGGAAGTGGGAGCACAGTTAGCTGAAAAAGGTGTTGCTTTTTTAGATGCACCGGTAAGCGGTGGTGAGCCCAAGGCCATAGATGGTACTCTATCGGTTATGGTAGGCGGAAATCAGGCGATATTTGACAAATGTTATCCAGTAATGAAGGCTATGGCCGGTTCGGTAGTGCTTACCGGTGATATCGGGGCAGGTAATGTTACCAAATTAGCCAATCAAATAATTGTAGCTATCAATATTGCGGCGATGTCGGAGGCGCTAGTGCTGGCCAGTAAAGCAGGAGTAGAACCGGAGCTGGTATATAAGGCCATCCGGGGTGGCTTAGCCGGCAGTACCGTGCTGGAGGCTAAAGCGCCCTTGGTAATGGATCGTAAATTTGATCCTGGTTTCCGCATTAATCTGCATATTAAGGATTTAAATAATGTACTGGAGACTTCCCATGAAATGGGAGTACCCTTGCCCTTAACGGCGGCAGTTATGGAAATGATGCAGGCATTGCGAGTGGATGGTATGGGCGATGCTGATCATGGCAGCCTCATCCGCTATTACGAAAAGCTGGCTCACGTAGAAGTAAAAAGATAAAATAGTAATAAAAAAGGGGCTGTCGCACTAAGATAGTTCTGAAAACAAAAAAATGGCACCGGCAGTAGCCGGGAGCCATTTTTTTGTTGTAAAATCAAGTTTGTC
>NZ_SLUI01000014.1 GCF_004339805.1 Anaerospora hongkongensis | reverse complement strand
CAACCGTTCCCCGACAGCCTGTTACGCTTATTATAGCATAATCTTCCAGGCTGAAAAGAGAAAATTCTATGAATTGCTTTCACACTGCCGCCTTTTAACGAAGGCGGCTTTTTTATTTTCCCGCCGCGCAGTTCGCGGTTTCCCTCGCTGCCGGCAGGCCCGTTCCATCTTCCTACAACAACCGGAGAGCCAACATAAAAAACCCGTGAATATCACCGCTTAAGAGGCGATATTCACGGGTCTTCTCTCTCCCGTTGCTGTACGTTGTTGTAAAAGTAAAAAAGCTTTCCGGAACTAAGTCCGGAAAGCCTTGTTTCTTCTGGTGACCCACGTAGGAATCGAACCTACAACCTACTGATTAAGAGTCAAATTTAAGCGCCATTTTTCGTTTTCAAAACACCATGAATGCTTGATAATGCTGGCTTTTCATTACAGACCGTCACAGAACTTTTTCGCCGCGTTGTTGTACGGTTGTTGTAGTACACTACTGACGAGCGAGGGGGAGAGCTTGATTCCCTACTCCTTTTTAGAGCAGCTCACCAACTTAAATTCGCAGTATAAGTTCTACCAATCGTATATATGTAAGAACTGCCCGAATCGCAATAGCACTGCTTTCAAAGTCCCGTAATTGTCCTCTATAAAAATACATTCTTATCATCTGTGATACCCGCCTCATTTTGGGGGCGGGTCTTATTTTTAACCTAACCACCTAGATAACATTCAGTACTTGTTCTATCTCATTCTTTATTTTAAATTCTTCTCTACTGCCATTTGTCGCAAGCCGTAAAAGACGCAGGTCATGTTTATCTAAAATACTATCTTTCAATGCATCTCTCGCCAATTGTGCCGGATTGTTTTCATGAAAGGCAAAGCCATCAACTTCAATTATCAACACCGGCTTCCTATTCAGCTTGTAATAAACTACAAAATCTACAGAAGCATTATGATTTACATAGCGTACTTCTTCCGGCGTTAGCTTATCGTCATTTTTAAGTAGGTTCCGCAACAATACTTGCATAGTAAACTCAAAACAATTATATTTGTCTTCGCTAATAATATCATCCAGCAATTGCCACATTATGTTTTCCGATTGATACTTTGAAATATTGGGCAAACGCTTTTTGAATGCCATAAATTTACATGAATACTCCTTGTACAGTAAATCGAATACAGAAACCACTTCACTCTCAATTAGATGCTCATCTAATGTATGGTATTCGATGTAGCGAATCAGATCACTTACTTCTTTTCCCGCTTTTTCAAAAAACGAGTGATCGGTTACCAATACAAACTGATCTTGTGCTCTTGAAACAGCAACGTTTATTTTACAAGGATCATCCACAAAAGCAAGTCCCTTCTTACCGGGAAAAGTATTATCCAGAACTGTCGACATAATCATAAGCTTCTTCTCTCTGCCTTGATATTTATGTACGGTATCGCACTCCATACTATTATCATAAGCCTTTCCCGCTCTGTCCGCCTGGTTTCTGTAAGGCGTGGTAAAACCAATCTCAGTAATATCTTTTGTAACAAGATGAGGATTTTGTAAAACTTCTTCGATAACATCCAGTTCCCGTTGATTATATTTCCCCCGGCTTTCTCCTTTTGTCACTTCCCGCATATGATTTCCCTGAACAGTACGATAGAAAATAAACGGAGTGTCATTTGTATCTTCCCGCGTAAATGGAATCAATGCACCACGGTAATATTTCTGGTTACAAAACCCAATAATTTTAGGGTGACACCGGTAATGCTCTTTGAGAATAACTCTGGGCAGCTCCGGGTAGAGAGCAAGAATGGAAGAAAGAATATTGTGCTGAAAATAGTCATAAATATTCTCCACATTCGCTGTTTGTATTTTGTCCTTTATCTTCTCATCCACGATATGCGGTAATTGTTTTGTATCGCCTACAACAATTGCACGTTTACAGCAGGACAAGGCTAGCGCCCCTGACAGCAGATCAACCTGTGAGGATTCATCAATAATTAGATAATCAAATAGATAGTTATCAGGTACGCAATTACGTAAAGAGTGCGTAGTACTGAGTACAACCGGAAACCGTTCAATGAATTTATCGAAATGCCCCTTATAAGAAGCACCCGTAAATTGTTCAACTTTTTTATCATGATAGCGACCATATAATTTCTGTTTGAATAAGATTGTCGAATATTCCTTGTGCTGAGCTAGCAACTGCTCAAACTCCGCATTAGCCAATTCTTGCGCTAAGGCCTTCTTGCGCTGCTCAAGGCCTG
This sequence comes from Anaerospora hongkongensis, assembly GCF_004339805.1. Classification (GTDB taxonomy): domain Bacteria; phylum Bacillota; class Negativicutes; order Sporomusales; family DSM-15969; genus Anaerospora; species Anaerospora hongkongensis. The sequence continues at coordinate 125,474 of NZ_SLUI01000014.1, read as the reverse complement.
CTATTTTTAAATTGTAATACTCTTTTTGTAAGTTTAAAATAATAGCGATTTCATTCTCTTTTAGTTTCTTAAAATCAGTAAAGCCATATTTTATCAGCAATTTTAATCTGTATGTAAGCTTGTGGGATTTGTGTTCTTCCGTTGCAAAATAATGATCGGATAAAAAAGATATAACCCGTTCCGGCGTTTTACGATAAAACAACAATCGTTTAATTTCTTCAATATCCTGATTGTCATAGTATCGATTGAAATGTTGTCTCTCCGTATAATAAGCCGCTAATTCTTGTTGAACTTTCGCCTGCTCATTATTTAAATTCAACAAATAATTGATTCTGCCATTCAAACTACTAATCTTCTCAAGTAATACACTTTCCTCAATCTCGCTTTTCCAATCGGTTACATCATACAGGGGCAGCTTCTCAAAGAAAGCCTTCCGATTTTTCTTATTGCCGAGAAAAGCCAGCAAAAAACCATATTGCTCTTTTTCCAGCTTATCTTTAACGTTTTGTACAGCTGCGTTATTGCCAGACACCACCGCCACCGACTTGCCCTGCATAATGGCAAGATTCGCAATGATATTTAAGATGCTTTGCGTTTTTCCTGTCCCAGGGGGACCTTCAATGACTGAAACATTCGCTCGTAAGGCGTTTTCCAACGCTTGCTTTTGGCTCAAATTAAAACTGAAAGGAAAGATTACATCATTAGTATCATGATTCAAACACTGTAAAGGCTCCTTAGTTATATAACAGCCTAATACACTTTCAAGATTTATACAGGTTAAACGATCATACTCCCTCTTCAAGAAAGCTTCTTCATCATCGTCGCTTTTAGTGTACGGAGCAATTTCCTTCCAATAGTTTAAGATATCTTGTGCAACATTATGATTTAAACTGTTATCATCTACCCGTATAGCGTCTGAATTATATACTTCACTTTTCTGTTTATCAAATATTATTTTTACTTTTCCATTAAACTGTAATATTTGGTTTACACCGGTTAAAAGAATGTTGTTGTAATATATCACTTGATCTATGACATCAATTACTGTTGGGTTTTCTTCAATCACTACGTTTTGGCGGCTGTATGGAAACGACTTTAAGCTTTTAAACATGACATTCACTTTTGTACCGTGACGGGTATACGATAAAACATTTGAAGTTTCATCTTTTCCTCTAATCAAGATTAAATATTTGGTTTCATCCATGTGCTTATGTCCTTTAGTCCAAGTATTTTTATAACTTGACGTGCAGAAGGAATAAGTGTTACCTATCAACTATCATATAAATAAGAGTGCAAATCTAAAAACGTCTCCTGTATCTTTTTTCTGCCATCTCTGTTTATATCTCAAGTAAATTGAGAATTTTTATCCAGTACTACAGTCCATCATTCCGAATTGCAAAATTACCTGAGCGCTCTTCAGTTCCCTGCCGCCTGAACTACTTCAAACAATTGCTTGTTGAGATAAATTCGCTCCTTGCCAATTTTCTGCGATACAAGGAAACCAGCTTCTTCTAGCGCCGACAAATAACCGGCCGCTGTCTTGCGCGAGACGCCAAGACCTGCTTCCACGTAAGCCGTTTTGGTATAAAACTCATAAAATAACAGCTCCACCAGTTCTTTGGAATAAACCCGTGGTAGCGTATTTTTTATGTCTTCTGTAGTCTTGTCCACCACTGCATTAATTCTTTTCACCAACAATAATGTCTCTTCGGCGGTTTGCTCAATGCCATCCAGGATAAAAAGAACCCATTCCTCCCAAGCTTCTTTCGTTCGCACTTCCTGTAGCAGCCGATAATAGGCGCTTTTATTGCGTATGATGTATTTACTAAGATATAAAATCGGACTGTCTAACAGTTCTTTAAGAACAAGGTATAAAACGTTTATAATTCTCCCGGTGCGTCCATTCCCATCATAAAAAGGGTGGATCGATTCAAACTGGTAATGAATGACTGCCAATTTGATCAGCGAGTCAATCGCATCGTAATCATCATTGATATATCTTTCCAGGTTTGACATAAGTGCAAGAATTTCTTGTTCACTACTGGGTGGTGTATAAATCACTTCACCCGTTGTCTGGTTTTGCAAAACCGTTCCCGGTAACTTTCTGATACCGGCGCGGTTTTTCTCAATGTCTTGTTGGATTTCAATAATCATATTCGTGGTCATCATCTTATTTGCTTTGACGAGTTCATACCCTTTCCAGAGAGCCGTCCGGTAGTTTACAACTTCCTTGGCCGCAGGATTATGATAATTTGCTTGGGACATAGCCTTGAACAATTCATCGTGAGTGGTTATGATGTTTTCTATTTCGGAACTATCTTTCGCCTCATTGATGGTCACTGCATTGAGCAAAATGTTCTTATTAGGCATCGTATCGGCAAAGCCTTTTAACTCCGCCAGTGCTCTGTGGGATCTAACCAACTGTTTTAACACTTTCTTAGTCTCAAGGTCAATATCAGGCGGTAAACATTTTAACGTACTATCTTGCATCGTGTCGCCCCCTTTTATTCCATTATATGGGTAATACCTTCCTATATCAATATAACGTGAGTAGAAAACAAAAAAAATTACCCACGTTTTTAAAACATGGGTAAGCGTTACCTATATAATTAATACGATACTAACTCTTTTATACTGCCCATCCCTTACAAAGAAGCTCGGCTTGTGCCAAAACAAGTTCAGTGGCTTTTTTCTCCATATTAGGTGGATATCCGTATTGACGTAGTAACCGCTTTACAATGACCCGTATTTGAGCCCTAGCTGGCTCACGCAAATTCCAATCAATTGTGACACTTTGTTTAACTTTTATCACTAACTCTTGTGCGAGAAATTTTAGTTTTTCGTCACCAATGATATCGCGGGCACTACCATTATCAGCAAGAGCATCGTAAAAAGCCACTTCATCATCAGATAAGCCTAGCGTTTCTCCTCGCTGGCCAGCTTCACGAATATTTTTCGCCAGATCAATTAAAGCTTGAATAATCTCAGCAGCTTCAATAGATCGGTTTTGGTATTTACGAACTGCATGCTCCAACATCTCTGCAAAAGATCGTCCTTGAACTATATTTTTCTGAGAGCGGCTTCTAATTTCATCATTGATTAGCTTTTTCAGTAACTCAAGGGCTAAATTTCGTTGTGGTAACGTCTTAACCTCTTCTAAAAACTCATCAGATAGAATGGAAATATCAGGATTCCTCAATCCGACTGCTGCAAATATATCCATGACTTCTGTAGAAATCACGGCCTTTGAAACCAGTTGTTTAACTGCTGCTTCCATTTCATCCGGCGTTTGATTGCGCTCATTACCAGTTATTTTTATCAATGCTGCCCGGACTTCTTGGAACAGCCTGATTTCATCCCGAATTGCTAAAGCATTTTCATCAGGAACAGCTAAGGCGAAGGCTCTGCTGAGAGCAGTAACAGCCGGGAGATAGCGATTTTTTCCCTCAGGGCTGGCAAGAATAAACTCCATAGCCTGAGTTATTCCAGAAATCCTTTTCCGCTGCTCGCTATAAAGGATAGTCCGATAATCAAAGCCATGAAACATCGCACGTACGACTTCATATTTTTCCATTAATACAGAAACAGCCTGCATCTGATCAATGGCCGTACTACCTTCACCACCACTTGCGGTATAGTCTGCTAAGGCCCGTTTTAAAGAATCGGCTATTCCAAGGTAGTCTACAACCAAGCCGCCGGGCTTATCGCGAAAAACACGATTTACTCGAGCAATTGCTTGCATAAGATTATGTCCACTCATCGGCTTATCAATATACATGGTGTGTAAGCTAGGGCAATCAAAGCCAGTTAACCACATATCTCGAACAAAGACCAATTTAAAATCATCTGTCGCATCCTTAAATCGTGTAGCTAATGCTTCTCTCCCCATCTTACTTCGTATATGCGCCTGCCATTTAGGATGATCAGAGGCAGAGCCGGACATTATGATTTTCATAAAACCTTGCCCATCATCATCGTGATGCCAATGCGGTCGGATTTTTCTTACCGCTTCGTATAAGTCAACACAAATTCGCCGACTCATACACACCACCATTGCCTTACCATCCATGGCACCCAAGCGTTTTTCAAAATGCTCTACAAGGTCAGCAGCAATCTGGCATATACGTTCCTCGGTTCCAACCATAGCTTCCAGCGCTGCCCACTTTGTTTTTAGATTTTGTTTTCCTGCCTCTTCTTCTCCCTCTGTAATTACCTCAAATTCAGGATCAATGTTTGGTTTTTCCTCTTCTTTGAGTGCAATACGCACCAAACGGCTTTCATAGTATATTGGTACCGTAGATCCGTCTTCAACCGCCCTCAACATATCATACTTGTCAATATAATCTCCAAATACAGCCGGCGTACTACGATCATTGTTTTCAATTGGAGTACCAGTAAACCCGATGAAAGAAGCATTTGGGAGTGCGTCATGGAGATGCCGGGCGAATCCATCAATAAATTCATATTGGCTTCGGTGAGCTTCATCAGCAATAACGACAATATTATCTCTTTGGCTAAGCAGTGGATGTGTATCGCCTTTTTGATCTGGCATAAACTTTTGAATAGTGGTAAAAACGACACCGCCGGAAGCAACCTTTAGAAGTGTTCTCAATTGCTCTCTATTCTCAGCCTGTACTGGCGATTGCCGCAGCAAATCTTTACATCGGGCAAAAGTTCCAAACAATTGATCATCAAGATCATTACGATCAGTAATAATGACAAGAGTCGGATTGAGCATATCTGGATGACGAACAATCTTGCCGGCATAGAAAGTCATAGATAGACTTTTGCCACTCCCCTGAGTATGCCAAATCACCCCGATACGGTGACCACCGAAATGTTGCGTTCCGGGACCGTAGAAACTATGCCCCTCCTTTACAACAGCAGCAGGACTTGTAAAGTTAGGAAAACGGCCAATTAGTTTATCCTCACTGATTGCAATGCCGCAAGCTGAAAAAGTGTAAAAAATTGCTTTATTCACTGCCCAATACTGATGATAGGCAGCTGCTTTTTTAATAACTTTTATTCCATCGTCTTCAAAAACAATAAAATTTAATATGTAGTCAAGAAACCGCTTGCGTTCAAATAATCCCCGAATCAAGACCTCCAGCTCAGGAGTACCTTTTTTTTCAATTTCTTTTCCATCTATTGTACGCCAAGGTACAAAGCGGTCCCAACCACTTGTTATCGTCCCTAATCGAGCTTGAATGCCGTCAGATATAACCAGAATTTCATTAGTAACAAACAGCGACGCTATATCTTTTTTATAGGTTTGTAATTGATTGAACGCCTGTTTGATAGTCGCATTCTCATCTCCCGGGCTTTTAAGTTCTAGTACAGCTAAAGGCAGCCCGTTAACAAAAATAACCATGTCAGCTCGCCGATTACGATTATCTGCTATAACCGTAAATTGACTAAGCGCTATCCAGTCATTATTGTCAATCACGGTGAGATCAAGCAGCCAAACCTTCGTATAATGACTTCCACCATATTTATTACTTGAAGGAATTTCTACATCCACGCCGTCAGTAAGTAATCGATGAAAAAAACGATTACCATCCGCCATATTTGGAGAATCAGCTATTAAAATCTTACGAATAGCTTCCTCAATTCCCACCTGAGGTACATCGGGGTTAATACGAATTAAAGCTTGCCGCAGCCGTTCCACAAGAATAACTTGCCGATAATTCTCCCGCTCCGCCGAAGGCATACCTGGAGCAATATCAGGCCCGTGAAGCACAGTATATCCTAATTCGGAAAACCAGTATAAGGCTGTTTCTTCGAGTAAGTTCTCATTCATTTCCTGCTTCGTTGTCTGCATCTCCATTTATCACCTCCTGCTTCCGATCAAGCGAAGCGGCCAATTCTTCACCGATTTCTTTATATGCCTGATAATCCACACTAAACAAAACTTCACTTGAATAAAACTGAATACCGCCAATCTCAATCATGCCATATTCTGCATCAATTAATCGATCTTTTACCAATTCTCTAAGTGGCGGACTACTCATGCGGTTTTCAGCCTCAACCATTTCCTTTAAGTGTTGCTCCGTTCCCGCTACTCCAAACAGAACTTCAAATATCCAGATTGCTGCCAACCGGATACCTTCTAATTTATGTAATTCTGGAACACCAGTAGCGCCACTATGATATTGGTCGTTGCGATTTTGATGGTAATAAACGATATCCGCCTGTTCAATTGTTTCTGTTAGATTACGCCGTTTGAGCTCTTCATAAAAAAAGTCCAACTTATTATGATAATTTCTTTGCCATTTATCAATATCTTCACGTTTATATTCTCTATTTCCTCGCTGAATCGGATGTAAAGACAAATAGGTTGTAATCGCGACTTCAATACAATTGTCAAAAGAGATGAGAGCAATCCGGCGATCAAAATCTTCCCCCTTTAGGAAATGGGTTTCCGCGTGAAGAAGCATATCGAAAGGACCTTGGGCCCATGGCTTTAAACCGTTCATAAATGGCTCTCCACAATTTTCTCTGCATCTTTTACTCGCAAACTACCAGATAAAAGCTTTGAAAGAAGATGATCTCGGAGTTTAGCTAAATTATACATTTCTCTAGCGCACAATCTTATTCGCGAGTAAATTTCGTTCCCAAAAGCATTAAATGCTTTTAAAACTTCCTCGTTTGGATGTAAAAATGGTATTGTGCGAAAATTTTTCTTACTAATTTCTAAAAAGGTTGCACCGTTTGCTCTCGCTAAAACATCTTCCATATGGAATCGAGTCCAATTAAGAACATATGCATTTGTAATCAGATTATCACAAATCATAGCAATGATTCCCTGGTTTACAGAAATAGGAATATCTGATATCGCAAGATATCCAATAGGAGCACGAGATGATAGCAATACAGTACCAGGTGGGAGTATTCCAGAACTGACTTTTGCTACTCCTTTATCTGTAAGATATCGTTCCGTATCAACAAGAGCTGTCGACAAAAGACCAGACATATCTTTAGGAGTACAAAATGGATGAACTCCGCCTTCCCAATAATCAGGAATTGCTGTACTTGGGGTTCCTCCACCTACAACTTTAACAACATCTCCAATTGTATACATCTTCCACCCATCGGGAGTCCATCCATATTCACAAGTATTAAGTTTACTGGGAAATAAGTTGCGCACTTTTTCTGTTAGAATCTTGCCTTTATTCCCCAGAGCTTCACGCAGAGCACCTCGAGAAGTCAACTCTGGCGGAATTGGCTTGCCAGTAACAAGAACATTGTCAATTACCGGATCAAAGTCCACAAACCAGCTTTTAAACAGCCCTTGTGCCATGCTTTCTAATGTCTCGTTCATTCTTTTATTTAATTCAATTTTATCATCCAAAGCAACAAGTATATGGGCAATTGCCTGTTGCTCGTATATCGGTGGTACAGGTAATAAAACTTTAGCTAGATCAGTTCCTCGAATTCCAGCGGCTGCCACCTGTTCAATAATAGCCTCGATTGCAGCTTTACCTAAATGTGATTTAAAAAAATAATAATAAAAATCTGGATTTGCAAATTCCAGGTTAAGTCTACAACGAATTAAATGGGATTCAAAGGTGGTCTCACTACCAATTTGCTTTACTATGCTACACTTTCCTGCGCCTTCCCTTACCAACGACTGCCTGGCAAAAAGAAGATCTCCTGGATGCAACAAATAGCTATCTTTTTCTTTATCAGATATAGGAACTAGATCCATGGGAGGGTCATACAACCTATCATAGGCGAATATTTCTCCCATATTAACCATTTTTATTCCTGATCCACGTACTCGTTTGGGACGAGTTAGTCCATTTCTTAATGGTATGAGAAATAAATCTTCGAATTTTTTTGTGCACCACTTACTTGCCAAAGCCTAGCACCTCCAGATTGCGGCGTATTACTGTATCCAAATCTTGTGCTTCCCGCATCTGCTTATATAAACGTTCGGTAAGTTCAGCCATTCTGTCCTCAAAAACCACTCCATCATCTTTTACTTCTTCCGTCCCAACATAGCGACCAGGGGTAAGGATATAGTTTTGAGCGCGAATATCGTCAATAGTAGCAGCCTTACAAAAACCAGGTTCGTCTTTATAGGTACCGTCTTTTTCTTCACCACGCCAGGCATGATATGTGCGAGCAATATTGGCAATCTCTTTATCTGAAAGTTCACGATGGGTACGATCAATGAGCGCACCTAATTTGCGAGCATCAATAAATAGCGTTTCGCCAGCACGTCCCCGAAAACCACGTTTACAATCCGGCTTCTTAGACCGAGTAAGAAACCATAGGCAGACAGGAATTTGCGTAGTATAAAAAAGTTGTCCTGGTAGCGCAACCATACAATCTACCAGATCAGCTTCGATAATCGCTTTACGAATTTCACCTTCTCCGGAGGTATTGGTAGACATAGAGCCGTTAGCCAGGACAAATCCCGCAGTTCCATCTGGAGCTAAATGGTGAACAAAGTGCTGAATCCAGGCATAGTTAGCATTGCCACCATCAACCGTGATAGCAGAACCATCCTTTTGCTTGCGCGAACCACCGCTCGGAGGAGTCCCATAAGCCCAGCGGACATCGTCTTTGACTTTGGAAAAACCCCAGTCTTCATCATTAAATGGCGGATTTGCGAGAACAAAGTCTGCTCTAAGGTCTTTATGAGCATCTTGCAGAAATGATCCTTTCTCATTCCAACGAATGTCGGCATCTATGCCACGAATGGCCATATTCATAAGAGCCAACCGCCAAGTAGTATAGTTCATTTCTTGTCCGTATATGGATATTTCCTGGCGATGATTTTCACTGCTAGAACGATTTGTATAATCCTCTACAAATCGAACACTCTGAACAAACATGCCCCCTGAGCCACAGCAAGGGTCAAAAACACGCCCTTTTATAGGCTCAAGCATTGTTACTAAGGTTTTTACTACACACTGGGGCGTGTAAAACTCCCCACCGCCTTTGCCTTCTTTCTCCGCAAATTTAGCTAAAAAATATTCATATACTCGACCTAAAATATCTTTTCTCCGACTTTCGGCATCACCAAGGCCGATAGTAGCAATTAAATCAATCAACTCGCCTAAGCGTGTCTTATCTAATGCAGGCCGACTATAATCCTTTGGTAAAACACCTTTGAGTGATTGATTGTCCCGCTCAATAGCAATCATAGCTGCATCAAGCAATTGACCAATCTTAGGATCTTTGGCCAGGCCTTGCAATGTATCCCAGCGAGCCTCCTTAGGAACCCAGAAAATATTTTCAGCCAAATATTCATCTGGATCTTCAGGGTTAGCATATTCTTCTTTTTGAAGAGCTTGATACTTTTCCAAAAAAGAATCCGAAATATATTTTAAAAAGATTAATCCCAATACTACATGCTTGTATTCAGCTGCGTCCATAGTACCACGTAATTTATCGGCAGCATTCCATAACTTATCTTCAAAGCCAAGATTAGCACCTGTAAGATTCTCCATTTTCATCCTCCAATAATAAAAAAAATAACATCGAAATATTGCTGTTTTTGTCTTTTCTTCGAGTATCAAACTTTTAGTATTCTCTATACCGGCAAATTAATCCTGCCATTCTAAATACTTTGAGCAGGCGTTGCCTTGACCGGTGTGATACCATGAGAAAACCGGCGGCGGGGTGGCGCAGTTCGCGGCTCCCTTGCTGCCGGCAGGCCCGTTTGCACGGGACGCGGCGGCGCGGGTTTGGCCGCCGTGGCCGGTGCTCTCCACTGACAGCTGAATGATGGCAAACAAAACAGGCTTACGATGTGCGGCCACACGGTTTTCGTGGCTGCTCATGGTAAGTTGTTTTATTTGTCGCCAAATAATGTAATATACAAAACAAAAAAAGCCGCCGGCATTCACCGGCAGCCTCCCTGTAAAAACTGAATAACCATCCCCAGCGTCATTACCCCGCCGGTCAGCACAACCAGCCAAAACACTGACAATAGCAAGCTATGATCGGCACAGTACCGGACGCTCTCCTGGTCCTTCCGGTCCAGTGCGTTCCAGTAGCAAACCCACAGTGCGACCTCTACCCGCCACCCTCTTACGATCTCGTCCCACATACCGCTGCACCTCCACTCGTCAGCAGCGGCTCTCCCGCCGCCGTCACCTCAGAGCGGCACACCGTGTCACCCGAAGGGGCGCAGCGAAAGCGGAGCAGGCGCAGCCTTGACCGGTGTGATACCATGAGAAGACCGGCGGCGGGGCGGCCTAGTACCGTTTTTTCCTGAATACGGTCCTTGCCGCACCTAAAGCCCCAATTCCTTCATCCGGGATGAAGCCGTAACAGGTCACCCGTTCCTGGTAGTATTTCAGCGCAGCTGGTGTCAGTTGCATCCATATCCATTCAGAGCCGTCAGGGCTGGTCACTAGCCGGCCCCATAGCCCTTTACCACGTTTTATCTTTTTCCTAATCTGTTCAATGGCCATCATGACTGCCTTCTCCCACTTCTCGCCGCCGAGCTTTAATGAACAGACCGCCATTGCTTTCGGTTACTTCGATCTTTGCCCCGCTTGAAAAACCAAGGTCCTGGAGCCATTTACCCTGCAGCCGGATTAGCGGCCAACGGTCTTTTCCATTATTGAGGTATGTATAATAGACAGTCAGAATACGTGAGCTTTCCCCTTCACTAGACAAATCTATACCCCCCTATCACAAGCTGCAGCAAGGTCTAAATAATAGCTGGCCCTGCTATTTGCTTTTTATAGGGGGAAATTAAAAAGCGCATGCGAGGTTTAACCCTACACATGCGCTTTGCTTCGTCGTTTGCTAAATCCCAAACCTAATAACCGGGCACTACCGGCCTCAACAGAAAAGCGATCAAAACACTATGTACGCGAACGCTTGGCCTTTCCGTTGATGTATTAGGAATGGCTGAATCATCTGCTGCGTCAAGTCGCACAGCTGCTCCCCAACACCCCACTATACCGCGCCTCGCTTGTTTTCAAGCGGTCGGCATTGTATAATAGAAATGTCGTCGTGGACAGCTAAGCTGTTACGTGTAGGTGTTCTGGCACCTGCGTGAGTCTGGAAGTGCTCCAACACTTTCAGGTCACGGCGACTCTTTAATTTCCACCTATTTCTAATTATAGCTCTTTCTGAATGAATTGCAAGACAAGTGAGACAGACAGACTAGGATTTTTTATTGACTGATTGCATATTTTACAATCTATGGGTATAATATAAGAAAAGGACTGACGTGCTCTAACACGCCAGCCCCACAGGCTGTCTAACCGGAAAACGGCTAGCCCAAAAGCTTCGTTATTAAGAAATAACCGCCATCTGAGCAGGGGCGGTTATTTCTTTTGGTTTATGACCAATACCATGAGCGTGGCAAATGCGACAGCAAATGTCAATGCTTCATAAACAGTCATCCTACCACCCCCCTCCTGGAAAGGAAGGGGCTAACCGTCCCCCGAGCAGCCTGTTACACCTATTATAGCATTTTCTTCCAAATTTAAATAAAAATTTTTAACAATTAGTGCAGCTTCTATCTTTAGATAAAGCTGCACTTTTATATCTGGTTGTCTGGATTATAAAGAATACCATCTACTTTTAGCATTTCACTTCAACTATCTTGCCTATTATCGATTACTGCAACACCAGCCCTCCTCAAAAGAGTATACAATGAACCAATAGCATCACGTCTCTGGTAGCGGTTGCCTCGCCTTGTTCTCCTAATGTCACAAAACGTGAAACAAGCTACTTGCCTCGCCCTGGACAGAGCAACAAAGAAAGCACATGTATCTTCATGCGGTTGGTTACTGAAACTCCAAAAGGCGTCATCTTCCAAACCAAGAAATATGACTATCTCATATTCGAGTCCTTTACTTTTATGGATTGTCATGATCGGAATAGTATCTTTCCCCTCAAAACTGTTCAAAGCTTGCGCCCAATTACCAAATGCCTGGTATTCTATAGCTAAGGCCGAGGAAGTATCATTTAAAAGCTCTTCAAACCAGATGCCACGTTTATATTGCGGAAAATGATTTTTAAAAGAGATTTCGCCTATAAAGCTAACAACCAGACTTAAAATATACCGCACCATTGCTGGCAAACAATTCTCTTGGGTAACATTACTGAGTTCAATCCTTAATGTATGAATGAAGGCGGCTAACTGGTTCTCAACTTCTATACTTTTTCCTATCTTGTTTTCATCATGGCATCCACGAAGTTCCATCAATAACTCAACTGTTGCCTGCCAGTCTTTAGGCATACGATCCATTGTTGCCAATCGAAAAAACTGTAAAATAATCTGGCTTAGTGGCTCTGTTAATAAGTCTTGCATATCAGACTCTATCCGCGCTTTTTGACCAACTGCTCTCAACTGAGCAATTATTTCACTTGCATAAACATCTACGTGTTGCTTAGTTAAAATCACTATTTTTCTTGGATCAATATGATCGATGTCTATCCATTCATTAATCTGCCGAGCTAGAATCTCCGCTTCCTGTATATGACTTTCAAACAAATGAATTTCACATACTCCATCATTCGCCTCCCAACCATCCGCCGCAACAGCTGGAACTGCGTTTGGATCAAGCCGTTCAAAAAGAGCTGCCTGGATATTTACCAGTACAGGTGCAGATCGATGATTTGTAATTAAGTCTAATCTTTGAGCACAAAAATCATTACAGTACGTTAGAAATACATCAGATAAAGCTCCCGCCCACCCCATAATTCTTTGTTTGGTATCTCCAACAGCCGTAAAAACCGCCTGTGACTTATGGAATGCACTTTTCAATAAATCATATTGAATGTATGTGGTATCCTGAAATTCGTCCAAAAATATATGGCTATATGTCATGTGTAAGGCTCTAACAAGCAAGGGATTTTGTGTCAACAAATACGTAGACAAACGGCTTATCATAGGGAAAGACAATCGGGATGAGGTGGGATTACTCAACCACTTTTTCCATATTTCCTTTATAGCCCACTGTTCTAAAGTATTGTTATCATTTAACGGTAGCGGTCTAGAACAAAGATTATCCAAAACCCTTTGAGCCCGTATTTCGTAGATATTATGTGCAGACCAAGCAGACGGCAAAGTCAGCTCATGAATTGACTCTTGCATTAGATCTCTATTTGGATAGATAATCTCGTAATTTTTTGAAGGCTTAAAAGCTGTCGGCAGCGCATTTATAAACTTATCAAGTAATGACTTTGCAAAGGCATCAAAGGTATAGGAATCAAAGCGCTGTGCAAGAACCTTGCCACAACGTTTTTCCACCCGATCTGCCAAATTAGTAGCCGCATCTTTTTTGAAACTAATTGCCAGAATTCGTTTTGGTGCTTTACAGGCATTCGTCTGAAGCAAAAAACAAGCTCGTTGAGCAAGCAGTTCCGTTTTCCCGGCACCCGGACCGGCAACCACCACTGTATTAAAATTACTACGAACAACGGTTTCCGCATTAGGCTCAAGAATAATACCATCGGATGGAACCCAGCTTTCAGGCTGAATTGGCGTTAACATGTTTTAACGCCTCCCAAGAAAAGTCACAGCTTCATTCATTAAAGACAAAATAGGTTCCGGTAAATTGTTTAGTAAAGTTTGATTATCCAGTTCTTTAAGAGCAAGCAAATGCGTCACTGGTTTTCCCCGACCAAGGAATAAATAGCTGTACCAAATAAATAATTCTCGTTCCTCTTCACTATAAGTACCTCCGTCCCCCCCTGCATCTTTTAGCGTAGCCGCAGTTGCAGCTGCTATTCTTTGCCGCAAACTATCCGGATCAAATATTTGATCCGGTATTCTTGGGCCAGTTCCCTCAGTCGCTTGCTGATAAATACTCGGAAATGCCTTCAACATCATAAAATCGATATCTAATGGCGCTGAAAAAACCACACCATACTTTCGCAGCCACAATATCCACTGATTCATGACATCTATATCATAAGTCGCCATTGTCCAAGTATGCATTGCTTCCAATTGTTCTTCGGTAATATTTATTGCGATTCCGCTTGGCAGAACAAAGTTTAAAAGTTCATCCTTGGAATAACCGATACTAATCAATTGTTTAATGACATACTTAACCCGGCCCCAGCCACCGCCGCCTCTTTCCCTATCTAGGTCAAGAATTGTAAGATACGGAATTTTAAGTTGACCTAAGAGACGCCAGAAATGGTTAACATGCCTTCCACCCAACGGTACTATTGAAATAAAGCTTCGGTCTATAGGGGTATTCATAGCTTCAAGAGTCTTTGCCAAAATTAATTCTTCACTATCTCCTTCGCCTAAAATTACAAGTTTTGCAAAATACAACTCCGGATAAGCTTTGACTGCCTCTTTAATATATTTGAAGGCATCAGATGTAGATGGAGGGAGCGCAATGGTTTTAACACTAGTTCGTAATTCTGGATTCGTCATTCTAAAATAAAGAATATTTTCAGGCTCTACTCTTTGTAACACCGCTGGGGTATGTGACGAAATGATCACCTGAGCATTCGGCTGATTTGAAACATTTTTCAACAAGCCTATCACCCGGCCAAGCAGATGAGGTGCCAGGTGGTTTTCCGGTTCTTCAAGAGCCATAATTGTTAACACAGGTATTGAGGTACAGTCAATTTCAATTCCTGATTCAGCAGTCATATTTGTATAGTCAGCTTCTAGTTTCAGCAAAGCTGAAACTAGCGAAATATAAAATAGGGAGCGCAGACCATCGCCTAGTTGCTCAACTGTATAGCTTCTTTCATCAGGTGTGGGGCGAAAATAGACTTCAACCCGCTTCAATATTTTGTCTAACTCTGTTGCCGAAAAGCCAAGTCCTGCATCAGAGTATTTAATATCATCATGAAACTCTTTCCACTGTTCCTTTATAATAGTTTCCACAGTTCGAACTCCGGGCTGACTGGTAAAAAGCTCATTAACTTCTTCACTTTTCACTCTAAGCGTCTCATTAAGCCCAGGCGACCATTTTACCGCTTTAAAAAATCGATATAAGATTGTACCAGAGTCATGTTTTAATTGCGTTCGCGGGTCACGCATAGCAGGAACATAGAGAGCCTGAATTAACGATCGCTGGTGTGATTTTACCGGCACCCTATTTTCACTGGTAATGGTCTCACCTTCAGCAACAGTAATAAATTCCAGGTTGGCATCAATATCTCCGTCAGGCGTATTTCCTCGCTGCCAGGTTGCCGAAAGTCTTATCCTAACATATGGATCTTGCCCCTGTCCGTTAGCAACCATGTGATTAAATAATGGAGGAATACATCCCGTTCCTGTACCATCTGGATTATGCAATTCAGCAAATTCTATTACCGCTTCAATATAAAGTCCAGTCTCACGAAGATCTTCCGGATCGACTCCAAGAGGAACATGAAAGTCGGCACGCACAAGTTCGCGTTCCTTTGCATATACACCAAAAAGCTTTATTAATGCCTGCATGGCAGTGGTCTTTCCTGTACTATTATTACCGATAAGGACAGACATTTCTTTTAAAGGAATAAGGGTTTCTTCCATCCCAAAGGACCGGAAGTTTGACACCTTGAGTTTCGTAATTTGCATTTCCACACACTCCTGGCTTTCCGCCACCTTATTCTAAAACACGCACCCATTATTCTGTAAATTATGAGTATTTTCTCTATTCACAAGAGCTTATCCTCCCCTCTTTCATCCCTTTATCGACAATATTACCGCGCAGTTCGCGGTTTCCTCGCTGCCGGCAGGCCCGTTCCTTTCCCCCTCCCGCTTATTCTTCCGGGAGGGGGATCAAGGGGGTGGGTCCCCTGGAGCGGAGCCGGGCCGTCTGGTGCCGCCGCCGTCCTATTACCTCCCGGCTAGTGAAGGGTCCTGCCGTGGCCGCGTACCCCCCAATTAATTTGGCCGCTCCTTAGCGGGGGGTTTGGGGGGTAGTCCTTCCCGCAGGGCGCCCGGAGTCCTCCCTTCCCCTCGAATTTCAATTGCGGCCCACAGCTTGGATGGCAGCGCCAATCACGAGGGATGGGGGGCTCGGGGGGAAGGGAGGACGGAGAGTGGACACATGCTTTTCGTGTCCACGGGGCGGGACGGGCGCGGCCACGGCAGGGCACGAACGGCTTGCCTGCCACCCGGCCAGGCGAGTGGTACCAGGTGGCCCGGCGTAGCGGTTGGCTGCTTTGTTTTCCGTTCCCGGCGGTCGGCAGGACGCCCGGCTGGGTCGGTCGATGGTGTTCCGGCCGGTCCGGCTGGAGTGGCCTGCCGAGGCCCCGCGCAGTGTGCGGGGCCAGCCGACGTAACCCGCAGTCCGGGTGCGAGTGATAAGGAGTGCCCCGGTCTGCATCCCATGCCCAGCCCTAATTGCCTCCCGGCAGGCTACGACTCTAAGCGCCAGCGGTGGCCGGTTGGGAGCGGATGAGGAAAACGCAGCGTAGCGCAGTGCCGCAAGAAGCGGACAACCGGACATAGAGTGGTAGCCGTCTTTTTGCCACTGAGCGGAGCAGCCCCCGATAAAAAAAAGTCGATTATCCAAGATAACCGACTCTCAAACTATGATGAACAATACTAATCGATTTCCTAATACCGATTTTCCTTATGTTCCTAGCAATTTTAAAACGTACTTATAATAGCGTTCAAAAAGCTAATAGATTGTTCTTCCGCCTCTTTACGCCTAATCAAATCAGGAGTGCTATGATAATTCCTGAGTTGCTGATACAACGTAATAGCGTGTTTACAAGCAGTTGCACACCCTGCTGCATCATGAGTTGAAAGTGTCTCTATAAATAATGGCATCTCCGCTATGGCATCCCGCTCGATATATCGCATTCCTCTAGGAAGACATCCATTTTTCATTAAAGCAAGTGGCCCAAGGACTGTCACTCTAAGAAAAGAAAGCATTTCAATAGCCTCAAAAATTTCCCCTCGCCCAAGTTTGGTTCCGGCATAATGTATCCACACCCAAAATCTGTCTTCAATCCACTGCAAGCTTGGCCGAGGATAGAGAGAATCTTCTTCCTCCATTTTTTTAGACAATGCCGCTCCTCTTTCCCAAAGAATAACTGGCTCTTCTACCCTGTGCGCAAAGTCACTCAATGCTACGAATTTTAAATCAACATGAAGCAGCGGCTCCCCATACAGACAAATAATCAAGCGTGGTTCTCCCACATGCTCACCAGTAAATCCGGACAATAATCTTCCAAACTTCTCAGCAATGACCAGCCGCTCATTCGAGATTTCCCGTTCATCGTTGGAATCAACGGCGATCACTAAATCGATATCGGAAAATGCATCCATTGAATCTGTAATCCAAGATCCACCTGCTGCAATTCCCAAAATCCTCGTATCGTCTTTAAGAACAGCTATCACTCTATTCACAAATTCTAAATGTATAGGTAATGGCATATCGATCCCCCCCACGAAATTATTATTATAGAATACAATGTTCTGCAACATCTTGTCAATCACTTCATTGTGGCCAACAACCGGATATAGAAAAGCACCTACTGTAAAAGAAACAGCTGCACACCCACCACAGGGCGTGCAGCTATTTCTCTTACTTGGTCATCCTCTGAATCAGCAGAATTAGCCCCAGCATATCACGGATGGTTTGCAGCCGGTTGGCATGCTCTTTCTCAAAGCTGTCCGGCAATGCCTCCAGCACGGCATTCACCGTAGCCAGCCAGTCCTCCGCTTTCATACCGGCTGTCCCTGTCCGGTCTTAGCCGGGCCCTTCCCGCCTGCGTCCTCGCAGATGCAGTTCTCGCCTTCCGCCTCCACCGCCTCGATCCGTTCGGCATCCGCCGGCGGCGGGCCGTACACCGTCTTAATCATGACTTTTCGTGCCCTCCATCCTTTCGACATAGTAACACATCTTATTGATTGCACCCGTCAGCTCAGTCAGGCGCTTTTCCAGCCTGACCAGCAGGAAAAAGGCCACTACCATAGGGAAACCATATGTTGCCGTCAGGCGGGCCAGTTCTTCCATTGTGTGCGGCCTCCCTTTTGCTAAGCCAGTTCGGTGATTGCCAGCTGGCGGATCTGTGCTTCCACCACCGACACCAGATCACCGCTGGTTGTAGTGAAAATATTTTTGGCAATGATGGTCTCCATTACCGTCTGCACCTCGGCCAGCGCCAGGCCCTCCTTCGGGTCCTTCACCGCCACCGTCACTTCCTTGCCGCCTTCCGTTTTGAACACCATCTCCAGCGTTCTTGTAGTCGTATCAGCCACAGCGTACCTCCTCCTTTCCTTTACCCTGTCCGGGCATTACATATTGACCAGCACCGACGTATTGACCCTGGCGATATCCGTCACCGGATACAGCTGCAGGCTGACCAGTCCCAGCGCCACATCGTACAAGTCCTGGTCAGCGGCTGCCGCCTTGCAGGCATAGTTGCGGGTCGCATAGACGGGATTACCGGTACCCGAAACTCCCTTTTGCAGCTTGAGCGCCAGTGTCGTGCCCTGGGGAATGTTTGTCACAGCCATCCTCTCGCCTCCTTTCTTCCCACGCAAAAGGCACACCCCGGAGAGGTGTGCCCTTTACGCCTGGAACGGATGTATGACAAGCGCGGTTACTGCCGCGCCAATCACCGTCGTTCGCCCGTTCCAGGAGCGTATAATTCATTTTGTAATCATTATATATACAAAACGGATTATTGTAAAGAAAAAATCTTCCCGCTATACCTGCCCGGCAAAATAAGCCTGTAATCCCTCTGCCAGTGCTACGGCGGCCGCCAGCTGTCCGGCATACCCGGTTAACAGCTGCCGCTCCCCGGTATGGGAAAGGAAGGCCACCTCCACCAGCACCGCCGGGCAGTCCGTCTCCCGGAGCACCTGAAAATTAGCGGCCTTCACGCCCCGGTCGGCCGTCCCCAGTTCTGTCACCAGATAGGCCTGCAGACAAAACGCCAGCCGCCTGCCCGCCACGCTGCCCGGATAATGGTACACCTCCGTGCCGTGCGCAGTGGCATGCTCCGAGCTATTAGCATGAATGCTAATAAATACCTCTGCCTTATTGGCATTGGCCATCTCTGCGCGAAACGCCAGCCCATCGGTTGCAATGTCTCCCGTCCGCGTAAGCAAAACTTCATGCTCCCTATCATATAGCTGCTCGGCCAGCAGCTTTGCGATGGCTAGCACGACATCACACTCCCGTACAGCGCCAGCGCAGGTCCCCGGTTCCACCGGTCCCGAATGGCCAGGATCAATGACTATTCTCATCGCTTTTCCCTCCTGCACTAACTTCGCTGGTCACTCAGGGCATACCAGCCCTGGCCTGTCCAAAAACTCCACATCCCGAACCACTACCTCGGTCACTTTTTTGCGCTGCCCCTTATCCCCTTCCAAGTGCCGCGTGTGCAGCCGCCCCTCAATAGCTACCCGGCGGCCACCTTCGCCAACCTGGCCAATAAGCTCCGCTAGTGTATCCCAGGCGACACAATCAATGGCGTCCGTTTCCTCCCGTACCCTGGTTTTAAAATTCACTGTCAGCGAAAAAGAGCACACCGCTTTGCCATTTAGTGTATAGTGCATATCCAGCTCCGGTGACAGCTTACCCACTAAAAAAACCTTGTTCATGCCTTTCTCTCCCTCATTGTCCACATAGTCACAGGCTCTACTACTATTATTGGTTTACGTTTATTAATAAAGTTTACGTTTAGTTAATGTAACCGGGTTGCCAACCATAATGGTTGACAAACGCCTTTTGCCAACCCACTTGCTAACCATTATGGTTAGCAAAATGTTCTCACCAACGACAAACGCGGTTTATCCACAGGGTTATCAACAGTTTTATCCACAACCTTACTGATAAAAGGCTGCAGTTCATAATACGGTGCTGACCGGCCAGGACGGGGCGTATGAATGAGCAGCCCGGCTGTCACCAGTTCCGCCCTAGCCCTCGACAGCGTCGTATAGCTATAACCCAAAAAGGCTAAGAGCGTGCTGCCAGCCACTGTCAGCCGCGGTGGCCAGCCCGCCCGGTTGAACAAATGCATCAGCACACTCCACAGCGCCTGAGCCTCACTCGACAGCGGCCGCGTTAAAAGCGCCGCATAAAAATGATTGATCTCGACAATGTAGTTCATGGCCCCGCCCACTTCCACCGGTAAAACACCAGGATAATCCCAATGCTCCAGTGCAGCATCACGGCAGAATATGCTTCAAACCGGCAGTGTCCACTCCGGTCTTGGCACTGGTCCGCCGCCGCAGCCACTCATTGGCGGCCTCCACATGAATAATAAACCGATTGCCTTCCTTGGACGCCGGAAAATCCGGCAAATAGCAAAACTCCCGCACCCGGTTCTGACCGATGCCGGTCATCGCCGCAAACTCCTTCACCGTTACTACCAGCTTACCTCTACTCATCCAGACCCCTCCCTATTAATAATTTGCAATTTTTATATTGCATTATGTCATAATTATAGGGCGATGTTTTCCTTTTTGCAATACATTTAACACTTTTATATTTACAATTCGCAATGTACGCTTTACAATGTGGGTAACGGTTCTTTTTTTAGTGTGTGCAAATAAATGTAAATGGGTGTGTGATAACAATGGCTAATACCGAACTTGGGGCGCGCCTGCGCGCTGCCCGCGAACGCCTCTATATGTCCCAGGCCACCCTGGCCGAACTCATCGGAGCAGGCAATCAGTCCACTGTCGCCGGTTGGGAGCGCGGCCGTACCGAACCGGACGGCGAAACACTCGCCCGTCTGGCCGTCATCTTAAAAGTCTCGACCGACCATCTCTTAGGCGTTGATGCCGGCGTCTTATCCTTGCCAGCCGACGTGACCGACCTGGCCAAAGACATTGCCGCCCTGCCTCCTTCAGAGCGGGCTGTTATCGAAAAGATCGTGGCTGCCCTAAAAGCCGAAGACAAAGACAAAGTTGTCCCTGGTTGACCGGTGGATACGAAACATGCTGCATCCCGGCACTAAACGCCGGAAATAAAAAAAGGCGGCCAAGTGGCGGCCGCCTGTGCTAATCGCATCATTCAATAAGGTTACATTACGGAGGGATTTGTATGTTTGGCATCATTCATTATGAAATGTTCCTGGCTGCTTCCATCATCCTGAATATGACACCGGGGTCTGATACGATTTACGTATTAAGCCGGAGCATTGCCCAGGGTCGCAGGACGGGGATTTACTCGGTGCTCGGCACCAGTGCCGGCTGCGTCGTCCATACCGTACTGGCCGCCCTCGGCTTATCCGTTATTTTAGCACAATCCGCAGTGGTTTTTATGATGGTCAAAATAGCGGGCGCCGTCTACCTTGGCTATCTCGGCCTTACCATGCTGCTGGCGAAAGATACGCTGGCCACTGCGCCATCACAAGCGGCTATGTCGCCTAAAGATACCTTCTGGCAGGGGTTAATTATCGATGTACTCAATCCCAAAGTAGCACTGTTCTTTCTCTCGTTCCTGCCGCAGTTTATTGATCCGCAAAACAGTTACGGGATCATCCCCTTTTTAATCTTAGGCCTAACCTTTATCGTCACCGGTGCCCTCTGGCT
This sequence comes from Anaerospora hongkongensis, assembly GCF_004339805.1. Lineage (GTDB taxonomy): Bacteria > Bacillota > Negativicutes > Sporomusales > DSM-15969 > Anaerospora > Anaerospora hongkongensis. The sequence goes on along the minus strand of NZ_SLUI01000014.1, from coordinate 104,038 downwards.
GCTGTTCGTAGTTTACTTTTCCGCCAAGGTCACCACGCTGCTGCGTGAAAAGACAAATGTGATGAACAAAGTTTGCGGCAGCATTTACATACTGTTGGGAGCCAAGCTGCTTGCTGCTGAAAAAAGCTAGGAAAACAAAGGATGGTGTGTGAACATGGCCAAACGTGCCAATGGAGAAGGAACAATCTGTAGGCGTAAAGACGGTCTTTGGACAGCTGCCATAACCCTTGGCCGGGATGAAAGTACCGGCAAGTTAGTCCGTAAATTTGTTTATGGCAAAACCAAAGCAGAGGTACAGGAGAAAAAGGCCGCTTTGCTGGAGACAAATAAGGGACTAGCTTATGTTGACGCCGACAAAATTACGATTGCTCAGTGGCTGGAAAAATGGTTACACGTGTATGCCCGCACCAGAGTTCGTCAAAACACTTTGGAAGGTTACCAGTATATCATCAGAAATCACTTAACTCCCTCTATTGGCACTACAAAATTATCCAAATTACAAGCAACGCAAATACAAGCTATGATCAACAATATCTTGGACAATGGCGGATCACCACGCTTAGCCGAATTTTCTTTTGCCGTATTACGTGCAGCCCTCCGCCAAGCTCTTAAAGAAGAATTAATTTACCGTGATCCGACCTTAGCCGTGTCACTCCCAAAGAAAAAGAAAAAAGAGGTTGTGCCCCTAACCGACGAGCAATGGACTTCCTTGCTGGAGACGGCGTCTACACCGACTTTTATCTTCTGGTATCCTGCACTCCTCTTAGAATGGGGTACTGGTATTCGTCGCGGCGAGCTGGTGGGATTGCGGTGGAGCGATATAGATTTTAAACGCCAAACCATATTTATTGGCCGGGCGGCTATCACGACGAGGGATGGACCAAAAATCTCCGAACCGAAATCACAAAAAAGCCGCCGGACTATCCCCATCCCGCCTACAGTGACAGCCGAACTAAAAAAGCATAAAATCCGCCAGGCCGCTATACGACTTAAAGCGAAAACCTGGGAAGATCACGATCTGGTATTTCCAACCCGCTTCGGCACGTTGCAAGACCCTTGTGTACTAACGCGACGCTTTTCCCGTTTAGTGAAGGCCGCGGGTATTTCACACGTTAGCTTCCATGACCTAAGGCATGATCATGCCTCCCGTCTTTTCGCCCAGGGAGAACATCCCCGCGACGTCCAGGATAGACTGGGCCACTCCTCCATTACCTTGACCATGGACACCTATACTCACGCTATGCCGGGACGTCAGGAAAACATCGCCGGCCGCCTTGAGGGAAACCTCCCTTCCTGCCTGGTGCCGGTCAGCACCCCCGCAGCCCGCAAGTTTAAAATCAAGAAAATCAGCCTGCACCATCTTCCTACAACAACCGGAGAACCAACATAAAAGACCCGTGAATATCACCGATTAAGAGGCGATATTCACGGGTCTTCTTTCTCCCGTTGTTGTACGGTTGTTGTAAAAGTAGAAAAGCTTTCCGGAACTAAGTCCGGAAAGCCCTTGTTTCTTCTGGTGACCCACGTAGGAATCGAACCTACAACCTACTGATTAAGAGTCAGTTGCTCTGCCAGTTGAGCTAGTGAGTCATATATGGCTGGGGAGGGAGGATTCGAACCCACGTATACCTGAGTCAGAGTCAGGTGCCTTAACCAGCTTGGCGACTCCCCAATGTTATCGCAATTTGATTTGCTGTTACTGATATAGTATACACCCGTAAATAACATAAGTCAACTTTTCAGTTGCATTTTTTTAAAAAATTCCAGTTACCATCAAAGACAGTTTTATTTACCAGGGATTGTGGTTTCACAAATATGAAAAACTAAAAAAAAAAGGAGGCGACAGTGCTAATGGAAAAATCATCAACAAGACGTAAATTTCGCCGCAAGTATAAACGTTACGCCGCCGCCGTAGCAGGCGCAGCTATTTTAACGGGAGCTGCCTTACCTGGAGTGCCGGTTGCCAAAGCCTTAGCAGCTGAAAATCCTTACGCTCCTAATGTGAAATCCGAACAGACCACTTCGATTGATAAGGATACACAAAAGTCAGTGAAAAAAGTGGTTGCTGAAAAAGAATGGTCTAAGGATCGCAAAGACCGTGACACTTGGAGAGATCGAGACCGCGATAGCTGGCGGGACCGAGACCGCAATAATGGCTGGCATGAACATAAATACAGCTGGCCTAGTGCAGACGAAAACCAGGGCTGGTATGAAAATGGCCGCATCTACTATCGCAGCGATAATTACCGCAATTACGACAATGACCGCTATGGCTATGCTCACTACCTCAGCAGTCCGATAGATGTAGTAAAAGCATCGGCCGCTAATTATGGCTTCAGCCGATACAATGATGCCTTTACCGTGATTTCCCAGTCAAGCAATACTGCTACTGTCCAAGTGACGAAGAATTCTACCGGTAAACGCTTTTTGGTTTATCTTGAAAGGGATTCTTATCGAGAATGGCATATTATCTCTGTTCGCAGCTTATAATCCCCGCCTGCCGCCATCTCCACAATAAGCCTGACAAGCAAATAACCGGCTGCTATTGCGTAGCCGGTTATTTTTTATGCCAAAATCCAGTAAGCGCTTTACTACTTTGTCTCACAAAACTCTTCCTCATCAAGGTAAATCCAATCATGACCAATCTTTTGAAACATGCGCAGACAGGGGTCATCTTCCGACACGAATACGGTTATTGCCTGATTGGCAAGCGGGTTGGTCCGCGCATTTTCTTCAACACGTTCAATTACTCTTTTTAACTGGTCTGTATATAAAGTAAACGTTTTCGTCATTGTATCCTCGTATCCTCGCAACATTAATTTATCTATAACCAAAATTATAGTCGGTAAGCTGACCCAAATACAAGCAAAATTTAATTAAATTTTAAATTACATATTGGACAGCATAACGTTAATCAGCATTTATTTAATGTCCAGCCCCCCTTCTCCTGCAGACTCAGTCTTTGTGTATGGTACTTTAACAGTGTCTTCCGATGGCCGACGCTGATAATGGCAGTTTGCCCCAATACTCTGCATACCAATTCATAAACGGTTTGTTCCGCCTCTTCGTCCAGCGCGGAAGTTGCCTCATCAAGAAATAACCAGTCCGGCTTTTGCAAAATCATCCGGGCGAAAGCAATTCTCTGCTGTTCTCCCAGGGAGAGTACCTGTCCCCAGTCTTGCACGTCATTCAGTTTATCCGTTAAATACGTTAACCGGCAAGCAATAAGCACTTCTTGCAGTTCCCTGTCGCTGACAGGCTGCACCAAGCCCGGATATACCAGAACTTCGCGCAAGGTATCAATCGGCATATAGGACTTTTGAGGTACAAACATGATTTTAGCTTCCGCCGGCAATTGAAGCTCCCCGCCTGCAAAAGGCCAAATTCCAGCAAATGTCCGCAGCACGGTACTCTTGCCGCACCCGGAAGGACCTGTAATAACAATCCGGTCACCCCGGCGAATGGTGAGGAACAGATCTGACACCAGATTGTGCCCATCGGGCTGAAAAACCTGAACCCGCTCGGCACAGAAACAGTTACGGTTAGCTTTGTAAACCATATCCCTTTGCTGGAGATTCTTCGATTGTACCGTTTCCATATAGGTAAGGAAGTTATTAAGACGGTTAACGACAGCCCGCCATTGAGCCAGACGGGTAAAGCTGTCAATAATAAAGGAAAATCCGGATTGCACATGATGATACGCATCTACGACCTGAAACATTTGACCTAAATGAATTTCTCCGAGAAAATAACGCGGCGATGAAACGAGAATCGAAAAGATGACCGCAACCTGTGAATAGGCGGTAGTCAGCCACATCAGCCGCTTTCGCACCGCTATTATCTGCATAAAATTCGTGACGATATAATTGAAATGTCTGAGACAACTCTGTCTTTCCTTATTCTCTCCATTATACAGCGCGATACTCTCTGCATTTTCGCGTATCCGGACCAAGCTGAACCGGAAGTCGGCTTCATAGCGCTGCTGGACATATTCCAACCTGACCAGCGGTCGCCCTGTCTGCAAGGTCCAATACGTGCCAATGATGGCATAGCCGAAAGCCAGCCATACTAAATACCCATATATAACAAACGTGTAATTGGCAGCGGTGATCGTTATCACACCGGATAAATTCCACAAGATCAGCACAAAAGAAAATATCGTTACCGCATCCTGCAAAAAATCTACCGAAAGTCTTAGTGTAAGCATGACAAACAATTCAACGTCTTCACTAATTCTTTGATCCGGATTGTCGGCTTCATTTCCCATCATCAACTGGAGACGGTAATAGGTTTTCTTTTGCAGCCACTTTGTCAAGTACCGCTCCGTCAACCAGCGACGCCAGCGGTTATGCAGCAGCATGCGGGCATACAGCTGATAGCCTTTCACGACAATAAATACGGTAGCCAGCACTGCGTAGATCTGGATGGATTTTACAAAGCCTGCCTGATTATAGTTTTGAATTACCTGATAAAAATCTCCCTGCCAGAGATTCAGCTGTACTGTGATGTATACCAACACGAGATTCAGACCAATAACGCTGATTAGCAATAGCCAAGCTGACCATTTCTCTTCCGAAAACCAGTACGAGCGGGCTATTGCCCAGGCACTTCTCAATACAGCTCCCCGTCTCATTTACCGTATCATCTCCCTCTCACCTCTCTATGTTATATTTGTCAATTCACCGCGTCATGACAAAAGGAAGATAACTAACAATAAAAAAATCCGGCAGCTCTAAACTGCCGGATACGCTTTCACTCTTTTTTATTACTCGCATGCCGCAAATGGCACGCATCGTTAAACAACTCAAGCATGACTCTGTCTTCGTAATATTCAAGAATATTTACTGCCGTATTATCCTGCTTCAAACTCCATACCTGATTCAAATGAAGGTTCAGGACTGCACAAATGATCGAGCGAATGGTCCCGCCATGCGATACAATAACGATAGTCTCGCCGGGGTGTTTTTTCACAAGCTCACAAACAGCCGTATAGGCCCTTTCCTTAACAATTGGGAACGACTCGCCACCGGGTATTTCCACCTCATCGGCAAAGGAGTATAGCTTCTCCAATAACCCGGGCCAGCGTTCATCAATGCCGTCATAAGTCAGTCCTTCCCAATCGCCAAAGCAAATCTCCCTCAGTGCCGGAATACTTGCAACCGTCAGTCCATGTTTAGCCGCAATGTGCTCCGCGGTGACAAAGGCTCTGCTTAAGTCACTGGCATAAACTGCGGTTACCGGTTCATTCGCCAAACGAACCGCCACCAGCTCAGCCTGCCGGATTCCCTCCTCAGTCAGTGCAACATCGGTATGCCCCTGATATTTCATTTCGTGGTTCCACAGAGTCTGCCCATGTCGGACCAAGATAACTTTAGTCATGTTTTTCACCTGCCAAAATTTCTTGAAGTGCTTGCACCAGCCTGCTATTTTGTTCGGGCAGCTTTACCGCCGTCCGGATAAAACAGCCATTCAGCCCCGGGTAGTTACTGCAGTCGCGGATCAGTATATTGCGTGTAAATAAATAGCCTCTTAGTTGTCCGGCAGTTAATCCCGTTTCCGCTATATTGATAAGGATATAGTTAACTGACGGTGGATATGCCTTAATACCGCCAATAGATTGCAAATCTTGAAATAATGTGGTTTTCGCTGCCGCAACAGTCTCCCGGCTTAATTGCCTGTATTCACGATCGGCCAAGGCGGCAACACCGGCAGCCTGGGCCAGTGAGTTGACATTCCAGGGATCTTTACCAGCATGGAGTAAGCGAATCAGCTGAGGATCAGCAATAGCAAACCCCAGGCGCAGCCCGGGAATAGCGTAAAATTTAGTAAGCGAGTGGACAATTACCAAATTCGGATATTTTTCTACCAGCCAGCGGCAAGTAACCGCATCATCATTGTCGACAAAGTCGATAAAAGACTCATCAACAACTACCAGACTATCCACTTCAGCTGCCGCGGCCAGAATGGTCATGATGTCTGGGCGAGTCAGCATTGTGCCTGTCGGGTTATTAGGATTGCCCAGAAAGATAACTGACTTGGCAGTCATAGCCTTCAGCACGCTGGCTGTGTCAAAAGCAAAGCCGTTTTCTTCCTGCAGCAAGCAATAATCGATCTTTGCCCCGGCAGCAACAGCAGCCCGTTCATATTCACTAAACGTCGGTGCCGGAATCACAACCCGCTCTGGCCGAAGCATATGACACAGCAAATAAAGCAATTCAACGGCTCCATTACCTGTAATCAGTTGTTCCACTGGCACACGGTAATAGGTGCTGATTGCCTCTTTCAGCGCTGCAGCCTGTGCATCCGGATAATGGATTATCATTGGCAAATGCTCACCAATAGCTTCTTTAATCGCAGGAGCCAGGCCCAGCGGATTAATATTGGCGCTAAAATCAAGCAGTGCCTCTACATTAGCACCTTTAGAACGTGCTGCCTGATACAAATTCCCGCCATGTTCATAAGCGGCTATCTTCACTCGTCATCCACCTCCACAAGTGTTAATCCGCCGGATATCAGACGGGCTGTCCGGATATACTGCACATTACCCTCACATGCGGTAAGAATCTGTTCCATACAGGGTCCCTGAACTTCACCGCAGCCAGCAGGAAACAGCACTCCCAGCACAGTTCCGCTGTGAGCTGCATTTACACCTACCGCTCCATAGTATTTGCCGATTTTAATAATTTGTTCCAAATAAGGCTTATATAAAATAGACTGATTAGCCAGTGCACTGATTGTGGCACCCTCGCCAATCAGGCGGCTGTCCCCTTGCTTTATCCCTGCAGCAACCAGATCTACAGCCTGCTTCACCGCTTGTTCTTTGAATTGATTGCGATCGGTCAGATCCTGACGGCGATTAAAAGACAGGGTGTCGATTTCGCCACCAACATCCAGAATAACAATATCAATCGGCGGAGGATTTCCTAAGCATTTGCTGATTTTTCCCGCAACATGGTCAAACATCATGATACCAGGATAAAAAATCGCATCGGTAGGCTCTATCGCTAATGCAATTGCCGCAATTTCATCCGCAGTCAGCCGCTTGCCATAGCGCAGTGCTGTTGCCTGGCAGGCTGCGCTGATATCAGCACTGCTTGATGCCATGCCCTTGCCAATGAGAAGCTCCGACTGAATTAATATCGAGTCATTCTGCGGTGTTACGCCAAGATAGCGCAGCGTCATTTCCATAGCTGCCGCTGCTTTCTGATACTCGGGCAAAACCGTTGAAGCACTGGAAATAATCTGAGCCTGAGAATACACGTCAATGGGACAAGTAATTAAAAAATTTTGCCCTTCAATGGTACCCTGCACGAGTTCGCCGCAGGAGCCGGGCGCCTTAACTTTAATCGCCATAGGCCTCTCCTGTAATCCTTTTATAATATCAAAAATACCATGAGTACAACTAATTCACTCAGTTCTGTTATGGCACCATAGGTATCACCCGTTAGCCCGCCTAATATGTTTTTAACATAATTACAAAACAGCCCCGTAAACAGAAGTGCTGCCGCCAGTCCTGCCACTGCAAGCTTTCCGGCCGAAAATACGATAGTACATAACAATACCAGTACACCTGTTAAGACTGCTGCAACAAGCAGTGCCTTCTTGCCGGCGTACTGGGCGAATGCTTTTCCCATACCATCAGGACGGGCATAGGGAAAACAGGTAATTGCCACCACCATGGAAAAACGACTGATTACCGGCATGATGAAGAGAGCTGCCATTAAATGGGCAGGAGTTAAATCTATCAGCAGCGACCATTTCAGCAGGACTACCAGACAAAACGCCATTACTCCATTGGCACCCACCCGGCTGTCCTTCATAATTTCCAGCATGCGTTCCCTGTTCCGGCCTGAAAATATCCCGTCAGCAGTATCCATTAATCCATCACCGTGAAGTCCGCCAGTGATCACAATTTCCATTACAATGAGTATAACAGCCAGAACATTAGGTGGTAAATGCTTTCCTACAATAAAGTCAACAGCGACTAATAACAAGCCGATGACAGCACCGATCAATGGAAAAAGCCGAACGCTCCTGCCAAAACTTTCAGCTGACCAATCCGTCTGCTGAGCAACCTTCAGGCGGGTAAGAAATTGCAGCCCGGTTAAAAAATCCTGTACCAACACCCTTACCTCCCTGTTACCACTGAATTAGTGTTATCAGCAGTACACCAATAACTGTCGCAACGTACATAATATAAACGGTTTTCTGAATGTATACAGCAGAAAGCCTGTTAACCTCGTCTCCCATATAAGCGCGCTGCGAGGCGACTCCCCCGTAATAATTCAAGCCACCCAGACGTACTCCCAAGGCACCGGCAACACCGGCCTCAGCAATGCCGCTATTGGGACTGGGATGCTTGGCGGCGTCGCGCCAGATCATTTTCGCTGCTCCCTGGGCACTGTAGCCTAAAAGAAACGAGGCAATGACCAGCAGCGCTCCCGTTAGCCGGGCAGGAACATAGTTGAAAACATCATCAACCCGGGCGGCGACCCTGCCGAAATAGAGATATTTGTCATTCTTATACCCAACCATGGAATCCAAAGTATTAACAGCCCGGTATAAAAAGGCCAGTGGTGCCCCGCCAATAGCAAAATAAACTAACGGTGAAATAATTCCGTCTACAATATTTTCAGCCACTGTCTCTACCGTTGCCCGTGTCACTTCGCGCTCATCGAGACGCTGCGTATCCCGGCCTACAATCCAGCCCACTTTAAAGCGGGCCTGCTCCATATTCCCATCCCGTAAATACCGGCATATTTCCATTCCTGCTTCGGCAAGGCTGCGCGGCGTAATCGCAAAGGACAAAATCAGTGCTTCTCCCCAAAAAGCCGCTGATGCCCCCAGCTGCTCCAGTCCTGCAATGACTATCCCGACAGCGGTATAGGTGGTCAGCAAGACGATTGCAACCAGCACCGCCCCTGCAGCCAGCTGGCGGCCTGGCGAATGCTGCGGCCGGCGGAGAGCTTTTTCCAGCAGGCTGATATAATTGCCAATCAGCACCACCGGGTGAAGCCGCGAACGGGGGTCACCGATTAGACTGTCAAACAATACCGCGCCAAGCGGTATCCACTTTTCTAAGCCGCCTGTCATTTCCCATTCCCCATTATTTGATACAGCAGTTCCATATTCATGCTTGTCCGGACAACTTCCGCCAGGCGATCGTAGCTTGCTTCCTTACTTGCCTTGACGTTCAGGATCTGTTCCAGGGGAGCCAGCCCCTTTTGCTCACGCAGCGCATTAATAACTGAGCGCCGGTACTGATTGTTGTCGAAAATGCCGTGCAAATACGTTCCCATAACCAAGCCATCGTTTCTTACCACTCCATCAGCAGAGCCGCACTGCTCGCCCGAACGGGATGTTATGGTAAATGCATGAGCAACTGTTTCGAGAAACTCCGTGCGGCCCATGTGAATTTCATAGCCGGTCAGCTCCTGATCAGCATAGTCCAGACCTAAAAAGGTGTGACCGCTGCAGGCAGCTGTAACCTGATGCGTTATTTTATCTTGCTCGAAAGTAGTGATGACCGGTAATAACCCCAGGCCCGCCACTTGGTCAAAGGACGATTCGGTATGCTCAGGGTCACGGATTTCACGGCCAAGCATTTGATAGCCACCGCAGATACCAACTACCGGTACCCCTTTTTCTACTAACTTATTAATTTCCTGATCATAGCCAAACTGTCTGAGATACAGCAAATCTTCCGTTGTGTTCTTACTGCCCGGCAGGATGATCAGATCCGGGCTGCCGATAGACTCACCCTGCTTAATAAAGCGGACCGTTACATCTTCCTCAGCTGCCAACGCATCAAAATCGGTAAAGTTCGATATTTTAGGAGTGCGTATGACAGCAATGTCAATTTCGCCTGTTTGGCCTGATTGCTTATCATCCAGTGAAACTGAATCCTCATCGTCAATCCCCAGGTTGTCAAGATGAGGGATAACGCCCACAACCGGTTTGCCGGTTTTTTGCTCCAGGAAGTCCAGTGCCGGTTTCAGCAGCGTAATATCGCCACGGAATTTATTAATAATGATTCCTTTTACCAGTTCCCGCTCATCCGGCTCAAGCAGTTCCAGTGTTCCTACCACCGAAGCCAAAGCCCCGCCCCGGTCAATATCGGCAATCAACAGCACAGGTGCCGGAGCCAGCTTGGCAATCCGCATATTAACAATGTCATTAGCCTTGAGATTAACCTCGGCTGGACTGCCGGCTCCCTCAATGACAATGACCTCAAACTGATCATGAAGCTTGGCCAAACACTCTTTAATTACCCCTAATGCCGTAAGGCTGTACTGGGTATGATATTCGCGGGCAGACATCGTTCCCACCGGCCGGCCCATTAAGATAACCTGCGAACAGGAATTCCCCGTCGGTTTAAGCAGTACGGGATTCATTTCTACTGCCGGATCTAAACCGGCAGCTTCCGCCTGAGCAACCTGGGCACGTCCCATTTCGCCGCCTGTCTTGGTAACATATGAGTTTAAAGCCATATTCTGCGCTTTAAACGGTGCGACAGCAAAGCCATCCTGCCGGAATATCCGGCACAAAGCCGTAGTAAGAATACTTTTTCCCACATGTGAACTAGTACCTTGAAGCATAATTGTTTTAGCCATGGCTTTTTGCCACCTCCTGATGCAACGCTCTTGCTTTTATTTCAACTGCAATTCCGCTAACCACTAAATAGACTTCATCAGCCAGAGCTGCTACTTTCTGATTGGCTATGCCGGCCAGGTCGCGATATTCACGGGCCATAGCATTATCAGGGACGATGCCCATCCCGATCTCATTCGTTACGAAAATAACAGTCTTATTGATGGATTTAGCAGCAGCCAGCAGTTTTATGATCTCATTCATAACATATTCATGCCTGCTTTCCCGCTCCGCAGGAGCGTCAGGTGCAAGCATTAAATTGGTCGTATACAGCGTAAGACAATCAAACAACACGGTTTCTGCTTGCTGTCCTGCTTGAGCGACCGCTTTATCCGCTTCATAAGGAGCTTCAAAAGTAAGCCAGTGGGCAGGTCTCCTGCTTTGATGGATCGCCACCCGTTCTTTCATTTCTTCATCATAAATCTGAGCCGTAGCAATATAGGCTATTGGTCCGGCATTATTTTCCGCATATTGTTCGGCAAACACACTTTTTCCACTGCGCGCGCCGCCGGTTACGAGTATAATTTTTCCACTCATTGCTTACTCCACCATCTAGCAATTTTCACTGCCGTGATAATTCCGGCATTGTTCAACGAAGCGGCTTGCAGCTTGTTCATTACCGGCAAAATGCAAATGCAGATAAGAAGCCAATACATTATTGGCGACATACCCACCTAAGTAACGAGCCCCCGTACGCATTTTTTTAAAATCCATCGCCCAGGGAAACTCAGTCTCATCACCGTCTGTCAGCAGACGGGAAAAGTGAAATTCATGTCCTCTAAGAGCAGTACCTTTAACCGTTAATATATTGTCGCTCAGGCTGGTAGCTTCCACATAGCCTACCGTTTCCAGTTTCATCTGCATTTCACATACAGCTGGAATCACGCCTACCATGTCATACGCTTTATGTTCAAAATCAACAATCTGCCGGCATAGGTACATGAGACCGCCGCATTCGGCATATACGGGCATTCCGCACCGGCAAACCCGGCCAATCGCCTCACGCATGCTCGTATTCGCTGCTAATTTTTCCACAAACATTTCCGGAAAACCGCCGCCCAGCAAAAGGCCCTGTACATCAGGCAGACAGCTGTCATGCAGCGGACTGAAAGGGACAAGTTCCGCGCCCTGGGCAGTCAGTATTTCCAGACTTTCCGGATAATAGAAGCTAAAAACTTCATCCTGGGCAACTCCGATGCGCACTCTTTCTTTGTGCTCGTTAGGAATAACTTCCTTCGGCATCAGTGGCGCTGCCTGTCGTGCTGCAGTCAGCAGCCGCTCTACATCAACCTGCCGGGCAATATGATCGGCCATCAGGTTAATCGTTTGCTGTGCATCATTTTCCGTTACCGGCTTTAACCCCAGATGCCGTTCCGGCATAGTGAGGCCATTATTGCGAAAAACGGTTCCCAGCACAGGAACGCCTAATCGCTCTACTGCTTCTTTTACCATTTGGCAATGACTTTCAGACCCTAGGCGGTTAACAATCACTCCGGCCAAATTTACCTCGGGATCATACATTTTGTACCCCAGAACAATAGCGGCAGCGCTTTCTCCCATTGACTTCGCATCAACAACCAAGACAACGGGAGCCTGCAGTAGTTTGGCAATTGCCGCAGTACTGCTGATACCATTACGGCCGCCATCGTAAAGTCCCATTACCCCTTCAATAATCGCAATGTCATTTCCGACTGCAGTCTTGAGAAAAACATCCGCGATCTTTTCTGCGGGCACCAGCCAGGTATCGAGGTTATGTGACGGCTTGCCGCTGGCCAGCCGGTGATAACCGGGATCAATATAATCAGGGCCAACTTTATAAGACTGAACCGCCAGGCCTCGTTGGCGCAATGCAGCCAGTAGTCCGGTTACAATTGTCGTTTTGCCAACGCCGCTGTTCGTCCCGGCAATCACGATCCGTGGAATATTCAAGCCAGCCATGTCTTCCCTCCTTGCAAGGTCTCAGCTACCTGCCTAACATGTACATGATTGCGTTAGTCGTTGCTGCCGCAATTGGACTGCCGCCTTTATTGCCTTTAACGGTAATATACGGAACCGGTGATTTTTCTGCCAATAGTTCTTTTGATTCGCTGGCCCCAACAAAACCTACCGGTACACCAATAATCAGAGCTGGGCGGATTGATGTCTGTTCCATTAACTCCAGCAGGGCAAACAAGGCTGTCGGTGCATTGCCGATCGCAACAATTGCCCCATCCAGCTGTTCGCCGAAGGTACGAATTGCTGCCATAGAACGGGTGATTCCCTGTTCTTTAGCAATACGTGCTACCGCTTCATCCGCAATCAGGCAGTGTACCTGTCCGCCAAGCTCTGCTAACCGGCGGCGGTTGATACCGGTTCGAACCATTTCAACGTCCGTATAGATAGAAGCCCCGTTCTCTAAAGCCTTGCAGCCTGCTTCAATTGCACCGGGATGGACGACAACCACATTGCCATAATCGGGGTCGCCGGCAGCATGGATAATGCGGGATACGACTTTGATCTCCTGCTCGGAAAGACTTTTATCCGCTAAATAAGGCGCAATAATTTCCATACTGCGCGTTTCAATTGTCATGGGATCTGTTATATATTGCATAATAATGCCTCCTTAACTAACGCAACGATTTCCGGCTGGGAATAGCCGACTGTTCCATACTGAATTTTCGGGCGGCTTATCACCACGAGCGGCAGATCAAGCGCCATTGCGGCACTAATTTTTGTATCACTGCCGCCTACCTGACCACTATTTTTTGTTACAACAACCTCTGTCTGAAATTCAGTAAACATCGCCACATTCAGTTCATGAGAAAAAGGTCCCTGCATGGCAACGATATCACGTGGGGAAAACCCCAGTTCCAAACATTCTTGTAAGACTGTCGGCTCAGGCAGTACCCGGGCTATCACGCGTTTGTCCGCAAGCAGCGGCTCGGCTGTAAAAACAGCCAGCGCCCTGCTGCCGGTCGTGAGAAACACGGTATTGCCAAGACCAGCTGCCGTCTTGGCCGCCTCAGCAGCATCATATACCTCGTAAAGCTTTTCATACGCGGGCAGCGGTACTGACGGGCGTTCATACCGAATATACGGTATGCCTGCAGCCTCGCAGGCAGCCATGGCATTTTGTGAGGCATTGGCAGCATAGGGATGGCTGGCATCCACAACTGCCTGTGCAGCCGCTTCTTTTAGTAATGCAACAAGTCCTGGCTGATCAAGCGGCCCTACCCTGACGGTAAGACGGCTGTCTCTGGCCAGTTCGCCGCCGTACTCACTTACCGCCGACAGCAGCACTTCATGACCTTCCTCAACCAGGTCAACTGCAAGCTGGCGTCCATCAAGCGTACCAGCTAAAACAAGAATCATAACCGGTAACCCCGGGGAGTAATCATCACGCCATCCTGGACATAGGTCTGACTGTTGCCGATAACAACCAGGGAAAACATATCAATATGTTCTTGCGTAAAATTGGTTAAGTCGGATATAACCTTATTTTCTTTTTTGCGGCTGGCATGTTGTACAATACCAACCGGTGTCTTGCCGTCTCGGTACCGCAGCACAATTTCCCGGACCTCTTCAATCTGACTGACCCGTTTTGTACTTTTTGGATTGTAAATTGCCATAACAAAGTCACCGGCCGCAGCCATTTCAGCCCGCTTTTTAATTACTTCCCAGGGAGTGAGCAAGTCACTTAAGCTGATGACAGCAAAATCATGCATCAGCGGTGCTCCTAGGATCGCAGCCGATGCACCGACTGCACTGATGCCAGGCACAACTACCACTTCAGGCCGTGTGGCTGCAGGCTGTTTCATTGCCAATTCCCATACAAGACCGGCCATACCATATATCCCCGGGTCGCCGCTGGATATAACCGCTACATTTTTCCCGGCAATCGCTTCATCAACAGCAGCCTGGCAGCGGTCAATTTCCTGCATCATACCGGTACCAATTACCGCTTTTCCCGGCAATAATTCATCAATTAATTCAATGTACGTGTCATAGCCCACGATCGTATCCGCCTGGCTAATCGTTTGATGGGCCCTGAGACTCATATCCTCTAAGCTTCCGGGGCCGATTCCCACCACCGACACTTTACCTCGGCTATTGCTATTGTTATTTTGGGATGTACTGTTCGGGCTAATAACAGACTGTTCGCCTGCCCCGCTAATAATGCTGCTGGTTCGCATACATTGCCAACTCCTATCTGATCTTCCACAAAACTGGAAGTAGTAAAATTTTGTTCTGTAATACATTGCTGTAATTCATCATTAGTAAAAAACTTTAACGGCACTTCCAGCTGCTGAGCGGCTGCAAGCAGTCCCACCTCATCGTGTTTTACCTGTGTGGTGCCAAGAACGGCAATACTTTTGGGACTGCGACCGATTTTCCGGCAGCAGGCCTCAATCGCTGTTAAAATTTCGGCGCTCGTTGTTCCGCGGCGGCAGCCAATGCCTATTGCCAGAGTCGCCGGCCTGAGGTATAGATGCGGCTTTGTCATATACAATTCTTTGTCTGTAATGACGACCGCACTGTCATATTCCTCAATTGTTCCTAAATCATCCATATCAATCAGCCGGACACCCATTTCAACTGCAGGCAGGTAAAAGTGAGTGTAATTCTGCAGAGTGCGGTCCATGAAAAAAGAAACATGATCGCCATTAACAATTGCGGCATTAATAGTTTTCAACTGCTCAAACGGTTCAATAAAAAGATCCATTTTAACAGCGAGAACATCAGCAGCCGGCAGTCCGGCCACATCTGTAGCCGTTGTAATGACCGGTACGGCATTAACGGCCTTAGCGACCGTCGCTGCAAGCTCGTTAGCTTTCCCGATATGCCCGGATAACAGGCTGATTGCATGCTGACCACCGTCATCCATTACAACGACAGCCGGATCAAAGCGTTTATCCTGTATATGCGGCGCAATAACCCTGACAACGATGCCTGTTGCCATGATAAAAATAAACCCGTCATAATTAGCAAAAATATCTTGAATCAAGTGGCTCAATGAATCATAGGTCGTTGCTGTATCTGTGGCACTTCGGCCTGACTTAGCAAATACATCTGCTTTGCCATCCAGTTTTTTTGCCAGCTGTTCAGCCAAAAGCGCCCCTTTATAGGTTACAGAAATAATTGCTACTTTCATTTAGCCTCCCGGAACATATGACCAAACTCAGGTGCATACAATCGGGATAAGGCATACTCATTATTGAGGCAATTGCCAACAACAATCATCGCCGTCCGGTCAACACCCGCATCTCTTACGGTCTGAGCTATTGTTGCCAGCGTACCGCGCATAATTTTCTGATCCGGCCAGGTGGCCTTCTGCACTACCGCAATAGGAGTTTCAGGCGTATAGCCGCCGCTGATCAATTCTTCCACGACGCTGTCGAGCATATGAACGCTCAAGAAAATGCACATTGTGGCCGCATGGCTGGCAAGCAGCGCTAATTTTTCTTTTTCCGGCACAGGAGTCCGGCCCTCCAAACGGGTTATGATCACCGTCTGCGAAACTTCAGGCAGGGTATATTCCTGTTTCAAAGCGGCCGCAACCGCCAAAAAGGAACTTACCCCCGGAATTACCTCATAAGAAATGTTCTTTTTATCCAAAAGATCCATTTGCTCCTGAATAGCTCCATATATGCTGGGATCACCGGTATGCAGGCGAACCACTTTCTGACCGGCAGCTACCGCTTTTTCCATAACAGCCACAACTTCCTCCAGCGTCATAGAGGCACTGTTATAGATGCTGGCTCCTTGTTTAGCCAGCTGCAGCAGTTTCGGATTCACCAAGGATCCTGCGTAAATAATAACATCGGCCTGATTCAGCAGGCGCTGGCCTTTTACCGTGATTAACTCCGGATCTCCCGGACCTGCCCCAACAAAAACTACTTGCATGTTAAAAGCCCTCTCTTTTTACCAAAATGAGTGATAAGTAATTCTTTTCCTTGCCACACAGACTTTCTAAATCATAGGTGACATATTGATCCTGCCGGCCCAGGTTGCTCACAAACACTGCCTTATCCTGCAGTTCCTGTTCCGTTAAAACATCTAGAATCTGATCATATTTACCGGCAACTTTCATGAGCACGGCATTAGAAAAGTGCTCAAATACAGGGTGCAGCGCACCAGGATCATCCACTGCCGGAATAATTGCCAGACGTTCATTGCCTTCTGCCAAAGCCACATTCAAATGAGCTGCCGCCGCAGCAAACGAAGTGATCCCCGGTATACTTTCCACTGCCGCTTCAGGGGCCAAAGCCTGAACCCGTTTTAGTAGATAGGTGTAAGTGCTGAATAACATTGCATCACCAATGGTAATAAACGCGACCTTCTTGCCGTCCTGCAAATAGGCAGCTATTTTTTCAGCCCCTCGCTGCCACTCCGCTTCCAGTACGGCTTTGTCCCGGGTCATAGGCGTGGAAATTTCAACAATTTCCGTTGCCTGTGGGATATAAGGTTTAGCAATATGTAACGCTACCAGCTCATTTTCAGCACTTGAGCGGGGAACGCAGACAACATCCACCATCTGCAGCACCTGGGTTGCCCGGATTGTGAGAAGATCGGGAGAGCCGGGGCCAACTCCGATACCATAAAACTCGCCTTTCAATACCCTTCCTCCTTGATTGCACTGATAATATAAATCGGGTTAAGCGCCTGGAACATGTGAGAAGCCCCTACAGAGCGGATGCGGCTGACCTGTATGCCGCAAGCCTCACTGGGGTAATTGAGCTTTTTAACTTCCTGCAGCGCCCCCTGTAACGTCTCCACAGTAACCGCCGTTATGACCAGACGGCCTCCCGGTTTCAACAGCCGGTCTGCTTCCGTCAGTATCGCGGCAAGTTTACCGCCGCTTCCGCCGACCAGGATAACATCAGCCTGCGGCAAAGTGCTCATGGCTTCCGGAGCACTGCCTAACACGGCAGTAACAGCAGCATTGAACCGTTTTGCATTGGCTTCGATTAACTCAATTCCTTCTTGCTCTCGTTCGATAGCAAAAACGGCGCCCGTCTCTGACTGCAAAGCAGCTTCAATTGACAGCGAGCCGGTACCCGCCCCAATGTCAATAATCGTGTCGCCTTTGGCAATACGGGCTTTAGCCAGGACATGTATCCGGATTTCTTGTTTTGTCATAGGAATATCGCCGCGGATAAATTGGTCATCCGCAATTCCTGGATAATAGTTACTCATCTGACACCACCATAACACAATGATGAAAACCAGATACTTTGCTTACCTCCCCTAAGGACAGCGCAGCAATGGTTTCATTCTCATATGATAAATTTTCGCATAACCAGGATCGCGCCGCCGCAGGCCACCCCTGCTCAATCAGCAAATTCGCAATAAAGGCCGGGTTGTGCTTGCCGTCGGTTAAAAACCCAAGTTTCTTTTGAGGCTGATAAACCAGTGCCGCATCATCCGCCCGGCGGCCATGCATACTCAGCAATATGGCACCATGCCAGAAATCACCTATTCTGGCAAAGGCCAATTGTACGGAACTAATGCCAGGTATTACTTTTAATTTAGTTGAGCCGAATTTTTCTTTTAGAGCAGCCAGCAAACTGTAAAATCCCGGATCACCGGAGACCATAACCACAACAGCTTCTGCTGCAATCGTTTCTTCTATATAAGCAAGAACTGCGTTTATATCACCACCGATAGCATAGCTTTTCTGATCTTCACGGCAATAAGCAGTCAAGGCTCTACGGCTGCCGACCAGAACAGTGGCATCCTCAATTGCCTTTTTCGCTGCCGGCAGCAAATAATCCGGTGACCCCGGTCCAATCCCGGCAACCGTTATGTAATGTTCCATCCCAAGGTTCCTCCTATTTTTCTCGCCGCTTCATCCATGCCTAGTATTTTGCCCTGCAGTGTGACAATTACGGTCCCAACCGCTAAATCGCCGAAAACATACCGGCTGGCTCTCTGGCTGGCCCGTTCTGCCAGCAGGGAATATATCTGTTCCAATTGGTGTTCGGCAATGACCGTCATCGCTGCTTCCGTTGTCGTACAGGCTAAAATATCACAAATTGCCTGCTGGGAAGCCCCGGCAGCTCCGGCATAGGCCGCCATTGTCTCCAATCTGGCATCAGCGACCCGGTTATGAGTGTGAAAAACACCGGCAGCAATTTTGACCACTTTCCCCAAATGTCCGAAAAGCAGTACTTGTTTCATCCCTTGAGCAGCGGTATATTCCAGCATATGTCCAATAAAATTGCTCGTCTGCACTACAGTTGCAGGAGGCAGGTTGTAACAATTTATCGCAATATTTTGTCCGATTTTCCCAGGCGCAAAGACAATGCTGTCATAGCCTAAAGCCTTAACCATATCAACCTGGGGAGTTAGTGAGTTTTTAAACGCTTCTTCCGACATTGGCTCCACAATCCCGGTTGTACCGATTACAGACAGCCCGCCCACAATGCCCAGCTGTGGATTCAGCGTCCGCTTTGCCAGCTCGGCCCCTTGGGGAATATTGATGGTAACAACCGCTCCCCAGCCTGCCGGCAGCGATTCACTTACCGCTTTTTCAATCATCATGCGCGGACCGGGATTTACAGCCGGCTGTCCTACCGGCACTGATAGGCCCGGCTTTGTAACAGTCCCAACACCTATTCCGGCAACAATTTGCACCCCCGGTTGCAAACAAAGCTCGACAACCGCTTCGATGCCGGTACCATGTGTAATATCCGGATCATCGCCGGCATCTTTTATGACCCTTGCCCAGCCGCTTTTTTCATTTGCCCCGGCAGCATCTATCGGTACGGTTAATATCCTGCCCTGCGGAGTCGTTACATCCACATGCTCAACAGTAAGTCCCTGCCAGGTAAGAATTGCTGCTTTAGCAGCAGCGGCAACACAGGTGCCTGTTGTTATTCCATTACGCATTTGTTTTGACATCGAAAACCCCCCTACACGATGCAGGGGGGTAAAATAGACACGAATCAAGTGTAAATATTTCCACCCACCTGCCTATCTTCCGTAAGTCATAACGGTGTGTCAGAACAGGCAGGTCTCCTGACTCTAGTTCTTCGCCGCAGCTGCACCTTCCCGGACTTAACGTCCAGTGGTAATACACAACTAAGCTCCCTATTACAGTGGCGGGACCGTGCCGGACTTTACCGGCTTCCCTATTAAGCAATCATGCACCTATTCCCATATATATATAATTGATAATACTCTGATAGTATTTGTTATATATTCCATAAAATAACCACTTTCCCTCCTTTTTTCGGTTATTTTATCAAAATATAAATTTTTATGGGTTTACTTGACCGTCTTTCAGAAATAGTGGATTTATTCACCTTTCACCGGAATGCCGTTTTTTCTCCAAAATTCATTGCTTTTACTTTTTATTTTTTATGCTGGGAAAGGGATTTCAATTTCCTGCTGCGAATATTATCTATGAAATTTTATTGGCCGCTTGGCTAATAGTAACGAAGGAGTGAAACAGTGAAAAAAGTGTGTGAAAATTGGGAAAAATTCTTCCCTGCCAATCAATCTGGGCCAGCACTATTTGAAGAATTTCAAACCCGCGCATCCGGAGCAGCGGCGGAAATCATCCGGGTAAAAACTCCTTCTGACGCAGTCGCCGCTATCTTCGGCATCATCGAAAGCCTTCATGCAAAAAAAATAGTTGCCGTCAACTGTCCCTTGCAGCAAACCGCCGAGCTTCATGATGCTATTCGCAAGCTGGGCCCCGCACTCTATACTGATAAATTCGATATTGCAGAACATGCCGAGTCCGCTGATATTGGGATTTCCGGCGTTGAGTTCGGCATTGCCGAAACAGGCAGTGTCTGCCAGGATGCGTACGCCGTTGAAAGCCGTCTTGTTTCCACACTGCCCCCTGTTCATATTGCTATTCTTAACAGCAATCATATCCTTTCAGGCATCAAAGACGCTTTTGATGTTATTGCAGAGGTTTTTCAGCATGGTTATATCAGCTTTATTACCGGCCCAAGCAGAACAGCCGATATTGAGCGGGTTTTGACAATTGGCGTGCATGGTCCGAGTCGCTTAATCATCCTGGCAATCGACCAGGCTGACGGAGGTGCAGCTTAAATGGAAACCAATGATCGCAACATCCGTAAGGAAATTACGCAAAAATTGGATGATGATATATTGCGCGGTGCATTGGGGCGTTTTGCCGAGGCGTATCCGATCTCCAGAGCGAAAGCTTATGAAAATGTAGATAATATTGAAGAATTGCGCGACTGCGTGCAGCAGATGAAAGCAGCTGCCGTCAACCGGATAGAAGAAATTGCCGATCAGTTTGTTCAGGAAGCTACCCGTCGCGGTGCCACCGTTTTCCGGGCCGGAAACGGTGAAGATGTTAAGGAATATCTGCTAAAGCTTTGCCGGGAAAAAGACGTGAAACGCATTGTAAAATCGAAATCAATGGCTTCAGAGGAAATTCACTTGAATGCCGCCTTGGAAAAGGCCGGCCTGCACGTGAAAGAAACCGATCTCGGCGAATGGATTATTTCTCTGGCCGGACAAAAACCTTCTCACATGGTTATGCCCGCCATTCATTTGAACCGGGAGCAAGTAGCCGACTACTTCTCCAAAGAGCTGGGGAAAACCATAGAACCGGATATTCCGTTCATGGTGCAAGTAGCACGGCAAAACTTACGCGAAGAGTTTTTACAGGCCGACATGGGTATTTCCGGTGCAAATTTCGGAATTGCCGAAAACGGAGCTATCGGATTAGTAACAAATGAAGGAAATGCCCGCCTGGCAACCACCCTGCCCCGTATTCACGTAGCAATCATCGGTTATGAGAAGCTGATTCCTACTATTAAAGATGCCGTTCCCATTTTGCGCAGCCTGCCGCGCAGTGCCACCGCCCAATTGATGACCAGTTATATGACGATGATCTCAGGCCCTACTCCAGCAATGGTAAAGAAAGACGGCAAGTGGGTGGAAGAACAAAAAGAACTGCATATTATCTTACTGGATAACGGACGGCTGAAAGCAGCCAAAGATGAAAAATTTAAGCAGATTTTTCAGTGTGTCCGCTGTGCTTCCTGTTTAAATGTCTGCCCGGTTTATACCTTAGTAGGCGGCCACGTTTACGGGCATATTTATGCCGGCGGTATTGGCGCTATTTTGACCGCCTTTCTCCACAGCATGGGTGACTTTGAAAAAATCAACGAACTCTGTATTGGCTGCCGCAAGTGTACCACTGTCTGTCCCGGCCGGATCGATATTCCCGGTCTGATCGAAGAACTGCGAGCCCAGGCGGTAAAAGAGCATGGACTGCCATTTGGCGTGCGCGCCATGTTTGAAAATGTAATGGCTAACAGAAAAGTGTTTCATACACTGCTGCGGCTTGCCTCCATTGGTCAAAAGCCAGTACAATCAGGTCGCTTTATCCGTCATCTGCCGTTGTTCTTAGCCGGTCTGACCAAGGATCGCAGTCTGCCGGCAGTAGCGGCTACGCCACTCAGAGACCAAATCAAACGGATTACCAAGCCCCTCTCCCACCCGGCTAAACGGATTGCCTTTTTTAGCGGCTGCAGCACTGATTTCGTTTTTCCGGAAACCGGGGAAGCAGTATACAAGGTATTGCAGGATCTGAATATGGAAGTAATATTCCCCATGGATCAAAGCTGCTGTTCGAAGCCGATGCTCGGCATGGGAGAACGGGAAGTTTCAAAAAAAGTTGCCAAACAAAATATTGCTGCCTTCGAAGCGGTTGATGCGGATATTATTCTCACCGCCTGCCCCACCTGCGCTGAAACCTGGCAGACAACTTTTGTGGAAATCTTGCAGGATGAGCCGGAGTGGCAAGCCAGGGCAGAGCGATTGGCGCATAAAGTCCGGGAATTTACCAGCTTCGTAGCCGAGGAATATGCCAAAAGCGGCAGGCTTAATCCAGCAGCTGCCGGTAATAAAAAGATAACGTATCATGATTCCTGCCATATGAAGCGGGGGCTGAATATCGCGGAAGAACCGCGCCAGCTGCTGAAAACAGCACCGGATTATACATTTGTGGAAATGAAGGACTGTGATAAATGCTGTGGCATGGCAGGAGCCTTCGGCGTCAAGTATTCCGACCTGTCAAGACCGATCTTAAAGCAAAAAATAACAAACATCAGTGCTACCGGCGCAGACGTAGTAGCAGTTGCCTGCCCGGCCTGTATGATGCAGCTGCGCGGTGGACTCGACAAGCAGCTGCCGGATGTAAAAGTAAAACACGTTGCAGAAATTCTGGCTGAGCAGCTCACCAAATAATAACAAAAGAGCACCGAAAACGGTGCTCTTTCTTATTTTCATAGCAAAGCCTGAATATCCTTGATCAGCATAGCTACGTTTTCTTTTTTTGTTGCCCAACTCGTACAAAAGCGAACCGCACTGTGTTCAGCATCAACTCTTTCCCAATAAGAGCAAGAATATTTTTCGTTTATTTTTTGTAAAACCGCATCCGGTAAAATCGGGAACTGCTGATTGGTCATCGAAGGATAGCGAAAACAAACACCCTTTTCTGCAAATGCTGCACGAATTAGCATCGCCATATCAACTGCATGCTGAGAAATTTCATAGTATAGGCCGTCTTCAAACAAAGTTTCAAATTGAATTCCCAACAACCTTCCCTTGGCCAGCATTCCGCCATTTTGCTTAATGATATAGCGGAAATCTCTTTTCAAGACATCATTGATGATGACTACCGCTTCTCCCATCATTGCCCCGATTTTTGTTCCACCGATATAAAACACATCACATAAGCGGGCAATATCCGCCAAAGACAGGTCACTGCCTTGGGCAGCTAAGCCATAGCCTAATCGGGCGCCGTCGATCATCAGCGGCAATTTGCATTCCCGGCAAACTTTACTTAAGGCTTCCAGTTCAGCTTTACTATAAGTAGTTCCGTTTTCGGTCGGATGGGAAATATAAACCAAACCGGGCTGCACCATATGCTCGTGTGTCATATCGTTCCAATGGGCCTCATAAAGATCTCTTACCTGCTGAGCCTCCAGCTTCCCGTCATCACTCGGCAAAATAAGCACCTTATGGCCGGTAGCTTCAATCGCTCCTGTTTCATGCACGGCAATATGACCGGTATTAGCAGCAATTACCCCTTGATGCGGCCGCAGAACGGACGCAATTATCGTAGTATTCGCCTGTGTTCCGCCGACTAAGAAGTGAACATCGGCATGTTCTGCCTGGCAAGCCTGTCTAATATATCCCCGTGCTTTTTCACAGTGTGCATCCATTCCATAACCGGGTGTCTGCTCTTCATTGGTTTTGACCAGCCGCTCCAAAATGCGCGGATGAGCACCTTCCGTATAATCACATTCAAATCGTATCATTTTTTAACCCTCTCCATATGCAGAATTATCAACATGAAGGCATCTTTTCTTTCGATTCCTTAAGGAAACACCAAAGCTTCCCCTTGGGAAACGCTTTGGTGCTCTAATAGACGCCCTTTTCTTTATAATATTTAATCGCGCCGGGATGAAGCGGAATTGACATTCCCCGGGTAGCCTTCTCCAGACTTAGTTCCTTCCCTTTGCTATGCAGCCGGACAAGCTCAGCCTGACTTTCAAAAAGCGATCTTGTCATGTTATACACGACATCCTCCGGCACCTGACTGCCGGCAATTAATGCCGCTTGCACCGCCACCGTTCTTACAGCCGCTGTTTGTCCTTTATACGTGTTAGCCGGAATGGTGACTGGCGCCAGATAAGGATACTGCCGGTTTATTTTCGTAACATCAGCATCGGACATTGACAATATTTTAATTTTTTGATGAGCAGCTATATCCTGAATGATGGTACTGGGACTTGCCGAAACAAGGATAAAAGCATCAATTGATTTTTCTTTGAATTGAGCGGCGCTTGCAGCAAAAGATAGATACAGCGGTTGAAATGCTTTATAGTCCAGTTCGTAAATCGCTGCCAATTGGCGGAAGTTAGCTTCTGTTCCGCTGCCAGGCGCGCCTATTCCCACTTTCTTGCCCTTAAGATCGGCAATCGAGTTTATATTGCTGTCCGCTTGCACCACAATCTGGATAATTTCCGGATAGAGAATGGATATCCCCCGGATCGTTGTCATTTTTTCTTTAAAGGTTTCCCGCCCATTGTACGCATAATCCATCATATCCGTCTGCACAATAGCCAGCTCTGCGTCTCTTCGATTCACCAACTGAAGATTTTCAACCGAGCCGTCAGTTGCCTGAACCGAAATTTGTACACCCGCTTTGCTATTAAAAACTTTTGCCAGCGCTTCACCGAAAGGAAAATAAATTCCGGCCGTACCACCGGTAGCTAACGTAAGAAACACTGGCGTCCGCCCGACAGCAGTGCCGTCCGTACTGCCACATCCAGGCAAAAGGCCTGCCAGGATGACCACTATTGCTAGAAGTACTGCTGTTTTTTTCATAACGTCCCCCATTGCTCTCATTGAAGGTTATTATTCGTTTTATTTTCTTCATGCAAAAAAGTTTCCCTGCTAGTTTTCCATACAAAAAAAGTAACCGGCTGGCACTGCCTCACCGATTACTTCAGATATTATTCTCTTTTATATAAATGATACATAATTGCTACCCAGACAGAAAAACCAGCAACTGTATTAAAGGGACTGGCCGTAATGCTAAATAACATGCTAATGAATAAAAAGCCCCACAAAAGAAGCCCAAATGGATTGGAAAATGTCCCAACCCGTTCTAATAACCAATGAACAAAATCCAAGGTTCTCTTCCCCTTCTAACCAGATTTGTTCTTAGTATTTACTGTTTACAGCCAATTTAAACTGTCTTGGCTAAGCATTCTTGGCTCTTTTCCAGCTTTATGGTATAATAAAAGGAATTCACCAGAGAGGAAGTGCTTTGTGTCTACCGAACGTATCACCTATCATTTACAAATGGCCCGTACATTGTGGAACAATACATATCGTGGAAAAGTAACAAACGATAGCGGCGAATATGTAGCAGCGATCCGCGTTATCCTAGGAATTCCGCTTGACCGGTCTGAGGTTCCGGAAAATGCACCGGAAGTTACGGCATATCTAACCGTACTTGTTGAAGATGCAACGATTACTGCCGATGAATTACTTCCCTTTGAAGCAAATTTGTCGGATGTTCTGCTGCTTCAATTAAGAAGCGACAATTTCATTCCCGAACATTGTCACTTCTTTTATCCAAGTCCCCCGTCTTTAATGGAAGAACAAGTTTTATTATCATAGGCCGAAAAGCAAAAAACTACTTTGGCAATGCCAAAGTAGTTTTTTTGTTTTACTGCTCATAGAATATAACAACAGTCAAAGGAGGACGGAACAAATGTATTATTCCATTAAACACGCCTGCGGCGGCCGCGCCCACCTTATTGGCGGACAGCTGGTATATGGCTGGAACTTTTACTGTTGCGGCCGGTGTGCCGAAACCTTTTACCGTTGGGTTACAGACAAAATGCTGGAACAGGAACGCACGGCCAAATGACGGCCCTATTCTTTTACCAGCAGCATATTGTCAGCAACCTGTACCAGTAGCGTTAATTTTTGTTGTTCTCCCGGAGACAGTTTATTATACTGTACTCGCTGAATAATAAAGTAGGCTTTGCCCCTTTCTGTCGCCACTACGTCAGCCAGCAGCGGGGCGTCACCCCAGTTGCTTTCGATTTCAATTCCATAAAAATCTGCGTAAAATGCCAATCCGGGACGCAAAAACTTCGCAATATACACAGGAGCTTGTCCATCATACTTGACCTGAAATTCTTTTGCGAACTGCCGCGAAGAAAAAATCGGTTCCACTGCCGGAAGAAGCATTGTCATGAAAATGACACTGAAGATGGCCATTGCCGCTACCTGTAGGGCGAAAGCGCGTTTGATTTTATTTTTCCACAGCCAATAACTGCTTACAACTGCCATTAGGCCGAAAACAGCGGCTGTCGCATATGCTCCACCTGCCAGCTGCGGCATTTCCCTGCTGCCGATAATGCTCCCCGCTGCCAGCAGCAAGCCAAGTACCAGCAAGCACGCCGCCCAGACTGTCTGCCCGTGTCTGGTCCGCCGCTCAAGCAGCGTGGCTATATGCCAACCAACAATCATGGCTAAAGGCGGAAACATCGGCAAAATATAAGAAACCAGCTTTGTACGGGAAATCGTGAAAAATAAAAAGATAAACCACGCCCAGCAATTGAGAAACGCTAACTTGGAAAAAGCACGATTACCGTTGACAATTGAGGCCCATACCGCCTGAACAGCCACGGCAGACCAGGGGAAAAAACCGAGAATTAAAACGGGGATAAAATAATACCACAATACCCCCTCAGGATGTTCGGGACTGGTAAAGCGGGTCACATTATGAAAGCCAATAAACGTATCAATAAATGCGGCACCGTGAAGCTGATACATAGCCACATACCAGGGCAAGGCAACCGCCGCAAAAATAAAGATACCTTGAGGAAGCTTGATCGCCGTCAGTTCATGCCAGCGCCGGGTTACCAGCAGGTAGATAAAAATAATGATTGCCGGAAAAAGAATACCGACAGGTCCTTTGGTAACCGTGGCCAAGCCCGCAAAAATATAAAACAAGTAATATCGCTTATCAATAAACGAGAGTAAGGCCACTGTTAAACAGAAAGTAAGTGTCATATCCGTCACTGCAGCTTTACCCAGGTAAAAAAATTCAATGCTTGTTGCCAAAATCATTGCACTTAAGAAACCCGCCCGTTCACCGAAGAACCGCGTTCCCATCTGATATATGTACAAAACTGTAATAAGACCGAGCAGTGCCGAGGGGAAACGCGCGGCAAATTCATTAATCCCAAACAGCTGATAGGCACCGGCAACTAACCAATAATACATTGGCGGCTTGTCATACCAAAATTCCCCGTATATCCGCGGTGAAATCAAGTCCGAGAAGGCAAGCATCTCTTTCGGTGTTTGCGCATAGACAGGTTCATCCGGATCCAACAGCGGTATGCCACCTAAATAGAAGAAGAAAATAACCAGAGAAAGTAATGCAATAAGTAAGAAAGAACCGCCGTTTATTTTTTGTAACATACAAACCTCCCGAATCTGATCGCACTAACTACGCTTAGCCAGAGATAAATACGTTTTTTTCAGGCCCTCATAAAGCCCTGTTTTTACTTGCCAGTTCAGCTGTCGAAGTGCCGTGGAATTGGCGAGCGCCGAACGATAAATATCGCCCTGCCGCTCAGGACAGGTATTTACCTTAATCTCACGCCCGGATATTTCCCCTAAAATGGCAATCAGCTCATTAATGCTAGTTTCTGTCTCAGTTCCAATGTTATACGTTCCGGCTGGCTGGGACGCAGTAACCGCCGCAAGATTAGCGGCCGCTATATCGCCAACATAGATAAAGTCACGCGTTTGTCCTCCGTCGCCAAAAATGTCCACCACTTGATCAGCACATATTTTTTGGATAAAAATGCTGACAACACCACCTTCACCGGCAGCGCCCTGGCGCTCACCATAGACATTGGCATACCGTAAGGCCGCATACTCCAGTCCAAACCGCTGATAATACAGAGGCAAATATTTTTCGACAACTAATTTGCTTAGCCCATAAAACGAGCTCGGACATGCCGGAGAATCTTCTTTGATCGGTAATACCCCGGCATCCCCGTATACAGCTGCACTAGAAGCAACAACAATTTTCTTTACACCGTTTAAGCGGCAGGCTTCTAATAGATTAACCGTGCCCAACACATTAACGTCACAATCATATAACGGTTCTGCCAGCGATTGGGCTACGATGGTCTGAGCCGCCTGGTGAATTACATAGTCAAACCGGCCTTGCTGGAATACTTCAGTGAGCTGTGGACTACGAATATCCAAAGCAATAAAGCGGGCTTTCTTATTTAAATTTCGCTCCAGGCCTGTAGTCAAATTATCGACTACAGTTACTTCCCACTGCCGGTCAATTAGATTATCTACAATATGAGAGCCAATAAAGCCTGCTCCGCCAGTAACAAGAATACGCATACATACACCTTATTTCCGTCTTGATAAAAATTCGCTGCCAAACACTTTAATCGTATAGTAAAAACCGATAGCGAATGGCAGATATTCCGCTAAAATACGCCAGGCTACCGCCAGCACCCCAACTGTGCCTGCAGGTAAAAAATCATTGAACAGCAGCACAAAGCCGCCTTCCGCAATGCCCGAACCTCCTGGTGTAGGAGCAAAATACAGCAGGAGATTCAAGAAAATCATTCTCCCCATAACCACCGGCCAGTCAACAGCTGCTCCCAGTCCTAAAAACAGCATCGGTACAATTGCATAAAGTGCCAGGAGACTCAATCCGGATTCCACCAGTACCTGTATAACGCCCACAGGTGCTGCCCAAAGCAAGGCGACTGCAGCCCGCAAATCGCGGTATAAATGAAAAATCAGACGTTTACGGTCATTCCCCGGCCTCATCCGTTTCGTAATTCCAATCACTAACGCCAGAGAGAGACGCGTGCGCAAAAAAAACATCCCGCCAAAGCTTACAGCTAATAGCAGTAGCGCAACAAGTGCCAGAAGGCTTGGCGACAGCCAGGGAATAAGCTGAGGATCATAGTAAAAAACGACTGGCATGCAGATAAGCAAAAACAATATGGATAATAACGTTCTCACCAGTACAAGAATGGTTGCTTTGCCAAGCGGAATCCCCGCGCGCCTGAGAAACATGACTTGAGCAACAGCACCACCGGCTGCCCCTGGAGTTAGTAGTGCCAAAAAATAATTACCGAATATGACCTGCATTGCAGTACTAAACGATATTCGTCCGCCGGAAATCACCACCAGCTTGGCAAGCCTGGAGGCATCAAAGTACATTCCAGCTGTCAGAAACAGGACCGCTCCCCCTACTGCCCAGGGTTGAAAAGAATTTAAGTGGGTCAGCGTATGGATATCCACGGTAGTGTAAATAACCGTTCCGGAAATGACTACCACTAAACCGGCTAACAACAAAAAACGCTGCCAGTATTTACGCATGAGCCAGATCCCCAAAGTGGATAAGCTCTATTTTCTCCTGAGACAAACAGTCGGCCAACCGCCTGCCGGTCACGGCTTGATACTCGTCCTGCCAATGATACTTCCAGCCGTAGGCATTCGTCATTGCCTGATCATCTAACCCCGGATGGAGCATAAGCTCACTGGTTCCGTAAGGCAGCTGCTTAATAATATTGAGCAAATAAGTCTCATTCATATGACCGCCTGCCAGCATGCCATAAAAGTGACCGGTTGTCGCGATACCTGCTTTCTTGGCCTTCTGACGTGCAATAGCTGCCAATACGGATAATCCTCCCCGTCCAATCACTCTGCCTGCAGTACCGGGAAATCCACCAAAAAACCATAGCGGTTCTGCCGGAATTCGAATAGCCTTAATTTGAAAATGTTTTGCAATATCAAGCACAATATCAATAATTTGCGGCACTACATGCATATGCTGGTGACTGTCTAAATGTGTAATTCGCAGCCCTGTGTCAGCAACCTTTTGTACCTGGGCTTCTAATTCACGGCGAATGTCAGTTAATCGGATCTGCCCGGCCAAAAACTGCTGCAAAAAACGGCCGTACGCCAATGGTAAGCGTCCATCCTGACTAACCAAAGAGGCAATTGTACCTGGCGCTGCTACCGGCAGTTCTCCTACCAGCGTTAAATGAACACCAAGCCCCAAACCAGGATTATTTCCTGCCAGGGCAACCGCCTGCTCAAAGCCGTCAGCTCCGGCCATAAGTGTTGTGCTGCTGATACACCCCTGCCGATATCCGTCAATGATTCCCCGGCTGACGGTTTCATGAATGCCAAAATCATCGGCATTGATAATAAGCTTCTTCATCAACATAATGGTTCCTCACAGCCCTATTTTCAAATCTATGGTATCATGTCTTCCCTATTCTGGCAATTTTTCCGTTTACTATAGAATAGTCAAATATGATTAAAATTACCAGTAATAATGTAAGGGAGCCTTATGGCTCCCTTACATTTAGTTTATCGCACATGAGCCTTTAGTAACCGGCCCAAACGTTCCATACCCTCATAGATCATATCCGGTGTGGAATTGGAAAAGTTCAGGCGCATCGTATTATGGCTTTGTCCCGTATCATCGCTATAAAAAGGAGCCCCCGGTACAAAAGCGACTTTTTCTTTGATGGCTTCCGGCAGCAGCTTTGTCGTATCAATATTCTCCGGCAGAGTTGCCCAGATAAACATTCCACCATCGGGAATCGTCCATGTTACTTCAGCCGGAAAAAAGGCTTTCATCGCTTCCAGCATACTGTCACGCTGCTCCTTATATTGAGCAACAATCGTACCAATATGATTATCGATGTCATGATTACAGAGATAACGGTAGAGCGCCCGCTGAGTCAGCGAGTTGGTCAGAACATCACTTATTTGTTTGGCCGATGCCATCTTCGCTATAAACTCTTCTCCGGCAGCCATCCAGCCTATGCGTAGTCCGGGAGCGACAATTTTTGAAATTGTCCCGGCATACAAAACCCATTCTCCACCGGGAAAACTCTTAATCGGGGGGACGGGTGTGCCGTCATAACGCAATTCGCCATAAGGATTATCTTCCACGACCGGTACCTGATACTTAGCAGCTAACTGAGCCAGTTGTTGACGACGTTCAACCGTCATTGTCACCCCGGTGGGGTTTTGAAATGTGGGATTCACATAAATAAATTTGGGTTTTTCGCGCTGCAGTACTTTGGCCAATTCGTCGATATTCATCCCGTAAGCATCAACAGGTACTGGTAAAATGTTAGCCTGAGCTCCTTTAAATACTTGAATAGCAGCCAAATATGTCGGGTTTTCCACCGCAATTGCATCACCCGGGTTTACCAGCAGTCTGCATGCTAAATCTAAAACCTGCTGTGAACCGTTCGTTATAATAATATTGCCGGGTTTACAGTCGATGCCCTGTTTTTGCAGGCGCTCAGCAACCCAGCTGCGCAATGGTTCATAGCCATTGGCAACTCCGTATTGCAGCGCCGCCGCTCCTTCTTCCAGTAAAGTGGAATGAAAGGCAGCAGCCAGTTCTTTGATCGGAAAAGATCTGGCTGAAGGAAGACCACCGGCAAACGAAATAATGTCATTGCGCTGAATAATTTTTAATACATCGTTTACGGCAGGATTATCCATACCACTAACACCGTTAGCCCATTGAATATTCATGTTAGCACCTCAACTTCTTCAATTTGACTGTATTTTTCTAGTACGATATCTTGCTTTCAAAGCTTTTTCATATCGTTTGACATAAGCAACTTCTTCATCGCTTAATTGATAGATACGAAAAACAAGTTGATTGACATAATCATCTAATGCGTAAAAGCGGTTCAACGCCTGGGTATTGCCTTTTTTTCCCGCTTCCAGACAGCTCTGCATCGCTGTATACAGCTGCTCGGCCTGCCGGTTGATTTCCGGCTGACAACAAATCGGCAATTGCTCCAGCGATTCAATATCAGTCTGAGCCATTGGCCGGCCATATTCCATGCTGACCACATGGTAATAAAAAGAAAGCAGTTCAGAGTTAAACAGCAAGGCCAGATAATCCACGCTTACATCGCTTTGCCTGGTCAGAAAGCTGTGTATATTATTTAAATGATACAGCCCGCCTGCATCGATACAGGCTATTAAATTATACCCGGTTTGACGCACCAGCATTTTACGAGAGGCAACAATCTCCGGACGCCAGCCCCCTTTGTACAGCAGCGTCGGATCAATATTCAACCAATGACCGCCATAATTCAGCTCATAACGGTTAATTTGACTTCCTGAGATTAGCCCCCTGTGCCAGCTTTCACCAAGAGAAGCCGTCTGAATAATTTCCCCCTGCTTGGCAAGTGCGCGAATGCCCGTATGGCCGGTGGCATACTGTTTTAAAGGAGAGCCTGCCTGTTCTATTTTATCAATCAATTTTTCAGCCGTGGCATCAAAGAATAGCCGAAACCGCTGATACGGCAAAGTGGCATAGTAGGCTTGCTCCATATAGTTTACAGGAGCAGCATCCGCTAGTTCTGCTTTATCCTTTACCCGGTACACCTGAATAGGCTGCTCCTTGGCGAGGGATTGTTCACGCTTACGAAAAATACAAATGGCGGTAAAACCGGTAGCTACCTTTTTAAAAACAGGGCCATCAATATGCACAAGCGCCTCTATAGCGGTATGCTGCATAATGGTACTGCGAATTTTCGAATAGAAACGGCCCAGCAGAAAGCTGTCCGGAACAATAAATCCTAAGCAGCCGCCGTCGCTTAATCTGGTTATGCCCTGTTCCATAAACAAAACATAGTAGCTCAGTTTGTATTCGGCAGAACCGGGAAAAGCCTGCTTCAAATAACTGCGGTATTCTTTCGCAAGATTTCCATTGCCTCTTAAACCAAAAGACAGATAAGGAGGATTGCCCAGCACAAATTGATATCGCTGCCGCCAAAAATCCCGATGTTTTCCTGCCTCGTTTTTCCCATGATATTGCAAGCTGTCACAAACAATAATATTGGGTCCGTGAAATACCGGGCAGGCTGGCCGCTTCAAAAGCAACCCGGCACTGGTAATATCAACTGCCAAACTATCCAGATCGGCTCCCCATAAATTATGAAGCAGGATATGACGATGCATGCCGTCATCTGACCAGTCGTGCTGCGGATAGCGCTCTATCAGCTGTTCCCGGCACTCCCGGAGCTTCACCAGCAGCATGTCGTACGCCCGCAATAAAAAATTCCCGCAGCCGCAGGCAGGGTCCAGGACTTTCACATAGGGATCAGCGAGAATATCGGTCTTCTGCAGGGTGTTTGCCAATATGAAATCAATCACTTCCAAGGGCGTGTAATAAACCCCCTGTGCCTTGCGGCCAAAAGCTAATTGTTCATAAATATCGCCCAATACAACCGGTTGCCGTTTTAACTCAAACAGCAGCTGCCCTACCGCATCAATAAGCTCGGTAGAGACAGCAGCAGGAAAACCGGTTTCCGGCAGATGCGCCTGCACAGCTTCGGTCATACTGCCGCTGCCTGCCGCCAAGCTCATCATCTTTGCCGCATCAGTTTCGCCACGCAGTGCTAATAAGGTGAGCTTCAGGATTACATGATCTGCCTGTGTAAAGTCCGCTTGTATTAACAACTGCCGTAAAAACCGGCAGCAGGATTGCAACGGGTTCTGTTTAGCCATTACAATGCACCAACCTCACTGTCCGTTGATCATTCCACTCGTTGAAGAAACGCCCTAGGCCTTAATTGTTTTGACAATCGTAAACTTTTTCTGTTTTTCGAGGTCAAGCAGTTCGCCGTCTATCGTCCGCACTACCGGCCGAGAGCCAAGGAACTGACCGAGATAAATTACTTCCGCTTCCCTGCCGTCACAAAGCTGTACAATATTTCCTAAAAAATAATCACGCACATTATTTAAGAACATTGTGCACACAGTCGGATCGAGTTTCCCAAACATCTCCTGGACCAATAATTCTACAACAGCAAACGGTGCTATCTTTCTATGGTACACCCGGTCGGAGGTCATTGCATCATAAGCATCGGCTACGGCAATAATTTTGGCAAAAGGATGTATTTTATCCCCGGCGGTTTTTAATGGATATCCTGTACCATCCATCCGTTCATGATGCTGCAGAATGCCGCACAGAACACCGATTGAAGCACTCTCGGCTTTTTTAATCAGCTGATAACCGCGCGTAGTATGCTGTTTCATTATTTCCATCTCATCAACGGTTAACTTCCCAGGTTTATTTAATATTTCCGGAGGAATTTGCATCTTTCCCACATCGTGCAGCAAGCCTGCCAGCATCAGCTCTTTTAAGTTATTCTCAGTATACCCTAACCATCGTCCTAATAAGCCACTGGTAATAGCAACATTCATCGAGTGGTGAAAGGTGTAATCATCCTGTCTTGGCACCATCTGCAAGTGATTAATAACACCTACAGAACCGGCTAAAGGCTCAATCGAGTCATCTACCAGTTCGCACAGTTTTTCAACCGGTGCTTCACTTGCAAACCGGATATTGCCAAAAGCCTGCTTAATGACATCAACTGTCTTCGCATACTCAGCAAAAAATTTTTTCTGTGTGACCGATTCCGGTGACTCCTGCCAAGGCAAAACTTCATCGGCATTTTGTTTAATTAGTAAATACGTAATTCCCCAATAGTCCAGACGCTCAATCAGGCTAGGTGTTAGAATTGTTCCTTCGCCAAGTACAACTTGACCGTCATTGGTAAAAACAAGCTGTCCTACTTCCATACCTGGCTTCACGTTTTTCAGGCTGTACCGTCTAATTTTATTTACCAACTTTCTCACCTCTAAGCCTTGCCAGCCAGACCTGGCTATACATCTGCCCTGTTAATTTTTCAGGTATCCCCCTGCGGGATTCTTGCCACCTTTACTTTGCAGAATCTTCTCGAAGTGCCTGCACCAGTACTTGTTGCTGTATTTGCTTCAGCGGAATATTATGTTCTTCTGCAAGTTTGCGGCAATCTTCAAATTCAGGTGCAATGTTGCAAATTTTATTTTGA
Organism: Anaerospora hongkongensis; assembly: GCF_004339805.1. Classification (GTDB taxonomy): domain Bacteria; phylum Bacillota; class Negativicutes; order Sporomusales; family DSM-15969; genus Anaerospora; species Anaerospora hongkongensis. The sequence goes on along the minus strand of NZ_SLUI01000014.1, from coordinate 68,930 downwards.
TAGGAGCTGACCTTTACAGACGCTTCCCCCCACGGAGTGGTAATTCTCTTGGTTACACGGCCAGCAATCTGCCGCTGTACCGGATAGTGGCGGATGCCAATGGTTGAGGTTTCAGCAAATAAGCAAGCCGCAATTGACTCCAGAAGCGTCCCCTCTGCTAATACAGAAAGCATCGTAGCAGGCCGGCTTTTTTTCATAATAATGGGTGTCATCCAGACATCCCGCGCCCCTAAGGCCAGTAATTTTTCCATAACATACTCATAAATCTGGGGATTCAAATCGTCAATATTCGCTTCAATGACTAGCATTTGTGCTTCTTCAGCTTGTTCCAGCTCACCAACATGCACGCGCAAGACATTGGGGAAATCAAGATCCCAGCCACCGGCACCATAACCAATGGTATGGCTGAGAAACCCTGCCGGAATTGCTCCAAACTCCGTGCCGAAAGCTGCTAAGAAAGCGGCTCCTGTGGGAGTAACCAGCTCTTTTTCCGTATTGCCGTTATAGTAAGGAATATTACGGAGCAGTTCCGCCGTCGCTGGTGCAGGTACAGGCATCTGCCCGTGGCTGCATTGCACAAAACCACTGCCTGTTTGCAGACGGGATGCGCAGACTTTTTCTATTCCCAGATAATGCAAACAAAATGCAGCACCAACAATATCCACAATCGAATCAATTGCTCCTACCTCATGGAAATGGATTTTATCTACCGTTGTACCATGAACTTTGGCCTCAGCCTCAGCCAGGCAGAGAAAGATTTTCTTGCTGTTATCTTTGACAGCCTGCGCCAAAGCAGACTGATCAAGAATTGCATAAATATCCGGTAAGTACCGGTGATGATGGTGATGTTCATGATGGTGTTCATGATCGTGATGATGATGCACCAGTTCTACATCCGCATGGACTGCTGCAATGCCTTGCTTAATGACACGCTGAATCTTTAACTCATAGCCTGTTACATTTAGTTTAGCAAGCTCACTGCGCAAGCGTTCCTCCGGAACTCCTGCATCTAAAAAAGCCCCCAGCAGCATGTTGCCGCTAATCCCGGCAAAACAATCAAAATATACTGTTTTCATTCCATTCACCTCATTTGATTAATGATACTTGCTAACCGCCCCGCGCCAAAACCATTATCAATATTGACTACGGCCACGCCCGCGGCACAGCTGTTCAGCATTGTCAGCAATGCGGCCAATCCGCCAAAATTAGCGCCGTAGCCGACACTGGTAGGAACAGCAATTACCGGTTTGGTAGCCATTCCCCCTACTACGCTGGCAAGAGCACCTTCCATTCCAGCTACTACCACAATTACATTAGCCTGCTCAATTATTTCGCGCTGAGCCAGTAAGCGATGAATTCCCGCAACGCCTACATCATAAACCCGTTTTACACGATTGCCCATAATCTCAGCAGTAAGCGCCGCCTCTTCGGCAACAGGCATATCGCTGGTACCGGCAGTCAATACTAAAATAAACCGCGAATCATCAATAGCTGCCGGTTCTCTCTCAATCATAATTAAGCGAGCCAGTTCATGATAACAAGCATCAGGCACTTTTGCTTTGACAGCTTCAAACATACTGCTCGACGCCCGGGTTCCCAAAACATTCGGATTACGTTCCGCTAAATGTTCTATAATTGCCGCTACCTGCTCAATCGTCTTGCCTTCACAATATACCACTTCCGGAAATCCCTGGCGGATAGCCCGGTGATGATCTATTTTTGCATATTCCAGATCTTCAAACGGCATCGTACGCAATTGTTCCATTGCTTCTTCCAGGCTGGCTTGTCCATTTTGAAAAGCCAGTAAAAGATTTCGCACTTGATCAGAACTCACGTTACAGTCACCTCATCATCTATCGTAAAAAATAAAGACATAATTCCAACCGGAATATGCCTTTTTGACACAACTCCTGTTTCTTTGCCACAATTAACCTAATCATGCTCTTATTATAGTTTTACTTAAAACGCAAAAATCCTGTTCGATTTCATTCAGACGATTAATTTTGTAATTGAACCGGCCGGTTATCAAGAATAAAGGTTTCCAGACTCTCAATAATTTTCAGCTGTGTTTCTTCAAGCAGACAGATGCTTTGCGTCAACAGCATGATATGAGGGTTGATCCGGATTTTGGGTTCTTTAGCCGCTAGCTCTAAGTGGCTGATTGCCAGCTCCAATTGCTCGGCAGCAGCCAGTACTTCACTATCTAATAATCGTTCCAACATGGCATAATGATAGATTTGAATAGAATTAAGCACCCTTCCATAGCCCTCACTGCCTGCCTGATTTTGCATGAAGGTGGTAAAATGGGCTGTGAAATCTTGAAAATCCGTACTTGTAGCAATATGAAAATCAGAACAAATCTGATAAATTAAACGGGCAACTTGGTTGATATACGTATTTTGCACTTGCATTAACGTTAAAATGCTAAAAAAATCTTTGTTTTTATCCACCCCTTCACCTCCTATACGCCCTATCTATACTATCTTATTCACTATCTACCAGTTATGTATACAACAAGGACAAGATAAAAAGAAAAAGAGCCGCTTCCGGCTCTTTGGAGGCACAATTTTATTTTATGGCATCCGGGTTTACGCAATTAAGAGGTTTACCGCCTTGCAGGACAGCAATAATGTTTTCGGCCGCAATTTTAGCCATGGCATCGCGGGTTTCAACGGTAGCATTGCCAAGGTGAGGACAAAGAATCACATTATCAAGCGGTAATAATTCGGCTGTTACTTGCGGTTCAAATTCATATACGTCAAGTGCAGCACCTGCAATCACTTTATTTTTAAGAGCTTCTGCCAAGGCCGCCTCATCAATTACCGGACCACGGGCAGCATTAATTAAAAAGGCGGTTTTTTTCATTCGCTTTAGCTGCTCGCTGCCAATCATATGGCGAAGAGATGGGTGATAACTTAGATGAAACGAAAGAAAATCGGCCTGGCTGATTACTTCCTCCAGTGATCTGTATTGGAGGCCGAGCTCAGCCTCGACTTGAGCCGATTGACGGGTCCGGCTGTAATATATAATGGGCATATTAAAAGCTCTTGCCCGCTTGGCTACCGCTCTGCCAATATTCCCCATACCAATAATACCGAGCGTCTTGCCGCTTACTTCAACTCCCAGATGAAATAAGGGAGCCCAGCCGGTAAACTTGCCTGACCGTGTGGTTTTATCCCCCTCTACGATGCGGCGGGCAATAGCAAGCATTAGACCAATCGTTAAGTCGGCCGTGGCATCAGTTGAAACAGCAGGCGTATTCGTCACGGGAATCCCCCGGGCGGTCGCTTCACTGACATCAATATTATTATAGCCTGCACCAAAATTGGCAATCACCTTCAAGTCCGGATTGGAGCGGATAACATCTGCATCCACTGAATCGGACAATAGCGGCAGCAGGGCGTCTTTTCCTGCCAGCCCTGCAATAATTTCTTCTTTACTTAACAGTCGCAAGTCATTGTGCATGGTTACTTCAAAATACTGAGACAACATTTCAACAGCAATGTCGGGAATTTTGCCTGATATAAATACTTTTTTTCGCAAAATCACTCATCCTTTCTGATTGAAAAATATTCACAGCATAGCAGGGTTTTCCTTGAGCTACCTGCTGCCATGCCAAAATACCGGAAAAACAACAAGCAGGATTCAGACTGAACATACAGAAATAGATAATAAAATTCTCTTAGGAGGTATTTTATGCTGACAATCACTCCTCAGGCTGTCCAATATATAAAAGAACGAAATAGCACCATTTATTTGGAACTTCCGCCTGTCATTGACTGTTGCATGCATTTACAGGAAGCACCCATCATTACCCTTGGTCATCCTCCTAAACCGGAGTGCTATGAAAAGCTGGAAATCAGTGAAATAACCGTTTATTGTCACCATAATCTGCCTTCTATTCCCTTAACCATAATTGTTGCCAGTTTTTTAGGCTTTAAGCGGCTGGCAATTGAAGGCTGGAAACTAGCATAATAAAGGAGCTGTGCTGAGCAACCATTTTTCAGCGCAGCTCTTTTTATTGTTAAATGGATAAGGTTAGGGAAAGGTCATATAACGACAGATCGATTCCCCGCTTCGAAGCAAAGGCAGTATCATAATCTACACATACCAATTCACCCTTGCTTGTGCCTACAAGCCGATTCGTCTGATCGGCTAGAATTGCATCCACGGCCATTGCGCCCATCCGGCTGCCCATAATATTGTCCATTGCGCTGGGAGCACCGCCCCGCTGAATATACCCCAAGACGGTAACATGAGGCTTATACATTGTTTTTCCGCTGATTTGAGCGGCTATATCAAAGCCATTGCCTGCCCCTTCGGCTACCATAATAATACTATACAGCTTACCCCGGGCATGGCTTTGGTGCAGCCGCTGACAAAGCTCTCCAATGTCAGTCGGTTTTTCCGGCAGCATGATCGCTTCCGCTCCACAAGCCAGACCGGCCATTAACGCAATATGTCCCGAACTTCGTCCCATAACTTCGACAATGGCAACTCTCTCATGAGAAGCTGCCGTATCACGGATTTTGTTCACTGCTTCCAGCACCGTATTGAGTGCCGTATCAAAACCGATCGTGTATTCAGTGCCACACATATCGTTATCAATCGTTGCCGGTAAGACCATCGTCTGAACACCCGCCTGAGCGAGCTTCTGTGCACCAGCCATCGATCCGTCTCCACCGATAACGATTAATGTATCAATCCGGTGATCTGCTAAGTTGCGCATAGCCTTGGAAAACCCGCCATTTGTTTTAAAGGCCTCGCTTCGGGCTGTTTTCAGCATGGTTCCCCCGTAGCCGATAATTCCTGCAACTGAGTGAAGCGACATTGGCCTGAAATCACCATTAATTACACCTTCATAGCCTCTTTCAACGCCAAAAACGTCCAGTCCATGATAAATCCCTTTGCGAACTACGGCACGAATAGCTGCATTCATGCCAGGAGCATCGCCACCGCTGGTCAAAACGGCAATCCGTTTCATATCTTCACTCCTTACATGTTCATTTGCTCCTGGCTGTCGCGGTCTTTTACGGACAACCGGAGACGTTCAATTAACAGATAAACTAAGGGAATAACAATTAATGTCAAAAAGGTTGATGTTATCAGACCACCGATCAATACTACCCCCATGGAGGAACGCAGTTCTGCACCTGCACCAATGCCCAATGCGATTGGAATCATACCAAATATCATCGCCAAGGTGGTCATAATGATCGGCCTGAGGCGCACCGTACCGGCCTCAACTAAGGCCTCGGTCAGCGCCATCCCCTGTTGACGCAACTGATTCGTATAATCAACAAGCAAAATAGCATTTTTGGTAACAATCCCCATCAACATAATGACACCAATCAACGACATAATGTTGATCGTTTTCCCTGAAACCAGCAAGCCGATAATAGCGCCGATTAACGAAAATGGCAGGGACAGCATAATCGTAAACGGGTGAATAAAGCTCTCAAATTCTGCTGCCAATACCATATATATGAGGATAATTCCCAGAATAAGCGCCTTTACAATTTCTTTAAACGCATCTTGCATAGATTGAGCCTGTCCGACAAGCCGGAAGGAATATCCCAGTGGCAGATTGAGCTGTGGAATAAATTCTCTTACTTGGGCAATAACTTCACCCGGAGACGTACCGACAGTATTGGCATAAACAATAACCTGGCGCTGCCGCCCTTCACGATCAATTTGCGTAGGTCCTGAAGACAAACTAACCTGAGCAATGTCGCCCAGCCGTACAAAGCTGCCGGCTGATGTGGAAACCCTAAGGTTTTCTACGTCATGAATACTTAAGCGAAAGTCTGGATGCAGTCTTACCCGTATGTCATAGTCATTATCACCGATATTATACTGGTTTTTCGTAGTTTTTCCAAGGAAAGCCATTTGGACGACATCGCCTGCTACAGACGCATTAATCCCAACATCGCCCATTCGGGCAGGATCGATCCGTATTTGTATTTCCGGCTCCGACTGTTCACTGGAAATATCTACATCTGTTGTGCCTGGAATTTGCTTAATATGCTCTGCAAGTTCCTGCGCATAATGATTTAACAATTCCAGTTCAGCCCCGCGCAAGGCAACTTGCACCGGACGGGAATCCCCTCGGCCTACCCCCTGGGTACTTTGAACTGCAATTTTAACTGCCTGAACATTACGGAATTTCATACGCAGTTCATCCATAATCTGCATCATCGACCTCTTCCGGTCGCCGGCATCAACAAGCCTGATGCCAAACATCGTGCGATACGTCTGCCTGTTTGTGCCAACAATCATAAACGCCGACTTCAGTTCAGGAATAGCAAGCAGTTCCTTCTCGATCGGCGCCGAATACTCTTTCATTTTATCAATGGAAGTCCCGGCAGGAGCAATGGCAATGACGTTAAATTCGCCCGAATCATAGGTTGGCTGAAACTCCAATCCCAAAAAGGGGACCAGTGCAGCATTAAAAAATAATGAGAGTATCGCTAAGGCAACCAGCTTTTTCGGACGCTGCAATGCCCAGCGCAAAACTTGTCCATAAGCTTCCCGGAAAGCAATAAAGCCGTTTTCCCATTTTGTCAGAACACGCTGTATACAGGAGGCTTGATTCTGCTGCCCATGATTTGTCAGCCAGTATGCTGACAGCATCGGAGTCAGTGTGAACGCACCGAAGAGGGAAAAAGCGACGGCAAAAGCAATAGTTAAACCAAACTGCTTAAAAAATTGACCAATAATTTCCCCCATATTAGCTACAGGTACAAATACGGCCAGAATGGACAGCGTTGTAGCCATAACGGCTAAAGCAATTTCGGTTGTGCCGTCCCGGGCTGCCTCAAAAGCCGATTTTCCCTCTTCCAAATGGCGATAGATGTTTTCAATAATGACAATAGCATCGTCAATTAGAATGCCGACTGCCAAACTTAGGCCCATCAGCGACATTGTATTCAACGTAAAATTCATTGCTTTCAGCAGAAAGAACGTTGCAATAACAGATGTCGGAATTGCAATCGCCCCAATTAGTGTTGCCCGGCTGTTCTGTAAAAATAAATACGTAATGGCCACCGCAAGCAAGCCGCCAAAAACAAGCGATACTAATACGTCTTCAACACTGTCACGGATATACACCGATCCATCGCGAACTGTCAATACCTGAATATCAGGCGGCAATACCCGCTGCTGCATGTCTTGCATGGCCTTCTTAACCCGTTCGGCAACATCAACCGTATTGGTACCGGACTGCTTTTGGACAGAAACCATGACACTGGGCGTGCCATTTGCCCGCGAGTAAACCCGTTCCTCCGACCAGCCATCTTCAATAGTTACGACATCGCCCAGCCGGACGAGGCGGCTTCCCTGATTCGCTACGATAATATTTTTGATATCCTGAATATCTTTGTATTTCCCAATAGTCCTGACAGTTAGTTCTGTTCCTTTGTCATTAACCCGCCCGCCAGGAGTATTCATATTCTGGCTGTCGACGATGTTCAGTACCTGCTGATAGGTTATGTTATAGGCTTCTAACTTACGCGGATCAATCAGCAATTGTATTTCCCGGTCCGAAGCACCATAAACATCTACCTGACCTACTCCATCCAGGCGCTGCAGCTCATCTTTTACAATATCAACAGCTACCTTGCGGATATCCCCCCTGCTGCGGGAATCGGAGATTAGACTGAAGTAAACAATTGACTGGGAATTGGGATCAAAGCGCTGCACGACCGGCTCATCTACCTGATCCGGCAGACGCTTGCGGACACTGGCTACCTTTTCCCGTACTTCGTTAGCCGCAAGCTTAGGGTCTGTGCCAAACTCAAATTCAATCGTTGTTTGAGAAACCCCTTCGCGTGATACGGAGGATAACGTTTTTATGCCTGCCACCGAACTGACTGCATCCTCGACAGTCTTGGTGATTAAACTCTCCATTTCTTCCGGTGAAGCACCGGTATACGTAACCGATACGGTTACAATCGGGAAATCAACATCAGGATTTAAATCAATTCCCAATGTCGGATAGGCTCCCAGTCCGAAGACAACCAGCAGCATAACAAGCATAGTAGTAAATACCGGGCGCTTAATAAATGTTTCGATATTCATTATTTGGTACCAGCCTTGGCGCCGGCAATGACTGAGCCATCTTTTACTTTATTGTGCCCGGCAGTAACAATGATATCGCCTTCTTGTAAACCCGACAGCACCTCAGCATATCCTTCTCCGACATATCCCAGCTTTAATACCGTTTGCTGTGCTATGCCCTGTGCGTTTACCACGAATACCGTCTTCTGATCTTCCTTCATAACAAGAGCACTTTCCGGCACGGCAATTACATTTTTTCTAGCCTGAACCGGTGTCGCTACATTAGCAAAGATGCCTGGCTTCAAATCTCCCTGCGGATTCGGTATGGTAATTTCAGCCGTAAAGGTGCGGGAAGGTGCCTCCGCCGCCGGCGACAAGCGGGTAATGGTTCCGGAAAACTCTCTATTTCCCAACGCATTGACAAAAACTTTCACCGTTGTACCAAGCACAATATCTTGCAGCTGGGCTTCACCAACTATAGCTTTGGCTAACAGAGAACTTGTATCGGCAAGCGTTACTATGGCAGCTCCGCTTTTCGTATAATAGCCGGACTGCACTTGACGTTTCATAATAGTTCCGTTCCTGGGAGCTAAAATATTGGCATTTTCCAGCCGCGCCGTCAGCAAAGACATATTGCCTTCAGCCGCCCGAAGCTGCCCCTGTGCTAAATCCCGCTTAATGCGCATCGTATCAAGCGTTTGCAAGGAAACAGCCCCCTGTTTGGCCAGCGCATCATTGCGCCGAAGATCCAGCTCTGCCTGCTCTAAGCCCGCCTGGGCCGTTAATAAATTTCCTTCGGCCTGAATAACTTGTGCTGCCAGCTCATTTGTATCAAGGGTGGCAATGATGTCACCAGCCCTTACCGCATCGCCTTCTTCCACGGTCAGGCGGTCAATACGTCCATCTACCTTCGATGATATTTCCGCACTCCATACCGGCTCGAGATTAGCCGAAAAAGTTACCGTAGGTATAATATCCCTGCGCGAAACGGCAGCAGTTTCAACTGCCACGGCCCGCCCCTGTGTGGCCTTGTCTGCACGCTCTTTATTGGCAGCCAAGTTTGCGTAAATTCGATAGCCGACCGTTACCATCAAGACGAGAACTACAACTATTGCTCCAAGTACTATTCTATTGTTCTTAAGTGCCAATCTGCTCATCCTCCAGCTAGAATACCATTATCCGGTAAGTATTCGACTGGCCGTTTGACTATCCTGCCTGTGCCGAAATTTTAGCAATCAAAAAAGACTTAGCGCACGCCAAGTCCTGCTTTGTTGCTATTTCATTAACTTTTCCCTTTTAAATAACCGCTCTGCCGAAGAAAGCTGATGATCCGTTCTGCTACCTGATGAGGCGATAAAATGCTTGTATCAATAATAAAATCCGCCTTTTGGTATATGCTGACCCGCTGCTCTAGTAGAACAGCTACTATTTCCCGTGGGTTTTCACAGTCCAGCAAAGGACGGGTACCTTTCCGCCTGCCGGTTCGTTCAACGATCGTATCCACAGAAGCAGTCAGCGAAACGATTATGCCATTTGCTTTGAGTTTATTAAAATTATCCGGGTCCAGAACAGAACCACCGCCTGTTGCAATTACGCTGTAACTGTAACGGGCGACCTTGGCGATAATCGCTTTTTCTTTTTGACGGAAGGCCGTTTCTCCGTGCAGTTTGAAATATTCGGCTACTGACATATTGCATTCCAGCTCAAATTTGCGGTCAATATCGACAAAAGGACGACCGAGGCGACTGGCCAACAGCCTGCCGGTACTGGTTTTTCCTGTTCCCATAAATCCAATTAATACAACGTTTTTCACTGCCTCACCTCTATACTGCTGCTCATAGTTTGTTACCTTTGTACACCGGGAGCAGCAACAGATGCAAGTCCATAGGCATAAACCTGTATGGTTATTTTACCTTCTATCAGACCTGATTTAGCCTGAACGGCAACAGCTGTTACAGAACTAAAACGCTGCATTCCTTCCAGACGGTGGAAAAAATCCAGCATCTGAAAGTAACTTCCTTTGATTGTCATAGTAACAGATATCTCATGATACTCAGTTTTCTGATTCAACTGATTGGGAATGATCTCAATGATTTGTACGCCGCTAATTCTGGCATTTTTTTCAGTCTCTACTATAAAAGTCCCGATATCTGCTTTATCGGGCAGCAGTTGATCGACAAGCAGCAGCTGCTTATCCAGCTCAGCCAAATACTGTTTCCCGTCAGGGTGGGCAATTCCATGGCTTTCAACTGCTAAAACAGCCTGCCGAACATTGGACAGCTCTGTTCGTAATGCCATTATCTTCTCTTGCTGAGGTATCCAGAAAACTGCAATAAGCAGGTAAAAAACCAATAAACAAACACTGCTTCCGACTAGCACCTTATGTCGTTCCAGCAATCCTGCAACAGCCATTTTACCTCCCCTTGATCTTGACGGACAATTCGAATCGGACGGCAGCCATCTCGGTATCCTGCTCAGCCTTTATCAATGCAGGCTCGGCAAAAAAACTATCCCTTGCCAGTCTATCCATAAAAGCTGCCACATCGGGATAAGCAGCTGCCCCGCCTTTCATGCGCAGCAGATTTTCATGGCCTTGCGACACATCGGTCAGCCAAACTTGTTCCGGGCTAACCGTTCCTAAGCGGGCCAGTACGGCATGCCAGGACTTCCGGTGCGGGGTCAAGGTGGTCAGAATGGAATATTTGGCAGCAATTACTCGCTGTTTTTGAGCGGCCATAAGCATATTTTGCTGTGTTGGCCTCAGCAGATCATATTGGTTGCGTGCTTGCTGCAGCTCCCTCTCCAGCATAAGCTCCGTATACACTCCGTAGCCGTACAGCACGGCTGCTAGCAACAGAAGAAAGCAACTGCTGATACTTATAATGCCGCTTAAGGAAAAACGGGACACCCGCTCATTGACTGGAAGCAAATTGATTTGCATCAGCTGCAGCCTCCTCGCAAAGCCAGACCAATAGCAACAGCAAGCTGTGGAGCGAGACGGGTAATATAGTCCTTGTCTAAAGACTCTGCCGTTTCCAGCCGCTGCATCGGCTGATGCTGCAGCACGGGCATGTCCATCCGGGCGGCAAAATAACATGGCAGGTGTTTCAGGCTGGCTGCACCGCCGGTCAAAAAAAGGCTGTTGACCACGCCCTCCTTCTCGTGTGCACAATAAGCTTCAATCGTGTGCTGCGTTTCCCTGATTAATTCCCCTACTACCTGTTCCAATTGGTTTGGTGTAACAGACGGGCGCTCCGGCAGATCCGTTCCGGCAAAGCTTCTGCCACCTATTTCGATAGTTCGCATTACCGCGGGACTGCTTTGACGAAAAACAATGATTTGACTAACCGTACCGCCTATATCAAGCACTGCCGAATTGTGAGCGCCTTCCAAAGTACGATACAACGCTAATGGTTCTATATCGATCGCAAAAGGTTTGAATCCAACTGCCTTCACAAGAGCAGCCACAGTCTGAATAATCCGTTTCGGTACGGCAGTAATCAATACCCTCATTTCCAGTTTTGATTCTGTTATACCGGCAACGGCAAAATCATAATAAAAGCTGCCCGGATCATAGGGAACATATTTTTCCATATCCCATTTAACTGCTTCCCGCAGCTCGGAATCACTCATGACCGGAAATAAAACTTCCCTCGCGAAAACGGCCCTGCCGCCCAGAGCCAGTATTGCATTTCGTGACACTGCTCCGCTGCAGGATAATAACCGGCGCAGCAATGCCTGAAACTCACTGTCATCTGCAATCCGGCCATCTTCCACCAAGCCATCCGGTATAGGCTGGAGCCCGGCTGTCAAAAGGCGCGGCCGGCCCCGCTCGAAGTTTACTTCTGCGAGTTTTACATTTTCAGTTCCTATATCAAGGCCTATTGCGTTACTTTGCCGTCTGCGAATCAGGCTTTGTAACTTGCTAAGCATACTGATTACGGGTTCTCTTCGGTATGATGCGGCTGGCTGTTAACGATTTTGATGGCATTAGAGATTGCAGTGAGAATATCAATATTGAATTGCTGCTCCAGCGCTTTAATCCGCGTGTAGGTTTGCCCCTTCTCTGTTGCAACGTAGCGTGGCGGAAGAAAATTGAGCGCTAAAGCGATAATATCATAACGACACTTTTCGCATTTGCAAACACTGCTGTGTGCATCTATGATTTCATCTACTTGCTGCCATACAAGACTTTCCATATAGTTCTTTACTTCCATAATGAAATCCTCCTCGGATTATTTGTGATTTTTCCAGGCTGCCACCTGCAACCCACGCCTTACCGTGCCATTTATCAACACGGCCCCTTTTGCGATAATGCTGCCGTTTACTACCGCCTTCTCTTGTACTACCGACGCACTATCACCAAATGCAATAAGGATAAGATCGGCGCTTGCCTGCTGCTTAACCGTTACTGCGCCACCGGCCACAATGGTGATAAGACCTTTCCACTCAGCCCCATCATTAATGATAACATTTCCTTTCACAAAAATGGTTACGTTCTCACCGGTAATATTATGAATCAACCCGCCTACCTCAAAGTCTTGATCAACGTAGTGAACTGCAGTACGCAAGATAACCCTTTGTTCCTTAAGGATACAAGCAACTAGTTGCGGGTTACGCTTATAATCAATAAATCCAAAGGCAGGCATTTGTTCTTTATTATTTGGCTTGCAGCTGCCGGTTACCCGTTGGCTGCCACGAATATTGCCTGCTGCGGCAGCATTACCTCCGATGACTCCTTCCTCACCGATTGCGATTTCATTACCAGAATAAACTGCATTCTCATAGATGCCGCCGTTAGTCCTCACCCCATTGACTAACAACCCTACTGTCCGGGCAGCCTTACTGCCGGAAACGGTACCAACTGCTGTAATTATGCGGCTGCCCTTATCCTGCGGATGGTCAGGATTCGCAATGCTCACCTGGTATGTCCCTTTCGTAGCACTGCTGTTTTTATTTGTTAGAGAACTGCCTTTATATTCACCTGTAGTTTGTATGTTAGTGATGACTTCCCTATTTTCCTTCTTTAGCTGGGTAAGAGCCCATAATGCACCCGCTTCAGCCAGATATTGGGAAGCTATGCCGTCACGATATCCGCTGGCAATCGTGCTTTCTGTAGAGCTTAAGGTAATAGCAGCCATCCCGGCACTTAACAAGATCAGCATCATAATCAGAGCGGTAATTCCGGCGCTGCCTCTGTTTTTTACGGTAATAGCAGACATATTGCCCCCCTCCCTCGTTACCTCAGGTAACTGGCAATACGGCCTACTGCCGTATGTACTGTGAAGCTCTGCCCGGTAACAGTGTCAACAGCCGTAAGATAAAGATAGACCGTTTGCTCCTGTACGTGAAACAAGGCTTTTGCCGATCCGTAATCTCCGTATACCAATACATTTACAGCCGTCTGTATATTTGATCCCGTAACAGGCTGAGGCGTATCATTACTAAGCAGATTATACAGAATATGGCTGCTTGTACTTAGTCGATAGCCACTCCGGCGTCCTAGGACATCGATAAAGGAAATTTCATTATCATCTACCTTGCGAATATCGCTGCCGTATTTTAAATCCCGTACCATACTATCCACAGCAAACCGGGCCGTTTGCTGCACCTCGCTCTGGCTGCCGCTTGTGCGCCATAAAGCAAGTGAGGTTGCAAACAATGGTATCATTGCGGCGAGAAGCACTGCCGTGATGGTTAGGCAGATCAACACTTCAAGCAAGGTAAATCCCGTCTGTCCGCTGGCATCTTTCCTCATGGTTCTTCCTCCTGAAGGCAATCGGGCACTCAATACCGGGAAAAGAACGTCGTCATATCAAGGCTTTCACCCGCTTGACCGCCCCATGCCACAACCACTCTTACCTGAACCAAATCAGCACTGTCCTCCGCGCATTTACTTGCCAGGCTGGTCAGCGTATAGGTTGTGTGGTTCAATATTACGGTCCGGCTTGCTTCACACAACCACGCAGTATCCAGCTCCACTTCACCGGCCTCAGGTATTGCCAGCTCCGTCCATTCCGCAGTTGTTCGACTGCTTTTAAGGTACTCTATCTGCTTTTGGGCCAGGCTCGCAGCAACAGTGAATCTTGCCGCGCTGCTGTTACCCTTTACCGACCGGATCATCAGGCCGGCAGCGGCCGTTACCGCAACGGCAATAATAACAGCCGCTACCAGCACTTCAATCAGCAAAAAGCCCTGTTGATTTTTCATAGCCTCCAGCCCGTCTCCTTTATTCAATACGAATTCGCCCGGTTTGAGCCTGGACAATAATCCGCTTTGTTCCTTTACCGTCTGTCCGGGCTAAAACAATTGTCATGTCGGTTCCCTGCTTGGGGATGCCGTTAATTGTAAAACTAACTGTGGTCGCAGCACCGCTGAGCTTGACAGTAGCAGGAAAAGTACGCTTCGGCTGGATTGCTTTGGTATTTACCGTCGTTATATACCCATAGGGACTAGCAATTCTAAGGTAGAGTTCCGGTGTAGGCCCTGCACTGTTAATGGAAAGCTGCTGCAACAAGCGTAAATCAGCGGCCAGCTCACGGGCGGTATTATTTAAATCCTGCTCAGCCGTCCAATCACCCAGCTTCGGTACAGCTAACGCTGCGGCAATGGAGATAACCGCCACAACTATTATGAGCTCAAGAATTGTAAAACCCCGATGCTTTGCATTTCGCATCATGAAAAACACTCCCAATACCAAGCAAGCAGTTCTTTGCCGTACAGCATGGCAAGCAAAGCACTTGCAGCCAAAAAAGGGCCAAAAGGAATAGCATCCTTACGGCTTTTCAAGTGAAAAGTTAAGCAAATTACACCACTGATACCACCTGCTACAAAAGCTAAGAACAGCGTTAGTATTGTCTGCTGCAGTCCCAGCCAAAGACCAAGCGCGGCAGCAAATTTAACATCTCCATAACCCATTTTGCCATCACTTATGATAACAATGGCAAGCAATAGTCCGCCTCCTGCGATACTCGCAGCCAGCAACTCTCCCCAAACATCGCTTCCTATAAACCAATTAACAGCTGCACCAGCTCCGGTCATATAAACAAGTACTTTATCGAATATCAGCTGGTGCTCGTAGTCAATCCAAGCAATCACAAGTAAAAAAGCTGTAAAAATAAGTGCACGGAACAATTCAAAGCTGACGCCCAACTTCCAAAAGCAGCTCAAAAAAAGTAACCCGCTCAGAAATTCTACCAAAGGATACCGGATAGGAAGCGGTTTACAAAGAAGTGCTTGCTGCTGTGGAATACGGCGAATACACGTATCCAAAAAAGCACCTAAAACAAAACCGGTAAGAAAAATCAGCAATTCCATCGCCTGTCATTACCACACCACATATCCCACGCTTCCCGGGGACCTTCTGCTCGTGGTTCCTCCCGTATTGTCAAGGCTGGTTCCTTTTACAATATAGCCATTTTCTGCTGTCTCATAGACAAGCGCAGCACCGGTTGCATCATTGGGCCACGGCGTCAAATAAACGGAAAATGCCGCTGCAGTTTCGGGATAGCTGCCTTTTGCAGCATAGTACTGCATTACTGCACTGTCAACGGAACGCAAATCAGCCTTAAGTCGTACATCTTTAGCAGCATTCATCGCTTGGCTGAATTTTGGAATGATCACGGCTGATAAGATACCAATAATAGCAATTACCACTATCAATTCCACCAGAGTAAACCCTTTTTGGTCCTTTTCCTTCCCGTTCAAATCCATCCGCTCCTCTCTATTGCTTTCCTACGGCACTAACCGCTTCAACCATCGGCAGAACAACGGCAATAATCATCAACCCGATAATTACTCCCAAAACTCCAATTAGCAGCGGTTCCAGTATACTGCTCAAACGCCCAATAATATCCTCTACATCAGCCTCATAAAAATCAGCAATTTTCTCCAGCATTGTATCAAGCTCACCTGTCTCTTCGCCGATTGCTACCAACTGAATAACCATCGGGGGAAAAACAGGAAACGGCTTGAGCGCAACTGCCAGCCCCCTGCCCGCTTTGACATTGGCCTGAGCCTTTGCCAGAGCGAATAGGATACTGCTGCTGCCTATTGATTTTCCTACAACAGCTAAGGCAGCAAGCAAGGGAATACCGCCCCGCAGCAGCGTTCCCAGCGTTCGGCTGAAACGGGCAATCATTATTTTTTTTCTCATTATCCCGAAAACCGGCAGACTGAGGAGTATTCTGTCAGTCAGTTTCGGTGTATCAACGTACTTCATAAAAAGCACAAAGCCGCAACCTGCCGGCAGCAGGGATACCAGCAGGCTGGTTCCATGATTGTCCATACCGTTCGCGATCGTAAGTAACATACGAGTCGGCAAAGGCATTGCCATATTCATCTCTTGATAGAGCTGAGAAAAAGCAGGCATGACGAATATAAGGATAAAGCCGATTGACAACATTGCCATGCTGATAACCACTGCCGGATATGTCATAGCTGATTTTATTTTTTCATTGAGCCTGTGTTCATTTTCGTAATGCATTGCTAGTCGGTTTAAAATCACATCCAGCACACCGCCTACTTCACCGGCTTCCAGCATGCTGGTCATGAGACTGGGAAATATCGGGTGCTGCTTTTGCATGGCCGAGGATAATGGCGCGCCTTCCTGCACTTTTATATATACATTCTGTAAACCTCGTTTCAAGGAAGCATGGCTGGTTTGCTCTATTAAAATGCGCAAGCAGGTAAGCATTGCTACGCCGGCATTCATCATCGCTGCAAACTGGCGGCATAAAACAGCTAGCTCCTTAGCGCTAACAGCAGTACGATCCTGCCACCATTTTGGCACCATTAACGCTTTGCGCTGCTCTTTAAGCTGTGTCACATAATATCCTTTACCGCGAAGATACCCGGCGGCAGCATTTTCGTTTTCCGCTTGAATCGTTCCCGCTAAAGAGTGCCCCAGCCGGTCTCTAGCCTTATAATGAAAGAGATTGGACACATGCTCCACTCCTTACGTTCACCTTGCCTCCGTGCATGTGCCGGGGGCCGTAAAGTTCGCCTGATCAACAGCCCGTGACAGAGCCTCTTCATAGGTTATCAGCCCCTTGCGGTACAGCTCCAGCAGCGCCATATCCATCGACCGCATGCCTGCACTAACACTAGTCTGAATAACAGACAGTATCTGCTGACTTTTGCCTTCTCGAATTAAGTTGCGAACAGCAGGCGTAGCTAATAAAACCTCCATAGCCGCCACTCTTTTGCCGCTATTACAGCAGGGTACCAGCTGCTGAGCGATAACCCCCTGAAGGGATAACGCCAGCTGAATGCGAATTTGCTGCTGCTGATAGGCCGGGAATGCATCAATAATCCGGTCAATTGTCTGGACGGCATCACCGGTATGCAATGTGGCCAATACCAAATGTCCTGTTTCAGCAGCTGTAATAGCAGTGCTGATCGTTTCAGCATCTCGCATCTCACCGAGCATGATCACGTCAGGATCTTCCCTGAGTGCAGCCCGCAGGGCATTGCCAAAAGAGCTGGTATCCCGGTTAATTTCCCTTTGATTTACCATGCTGCGGTTATGCCGGTGCCAATATTCAATCGGATCTTCAATTGTAATGATATGGCAGTTCCGTTCCTGGTTAATTAACTCAAGCATCGCCGCCAGGGTTGTCGATTTCCCGCTGCCCGCCGGACCTGATATGATTACAAGACCGCGCTTCTTGCGGGCCAACACCTGCAGGACATTTGTATACGCTAATTGTTCCAAAGTCGGAATTGTGTCTGGAATGATCCGGATGGCAAGTGCGGTAAATCCGCGCTGCCGGAAGGAATGTATCCGGAAACGGCTCATTCCCCGAATAGTATAAGCAAAATCAAGTTCGCCCTGCTGGTAGAAAACAGATCGTTGTTCGTCAGTGGTAATAGCCGCCAGCAACCTCTCGGTATCACTGGCCGCCAGCACTGGTCCAGCTGTAGGAACCAGCCTGCCTTGCAATCGCAAAACCGGCGGCAGCCCCTCCGTCAGATGTAAATCAGAGGCACCTTTCGCAGCCGCGTTTACCAGCAGCGCTTCCATTTCCATGTTATCGCACTCCCGTTATATCATTCCGTATATGCTACCCGCAGAATTTCGTCAACTGTAGTGAATCCCTGCAAGACCTTCCCAATGCCGTCCTCCCGCATAGAGCTCACTCCGGCCGCACGAGCCAATGCCGCTACCTCGTCGCGGTTAGAACACTTCATAATCAATTCGCGAATTCCAGTTGTTACCGGCATAACTTCCTGGATCGCCATCCTTCCCTTATAGCCTGTATAGCCGCAGCAGGAACAGCCTGTCCCCCGGTATAGGTGCACTTGTGCTGCCGGCTTCAAGCTGAGAAACGACCTTTCCCATGAATCTGCCGCAGGAATATAGCTTTGCTTGCAATGCGGGCAGATCATCCGTACCAGCCGCTGCGCTACTGCTCCTAACACGGATGAAGCCACTAAAAACGGTTCAATTCCCATATCCGTCAGACGCAGTAAGGCACTAGGTGCATCATTGGTATGCAGCGTACTAAAAACCAGATGCCCGGTCATCGCTGCGCGAATCGCAATATCCGCTGTTTCTGTATCCCGTATTTCTCCGATCATAATGATGTTTGGATCTTGTCTTAAAATAGAACGCAGCCCTTTAGCAAAGGTGAGTCCGGCCTTTTGATTGACCTGAACCTGATTAACGCCGCTTAACAGAATCTCAACGGGATCTTCGATTGTGATAATGTTTTTATCTGCCGAGTTCAGTTCCGCAAGCACCGAATAAAGCGTAGTCGTTTTTCCCGCACTGGTTGGTCCGGTAATTAGCACCATGCCATATGCTTGTCGGCATAACTGACGAAAACGCAAAAGGTTTTCCTCACTAAATCCCAGCTGCTGAGTTTCCAGAATACGATTAGCCTGATCAAGAATGCGTATGACCACTTTTTCGCCTAAAATCGTCGGTATCGTAGCGATGCGAAAATCGATTTCCCGGCCCTGCTCCTGTACATGAAAACGTCCATCCTGCGGCAGCCTTCTTTCAGCGATATCCAGCTCACTGATAATCTTAATCCGGGATACCATAGCGGCATGGAGCTGCTTAGGAAAGCTGCCGCACTCTCTAAGCATGCCGTCAATGCGAAAGCGAACACGGACACGATTCGCTTCAGGCTCGATATGGATGTCGCTGGCCTGTTCCCGGACAGCCTGGCTGATAAGCGAATGAACAATACTGCTAACAGAAGCGTCATCATCTGCCTGCAATAGAGCTGCTTTGTCGTCAGAGCTATAAAAAGCTTTGTCTACTTGTTCCTTCGTGAGCAGTCCTGCAGCAAGCAGAACATCCTCCAGCCTTTTGCGCATGTCCTCACTCCACTTCCCACCGCAGGCATAAAAAAACAAACCAATCAACATGCGTAATACACCTGCTGGTCACCGGGAAAAAGCATTATTTCCATTTTTGCTTAATGTGAATATTCTCACTAATTAAAAAGATTCCTGCTAAAAATAGCAAGAATCTACAAAAATTCAACAATTTTCCTGTTGTTCTTTTAGCTGCTGCAATAAATTTCCGGCCATTACATCATAAGGGGCGGCAGTTTTTGTCCAAATTTGAAAGGCTAAGGCTCCCTGCCCTGCCAGCATCCCTTCTCCTGTAACAACCCGGTGCCCTCGCTCTTTTGCCTGCTGCAAAAAGCGGGTCATAAGCGGATTATAAATCAAATCACAAACGATCGTTCGAGAAGCAAGCACAGGCCAGTTGACGGGCGGTATTTTTTCTACGGCAGGTGCCATTCCTAGTGGTGTAGCATTAATTAATAAATCACACTCTGCTAACCTGCGGCTTAACACCTCCGATTGCCAGTCGATACCTGTGACGGCAGAGCTGCCATAGTGCCCGGCCAAACGATTTGCCTTATCACCGGAACGAGCAGCTATGGTCACAGAAGCTGCCCCGGCAGATAATAACGCCGCAACTACTGCGCGGGCAGCGCCGCCTGCTCCCATCAATACAACCTTGGCAGCTTTTATACCAATTCCCTGTTCTTCCAGCGAACGGATAAAGCCCTGGCCGTCCGTATTATAACCGACAAGCCTGCCTTGAACATTGACAATGGTATTAACGGCTCCGATCTTTTGTGCGTCCTCATCAATCTCATCCAAATACTGCATAACGGCAACCTTATGCGGAATGGTAACATTGGCCCCTGCCAGGTTTAGAGCACGAATAGCGTCTACTGCCTTCGCCAAATGCTCAGGCTGGACAGGAAAGGGTACATACGTATAATTCAGCCCAGCTTCCCGAAAGGCGGCATTGTGCATGGCCGGGGACATGGAGTGCTCTACCGGCCATCCCAGTAATCCTACCACTTTGGTTGTACCGCGGACCTTCACCTGTACAGCTCCGGCCGGCGGTCCGGCCATACCGACATTGACTTGCGTACCTGCTCCACCACATCAATATCGATCTCACCATAAATAATCGCTTCCGTCTCAGTCCCCTCAGCAATAATATCTCCAGTGGGGGAAATAATCATCGAATGGCCATAAAAAACATTGTCCCGATGCTGGCCTACGCAATTTACAGCACAGATGTAAATTTGATTTTCAATCGCTCTTGCCTGCAGCAGGGTGCGCCAGTGGCTGCCGCGGGAAGCAGGCCACTCAGCGGGGACAAAAATAATCGTCGCCCCGTCTTGTGTCGTCGCGCGGTACAATTCAGGAAAGCGTAAATCATAGCAAATTGTCAAGCCTGCAGTCGTCTGCTGCAATGGAAACGTACACCGCTTATTGCCTGGGGCAAAAAAACGCTGTTCACCCATTAAGTTGAAAAGATGTACTTTCTGATAATCACCGACAATTTCACCTGCCGGATTGATCACAAATGCCCCATTATAAATTTGTCCGTCCTTCCGGTATGGCAGCGATCCGGTAATAATGGTTGCCTGAGCGTCTACGGCTATCTGCTGCAGGGCGGTAATCGTAGGGCCTGCTTGATCCTCAGCCCACTGGTCGATGTTTTTTAAAGCATAGCCAACGGTCCATATCTCAGGTAAAACAATAACTTCAGCCTTTTGGGCGGCCTCCCTGGCCATCGCTAACCCACGGTCTCTATTACCGGCTACGTCACCGGCAGTTACTTGCATCTGAATCAGTGCAACTTTCATTTCATCAACCCCTTTTCTTTTAAAATCCGGATCACGATATTCTCCAGTTTACGGTGAACACGGGTACCAATAAACTCATGACTGGTTAATGGTTTCACCCAAATAGTATACATTCCCATTCTGTTGCCACCGAGTACATCGGTAAATAACTGATCGCCTACGACAGCCGTATCCTCTGCCTGCAAGCCCATGGCAGCAAGAGCCTGATGAAATCCTCGTTTAGCTGGTTTATAAGCCCGGGAAACAAAAGGAAGATTAAACCGGTCTGCTATCAGCTTGACCCGCTTATTCCAATTATTCGAGACGATAACCACTTTAAATTCCTGTACGACTAATTCATGCAGCCAGCTTGTTATTTTCGGACACATATCAGCACTATCCCAGGGAACGATCGTATTATCAAGGTCAAAGATTATCCCTTTGATGCCTTGCTGCCGCAGCTGGTTAAGATCAATATCAAATAAGGATGTAACACATAGGCGGGGATTAAACAACGTGTACAAGGCAGACACCTCCAGGTAATCCTTGGGGAAAATTATAGCATGAAGAACACAAAAACACAAAAAAGACTGTCAATTTGACAGTCGCTTTACTGCATTCGTACTGCTAATCTTTGGACTATTCAAGCATACGGGCAAATACCGAAAATACATCATGACTTTGCCCGTAAGAGAACATGCTGTGTATTGTCTCCCAAATCCTTATATTACATACCATCGTCTGTGCTGAAGGGGTAATGTCACGAATTTCATTTTTTCAGTATTCGTTTTAAATAGTTTACATCTAACAGCAAATTCACCGTCTCAAAAGTCCCTTTATAAAACACACCCCAGTTATTGAAAACACACGGCAATTCCTTTGCTTGTTGCAGCGTATCTACTTGAATTAAAGCTACTGGAATATCATTTACGTCACAATACTGTTTTATCATTGCAATATTTTGATTGACATAGGGGCATTGCATATCATAATAAATTGTTAGCTCTTTGCTTGCAATCTTTGGGGCTTTAGCATTTTGTGCAAATTTTGGTTTTGTCCCATCAAGAGAAAGTGCGAGCAACTCATATCCATTATCGGTAAGATCAACGACCTCAAAGCCGAACGTTTTCGCAAAAGCCTGGTCAGTAAGCCACGATTTTTGTTTTTTTGATCCGAGCATACAAATACCGGATTTACCTTTTTCTTTAGCATCAGCTAAACAATACTCCATTAGTGACTTGCCATATCCTTTTCCTTTGTAACTGCCAGCAACCCATAAGCAATACAGATAATAATAATTGTCACCAGTGATAGGAACCCAAGCGGTTTCAAGCGGAGCATATTCAATAAAAACCGTAGCCTTTGCATTTAACTTTCTAAAAATATGACCTTCATTTATTCGGTCAGAAAGCCATTGTCGCTTAGCCTCAACACCCGGATGGAGCGTTTTACTGCGAATAATACAACATAAATGCTCCTTGGCGAGGTTTTCGGTAGTTAAGTTGATAAAATCAGTACTTACTTTCTCCATTCTAACCCCTCCCGATCGTTCGTTCCAAGCTCCCGTTGTCATTCATACTGTTCGCAAACTCAAGGAAATTATCTTTTGCCGCTTCGTACAACCTTCCCGCTATACGGGTCACGCGTCCGTTGGTACATCATCTCTAGAGCGATTCTTTAACTATACGCTTTCTTCATATAATTCGATTTTCCTGTAAAGCTTGTACCTATTGGGGGGATATGAAGTGAAAAAGCCGGCTGACCTTCCCAGGGAAGTCAGTCGACTTTTCATCAGCCTGTGCAATTATATTTTCTCCCTAAGCAAAAAAATCTCCTTGGGAGACAGCTATCATTAATTTTGTTACCTTATTGACAAAGACTGTCAAATTGACAGTCTCCTTACTGTATCAATACTGGCAGTCTTTAGGCGCCAGACTTTTCCCCAGCTTACTAATAGCCCGCTTTTCTATTCTTGACACATATGATCTGGATATTCCGAGCATCCGGGCAATATCTCGCTGCGTTCTCCGACTGCCGTCAGGCATGCCAAAACGCATTTCAAGCACCCAGCGTTCCCTTCCGCTGAGTCTGTGTATTTCTTTCGTCAAGCGTTCCTGCTCACATTGGTTTTCCACTGCTTCAGCCACTACATCCGGAGCAGTACCGAGCACATCAATCAAGGTGATCTCATTTCCTTCTTTATCCACTCCGATCGGATCATATAAACTGACTTCTGACCGGGTACGGCGTGTGCTGCGCAAATGCATGAGAATTTCATTTTCAATGCAGCGAGCCGCATAGGTAGCAAGACGGATTTTTTTGCTTTGATCAAAGGTATTAATCGCTTTAATGAGCCCGATAGTACCTATTGAAATCAAATCATCAACATCTTCACCAGTATTATCAAATTTCTTGACAATGTGAGCCACTAACCGCAGATTTCGCTCAATGAGCACATTACGTGCCTTCTCTTCACCATTCTTCAACCTTTCCAGGTGCTGCTGCTCTTCTTTCTCCGACAAAGGTAACGGAAATGTATTGTTCGTAATATAAGAGACCAGTAATGCAACACCTTTGATAATAGAAGTTGCTAAAACAGCAAAAAATGACACCAAGCTGTTCACCTCCAGTGAGTCTGTTCTTCATTGTATGGAGGGGATTAGCAGTTTGTGCCTGTCACAATAATAAAGTTCAGTGGATTTTCCTGGAAGGATTCTGTTATAATTTGCACAGGCGGTGATAAAATGGATCAATACATTGGTGACATGGGTGTTATTTTTGCTGCGATATTAGTAACTCTTTATGTTCTTTGGGACCGGTTGTTTCCGGAATGATCAGCGAATAGCCGTCACAGGCTGACTAATGTTCGTCAGCGCACCTTGCAGAGCACTGCCGATTACTTTGCTGAGTTTCATCACAGTAGCTAATGGAGTGCTTTGCAAATCAAGGTAACCAATTTTTCCACCAGCATTTACAACTCCAATGATGGAAATATGGCCAACGCAAGGCAGACGGTTTCCTACAGCAATTCCGGCTTCCAGCCCACCTTCCCAGACCTCAATATTGCCAATCTCATTTGTTTTGCCAAGGCAGGCATCAACGGCAATAATCAAGGGATGATGGTACTGGCGTGTAATAAGATGAATGGTTTCTACCAGGTTTCCGGCGTGGATAGGATGATCCAAACTGCCGTACACCAGGCAGTCCGTATTCTCCAGCAAATGAGATCCGATCAGCGGTCCTAATGCATCGCCGGTGTAACGATCAGAGCCGATACACAGCACCACCAGGGGGCGCATCCGGTAGCCTTCCTGACTCTCCAGCAGTGTTAAGAGATAATTCTGCACCTTGTCACGAGCATTAGTATCAGTAAGGCTGGTTGTCAGTTTACTGCCTGTTATTTTCCCCATTATACCTCTCCTCTGCAATGATCTTATTAAATCTATGCACAGAGCGAAGTAATTATTTGTTTAACTGCCGCAAAAAAACAGTCTGCGCGAATTGCGCAGACTGTTTTGCATTCCCAGCTTAACCGATTAAAGGAAGCTCTTGGTATTCAGGCTTTTTTACGGCTTCTGCCAGGGCTTTAATAACAAATTCGATATGTTCTTTCATGTCAATTCCCATAGCCTCAGCACTGGAAGTCAGCGTCTCCCTGTTTACAGCACGGGCAAAGGCTTTGTCTTTCATTTTCTTAACCACTGACTTTACTTCCAGATTGTCCAGACTCTTGTCAGGCCGTACTAATGCACAGGCAATAACAAAACCGGTCATTTCATCAACAGCCAACAGTGTTTTCTGCAGCATGGTCCGTTCCCCAGACCAATCCCGGGCATGAGATTGAACATCGGCGATAAACTGTTCGTCATAGCCATGAGCACTGAGGATTTCTTGGGCATGCTCAGGATGTTCTTCCGGATATTTTTCAAAATCAATGTCATGCAGCAAGCCGACTGTTCCCCAGTAAGCCTCTTCACCTGCAAATTTTACGGCATACGCCCGCATAGCAATCTCCACAGCCAGACAATGCTTTAACAATACTTCGCTTGTTACATGCTGCCGCAGGATCTGCCAAACCTCCTGCCGGTTCGTGTTGTTCATCCTAAATCCCCCTTACTTGCACTTTCTATTATAACAATATTGCTATGCCTCCTGAGCCATTTGCGCATACCGGCCGCCTCGCATCATCAACTCTTTATGAGTACCGCATTCGACAATACGGCCATCAGCCAGAAAAATCACTTTATCGGATTCGCTGAGAGTGGACAGCCGGTGGGTAATCATAAACGTTGTCCGTCCGGCACTTGCCTGCCGGATGGCACTAAGCACCAGTTTTTCCGACTGACTGTCCAAAGCGGCAGTAGGCTCATCCAGCAGCAGCAACGGCGGGTTGGAAAGCACCGCCCGGGCAATAGCAATACGTTGTCTTTGTCCGCCGGATAATAAGTGGCCCAGTTCACCGACAGGCGATAAATACTGCAACGGCAATTCCATAATAAATTCATGCGCGTTTGCCAGACGGGCTGCTTGCTCGGCTTCCTCCCGCGTTGCTTCCGGCTTGCCGTAACGAATATTATCCAGAATGGTCATATTGAACAGGATCGGTTCCTGCTGAATAAAACCAAACTGCTTACGCAGGTTTGCTGTCTTTAGTGCTTTTATATTCACACCATCGAGATAAATTGCGCCTTTATCAAGATCATAAAAACGAAGCAGCAAGTTTGCAAACGAGGATTTTCCTGCACCACTGGGTCCAACAATGGCCACTAATTCCCCCGGTTGAGCACTGAGCGATATATCCTTTAAAATTCCGGTTTCCGGAACGTAACTGAAAGAAACATCTTTAAATTCGATCTTTCCGGTAACCTGCAGCAATTCTTCAGAGCCTTCCTTCACCTGATGAGGATAACGACTAAATTGCTCAATCCTTTTCCAGGCCACAGTACCCAGTTTCAGCTTGGCAGCCGCCTCACTGATTTTGCGTACCGGTGTTGGCAAATTAATGATGTACACCAGAAATGCAAACATGCCGCCAATCGTGAGGTCGCCGGTAATGACCTCCCGTCCGCCATACCAGATAATGATTGTCAAGCCAATAGCAGCAAGGAATTCAACCAACGGTATTAAGAAAGCATTTAGGCGCTGAACCTGGAGCAGTTCTTTTGCTGCGCATTTAATATTATTCCTGAACTTTTGGTATTCATAATTTTCCCTGGTATAACTCTGAATAACCGTAATCGAGGTAAGGTATTCTTGCAAACTTTCCGTTACGCGAGCCAGCGCTTCTTCCACAAGTTCACCAATAGCAGCGATTTTTTTGTTGAAAAAACCAATGGACGCTACAATAAAGGGTACTGTCGCAAAAGTAACGAAGGCCAGCTCCCAGTCGAAATAAATCATAATAGCCATAATTGCAGTTAAATTTAAAGACTCTACCAGCAGGTCAGGGATACCAAACGAAAAAGCTTGCTGCAGCAGCCATAGGTCATTAGTAAATAATGAAATCGTTTCACCTGTAGAATTGCTGACAAAAAAAGCAAAATCCTGGTTCTGTAACTTAGCGAACATGTCCTGCCGCAGCCGGGCAACCATTTGATTACCTGCTTTAGCAATCGTATAACCATAAATATAATAAAAAATGCCCCTCACAAGATAAAGGGCTACAATACCTGCAATGATAAAATGCAGTGAATCTAAGTCCTGTGCCATCAAGGCACCATCAATGAGATATTTAATTACAACAGGTGCAGCTAAACCAGCCAAACTCGCAATGATAAAGCAAGAAACTGCAGTCATCACCATGGGCCAATAAGGACAAATAAAGCTGTTCCAATACAGTTTAAGCATAACGGCCTCCGGTAAAACTGAGTAAACAGACAATAAAAATGGGAAGGCCGGTTATGCCTTCCCCAAATTTGCTATAACACCCGGCGGGCTCCGATATACCGAGCGCCCCAGTAACTGCTTTCCATACGGTCAATAGCAACACCGCGGCTGGATGTAGCACTGATGAACTGCCCGTTGCCGAGATAAATTCCGCTGTGCGAAGCACCCGGCGCATATGTAGAGAAGAAAACTAAATCCCCCGGCTGCAAGCGGTTATACGATACCGATTGTCCGACATCATATTGCTCGTCAGCTGCACGCGGTAATTGTATTCCATAGTTTGCAAATACAAAACGCGTGAATCCGGAACAATCAAATCCATTCGGCGTAGTACCGCCAAATACATACGGAACGCCCATGTACCGGCTAGCGGTTTGAATAAGGCGTCTGACTGTGGTTGACGAAGAGTCGCGGCTTACAGGAATGTCGCGGCCCATTAGCAACCGGAAAGTTTGAGCTCCGACTATACCGTCGTCAGTCAGGCCATGATCTCTCTGAAAGGCCTGTACGGCAAGAGTCGTTTGTTCGCCAAAATCACCATCAGCGCTCACCTGGTACCCAAGAGAGCTTAATTTGGACTGAATCATGGCGATGTCTTGTCCTTCATCCCCCTGCACAAAAGCAGAAGCTGAGGCAAGTGATGCTGCACTAAAGAGCATCAAAAAACAAACCGTCGTTCTGAGAAACTTGTGCAACTGTGTGTACTCCTCTCGACAGCCTCCGAGGTTAGCTGACGGGTTAGGGTTGTAGGCCCCCTACCTGCTAAAAAGCAGGTTTCACCCCTTTGATTGGTTCCCCCGTACCTGAGCTGGATTCGGCTTTTCTCTGCTCGTCTTTATTCCATTCGTCATTAAGTTGCAAATTCCTGCCACTTCAGACAATGTTTTTTACAGAAACTAGGAGAAATCCTGTTTTTTTTTCTCCTCCTCTTGCTGATCAGAATCAGCACGCAGCCAGTACAACGGCCGCTGTTTTACCTCTTCAAAAATCCGGCCCACATACTCACCAATAACTCCCAGCCCTGCCAGCTGCAATCCGCCAAGCAACAGAATACTGGCAGCAATCGTAGCCCATCCCGGTGTAGCCTGCTGAGTAAAGACCTTGATATACAGCACATGAATTGTGAGGATAAAACTCCCCAGTGCACAGAGCACTCCGATATAAAAAGCAATACGCAAAGGCAGCTTGGAATAGGCGGTAATTCCATCTAGCGCGAAATGCAGCATATTCTTCAGCGAGAATTTCGTTTTCCCCGCATAGCGGCGAGGCGCAGTAAATTCCACGAGTGTTTGTCTATAGCCGATAGCGCTGACCATGCCGCGAATAAAACGGGCCCGTTCTCTAAATCGGCGAAAGCTGGCAACCACGGCTTTGTCAAGCAGCCGGAAATCGGAACCGCCCTCATTGATGTGTACATTTGATACACTATTTATTACTTTATAGTATAAACGGGACGTGAGCTTTTTAAACCAGGACACGCCTTCCGTACACGTGCGGATGGTCTGAACAACCTCATACCCCTCTTCCCACTTCGCAATGAGCAGTGGCAGCATAGCTGGCGGATGCTGCATATCACCATCCATCGTGATTACCGCATCCCCGTTGGCGTAATCCAAACCGCAGGTAAGCGCAATTTGGTGTCCAAAATTACGGGCTAGAATTAATGCCCTGACCCGTTTATCGTAATTTGCCAGACGATCAAGAATTAGGGGAGTAGCATCCCGTGATCCATCGTCGACAAAGATTAATTCAAATGGATATTGTAAATCTGCCATACTTTTGCAGACTTCCGTGTAAAAGTTATCAATATTTTCTTCTTCATTAAAAACTGGTACAACAATTGAAATTAACACAAACGCAGCTCCTTTCATGCTTATTTGTCGTTGTAAAAAGCTGACAACTGTCAATACAAACAAACATGAATAACAATATCTATATTATACGGGAAAGCAGGAACCCAATACTTATAAAAACCGGCTTTAGCACACAACCTGCACTTCAGCCGGTCTTTTCCTACTTATGAATTAAATCGGGGCGCAAAACTTGCGCACCATGAAGATAGACATGATGAATATCCTTTTGCATTTTATCCGTATTTAACAGAATTAAGACACGTATGCACATTTGAGGTCCATTAACGACCTCAATTTCCTGAGCGCCAAATAACGGAACTTCACTCCAGCCACTTTCCCGGGCGGCAGCCGCTGGAAAAGCAGCTGTTACATCAGGCGTGGCGCTAAATATAGCTGCTCCGATATCTTCAGGTTCAATTCGATTGGTTTCTATTATCTTTGTTAACAGCTCGGAAGTTCTCTCCAAAATACACACGCGTTCATTCTGCTCAACAGTAGTAGCTCCTCGCACGCCTCGCAGCAAGATAACACCTTCTTTTTTCTGGTATATGGTAGTATTCGCTGCGCAATAAAATAAATCCTACCTCAGATCTTACTTGTTATGGTTTGTTGCAGCGGCACGAACTGCAGCAATGACACTTCCACCAGCCGCAGACAGGACAAACCTCATTTTTTTCATTTAGTTCCACATATTTTCCCCCTGCAAGGTCTTGCCAGCAAAATACGCTTCCATGTGCTTTATACAGAGTAGCAGACTGCGCATCAATCCATAATTTTTGATTAAATACGGTAATCAAAAGCTCATTTTGCCGTGTCTCTTCATTATAGCGGCATTGCTCAACAGGAAACTGCTCTGTTTTTTTTCCAAAACGAATACAGATAAATAAATTCCGTATATTCATCACCCACACCTCCGTTAAAAGTTATGAGGATAGTTTAGGATTTATGAAAAAACAAACCACCGGTAACGGTGATTTGTTTTTTCATAAGCTTATTTTGTCCCTTCAGGCTTTTAATGCAGGGAGTCCGGCACATGCCCGGCCTCTTCCTTATGAGTAAGAATACGGAAATTCTCGGCAATAAAACAATATAACAGGCAGCCAATTGCGGTAAATCCAACACTGGTAACAAACTCCCACATACTTGGAAAGTAGGAGGTTGCTGCCTGCCCGGCAAGTCCGACTAATGATACGTCCACCCGGTTCAGCACTACGCCGGCACTAACGAGAACCCCGTAAACGAACAAACCGCGATGCGTCCGGGTATAAGGGGAAAAGATCAGAATAAGCGGTATGATAATGCCGACTATCATTTCCAGCAGGAATAAATTACCCTCTAAATTTCCCATAAACAGCAGCCCTAAGCTATCCCGGTTCGCTAAATCCCCGATTTTTAGCAAAAGATAGAGCGCCATCATTCCTCCGCCAATCTGACCGAGTCCGCGTAAAACGTCAACGGGTACAGTATGCTGAAAAGCGCGCCCGGCTAGAACAGATTCTACACAGATCATTGCAGGACCAACAAAGAATGACGACATAAAGAAGAATACCGGCAAAAGAGGTGACCACCACAGGGGATGAAGTTTATTTACGGCAATCAGGTATAAGCCGCCCAATGAAGACTGATGCAAAGTGGGAAAGATGATTCCCGTAATCATTAAGACAGGCATAATCTTAACAAAAAAAGTATGCCACTTTACGCCAATCCGTTCGGTAACAATTTCCCCGAATTCTAAGAGCTGAATGGTAGTGTAGCAGGATATACAGATAAAAACCTCAAAAAGCACTGACGAATACCCCCATGATACATAAGGACGCCAAAAGTTAAACCACTGCCCAATATCGACTAGCAGCCCGGCCAGTACCAGCAGATAGCCGATTAAAGAGGTAAGCATGGCGCTTCTTGCAATAGGGAGGTATTGATCCTTATGTAATACATGCACAATAAGGGCGGTAAAGTAACCTCCTCCCGCCAGTGCCACACCAATAAGTACATCAAACGTAATCCATAATCCCCAGGGCCAATCATCATTTAGGTTGGTCACCATACCAAAGCCGGTAATAAAACGTACGAAGATTACGCCAAGTCCAAGTGCGGAGAGAAGCAGCATGACCAACCGAGCAGGAGTAAGTGTAAATTTAAATCCTAGCAGCTCATATGTTTTCATTTGCATCCTCCTCAGCTTTTCAGCGATCGATCGTGTTTTTCTGTTTCAGCTTTTTGCTTTGTTTCTGCGTTTTCCTTTCGACGCTTTGTATACAGGTAAAGTCCGGAAAGAATTGCTCCCCAGCCCACAGCAATAAGCGGAGTATACTGCAAAAAGCCGCCATGAGTATATTCGGGGAGAGCTTTTGTAGTCAGCCCGGTTTTAAAACCCAATTCTTGAAAGGGGATATCAGAAATATACATCCAGGCCGTACCGCCTACTTCCTTTTCCCCATAAATGGTTTTTACGTAGTTTGAATTTTGCTGAATAGTTGTTTTGGCTTCTTGTAAAAGAGCCTGCCTGTCGCCAAATTTCATGACACCGGTTGGACAGACAGCAACGCAGGCTGGAGCTTCTCCCTGAGCAAGTCTTGTTGAACACATCTGGCATTTGGTGACAAGCGGCAAGGCTTTCTCCCATTGGTATTTGGGCACATTGAACGGACAAGCCACCATACAGTACCGGCAGCCCACACACAGATGAGGATAGTAGACAACCGGACCTTCCGGTGTCTTCTGCAAAGCTTTGGAAAAACAGGCGGAAGCACATGCGGGGTGTTCACAGTGCAGGCATTGCTCCTTAACAAAACGCCAAACCGGCTGAGAGGCAGTGGCAGCTTCACAGCGCTTTACAACCGTCCAATTCTCACTGGTAAGCTTTGGCGCATCACCAACAGCAGGCTTTTTTTCATCAAATTTTGTCTCATTCCATAATTTACAGGCAACTGTACAGCTGCCGCAGCCAATACACTTCGTAAGGTCGAGTAAGACGCCTTTAGCCATTTCTTTCGCCTCCTGCCGTACGTTGCACCAATCTTCTCTTAATAGTAAGCTCCCCGCTCCGGTCTGTATAATGGGTGTGGAGTAACTGCTCCGCTTTCTGACTCATCGGATAGTCCAAATAGGTTTGATAGACTTGCTGGATTTCCTCATTTTTATAGCTGAGACGTTTTTTATAGACGTTGCTGTCTAACCGGTAGAGGCTGGCAATACGGGCTTGACGGATCTCATCAGAAGGCGGAAGAGACGTGCGTGGCTGACCGCCTCCGCCGATACAGCCCCCGGGACAGGACATAAATTCGATAAAATGCCAGCGTGTTTTTCCTGCCTTGATTTCATCAAGGATGATACGGGCGTTCTTGAGACCATGACAAACCGCAACATTGATCGCGCCGACTCCCGGTAAGGTGACTTGCGCTTCCTTCACACCGGCAAGGCCTCGCACCGGAGTAAGGTTTAATAAGCTTTCCGGTGGATCCTGCTTGGTAGCCAAATAGTATGCACTGCGAACAGCAGCTTCCATAACGCCGCCAGTTGCACCAAAGATCACTCCCGCTCCCGTACTTTCGCCCATCAGCCGGTCATAAGGCGCATCGGTCAGTTCGTTTAAGTCAATATTTTTCGCTTTCATGAGACGAGCAAGCTCTCTTGTTGTCAGCACAAAGTCGACATCCCTAATCTCCGGTTTACCGTGCAGTTGCCCGGCAGCATTCATCTCCGGCCGGGCACATTCAAATTTTTTAGCTGTACAGGGCATGATAGCAACAGAGATAATTTTAGCGGGATCAATTCCTTTTTCCGCCGCATAATACGTTTTTATTAAAGCTCCGAGCATTTGCTGCGGCGACTTGGCCGTAGAAAGATTTCCGATTAGCTCAGGGTAATAATATTCGCAGAACTTAACCCAGCCCGGACTGCAGGAAGTAAACTGCGGTAGAGGATGCCCCGGCATTCCCTGTACGCGCTTGAGAAGTTCGGTCCCTTCCTCCATAATCGTTAAATCAGCACTATAGTTAGTATCAAAAACAGTATCAAAGCCAAGTTTTTTCAGTGCTGCTACCTGCTTTCCCTCAACCAGGCTTCCCGGAGCCAGGCCAAATTCCTCGCCTAACGCAACACGGGTGGCAGGGGCGGTTTGAACGACAACGTGCAACGCTTTATCCTCAAGGGCTTTACTAACTTTGTCAATATCATCCCGTTCCGTAATCGCAGCAGTTGGACACCACAAACTGCATTGTCCGCAATCTACACAGACAATCTCTTTTTTTATCGGCAATTCATAATAGCCATAAACGGACTGTACTTTTTCGCAAGCTTCCAGGCATTGGCCGCACAGAATGCATTTGCGGTCATCGCGCATGATTGATGGATTGTCCGGATCAATCGGAATACGGCCTTTGACCTGTACCGGCCAACTGGCGGCAACCTGATATTGTTTCGGCATCCAGCCTTTGCCGCCCGCAGGATCACTGCTACAGCCGGCAATGCTTGCAGCAACCCCCAAGGCGCTGCCACTTCCCAGCAGCTTTAAAAAGTTTCTTCGACCGATTACCTTTGTTTTCTCAGCTCCTGTTGTCATTTTGTCCTCCTTTGAACATATGACTGACTTGTCAGGTATCATGAGCTAAATTATAAACTAAATACTGGTAAAAATGCTATAATTTTTAGATATAACAGAATATTTAGTCTATTATATTTTTTAATAACTATTTTATAAAACGGCTGTTTTATTATGTAACAAGACAATTCCTCTTTCCGTAAGCAAAACAGCTTAGGTCTAAGCCTAAGCTGTAACCAGCATTCCATCACCTTATCAGTTAACGTCCGTAAGCACACCAAGGCTCCTCTGCCAAATAATCTCCATCGGCATAGTAATACGCTCTTGCCCGGCAGCCGCCACAAACCTGGTCATAACCACAGTTTGCGCAGCCACCCTTGAGCGGCTGGTGACGCAGGTCATGAAACAGCATGCTTTCCTTCCAGATCATATCAAAATCCGTATTGCGCACATTATCTGCTACAATCGGCAGATAGGGACAGGGCTGTACATCACCATTAGGCAGAATAACACAATAAGCAGTACCGGCCAGGCATCCACGGGTAAAACGCATTTTCATTCCCCGCTGAGTTGCGATGCGCATAAATTGCGGGGCACAAGTAGGCTTGAGTTCAATTGGTACCTGCATCTGCTTATCCAAAATACACTCTAACAATGCTTCATATTGTTCTGTTTTCAAGCTGGTATCCTCTATGTCCTTTCCCCTGCCGGTAGGTACAAGAAAAAAGATGTGATGGGCAATTGCGCCTAGTTCCACAGCCATGTCGGTAATTTTCATAATTTCCTGCTCATTATAGCTAGTTACAGTCGTATGAATCTGAAATGGCAACCCCGCCGCCCGGCATGCTTCAATTCCGCTAAGCGTTTGTTCCCATGCGCCGCTGCAGCCGCGAAAATGATCGTGAGTAGACTGGTCTAAGCTGTCAATGCTGATGCCTGCAACAGCCAGCCCTGCAGTTTTCAGCTTGTTGGCCACCTCAGTAGTAATCAAAGTACCGTTTGTACCGATAACCGGCCGCATGCCTGTATTCCGGGCATGATTAATTAATTCGTAGATATCTGGGCGAAGCAGAGGTTCGCCGCCGCTGAAAATCATAATTCGAAATCCCGCTCGCGCTATTTCGCTCAGTAGTTTTTTTCCTTCAGCGGTGTTGAGTTCATCTGCGCGCTTAGTACCGGCATCACGATAACAGTGAAGGCAATTAATATTACAAGCTTGCGTGGTATTCCAGGAAATAATCATCAGAAAAACTCCTTTTTACGTGATTGCAGCCTTTATATTCGGCATGAAGCCGCTACTACCTCAGCTTTTTGTGCATACATGACATTCAACAGCATTCTTACTGCTGGAGCCTGCCTGCTACCATGCAATCCAGACAAACCGAATGATTATGAACAGGCTGAAACGACTGCCCGCAAGTCCTGCACAGCGGCAAGTTTGCCTCAATTACCTTACGCTTGCCAAGTTGAACAGCCGCACTTATTTCAATTGCCTGCACCGGACAATGGGCTGCACAGATCTTACAGCCCGAGCATTGGATCGACTCATGATAAATAGTCAGTAGATCGGTTTGCTCAGCAATAGTAATGGCTTTACCCGTGCAAATCTTTGCACATAAACCACATGCCCGGCAACTATCATGTACGACCATACTAAAAAATCCTTTAAGCGGTTGCGGCGGCATGCTTTGCAGATCGTCAGACAGGCTCTCTGTTATCCATTTTTTACGTTCCAACCTCTCTAGCTTGCCGCCTTCAGAGAAAGCAGCTTCCCGGATTGATTCTACAGTCTCTCCCAGCATTGCACTGAAAAAGCTTCGCCGGGAAATCACTTTTTTTCCATATACGCTATGCTCCGCATCGTCGCCCGACTGAATTAAGCCCTTTTTACAAAAAGCTAAAACCTGGTTTGCATGGTTAATGGCAGTTATCAGATGAGTATGTACAGGACGATTGCATTGCTGACACGCACGGTTATCAACAGTCAGTTTGTTGCCGCCGTATGCCAGGGCAACTAGCAGCCTGCTTTCCAAAAAACCCAGACACGGCCAGGAACTCTCCTTATTTTGTTTCTGACAGGCAAATACCGCCGGTAGGCCTGCTGAAATAAGCCTCATTAATTCCCGGTCCGAGTAATTTAAAGCAGCCACCGCTTCCACCGGGCAAACGGCCACACACAAGCCGCAATGATTGCAAAGCTTAGATTCAATTTGCAGTGCTTCATTGATACAGTGAGCAGGACACAGGTCACGACACTGTTGGCAGCGCGCTTCTTTGTAACGCCCGTTTAAACATTTGTCGCGATCAAAATAGATTGCTTCAGCCATGCAAGTCCTCCTGACTTCTACGCTGCCGGGATAAATGACTGTTTATTGCGTATCTTTAATCTCCCATCTTGCTCCGGAGCCAGCTGCCCAGCCTGACTGATTGCCTGCTCAATAATTTCTCGGATAGACACATGCGTATCGACAGGACTGCGACCTGCAGTAAACATCGTAAAGCCATCACCTCCGGCAAAAAGAAAATCATTTACAGCCACTTTATAGGACTCATTTCTTTCCAGTTTCCTGCCGTTAGTAAGTACAGCATGAGTTACACGCTTGTTTACTGGCCGTGAATAATCATAGGTTACCATCAAACCGGAGAACTGCAGCATGCCGACCTTTTGATTGTCAATTCCATACTCTAACGCATTCATGATTTCTCTACCGGTCATTTCAATCACCAGTAAGCGATTATCAAACGGCATTAACTCATAGAGACTGGCTTTGGTTATTGGTCCAAAAAGCTCACCTGTGCGAATACTGCCGCCATTGAGAAAGGCCACATCCGTTTTACCGGCCTTTCTCAGCATATCGCTGGCCCACTGCCCAAGCGGAGATAACTCATAGCGGTTATGTGACAATCGAACCTTTGCATCTCCTAGTACCATTCCTTTCAGCACTGCGGTTTGTGACTGAGCAGCCTGAACAATCGCGCTTACCGCCAAGTCGCCTGCCAGCCCTTCCAGCGGCACATCCGCAACACTTGTCACAGCTGAGATTACTTTTTTCGCTTCTCGGGAATAGACGAGATTTACTTTTCCAACAGATCGGCCATTATATGCCGCCTGAATAACGGGTATTCCATTCACCGTACCGGCAAGCTTAGTATGACTGTGTCCGGTAATGATTGCAGCCACTCCGCTCAGCCGTTTGGCCAGAAGAGCAGCTTCTCCCCGCAGCGTATTTGTCCGCGTATCGGGTTCACAGCCCAAATGGGAAAGAACGATAATCACGTCAGTTCCCTGCCGCTTCAATTCGGGCAGCAGAGCATTTACCGTTTTGGCCGGATCTGCAAAGCGATAACCGGAAACAACATCCGGATGAGCTTTATAAGCGGTCTCGGGCGTTGCAATACCAATAACCGCTATCTTAACTCCTTTTCTATCGAGAATAATATACGGCTTCGCAAAGGGCAGTAATGTTTGACTGCTTTTCTCGAAAACATTAGCGGCTAAAAAGGGAAAATGGGCCTGCTGTGCCCGCTCGCGCAGCGTTTCTATTCCCCAGTCAAATTCATGATTGCCTATGGCCATTGCATCAAAGCCAATATTATTCATAATCGCTACGATTGGTTCCCCTTTCAGCAAATCCGCATCAATCGTACCCTGAAACATATCGCCGGCACTGACAATCAGCGTTCCTTCCGGGTTCAGAACAAACTCATCTTTCAGGTAATGTGCCAGTCTGATGGCTCCGGGATTTCTGTTGTCCTGGATGAGAGCACCATGAAAATCATTCACTGTTAAAATAGTAATTGCCGCAAAATCCTGCTCTTCTTGTGCCATGGAAATCGTATTCCAAGCAGAAATAACCGTTAAGAATCCCAGTAAAACAAAAACTTGCAGGAATTTCTTCATGCTTTCCTCCCCCTGGATTCTTTAAAACGAATCAATAGTAAGAGAACTCCTGGATAAACCAGGAGTTCAACGATTTTTACAAAATTGCATCCAGTGCTGCACTGATATCTTTACGAGGACGATAGCCTACAATACGTTCCACTTCATGACCGTCTTTTATAATCAGCAGGGTGGGTACTCCCATTACGTTATATTTACCAGCCAGTTGCTGATGGTCATCTACGTTAATTTTTGCAACCATTGCCTTGCCGACATATGTTTCAGCGACAGCTTCCAGTTCTGGACCAACCATTTTACAAGGTCCGCACCAAGGAGCCCAAAAATCAACTAGAACTGGCTGCTCGGATTTTAGCACCTTTTCTTCAAAATCTTGCTGCGTTCCAATCGTTACTACACTCATCGGCTCAGCCCCTTTTCAGTAATCTCCCCCGTGAGAGGTTATCTTTATTTTAGAAAATTTTAACTAATTAGTCAAGCAAAAGTACTTTCTCCAAACCTGCCGGCACTTTCAGAGAAAAGTACTGCCATCCATTCTGAATAATCCTTGCCGTCTTCAGCAAAAACCTGATTTGCATACGGGCGATGGCCGGCAGCGCAAGCAGAGCAAGTGCAATTTCTATAGTATCTGCATTACTATCAGAAAAATTCTTGTTTGGTCAATCAGCGAGTAACCAAATCTGCTTATTGTTCATACCATGAAACAAAGAGACCGTTCAGTTAGCTCAGGCTAAAATGCAGCGAGACCTGCAGCAAGCCGGCTAACCTTTTTTCAGCACAAAAACTTAGCTGAAGTTATAAAACTTAAAGGAGGCTAACTCATGGTAGAGCAAAACCAAATGCATGCCTTATCCGATCTTGCTGTTGGATCATACTGCCAAGTAGCGGCAGTCGAATTAGAAGGTCTGATCCGTAGGAGAATTCTTGACCTGGGGATGGTGCCAGGCACACCTGTCCAGTGCGTACGAAAAAGTCCTGCCGGCGACCCCATCGCCTTTTATGTGAGAGGCAGTATGATTGCGCTTCGTAATGAAGACGCGCGGCTTATTAAGGTTAATCCTTGGCAGCCCGAATAAAAACACAGGTTTGGAGGATAGTTGTAAATGAAAGATGAGCTTGAATCTCACTCCCGGATTTTGCGGGAACACTTTGGCCTGTCAGTTGCTCCAGCGCAATATGTTGTTGCGCTGGCTGGCAACCCAAATGTCGGCAAAAGCACTGTCTTTAATACCTTAACCGGCCTTCATCAGCATACGGGCAACTGGCCGGGAAAAACAGTTGATAATGCCCAAGGTACCTTTACCCATGCCAATCAGTCTTTTCTTATGGTTGACCTGCCCGGAACCTACTCCCTTTTAGCCCATACGGCCGAAGAGCAAATTGCCCGCGATTTCATTTGTTTTGGCCAGCCGGATGCCGCTTTAGTGGTTGTTGACGCAACTTGCCTGGAGCGCAATTTAAACCTGGCTCTCCAGGTAATGGAGATAACCGCTAATGTTATTGTCTGTGTAAATTTAATTGACGAAGCCCGCAAAAAAAACATATCTGTTAACAGCCGCCTGCTGGAACAAGAACTGGGAATTCCTGTTGTTGTAACTGCGGCCCGAACGGGGGAAGGACTTGCCAAATTAAAGGATACTCTCTATCAGGTAGCCAGTGGCTCCCATAAACCTGCGCCAAAACAGATTTCCTACTCCCCTTTGGTTGAAGAGGCTATTGCTAAGCTTGTACCGCAAATCAGCCGCGTAATCGATCACCGCTTAAATCCACGCTGGGTAGCACTTAGATTGCTTGATGGTGACAAAACCTTTATTGAAAGCATTAACCGCTACTTAAACAAGGAAACCGTCCTGGATGCTGTGGAGGTGGCCTTTCAATGACGGCTATTGTAAAACCAATCAGCACATTGGCTCAGATCTGCACCCAGGCAGAAAAGCTCCGTCTCCAGGCAGGAACCAAACTGGGAGATGCTATCGTCGCCGATATTTATGCCAATGCCGAGACAATCGCACGAAAAGTAGTTGTTAAACCTGATAATACCAGAACATCCTGGGAAACCAAACTAGATGACATTCTAACTTCCCGTATATTTGGTTATCCCATCATGCTTTCCTTATTAGGAATGATATTCTGGATTACAATTGTAGGTGCCAATATTCCCTCTGGTATGATAGCAGACGCATTGTTTCTTTTCCAGGATCAGCTGACAGAATGGTTCCAGCTCGCCGGTGCACCCGACTGGCTCCATGGCGTACTGGTGCTCGGTATGTACCGTGGCTTAGCCTGGGTAGTATCCGTAATGCTGCCTCCTATGGCGATTTTCTTTCCCCTATTTACCTTGCTCGAAGATTTGGGTTACCTGCCGCGTGTCGCCTTTAACCTGGATCATGCATTCAAAAAATGCAAAGCCAGCGGCAAGCAGATCCTAACCATGTGCATGGGTTTTGGCTGCAATGCTGCCGGGGTTGTGTCAGCAAGAATTATCGACTCTCCACGAGAAAGAATTATTGCTATCATAACCAACAACTTTGTTCCCTGTAACGGACGCTTTCCCACACTCATTGCCATAGCAACCATATTTGTCGCAGGTTATTTTTCACCCGAGCTGGAAACTCCCATTGCCGCCCTTACTATTACCGGCCTGGTTTTCCTCGGCGTGCTGATCACCTTTGGCGTTTCCTGGCTGCTGTCTCACACGGTATTAAAAGGTGAGGCCTCTGCAATGGTCCTTGAGCTTCCCCCTTACCGCAAACCACAAATCGGCGCTGTGATTTATCGTTCCATGATTGACCGTACTTATTTTGTGCTGAGGCGTGCTGTCGTCATGGCTGCACCGGCAGGTGCCATCACCTGGATTTTGGCCAATGTTATGATTGGTGATACCAGCGTTCTCAATCACATGGCCGCCTTTCTGCAGCCCTTCGCCTATGCAATTGGGCTGGATGGTTACATCCTGCTGGCTTTCATTCTCGGATTACCGGCTAATGAAATCGTTGTTCCCATTTTACTCATGAGCTACTTGTCCACAGGTTATATGATTGAGATAGAAGAACTCTCCGAGCTTTCACAAATTTTTATCGCTCATGGCTGGACCTGGCTGACTGCTGTAAATACACTTTTATTCTGCCTCCTCCACTGGCCATGTGCCACAACATTGCTCTCTACATACAAAGAAACAGGCAGTAAAAAATGGACATTTTTAGCCTTTCTGCTGCCAACGGTAATCGGTTTATTCGTCTGTTTTGTCGTCGCCCAAACTGCCCGTATGCTGGGATTAGCATAACAATTGCTGAGGCTGCTGCCGGCGGCCTCAGCTACTCGCTTTGCACTTCCTGCTGGCTGAGGATGAAGGCTGTAAGCTGCTCGTGAATGAGTGGATTTTGCCGCATAAACGCGACAAAGGTCTGAATGACATCAATAGTGGAAACCGATAAATAATGTTCCATTGCTTCCGCTTCTTCACTGACGTTGCACTGAGCACTCAACAGCAGAAGAAACTCCTGCAGTATTTGGTTGCGCTTCACAAGAAAGCTGCCAATTCGTTTGCCCTTGTCCGTAAGACCGATCAAACCATATCGCTGATACGTGATGTACTCTTTCAATTTTAACCGCCGCAGTGCTTTGGTCACCGAAGGCTGCGCAACATTTAACTTATGACTGATTTCCGATACTCTCACAATCGGCTGAGTCAGTGAAAATCGATATATTTCTTCCAAATAGTCTTCCAGACTGGGGGATAAATCAAAACTGTTTTTCTCTTTTTTGTTCTCTCCTTTGCTGCTTGCCATAGTCGTCCACCTCTATATTCCCTGTTTTCTCCGGTGCACGGTACTGCCCGGCTGCCAAAAGCGTAGGTATCTCACTCTATTCTATGCACGCATTTCTAAAAATTGGACTAAAAAAAGAAATCCTATAAAAAAAGAAGGGGTACTGCAGAGCTTTTTAAAAAGCAATGCGATACCCCATTTTTATTGCAGCCTATTGTAAAACTATCCGTTTATTCCTTAAGCTTCTGCCGCAAACGCTGCACCGCCTGTTTAATATCGGCGGCACCTACCAGCTCCGTAATCAAGGCGAACTGCGACACTCCCAGCTGTTTGAGTTCGGCAATATTATGTTCCTTAATGCCGCCTATAGCGACAAATGGCAAGGAAATCTTCTCAACAACATATCGCAGATACTCAAAACCTACGGGAGCACACACATCTTTTTTAGTAGCGGTCGAAAAAATCGGACCGACACCAATATAATCGACCACACCACTTTCAGCAGCAGCTTCCGCTTCTTGCGGTTTATGGGTAGAAAGCCCCAGCAGCAGATCATTGCCGATTAACCGGCGCACCGCCTGTACCGGCAGATCATCCTGTCCGATATGTATCCCGTCAGCCTCCACTAATAAAGCCAAATCAATATGATCATTCACAATAAAAGTAACACCCGCTTGCCGCGTTAGGTCCCGAATAGCCAGACACTCTTGATACATTTGCCGCGCCTTCTTGTCTTTTTCCCGGTATTGTAAGACTTTAATGCCAGCCTCCACCAGTTGTCTTGCGACCTCTACGTTGTTCCGTCCTAAAGAATGCTCCTCAGAAGTAATCGCATATAAGTCAGTTGTTAAAAAGTTATGCATCGCTGCTTTTTTTTGCATATCGGCTCCCCCTTCGTCGCGAATCTAATAGCATTGAAAAATATCCTGATTGACAGCATCA
This sequence comes from Anaerospora hongkongensis, assembly GCF_004339805.1. Taxonomy (GTDB): domain Bacteria; phylum Bacillota; class Negativicutes; order Sporomusales; family DSM-15969; genus Anaerospora; species Anaerospora hongkongensis. Next base: position 26,871 of record NZ_SLUI01000014.1, on the reverse strand, counting down.
CTTTGGATCGTAATGTGCCAGTCTGCGGTTTCAGAACAAGCTTGTAAATAAGCTGTAAGTACCGCAAGTACAGGCTGTTCAGTAGCGAAATGCCCGGCATCAACAACAATCAATCCTTTGGCAGCAGCTTCCTGGGCTTCATGATACTTTATGTCGCCAGTAATCAAAACGTCTGCCCCCACTGCTATGGAGCAGTTGATCAAACTAGCCCCGCTGCCGCCACAGATTGCCACTTTTTCAATCATCTTATTGTCAACATTGCCCGCTACAGTTACCTGCCCCACTCCCAATGCTGATTTAACATACTCGATAAAATCCGTAAAATTTCTGGGATGGCTCAGTCTGCCCAAACGGCCCAAGCCTTGCCTGATTCCGTTATTGGCAAGCGAGTATAAATCATAAGCTACTTCCTCGTAAGGATGGGACTGAATCATAGCTGCCACAACCTGTTTACTAAGCGACTCAGGAAAAATCGTTTCCAGCCGGCATTCTTGCACATATTCCATTCGTCCCTGCTCGCCAATAAACGGCTTCGTTCCTGCCAGCGGTAAAAAAGTTCCCATTCCGGCAGTCTGAAACGTGCAGTGGCTGTAATTGCCGATATGCCCTGCACCAGCCTGACAAATCGCTTCCCGGACGGTCTCCATGTGCGTCACGGGAGCAAATACCACCAATTTAACAAACTTTTCCTCAGCCGTTACCTGCAGCGGTTTTAAAGCCTGCAATTGCAAACAGGCCGCCAGGGCATCATTTACACCGCCTGCAGCTATATCTAGATTCGTATGGGTACAATAAACGGCTATCGAATGCTGCAATAACACCGCCAGCATCTCTCCCTGCGGAGTATCCGTACGAATGCTGCTCAGAGATTTGAAGATAACGGGGTGATGGCTAATAATCAGCTCATAGCCATGTTCTGCCGCATAGCGGACTACAGGCAGGGTAACATCCAGAGTCACTAACACCTTGTTAACTTCTTGCTCCGGCGAACCGATCAGCAGACCAACATTATCCCATTTTTCTGCCAGAGCGGTGGGAGCTAACTTTTCCATAGCTTCCATGATCAGTTTGCAGCTAATTGACATGCTTTTTCCTCCAGCTGCGCTAATTTCTCCTGATACTCGCGAAATTTATCCGACTGCCGTGCCTTCTGACTGGCATTCATTTCTGACAAAACATACTGCTTTTGCCTGATAAGCTGAAGAATATGCTTAGTTAACAGAGGCGGCTTATTTTCCCACAATATGGGACCTATCTCATATAGAATTGGCTCAACCAAAGAAGATTCGCCCTGCTCGGCAACAATAATTTCATATAGCTTGCCATCTTCTTCGACCAGTGTCTCATCCGTAATATTCCATCCGTTTTGAACCAGCCATTGTCTTACCAGCGAAGCTCCGATCATGGGTTGGAGAATCATACGCTTGAGTTCAGCTGTTACTAGCGGGTGCGCTGTCAATATATCAATGATAGTCGTTCCACCCATACCGGCAATTGTAACCGTATCCGCCTCTCCCGGTTTAAGTACAGCAAAGCCGCTGCCAAAGCGGAGATCTATATTTTCCTTCAGCTTTAAACGGTTAATAATTTGACCGGCTGCTGCGAAAGGCCCCTCATTGATTTCACCGGCAATCGCATGCGAAATAAGGCCCTGCTGCAGTAAATATACCGGCAAATAGGCATGGTCCGTGCCGATATCAGCCACTACAGATCCTTTGTGAACCCGTTCGGCAATTGCTGTTAATCGTTCTCCTAAGTTCAAAATACTGCCTCCCAGTAATTTTCAGTCTTGAGCCAAAGGCTTTACTATAGTATGAAAATAAAACTTCTGCAATATTTGTATAAATCCTGCAATAAATAAAAGCCATCCGCAATGGATGGCTTTGTACTCTTGTGGTGACCCGTAGGGGATTCGAACCCTTGATACCGCCGTGAAAGGGCGGTGTCTTAACCACTTGACCAACGGGCCGAATATGTAATGGTGGGCCCACCTGGGATCGAACCAGGGACCAGCCGGTTATGAGCCGGCTGCTCTACCGCTGAGCTATAGGCCCAAAAGACATTGAAAAACAGGTTTTCGAGTGAAAGCCTGTTTCAATAACAAAACAAAAATGGCTCCTCGAGTAGGACTCGAACCTACGACCGATCGGTTAACAGCCGATTGCTCTACCAACTGAGCTATCGAGGAACGGCATCGACATAACATATTGTACAACAATGTTAACTAGCCGTCAAGCATTTTTTACTATTTATTCTAGAAAATCTTTTAATTTTTTACTGCGACTGGGGTGACGAAGCTTGCGAAGCGCTTTGGCTTCAATCTGCCGGATACGCTCGCGAGTAACGCCAAAATGCTGCCCTACTTCCTCAAGCGTCCGTGCTCTACCGTCATCCAGACCAAACCGCAGACGCAAAACCTTTTCTTCCCGGGGGGTCAATGTTTCCAGAACTTCTTCCAGCTGTTCTTTTAACAGCATAAATGAAGCAGCCTCGGCAGGTGCCGGTGCATCCTGATCCTCAATAAAATCCCCCAGATGGGAATCTTCTTCTTCCCCGATTGGTGTTTCCAGGGAAACGGGCTCCTGAGCAATCTTCATAATTTCGCGAACCCGCTCAACGCTGATATCCATTTCCTTGGCAATTTCTTCCGGCAAAGGCTCTCTACCTTTATCCTGCAACAATTGGCGGGAAACACGAATCAACTTATTAATTGTTTCGACCATGTGTACCGGTATCCGAATGGTACGTGCCTGATCAGCAATTGCCCTGGTAATAGCCTGACGAATCCACCAGGTAGCGTAGGTACTGAATTTATAGCCCTTATTATAGTCAAATTTCTCAACGGCTTTAATCAGCCCAAGATTGCCTTCCTGAATCAGATCCAAAAATAGCATACCTCTGCCTACATAACGCTTGGCAATGCTAACTACAAGCCGCAAATTGGCTTCGGCCAAACGGCGTTTTGCTTCCTCATCGCCTTGCTCCATCCGCTTTGCCAGGTTAATTTCTTCATCGGCCGTAAGCAAGGGTACACGGCCAATTTCTTTTAAATACATTCGAACGGGATCATCAATACTGATTCCCTCAGGAATGCTCAGATCAATATCAACTTCCTCAGGGGCAGTCTCAATTTCGGCCTGATCAGGGCCTTCAAACACTTCCACATCAGGAATCTCATCAACAATTTCAATGCCTTTAGTCGTAAAAACTTCATACATGTCGTCAATTTCATCAGGTGACAAATCTTCACCTTGGAGAGTATCCATGATTTCTGCGTATGTCAGCATACCGCCGCGTTTTTTGCCTTTATGCAATAATTCATTTACATGATCACTTGAAACATTTTTCTTTTCTGTCATTGTTACTCCCCCCTCCCTTGGCACGTCTGATGAGTTGAGCTCATGCTATCTGCACTAATCGTCTTAAGACTGAAGCAATAGTTTAATTTCATCATTAATTCGTTTGCTTTCAGCTAATTCCTCCTGAAAGCGACTATCCCCCAAACGTTCTAATTCATCGGCCCGCAGCCGGTGTTGTTCAAATAAGGCCTTTAGACTTGTCAGCCGAATGGCTTTAATATAATCATCAACCAACCGGGTAACATCATTTGTCTGTTCATCTATTAACATAATATGCGACAATTCAGTATTGGCCTTTTCGCTTAGCAGATTGGCTAAGGCTGCCGGCACAAGCTGATTCCCTGAATTATACGCATGAAATAAGGAAGTTAGTATTTCCCGCCGGCTTTCCTCCTGAAAATCACTGGGAGAAAGCTGGACTTGTACATAAGAGATAAGGGCAGGATCTTCACACATTAAATGAATGAGGTGCTGTTCGGCTGCGGCATTTTTTTGCACAGCACGCGCCGACACCGGGACATTTGTTGTATTATATCCATTCTTCCCCGTTTTTACAATTTTATCCTTTTTATTCAGTACTGCATATTTATTAAATTCGCTGCGAATAGCGCTTTCATCAATACTTAAGAGCTGAGATAAGCGTGTGATGTGCCCATCAATCTCAACGGCATTATCTGATTGAACTAAGGCCGGCATTGCTTTAGCGACAACGGCTACTTTCCCTTCCAAACGGGAATAATCAGTATCCTTTAATGCCTGTTGAATTTGATAATCTAACAACCCCGGAGACCGCTGGATCAAATTTTGGAATTGCTCAATACCATTCTTGCGAATAAATTCGTCAGGATCCTTACTTTCAGGCACAGATGCGACCCGAATGGTAATCCCCAAAGACCTGACTACCTCCAGCGCCCGCACTGTCGCATTTTGACCGGCAGCATCACTGTCATACGCAAAGACGACTTCTGCAGCCTGCCGTAGCAGCAAGCGGCCTTGCTCCGGTGTGAAAGCCGTCCCTAAAGAAGCTACGACATTTTTCGCCCCTGCTTCATGAGCAGTTATCGCATCCATATAGCCTTCCACTACAATAGCCTGCCCCAAATCGCGTATGGATTTGCAGGCTTGATCAAAAGCAAACAAGGTTTGCCTTTTATTAAACACTGCTGTTTCCGGTGAATTTAGATATTTAGGCTGACTGCCATCCATAACCCTGCCGCCAAAACCAATGACGCGGCCCCGTACATCACAGATCGGGAATATGATGCGGTTACGAAACCGGTCATAACATCCTTCACCGGTGGTACGGCTGCTTACTAGTCCGGCTCTTAGCAAAAGCTCCTGATCAAAACCTCGTTCTTGAAATGCTATTGATAGTTTATCCCAACCCGGGGGAGCAAAACCAATTTTAAACGTATCAATTCCGCTTTTTGTTAGTCCCCTCGAAGTTAGATAAGCTAGCGCCTCTTTTCCATAGCTGGTTTTTGTAAGGCAGTTATAGAAAAAGTCACGCGCCATTTCATTTATTCGGTATAACTGGGCCATTTCCCGTTCCCGGTTAATCTCCAATTCGCTCTTTTCCTGATCGGGCAAAGGGATATTCAATTTTTGTGCCATCTTCTTTACCGCTTCAAAAAAGCTAATGTTTTCAACTTTCATGAGAAAATTGAAAACATTTCCCCCTGCTTGACAGCCGAAGCAGTAAAAAAAACCTTTGTCAGGTGTAACGGAAAAAGAGGGTGTTTTTTCATTATGAAATGGACAGCAACCCCAAAAGTTCTTTCCCTTTTTTTTAAGGGGAAGATATTCGGAAATAACGCTGATAATATCGCTCTCCGTCCGCACCCTGTCAACAAACTCATCATAAAGAGTATTCTTCAATTAAACCATCCTAACAGGCTTACCATAATAAGAATATGAAACGAAAAATGAATGATTGAGACTTAATTCTACATCTTTTTCCATAATCCTTCCATAATCTTTCCAATTAACTTATATCCAAACTGTCTTTCGCGATTCTATTTAATAATATTCAATACAAATAGCAAATATCCTTTTTTCCCCTTGACAACCATGAATATTTTTGATAATAAAAGCAGCCTTACCACGGTAAGGCTGCTTGTTTTAGACCTGTTCCCGCCACAAAGACGGTATGAAAAAATCTTGGAAAAGTTTAATGGCATACAGATCTGTCAGTCCGGCAATATAATCAATGACCGTTGCCTGTAAACCCCAGCTAGCCTGGCGGTCAATAAACTCTTGCGGCAGACTGCCGGGAAACGACATATAATAGTCGTATAGCTTTTGAATAACATACTTCGCTTTTTTACGGTCAGGTTCCAGAGCCGGCGAACGGTATAAGTTAGTAAACATAAATTGGCGAAACTCATCCATTGCCTCTATAACCGGCGGCGACATGTTGATTTCATTTTTTCCTTCTGAAGAATGAATCATATCCGCAACCATAGTCGTAATCATTTCAGAGGGCTTTGTGCCTAAAATAGAACAGACTTTATCCGGCAGCTGGTCCGGCTGCAGCATATTAGCCCTGATGCCATCATCATAATCATGACAAAGGTAGGCAATCCTGTCTCCTATTCGCACAATATTTCCTTCCAACGTGTAAGGCTTATTAGGGCCGGTATGATTTACAATTCCGTCTTTCACCTCTAGTGTAAGATTCAGCCCTTGCCCATTTCGCTCTAAACATTCGACAATTCTAAGGCTTTGCTCATTATGATTATAATGGCCAATGATTTCTTGCAGGGCAAATTCACCACAATGCCCAAAAGGAGTATGCCCCACATCATGCCCTAGTGCAATCGCCTCTGTTAAATCTTCATTCAGCATCAGTCCCCGGGCGATCGTTCGCGATATCTGGGCAACCTCCAGGCTATGCGTCATTCGCATGCGGTAATGATCACCTGGCGCAATGTACACCTGGGTCTTATGCTTTAGACGGCGGAAGGCTTTACTATGAATAATCCGGTCTCGGTCACGCTGGTAATTCGTACGGAAATCGCAAGCGATTTCCTGCTTCTCCCGGACGGCTTCTCGGCTTTTAGCAGAAAATGGTGATAATATCTTATACTCCTGCTCTTCACTACGCTCGCGGATATTCATTTTCTATGCACCCCCTTACTTTATTATATCAAAAACCAGTTATTTACATAGGTCAAATCACCCAATCTTTGCTATAATAATGACAAAGGATGGTGCTTCAATGAAATACAGGGTAGTTATTGCTACACTTCTTATTATTATTTTGCTGACCGGGTCAGCTCTGGCAGCTAAACCGATCATTAAGGCCGACCGTACATATTTTGATGTTGCGACAGGCCTCTATGTCTTAAACGGAAATGTCTATATTGAGGTTGGCAGCCGGATCATCAAGGCCAATCAAGCCAAGGTTGATTTATCTTCGCTCGAGGTGTGGGCGAACGGCGGGGTATCAGTCACGCAGGGAGACATTTATTTTACTGGTGACAGTGTATATGTATATGGCAGCCAAAAGCTAGCTCAAATCAGCGGTGGTGTGAATTTTTCCCGAACAGGCGTAGATATTACCGCGGATAGTGTCGATTATAACTGGCAGCAAAAAGTAGCTGTCTTTAGCGGTAACGTTAGTGTAAAGCAGGGTGACAACTGTTGGACAGCGGATCGCGTAAATTACCACGTGCTGAATAATGTCTTTTTTTAAAGTAACAAGCCACAGGCAACGGTCCGTTGTCTGTGGCTTATTTCTTTATTTCTGCTGTTGCGCATTTTTTTGCGCAATCTCTAAAATCCGGTTGGCAGTCTCTTCAATGGCCTTATTGGACACATCAATAATCGGACAATGTATTTTCCGCATAATTGCCCGGGCATATTCCAATTCTTCGGAAATCCGTTCCAGGTTGGCGTAGCTGGCATCAACACCTAATCCCATTACTTTTAACCGTTCTGATCGTATTGAATTCAGCTTGAACGGATCAATAACTAATCCCACCACCCGCTGGGCAGGCACCTGAAATAACTCTTCCGGTGGCGGTACTTCCGGTACAAGCGGTAAATTTGCCACCTTTAATTTTTTATGAGCCAGATACATACTAAGCGGAGTTTTGGATGTTCTTGAAACACCGACAATGACAATATCCGCTTTCAGAAATCCCCATGGATTTTTGCCATCGTCATACTTTACTGCGAACTCGACAGCTTCCACCCGCTTAAAATATTCCTGGTCCAGTTTATGAATCAGCCCTGGCTTCATTTTGGGTTCTAAATTGGACAACTTTTCCACAGCATTCATCATAGGCCCCATAATATCAACTGTAGGAATGGCATGCTGCTGGGCGTGACTGAGCAAAGCCTCCCGCAAGTTAGGAGAGACGATTGTATGGCAGATAAGGCTTTGATGCTTTGCTGCTTCCCGGATAGTCTCTTCGATTTGCTGCACAGAATTAATATAAGGGATTCGAATAATATCAAACCTGCTCGCATCAAACTGGCTGGCAGTTGCACGAGCTACCATTTCGGCTGTTTCACCGATCGAATCCGACAAAGCGTAAATAATTGGTAAGGCAGTTATGGTTTTTACCTCCTTTTCCCTTCTCCGAACTCTACAAACAAGCGGGTAATATTCGTTTTTGTCAAACGGCCAATTACTTCATATTCTTTGGCATCAGGCAGATTGAGCGGACGAACAACAGGCAGACTGTCAACCTCATGATCAATCAGTTTTTTTGCTGCTGATAGCACCGATTCATCCGGTGTAGTTACCACTAGTTTGGGCATAGGCGTCATGAGTACCTTTACCGGCATTTTCTGCAAATCGCTGTTACCGATTGCTACCTTGAGCAAATCTTTGCGGGAAACAACCCCCACCAATACACTTTGCTCAGCTACAAAAACTGTTCCCACATCTTCCAGAAACATTGTAACAACTGTGTCATATGCACTTGAGCCCGGGGCCACAACTACCGGTAAGGACTGAACATCCCGCACGGTCAAACGCTCAATTTCTTCGGCCAGTACTGATAAGCTATTCTTGCCAACATAGAAATAACCCACTTTGGGACGGGCATCAATTACACCGGCCATAACTAGAATAGCTAAGTCAGGTCTAAGAGCTGCCCTGGTAACATTTAACCGTTCCGCAATCTGCTCGCCGGTTATCGGGCCATTCGTTCGTACGATCTCCGCCATCTTTTCCTGCCGTGGCGTTAAAGCGATAATTAACACTCCTTTCCTCGACAGATATTTGTAACAATACGCTAAATTTAGATTAATTCCTCTATGGATATGAAAACATCCGGCTTTTTGCCGGATGTTTTCGTGTCTACCAGGTATAATCAGTCGTATCTGCAAGCCCCCGGCCGGTAAGCTTATCAAGAATAATGCGCTGTTCAACTTGCGCTACCTGCCGCTTTGTTGCCTTAACTGCATCAGGATTTACGGAAATGGAATCAATGCCACTCTTGATCAGAAATTCGGTAAAATCAGGATATACGCTTGGAGCCTGACCACAGATGGACACTGTCTTTCCATCACGATGAGCCACTTCAATTAAATGCCGGATGGCCCGTTTAACAGCTAGGTCCCGTTCGCTAAAAATGTGCGACACGGTTTCATTATCGCGGTCACAGCCAAGCACCAGCATCGTAAGGTCATTAGAGCCGATAGAATAACCGTCAACAAATTGATTGAACTGATCCGCCAAAATGATATTAGCCGGAATTTCTGCCATCAGCCATACTTTGAAGTCCGCATTCCGTCTAAGTCCCTGTTCGGCCATCAGTGCGGTAACTTTGGCGGCTTCTTCTACTGTCCGGCAAAAGGGAATCATCACATTTAGATTTTTAAAGCCGTATTCTTCCCGCACTTTTCGAACGGCCTGAAGTTCCAGTTTAAAAGCCTCAATATATTTGGGATCATAGTATCGCGAAGCACCACGCCAGCCCAGCAGCGCACTTGGTTCATACGGCTCATATTTATCGCCGCCTTTTAAATCACGATACTCGCTTGATTTGAAATCACTGAACCGGAGTACCACCGGTCGGGGAGCCAGCGCCTGACATACCTGCCGTATGCCTTCCGCCAAACCGTCAACAACCTTTTCCGAACGGCCAGTTTCGATCAAATACAGGGGATGTTCATGAATATAGGTGGTCCAAATGAACTCTTCCCGCATCAAGCCGATTCCGTCACAAGGCAGACTAGCATATCTCTCGGCCAGGTCCGGATCACCTAAGTTCATATATACCCGTGTCCCGGTAACAGGAAACGACTCGATAACCTCGGTCATGGAAGCATTCTGTGCGGCCGGTTTGGCTACCAGATCCTGGATCAGCCCTTCATAAATGATACCGTTAGTCGCATCAACCGTTATTTCAGCCCCGTCAGCAATGGCGACGGTTCCTTCAAGACCACGGCTTTTCGTTCCAACAATGCAGGGAATGCCCAGCTCACGGCTGACAATAGAAGCATGGCAAGTCATACCACCGGCATCAGTAATAATCGCTTTGGCTTTTTTCATTGCCGGAACCCAGTCGGGAGCAGTCATCTCGGTAACCAGAATTTCGCCCTCTTTAAAGGTATCAATCATCGACGGGTCAAGAATTACGTGCGCTTTACCGCTGATGCGTCCCGGGCTGGCTGGCAGTCCTTTTGCGATTACCTTGCGATCTGCAGCGATAGGAGCCTTAACAGCTGCATCAGCAGTGGCGCCTTTCGTTTTATTGCGCCGGGACCATACCGTCTCAGGACGAGCCTGCAAAATCCACAATTTGCCGTTACGCTCATCAATGCCCCACTCAATATCCATATAAGAGCCATAATGCTTTTCAATATCGATAGCATAGCCGGCCAGCTCTTGAATTTGCTGATCAGTCAAGACCGAAATCTTAGCCATGTCTGCCGGAACCTTTTGTTCCTCGCAGCCGCCACCAGCTTTTCGAACAAGCATAACTGGCTTTTCATGAATGCTGCGTTGTTCAATTGTACGGTCAATTTTACGTACTAGATAACTGTCAGGAGTCACCGTTCCCTGAACGACATACTCACCTAACCCCCAGGAGCCTTCAATAAATATACTGGTATCATTTCCTGTGGCAACATCAACAGTAAACATGACTCCAGCCGCCCGGGAGAATACCATCATTTGGACAACCGCACTTAGTGCCACTTCCAGGTGATCGAACTCTTTCTTCACGCGGTAATATACTGCCCGGTCAGTAAAAGTGGACGCATAGCATTCTTTAACCCGCTCGATTACTTCTTCTTCGCCCTGAACATTTAAATAGGTATCCTGTTGACCGGCAAAACTGGCATCAGGTAAATCCTCGGCGGTTGCACTGGAGCGAACAGCAACGTAAGGATTGGCTTCGCCGGCCTTCTTAGCCAACTCACGATAAGCGGCAGCAATTTCAGCAGCTAATTCAGCGGGCATATGCGCTCCCATGATTGCCTGACGAATTGCTGCAGTAACGTCCCGCAGTTTGCGGCTGTCCTCTACATCATCCAATTCGGCAATCAATGCTGCAATTTTTTCACCAAGACCGGTTTTTTCTATAAAATAGCGATAAGCATGAGCAGTTGTAGCAAAACCATAAGGAACAGGAACCTGGGTACGGGATGTCATTTCTCCTAGTGAAGCAGACTTACCTCCAACTAATGGTACATCTTCCTTATTAATGTCATCAAACCATAAAACCATGCTAGTTGTTTTACTCAACACTAATCATCCCTTTCAAATATTTATGTTATACTATTTAACGTTATTTCTTCTATATAGTATATACTATATCAAAAAGAGATTTTCTGCAATATAGTTTTTCAGGAAAATACAAAATTAACATACCCGATTTATCCCGATCTATACAAAAGAGAACTGCTCCGGCAAAATTCCGGTGCAGTTCTCTTTCCAGCTAATTTGCTATTATTTTGCTTAAGTCGGCAACTCGCTGCGCAAGTGCTGTAATGGACTTTAACAGAGCCAGTCTGTTGTTGCGTACCTGCTGATCTTCCACCATGACCATGACTGCACCAAAAAACACATCAATCGGTTCCGCCAGTTTAGTCAATTCCTGCAAGACGCCCTGGTAATTGCGTTCATTGATCAGTTGAGCTGCTTTTTTATCCGCTTGCTGGTAAGCTTCATACAAAGCAGCTTCCGCTTCATTTGCCAGCAAGGCAGAGTCAACATGCTCACTGTCGGCATTTTTAGCTAAATTGGCAGCTCGCGTCAGTGCCTGTACCGCTTTTTGCATTGCGGCCGTTCCACCATCGGCATTAACAGCCTTAGCTCGCAGCCAAGTGTCATACACATCATCAATGCCCACTGCCATAACGGCATCAATGATATCATAGCGGATTTTTTCATCCGCTAGAATATTTTTTAACCGCAGACGGAAGAAGTCTTGTAAATCGGCAATGAGTTTCACCCGTTTTTCAGCGGAAGAAATATTCAGCAGATCCATTGTACGGTTAAACAGCTGCTCCAAAGATACCTGATATTGCCCCTGCAGCAGAATATTGACGACTCCCAGTGCCTGACGGCGCAGAGCAAAGGGATCTTGTGATCCCGTAGGAATCAAGCCCCTGCTAAAGGTAGCCACAATATTATCCAGTTTATCGGCAATACTCAATGCCTGGCCAATGGCAGACTGAGGCAGTTCATCACCGGCAAAGCGCGGCAGGTAATGTTCGTAAATCGCTGTTGCAACCACTGCGTCTTCACCGCTTAGAACAGCATATTCCCTTCCCATTACGCCCTGCAGTTCAGTAAACTCATTCACCATGCCTGTAACCAAATCTGCTTTAGCCAAATAGGCTGCCCGTCTGGCACTGACCACCCCCGTCTCCGCCTTTCCGGCATGATTAAGGATAAAGGCTGTTAACTCCTCCAGGCGCTTGGTTTTGTCATACATCGTGCCAAGTCCGTCCTGAAAAACAATTGTTTTGAGTTTCTCAACCCGATCAACAAGTTTGACTTTTTGGTCTTCTTCAAAGAAGAATCTGGCATCATCCAGTCTCGCCCTGAGTACCCGCTCATTACCATGACGCACGATATCGATATAGTCGGCGCCACCATTGCGAATCGTGATAAAGACGGGCAGCAGTTTTCCATCCTTGCCAAATACCGGGAAATACCGCTGATGCTCCCGCATGGGGGTAATAATTGCCTCCGGCGGCAGGCTGAGATACTTTTCTTCGAATCGTCCGCACAGCGAAGTAGGATACTCAACCAAAAATATAACCTCTTCCAGCAAGTCCTCATCAATGCTGGCTGTTCCGCCCTGGCTGACAGCCATCTTTTCAATTTGCTCGCGGATTACAGTCCGTCGGACATCCTGATCAACCATAACATGGTTTTCAGCTAATTTACTGAAATAATCATCCGCTGAAGTGAGAGTGATTTCCCCTTTACTCATAAAACGGTGTCCCCTGGTAATATTGCCTGAAGCAACGCCGGCAACCGTAAAGGGAATAACATCGCTGCCAAACAACGCAACCAGCCAACGGATAGGGCGGACAAACCGCATATCGCTATTGCCCCAGCGCATATTTTTGGGGAAGTTCAAGTTATCGATCAGGGAATGCAGCAACTGCGGCAGCAGCTCACGAACTGAGCGGCCGGTTTCTTCCACAATAGCATATACATACCCGTCTTTTACGATCAGTTGAGAAACATCCACTCCCTGGCCCCGGGCAAAACCTTGCGCAGCTTTGGAAGGAGTTCCGTCTTCAGTATAGGCTATTTTCACAGCAGGTCCCTTATTTTCACTACGCTTGTCAGCCTGCTGTTCGTCAGCCTGGCGAACGATAAGCGCCAAACGCCGCGGCGTGCCTACAGTACGAATTTCGCTAAAACCGATACGTTCAGCAGCAAGCATATCCTTTGCAGCTTCTGCCAGCTGCTTTAAAGCTCCGGGCATAAATTTAGCTGGTATTTCTTCTGTACCGATTTCCAGTAAAATATCTTTAGCCATTCTTATTTATCTCCTTTCAAGAGTGGATAGCCCAGTTTTTCCCGCTGTTCCAAATAGCCTTGCGCACATAAGCGCGCCATATTGCGAACCCGACCAATAAAGGACGTTCTTTCACTAACACTGATGGCGCCCCTCGCTCCCAGTAAGTTGAAAGCATGCGAGCATTTCAGGACATAGTCATAAGCCGGAAGGACAAAACCTGCCTCAAGAACACGAATAGCTTCTTTTTCATACATATCGAATAATTGGAACAAAAGCGCTGTATCCGCCAGTTCGAAATTGTAGTGCGACTGTTCTACTTCATTACGGTGAAAAACATCACCATAGGTAATACCATTGACCCATTCCAGCTCAAATACATTTTCCTTCCCTTGAATGTACATTGCCAGCCGCTCAAGGCCATAAGTAATCTCAACCGATACAGGCTTAACATCGATGCTGCCTACTTGCTGAAAATACGTAAACTGGGTAATTTCCATGCCATCAAGCCAAACTTCCCAGCCCAGCCCCCAGGCACCTAAAGTTGGTGATTCCCAGTTATCCTCGACAAAACGGATATCATGCTTAGCAGGGTCAATGCCAAGTAAACTCAGACTCTCCAGGTAAAGCTCCTGAATGTTCGCCGGCGACGGCTTCATAATGACCTGATATTGATGATGCTGAAACAAACGGTTTGGGTTGTCGCCATACCGTCCGTCCGCAGGCCGCCGGGAAGGCTCTACATAAGCCACATTCCAAGGCTCAGGTCCCAGCGCCCGCAAAAAAGTAGCCGGATTCATTGTGCCCGCTCCCTTTTCCACATCATATGGTTGTTGGATAATACAGTTCTGTTTTGCCCAAAAATTTTGCAGCGTTAAAATAATATCCTGAAACGTCATACAAAAAACCTCCTCGTCATATTGGGGATTGAAAATACAAAAAAACCTGCCGTCCCACGTAACAAATTTGTTACAGGGACGGGAGGTTTAGTTCCCGCGGTTCCACCCTGATTGACCGCTAACGGCCCGCCTTGGTTCTATTACGAGCTTTACTATTTCCAGAAGGGAAATTTCCTCTCGCAGCCTTCGGAGTGCCTTCACTTGCGTGTTATCAGGCTCACACTATTCCTGACTCGCTGTCGGTACAAGCTACTCTTCTCCTGCATTGCCCTCTCTTATCACAACGGTACAAACATTATGTACCAATATGACCTCAGTCATTCATTCTTGAGGTAAATATAGGATACCATAGGCCATAACTGAAAGCAAGGGTTTGACGAAACTTTGCAGACTTACGCGTATCCGGCAAAAAAGCACTGTCTTTTTTAAGACAGTGCCTGTCATTGCTATATTATATCATTACGCCGGTCTCTTATGGGTTCCTCTTCATTAAACTCTTCTTTCTCCACCTCATTCTCGGCAGGTTCTTCACTGCGCACAACCTCAATCGTGCAACGCTTGAACACGGCAACCAGTACGCCAAGTGCTGCCAGCTGCGGCAATACGACTGCACCGATTGTTCCTAATGTGACAGGTATATCCACCAGCGTCCGTCCATCATGCTTGACTCGCACTTTTGTTACATTTCCTTCGTGAATCAATTCTTTAACCTTATCGATTACCTCACCGGAGCGAACGGAGAATTCCTCGGTCCAGGATGTTTCTTTGGTGTTTTCCAGGTCAATTAATGTGCTGATAATATTCCCCTGATTGCGTTCCAGTGCCTCTTGTGCCTCACGATAGGAGATACCTGTTCTGTCACGGATAATATCAATCTTTTCTAGAGTGATCTCTTCCATTCGACTAACCCCCGTATTTTTTCCTTTAGTATCCCCTCACTGGCTGTTTTTATCCATTGCGGAGCTGCGGGTGAGCTGTTTGATAAAAGTAAGCGATTTTAAGGGCTTGCCCAATTGATATTCCAAATAGCTATACAGTATATTCTCCAACTGCTGTAAGGTTCTGGCATTAACGCAAAATGAATCCGGTTTTTTCCAATCCAGTTTTAATAATTTATCCATTAACTCACCAGCGGACTGACCAAATAGCGGCAACGGCTCCTGCTGGCACTGGCGACAGATGCATCCCCCCTGATCACAGCTGAAACCGGCTGTCTGATCAATGGCGGCACCGCACTGAACACATACCATATATTCTGGATGAAAACCGGCTAAAGATACCAGCTGCCAACCGGCAGCAAGCGCAATAATACGCGGATTGCGGTGCGGCATTAGGCGAAATACTGTCAGCAGCAAATCATAAACCCCTTCATCAGGCTGCCGCTCAGGCCACAATTCAGTAATGAGCTCGCTTAAAAAAGAAGCATACGACAGCAGGGCAATATCTTCTCTCACTTCACGGAAAGAATGCAAAATCTCACATTGCGTAATCGTATCAAAGCCATTTGCGTTTACCAGTGCCGCCCGGATTGACGCAAATGGCTGCAATACCCCGCCTAAGCGGCTTTTGGGCTGCCTTGCACCGTGAGCTATAGCCTGGAACTTACCATGCTCACGGGAAAATAAGGTAACCATCCTATCGGCATGCGCTGAGTCACGCACTGCCAAGAGGATGGCCTCAGTAACATATTGACGAGACATATTCATCTTTAATCCGGTGATGCTTCAGGATCACTGGGGCCATACTCGGTACATTCGCGATACGCTAAATAGGCGCTAATTTGCCCGGTAGTCTGGAAAAGTTCCCATAATAAGTCCTTCAACAACACTCGTCATCATCCCTTCGTAGAGAATTAGATTACATCCAACAGTTATTCTTCTGCCATAATTAATGATGAGTCTATGGGAATGGCTTTCACACGGACAACCCGAAAGCCATTGACCTGCAGCACTTCGAAGGTGTAGTCGCCAATATTAATTTTATCGCCGATTTCGGGACGGCGTCCCAGCGATCCAAAAATATAGCCGCCGATTGTGTCTTCTTCCGGCTCTTCCAGCCGAATATTCAGAAGCTCTGCCACATCATCGAGCAGCACTTTTCCATCAAATTCGTAGCTTCCGTCAGGAAAACGCCGTACCTCCGCCTCTTCATCATTATCATGCTCATCTTGAATATCTCCAACGATTTCTTCAAGCACGTCTTCCAGCGCAACCAAACCAGCGGTTCCACCATACTCATCGGCAACAACTGCCAAATGGGTGCGTTTCCGGCGCATGAATTGCAGCAGTTTCGCAACCGACATGCCTTCAGGCACTACCAGTATTTCGCGCATAACGGAATTTAAATTTTTACTTTCCGCATCATTCAGGTCAAGATCCATCAAATCACGGATATGCACCATGCCGATAACGTGATCCTTGTCTTCCGTACACAATGGGTACCGGGTATGACCAGTCTCACGAACAACACGCATATTTTCCTCAAAGCTGTCATCTGTAAATAAACAGCACATATCCTGTCTGGGCACCATAACTTCCCGGGCCAGACGGTCGGCAAAGTCAAAAACGTTGTCAATAAGCTCACTTTCCATTTGATCCAGAACACCACCACGATGGCTGGCACTGACAATCATCCGCAATTCATCCTCAGAATGAGCCAGTTCTGTTTCATTGGCTGCTTTCATTCCCATAGCATTCAAAATTGCTTTGGCAGCTTTATTGAACAATACAATAATAGGATACCCAAGTCGATGAAAAATGTACAGCGGCACTACAGCAAATAATGCCAGTTTCTCAGCTTGTTGAATCGCCATGGACTTTGGTACAAGTTCCCCCAGCACAATATGAAAAAAAGTAATGACCGTAAAGCCAATCGCAATACTAAGTGTAGTCACCAGCCAGGCTGCTTCTGGAAAATAAGCTAGTATAACCGGCTCGATCAAATCAGCTACCGCCGGCTCACCTATCCAGCCTAATGCCAGGGAGGCCAATGTAATACCCAATTGAGTCGCACCCAGATAAGTATCAAAGGAGGTGACAACTTTTAAAGCCAGCCTTGCGCGGGTATTTCCCTGCTGCACCAATTCTTCCAACCTAGTTTTCCGAACTTTCACGAGAGCGAACTCGGCAATTACGAAAAAGCCATTAACGAAAACTAAAAAAATTGCTGTTGCTAACATGAGTACATTATATATGGGCGAGTCGATAGCGCATCTCTCCTAACCTTTAAGCACATCATTGCTGCGCGGCATTACAGCACCTGCAGTCAATACATATTGCAAGGCATTTTCACCAGCTATATCCAAAATTATTATATCCCTCTTTGGCACCATAATATTAAACCCGGCCGTCATATTAAGGCTCATAGGAATGAAGACACAAACATACTCTTCATCCAGTTTTGAAGTAAAAGGCTCGGAAAGGTCAGGCATAATGAAACCAAGTGATTTCACTCCTGGGTGCGGATAAGGTACCAGAACCGCCTGCTTAAATAATTGCTGCGATTCAAATACGGCGGTAGAAAGCTGCTTGACACTATTATAGATAAACTTAACAATTGGAATTGTACCAACCAGACGTTCGCCTAGTACCAGCAACTGTTTCAAGGCCCAATGGGATGACAGCCAGCCGACTACAAAAATTAATAAGATAACGGCCACCAAACCTATTCCCGGGAAATGAATCGGCAAATGCCGGCCAAGCATACTCTCGGCAAAAGAAAATATTTGCAAAACAACAAAAACGGTAATCGCAAAAGGAACAACGACAATTAAGCCATTGATAAAATACTTAGAAACCCACTTCATAATTCACCTCTCTTACAAATGATACCATCGATAAACCGCTAAGGTCAATGAATACACACAAAACAACTGGAAAATTAACCATATCAAGCAAAAAAAACTGCCATAACAGGCAGTTTTTGCTTTGATCAAATCATTCATAACCGAAAGATTTTAAAATCCCTTCACGGTTACGCCAATCTTTTTTTACCTTCACCCACAGATCCAAATAAATCTTCGAACCAAGCAGATTCTGAATATCTTCCCGGGCTAAACGGCCTATATCTTTCAGCAATTGGCCACCGGCGCCAATGACAATCCCTTTTTGCGAGTCCCGTTCAACATAAATAACAGCGCGTACATATAAGTCATCATTGCTGCGTTTCGTCATTTCCTCTACTTCAACAGCAATTGCATGCGGTATTTCCTCACGGGTATTATGAAGTACTTTTTCCCGGATCATTTCTGCTATAACCAACCGTTCTGGCTGGTCCGTAATCATATCGGTCGGATAATATTGCGGCCCTGGCTCGAGATAGTTTTTCAATTCCTCCAAGAGATTTGTCAAATTGGTCTTCTCCAAGGCAGAAATTGGAACAACTGCTGCAAATTCTCGCACTTTTGTATACTGTTCAATAATTGGCAGTACTGCCGATTTGGGAACAGTATCAATTTTGTTAACCACCAAAATAACCGGCGTATTAATTTGCGCCAACCGTTCCAAAATATATTCTTCGCCTGGTCCCTTTTTCATCGTGGCATCGACAACAAACAAGACAACATCCACTTCCCGTAAGGTTGCTTCCGCGGTCCGGACCATATATTCACCGAGCTTATGTTTCGGTTTATGAATGCCGGGAGTGTCAATAAATAACACCTGAGCATCATCGGTTGTTAATACACACAAAATTTTATTTCTGGTAGTCTGCGGCTTGTCCGACATAATAGCCACTTTTTGCCCGATCATACTGTTTACCAGCGTTGATTTTCCTACATTAGGCCGTCCTATAACTGAGACAAAGCCTGATTTAAATTCTTTATTCACAGCGCTCATTCATTTCCATCTCCTGCTAAATCTTGATTCCCAAATGCCAGGGGCAATAACTCCTGTAAAGTTACCACCTTCTCTTCGCCCCGGATATTACACATAATAACAGTCTTAATGCCAAACTCAGCCATAACCTGACGGCATGCTCCACAGGGAGCTGTTGGTCCTGGCGTATCGGCTACCACCGCAATTGTTTCCAAATTGCGCTCGCCGGCGGAAACAGCTTTGAAAATCGCAATCCGTTCCGCACAGATAGTCAAACCATAAGATGAGTTTTCAATATTGCAGCCGTCAAATAACTTACCGCTTGCTGTTTGAACTGCGGAGCCAACTGCGAAACGCGAGTACGGGGCATATGCTTGTTTCCGGGCAAGGTTGGCCCGTTCAATCAATTCCTTCATCAGAACTGTCTCCATTACCTGAAAATTTTCGGGTAAAAAATAATACAACCGATGATCACAGCTGAAATAGCACTAATGAGTACCGCCCCGGCTGCGACATCTTTAGCAGTCTTGGCCAAAGGATGTATGCCGGGTGATGCCAGATCAACAACAGCTTCCAATGCAGTATTCATTAATTCTGAAACAATAACAGCCATGATAGTCACGACTAGAATAAGCCATTCTACAGAAGAAACGGCATACCGGAAACCAAAGCCCACCGTACACAAAGCTGCCGCCAGGTGTATTTTCATATTCCGCTGTGTGCGTAATGCATATGCCAATCCTGTAACTGCAAAATAAAACGATTTAACCAAAGACTTTGTTTTCGTTGTCGGCTTCACGGGTAATGCCCAGCAAAGATAAGACATGCTCTTCCTCCAGTCTCATCTCCGCCTTATCCTCCTCTGTCATATGATCATACCCCAAGAGATGCAGCATACCATGAACAGTAAGATAGGCAACTTCACGTTCCAGACTATGATTATATTCTTCCGCCTGCCGTGCCGCTGTCTCTAGTGAAATAATAATATCTCCCAGCAGCACTTGAGCCGGCCCGTCAACAATTTCTGGTTCTTCTCCCTCGTTGAGAGCAAAGGACAGTACATCGGTCGGCTGATCTTTGCCACGGTAATCCCGGTTTAAGTTCTGAATATAGGCATCATCACAAAAGACCAGACTAACTTCATTATTTTCAGTTAAACCGTAAACATCAGCAGCTTTTCTTAATACTGCCCTCACAGTTTGTTCCAATGGATCCAGTACTGTCATCTTTTGCAGGACATGGCTTACTATTATTTCCATTCTTAACTTTCTTCCTCTCCAACTCTTTCAAAGCCTCTGGATATTCAATACGGGTGTGAAACATACTGGATAAAACGCGAATAAACACATCTCCGATGATATTTAAATCTTTTAAAGTCAGATTGCATTCATCTAATTGACCGTCATGCAGGCGCTCACGGATAATCTTTCTTACCGTAGCTTCAATCCGGTTCACATTGCGCTTGGATAGCGAGCGAACCGCGGCTTCACAAGCATCTGCCAGCATAATTAAAGCTGCCTCTTTCGATTGGGGACGGGGCCCTTCATAACGGAAATCGGCTTCAATGATACAATCGCTATGTTCATTCTCCGTTGCGCGCTTGTAAAAATAAGACACTAGTGTCGTTCCATGATGCTGTTCAATGATATCACTGATTACCTGCGGCAGCTTATAATCGCGGCAAAGATCGACGCCATCGCGAATATGCGAAGTCACAATTAACGTACTTAATGAAGGGGCGATCTTATCATGCGGATTATCGGCATCAGCCTGATTTTCGACAAAAAAGTAGGGACGCTTAATCTTGCCAATATCATGATAATACGCACCAACCCGCACAACAACAGGGTCAGCGCCAACAGCGTCAGCAGCTGTTTCGGCAAGGTTGCCAACCAATACGCTGTGATGATACGTACCAGGAGCATCCAAAAGCAAACGCTGCAGTAACGGATGATTGGGTCTTGCCAAATCGAGCAGCTTAATTGGCGTTGTAATATTAAAAGCATGCTCCAAATAGGGCAAAAATCCGGTCGTAATCACCGCTGAAGCAATGCCGCTGAAAACACCAAGCATACCTTGCACCAGGATCTGCGTATTATTAAGCTGTTGAATAAACCCGGTAGCTCCGATAACAAGAAAATTAACTGCCGCTACCCAGACACCTGCTCTGGTAAGGCTGTAGCCATGAGAAGCCTTAGTGACACTGTAAACGCCTACCATACTGCCAATTACCGGCACTGCTACTGCCCGCAAATCATGATCTACGATAACTCCAAAAAGTAATCCCAGCATGATACCGGTCAGCAGACCTACCCGCGAATCAATAAGAATTGCTACCAACAGCGCTCCCGCTGCAATGGGAGCAGCAAAATCGGAATAATAATGGGCTGCCTTACCCAGAAATAAGGTAATCAGCATAATGAAGCCAAGAAGTACCAAATGCAAATCATTTTCATACACATGGCGGACATATTTATAAAGGTATCCTAAGGTTAAGGCCATAACGGTGATTACAAAAACCGCTAGTCCAAAGATACGCAGTTGATTAACCTGCCCAGCGTATAATCCAAGCTCTTCCATCGCCTGAAGCTGTTCTACGGTAACGACATCACCAGTGCGCACCAGTACCTGCCCTTTTTTAACAGACAGACGGACAGGCTCTACACTTGCAAGGGCAGACTGCTTGCGTTTATCCGTTTCCCGGACATTCATAATAAAATTAGGACGAAGCAGGTTTTGGCTGATAGCGGCTACCACCGCTTCAGCGTGATCCCCTAATTCACTCTTTTCTGTTTCCATGACAACTTGCTTAAGCGCACTGTCCAGATCATCATCCCGGATACCACGCTGCAAATACTTACGCAATATATTGCGGGTAAATTCTTCCGTCCTGGAAAGCGTCGTTTCATCAAGATTTGCCATGCCCTGAATAGCGGCTGCAGGCAAAGTTACAGGCAAACTGCTTTGCAGTTTTTCCACACGCAGCTCTGCAGTAGTCAGGTTTTTATCGGATACAATCCCCCTGGCCGCACGAAATATGCCGGCAATGCTTTCTTCCGCTTTCGTCATGACGCTCACATCTAAATCATAAACGTTTGGTACGCTGGCAAGAACTTCTGCTTCCAGCTGCTTCGTCTTAGCTGTATCAACATACGAGACTGTCCGCGGTGATACAACATCACGATCACTAACCTGTCCAACCTGCAACGATACCTTGTCAGGTATAAATTCGGCCGACAAGATTAACATAAAAAGCGAAAAAAAAGCAAAGCAGAGAATAATTCGGCGCACTAACGGCCTGGCATACATACTCGCAGGCTGCCCAAAGAATCCCCGCAGTTTATTAACCGATATCATAAATTAATCATCTCACTTTTCTTGTCCAAACCGTTCATAGGCCCGAATGATACGGGCAACCATTTCATGCCGGACAACATCACTTTCTGTCATCTCAACCATTCCGATACCCCGTACCCCTGCCAGCACCTGCTGGGCATGCTTTAATCCTGATTTATTGCCATTTGGAAGATCAACCTGTGTAATATCACCATTTACCACCATTTTTGAGCCAAAGCCCATACGTGTCAAAAACATCTTCATTTGCTCGGGCGTAGTATTTTGCGCTTCGTCTAAGATAATAAAAGCGTCGTCTAATGTACGACCGCGCATGTAAGCAAGTGGTGCCACTTCAATAATGTTTTTACTCATGTATTTTTGAAAAGTTTCTACACCTAAAACATCGTACAATGCATCATAGATTGGCCTTAAATAAGGGTCAATCTTTTCCTGCAAATCCCCGGGAAGAAACCCCAGCTTTTCACCAGCTTCCACTGCCGGACGGGTAAGGATAATCCTCTCAACCTCTCTGTTTTTCAAGGAAAAAACTGCCATTGCCACTGCAAGATAAGTTTTCCCTGTTCCGGCCGGTCCTATTCCAAAGGTAATCGGATTAGCCCGGATAGAATCAAAATATGCCTTCTGCCCCAGCGTCTTCGGCTTGACCTGCCGCCCCTTGGCAGTTACCAGTACAGTTTCGGCAACCATTTGCTGCAAGCCATCACTTTGTCCGCCTTTTACCATGCGAATACTATAATGAACGTCATGCGCAGTAATCAGATTACCTTCTCTATGTAAAAAAAGCAACTGTTCAAAAACACGCTTGATCTGTTCTACTTCCTCCTGGCTGCCACTGACAGTAATTTCATCTCCCCGGCTGGTAAGTCTGCTGGTAAAATTTTCTGTAATAATCCGGAAGTTTTCGTCATTACGCCCTAAAATTGCTATAGCTTCCTGATTATCTGCAAAACTAATCTTCCTTTGTATTGAATTTTGCTGCAATGAAGCATGGCCTCCCCTATTGGCTAATCATTTGACTGATTCCAATGTCCTCTACTGTTTCTACACCAACTTTAATCCGTACTAAATTCGGTTCATTCAGTTTTAATATCTCTATATTCCGTGCTAAAATTTGCGCGCTCTCCGGTATAATTTGCTGTACCGACTGCAATGCCCGTGCCTTAGCCTCATCACGCGCCTGCTCAATAGATATTTCCTGTGAGAAAGCTTGCAGCTCATGATATACCTGTATTGTAGATTCGACAAATAACTGGCTATTCCTCCATTGAGGCAGTCTTTTGTGCGTGATCTCACTTTCATACAGTTCAAATGGAGGCTGAGGTGCTCTTTTTAACGCCATTTCATAACCACCTAAATGAAGAAGAACTTCCATTTCCTGCCTGCCGGTTCTTTCTTTTATGGTTTGCTGCAAAGCCGCTTCTCCATAGCTCTCGTACCATACGCGGGCCTTCACAATTCCGCTGGCTTTTACCAGTTGAGCCGGAGCAGTTTGCGGTACCGGCTGAGCCGGCTGATCAGGGGTAGTGGGCGTAATCACAGGTGCAACCCCCTTAATGAGTATGTCCCCCTTTCTAACCGTATCCCCTTTTTTCACTGCCGGCTGCCCGGCCAAAGCGATGATTTCTGTAATAATCCCATCTCTGTCGGATACAATATTCGCCGGTGCTTTATCATCCTGCTTGGGCAGTGTCTTCTCTACCACCTCAATGACTACTCTTGTACCGGTAAAATTGATACTTACCCAGGAAACCTCGGGAATTGCGATCAAAATAGCATTCTCAATTTTCTTTGATTGAATAGTATCTTTCAAAACGCCCGGTTTTAATCCAAACTCCTGCGCTACCGCCGAAATTTTCAGCGGTGACGTCGCTTTTGTCCCCACTACATCGATAAACCAGATATAAGAAGCCAAAATTTGTATTGTAATAAGACACATAATGGCTCCCAAAACCAGCATTTTGCGGCGCCAGATTTTCTTAGAAAAAAAAGGCCAGCCGCGATAAGCCTTTACCGTTACCCGCGTACCGCTTCTTCTAACCAGCGGACGAATACGATAAAAATCTCCTAATTCGATCCAGGCATATATATCTTCATTTTCTTTGGACAATCCCCATAAATAAATTTGTTCCGCCACACACAAATTGATAAACTTCTCCGGCATAGCTCCCCTAATACATATTTTGACACTGCCATTTATATATTTTTTTAACTTAGGTGTCATATTTGACCTCCGCAATGGTCCCCTCGATTAAAATCTGCTCGGTCTGCAAATTACCTAACAACAAATTTTGGCCGTGAACATATAATTCCCCCTGGTTTAATTTGACGCGTACCAGTGAAGAGGTATACTCAATAATTCCTTTATGGTTTTCAATCAATAGCTGCTTATTGCCTAGCATGGTAATGCGCGGCAGATCAAGCACGATATCTTGTGGAATATCCAGTCTCTGTGCAATATTTTGTAAGATTCCCTTCTGTCTGCGCATGACACTCCTCCCCTTCATAATAAAAATGTATGCGTAAGCTATACGTTTCATACTTTCCATTAGAAAAGTTGGCACTTACACAACAAAACACTCATGCTGTCTGCTGCAGCATGAGTGTTTTGTTAATCCTTAGGCTAAAGGAAACATTGAGGGCATCTGCACATTTGCAGAACTGATGAAGTCTTCAAATTTATGCACTTTCACAGGTGCGGCAAAACGCATATAGTTTGTTGCAACAATCATTTCCCCGCAATCAAGGTTTTTGATTTCGTTGCGCTGCTGCAAAATATCCTTGCGGCACATAGACTCCAGCTTGCTCCGATCAGCTTTCGATGCCAGACCAAGAATAAACAGCGTATTGAGCTGTGACAACACTTTGTCAGCCAGCAATCTGGGCTGCTGATCTACAACGCACAGTCCCAAATTAAACTTGCGGGCTTCGCTGACCAGCCTTGCAAACACATTATTGCTTGTATGCTCCTTTTTCCCCAAAAAGCGGTGTGCTTCTTCCAGCACAATGAGTACAGGGGTGATCTGGCTGCGCTCTGCCTCTGTTTTTGAAGCATAATTTTGCAGCAGCTTTTTTGAAAGCAATGTCGACAACGCCTGCTCACCAACTGGTGATATATTCTTTAGTTCAACCAGAACCACTTTCCCCTGTTCTAAATCGGTAAGCATCTGCCCAATTACCGTCTCCTGGTCTGCTTTAATATTTAATTCTTGTTCCAGATTCCAGCAAATACTTTTAATCTTGCTGATTGTGCGGGACTGGAACTTCTGTCCTGTGCAGCCTGCCAGTTCTTCAATAATATCAGCAACATCGTATTGCAGAATATAATCCATCCACTTATCCTGCCATACAGAGGATAATTTGTATATTGCATCCAGCTGTGGTTCGGTAAAAGTTGCACAGGCCGTAATATCTTCAGGGTCAACTTCCTGTGTATTTACCGTCAGGCGATGTACATGCTCTGCCTGAGGATTCGTATTATATACAGACAACCGGTCTTTTGCCAGAGGATGATTCGATAAGTCCCGGTAGTATTCATTATGAACATCAAATATTAATAAACCGTATTTCTGATTATTAATCATTGAGCTTGCCAACACTTTAACTAAATTACTTTTTCCGGCACCCGTTGTGCCAAAAATACCAAGATGCTCAGTAATGGCTTTGGAACCATATATCCCTACCGGCAGCTCCAATACGCCTCTGCCTGATTTTAAAAAGCCAATTTCCAAGTCCCCTTTCATTTCGGATAACAATTCCGTATCATCAGTCGCTAATCCCCGCACTTCACAGAAGAAATCCGGGCAGGTTTTGGGATTAAAGAGACTTCCTTGTCCATCAGCATAACACAGCTGTTCAGCCATACCGATTTTAACGGTATGATTGCCACCTAAATAAAAATCAAGCTCTTCCTGATTTGCGACCTGGCCGCTGTCATCAAGTTTACTCATTAAATAGCCAACATTATTAAGACCAGACCAGCGGGATTTGACTTTAAAATCGTAAGCACGTATATAAAAACGGTCATTGTTTTTCCCTTCCACGACCAGTATATCGCCGAAATCAACATCCTGGTCAGGAGCAACAACAAATTCAACATACGTACCTTTGGCATATGTTAAGCGTCCTTTGTATTCCGACATCTTGTCCGCCTCCTTATTAAAACTTAACTATATTGTTATTGTGCGCCGAATAAGAAAATTAATAACAGGGGTATATTGCCACGATTGCGGTTCAGCAAAGTACCCAAAAAATTCATCTTTTACCTTCTTTTATCATAAAAAAGACCACTAACAATGTGGTATCCAATTAAAATTCTGCTATATACACTTTATTGTGACAAGGCGGGGGGGAGCGCCGTTGCATTAGCGTAGATTAAGCGACAGCGTCGGAGCGTTGCAATGGCTCTCCCTCTGCCGGGCCTTTACGCATCATTCTGACTCGCCATTTTACACAAAACAAAAAAGCACTCACATTCGTAAGTGCTTTTTGCTAATCAGCG
>NZ_SLUI01000013.1 GCF_004339805.1 Anaerospora hongkongensis | reverse complement strand
CAAACGCCAGACCAATTACCCCCTTACTGTAAAAGAATAAGTGTAATTGTTCAACCATTTTCATGGTTAAACAATTACACTTAAATAGTACCAAGTAACAAAAAAGGTCTAGGCCTGTCTTGCAAAATGCTTGGGAAAGGACCAGGATGAGCACTTATCTAATGATCTTTTGGTAGCCGACGATATCGAGGCGTTGGCCAAATTTCTTTCCGACCTCTTGGTAGTGGGCACACTTTGTGTAACCGTTTTTTTCAAATAACCGGATACTGGCCTCGTTTTGTCCGCAGATAATCGCGAGCAGCACATGCAGCTGCTGGTCTTTTGCATAGTTCTCAATGTGGGAAAGTGCCAGGCTGCCGATTCCTTTTGCTTTGCAGGCCGGATCGAGATAAATGGTAACTTCTGCGGTCTCATCGTAAGCCTCCCGGGGTTTATGCCGTGTTAGCAGCACGTAGCCGCAAACACGCTGTTCCGCTACGATAACAAAGGTTTTATATACTGGGGTGGCAAAAAAGACGATTTCTTTCATTTCGTCACGGGTTAAGGGCTTTGTGTGGAAAGTAGCGGTTGTATGAAGTACGTAGTATGTATAAATCCGCAGCACATCATTAAGGTAATCCTCTGTCATTTCAGTAAAGCAATAGCGGTCCATGTATATCAACCTCCTATTAGCAATGGTTTCCACACTACAGTGTAAACTCCTTGTACGCATTTTAGTGTAATGTTATAATCTAATATGCTTATAAAATAAGTAATAGTGTAACAACGGAATAAATGCGATGGATTATCAAAAAGGCAGTTCGTTCATCTTGCGAGCGGTGAAGCAATATGGATGTGACTAGTTGGGAGCAGGTTACGATGAAAAGGCAGGATATCATACTTAGTTTTATTGTGATTGTTGTCTGGGGGCTTAATTTTATTGCGATAAAAGTGGGGCTGCAAGATATGCCCCCGCTTATGCTGGGGACAATGCGGTTCTTATTTGCGACATTTCCGGTTCTGTTTTTTCTGCCGCGACCGCCTGTTGCCTGGTCATGGCTAATCATTTTAGGATTAACGATCAATGTGGGACAGTTCTCTTTTCTGTTTTGGGGTATGCAAGCGGGAATGCCTGCCGGCTTGGCATCTTTAGTCATGCAGTCCCAGGCGTTTTTCACGCTGCTGGTGGCGATCGCCTGGCTGGGGGAACAGTGGCAGTGGAATCAGGTAATGGGGCTGCTGTTGTCTGTGGGGGGGATGGCTCTGATTGGTACTGCGCAAGGCAGCAATATGACTGTTACCGGCTTTGCTCTTACTTTAGCAGCTGCAGCCTGCTGGGGCACGGGCAATGTGATTTTGCGCCGGGCGACTCTTGGCATTCCGCCGTTTTCTATGCTGGCTTTAATTGTGTGGGCAGGTGCGGTTGCCATTGTACCTTTAGCATTACTCTCCTGGTTTATTGAAGGGCAGGAGGCATGGATCGCTGTTTTGTGGGCCCCTTCGTGGCGAAGCTTTGGAGCCGTAATCTACCTGGCTTTTTTTGCTACACTGATTGGGTATGGATTATGGGGGAAATTGCTTTCCCGTTATCCGGCTGCAGTAGTAGCCCCCTGGGCGCTGCTTGTGCCTGTAATCGGGATAAGCAGCTCTTCTCTGCTGCTGGGAGAAACCATTTCTTTTTGGCAGGGAGCGGGAGCACTGCTGATTATGGCAGGGTTGCTGGTCCATGTCCTGGGGGGACGATGGTTGAGAATGAAAAATACGAAAATTAAGGAAGGGTAATTAATATGAACCGGCTTTTCGATATTCAAGTGAGACTACTGGAGATAATCAATGGATTGGAAAACAGTACTTCCCGGGATCATTCCTTAGACTGGGAAAGGGTTCATTTAGTCAGTTGTGCCAAAATTGGCGGCTTGCTTGCTGAAATAAGAGGAAGAGACCCTGAGCTTGCGGCAATTGCCTGCGCTATTCATGATTACGGACGTATGTTAACTGGTAAGCAAAAAAATCATGCTGAAGATGGCTATGAGCCGGTAAAAGTCTTACTGGCCGCTATTGGTCATTTTAATCAACAGGAAATTACTATGCTGGCCGACTCGGTAAGACATCATAGCAGCAAGGAAAAGGTGGGTACCTGGCTGGAGGAAATTGTAAAAGATGCAGATGTACTCGATTGCTATCAGTATGGGATGCCGTTAGAGCGGGAAGAGCAGCGCGTACGACTGGGCATAGTTCGCAAAGAACTGCTGGGTAAGTAAAAACATTGCCTAATATGCTATTTTTTTACAAATTTCAGCAGGAAATTCCCTAAAAACTAGCGAAAACAATCTAAAAACTCTAAAAAATTTGAAGATGCCTTAGATACGTTTTGATGCAAAACGAATTTACCCGCTATCGGGACGGCAAAGTGTGGGATGGTAAATGTGGCGAAAAGGATGGATTGTGACAGTATCTGTAACCATTATCCAGCTTATGGTCTCAATATTTCCCTGTACGGTTTTTGCAATCAATAAATATCCGAACATTCTTATAATTAATTCTTATGATCGCAATATGCCGTGGACTGAAAATGAAACGCAGGGGATTATCAATACCTATAACCAGGCTGGCATAGAATCTATTTTTTATATTGAATATCTTGACTGGAAGAATAATCCTTCTCCAGAAAATATCCCAATTTATTACCAACTGTTTAAAAACAAATATGCTGAGAAATCAATCGATATGATTATGGTCACTGATGATAAGGCACTGGAGTTTGCGTTACGTTACCAGAATGAGCTTTTTCACAATGCGCCGATTGTTTTTTGCGGTGTGTATCCGGATTCAGCCGATAAAATGATAAGCGGCCAAACAAATGTTACCGGCGTCTATGAAGTAATGGATGTTGAGGGTACAATAAATCTGATGATGAGCTTAAATCCAAATTTGAAGCAAGTTTATTGGATTTATGACAACACGGAAAGCGGGCAGGCCGTACAAGAGTTGCTTGAGTCGGCGATACATAGACAAAACCTCTCTTGGTCAGTTGTGCATATGAATAAGCTGCGTTATCAGGAAATTAACAGTGAGCTGCAGAATGCTCCTGACGATAGTGCTGTACTAATTGCCACCTACAGCCGTGATGCTGCGGGTATAACCATGGAACTGAGCCGTTATGCTCAAATGTTCAGCAGCAATAGTCGTGTTCCTGTGTACATTTTGCATGATTTTAATGTAGGGATAGGAACTGTCGGGGGCAGTGTGGTAAGTGGCCTGAGACAGGGAAAATATGCCGCTGAGCTTAGTATTCGGATTCTGCAAGGCGAGCAGCCGAACAGTATCCAGCCGGTCAGTCCGGCAAGCGGTGTTGTAACAGTGGATTACCGCCAGTTGGAAAGGCTGAAGCTGCCGGCAGGCAAAATACCGCCTGACAGTATCGTGCTTAATAATCCGCTGTCTTTTTATGAAACAAATAAAAATGTAATATGGTCGGTTATTTGTGTTTTCTGGTTGTTACTATTTTATATTGTTATTCTGATCGGGAACATACGACGCCGTAAGGCGGCAGAAGTTAGTTTAAAGCAAAATAATGAGGAGTTAACGGCACTCTATGAAGAAGTGCTGGCTTCTCAGGAGGAGCTGCAGCATCAATATCAGCAGACCACCAGTATGCGTGATGCATTGGGTAAGAGCGAAGAACGGTACAAGCTGTCGGTTGAAGGGGCCAATGACGGTCTGTGGGACTGGGATATAATAAGGGATGAAGTCTATTTTTCCGATCGGTGCTGTGAGTTATTAGCGCTTGCTTCCAACCAGGTTAAGGGATTCCGGCAGTTTTTGCAGAACCAAATCCCTGAGCGGGATATAGCTCAGGTAATGAATCGGCTCGATGAACATCTAAACGGACAATCAGCCTATTTTGTATTAGAACAAAAAATGAAAACCGCAGATCGGGTTACCTGGCTGCTGCTCAGAGGAAAGGCATTAATCGATACTTACGGACAGCCGATCAGGATGGCCGGATCGCTTACGGATATTACGGACAGGAAATCACACGAGGCGGAAATTCACTTTTTGGCCTATCATGATTCACTCACCCATTTAGCTAATCGGACGGCAATGGAGAGGGAACTGGAAAATATATTGGCTAACTATCCTGACGGCCAGTCGGGAGCGGTACTCTTCATTGATATTGATAACTTTAAAATGATTAATGATACGTTTGGGCATTCCTATGGGGATAAACTGCTTGTTCTGCTGGGAAATCTGCTTGCTGACTGCAGTGAAGGTGAAGGTTTTGTTGCCCGTATGGGTGGAGATGAATTTGTCATTCTGCTTAAGCAAATACAAGATACAGATCACCCGGCACGCTTTGTCCAAAAAATTCGCGATATACTGCGTATGCCGCTGCAAATTAATGAAAAGAATTTTGACGTGACCCTAAGTATCGGAGCAACAGTCTTTCCTCAAGATGGGGCTAGTAAAGAAGAAATACTGAAAAATGCTGATCTTGCCATGTATCAAGCCAAAATTCAAGGAAAAAATAAATGCATATTCTTTGACAAGGGAATGGAAAAGGCAGTGCTGGACAAAGTATTGCTGGAAAGAAGCTTGCGGGAAGCCATTTACCATAACGAACTAAAGCTATGGTACCAGCCTTTTGTAGAAGTAGCTACAGGCAGAATTGTTGGTTTTGAGGCATTAGTCAGATGGTATCATCCTGAGCAGGGAATTATTATGCCAGTGCATTTTATTGACCTGGCAGAGGAAACGGGATTAATTATCCCGATAGGGAAACAGATATTGCGCAATGCCTGCCGCTTTATCGTTGCTTTGCAGCAAGAAGGGCATGAAAAACTCAAAGTAACAGTAAATATTTCCATTGTCCAATTAATGCAAGGTGATTTTGTTCAAACCGTGCAGGACATTTTGGCAGAAACCGGAGCACTTCCCGGATGGTTAGGTCTGGAAATTACCGAAGGTATTTTGATGGAATCAATTGAGGCGAATATTGATAAGTTAAGAGCAATTAAAAAGTTGGGCGTTGGTATTTATTTGGATGATTTCGGAACAGGCTACTCTTCTTTAAATTACCTGAAGAAATTACCGATTGATATTGTGAAAATTGATAAGTCCTTTATTGATGATCTGTTGCATAAGGAAAGGGAAAAACAGCTGACAGAAGTAATTATTCAGTTAGCGCATCGGATGGGGATTAAAACGGTAGCGGAGGGTGTAGAAACCAGAGAGCAATTGAGACAACTGACTCGATATGAATGCGATGTCGTGCAAGGCTATTTATTTAGTAAGCCTGTACCTGAGGAAGCGGTTCGAAAGCTGTTAATTGATAGTGAATTTAAAATTCAGGACTCCCGGTAAGGGAGTCTTCGCGTTATTATATAAATAGTGGATCGAGTAGTTGCTCCTGCAGTAAGGTTGTCGGCCTGCTGAGGGAATAACTGCACATTTGATTAAATAGTAAAGGAGCGATAGTGGTGAACGACTTTACTTTTGGTATTTCAACCAAAGTTATTTTTGGCCGGAATGCCATAAAAAACGTAGTGCCGATTTGTGAGAGCCGGGGCATTGCTAAAATACTCATAATAACAGGTCGGACTGCTACAAAAAAATCACCTCATTTTCTAAGTTTGTTGGAACAGCTGCATTTGGCCGGTATGAAAGTGCAGGTTTTCTCGGAGGTTGAGGCAGATCCTAGTGCCGAAACTGTTGGACAGGGGGTCAGTCTGCTGCAGGAGACTCAGGCGGATGCAATTGTGGCTTTTGGCGGCGGAAGTCCCATGGATGCGGCAAAGTCAATCAACATGGTTCATGCTAATGGCGGATCGATATTAGACTATCTTTATGGCCGAAGGACGATTACGAAAAGCGGCCTACCTTTGCTATGTATCCCCACAACAGCTGGAACGGGGAGTGAAGTGACGGCGGCAGCCGTTACTTCAGACAGGCAAAGCAAGCAAAAAATCGGGGTTTCGCATGAATTGATGATGCCTTCTTTGGCAATTGTTGATCCTGTACTGCATGCCAGTATGCCGCCTGATGTAACGGCTGCAACCGGTATTGATGCTTTAACGCATGCGGTAGAGGCCTTTGTTGCCGTCAAAGCCAATCCAATAACCGATGGCCTTGCTATGCAGGCTATAAAACTAATTGGCAGTAATCTGAGGAGAGCATATTTGCAAGGCGATGACCTGGAAGCACGCAGTAATATGGCAGTGGCAAGCTTAATTGCCGGTGCGGCTTTTACCAATGCCGGGCTGGGGGCCGTACATGGCATAGCCCATCCAATTGGGGCACAATTCGGTATTTCCCATGGTGTAGCTAATGGTATCATGCTGCCTTATGTGTTGGATTATTATCGGCAGGCTGGCAATGCAAAACTTCGTGATATTGCACAGGCTCTGGGTGTGGATACGCACGAGCTAACGGATCAAGAAGCACAGACAGCTGCTATAACGGCAATCAACACCTTAAAAAAGGATCTTTCCATCCCCGAAACACTGGGAGATGTGCAGATTTCGCTGACGGAAATAGAGAATATTTGTAAGGATGCCGCAACCTACAGGCTTTTGCCAAACAGTCCTCGTCAACTGGCAATAGAGGATTTGAGAATTATTGTGGCTAGTGCATTCGAAAAAAGCGCTCAGTAAGTGTTTAAAAAAGATCGCTTGTTTTCTTAGTCAAAATCAGATTAGGAAAACAAGCGATCTACTTATTTATGGGAATGTCAGGGGAAGTATTCATAATGTATAAGAACATTGCCGAAACGACGTGCGCAAATTTGAGCAAACAGGTGCATTGACAGTAAGTTACATTAATTGATAAAACTTGCTATGTAAAGTAAAAAGGAGAATTATGGAAAATAGCGAATGGATTATTATCTAAATATAGTAGATGTTATATAGAATCTATAGGGATAAGATAAATTATATTATGTAAATGATTATTTAGGTAGTTATGTACAACTTATTGCTGTATAGTGAGGGGTTATAATGAATAATGCAAAGAAGCCAAGAAACCTAATGCAAGTTGGGGAATCATCCTGTCAGTCGAATGATACGATAGAAATACTGGTACAGGCTTTGCAGGCAGCAGTGCAGATTAGAGAAGAAAAAGCGTTGCTTCATGAGATCTGTCGTATTATTGTGGAAGTCGGACAATACAAATTAGCTTGGGTTGGGCATGTCGAGGCAGAGGGGCTGCGGAGAATCTGTCCCATTGCCTTTTGGGGAGAAGAAGAAGGTTTTTTAGCTTCGATCAAAGTAACCTGGGCGGATAATCCGCACGGATACGGCCCTATCGGATTTGCATTGCGCCGTCGGCATCCGGTAATTGTGCATAATATTCAGCGGGATTGCCCCTCAGAAGCATGGCGCAGCGGAGCAATCGAGAGAGGCTACCAGTCAGCAATTGTTTTGCCACTCTTTATTGGAGAGATACCAGATGCTGTTCTCGTTATATATGCAGGTCAGGCAGATGCATTTGATCAGGAAACAGGGATACTGTTACTAAGTCTGGCGGAAAATCTGGGACATGCTCTTTTTTCGCTGCGCAACCAAAGTGTTTGTTCAAATGGCAAAGAAATTGAGCGACTGTCCCGGTTGGATTTACTTGGTCAAATGGCAGCATCTGTTGGACATGAAGTCCGTAATCCTATGACAACTGTGCGTGGGTTTCTGCAGATGATGCTGGTCAAAGAACCAACCGGTTCTAATAAAGAATTTTATCATATTATGATTGATGAGCTGGATAGAGCAAATCGGATTATTAGCGAATTTTTATCTTTGGCTAAAAATAGAACTGAAAAGCGAAGGCCAATGTCCTTAAATACAATATTAGAGACAATGTACCCTTTGTTAAATGCAGAAGCAATAAAAAATGATCAAATTATTGTCTACGAATTGTGCAACGTTCCATCACTGATGTTGGATGAAAGCGAAATTAGGCAACTATTTTTGAATTTAGTAAAGAATTCGCTTGAAGCTATGCCGAAAAAAGGAGTAGTGAGAATTAGAACGTTTTACAGCAATCAAACTGTCGTCTTAGAAGTGGCCGATACCGGAAGCGGTATTCCTGTACATGTATTGAATAAGCTGGGCACCCCTTTTCTCACTACCAAAGAGGGCGGCACAGGACTGGGATTACCGGTCTGCTATGGCATTGCTTTGCGGCATAATGCCGCAATTGATATTAAGACGGATGATGCAGGAACAACTTTTCAAATAAAATTTTCTACTGATAATGCTTTAGAAAGGACTGTAAGTTAGCTGTTTATGGAGATAATAAAAGCTATAGGGTAATAAAACAATATAAACAGGATTTATGGGTTATTACGGCGAATTTAATGTAAAGCAGTAAATACTAGGGGAGGAGAAGCGCTTCGTAATTCTGAGCAATTCGCTGCTATAAAATACAGGATACGAACCAGAAAAAATAAAATGAAATATTGGCAGGCAGAAATTGCAGGGCTAATATTGGGAGGTTGCTAATGGCAAAAAAAAATCGAACACTACAGGAAATAAAACGATATATAATGCTTTTTATCGGGGCGATTATTACCGCAGTGGGGCTGGAAATTTTCTTAGTACCCAACAATATTATTGACGGCGGTATAGTGGGCATTTCCATTATGGCGAGTTTTCTAACCGGACTGCCCCTTAGTTTGTTTTTGGTGGTACTAAACATCCCTTTCATTTATTTGGGATATAAGCAGATCGGCAAAACATTTGCTATTTCCACATTATTTTCGATTGCTTCTTTGTCTTACTGGACCCATGTGTTCCATCCCATTCCCGGACTAACCCATGATCTGTTTTTAGCTGCTGTTTTTGGGGGAATCATTGTCGGGCTCGGTGTCGGAATCATTATTCGCTTTGGCGGTTCCCTTGATGGTACCGAAATTGTAGCGATTATTTTTGACCGGTGGACGAGTTTTTCTGTCGGTGAAATTGTTATGTTTTTAAACCTGTTTATTTTATCAAGTGCGGGCCTCGTATTTACCTTAGACAAAGCAATGTATTCACTAGTTGCTTATTTCATTATTTTTAAGGTAATGGATATTGTCATTGAGGGCCTCGATGAGTCCAAAGCGGCAATGATTGTTTCGGATAAACCTGATGAAATTGCGGATGCACTTCTGGCTCGCTTAGGCCGGGGTGTGACGATTCTGCATGGTGAGGGCGGTTATACCAAAGAGCGAAAAAATGTGCTCTATGCGGTAATTACCCGACTTGAAATGGCTAAATTGAAATCAATTGTAGATGAGATAGACGAAAATGCGTTTTTGACAATTAATGATGTGCACGAAGTTATGGGTGGTAAATTTAAAAAGAAAGCAATTCATTAGCTGCTTAGCAAAAACGTACTGTTTCATCAGTAAATATAATAAGCCTGCATACCATCTTAAGATGGTATGCAGGCTTTTTCAATGGGGTATTGCCGGAAATCGGCAGCTTATGTAAATTTAACATTGAAAGGAGTCATTTTACGAATAGAGCGCCAATTTGTGATAGTCAATATTTCTCCCTCAGCTGTTCGCACAAGAGGATGAAGGTTTAAGAAATGGCCGGTATAGACAATCTCAACCTCCCTATCATCATCTAGCTGCAGCTTATTGCCGATGATGAAAATACAGAAGTTGGTCAAAAAGGTGGTGCAGATTTCCGTATCGAGCTTTGTATACATGTCTTTTGCCAGCTCTTCTGCCGCAGCGAAGGGGTTGGCCTTTGCCGAATGTTCCCGGTCAGCTGTCATGGCGCAATAAATATCTGCAATAGCTACAATCCGGGCAAACCGGTGGATCTTATCACCACTGAAACGACCGGGATAGCCGCTTCCGTCCAAACGTTCATGATGCTGGAGGATCCCAAATTTTACGGTGGGAGGAATATTCGGAAGGTCGTTTAGCAGCCGGTAGCTGTAGGTGGCGTGCAGTTTTACAAGCTCCATTTCTTTAGGAGTTAATTTGCCTGATTTGTTGATGATTTCTTGAGGAATCTGTGTTTTTCCAATATCATGAAGCAGACCCGTTAAGATTAATTCAGAGATCTCTGCTTCACTGCTTCCCAGCCATTTGCCGATAAGACCACTTAATAAACCTACGTTAATCGAGTGATTGTAGAGATAATCACTTTTAGGCCGGTCAATGTTTAAGTAGTTGGCGGCAGAATGGGAATTGACTATTGGGCTGATGTGATTAGAAGCTATATTCTCAAAGATCTGCATAGGAACTTTGCCGTACTTTTCAATTGTATGAAAGGAGGATTTAATTTGTTCGACTGCCTGATTCAATCGCTCCAGGTTTTTGGGATCCAGAGTAATTTCATTGATTTCCGGATCCTGTGCTTCTTTGATGCTTACCGCCTCGACACCAAGTCTGGCAAGGTGGTCTAGTTGTGCTTTATTTAAAATGGTGCCTTCGGCCAGCAATACGGTCCCTTTTTGGTTTAAAACCGGCTGACCGAGCTCCATACCGGGTGTAAGTTGGTTTACGTTATAAAGCTGTGTTATCCATGTCATCAGTTACCAGCTCCTTCCCACCATACTATCTCATATACCGATTCCTTTATTATGGTACTGTAAAGCAGTTGAAGAAACAATCGGATGAATGTCCTGCTTTTGACCTAATTTAACGGGACTAGTCCTTAGTTTTGCCGGATTTTACTGAAGATTATTTTTGCCCGAAATCAGTTTATGGTAAAATAGAAATAAACTGAGGAGTGGAAAACATGTCAATCACGCAAACACCGGTACCGCCCTACTATGCCGTTATTTTTACCTCGCAGCGGACGGAAGGGGATCAAGGATATAGCAGCATGGCGGAAAAGGTCCTGGAGCTTGCCGGTCAGCAAGAGGGCTTTATTGGGGCTGAAAGCGTTAGAAATGGAGCTGGTCTGGGAATTACGGTTTTTTATTGGCAATCACTGGAGGCAATCGAGCATTTTCGCAATAACTCCTTGCATGCAGCGGCGCAAAAAAAAGGGCGCAACTGCTGGTATAGTGAGTTTGGCTTGCGGGTTTGCAAAGTAGAAAGAGATAGTTTTTTGTAGGTCTTTTAAAAGGCTCAGAATACGATTATTGGGGTGTAGTAATGAAGCAAAAATCAATGATGGCCTTGCGGACCATAGCTTGTGGCTGGCTGGCTTTTCTTTGTTCGTTTGTGGACCGTCTTTCCTGGCCGCCGATCATTCCTATGGCAGCTGTCGAACTGAGGCTTACTGCTGCTGAGGCTGGCGGGTTTATGAGTGCGTTCTTTTTTGGTTATTTACTTACCCAGCTGCCAGGCGGCATGCTTGCTGACCGCTGGGGTACCCGTAAAGTACTGCTGGTTTCTCTTTTTGTAATGGGGCTGTTTACAATGGGGCTGGCCGTAACCAACGACTTTGGGCAGGGGGTTATTCTCAGGTTTCTGGCTGGCTTTGGTTCAGGTGCCGTATTAGCTGCTGCGGTTAAAGGAGTATATGATCATGTAGCTGCCGAGCACCGGGCAATGGCAATGGGTTTTTTTATGACCTCAGCTCCATTAGGACTGCTCCTGGCTAATTTATTATCACCGCTTATTGCCGCACATTACGGCTGGCGCACGTCTTTTCTCTTTGCCGGAAGTATGACATTGGCTGCTTTGGGGCTTACCTGGTTGATATTACCACGTCGAACTGGGCTTAGAATCGTACCAGCGGCAGGAAAAACAGGTATAAAGTTTGAATTAAAAGAGATAATAACCAATCGCGAACTAATGCTGACGGCTGCAGCCGGCTTTTTTGCTATGTGGGGAACCTGGGGGACATTGACCTGGGCCAACGCCTATATGCATCAAGGATTGGGCTTGTCCTTAAAGGAATCGGGCCGGACAATGGCCCTGTTTGGGATTGGCGCTCTAATTGGACAACCCGTTGTCGGGTGGCTGTCCGACCGGTTTCGGCAGAGGCGCCGTCAAGCCAGTATGGTGCTCTTGGGAGTGTTCGCCGTTTTGCTATGGTTATTCGCCAAGAACCAAGATGCGCAATATTTAGCGGTATTAGCGACATTGCTGGGAGCAGGAGCTTTTATGTTTGGTCCTGTACTGAATACTTTTATCAGTGAGCTGGTCGCCGCACGTTCAGTAGCGACCGCAGTTGGTTTCTGTAATGGAGTTTGGCAGATTGGGTCGTTGATTTCTCCGGTTACTGCCGGGCTGGTTTTAGACCAAACAGGCAGTTATGTATACGCATTTTCCATTTTGGCTGCGGGGCCGCTGGTGGCAGTAGGACTGCTTGCTTTCGTACGGTCCGATAGAGCCTTCGTGGAACGGCCTCTTACAAAAGCCAGAATTCAAGCAGCAGGCTCGTTGCCAGGGCCAGTCCCAAAATAGTATTAGTTTGTGCTGTTGCTACCATAGCCGGCATTAAGTCTTGTGGGGCAATATGGCGGCGGAAACCTTGAACCGCTGTAACGGCTTTTGGCAGACTGATAAAGGTTAACAATCCCCATAAGCTGATAATGCCTGCAGCGATGAGTGCCACTATCCAAACATAAGACAAGCAAAACATGATCGTGAGCAGGCTGGTAGCAGCCTTTCTTCCTAATAAAATAGCCAGTGTTTTCCTGCCATGCTGCTCATCCCCAGTTAAATCGCGTAAATTATTTGCCATCAAAATAGCGCCGATTAAAATAGAAGTGGGGCCAGAGATCAAGAGGCTTCGATTCGTAATCGTTTCCGTCTGCAGGAAAAAGGAAATGACAATAATGATCAGTCCCATGCATAGGCCTGCTACTACCTCACCCAGGGGCGTAGCGGACAGCGGATACGGCCCGCCTGAATAAAAATAGCCGACTGCAGCACAGCAGAGACCAACCGGTAGAAGCCACCAGCTGCTTTGTTGACAAAGATACAGGCCCAATAAAAATGCTGCTGCCAATGTATACTGAGACAGTGTTACTATCGTTTGAGGTGCGACCCCTTCACGGACAATCGTACCGCCAATACCAATAGAGGCTTCGTTATCTAAACCGTTTTTAAAGTCGTAATACTCATTAAGCATGTTCGTCGAAATCTGAATCAGCATGCTTGCCAGTAGCATAGCAAAAAATAAGGCTGGGCGAAACTGGCTCACTGGCAGTGCCAAGGCAGTGCCGATAGCTACAGGAACAAAGGAAGCCGTTAATGTATGCGGCCTAAGTAAGTTCCACCAAACTCTCCAGTTTGTTGAAGGGCACGCTGTTATGCCTGGCTGATTGTTTTTATAATTAACTTCCATATCGACTCTCCTCTCCTTTTTATCGTAACCGATCTCTTGCTCAGGGTAAATGCCTATTTGTGAAAATGGCTGCAGTGATGCGCAAGGCACGGTAATAATTTTACCGTATAATAAATTTTAGAGGTTTTTTTAGAGAGAAATGGAATAAACTAGAAAAATAATAAAGTGCTCCGTGCTAGTGGGAGGATGTAAGATGAGAGAAATTCTACTCTACCATAAAAAATCATTGACCGTAACCGTTTTATTGGTAGCTGTCATGATATTGTTCTGGCAATTTTTTGCTATGTGGATTGGCAAGACCATTCAAAATACACTTGTGCAAAGAATAGAACAGCAATTGACAGGGCGGCTGGTGGTGGGAGATATTGACCTGACTATATCCGGGCGAGTCAGAGTGCGCAATGTTTTTCTGTACGATCAGCAAGGGGGCTTGCTGGCGAAAATTCCGGTTATGAAAATATTATACCGGTGGACAGATTTGACTGGCGGCAGTTTAGGTTTGCCGCAAGTGGAAAAGGTATCGCTGCAGGGAAGCGAGATTTGGCTAACGGAAGACAATGGGAAGCTGAATTGGGACGGATTATTACATAATCAACCGGCAGGCGAACAGAATTTTCATAGTCAAATTGAATTTGAGTCAGGAAAGTTCCATCTGCAGTCAGGTCAGCTGACCAAGACGGTGGAGGATGTTAAAGGTACGCTGGCTTTTATTAATTCTCCTGATATGGAAGTCAATCTTCAGGGGAAGGCAGCCCAGTCTTTACTGAATGTGAGCGGTCATTGGGGAAAGCTGCCTGGTGAATTAACCCTTAAAATAGGAAAAATCGAGCTGGTAGAATGGAGTGAGTTGTTTGCCAGCCTGCCGCTGAGTTATATTGAGGGAGGGCGGCTTGAGAATGTTACCGTAGTGGCTGGGCAAGATGAGCAGAAGGCGCTGCATATGAGCGCCCAAGGAGATTTCACGGGCCTCAATATTGCCGGTAAATTAAATATACGTGATGGCCAGGGGACGTTTATTGGTGATGCAGACGGGATACAGTTTAGTGAACTGTCGATGCTGGTGTATGGGCAGCAGGCAATAGGGCAAGGAAGTATTGATTTAAAAGATAATAAGAAGACGCTTGACCTGGCGTTCTCTTTGCCTGATGCTGACCCTGCGGCCCTTGTAACAGGCTTGACCGCTCAGCGTCCTTTAGCAGTTCAAATTCAGGTCAGCGGTCAGTTAACAGAGCCGGAGATCAAAGGTGCTTTTAGCTTGCCGCAGGTTAGCTTCAGCGGGATGGCGGTTGATGCGGTTAAAGGCAGTTTTACTTTCCGTGATAACCGGGTGGCCTTGCAGGATGTAAACGGTAATATCCAGCAGGGACGGATTAACGCTGAAGGCGCGGTGTATGTAGATAATCAAAGCTATGAATTGGATGTGACCGGACGTAATTTGGAAAGCTCCCAGTTAACAGATAAGGATGTTCATGGTCCGCTTAGCTTCACCGGCCATGTGAGCGGCCGCGGTGAAGACGCTGTTACCAAAGGGAACTTTGCAATACAAAATGGGAAAGCGTATGGAATAGCATTTCAACAGCTTACCGGCTTTTTTGTCAAGCGCGGCTCAGCAATGGAGTTATCCGACCTGGCTGTCAGAACGGCATTTGGAACGTTCTATCCTGAACAGTTAAGCCAGGAAGTACTGGACAGACTAAAAAAGAAAGAAATGCCGGCGGCAGAAGAGGAATTAAAACGAGCAGTAGCCGAAAAACTTATTCAACAGATCTTTCGTTAAATAAAAACCAGCAGAACTCCCACAGGAGCTACTGCTGGTTTTTGGTTGTTTATAGAGAGTTTGCCCAGCCTGTCAGATACCGTTGTGTATCTTAAGCAGGCAATTTTGAAGCATCATTCTGAGCGGGCTTTAGGTTTTGCAGCTGAGACAGAAGCATTCCGATTAGCATAAGTGCTGAACCGGTAATTTCCTGTAATCCTAAGTATTCATTAATCAGCAGATAGCCGCCAATAACAGCAAAAACCGTTTCCAGACTGAGAATGATGGCGGCATGAGACGGGGAAGCATTCTTTTGCCCAACGATCTGTAGTGTATATGCAATGCCGACAGAGCAAATGCCCCCATATAAAATAGGGGTGCTAGCCTGGAGTAAAGAGGTAATTGTGATGGTTTCCAGCCAGAGCGCAGTTGCCAGGCTGAAGGCAGCGCAAGTGACAAACTGAAAAAAAGCCAGCCGCAGCGTGTTTACTCTATCCGCAAAATGATCAATTAGCAGAATGTGAATTGACCAAAAAAATGCTCCCACAAGTTCCAGCAGGTCACCATAAGAGATAGAGAAGTTTTCTTTTACGCATAGCAAATACAGGCCTGCTACGGCAAAAAAAGAGCCGCACCAGGTCCAGGGGTGGATACGCTGCTTTATGAAAATTCCCAGAATGGGTACTAATACAATATAGAGACAAGTAATAAAAGCGGCCTTACCGGCAGTCGTGTATATCAGGCCGATTTGCTGTAATGAGGCAGCAATAAATAAAACGGTACCTGCCAGAAAGCCAGCACGGGCATCCTCCCGATAACTGGATGCAGCAGAACCCGTTGAAGCAGAGCGGTAATAAAATAACAGTGGGACCAAGGAAAGGCTTCCCAGTACAAACCGCACGCCATTAAAGGTAAAGGGCCCGACGTAATCCATGCCTACGCGCTGGGCAACAAATGCCAACCCCCATATTGCGGCGGCCAGCAATAATAATAGATTTGACTTCATAATGGATCTCCTTTGTAAAAAAAGTGCTGTGACAATGCCTTTATTGTATGCTATTTTCAGCATTTCATCAACCCCTGTTCTGTACTCAGAGGACAGGTTGCTAATAAGGGGAGACAAGCAGGTAAGCCTGTTGCATAAAAGCTTGGTTGCTACTAAAATAGAATCATTCCAGCTAAGGAGGCATAGGCAATGGCTGCTATTACCTGCGAGCGGCGGACTTACACGGATAAATCATATGGGCATATTCACTCCTATGCTCAACTGGTATTGCCAGTTAAAGGAATATTATCCGTAACAGTAAATACAGCCGTCTTTGACGACAACTGTCAAAATGTCATTTTTATTCCACCCGAGAGCTATCATTCTTTTCATTCACATACAAATAATCAATTTCTTGTTTTGGATATTCCCCCGATGTATTTGCCGCAAAGCACAAGACCAGTTCCAGAATGCCAATTGCTTGACGAACGCTGGAAGGCAGTCCGGACCCTGCTTGCTCAAGAGGTAAAGGATACACCGGTGGCGAATTCGCGGTTAACAGACTTATTCCGGTACATCCTGCGCTTATTGGAACAAGAGAGCTGCCCGGCCTCGATAAGATATATACATGATCAGTATTACCGCGATATTACTCTTCAACAGTTAGCTGATATTGAGCATTATCAGCTATCCTATTATTGCGAATGGTTTCAAAAACACTTTCGGGTATCTCCTATGGAGTACATCCGCAGGCTGCGGCTTGAAAACGCCCGGCGGCTGCTGGAAGACAGTGAGCATACAATTTTGCAGATAGCTCAGCAAGTTGGTTACCGCCAGCAATCTACTTTAACCCGACTTTTCCAAGACTATGCCGGAGTGACTCCAGCCGCCTATCGAAATAAAAACCGAATAAAAGCGAAATACAACCAGTAAGCTGAGCAAGTCGACAAAGGAGCCTTCTGTTACAATGACAATATATTGTAACAGGAGGTTTTTCATTGTGACTATAAATATAATGGGGCCGCTATATTTATCTGCAGCTGCAGCAATTTGGGGCGGGATGTATGTTGCCAGTAAGTATGCACTGGAGGTAGTGCCGCCTTTTACTTTATTATTTTTACGTTATTTTTTTTCTGCCCTCACTTTAATTTTGCTGTGCCGACATAGCAAAGTGGAAATAATCCCGCGAGAAGACCGGGGCATATTGTTTCAAATTGGTTTTTTTGGATATTTTCTTTCCGTTGCCGCCCAATTTATTGGAACGAAGCTTTCGACTGCTCATATGGGAGCTGTTATTACCACCTTATCCCCAGTATTTCAATCGGGCTTTGCTATTTTGTTGTTAGGAGAAAGAATAATAGTAAGGCAAGTGATTGCCATTGG
Organism: Anaerospora hongkongensis; assembly: GCF_004339805.1. GTDB lineage: Bacteria > Bacillota > Negativicutes > Sporomusales > DSM-15969 > Anaerospora > Anaerospora hongkongensis. The sequence goes on along the minus strand of NZ_SLUI01000013.1, from coordinate 120,994 downwards.
GCTTTCATTAGCAGGAGTATTGGTTATTACAGGCCTTCCGGGAGAAGAAGCAGGGGAAGCATTTTTTTATGGTAATTTGTTTTTTCTCCTCGCGGCATGCTTATGGGGCTACTATTCGGTGCTGTCAAAAAAAATAGCAACCCGCCATCCTGCCCTGCGGATTACTACATGGGGAATTATGCTGGCCACAGGATTTACGCTGCTTCCGGCAGTTAGCGAAATCACTACCTGGGATGCTGCTGCACTAAAGAGCTTACCGGTAATGTTAAGTATTGGGTATTTGGCCGTAGTCTCTACTACCGTTGCTTATTATTGCTGGAATAAAGGATTGTCCTTAATGAATCCTCATCAAGCGGGTTTGTTTTTTTTCCTGCAATCCATTGTCGGTAGTATTCTAGGCTGGTTAGTACTTGATGAGAACTTGTCATTTCCATTTTTTGCAGGAAGCTTTTTAATCATTGCCGGTGTTTATTTTGTTCTGAAATTAAGATAATAGAATTAAGTTAAAAAATTTCTGCAAAAAAGTTTTTCATTGCTTCAAAAGAGCGTTTGTCAGTTTGACGGCTGTATGAGGATGAGCTGGGATTAGTAAAGTTATGGCCTGTTGAGCTGTAAATATTCAACTGCCAATCTGCTCCGGCTTTGCGCATTTCTTCTTCAAAGGCAGCAACTTGAGCAGGCGGTACAACTGGATCTTCCGCTCCATGAAGGACAAGAACTTTAGCATGAATGGGACTGGTTTCACCTGCTGTATCAAGATTTCCATGGAAGCTGACTACTCCTGCAATGCTGGCACCGCTGCGGGCTAATTCCAAAACTGTCATGCCGCCAAAGCAGTAACCGATTGCTCCCAGCTTGTTCGAATCTGTTAAGGGGTGATTGCGCAAGATATCCAGGCCTGCATTTACTCTCAGACGCAGCAGCAGGCGGTCGTTTTTGAGTGTACTTGCTATCTTAGCTGCTTCCTTGTTATCTGCAGGGCGAAGATTCTTACCATAAATATCAGGAGCAAAGGCAACATAGCCTAAGCTGGCCAGCTGCTGGGCCCGTGCCCGTACGTAAGAGCCTATTCCATTCCAGTCGTGTACCACTAATATACCGGCGCGTTTACCTTTCACAGCGTCATCATAGGCTAGATAGCCTTCCATTACTGTATCACCTTGTTTGTATTCGATAACTTCGCCTCGGATCTGGGCTGAAGCGGTGGGAAAGGTTAGTGATATGAGTAGCATAAGAATCAATAAAATACGCATGCATGGACCTCCTTATTTAATACTTTATAGTTACTAGATATGTTCCATAACTAGAAAAAATTTCCTGCCGCTAAAAAGACTGTTATTAGTTAATCTATTTATCTTAAGGGGAAGGGACAAATTCAGTGGATTTATCAGTAAAAATCAATAGCTCGGAGGATGCAAAATGAGTGATTATCATGTCAGCAAGTCTCAGATGATGGATGGATTTAAATGTATTGCTTGCGGTCACGTATGGAAAACGACAAATATAAAAGATAGCTGCCCGGTGTGCGGCTATGCCTGCAACGCTTATGTTTGCAGCAAGGTGCCTGCTAAAGAAAAAGATTGATACTGGAGGTCTGCAGGTTAGTAGAGGGTACTGCAGGCCTTTTCTTTTTCGGTTGTTTCGGTTATGCTGTTACCAGAGTTTGTTTAGCTTAGCTAAGTATTTACTGTTGTGTGGTTTAAGCTCTGTTGGGAAAGGAGATATGCTTATGAATCTGCAGTTATCGTTGGAATCAGCAGTTTTGGCGGTAGTTATGGTTACGTCCTTTTTAGCGCCTTTTATGGGTAGTTCGATTAATCTTGCCATACCGGCTATTGGTACGCAATATAGTGGATCAGCTACGGTGCTCAGTTGGGTAGTAGCTGGCTATTTGCTAGCTTCAGCCGCCTTTTTACTGCCTTTTGGACGGCTGGCTGATATTGAAGGACGGAAGAAGATTTATGTGTCAGGTATCGTGCTATTCTCTCTGTTTGCATTGTTATCCGGTTTGGCTTGGTCAATAGAATCCATGATTTTTTTCCGGGTTTGCCAGGGGGCAGCCAGCGCAATGATCTTCAGTACCGGCATGGCAATTTTAACTTCTGTTTATCCGCCTGAGCGGCGCGGCCAAGCAATGGGGCTTACTGCAGCCGCTACTTATATAGGACTGTCGCTGGGGCCTGTTTTGGGTGGCTTTTTGAACCATAATTTCGGCTGGCGGAGTATTTTTTATTTCACCGCGCTCATCGGGCTGATTGCAGCGATCTTAGCTGCTTGGCGCCTAAAGGGAGAATGGGCTGATGCCAAAGGGGAAAAGTTTGATTTAATTGGCAGCTTTTTGTGTGTAGGCTCGCTTGTGGCGGTTCTTTATGGTTTTTCAGAAGTTTCGCAAAGCCGTTGGGGCATATATATTCTTGGTTTCGGAGTAATGGTAACGGCTGTTTTTATTTGCTTTGAATCAAGGCAGCAATATCCTATTTTTCATGTGGCATTATTTCGTGATAACAAAACCTTTGCTTTTTCCAATCTTGCGGCAATGATTAACTATAGCGCCACTTTTGCCGTTGCTTTTGTCTTGTCTTTGTATCTTCAAGTCGTAATGGGATATGATTCTCAGGTGGCAGGGTTGATTTTACTGTCTCAGCCTATCATTATGGTGGTGTTTTCTCCGCTTGCTGGTGCACTTTCCGACCGGATCGAACCAGCGGTCGTCGCATCCTGGGGAATGGCACTAAGTACACTTGGACTGTTTCTGTTCAGTTTTCTTGCTAAAGAGACATCCCTATGGCTGCTGATTGCTAATCTGGTTCTTATCGGCTTGGGCTTTGCCTTATTTGCATCTCCCAATAATAATGCGATCATGGGAGCTGTGGAAAAGAATTTTTACGGCATAGCTGCCGCTTCGCTGGCGGCTGTGCGGCTTATTGGTCAAAGCATTAGTATTGCGATTGTAACAATGCTGCTGGCAGTGCACGCTGACGGGGGAAATGCGGGGATAAATTCGGCGGAAATGATTCAGGCGGGTACTCGCACAGCCTTTCTTGTTTTTGCTGGTATCTGTGGGGTAGGAATTTTTGCCTCTTTAGCCAGAGGACGCGTTAATAAGCAAAGTCAATAAACAGCAAAAAAACGACTTATCGCCTGATAGACGGTAAGTCGTTTTTTTGGTATAGCGTTTCAAATATTATTCGGCGAAGGCAGTTGTGGTAGTGTAGCGGTTAAAGAAGATTGATAAAAGAAAACAAAAAAATATGTCGATTTTTCTGTTTTATTAAGCAAAACGTGATAAATTCAGTCATAATTAGCAGGGAATTTTATTAAAATTAGGGAATAGCTATTTGACTGTATTATCTTTTAATTTGATACATTAGCTATTTTACAACACGGTAGGCTCGTAACCGTGTTTCTTTCGTTGATTTTTGACTTTAATAAGCGTGGGGTGCCGGTTGATGCTGCAATTAATCCAGGAATATATAGCGAAATTAACAGAAGTTGATAAGCAACTAGAAAAGCTAATGACTGATCGTAAAATGATTGAGACTGAATTATCTGCGTTAACTACGGCAATTAAGAATCAATCAGAGGTTTTCGGCAAAATTATTTCGCTAAGTCATGATTGTGCGTTTATCTTGGACTGCCATAGCCGGTTCACATATGCCAGTATATCAGGTGCACAGCTGTTTGGTTTAAAACAACTCGATGTGATCGGCAAGAACTGGCGTGAACTGGGTCTTCCGAGAGAAATTATGATTCCATTTGAAGCTCATTTAAAGACCGTTTTTTTGTTAGGGACATCCATTTCCAAAGTTGCCAAGGTTGCATTCCCGCATGGCATCCGCTATCTTGAATATTTCCTGAATCCCATATTCGGCAAAAATCATGTTGTGGCAGCTGTTTTTTGTGTAGCCCGGGATGTCACGCAGAATAAAGAATCAGAGACTATTCAGCAGCAATTGACATTGCAATATATTAACGAGGCCCAGCGACTGCAGCAATTAATTGATACGGCTCCGCTGGCGATACTTACCGTAGATGGTGAAGGCTTTATAACAGCAATTAATAATACGGCAATTCAACTGCTGCCGCAGATCTATAATCGCTTTAAGTCGACGCAAATTCATCAGATGTCTATGGCGATTCAGGAAGATTATGCCGATGATTTATTGATTGCCCGGGCGTTGCAGGGAGAGGTGATTAACTCCCGGCTCTGCCAGCGTGGTGATAAGTGTTTTTTGGCGAGTGTACATCCTACGCGTGAACCGGCCAGTGGAAGAATAATTGGTGTCGTCGCCTTCTATCAGGATATTACGGAGCTGGAGCAACTGCGTAAGGAGTTGGCCAGATTAGACCGGCTGAATTTAATTGGTGAAATGGCCGCCGGAGTTGCTCATGAAATCCGTAATCCCATGACGGTAGTGATGGGCTATATCCAGATGCTGGCTGCTAAGGCCGAAGAAGAGCAACGGGAAAAATATGATATTATTATGGAAGAATTAGACTGTATCAATACAATTGTTACCGACTTTTTGTCCCTTGCCAAGAATAAGGCAGTGGTAAAAGAGGAACAGAATCTAAATGCAATTATTAGCAGTATTGTTCCCTTGCTGCAAGCGGATGCAGCAAAACATGATATCGAAGTCGTGTTGAATTTAGAAGAGGCTATGCCAATGCTGCTGCTCAATGAAAAAGAAATGAAACAGTTGATTTTAAATCTTTCCCGCAACGCGATAGAAGCAATGACTGCCAAGGGAAAACTTTGTATTAAGACAAGAGTCAGACCCGATAAAGTCGAGTTGATCACGATAGACAGCGGTTGTGGAATTGAACAGGAATATTTAAGCAAAATATTTGATCCTTTTTTTACCACGAAAGATCATGGCACGGGACTTGGGCTAGCCGTGTGCTACAGTATTGTGGAACGTCATAATGGACGCATTGATATAAAATCAACAGTAGGCGCAGGTACAACCTTTATCGTGTCTTTTCCCCGCATGGAAGTGCGGCAATCCCAAAAGATATGAAAACTATGAAAAAATCGGATTGAACTATATGCAGATGATAAAGACCGCTTGCCGGAGTTTTTCTCCAGTAAGCGGTCTCATTGCAATTAGGAAAGCAGTTAAGGTGCTTTTGTTTCCGGTGCCACAAAGGTTACTTCAATTTCAAACAGCCGATTCCAAGGAAACGTGACCTCAACAGCAGCGGGGTTGAGCCAAAGCTGCTTTCCGGCAAAGTTTCGCAGCTTTTTTTGTACTAACGCTTCTAATTCGGCATTTGGCCGGTCAAGGTAGCGTACATTATCGTCGCGCAGGTCAGACTGCTCCCGGTAAATTTCCTTACGAATGTTTGCCTGATATGCCCAGTCATCAAGATAGCGAACTGCCAATAAATTCAGCCGGTCCTTGTAATTCGTCGATTTTGCCATTAACCCCTGCCCAATGGCATAGCCAAGTGTATTACTGGCTGTATTCCAGCCAGAGTAGGCACTGAGGCTGGTGAGAAGATGATTATTGCTCAGTTCAATCATTAGAGCGTTATCAGCTCCGTTGGCAAACGCGATATCAGCAACAGCAACCGGTACTGATGAAGCAATAGTGGATTTGATCGAAGCTACGAACTGGCGGGTACTGGATAGGACTGCCGGGATATTATCCAATAGTTCGGCCTCTTCGGTAACCGCACTAAGCGGGGTATTAATGGCCAGTAATAAATCAGGATGCTGATCGTCAGTTCCCACAATACCACCTGCGGCGATGATATGCTCGGCAACCGTCTGGCCAAAAGGCTGGTCTTCATAACGGGGGATTGTCGAGCCGGCAGTTCCGAGGGCATAGTGCACCACGATTACCGGCTTGGCATTGCTGAGCGTATTATAAGCGCGGGCAAGCAATACCATGCCTAACTGGTCAGCTCCGGGGAAAGAAGCAAATTTATCAACAGACAAGTCCTGGGCGAATTGCTTTAGCATACGGCCTTCCTTATGGGATTGTGAAAAAACTGCCGTGTCGTCGCGGCCGGCAATGAAGTAGTCGATCACACCTGTACGGGTAAGCTCGATTAGCTGGGTATTAATCTGATAGTTTTTGGCCCGCCGGCTCATCCAATCTGCCAGTATGTCAGCAGGGAGACTGGCAGCAGCCGTACGCAATTCCCGCTGTTCAGCCTCTGTTAAACCTGCGGCCTCTGCCTTATCCTGCAAAGACGTAACCTGAAAAATTGCACTGCCATATTGGCCATAATATGCTGGCTCCACAGGGCTGCCGCTTGCTTTAGGAGAACGCATAACTGTGCTGAACGTATATAAAGGTGTTTGCGGGCAGATCTTTTTTAGCTGATTGAAGCGTTTTAACCGCCATTCGAGCACAATGCTGCTAAAGTCATGAACGCGGGAATCTACTAAGCCGCCATAGATCAGTGAGTCAGCAGATAGTACCAGGGCATCGGCCTGTTTTGCATTGGCAAAGACCCATTCCCAGAGCTGTTCCGGTTCGCCTTCCCGGCTGCGTCCGGCTAAGAATTCTTTTGGGGGAACCAGAATATCATATTGCGCTGCTGTTACCGTGTCTGCAGCCGATTGCAGGCTGACAGGACGATCGTCTGCAGGAACATACAAAATCGTTTTCGCCGCTGCAGGGGGAGTTACTGCCAAAAATAAGCATAAGAAAAGAATATGCCATAACATTTTTTTCATCTAGTCAGTCACCTTCTATTTTTTATCTACATTCACTCTATACTACATAATGAAGAAAAATCCTGTCACTATTTGGCATTTTATAAACAGCCAGCCAATTCTAGCTAGTTATAATATAGTTTCGCTATGTACGCATTTGATGTGTGCTTGCTATTGTAAAGGGAATTATCTCGCGCAGCAGGCACTTAATTAGCGCTCACAAAATCAATAAACAATTTTGTTGCCTTTGATAAGTACCGCTCCTTATTCCAGGCTAAAGCAATTTGATAGGTGAGAGGTTCGGTTAAGGGCCGGGTAATAATCGTGCCGTGCTTCTGCGCCACCTCATCAACAAGAAAAGAAATACCCACACCTTGTTCGACGAGGCTGCGTACCGTTTCAATCTGACTTGAGCTGAATACGATGTTCGGATTGAACTGGTGCTTATTGCATTCTGCCAAAATAAGCTGACGGCTGTAGGAATCTTCTTTCAGCAGTACAAACCGTTCATTGCGCAGGGCGGTAAAGGGAATGGCATCAAGCGCGCTTAAAGGATGGCCGGGAGGAAGGCAGACGAGGAGTTGACCGGTTGTAATAGCGACTGTTGCCAAACAGGTTGATGTAGTAGATGTGATCATAATTCCCAGTTCAATTTCACCGCGCTCCAGATAATTCGGAATGGTTAGTGAGCCAGCTTCTACTACAGTCAGTTTAAAGTTGGGATAGAGTTTCTGGAAACTGGCAAACAAAGTGGGGAAGGGAAATGCACCAATGGTAGATGGAACGCCAATCTTGATAGATCCCTTTTGTAAGATGCGGTAATCATTCATTTCGACGGTTGCATCATGCAGGCGGCTTAAGATATCATTGATGCGCCGCAAAAAAACCTGACCCTCTGTAGTCAAAATGATTTGCCGTTGTGTTCTGTCAAATAGAGTAACGCCAAGCTCTTCCTCCAGTTTTTTGATCGCAATCGTAATGGAAGGTTGAGCCACGTGCAATTCTGCTGCCGCTTTTGTAATGCTGTTGCAGCGGCAAACCATTTGAAAGTATTCCAGTTGTCGCAGTTCCATAGTTTCCCTCCGATAGATAGTTACAAACTATTCTAACATAGTTTATCGATATTTTTAATTAATATAATACGGGATTATACTATAGTTAACCAATTGGTTCTGGAACTAATGTCTAACTAAAGGAGTGATAATGATGGTGCATGCAGGTGCTGCAAAAATAGAGGTAAGCTCGCGAGAGCAGATAATTGAACTGGCAATGAATGATTTAAATTGCGGAAAGCTTACCAAATTAATTATGTCCCGTCATTCCATGGTAAGTGATGATATTCGTTATGCAGCATTTAATTGGGCTGATTTTAACATTTTTCTTAAACTCGGGGAACAATAGGAATTATTTATAGTGAAATTTTTGGCTTGTCAGTAATGCGCTGACAAGCTTTTTATTTACAGGCAGAGTGTTTTAATTTTTTACATGGAAAAATAGTGCTGAATGCCGTACAATAACAATAATGCAAAGCAGAAGGAGGGGAAGAATTTGCGTTATGAGGGTATTGTATACCGTCCGCCCAGTGAGGCTGACAGTCTGCTGATTCAGGCAACTATTGGCTGTCCCCACAATAAATGTACTTTTTGTGCCATGTATAAAGATAAAGCATTTCGGATACGGCCGCTAGAAGAAATTAAAGAAGATTTACGCCTGGCACAAGCTCATTATGGTACTGCGGTCAAGTCGGTTTTTTTCCCTGATGGGAATACGATTATTATGAAAACCGAGCAGCTAGAGGAAATATTCCGTTACACACGTGAGTTGTTTCCTGCTTGCAGTCGCATTACTTTATATGGCTCAACGCAATTTATTAATCTGAAGAACGCCAGCGAACTGGAGCGGTTAAAAAGTGCCGGATTAAGCCGGATACACTCTGGTATCGAAAGCGGTGACGATATTACCTTAAGCCGGATTCAGAAGGGGGCAGATGCGGAAGCGGTAATTACCGCTGGGAAAAAAATTCGTGCTGCCGGTATTGAACTTAGTGAATATGTCATGATTGGGATTGGCGGCCGAGAACGCAGCAGGGAGCATGCAGTTGCCAGCGCCAGGATTTTAAATGAAATTAATCCTGAGTTTATTCGTTTGAGAACCTTTATTCCCATGGAGGAAACTATACAAAAGGAGCGATGGGAGGCAGGAGAATTCGGTCTGCTCAGACCTCATGAAGCTTTACGGGAGACGGAAGTATTGATTGCGAATTTACAGTCCACAAGTCTTTTGTATAGTGATCATGCTTCCAACTACGCTTACGTAAATGGGCGCTTGCCTGAAGATAAGCAGGAAATGATTGATACGATTCATAAGCTGCTTGCAATGCCGGAAGAAGTTTTCCGTTTGCCCGAATGTGGCGGACTATAAAAGGAGGCTGGTGAAATGCCGCAAATTATGATTCGAGGTATGGACCAAAAGGATATTCAACTGATCAGCAAGCAGCTGGTAACAGAATTAACAGAGTGTATCGGCTGCCCCAGAGAGTACTTTACGATTGAATTGCTGCCAACGATCTTGATTGCCGACGGGGAAATCAGAAAAGGCGATCCTGTTGTACAGGTCAATTGGTTTGACCGAGGGCAGACTGTTCAGGATCAGGCGGCTGCCATCCTGGACAAGCACATTCGCGGTGCTGGTTATCATCAGGTGGAAATTTATTTTCTGGTGCTAAGTGAAACCAAATACTATGAAAATGGATGTCATTATTAGAAACTGGTTTAGGCGGTCTGATTTCTTTTGAAGTCAGACCGTTTGTTTTTTTGAGGCTGTTATACTCGTTCAATTAGCAACTCCCATGAAAAGCAAGGATACCTTGTCTTGCGCAGGGGAATTATAATTTTACCGGGATGAATTTTTTCCGGCAAGGAGATGGTTGCATGGAATTCGCCGGATATATCATTATTTTTTTTGCAAGAGTGGCTGATGTATCGCTTGCCACTATCCGAACGATTATGCTGATGCGCGGCCATAAACTGCTGGCCGGCGCCATTGGTTTTGTGGAAATTCTTATTTACATTGTAGCGCTCCGCTATGTATTTAACACGCTGAACGAATGGACCAGTCTTATTTTTTATGCATTAGGCTTCTCCACAGGCAATATAGTGGGGGTGTGGCTGGAAGAAAAGCTGGCAATGGGTTTTCTTATCATGTGGGTTATTACTCAGCAGGATGGTGTATCGTTCGCCGCTCATCTGCGTGAGCAGGGTTTTGGAGTTACACTGGTATCCTGTCAGGGGAAAGAAGGCAGCTACCATTTACTCAATGTTGTATTAGAACGCCGACGTTTGCAAAAACTGGAGAAATTAATCTTTCAGTGGGATGAAAAAGCGTTTGTTACGGTATCGGATGCACGGGCAATACGAGGTGGTCATTTTATTACGACACGTTAAAATACTTAGAAAAGTACTTTTGACAATTATTATAAAAAAAAAGTATAATAAACTAACAACTTTCATTAGATATTCAGGTTGTCTGATACTGGATAAGAGATTGTCATCAAGGTAGCAGGTGAGGGCTGGGGGGAAAGCTTATGATGAACAGCATTGTGCTTGAGGTTGATTTGGATAAAATCAGAACCAATACGTCCCGCATTGTTGAAAGTTGTCATGCCCAGGGGATCGCTGTATTGGGAGTAACGAAAGGATTTACGGCCATTCATCAAATTGTCGCAGCGATGATTGAAGGCGGCGTAGATGGCTTAGCGGACTCAAGGCTGGAAAATATTGAAGAGCTTAGAAGCAGGGGCTTTGGACAATCCATAACACTGCTGCGAATACCGCGACTGAGTAATGTGAAAGAAGTGGTGCGTTACGCTGACGTCAGTATTAACTCCGAAGTGACTGTAATTGAAGCACTGGGGCAAGCGGCTCGTCAGGCCGGGCGAGTTCATCAGGTTATTCTCATGGTAGATGTCGGTGATCTTCGCGAAGGCGTTTTACAAGGTGATGTAGTTGAGACGGTAGCGCGCATATCGCAAATGCCAGGGGTGCACCTGCAAGGACTAGGCACTAATATGGGTTGCTTTGGCGGGATTTTGCCTGAACAGGACAACTTGAGTGTACTGGTTAATTTAAAAAAAGCCGTAGAAGATAAGCTGGGTATAACAATTGATGTTATATCAGGCGGCGGGACGTCATCGCTACTGCTGGTTGAAACGAAAAAAATGCCTGCAGGGGTAAATCAGCTGCGAATCGGCGAAGGAATATTGTTAGGAACAGATACCACGAACAGCAGGATTATTCCCGGTCTTTGTCATGATGCTTTTCGCCTGCGGGCTGAAGTTATTGAAGTGAAATATAAGCCATCGGTACCGATTGGCAATGTTGGTCGTGATGCCTTCGGCAACATTCCTCATTTTGTGGATAAAGGGATTCGTAACAGAGCCATTCTGGCTTTAGGGAAGCAAGACGTTAACATTGATGGAGTGGTGCCGGTAGATGCCAATATAGAAGTTATGGGGGCAAGCAGCGATCATTTGATAGTGGATATAACCGATTCGCAGCGAGAAATATATGTTGGCGATGAACTTTCTTTTCATTTGACCTATGCGGGCCTGCTTTCTGCTTGTGATTCCAAATATGTTAAAAAGGAATTTAAGGAGAAAAAATATGATTGAAGAAATAGGTACGGTCGAGGATGCGGTAATCAGCCGCTTAGTTGAAATGGACAGGGAAGCATTTGGCAGCGGCGGCATGAATGAATGGCATCTTGTGCCGCTAATTAGGCATGGACGCGTTTTTGCCATCAGGCGTGATGGGGAAATAGTCGGAGCGATTCAATATATGCTGGATTGGGATGAACCGTATAAAGCTTATTTAGTGGGAGTTTCCGTCTGCAGGCACTGGCAGGGCAAGGGAGTAGGTACGCAATTGCTGACAGAAAGCTTCCGGCGTTTAATTCGTTATGGGCTAAAGGAAGTGGAACTAACTGTAGCTCCGGAAAATACCCGTGCGGTTAAGCTGTATGAAACAAAATTCGGTTTTGTTACGACCGGCTTCCGCAAAGCAGAATACGGCGAAGGAGAAGACAGGCTGGTGATGAAATGCCGCCTGCCGGCATAACTGTCCTTCTGCAAATAAGCCTGCCCCGAATCTTTGCATAAGGCAAGATTCGGGGCAGGCTTATTTTAATCAATAACGGGATTCATTAGTGTTCCGATATCGCTGATTGTTAATTCCAGCATATCACCAGGCTGCAAAAATTGTGGCGGTTTCCGTGCGGCGCCAACGCCTGCAGGTGTTCCTGTTGAGATAATATCGCCAGCTTCCAGTGTAATGCCTTGCGACAGTGTGCTAATTAGCGTTGGTATGGAAAATAGAAAATCTGCTGTTGAGGCATGCTGCCGTGTTTCGCCATTAACCTTTAACGATACAGTGAGATTACCGGGATTGGGAATTTCACTTTTATGTACGATACAGGGCCCCATCGGTGCCGAGGTATCGAGACTTTTTCCCCGGAACCACTGGAGGTGCTGCTTTTGCAGATCTCTGGCGGTAATATCGTTTAGTATGGTGTAACCAAAGACATAGTCCATTGCCTCTTCCGGCTTGACATAGGAACCGCGTTTGCCGATAATTACTGCCAGCTCTACTTCGTAGTCAAGTGCTTTCGTAACTAAACTATGGCATTTTATCCCGGCACCGGGGCCGATTACGGTAGTTGGTGCTTTCGTAAAAATGACCGGATGCTGGGGAATGGCTATGCTGGGATCTGTAGTTTTGTCAAATTCCATAGCATGTTCCGCATAATTTTTCCCAATACAAAAGATGTTCTTTAAGGGACGCGGGATTGGCGCCAGTAAATGTACCTGGTCTAATCGTAGTTCAATTTCGCTGACCGGATCATCGGCTGCCTTTGCCGCAATTGCCCGAACCTTTTCCAGAGCGGTATCGCCTTGCTCAATTAGACCCAGCATAGTGGACGGCAGTTCTGTCTTCCCTAAGTAGCGGCGCTCACCTGCCAGCAGAGGGATAACGTGCTGCTGATCGGGGCCTGTCAGTAAACCAATGGCAGCCTGGCCGGCAAATTTATAAGAAATAAAGCGCATGACGGACCTCCTTTGTTTATAAAAGGATTTTCTATCACCGTTATACCATAATTTTCTAATAAATGATATAGCTATAGCTTAATAGGTCCCAGCATTTAGTAATTTCACTGCTTGCCGAGCGTTTTGCTGTAAGCAGGATTCTCAGCCGGCACGGGGAACCAATAATTACGAAACCTATTTCTGTTTTAACCGAGAGAAAAGTTGTTGAGGTGATATGTTTGACCAAGTATAAAGTAGTAATGACCAACAGACTAATGGAACCGGCTTTACAAAACATTTTGGCTAACTGTGAAGTAAAGCTATGGGAAAAGGCAGAACCGATACCGCGCGAACAACTGATAGAGTGGCTTAAAGATGCTCATGGGCTGATCGCCAGTGGGAATGTCCGGGTAGATGAAGAACTGCTGCAACATGCCCCGGAACTTAAAGTTATTGCTCAGGCGGCTGTTGGCTACGATAATATTGATATTGCTGCCTGTACCAAAAGAGGGATTCCCTTTGGCAATACTCCAGGAGTCTTAGTAGAAACAACAGCGGAATTAACTTTTGGTTTATTGCTTTGCGCAGCACGCCGCCTGCACGAGGCCTGGAATTTTGTTAAAGGCGGGCATTGGGTACCAGGTAACAATATTTCTTTCGGTATGGATCTTACAGGAAAAACACTTGGTGTTGTCGGTATGGGACAAATTGGTGTTGCTGTGGCAAGAAGAGCGCGGGCTTTTGGCATGAATATAATTTATCACAATCGGAACCGACGCTCTGATGAACCGCAAATCGGTGCTGTATACCGCAGTTTTACAGAACTGTTGACTGAGGCCGACTGCATTATTGTATTGACACCGCTTGCTGCTGAAACCAGGGGGTTGTTCGGCCGGAAGGAATTTGCCCTAATGAAGAAGACGGCTTATTTTGTTAATGCATCACGGGGGGCGGTTGTTGATACGCCGGCATTACTAGAAGCGTTGGAAACTGGAAAAATTGCCTATGCTGCACTTGATGTAACTGATCCTGAACCACTGCCAGGAAATCATCCGCTGCTAAAACTGCCGAATATTCTTATTGCACCGCATATTGGCAGTGCGACAGTGGAAACGCGTACGGCTATGGCGGTGCTCACTGCGGATAATTTGTTAGCCGGACTGGCTGGCAAGCCGCTGCCGGCGTGCGTTAACAGGTCAGTTAATTATTAATGAAAAATGCCTGGAGACTGCAGCGCTGCAGTCTCCAGGCATTTTATACTAGCAGTAGGAGTAATAGATTCTGGCAATGCCGCAGGCAGTAGACGCTGGCTTTTTGCTGTTGATGACCTGATGGGAATCAATCAACAGGCTTACGAGAGTAAGGAGATGGTTTGAACCAAAAGAAAAGATTGCACAACGCATCATAATCCCTCCAATTTTAAATGAATTAGTGTTTTGCATGCAAAATATATACGTAAAAAAATAACGTGGAGTCTTGTAGTAATGGTTTGCGTAAATATATTTTGCTTGCAAAATAGTTTCTGGCTTTAGTATAATTCAATATACGATAATGTCAAGATTAAAATTTACTGAGAATGACTGAGAAAATATTTGCAAACTTTTCAAAAAACAACTAAAATAATAGTATGAATGCAAAATATTAGCCAACAAAGTAAAAAGGTAGGATAAATGTGCTAGAAATATTTGATAATGTTTGTATGTTACTTGCTAAGTCAGAACAAAAACACTTCCAGTTCACCAAAAAACTGTTAGAAGAGCATGGTCTCGGCATAACGCCAGGTCAGTTGGTAGTTTTATATGCTCTCTATAAGGGTGATGGGGTTTCGATTACCGAATTGAGTAAGAAAAGTTATTTGGATAATTCAACGCTGACAGGATTGATTGACCGTTTGGAGCGGGCTCATCTGGTATCCAGAGCCGATGTTCCTGAAGACCGGCGTTCGTATTGCATTTATTTGACAGAGGAAGCAAATGCCATTCGTGAACAAGCAGTTGCCATTATGCAAAGTGTTGCCAAGACAATGCTGGCAGGCTGCAGTGAGGAAGAAGTGCGTATCTTCCGGAAAGTACTGCTGAATATTTATGAGAAATTATAATTTCTCTTCAGGCCGTTGATAAAGCCCCATCTGCGTTGGCAGGCCTGCGGGAGCTCGCTTGTCGTACCGGCGCTGTACTGTCTTCGCTCGCTTCCTCGGCCTTTCTAGCATCTGGGACTTTCTGAACGGCCTGGGAACGACGGTTCTCAATAAACTAAAGAGAAATTATAATTTCTCTTTTTTTCACATAAATTTTGCATGCAAAATTACAATATCCAAAATTATTGTATAAATAATTTCTGCTAGTGAAAGGATGGTGAACCTAGTAATTTAGCGCAGGTATCTATAACAATATTGGGAGGTAGAAAAAATGGAGTTTGTGTTAACGGAAGAACAGGAAAGTATTCGTAAAATGGTGAGAGATTTTGCGGAGAAATCAATTGCACCGACTGCTGCAGAGCGAGATGAAAAAGAACTGTTCTCCAGGGAAATTTTTGATCAAATGGGAGAGCTTGGCTTTTTAGGGCTGCCCTATCCGGAAGAATATGGCGGTGCCGGCAGTGATTTCCTGGCGTATGCTATTGCCGTTGAAGAAGTTTCCCGTGTCTGCGCTTCAACTGGCATAGGCTTATCTGTTCATACTTCGCTGTGTTCCTGGCCGATTTTTCATTATGGATCAGAAGAGCAAAAACAAAAGTTTTTACGGCCGTTAGCCGAGGGAGTAAAGCTTGGTGCGTTTGGTCTGACAGAACCAAATGCCGGAACTGATGTTGCCAATGCTTCCACAACAGCTGTACGTGATGGTGAATACTATCTGTTGAATGGCACAAAAGTATTTAACACGAATGGCGGGGAGGCGGAAATTGAAGTTATTATTGCTTCAACGGACAAGGCGGCCGGCATTAAGGGCATGAGTGCTTTTATTGTGGAGAAAGGCACACCGGGCTTATCCTTTGGGAAAAAAGAAGTGAAAATGGGTATCCGTTCCTCCGTGCAGCGGGAAGTTATCATGGAAAACTGCCGTGTTCCTGCCTGCAATCTGCTTGGCAAGGAAGGGGAAGGCTTTAAAATTGCGATGACTACGCTGGATGGCGGACGGATCGGCGTTGCCGCTCAGGCTGTTGGGATTGCACAGGGCGCTCTTGAGTCTGCCATTAGATACGCTAAACAAAGAGTACAGTTTGGCAAACCGATTGCTTCTAATCAGGCAATCAGCTTTAAATTGGCCGATATGGCAACAAAAGTGGATGCAGCCCGTTTTCTGACTTACCGGGCAGCTTATCACAAATCCAGGCACTTGTCTTACTCGAAAGAGGCTGCTATGGCCAAAATGTTTGCTTCTGATGCTGCGATGGATGTTACGACAGAGGCTGTTCAAATATACGGCGGATATGGCTTCAGCCGTGAGTATCCTGTTGAGCGATTTATGCGCGATGCCAAAATTACGCAAATCTATGAAGGCACAAATGAGGCGCAGCGTATGGTAATTGCCGGAAATATATTACGATAATCGTTTGTTCTGAGCATAAATGGATGAAAAAGGAGCATTACCGATGCGTGATTATGCGAATTTACTGTTTGAAGTAGCCAGTGGAGTCGGTATTATTACCATTAATCGCCCCAAGGCATTGAATGCCCTCAATTACGATACCCTGCAGGAGCTTAACGAGCTATTCGATCAATTAGCCGAGGATCAGACTGTAAAAACCGTGATCATTACCGGCGGCGGGGAGAAATCCTTTGTTGCCGGTGCGGATATTACCGCTATGCTGCCGATGTCTGCTGTCGAGGGACGCAAGTGGGCTAAATTTGCGCAGGCTGTATTTAACAAAATTGAAAACTTCCCCAGGCCGGTAATTGCTGCCATTAATGGTTTTGCCCTGGGGGGAGGCTGCGAATTGGCAATGGCTTGTGACATCCGTATCGCTTCGGAAAAAGCGAAATTTGGCCAGCCGGAAGTGAGCTTAGGAATTCCGCCGGGATTTGGCGGTACTCAGCGCCTGCCTCGCCTTGTGGGCAAAGGGCGTGCCAAAGAACTGCTGTTCACCGGGGACATGATTGATGCGGCTGAGGCATACCGTATTGGCCTGGCTAATCAGGTAACCGCACCGGAAGACCTGCTGAATGCGGCCAAGACGATGGCGCAAAAGATTATGACCCGTGGTCCTGTTGCGGTCGAGCTTTGCAAAGCTGCTGTCAATGAAGGGCTTGATGTTGATTTGGAATCAGGCGTAGCCTTTGAAGCAGAGGTTTTTGGTCTCTGTTTTGCGACTGCGGATCAAAAAGAGGGTATGGCTGCTTTTGTAGAAAAGCGTAAGGCTGTTTTTACCGGAAAGTAGTTTATTTGGGCAAAAGCTTCGGTAGTGCAACTACACGAAGCTTTTGTGCTTTTTCTGTAACATTGTAAATTTTGATCAATGCACCTATTGACAAAAGACGGATGTCCTGTGATAATGAATAACAAGTATAAATTACATCGTAAGAAAGTGCATCTAGGGTTCCGCTGTTACATACAGGCTGGTCCGAGCGATGCAAGTGCGGCAATGGTGCTGCGCCACACCGTGAGGATAAAAGACTCTGCGGAAGGTTTCTTGCTTCAGGAAATCTTCTGCAGTTTTTTAATTTTATAAGTAAAACAAAAAGTAATGATTGGGATAAAAGCAACAAGGTAAGCGCTCAGAGAGCCGGCGGTTGGTGCAAGCCGGTGCGTGACTGTTGCCGCTACTTCGCCCATGAACTCTTTGACTGAAGATGTATACTGGATTCAAGTATACTTTAGGTCTAAGCGCTGTCCGGCGTTACAGGAGGTTCGGCCATCAGCATCAGGCCGGGCTGAGAGTATAATTGTAGGGTGGTACCGCGATTCCACGCCCCTACTGGCAGGTTATCTGTCCAGTAGGGGCTTTCTATTTTTTACAGCGAAAGGGGAGGTGTGCTGGACATTTCAATATGGCTGATGATTATTATATTGATGATTAATGAAAAATAAAAAAATGAAGGGTGGAAATAAAGATGATGAAAATGAAAAAGCAGATACGAAAATGGACGGCAGCGGCTCTTGCGATGGTTTTTGCAGCGACGGCAGCCGGATGTGGCGGCGGCCAGGCGCCGGCGCAGAGCGGTAATTCCGCAGCAGGAGCGGCTAAAATAGGAGTGGTATCTTTCCTGAGTGGCGGTGGAGCTGCTTATGGAGAAGCGATCCGCCAAGGCTTAGAGCTTGCCACGGATGAAATTAATGCCAAAGGGAAAACGAAACTAGAGCTTGTGTTTGAAGACTCAAAAGGGGAAAAAAATGAAGCAATTAATGCAACAAATAAGCTAATTCATAAAGATAATGTCCTGGCAATTATCGGACCTACATTGAGCGGTGAAATGTTTGCTGCCGGACCGATTGCCAGTCAGGCCGGTGTCTCCATTATGGGTACCTCCACTACAGCCGAAGGAATTACGGATATCGGCGACTATGTATTCCGGAACTCCTTGCCGGAGTCGCTGGCGCTGCCGAGTGTAGTGAAAAAGGCCAAAGAAAAATTAGGGCTGAAAAAAGTTGCCATTATGTATTCTAATAATAATGATTTTACTGTATCTGGCTTTAAGACCTTTGAACAGGCAATTAAGGATAATGGCTTAGAGACAGTAACAGTAGAAACTTTTGCGGATAAAGATACCGATTTCTCAGCACAATTGACCAAGATTGCTGCACTAAAGCCGGATGCGATTTTTATTTCAGCCTTATATCAGGAAGCGGCGCTTATCTTGAAAAAGGCCCGGGAAATAGGCGTTACGGTCCCTGTAATTGGCAATAATGGCTTTAATTCGCCTCAATTGATTAAACTTGCAGGCAGTGCGGCAGAAGGAGCTGTTGTCGCCAGCCCGTGGTATCCCGGCAAAGAAGATGAAAAAGTGAAGAACTTTGTGGCGGCTTTTAAGGCAAAATACAACAAGGAACCTGATCAATTTTCAGCCCAGGCTTATGATGCTTTATATATTATGGCAAATGCCATCGAAAACGCGGGATCGACTACTGACCGTAAAAAACTGCGCGACAGTTTGGCGACAGTAAAAGATTTTCAGGGAGTAACTGGTAAATTTGCATTTGATGCCAAGCGGAATCCGGCAATGGATGTAACCATTCTGGTTGTCAAAGACGGTAAATTTACCGAGTTAAAATAAGAAGAGGCATAGTTAAGAAAAGGGGTGAAGAGAGTGTTCTTGCAACAGGTAGTCAATGGCCTCACATTAGGCAGTACGTATGCAGTGATTGCGTTAGGCTATACTTTGATATTCGGTGTGCTGAACATCGTAAATATGGCGCATGGTGAAATATTCATGATTGGGGCTTTTGTCGGCTTGCTGCTTGTAACAAAGTTCAATGTCAGCATTTTTGCCGCTTTGGCAGGTGCTATGGCAGTAGGAGCGCTTCTGGGATATCTCTTGGAACGGGTAGCGCTCCGGCCCTTGCGCCGGCGCGAAGTATCTCATCTGGCACCGCTGATTAGTACAATTGGAGTATCCATTTTTCTTGAGAGCCTGGCCCTAAAAATTTTTGGGCCCCAGGCCCAGTCTTTTCCGCCTATCTATGCAGGGCAGCTGTTTGAAGTTGGCTCCTTAAAAATCTCGCTAATCCAAATTATTATTCTGGCTGTTTCCTGTGGATTAATGATTGCGCTCAAATTCTGGCTTGATAAAACAAAACTGGGTAAATCCATCCGCGCTACTGCAGAAAACATCGAAACGGCCGGTTTGCTGGGGATTGATACCCGCAAAGTGATTGTATTGACCGTCATGCTGGCATCGGGACTTGGTGCGGTTGCAGGAGTGCTGGTGGGGCTGGCTTTCAATGCCGTTGAGCCTACTATGGGCATATCAATGGGATTTAAAGGGCTGGCAGTACTGATATTGGGTGGGCTTGGCAATATAACCGGTGCAATGGTGGGCGGACTAATTCTGGGAATTGCCGAAGTGTTCAGCGTCGCTTACGGGTCTTCTTCCTACCGGGAAGCGGTGGCTTTCGGACTTATCATATTTTTGCTGTTTTTACGGCCACAAGGGCTGTTTGGCAGCCGGGCTTCTGAAGGGAGGCGATAAATTTGGAAGCGTTACTGAATCCCTATTATTTGCAAATTGCGATGTTTATGCTGATCAATGCCATACTTGGCATTAGTATTTATTTAACATTGTCTACAGGACAACTGTCTTTGGGGAATGCAGGATTTATGAGTATTGGCGCTTATACATCCGCCTTATTGTCGTTAAAAGCGGGGCTGCCTATTTTTCTTGCCATACCGGCAGGTGGTATTGCCGCCTGTCTGCTGGCTGCAGTAATTGGTATTCCGACAACTCGTCTTCAAGGAATCTATTTAGCAATTGCTACGCTTGGCTTTGGCGAAGTTGTACGGGTCATTATCCTGAACATGAAGATTACGAATGGCGCACTGGGCCTTTCGGGCATACCGTCATTAAGTATTAGCATCGGTAAGCTGTTGGCTGCCGCGGGTCTGGGACAGGGGATACTGGGTCTTACCCTGCAGCAAGTGAGTAACCTGGCTGTTATTCTTTTACTTGCTCTTCTGGTGGTTTTTCTCGTGTTTTTCTCACTCAGGCTGCGCAGTTCCCGAATTGGCCGTGCCTTTGCAGCAATAAAAGAAGATGAGCATGCTGCGGAAGTAACGGGTGTGAATACCGTATATTATAAATTGCTGGCTTTTTTTCTGGGAGCCTTTGTTGCAGGGATCGCCGGGGGGTTGGCGGCGCATCTTACCTTCTACATTGGTCCAAAAGACTTTTCGTACCATCGTGCAGTGGAAATTTTGCTGTTTGCTGTCTTTGGCGGCAGCAATGTGGTATGGGGGCCGCTGCTGGGCGCTGTCATTTTAACGTCACTTCCTGAAGTGCTGCGTTCGGTTGCGGAGTATCGCGAAATGATCTATGGTGCTATTTTAGTTGTCATGATGATATTCAGACCTCAGGGACTCATTGGCGAAGATACGATTCGCTTTTGGCGGTCGAAAATGCCCGGGCTGAGAGTCAGACCGGGCAATACAGAAGCGTCAAGGAGGCCTGCAGATGATGCTGAAGCTTGAAAAGGTAAGTAAGAATTTTGGTGGTCTGGCTGCATTATCAGGCATCAGTTTTGATGTAAAAGCAGGAGAAATCCTTGGTGTAATTGGCCCGAACGGGGCGGGAAAAACGACATTGTTTAACCTTATTACCGGTGTGCTACAGCCTAGTGCCGGTGCTGTCTATTACCGGGAGCAACCGATAACAGGTATCAAACCGCACAAAATTACGGAACTAGGGATCGCCCGTACTTTTCAAAACATCCGCTTATTCGGACAAATGAGTGTTCTGGAAAATGTCATGATCGGTGCTCATTGCCGGACAAATGCCGGCCTTTGGCAAGGTCTGTGGAGGACCGCAAAACAGCGTGGCGAAGAGCAAGCTATTAAGGCCAGGGCGATAGAGATGCTGCGGTTAACTGGAATTGCGGATGAAGTGAATACACTGGCAGGTGCGCTATCTTACGGCAAGCAGCGCCGACTGGAGATTGCCAGGGCGCTTGCTACCGATCCTGAGCTTGTTCTGCTCGATGAGCCCGCGGCTGGCATGAATGAAAGTGAAACAGAGGATTTGCGGCTGCTCATTACCAAAATTCAGCAGCTTGGCAAGGCAGTTATTCTGATTGAACATGATATGCATTTGATGATGAGTATTTGCGAAAGACTGGTCGTATTGAATTTTGGCCGGAAAATAGCAGAAGGAATACCGTCAGATATACAGGAGAATCCGGAAGTCATTGAGGCTTATTTAGGAAAGGAGGACGCATAATATGCTTCGCATTCAGCAGCTTGTGGCTGGTTATGGCAGCATAACAGCCCTGAAAAACGTTGATATTGCCGTCCCCAAGGGTTCAATCGTGTCGCTTATCGGTGCCAACGGCGCGGGTAAGACTACCACAATGAAAACCATTATGGGGCTGATTAAGCCTCAGTCAGGACAAATAGAGTTTCACGGCGAAAATGTTACCGCCATGGCGGTGCACAAAATTGTCAATAAAGGCATTTCGCTTGTTCCCGAAGGGCGCAGTATCTTATCGCAAATGACGGTGCTGGAAAATCTGGAGATGGGAGCCTTTCAGCGCAATGATAATGGGATTAGCCAGGATATTCAAAAAGTTTTTAACCGCTTTCCCATTTTAGAAGAGCGTAAGCAGCAATTAGGCGGAACACTTTCCGGAGGTCAGCAGCAGATGCTGGCAATTGGCAGAGCATTGATGGCGAGACCGAAGCTGCTGCTGTTGGATGAACCTTCTATGGGGCTGGCACCTCTGGTGGTAGCTGACATTTTTAAGGTAATCCAGGAAATTAATCAAGATGGTACAACGGTACTGTTGGTAGAACAAAATGTCCGTCAAGCCATTAAAATTGCCCATTATGCATATGTCATGGAAACAGGGCGGATTGTTTTGCACGGCAAGGCGGAGGATATTGCCAATGACCCCAGAGTTATGGAAGCTTACCTAGGCGGAAGAAAAGTGTGCTAAACAATAAAGGCTGTGTGAAGTTTCTTCACACAGCCTTTAATATTGTCAGGGGGACGGTTTCGTTGTCCCAGAGCTCTAGCTTTTTTTTAATTCCAGTACTTTGTCGACCATATAAAGAAGAATATCTACGCCATGGGGCAGGCAAGCTTTATCAAAAGTCATGCCCGGGTGGTGAAGACCGGGAGTCAGATTAGCTCCTAATCCCAAATAACCAACCTGCAGCGTTGGCTTATGCTTCACGTAAAAATGAAAGTCCTCACCACCGGGCGTAGTAATAGGATCAAGCAGGCCAGTGCTGCCCAGTACATGTTGAATTGCTTCTTTGGCCAAATTGACAATCGCAGGACTGTATTCAGCGGCAGGACAACCGCCAAGTACGGTTGCTTCTGCCTGACAGCCTACCGTGGCGGCACCTGCTTCTATGGCGTGGGCAGTCTTTTTTAATAGTTCTTCCATTGTAGCATTATCTTGTGCTCTGAGATCAACTGTCATTAGGGCTTGATCGGGGATGGCGTTAGACGCAGGACCACCGGCATGAAGTTTGGTAACCTTCACAGAAGAGGCAATAACAGGATTTACGCGAATGGCATTAATAGCCTGGACAGCTGCTGCAGCCCCGTCAATAGCATTAATACCCAGATGAGGCCTTGCACCGTGAGCGGCAGCTCCCTGGAGCGAGGCGTTCATTACGTAGCTTGCGCCGTGATACAGCGCTGGAGTCGCCTGGCCTAGCCTGGCTTCCTGAATTGGGCGTAGATGCAATCCCAGTAGAACATCAACATCGTCAATGGCTCCATCCTCTATCATGCGGATAGCACCAAATAATTTTTCTTCTGCAGGTTGAAATAGTATTTTCAGCGTTCCTTTGGCAATTCCCCTGCGGGCAAGTTCCTCTGCGGCGGTTAGTACAATAGCGGAGTGGGCATCATGGCCGCAGGAGTGGATAGCACACTCCTGGTTGTCGATCATGTGAGCCAAGGCATCCATATCTGCTCGCAGGGCAAGGGTAGGGCCGGGCAGGGCGCCGGTAAGTGTTCCAATGACACCCGTTTTACCAACGCCTGTGCGAACCTGATAACCGGCGGCTTCAAGTTGAGCTGCCAGATAAGCGGAAGTTTTGATTTCGGCAAAGCCAACTTCCGGTATGCCATGGAGAGTTTGCCAGACTTGCTGGACTCGTGTTTGTGATGTTGTCATAATAATCCTCCGTATATTTGTTAGGCAATGAGGCGCATTAGCAGCATAGCAACAGCGGCATTTATTACGGAAATAGCTAATAAGCCAGGGTAATACTTAGCAGGAATACCTACCGTGCCGAGTAAACGACCGAAATATTGAATTTTTGAGCCGAGTAAATAGATAGCGGGAATTAAAATCGTAATATGAGTACCATTGAGAATCCCGTTAGTGTAGAGTCCGTGGGCCACGCCGACTGCACCGCCCATAGACATCATAGCGCTGAACAGTACCATAACCGACTGGCCGGGCAGACCGAAAACTGCCATAACCGGAGTAAATAAGTTGCCGAGCAAAGTGAGTAACCCGGTTACCTGCAGGATGAGAATACAGACATAAGCCATAAGGACATTGGGGATGATGTTGTTAACACCCATATTCCAGCCCTTCTTCGCACCCTCAACAAATACGTCAATGATTGTTTTATCGTTCATTGGTGATATTCCTCCGATCCACAGTGTATAAGTAGAAGCGCATAATGTTAGCACCAAAAATCTTCATTAAAAACAGGACGACCAAAGGCCACATTGTGGGAACGGTGAGGAAAGCAAAAAGTGCGGACCCGGAGCTTAAATAGTTGGTAACAGTTCCTCCGGCAGTAAACTGGAAGGCAGAGAATATCAGCCGCTCCTTGTCTGTTAGCTGGCCGTTTTCATAGAGGGCGCGAGTCATACCGGCCCCGGCATCTGTGCTTTGCAAACTGGATATCAGTGCAACACCGGTAATTCCGGGAATGCCCAGAATCGGACGCAAGATAGGCGACAAGAGTTTTTGGGCTGCTTTTAATCCGCCGAGATGCTCGACCACTTCAATGATACCCAAAGCCAGCATAACGCCTGGTACCAGGCTTAAGGCAAACATAAAGCCGTCTTTGGCTCCAATGCCTCCGGCTCCGACGAAGGTGGCTTTGGCGGTATCTTTCATTGTGCCGAATTTGCCGTTCAGGGTATCAAAATCTAAGATGGAAATCCAGCCCTTAGAGCCGGCGAAAATGCCGGAAAAAATTAAAATAGCAATAACTAAGATGATATAACCGGATACGGGAACAGAAGAAGTTGGCTGCGACTGGTATTGGGGTTCAGTGTTGTTCATTTTCATCCTCCTTAGCATTTTGGGTTTTCCACCATATGAGTATGCAAGTATTATGCCAGTGGCCATTTGTGTCTAAAACAATGAGTGGGGCTAGATTATTGCCGGTTTTTATTGTAAAATAAACAATTAAGGGATAAAAAGGGATATCCCCTTTCATCCCTTTTTATCCCTTAATTGCTGCATTTAACTCTTTGGGAGGATATAACCAGTGAAAAAACTCGCACTCATTTCCAAACGCCAGAATACGTCCAACGCACTGACAGCGCAGCTGCAGGGCCTCTTAAAGGATAAAGTCAGCGTTATCGGCTATTACCTGGAAGGAAATATGAAATTCATAAGTGACGAAGATCTTGTTGTTATTACCAGCCAGCAGATCTATCAGGAAGCGCAGCAATATATTGCCGCAAGCTGTCCAGTCATTGTTGCCAGACGGTCAATCAATTATCATGAAATAGAGCGGCTGTTTACCATACCGGAAGGTACGGAAGTATTATTGGTAAGTGATTTACTGACAACTACGGTAGAAACAATTTTATTATTAGAAGCGCTGGGAATGGATCACATCCGGTATTATCCTTGTGCACCTGATACCAGTCAGTATCCACGCTTAAAGATAGCGGTTACTACCGGACAAGAAGAGCTGGTTCCCGATTTTGTGCAGCAGGTCATTGACATCGGACACCGGAACATCGATTTTACTACTCTGGTAGAAATTTTAGGAGCGCTTTCTTTATTGGATGATACCGCCAATTTACTGTCGGCGAACTACGTCAGGGAGATGATAGATTTTATTAAGCAAACCAGGCTGCTGGCAGCCAGGCATAGTCAAATGCAGCATCAGCTGCAAGTCATTATTAACCGGGTTCACGATGGCATCCTTGCCTTTGATGAGAAAAACAATATTACTGTCATAAACTCAATTGCCGCCGAACTATTGAACCTAAACAGTGACGATGTAATTGGCAAAAAACTGAATGCAAAGCTGCTCGACAAAAATAGTTTCCGGATTTTTTCTAAAGCAGCCGATGAAGAGCAGATTATTAGAATAAATAACCGTCAGTGGATTGTTACCACCGCCGCAATGCAAAAAGGCGGGTCGGGTGGTAAGGTTTACACGTTTAAAGATGTGACTGAAATTCAACGCATGGAAGAAGAGTTGCGCCGAAATTTAGTTCGTCAGCAAAACTTTGCCCGGTATACACTGGAACAGATTATTGGGGAAAGTGAAGAAATTAAGCGGGCAAAAGCATTGGCGTGCAAATTGGGAAGCTCTGAATCACCAATTCTGATCCAGGGCGAAAGTGGCACAGGTAAGGAGTTGTTTGCCCAGGGAATTCATAATGTATCTTCGCGCCGCAAAGGCCCCTTTATTGCGGTAAACTTTGCAGCTCTTACCGAGAGTCTGCTGGAAAGTGAATTGTTTGGCTATAGCGAAGGCTCCTTTACTGGTGCCAAAAAAGGCGGCGCACCCGGATTATTTGAACAAGCCCATAAGGGAACGATTTTTTTAGATGAAATCGGTGACGCTCCTTTATCCTTCCAGGTTAAACTGCTGAGAGTGCTGCAGGAGAAACAGGTCCGCCGCATCGGCGGTGCTCAGCTTATTCCCGTTGATGTGCGTGTGATTTCAGCCACAAACGTCGATCTGCAAGCGCTTATCCGGCAAGGAAAATTCCGCGAGGATTTATATTACCGCCTGAAGGTTTTGCCGATTAAATTACCGCCACTGCGAGCAAGAAAGCAGGATATCCTGCTGCTGGCAGGTTTCTTTTATCAGGAATATTGTAAGTTTCGCCCAATGTTAGAGGCGGAAGAGTATTTGCGGCTGGTTGCGCCTTATCTGACCGCGTATGACTGGCCGGGCAATATCCGGGAACTGCAAAATGCGGTAGAGCATTTAGTCAGCCTCTGTCCAGCCGAGAGTCCCAGTGAGCAGCTGCTGCCGGAAGAAATACTGGCTACTTATTTGGATACTGCGCCCCGCCAAAGTGAAACAGCTACTGTTCACCTGCTGTTATCAGCCATTGATCATGCCAATCAGAGCTATCGGCCAGTTGGTCGCAGGTCATTGGCGTGTAAGCTGGGGATTCCCGAAAGTGCTATGCGGCGACATATTGCTTATCTGGAGGAACAGCAATATATTATTGTCAACCGGGGTAGAAACGGCTTGGAACTGACGAAAAAAGGGAAGGCATTGATAGCTGATAACGGCAGGTAAGTAAAAAGACAGGCTGCTTTGGCAAGTACCAGTTTAGCCAAACAGCCTGTCTTTCTTGTTATCTATGAAAGTGGTATTTTCTTAAATGCTTCATTGAGTATTCGATTCATCATTGATTCGGGACCTGTTTTATCGTACCCGTCAGTCCAAGAGCGGGAATCACGAGAGCGTATGTCCGTATAAATCCAGACGGATTTTTGCGTAACTGGATCAATTAATCTCATTTCTATTTCCGCGCAATCAGAAACGTCATAATAGGCATCGTGGTGAACGGTAACAGTTTTAGGGATTTCAATCCAGCCGGAATATTCTTTTCCTTCGGGAGTGACTCCGCCATATTTTACTCGTTCCATCTGAGTTTCCGTAGTGTCATACGCTGCTACGTAATAATAGTACCAGCCAAAATCATTTACTTTTGTCTCTAGTACTAGATTTACATGCTTAGGAAGTGCAGCAGCAAATATTTCGCTGCTTACCGTTTCAAGCAATGGCAAATCGGGATCACCTTTAATTTGTTCCTCTATATATGCTGATGAGACAATGCGAAACTGTTTTTTCTTTTTTAGCCGTTCTTCCAGTAGAACATTTATTTTTTCTTTAAAGTTAGGATATTTGTTGAATTTATTTTTGCTAGTCTCGGGAATATTAATAAATGTAAAAGTGGGATCTAACATAAAAATTGTTTTTACTTTTTTAAAATCAAAAGCAGGGTCTTTCCAATTGGTGTTTTTAGCTGTTGCTGTAGTGCATAGTAAAATTAAGGACATAACTATTATTAGCCTAAGTAAGTTTCGGGTCATGCAATCCCACCTCACAAAAAACTTTAACAATTAGACTTTCCAATTACTACTAGTGTAACAGCGTTGCGATATGTGGTCAACTTGAAGAAAAAAGAGTGTCCATACCGTGTTGAACGGTCTGGACACTCCTTGCATTTTACTAAGCTTGTAGAACGGGCACTGTATTTGCGGCATGAGCCATAACGGTAATGGTATAATCCTTGCGGCCGAGCTTTTCTTCGGCAATTGCCATGGCTTCCTCCAGCGTCGATACGGCTATCATACCGGCTTTTTCAATAAACGCTTTGTTTTCAGGAAGGGTTACAACGATATGCGGTATTTCTTTCGCCATAAGACCGCATTTTACAGCAATAAACCCTGGAACGGTAAAGCCTTCGCGCAGGGCAACTTCGCGGTCATACAAAGACTCATAATTGAACCAGCTGCTGAAATCCGGCGGCTCCATAATATCACGGCACTCTAACAGCAGAATGATGACGCCGCCTTGTTTTGTGGCCATAAAGGCATTATCAATAGTTTTCGAACCCTGATAAAGATTAATATCTTTCGGAAAACCACCAGCAGAAGCGATAACCAAATCAGCTTTGCCATTAATAGGTACGCCGAAAATCCGTTCAACTGTACGCGTTCCTTCCAACCAGGCGTTATACCAATGACCTGCGACAAAACGGGCAAATTTTCCTTCGGCGTTGAAAACGACATTTAGTAAAAATGCCGGGTTTAATAATTCGGCCATTTCAGTCATGTCTTCATGCATATTATTGCCTTCCAATTTGCCTGAGACACAGTGAGGGCTAACTCCTTGACCAACTACATCATGCAGGCAGAAACTATGGTTTCCCTGAATGGTAGCATAACCGGAAATACCAGGCATAACAGCTTTGCGGCCGCCTCCGAAGCCTGCCATCAAATGATAGACAATGCCGCCTGTTAAAATGACTTTATCGGCGTTAACTACATGCTTATTGAAATAAGTATCTACACCGCGTGAAGTTTTGCCGACATAGACAAAGTCTTCTTCAGTGGGTGCATGACTTTGAACGATTTGTATGCGATTGACAGTTTCCTGACCATAGACAAGGACATTTTCCTGGTCAGTATGATGGCGGTGAGCACCTAGCGCAACGACGAGCTTAATATCGTGGTCTGGGATGCCTGCTGCATTTAGTTCATTAAGCAGCACTGGCAGGAATTGGTCGTGTTTAATCCATTGACGGGTAATATCACTGGCAATAATGGCTACTTTGTCACCTGATTTTACTACTTCTTTTAATGGTGGTGAGTCAATCGGATGATTCAGTGCCTCTTTTACTGCGGCGGCGATATCGCTAATGGCGTCCGCAGGCTTACCTTCGACCACATTTATCACTTGTTCTTCCGGCAGGGTAATGGTTAGTTCCTTATCACCAAATCCTAAAGCGTATTCTTTTAACATTTGAATCCCTCCTATAGTTTCCGTTCGCTCTCTCTGGCAGCTTTTATTAAAAAAATAAACTCCGCAGAAAGTCGCAAAGTACGACCTTCCGCCGGAGTTCTCTCTCTGCGGTGTAGTGCAGCATTGCACCTGTACTACCTGGTTAAGACCGGTCGTATCAAACTACGGTCTTTGTGTACATTATTACATTGTTGTATTTTGTGTACACACAACTATGCTTGAGTATTATTATAGACATTGTTCATTGTACAGTCAATACACAGGCTTAAATATTTTAGCTGACAATAATATAAAAAATTAGAACCCGTTGATAATTCAACGAGTTCCTGTAATCGACATATATGTTAGGTGTGTATTAGCAGCCTTGGCCAATAGAGGTTATAGCGCAGAGATTAACCGTAACATTACTTAAATGGAAGGAATAGTCTAAGCCCGGTGGAAATACTTCTACATCCGTAAGCAGTGCCAGCCGGTCTTCGACGCGAGCCAGTCGTCCTTCCGCATTAAATTGGAACAGGCCTACCGTTCTAATATTTACGCCTTCTTCGCCCTCTAATCTCCGTAAAACATGAAGAAGACGGCAGTTAAAGTCGCGATTTACCAATTCGTCGCTCACCTTATTTCCCTCCTCTTTCGCAGTCATCTTCCTCGAAAGGATTTCCAATTACATTTTTCGATAATGCAACGATAGTGCAAAGCTCAATGTACGATAATTCTTCTGTTACTACGTCGCCTCCGGGAGTTAAGATGAACACCTCATTTTCCCCTGCGGCCGGAAGCAAAATAACGATGCCGTCTTCTACCCGGTCCAATAAACCGAAGAAGGCGAAGCCGTCAGCTGTAAATATTACGACATTAATTCCGCAGCTACATTCTAGCTCCTCGCACCAATGTCTATTACATATGTCATCAAAGAATCCCATATGCACTTTTCTCCTCCTTTTTGCTGATTGCTGGTTCTATTACAATCTATGCAGACACAGTAAAAAAGTACACTAAACCGATAAATTTGTTCCCAGACTTGCAATAGGAGCAGCATAAAAGGAAAACGCTTAAGCATTGCTTAAGCGTTTTTTCTTGACTATAGTTATTTTGCTTCAGGAGCGCAATGGGGACCTTGTTTGGGCCCATGCTCAGGACGCAAGGCATCAGCAACCAGTTTCGCCTGTTCATCGGTCAAATCGCCTGCGGCAGCCAATTCCGCCAGCCGGTCAGAATGGCTAATGTGGTGTTTCTGATCAAGATAAGCTTTTCTTTCGTCTTCCGTCATGCCTTTCATTTTTTCAAACTCCGCTTGCCGTTGAGCGTGCTTTTCTTTAAAAAAGGCAAGAAGTTTATCAGATTGATCCTGTGTGATAGTGCCTTGGCCGACTAATTCACTTAACTTGACAGTTATGCGTTCGCCCATTTTTTCGTGCATTTGCGGTGGCCGAAGCGCCTCTAACACTTCTTTAGCCTGTGTATCGGATAAGCCGGCAGCAGCGGCTAGATCGCTGGCCAGCTGCTGGTGATGCTTTCTGAATTCCTGTGCTTTTGCCGCGCGATCACCAGGCAGACTATTTTTCATTTCTTCCCTGTTGGCACGGTGCTCTGCTCGTTTTTCGCGAAAGAAGCTGGCGATTTTATCAGATTGCTCCTGGGTAATCGTGCCTTTTTCGACTAGAGCGGCCAGGGAGCTGTTAAAATGCTGTTCCATGCCGCCGTGGTTGGGTCTGCAGGTCTGGAAGGCCGATTGCGGCCTGCTTTCGCTAGTTGCTTTGGCATCTTTGGCTAATACCAGACCTCCCAGTGAAAGAAGCAGACATCCAATGGCGATTCCACTAATTACTTTTTTTGACATTTTTGGTTTCATGTATTTCACTCTCCTGAGAATTATTGTGTTTCTGATTGTTATTATGCAGGAGAATTGTTACAGTTTTGTTACAAGAATTTAAACATATTACTAATTTTCTGCTTTGGATAGATCAAACCAGAAGGTGACACCATCGGGCGTATTGAAACTGCCATAACGATTGCCATGCAGTTCCTGTAGAGCCCGGACAATGGACAGCCCCAGTCCATAACCGCCGTTTTCTCTGGTGCGGGCTTTATCTGTTTTATAAAAGCTTGTCCAAATTTTTTCCTGACTGTCCTCTGGAATTGGTCTGCCTGAATTATAAACAAAGAAGCGAAGCTTATCCGATAAGGGAGTAATATAAATTTTGATGGTCTTAGAAGACTCGGCGTGGTCAATTGCATTGTTCAGCAGATTAAGGATGATTTGCTCAATCCTAAGCGAATCGCCGTTAATCAGTAATTGATCGTCTTTTGTAATCTCCAGCAAAATGTCTTTATCCTGCAGTACTGTTTGATATTTCAGCAAAATTTCATCAAGCAGAAGCGAAAGATTAAAGTTCGTCCGGTTGAGTTGATAGAAGCCGGATTCAATTTGTGATAAATTTAATAGATCCTTGATAAGCTTATCCATTTTTTCTGCCTCATCAATAATGACCGAGCAGTAGTAATTCTTGCTTGCTTCATCACGGGCGACGTTTTCCTTTAAGCCTTCAGCATAACCCAGTAAGAGCGACAGTGGTGTTTTCAACTCATGAGATACACTGGAAATAAAGTCTTTTCTCATTTTGTCCAATTTCCGCTCTTTTTCCACATCGGCCCGCAATTGTTTGTTTTTGAGATTTAAATCGGATATTGCGGTATCAAGCTGATCTGACAAATGATTAATATTGCGGCCCAGTTCGCCAATTTCGTCGCTGCGGTCGATTGTATATTTCTGCGAAAAATCAAGCTGAGCCATGTTTTGGGCGAGGCGATTCAGTTCAAGAACAGGCTGGGTAAATTTTCTTGCGAAGAAAAAAGCCCAGATGCAGCCTGCCAGCAGGCAAAGAATGCCGGTAAAGGCGATGAAATGAGCAGTAGCTGCGGCGCTTTCGGACATAGGAGCCAGCGGCTGTCTGAGCAGCAAGATGTCTTCGTTGTTTAATTGATGCTTTAAGACGATGAAATCGATTTTTAAATCGCGGTCCTCTTGCATCTCCAGCATTGTTTGAGGGCTGATGATTTCCTGCTCTTTCATTAAGGCCAGCGGCAGGCCGGGTAAGCGAAACATTCCCTGATGGTGATGTTCAGGCGGGGCAGCAGCGGGAGGCAGGCGCAGCATTCCCGGCAGGCGCTCCATGATCCGCTGATTAAAAATGCGGCCAAAAGAGCTGTATTTTACATAGCCGTCTTTGGTGAGAATGACGATTCCTGTACCCAGTCTATTGCCAATTCGCTCCAATTCAAGCGAAATTTCCTCCGGATTTCCCGGGTACAGCTCATCAATTGTTTTGCTGGTCGCAATGAGGATGTTTTTCTTTTGCCAGATATAGAACTTCTCCAGACCCAGGAGAGTTAACGTTAGGGAGAGAAAGACAAAAAACAAAATTAGCGCGGTGAGGCTGAAAAACAGTCGCGTGCGTATTGATATTTTCATTTTTCTGCCTCAAAGCGGTACCCATAGCCTCGTATGGTTTGAATCAGTCCGCTTTTCTGGTTTAACTTGGTGCGGAGCCGGTTAATGTGGGTATCGACGGTGCGAAGATCCCCAAAATAATCATAGTTCCATACTTTATCCAGGATTTGCTGGCGGCTGAGTGCGCTTCCCCGGTTATCGGTTAGATAAATAAGCAGTTCATATTCTTTAGGACTTAAATCAAGTACTTGTCCATCGATGAAGGCTTGACGGGCAATAGTATCGATTTCCAAGCCGCAGCAAACAAAAGCTTTATCTCTTTCGTGGCGGCGGAAGAGAGCATTTACCCGGGCTGTTAAAATTTTAGGACTAAATGGTTTGGTGATATATTCATCGGCACCGATTTCAAAAGCAAATAATTGATCGACTTCTTCTCCTTTAGCTGTGAGCATAATAACGGGAATAGCAGATTTTTTCCGAATTTCCCGGCATACCGTCCAGCCGTCGTGTTCAGGCATCATTACATCAAGAATGACCAAATCGATCTTTTCTCTGGCCAAAATGTCCAGAGCAGCCTGACCATCAGCAGCTTCCAGGATGGTATACCCTTCTCGCAGAAGAAAGTCGGCGACCAGTTTTCGCATACGCAGTTCATCATCAACAATTAATATCGTTTTATTCATTTGGGTCACCTCCAGCCAGGCTCCGGTCTGGCATAAATGGAATAATTAGAAAAGTTTGACGGGAAAACGCAGGATTTTTCTATAAGTAAGGGAATGTTTAACCAAAAGCAAGATGGCAATAAGCTGTATGAGGTGAAATCATATGCCTGATATTATAACGCTTGGTGAAAGCATGGTCATGATGGTTGCCGACCAGAGTGACTCACTGCAGTTTGTAACGAATTATAGCCGTAAAATAGCAGGTGCCGAGTCCAATGTGGCAATTGGGCTTGCCAGGCTTGGTCATAGTGTCGGTTGGTTGAGCGCACTTGGTCAAGACCCATTTGGAACGTATATTCGTAACACCATCCGAGGCGAAGGTGTTGATACTTCTCAAGTCGCTTTTTCGGCCGAGTATCCTACCGGCCTCTTAGTTAAGGAGTTAAATGAGATTGGTGATCCGCTTGTGCTATATTATCGGCGTGGGTCAGCCGCCAGCAAAGTAACGCCTGCTATCATAAACGAAGAGTATTTTACTAATGCCAAATTGCTGCATGTTACGGGAATATTTCCGGCACTAAGCCCATCCTGCCAGGAAACTCTTTACGCGGCTATTGCCATTGCCAAGAAAAAAGGGTTGTTAGTATCTTTTGATCCTAATATCCGCTTACAGCTATGGACGAAAGACGCTGCCAGGGAAACGCTGCTCAAGATTGCCGGCATGAGTGACCTTATATTGCCGGGGATTGCAGAGGCTGACTTGCTGCTGGGAACGGCAGAATGGGAAAGGGTATCTGCTTTTTTTCATGAGCTGGGCAATCAATATGTAATTATGAAAAACGGACCGGATGGTGCTTATCATTCGACCAAACATCGCGATGGAAGCGTTGCAACAGGGTATCAGAAGGGGTTTCGGGTTAACCGGGTTATCGATACCGTTGGCGCCGGCGACGGTTTTGCCGTGGGGGTACTCTCCGGTCTGCTAGAAGGCTTGCCGCTGGCCGACGCCGTTGTCAGGGGAAATGCAATCGGTTCCTTGGCGATTACCGTCAGGGGCGATGTGGAAGGATACCCTACCAGAAACCAGTTAGAGGCTTATATTGCCCATCATGCAAGAAATGAATAAAAGGATGTAACTTCGTTTCCTTTCGGCCCTTCTGGAAAAATGCGGTCCGCAGGATGGGAAATGCTCAGCTTACGTTAAGAAATTCGTTTGTTTGAGCGCAGCGAGTTTCACGAATTTTAGTAAGCTGAGCATTTCCCAAGCATTTTGCAAGACAGGCCTAGACTTTTTGCTACTTTTGGGGCAATGCCAAAAGTAGAAATACGGGCTTTTCCAGTCATCTTTTTACATGTACCAAAGGGGGACCGCAATGATGCTTTTTTTGAAGCATTTTGCGATATCCCCCTTTTTTATTGCTACATCAGGCAAAAACCGCCCTGGCACATAGCCAGGTCAACATCAGGATCGTGTTCCATCGGTAAATTAACACGGGTGGTTAGTTGACAGTCGGGACGCATGTACCGGATTTCATGCACAACAAGCCGATAAATGACTAAACTATTTTCATCCTGTTCGGCAAAATAATGCTTCATATCCGGTATTTCAGCTACCATTAAATCCCGCAAAGCCCTAAAAACAGCTGAGCCGGGTTTTGTATCATCTTTGATGCGGCCATATATGCTTAATACTTCCTGGTCTTTCCCCATCAAGCACAATTCGACCCTTGGATTGGCTTGTAAGGCAGCAACCTTTTGGGAGTCGTAGCGGCTAAATAACCAAATATGTCCATCTTTATCGATGTAAGGCTTCATCGGCCGCACCCGGGGACGATTATCATCAACACTGCCCATGAATGCTGTTCCTGAGCGTACCAGATCAATGACTTCCTTCTCGTACATAACGCTACCTCCTAATATAGCTAGTTTTGCTTTATTGTATTTTGTTAGACGGAAGCGGACGTTTTCCTGCTATTACAGCTGCCTTACAAGAATAGTTCCCGGATTTCGGCTTCGGTTAATTTTGTTATTACTGTTTCTCCCGGCTGAATCAGTGTGTCGATTAACTCTTTCTTTTTTTGCTGCAGCAGGTAGATTTTTTCTTCAATGGTATCTTTCGTAATTAATTTTAAAACCTGAACCGAATTATTTTGACCGATGCGGTAGGCACGGTCGGTAGCCTGCTCTTCAACAGCAGGATTCCACCAGGGGTCATAATGAATGACCATGTCGGCCCCTGTTAAGTTTAGACCGGTTCCTCCGGCTTTAAGGGAGAGTAAGAAAACATTTTTTTCACCTGCATTGAAGGCATGGACCAAACGGATGCGCTCCTGTGCTGGTGTTGCTCCATCCAAATAGTGGCAGGCTATCCCTGCAGAATCCAGCTGTTGTCTAATTAACTGCAGCATGCTGGTGAATTGAGAAAACAACAAAATTCGGTGACCGCCGCTTATGGCATCTTGCAGCATTTCCTCCAGAGCTTCAAGCTTACCGCTGCCACCTTGGTAGTTTTCCAAAAACAGGGAGGGGTGACAGCAAAGCTGCCGCAGCCGGGTAAGCAGCGCGAGGATTTTAATTTGGCTTTTCTCAAAGCCGCTCAGTTGAAGCTCCGTTTCCAATTCGGTGCGGGCTTGCAAGAGGCAGGCTTCATAAAGTTTGGCCTGCTCAACAGTCATTTCGGTGACGATTTTACTTTCAATCTTTTCGGGCAATTCTTTCAGCACAGCTTTTTTCATACGCCGTAATAGAAAGGGTTTAATATGGCGGGTTAATTCCTGCCTGGCAGCAGTATCGCCATTTTTTACTATCGGAATTTCGAAGCGGCTGGTAAAAACTTTGTGACTGCGTAAATAGCCAGGCATAACAAAATCAAAAATAGACCACAACTCGGTCAGGGTATTTTCAATTGGTGTACCGGTAAGCGCAAAATAGCTCAAGGCTTTAATCCGTTTTACTGCTTTCGCATTCAACGTATTGGGATTTTTAACATGCTGGGCTTCATCCAGGAAGCAATAGTTAAACTGTTTTTGCTCATAAACAGATATGTCCCGTTTAATTAAGCCATAAGAAGTTACAATTAAATCTGCCTGCTCAATTTCTTGCAACTGCTCCAGGCGGTTGCTTTGCTGTCCGGCTACGACAATTGTTTTGAGGTCAGGAGCAAATTTATTTACCTCATCCTGCCAATTATAAACTAAAGACGTTGGCGCTATGACAATGGATGGTCCTGGAGAAGTTTCTTTTTCCGATAACAGGAAGGTAAGCACTTGCAATGTTTTCCCCAGTCCCATATCATCAGCCAGAATTCCTCCTAGGCCGTAACTGGCAAGTGACTTCAGCCACTTAAAGCCAAGTTTTTGATAATCACGCAGTTTGCCCTTGAGACCTCTAGGCAGGCTGAATTCCGCGTCCTGAGGTTCACGGATATCCTGCACCATTTTTTTGAAGGAGCGGTTGCGCTCCATTTGAAAGTCTTCGCTTTCCCGTGCCAGACTGTCTAAGTAAAGTGCCCGGTATCTGGGTAATTCGATTATCCCCTTTTCAAGCTCCGCAGGCCGGATACTGAGTTGTTCAATTAATGCTGCTGCTGTTTGAAAATCAGGCGCATCAAGCGAAATAAACGATCCGTCCTGCAGGCGGTGATAGCGTTTTTTTAGTTTATAGGAAGCAAAAAGGGCGAGCAGCTCTTTGGCGGAAGTGCCCTCATGATTTAAGGAGAATTCCAGCATGTTGCTGTCGGTATTTAAACGGATTCCGGCTGTTATTTTATTGGTAACGGAACATTTCATATGTTTAACATT
Organism: Anaerospora hongkongensis; assembly: GCF_004339805.1. Classification (GTDB taxonomy): domain Bacteria; phylum Bacillota; class Negativicutes; order Sporomusales; family DSM-15969; genus Anaerospora; species Anaerospora hongkongensis. The sequence goes on along the minus strand of NZ_SLUI01000013.1, from coordinate 83,970 downwards.
ATCGGCATAGAAAATTTCAGCACTATTGCGCAGTTCCGGTAATGCTTGCTGTAAAAAAGCATAAACAGCTTCTTCATCGGACAGAAGCAGCATGTCGGATGATTCTGTAAAGCCGTACTGCTTAAACAAACTAAGCAAACGGGCTTCTTCCAGTGTTTCCCGTACAAGCCATTTTCCGCTGTCTGTTGTTTGCTCCAATACGGGAGACGCCAGAGGATTGATGACCGTGTCACCATATCTCAATTCAATCCGGGCGCTGATTCCGTCACCAAAACGATCAAAAAAAATCAGCTTTTCCAAGGGAGCCTTATAAAAACTTTCTTGCACTGCCGCATCTATCTGTACAGGGATGACCGTCTCCAGCGCAGGCAGTGCGGTAGTGATAAAGTCTGACACAGCAGCAGCAGGAATGCGGATTTCCGGCTTTTTACCCTCCTGAAAGCAGTTAATCAGCGGTTTAGTATGAATGGCAAAGGACGGATCTACGTGATACAGCGTTTGTTCGTGGAAAAGATAGGTGAAATCCGTATCAAGTCCATAGACGGACTCTGCCGGGCCGCCAGAGACCAGCAGGCCGCCATCGATCGCCTGGATGACAATCGGCAAAGACGGCCGCCCATTGATAATTCGGAGGGCAGGATAGCTGGTTTGATTAATCTGTGCGGCAAAAGGGCGGCTGCCCACTGCAGTAAAGAAGTGCAGTAAATTCGTGTTTGTGAGACGAAACCGGCGGGCTTCGGCAAAAGCGGAGGTACCGGCTCCATATTGATGAGCCCATGAAGACCGCTGTTTTTCCTCCTGATAGGCGCTTTGCAAAAGGGTGAGTAAAGACCGGGAGAACGGATCAAACAAAGCCTCCTGGGGGCGTAAAGTAAAGTTTTTGGCATAAGTCAATTCCTGCCCATTTTCCAAAGCGGCCATTAGCTGCGGGATATCTCTGACCACATACATGCGCTCCGTACCAATCATAAATTCAAGCCAGCTTACCTTTTGGTAAGGAGTGCTGATAAAGCCGTAGGTAGGGCGAAGGCATACCTGCTGTAGGTAAGCAGCAGGTTCAAGCGCCGCTTTGGCATTGTGGTGAAAAAAAGCCAGCATTTCCTCTGTTGCCCGGGTTAAGGGAAGCTGCTTTTCCAGACCGAAATATAAGAACCAGTCTTTTTGGAGTGTTTTTAAAGCGGCAATGATATGTTTGCAGGCACCGTTATCGCTGTAAAAAGCCGGACAGTCGCATTTGAAACGCTGGATTTCCTGCTCTTCATTAAAGTTGAGGTAAGCGGTATAAAGTTCCCGCCCCAGCACTCTTGCCTCAAAGGTATAGTCACTCAGCAAGCGCAGTTTCCGGACATGCTTATCGCGGTAATACTGGCACCCCTTGTTATAAGCTGAGCTGGTGGCTGCCTGGAGACGAATGGTTTCATCAGATAACATAGGTTCTATCGTCCCTTCTCCAAGAGTTACTTATTATTTCAGTATAACATATTTACGGAACAGGCGGGCACTTCGCAAAGGAGATTGCTTTTCTGCACAGAATAGGTATGGTGAATTGATTACCGAAGTGATAAAAATGGAGGAGATAAAGATGTTTTTAAGCCGCATTGCTAATTTAGAGCAAGACAAGTTCATATTAACTGATAAATTGCATACAGGCCTTGAATATCTTAGCCAAGCGGACTGGGCAAAAATCCCCGATGGCAGGCATGAAATTGATGGCCGGAATTATGTTATAATATCAACTTATACAGTAGAACCACAGGAAGACAGACAGCCTGAAGCTCATAAAAAGTACATTGATATTCAGTATATTATTGAGGGTGAAGAATTGATCGGTTATGCCGACCATAGTCAGGCTGGCGAGCTTAAAGAGCAGCTTTCCGACAAAGACTTGTATTTTTACCGTTCGGTAGATAATGAAACCTATTTACAGGTATCTGCAGGCAGCTATGCCGTATTTTATCCATGGGATATTCACCGTCCTAATTGCCAAAGTGTAGCCGGAGCAAAAGTGCGCAAAGCAGTAGTGAAAGTTTTATATACGAAATAATGTATAGGATCATTGTTCCTTGCAGCTTGAGCCGCTTATTCTCAAGCTGCTTTTTTTATACCGTCATTAACCGCAAAGCAGAAAAGGATTTCTATTTTGCTACTGGAATAAAGAGGATATAGTATTTCCCGAAAAAAGGAAGAGGAGTGAAGAATATGCAATATCGCTCGCTGGGCAGCACTGGCCTGGAAATCTCTGAAGTGGGTTTCGGCTGTATTCCGATTATTCGCTTGTCTACTGACGAAGCGGTCCGGGTATTGCAGCACGCTTACGGCCGGGGCATCACATTTTATGATACGGCCAATGCGTACCGTGACAGTGAAGCTAAAATCGGCTTGGCTTTTCGCGGTATACGCGAAAAAGTCGTATTAGCTACAAAGACCATGAAACGGGATGCTGCCGGGGCAAGAGAGCATTTGGAAACGAGTTTACGGATGCTGAAGACCGAGTACATTGATTTGTTTCAGTTGCACCAGGTCGCCCAGGAAAAGGACTGGCAGGCGGTTACTGCTCCCGGAGGTGCACTGGAGGCAGTCATCAAAGCACAGGCAGAGGGGAAGATTCGTCATATCGGCATTACCTCGCACAGTTTGCCGATGGCTTTGAAGCTAATAAAAACGGGACTATTCGCATCAATTATGTTTCCCTTTAATTTTATCGAAGATGCCGCTAAAGAGGAAATGATTGGCCTGGCTGGAAAAAGCAAGATGGCGTTCATTGCAATGAAGCCATTTGCCGGTGGTGCCATTGACAATGCGGCTCTGGCATTTAAATTTTTGCGCCAGTATCCGGAGACTGTTGTGATTCCCGGCTTTGATTCGATAGCATCGATAGAGGAAGTAATAGCTTTTTATGAGCAGCCTAACCGGGTTGAAGAACAAGACAAGGCCCAGATCGCACAGTACCGGCAGAGGTTAGGCAAGCAGTTTTGCCGCCGCTGCGAGTATTGCCAGCCCTGTCCGCAGGGAGTAGCAATTACACCGGCAATGGGATATCCGATTGTGGCTGCGCGGATGTCTCCTGCTGTTTCGGTCGAGTTCTCCAAAGGGGCGATGGATACAGTGCCTAAATGTGTTGAGTGTGGTGTTTGCATCAGCCGCTGTCCGTATGAACTGCCAATACCTGACATCCTGAAGCAGAATTACACGTTATTTGAACAGCATAAAAAGGCTTAGCAAAGGAGCGGACCATGATCACGAAAGATATAAAAGCAAAAATTCAAGCCGTTGTCGGCAAGGAGCATGTACTGGATGCTCAGATCGATCTTTTTGGCTACTCGTATGATTCTTCTTTTGTTCCCCTGGTACCACCCAATCTGCCGGAAATGGTCGTGCGGCCTTTGACAACGGAACAGGTGGCAGCTGTTATGAAAATTGCCCGCGAAAACAAAATTGCTGTAACCCCGCGGGGCGCTGCCAGCGGCCGAACCGGCGGCAGTATACCGCTGGCAGGAGGAATTTCCCTGTCGCTTGACCGCATGAAAGAGATAGTTGAATTAGATGAAGAGAATATGATGATAACGGTAGAGGCCGGTGTTCTTACAGGTGACTTGTATCAATACTGCGCAGCGCGAGGCCTTTTTTATCCGCCTGATCCGGCAAGTTACAAATATTCCACGATTGGTGGAAATATCGCCGAGAATGCCGGTGGAATGAGGGCCGTAAAGTATGGTGTTACGAGCAGCTATGTAATGGGCCTGGAAGTCGTGCTGGCAGATGGTTCCGTGATCCATACCGGTGGCAAAGCGATAAAAAATGTAACCGGTTATAATCTGACACAGCTTTTCACAGGCTCGGAGGGAACTTTGGGAATCATTACGAGAGCACTGCTCAAGCTGATTCCTATGCCTAAGGCCCGCAATACTCTGCAATTGATGTTTGCTTCTCTGGATGAAGCCTGTGCTACTATTCACAAAATGCTGCAGTCCGGTATCGTACCGGCAGCGGCGGAACTAATGGATACGATCAGCCTTCAGGCCGTTGCCCGCCATCGTAAGCTGGAGATTGATCCTGCTACAGAGGCCTGTGTAATCGTCGAAATTGATGCTGACAATCAGGAAGGTCTGGACAGGCAGGCCGGTCAAATTGAAAGTATCGCCACAGGCTTTGGCGCACTGGCTGTACGTATAGCTCAGTCAGCCCAAGAGGCGGAAGAAATCTGGGCAATCCGCCGCGGCCTAAGCTCAGCAGTTGGAGCAATGGCACCAGACCGGCTGGGCGAAGATATTTCAGTGCCCCGCAGTGCCTTTCCTGAAATGGTTCGCCGCATTCGGGCCATTGGCGAAAAATATGAGTTAACCATTGCTGTATACGGCCATGCGGGCGACGGCAATCTTCACCCCTCTGTGCTTTGCGACTTATCGGACAATGCACAGGCTGAGCGGGTACACAAAGCTGTGCACGAAATATTTGCAGAAGCGCTTGCTGTTGGCGGTACCCTATCGGGTGAGCATGGTATTGGTATTACAAAAAGACCCTATATTACCAGTGCGCTGGGAGACGGTGGAGTTACTGCCTTAAAGCTGATTAAGCAGGCACTTGATCCCTGCGGTATTTTAAATCCCGGTAAGATATGGTGATAATTAGAGGGCAGGGGGAGAAAATGAAACAAAACGTTCAAGAGTCTTTATTAAAAGACGCTCAGCAGATTGTCAGCCAATGCGATCGCTGCGGCAGCTGCCGGCTGGTATGTCCCTTATTTGGTGTGCGTGATATTGAGGCAGGCAGTGCCAGAGGGAAAAACAACATTATCCGGGCCTTGGCTATGGGAGGGCTTGAGCCAACGGCAGAGGTGGCAGCAGCTGTTGATTTTTGCCTGCTGTGCCGTGCCTGTGTGGATAATTGTCCCAGTAAGGTGAAAACTGATGAAGCAATGATTGCTGTGCGTCAGCATTTTGCAAATCTTCGTGGAGGCACTAGTGTCAAATACAAGCTGCTCGGTACGATGTTAAAGAAGCGTGGGTTTGTTAAAATTGCAGCCGGAGCAATGGACATGATGCGCCGTACCGGCATAAACCGCATTATTCCCAAGGGCGTTGTACCGGCAGCATTTACACGCCAGCAGTTTCTTGCTGCTTTTGCCGGGCCGGCGGCAATTGACAAGACAGCACCCGTTTCAACGGCGATGCTGCCGGACGAAGCTAAGGTTGCTTATTTCTACGGCTGTGGTATGCGGATGATGTTTCCTGAAGCTGCTGCCGATACGCTGGCTATTTTGCGCAGTCTGACAGAGGTCAGGCAAGTCGAAAATGTCTGCTGCGGGCTGCCCCATTTAGCCCATGGCTTACGGCAGGATTTTCTTGATTTAGCCAAAAAAAACATTTGCTTATATGAAGATGCCGATGTGATTGTCAGTGACTGCGCAAGCTGCAGCAGTATGCTTAAACATCTTGCCGGTTATTTTGCCGAGGAACCCGAGTGGCGGGAGCGGGCACTTATATTCAGCCAAAAGGTCATGGATCTTTCAGAATACCTGATGAAGGCCGGGTATCAGCCTCGCCAGCGGATGAATGCGAAAATGACGTTTCATGAGCCTTGCCATTTGGGCCGCGGACAGGGGATTAAAAGCCAACCGAGAAAATTGCTGCAGGCGGCGGGTGAATATATCGAGATGGCTGGAGCCGATACATGTTGTGGCGGAGCAGGATCATTTCATATGGATTACCCGTCTATTGCTGATCAGGTACTTGCAAAGAAGCAAGCCGCTATTGAGCAAACCTCCGCGCAAATTGTTGTCACGGCGTGTCCTGTATGCTTAAGTCAAATGAGTAAGGCCGCCGAGCGAAGCGGGGGCAGGTTCCGTGCGATGCATATCAGTCAGGTTATCTGAAGCTCAGCTGCTCTGGTTGACAGAATAAAAAGTTTATTCTTCAACAAACGCCTATTGAGTTGCCTGAGTCTTATGATATAATGAAATTGAACGGCCAACCAACCAGAATGAACTTCCTGGTGAGACTAACAGGACTGTGCTTGCCGAGCAAAAGGGAAGCTGCAATGAATGTTAGCGACAGATAATCTGCTCCGAGAAGTTCTCATCTAACCGGATGTCCGCCTGCATATTATATGGAGGTGCATTCGAGTGAACGGACAGGAAATCGTGCTTCTCGTTTTGGTAGGAATCGGTTGGTGCTCAGCATTATACTACCAGTCATGCAAGATCCTGAGCTTAGAATCCCAGAACAAATAGTACCATTTTCTACACAGCAAACCCCACCAGTGTGAACTGGTGGGGTTTGCTGTGTTATTGATCATTTTACTATAAATTAATGGCTCCAAAATATTTGCTGGATTTCTGCAGGGTCAGTGGTTTGGGTCAGGGCAAGCATGAGCAAAATCCTTGCTTTTTGCGGACTCAGCGTATCCGCCACCACAAAACCATAATAATCGTCATCAATCGCACCGTTCCGTGTCACGACTCCGTTGCTGACACGGGAGCTGCGGACAACAACAACGCCTGCTTTTTGAATATCGCTGAGTGTTGTGCGAAGCTGCTGCGACATATTGCCATTACCCAATCCGGCATAAATGATGCCTTTCGCGCCGCTTGCAACTGCAGCTTGAGCCAGTGTTCCAACGTCATTAACATGACCATACAGAATATCCACCTGAGGAAATAACAGGATGTCTTCAATGGCAAAATTGGTTAAATGGGTGTGCCTGCGTGTAGGCATACGATAAAAATGCGGCTGACCATCGATGATATATCCCAGATACCCCAGCTCAGGAGCTTTAAAGGTATCCTGCAGCGATGTATTGGTCTTCATTACATCCCGGCTTGAGTTAATCGTATCATTCAAGGCGACAAGGACGCCTTTGCCAGATGCCGCCGGGCTTGCTGCCAAGAGGATTGCATTATACAGATTCATCGGCCCGTCTGAGCTGATTGCCGTGGAAGGCCGCATAGCACCCACTAAGACGACTGGCTTAGCCGATTGTACAACCAGATTTAAAAAGTAGGCTGTTTCTTCCAGTGTATCAGTGCCATGGGTAATGACAATCCCATCAATGGCGGCTTCTCGCAACAGGGCGTTAACACGTTTGGCCAGCAGCAGCCACAGGTCATGATTCATATCAGCACTGTCAATTTGCGCGATTTGCTCGCTGTATACATTGGCAATCGTATGCAGGGAATCAATTTCGGCCAGCAGTTCTTTAATTGGCAGAATTGCCGATTGGTAACTGGTTGTGTCGGTCGAGGAATGGGAAACTCCGGCAATAGTGCCGCCGGTTGCTAAGACAACAATATTTTTCATTTGTGCTCTCCCTCTATAAAAAAATGTGTTTTACAGTAGAACCATATATACCGGAATCGCCACCATGGAAGCGAGCGTAGTGATAGAAGTCATGACGGCAGCATATTCGGTGTCGGCTTCATAAATCTTGGCTAATATTGCGGTTTGGGTCATAGCGGGCATTGCCGCCTGAATAACAAATACTTTGCGCATTAGGTCAGAAATTGGAAAGTAATGAGCAACAAGTAAAACCATCAGCGGGGAAATAATAAAGCGTCCAATGAGCAAGGCAAGCATGTCTTTGGATACTGTTACTTGCTTTAGATTAACAGAGTAAATGATCATCCCGATAAAGAGCATGGAAAGCGGAGTGGTCATAGCACCCAGATTTTTAAAAGTAGCGGCCAAAAAGTCCGGTAAGGGAACGCCAAGAAATATCAAGGCAGTAGCAAGCGTAAAGGCAGTAAGGGGCGGAGAAAAAATATTTTTGACCGTGGCCCAGCTAAAACCGGGCTTGACAAAGTTTTTTCCATCTGAACTGATACAATATACTCCTAGTGTCCAAAACAGGACAGCGTTGGCTAAAAAGAACAGTAAGACGGATGGAACACCGGCATTGCCGAAAAGTGCTAAATTTACCGGCAGTCCAACGAAAATTGCACTTGAGACGAAAAACATGGACCGGAAGAGGCCGCGCCGTCCGGTGGGTAATTTCAATATACTGGCGGTAATATGCCCGATGCAATACGTTAGCACCATCGCTATTAATGGTATCAGTGTTCCGGGAAGGATAGCCAGCAGCTGGTCATGTGTAAAGGTGGTCATAAGGTTCCAGGTCATATAGGTTGGCAGCGCCACGTAATTTACCAGCCGCGGCAACAGCGTTCTGGCATCAGCTGTAAGCCAGCCTTTATGAGTGAGTACATACCCTGTCATTACCATGAGCAAAATGGTTAATACACCCTGGAGGGCTTGAATAAAAGGCAATGTGATCACCTGCCTGAATTCATAAAAAGGGGACAGTCCCCTTTTTTATTACAGAATAGAAGCATAAGCAGCCACGATCATAATTACATTTAGGACAAAGACAGGCCGCAGCGTCTTGAAAAAATCAGCATTGAAATAGTCCAGCGTAACTAACAGGCACATATGAGCGGGAGAAAGCATTTGGCCGGCAGTTCCCATGACAAACGATATCATGGCTAATGTTAAATCGCCAGGCGCCATGACGGCAATAAAGGGAAAAGCGATGGCGACGAAGCCTTGGGAAGTGCCTGTTAATAATCCGGCAACAAAGGCAATGATCCCGATAACAACGGTAGGTGGTATGGCAACTGCATGGAGCAGCAGGGCGATTTCATTTATGGCACCGGACTGCTGTAATATTTGCTGAAAAAAGAGAATACCGCCAATTCCGCCCAGGAGTTTACTGTCCAGCGCATGAACCAGCATAGCACGAATGTCGGTTAGGCTTTGGTGCAAAACAAAAATCATGGTTCCGACAACCATTGCCATTGAAACAGAAGCCGGCAGTTTTACGAAAACGACGAGGATAAAGTTTGCTATAATGGGGGCGGTTGCCAGCAATAGATAGTGATATCCGGTGCTGGCCGGAGCGGAATTACCGGCAGTATTGGCAGCTGTCAGGTTTTCCTTGAGTGGGGAAATCAGCACCAGCCATCCGATTACGGCCGATAATACTGTGAGCCAGGCCATATGGGAAATCAGTGAACTCAGAGAAAGCCCGGAAATTTGACTGGCCAGCAGCATGCCGGTAAATATAGGATTCGTATATTCCCAGACGTGACGGAACCAATAGTTGATCGTTGTTTTGGTTTCAGATGAAAGGCTGTAGGGTTTACTGGCGCTTTCTACTAAAGGGGCAGAGAAAATAGCTCCGCCTAAAGATGGCAGAAAGCCCAAAAATGCCGGCATTATCGCCAGCAAAACGCGGTCGCTTTTAAGCAGGCTGCGGGCAGCTGCCATAAGTCCGTCAATAATCCCGCCGGTCCGGAACTGATACTCAAGACACATGACAAAGTACAGGGCGAAGAGAATCTCCCAGGTACTGTGACTGGCTGCAGTGCGCCAGGCGGCTGTCGTCAGTTTAGCTATTGACGGCTCGGAACAGATAAATAAAATAGCCGATCCGGCCAGCATAGCAATGCCCATTTTAACCTTGCGGTTCAAAGCGATAACGATAACGGCAAGGGTGGCCACTATTTTTAATACGGCAAGCATGAAGATTACAACTCCTGTCCGACGAAATGAGAGCATTTTTTACATGGTATTCCCTATGCCGCTATGGTATACCTGCAACAAAAAAGAGACTGAGCTTGATTTTCTCAGTCTCTGGTGTGCCGTACTTATCTTTGCCTGATTCGTTTGAGAAAGGCTTGTGTCCGTTCCTGCGCAGGATTTTCGAACAGCATTTCAGGCGGGCCTTCTTCTATTATCGTGCCGTGGTCCATAAAGATAACCCGGTCGGCAACTTCGCGGGCAAAGGCCATCTCATGAGTTACCACTACCATTGTCATGCCCTCATCCGCCAACTCACGCATGGTAAGCAGCACTTCACCAACTAATTCAGGATCAAGGGCAGATGTAGGTTCATCGAACAATAGGATTCTAGGGCTCATGGCTAATGCCCGGGCAATTGCGACCCGTTGCTGCTGGCCGCCTGATAATTCACGGGGAAAGGCACTTTTTTTGTCAGACAACCCGACTTTTTCTAACAGTTTCAGTCCACTGGCTTCTGCTTCTGCACGCAGCATTTTTTTTACAATTAACGGTGCTTCAATGATATTTTCTAAAACTGTTTTATGAGGAAAAAGGTTAAACCGTTGAAAGACCATGCCGATTTGTGTCCGCAAAGCGCATAGATCGGTTTTTTGATCGACTGGACTGCCAGCAAACATAATACGTCCGGAATGAATGCTCTCCAATTGATTCAGACATCTCAGGACGGTGCTTTTCCCCGAGCCGCTGGGCCCGATAATTACGACCTTTTCTCCCTCCGCCAGGCTCAGGCTAAAGCCTTTCAGTACTTGTACCGGACCGAATGATTTGTGAATGTCCTGCATTTCAACGATATAGCTCATTGTCTGGCCATCCTTTTTTCTAATCTGTCTGCGATGATCATAAAGACGGAATTCATCAGCAGATACAGAACGGCAATTGCCGTATAGACTTCAAACGTTCGAAACGTAGTATAAATAAGCTGTTCGCCGGTACGCAGCAGTTCGGTAATGGTCACAAGGGAGGCAATCGAAGAATTCTTAAGGGTCATAATAAATTGATTTACCAGAGGCGGGATGCAAATTTTGGTAGCCTGCGGGCCAATTATCCGGATCATAGCCTGCCGGTAATTCATACCAAGTGACATGGCCGCTTCCATTTGACCCTTGTCAACAGCTTGGATACCGCTGCGAAAAATTTCGGTGACATAGGCCCCGGTATTAACGGCCAACCCCAAAATGCCTGCCGTCATACTGGACAGTTTGATACCAAGCTGAGGAAGACCGAAATAAAGAATAAATAGCTGTACCATTACAGGTGTACCGCGAATGATCCATACATAGAGGAAGGCAAGTGTATTGAGCAGCCGGCTGGAAGATGTCCGGCAAAGAGCCCCGGTAATGCCAAATGCCATGCCAAGCAGCAGGGAGAAAAAGGATATTTCCAGAGTTACTAAGCAGCCTTCCAATAAAATCGGCAGTTTGGCGTAGATAATGGAATAATCAAGGTTCATGCTTAGATGTCCTTTCTGATTGCTAGTTAGGGGAAGTAACCCATTTTTTGAAAAGTTTATTGGCTTCGCCGTTTTGCTTCATTTCAGCGAGTACGCTATTAATAACAGTCAGCAGTTCGGTATCGCCTTTTTTAACTGCGATTCCCAAGGATGATTTCGTAAAGGGTTCGCCGACCACTTTCACTCCAGGATGGGTCTTGTTATATTCCAGCTGGTTCAGCAGATCATTAATGGCGGCATCTAAGCGGCCGTTTTCCAGGTCCAGCAGATAATCTACCGTTTCTTTGTAACTTTTAATGGTAATTGCTGCTCCCTTTTCCTTGAGCTCGTTGGCGACTTTTTCGCTGGTAGCACCTGTTTTTACGCCGACAACTTTGCCATTCAGATCGCTGGTCAACTTTATATCGTTATTCTCTGAACGGACAACCAGCACCATTCCAGTGTCCATGTAAGGATCGGCAAAATCGACGACCTCTTTGCGGGCATCGGTTATATACATGGCGGCAATTACCAGATCAGCCTGACCGTTTTGCACAGAGGGAATCAAGCTGGTAAACTGCATTTCCCGTATCTCTAACGGAACACCAATCTTTTTGGCAATCGCTTCCGCCACATCAATGTCATAGCCGATGACTGTATTGGTCTTTTCATCGTGATATTCAAATGGACGGTAGTTGCCTGTAGCTAAAACCAGTTTACCGGCTTTTTTTATTTCCTCAATTCGGCTTGCCTTTTTTCCCGTCTCACTGGATGAGGTTGGTGTCTGACTGCAGCCGGAGAGCAATGCTGCAGTCAATATGAGTATTACTAGTAGGCCAAGGCTTTTTTTCAGAGTTTTCATATCCTATCCCTCTTTCCAAATTTAATTTATAGTAAGGCTGCTGCCCTAGTACCAAATAAAGAGACGGAGCCCGTGTTTTGGTTAACACGAGGCTCCGTTGCCATAAAACAGAAAAAGCCCCGGAATATGTTTCCGAGGCTTCATTGCCTAATTATGTATTTGATTACATACAGCATAGCAAATAAAAGGAGTGTTGACAAGAAGTTTATTTACGGCTGTATCCTTCTTTTCCTTTGGCAATGTGTGAAAAGAACAAACTATTGCGATAATATTCTGATTATAGTAAAATATAATGGAATATTCTATATTATTTGGAGGAAAGTGGAATGAGGAAATCAATTGCTTTTTTATTGGCAGCACTACTTATGCTTACTATTGCAGTCGCAGGCTGCGGCGGTTCGCAAACGGCTAAAAAAGAAGAGGTAAAGTATCCGACTAAACCAATTGAGCTGATTGTACCATTTGCTGCAGGCGGTGGTACGGATGCGGTAGGCCGTGCTTTTGCTGAAGCACTGAAAGGCAATCTGAAGCAAGAAGTTGTTGTAGTCAATAAAACAGGCGGCGGCGGTGCTGTCGGTATGGCCGAAGGATTAAAGGCGAAGGCTGATGGCTATACGCTGACCATGATTACCCGCGAAGTTGTTTCGCTTCCACTCCAGGGGCAGGCTCCCTTTAAAACGCAGGATTTTCGCCTCATTGCCAATGTGAATTTCGACCCAACGGTAATTGTTGTGTCCACAGATTCCAAGTATAGGACGATTGAAGATCTGCTGGCCGATTTAAAGGCTAATCCCGATAAATTGAATTTTGCGGCCTCTGTTACTCCTAACTTTTATGCAATTCAGTTTTCGCAGGCGGCAGGAGTTAAATTTGTAACAGTACCGTTCCAGGGCGCCGCACCGGCCATGACTGAGATTCTGGGCGGCAGGGCTGATTTTGGCATTTACGGACCGGGAGAAGTAAAGGCACAGATTGACGCAGGTAAGTTACGCCCGCTGGCCGTTATGGCAGATAAGCGTTTTGATGGCTTGAAGGATGTGCCGACGCTGAAAGAAAAAGGAATAGATGCTTCTACAGGTACTTACCGCGGTATCGCTGTTCCGCCCGGAACGCCGGAGGCTGTTGTGAAAGTGTTGGAAGAGGCTGTTGCAGCTGCCGTTAAGGATGCTAAGTTTGTTGAATTTATGAATAAGTCCTTCCTGGGAATCGACTATAAAAATGCAGCAGACTATAAGACTTTCCTGGAAAAGGATATTAAAATACTGGAACCAATTATTGAAGCCGGTAAAAAGAAGTAAACCGTCAATGAGTGCACGAGCGAAGACTGATAGCTATCATTCTTCGCTCTGCTATTTTTGAAAGGATGTGCTATGCATTGAACAATGCAGGAGTGTGGGCTGGCGGCATCATATTGGTATATGCAGTCATTATTTTTTATCAGTCGTTTTCACTGGACTATTCAAATCAGCTTGGGCCAGGCCCCGGGTTCTTTCCAAGATGGCTGAGCGGCTGTTTGATTATCCTGGCTTGTCTGTATATTGGGCATTCCGTAAAAAACAAACTGGTTACAGCCAGCGATATATGGCCTAAGGGCAGGGCGCAGGGCAGCATATTGGCTATGCTGGCCGGACTGGTGGCATTTACGCTAATTGTGAATACTACCGGCTTTGTTGTTGCAGGAAGCATTTTGCTTTTTACTATGTTCAGCCGGGATTATCGGTGGTATAGAGCATTGATTGCTTCTCTTGCAATTTCAGTTTTGCTATTCATTGTTTTTCAATCGCTGCTCGGGGTATCGCTTCCTGTAAATGAGTTTGGGTGGTAGGGGGGAACCAAATGGAATCATTTTTACCGTTGCTTGACGGCTTTACCACTGCTTTGGCAGGCTGGAATTTGTTGTATTGCCTTATCGGTGTAACGATTGGTATGCTGGTGGGAATACTGCCGGGGCTGGGACCGACAACAGGTACGGCACTGCTGCTGCCGATTACCTTTTCTATGGAACCTGTACCGGCAATTATTATGCTGGCCGGAATCTATTATGGTTCGCTCTATGGCGGAACGATTACATCGGTACTGATTAATACGCCCGGTGAAGCCGCTTCGGTGGCAACTTGCTTTGATGGCTATCCGATGGCCAGGCAGGGCCGCGCCGGAACCGCTTTGGGAGTTGCTGCTATCGGCTCGTTCATTGGCGGAACATTTGCTGTTGTGAGTCTTGTTTTCATTGGGCCTCCCTTGGCGGAATTCGCCTTAAAATTCGGCCCTGCTGAGTTTTTTGCTTTAATGGTACTGGGGTTGGTAATGGTCGTGGGGTTAATGGGAAAATCCATAATTCGGGGAATGATCTCGGCGGTGATCGGTTTAACATTATCGCTGGTCGGTATGGATCCCATCTCGGGTGCTCTCCGGTTTACCTTTGGCGAGCTTCATCTAATGGAAGGATTTGATTTTGTAACCATTGCAATGGGGCTCTTTGGGATATCTGAGGTGTTACAAGGCATGGAGACAGCCCACCATGCGGTAAAACAACCCAAAGTCGGTTCTTTGTTCCCCCGGCGTGAGGAATGGAAGCCTACTTTGCTGGCGATTGCCCGGGGAACAGGAATTGGCTGCTTAACCGGTTTAATCCCCGGATCGAATGCGGTCATTCCCACAATTTTATCGTATTCGGTGGAAAAGAAAGTGGCGAAAGATCCGTCGCGGTTTGGTCAAGGTGCTATTGAGGGCGTGGCCGGTCCGGAAACGGCTAACAATGCCTATTGTGGAGCGGCGCTCATTCCGTTATTTACCCTGGGAATTCCCAGTTCGCCGACGATTGCCGTATTATTTGGGGCTTTTATTATGCATGGTTTGACTCCCGGACCAGCCTTGTTTCAAAGCAATGCAAATTTTGTATGGTCAGTCATTGCCAGTATGTTTATCGGCAATGCGATCCTGCTGGTGATGAATTTGCCCTTAGCCCGCATGTGGGGGAAAGTCGCCGCTATTCCACCGCAGATGCTGTACCCGGCAATTGTGATTATCTCTGTTCTGGGAGCATACAGCGTCAGCGGAAGTGTCTGGGATATTTGGGTGATGATTATTTTCGGACTGCTCGGCTACATGATGAAAAAACTGGATATTCCCATGGCGCCAGTTGTACTGACTTTTGTGTTAGGCAAAATGATTGAAAGTTCCTTACTGCAATCGCTGATGTATTTCAAAGGCGATGTTATGGGCTTTTTTTATCGCCCGATTGCCGGTTCCTTGCTTGTCTTAGCAATGGTTCTGCTGTTTTTAGCTGTAATTGCCAGTATGAAAAATAAGAGAGGTATGCTGGCAGATGATGCAGAAGTATAATGCCGCGGAACACAAAAACCGGAACATACGGGTTCCGGTTTTTGTGCTCTTACACTTCGTCGTCTTCTTCTTCCTGTGTCTCTTTGGGTTCCGTTCCAGTTTCTTCTTCCGGACGCTCCAGGGACTGAGTGCCGTTGAGCCGGATTTTTTCCAGTAATTCGACCATTTGTCTGTTCTGCACGATGATGATTTCCTGGTTCTTTATCATGGCCTGTAAGGGGGTTAATGCTGTTTCAAATCTTTCCGTAACATATTTGACCACTTTTTCGTAGGAAGCCAATGAAATCCCTCCTTAAACTATTGCGGTACTTCATAGTATTGCAGGACGAGTGAAAAAGTGACTGATTGAGGAAAGGTTTGCATATTTAATTAGAATATATTAGTATAACAGTAACGAAATATGGGCGGGGGGTGCCGGAAAAGGCCGGCTGAGATACAGAACGAGTTTTCTGTGACCCTTATACACCTGATCTGGGTAATGCCAGCGTAGGAATAGCCAATAAGGTATTGTATGTGTCGTTATGCGCATCCCTTATGGGGATGCGCTTTTAATTTTAAAAGAAGGTGAAGAAATGAATCGTGCAATTGCTACTATGGACTTTAAGCACTTCTTGTTTTTATGGTTTGGTGCCGCTGTATCTATTGCCGAAATTTTTGCAGGCGGGATTCTTGCTCCGCTTGGATTTACCAATGGCCTCAGTGCAATTTTAGTAGGTCATTTGGTAGGTGTCGGCATGCTGGTATTGTGTGGTATCATCGGCTCGCGCGAACGAATTTCGGCTATTGAATCTACGCGGACTTCTTTTGGCAGCTACGGAGTGTATCTGTTTTCCCTCTTGAATGTATTGCAACTAGTCGGCTGGACTGCCATTATGATCCTATCTGCGGCAAAATCGGCTAATGAAGTTACGAAGGTGCTGTGGCAGAAGGATCAGCTGGTTTTGTGGCAGCTGGCCATTGGCGGACTTATTGCATTATGGATCGCCTTGGGACGTGAAGGCGGCTGGAAAAAGGCTAATATGGCAGCGGTTATCCTGTTAATTGTCCTGACGCTTACGTTAAGTGGGCTCGTATTTAAAAATATTGGCAGCCTTTCGCAAATACCGGCTACTGGTGAGATGCCGTTCAGTGCAGGTCTGGAGCTTAGTGTCGCGATGCCTCTTTCCTGGCTGCCGCTTATTGCCGATTATACCCGTTATGCGAGATCCACGAAAAGCTCTGCCTGGGGAAGTGGGCTGGGATATTTTATCGGCAGCTGCTGGATGTATATAATCGGCTTGGGAGTTGCTCTTACAGCCGGAACAGCTGATCCCGCTTCCCTAATGGTAGCAGCTAATCTGGGTATGGCAGCTTTGGGAATTATTATTTTAGCGACTGTGACGACAACATTTATGGATGCTTATTCGGCAGGAGTCAGTTTTACCAGCCTCTGTCCCGGACTAAACGAAAAATATATTGCACTGTTGATGACAGTAATCGGAACAATTCTGGCGCTTATAGCAGACATGGAGCAATATGAAAGTTTTCTGCTCGCTATCGGCTCAGTATTTGCACCATTATTTGCGATCGTGCTTACCGATTATTTTTGGCTGAAAAACCGCCGCATCAGGCCGGAATTGAAAGCGAATCTGCTCGCTTTGGCAGTTTGGGCCGGGGGAGTAGCATTGTATTATAAATTCTTATCATTAGAACTTGCCATAGGAGCAACAATTCCGGTTATTGTAGTGGTGAGCCTGTTATATGCTATTTTAAGGAGGGTGACCAATCCATGGATATATTGCAAGCTGTCTCAGAAGCACTTGAACAAGTAAAAGCAAAAAAACCACTTGTACACCAATTAACCAATTTTGTTACAGCTAATGACTGCGCGAATGTAACATTAGCTTTGGGAGGTTCGCCGGTAATGACGAATGACCCTGGCGAGGTTGAGGAAATGGTGAGCTTTGCTTCTGCTCTGGTTTTAAATATCGGCACATTAAACGGGCAGCTGGTTGATTCTATGATTCTCGCCGGCAAAAAAGCGGCGGAGAAAGGGATTCCCGTTATTTTCGATCCGGTTGGAGCCGGCGCTACCAGGCTGCGCAGCACGGCAGCAGAGCGAATTATACGCGAAATTCCACTGGCAGTAATCAGGGGAAATATGTCGGAAATCAAGACGCTTGCCGGCATAAATGAAGGTATCCGGGGAGTCGACTCAACAGCAGGGCAGGAGCAAGGAGAAGCTGTTGCTATGAATCTTGCCACGCGTCTGGGCTGCGTGGTAGCGATAACCGGTCCGATAGACATTATTGCCAGAAAAGATGAAGTATACCATATCAGCAATGGCCATCCCCTGTTAGCCTCTGTTACCGGGACAGGCTGCATGTCTACTGCTTTAACGGCCTGCTTCTGTGGTGTTGGCGATTCTTTCATCGGCGCTATTGCCGGGGTTGCCACCATGGGAATAGCCGGTGAGATTGCGCAGAAGTCGCTCACTGGCACGGAAGGCCTGGGAACTTTTCGAGTCCGACTGATTGATGCAATATCCAATATGACAGGCAGTACCTTTCAGGCCTATGCGAAAATTGCACAAATGAAGGGGGCGTAGACAGGTGGATGTGAGAAAAGTAAGCTTTACGGCACTGTTTATGGCAGTAGGAGTTCTCTCTGCACATCTGATCTATATTCCTGTGGGAATTGCAAAATGTTTTCCTGTTCAGCATGCTATTAATGTCTTGCTGGCAATTCTTTTAGGGACGCGTTATGCTGTGAGCGCTGCTTTTGGCATATCACTGCTGAGGCTGGTGCTTGGCACCGGCTCCCTGCTGGCCTTTCCGGGCAGCCTCTTTGGGGCGCTGCTGGCCGGACTCATCTACAAACGGACGCAGCATGTTGCCGGAGCCGTGGCGGGTGAAATTATTGGCACAGGAATTATCGGTTCATTGGCAGCATATCCTGTGGCTGCATATATTATTGGATCAAAGGTAGGGGCGCTATTTTTTGTGGTTCCCTTTCTGGTCAGCACCGTTGGCGGCAGTCTCATTGCCTGTATGCTGTATTATACCCCTGTTACTGCCTATATTCGTGAACATCTCAAGCAGAAAACGGCGTAAGCAGGAATGCCCTATCCTCCGGTCGAACTAGTTTGATTATTAGGCAGTTGACTGTAAAGGAGACGGTAATCATGTCCAGAACAGCTTATTCGGCAGAAGGTGCTGTGGCAGTCGGTCCTTATTCACATGCTGTCGATTCTGGAGAACTCATCTATTTCTCAGGGCAAACCCCAATTGATCCGGCTACGGGACAATTGGCAGCAGGTAATATTGCCAGACAGACGGAGCAGTGCTTTTGCAACTTGTTTCATGTTTTGGCAGCAGCAGGATTAACAGCGGACAACATCGTAAAAGTCAATGTGTTTTTGACAGATATGGCTGACTTTCAGGCAATGAATCAGGTTTATGCTAAGCAATTTCAAGCTCCATATCCGGCGCGAACCACGATCGGAGTTGCTGCCTTGCCGCTGGGAGCCTGCGTGGAAATAGAGATGATTGCCTGCAAGACAATGAAATCCGGGGAGTGAGTACAATGATTACATATAAAACAAAAGGGGTATGTGCCACTGAAATTCGTTTTGACGTGGACAATGGCATTGTAACCGACTTGGTGTTCGTTGGGGGATGTCCAGGTAATTTAAGTGCGATGACGACTTTAATTAAAGGGATGCCTGTAGATGAAGTTGTTCGGAAACTAAGAGGAACAATTTGCCGGAATGCTACTTCCTGTGCGGATCAGTTAGCTCAGGCACTGGAGCAGCATGCTGCTCCAGCTAAATAAAACTCTGTACAAAGTAAGTAACCATTGCCTCATGAGGCAATGGTTACTTTTTTGTTAAAAAATGTATATGAATTAAAGTGGCTAAAGTATATCAAATTAACAAGAAAAATGATATACTTTCTTATGACTGACCAGTCAGAATTTATACTGCTGCTAACTAGGAAGGGTGAAGGTAAGTGCCTTTAATGAAAAACAAAAAACTAGCGATTGCTCTTGCTATTGTTATTACCCTTACCGGGGTAGTGGGATTCAGAATTTATCAGAACGTAGCTGCGAGCAAAGCTCGTGCCGGCAATATGCAGACTAAGGCTGCTACTGTTCAGGTTGCCCAGGTTGGCAGGCAGGACGTTGTTCCGAAGGCAGAATATACCGGCAGTCTGGAGCCTGTTTGGAGTACCGATGTTTCTGCGAAGGTTGACGGCCGGATTAATACGATGAATGTTTCCGAAGGGGATATAGTGAAAGCCGGAGCGGTGCTAGCTACCCTGGATACCAGTGAGTTGGCGGCACAGGTTCTGCAGGCCGAGGGCAACTTAATAGCTGCTCAATCCGGTTTGGAGCAAGCAGAACTCGATTATAACCGGTATGTGGCATTGGCCGATAAAGGGGCAATTGCTGCCCAAACGTTGGACGGCGCCCGTACGAAGCGGGATTTGTCGCTTGGCCAGGTCCGCGCTGCTGAAGGCAGTCTGGCTTTAGTGCGGGAGAAGCTGAATAATGCTAATGTGCTTGCTCCGCGTGACGGGGTAATTACCAAACGCTATCTGCAGGCCGGTGCTTATACGCGGGCCGGTTCGGCAATTGTTACAGTAGCCGACTTGTCCGGCTTGCTTGCCAAAGCAACAGTCGGTGAGGCCCAGGTAGCTGATCTGGCGGTCGGAACTCCGGTTAAAGTAACGATCAGTGCCCTGGGGGGCCAGGAGATTACCGGTACTGTTGCCCGTGTGTCACCTGTAGCTACTCTGCCGGCCCGGACTTTTACGGCTGAAATCGTTGTTCCTAATGAAAGCGGGATCATAAAAGCCGGAATGTTTGCCAAAGTAGAGCTGGCAACCCGTACCCATCCGAATGTAATCACTATTCCGGAAAGCGCTTTGGTTATGCGGGAAGATCAAAAGACGGTTTTTGTTGTTACTGCTGATAATAGAATCCAGCAGCGTTTAATAAAGCCAGGTTATATTGGCGCTGGCCTTGTTGAGGTGCTGGAAGGGGTAAATGAGGGTGAAACAATTGTTGTTGACGGTCAAAATAAAGTAAAGGATGGAGCCGTAGTTTCACCAGTGAAAGATGGTGGTAAATAATGGGGGGGATTGCGACATTTATCAAGCGTCCTGTGTTTACTACTATGCTGGTTATGCTGCTGGTTGTATTTGGATTGGGATCTTATCCGAGTCTGGGGATTGATTTAAACCCGGATGTAGATTTTCCTCTGGTTATGGTGTCGGTAAGTTTTGCAGGTACTTCACCGGAGGAAATGGAGAGTTTGGTAACTAAGCCGATAGAGGATGCAGTCAGTTCGCTGTCCGGTATTAAGAATCTTTCCTCAGTAACAAGAGAAGGAAGTTCCCAGATTACGATTGAGTTTGAATTCGGAACCGACCCTAAGCTGGCGGCGAATGAAGTGCGCGAAAAAGTAGCCGTTGCCCGCAAGCGCCTGCCTGATCAGGCGGATGAGCCCGTGATTCAGCGTTTTGATATGGGGGCTCAGGCAATTGTGTATTACAGTTTGTCGTCTGATACCCGCAGTTCGGGAGAAATCCGCAAGTTAGCGACCGATATCGTAAAAGATGAGCTGCAGCGTATCGACGGTGTCGCTGATGTGACCATATCAGGCGGCTCCGAGCGGGAGATCCGAGTGGCGGTAGACTCCAAAAAACTGTCTGCCTACCATATTTCTATGGCGCAGATCCTGGATGCCGTTAACAGCCAGAACCTCAATGCTCCTGGCGGCCGTGTCAGCGAAAAAGGTACTGAGCTGACGGTGCGTACCATAGGAAAATACAAGAATGTTGCCGATATTCAAAATGTCATCGTTGCCAACAAAGATGGACTTTTAATTCGGCTGAGTGATGTGGCAACTGTTGCCGATACCTGGGCAGAGGAGCGCATGCTGGCACGAGCAAATGGTCAGCCGAGTGTTTTGATTGCGGTACAAAAGCAATCGGGCACCAATACTGTGGCGATTGCCGAAAAAGTGAAAACCACAATGGCCAGTATCCAAACACTGCTGCCGCCTGACGTAAAAGTGGCAATTACCCGCGATAGTTCGCAGTATATCCGCAGCAGTGTGAACGATGTCATGGAATCCATGATTTTCGGTGGGCTGCTGGCAGTGGCAATAACATTTCTTTTCCTTCAGAATACCAGAGCGACCATAATCGGTGCTATTGCGATTCCCACATCAGTAGTGGCAACCTTTTTCCTATTAAAGATGATGAACTTTACGTTAAACAACATGTCTCTTATGGGACTTAGTCTTGCTGTTGGTATTTTGATTGACGATGCTATAGTGGTTATTGAAAATATATACCGCCACATGGAATTGGGAAAATCACCAATGGAAGCTGCCCGTGACGGTACTTCCGAAATTTCGTTGGCCGTTATGGCTACTACTTTATCAATATTAGCCGTATTCGTCCCGGTTGGTTCGATGAACGGCATTGTAGGACAATTTTTCAAGCAATTTGGCTTAACCGTTGCTTTTGCGGTTGCATTTTCCCTTTTTGTTGCGTTAACCCTGACCCCAATGCTATCGGCATACTGGCTTAAGGGCGGGCACGAACAAACTGCCGGACAAAGCGGTAAAAAGAGCCGGATCAAGATTTTTCTGGACCGGTTTGAAGCCGGGTTTCTGGAATTCCAGCAGTTTTACCGCCGTGTTTTAAGCTGGTCGCTGGCGCATCCGAAGAAGCTGGTTGCTATTGCCGTCTTATCGCTGTTTGCTAACGGGCTTTTGCTGCCATTTCTTGGTTCCGAATTTCAGCCCACTTATGACTCTGGTGAGTTCAATATTACGATGAATGCTCCAGCCGGAACCTCCCTCGAAAAAATGCGGGAGCTGGTAAAGCCCGTGGAAGAGCAGGTGCTTGCTATTCAGGAAAGAGAATCATCGTATCTGATTATTGGTTCGGGCGGGCAGGCCGGTAAGGCTACCATGGGTATTAAGCTGGTACCAGCCGGTGAACGCTCCCGTTCAATGGATAAAATTATGGACGAATTGCGTCTGAAATTCCGTGATATAGGGCGCCTGAAGGTTACGGTAACCAATAACCAGGGAATGGGCCGGGGGGATTCCCGACCTGTCCAGATTGCTCTCAGGGGGCCTGAGCTGGATAAGCTTAATCAGATGGCACAGCAGCTAGTGGAAAAAATCCGGCAAATTCCCGGAACCACCGATGTTGATATCTCGGCCGAGCAGTCATCGCCTGAAATTCAGGTGGCGGTTGACCCGGTACGGGTAAGTGATGCCGGACTGGATACAACTACAGTTGCCACAACCATTCAAATGGCCTTTTTAGGAGCGACAACCCGGAATGAGTTTAATCCAACCGATAAAGACTATCAAATACGGGTGCAGCTGGAAGAACAGGGACGCAGCAGTCTGGATGATGTGGCCAACCTGTTGATTGCTTCTAAAACAGGAAACTTTGTGCGGCTGGGTGATATCGCCAATGTAACGCTTTCGTCAGGTCCAACCCAGATTGACCGCGAATCGCGGCAGCGGCAGGTTATCGTTTATGCCAATGTAGTCGGAGTGTCTGCCGGCGATGTGACAGCCAAGGTCAAAGAGTTGATGCCAAGCCTGAACTTGCCTCTCGGTTATTCCTACAAGTTCGTAGGGCAGGCTCAGACAATGCAGGATTCGTTTATGGAAATCGCCAAAGCATTGCTGCTGGCCGTTGTACTGATTTATATGGTGCTTGCCGCGCAGTTTGAAAGCTTTGTGCATCCGTTCACCATCATGCTGTCCTTGCCCTTCTCTCTGACAGGAGCAATTTTAGGGCTGCTAATTGCCGGTCAAACTATGAATATTATTTCGCTTATTGGTGTTATCATGCTGATGGGGCTTGTAACAAAGAATGCGATCCTGCTGGTTGATTATGCTAACCAGCTGCGTCACCAGGGAATGCCCATTATCGATGCGCTGATTGAAGCCGGTGCAGTACGCCTCAGACCAATATTGATGACAACCGCGGCCATGATCTTCGGAATGATGCCTATTGCCTTAGGTATCGGCTCAGGTGCAGAAATGCGCCAGTCCATGGGCGTGGTGCTGATCGGCGGTTTAATTACGTCTACCATGCTTACCTTACTGGTTGTTCCTGCTGTATATCTGTTAATTGAACGATTCATGGAGCGTTTTAAAAAAGCCTAGCTATATGTAAATGAGAAAAAGGAGAAAACCCTGTTTGGGGGTTTTCTCCTTTTTAAATGAAAGACAAAGAGAATGTTTAACCATTGAGCAAATAATCAACCAGCAGCCAGATATTCAACCCGCTGACGATGGCACCGATAATAAGCAGGGTAAGCTTCAGCCGGAAGTTATTGGCATATTTGCCCATAATTTTAGGGGATGAGGTTAAATAAATTTGTAAGAAAATAGTGATCGGCAGCTGGACACTTAGCAGTAATTGCGAAAAGATCAATCCAGAGAAGGGATCATTTATAAAAAATATAATCAGAACAGCACATACGTACGTGAGTAGAACGCCCCAACGGGAATGGGGATCCTTAATGTTGTAGGCTTCGCCAAAAATACCGGCAAAAATACTGCCGCCAGCCATTCCGGCGGTGCTGGTAGAGGCAAACCCCGCAAACAGCAGGGCAACGGCAAAAATCAGGGAAGCGGCATCCCCCAGCAGCGGGCGCAGCATAGCTTCTGCTTGCTCCATCGTTTCCACATGAATGCCTGCCTGGAAAAATGTAGCGGCGGCGACTAGAATCATCGCACTGTTGATGGCCCAGCCAATCAGCATGGAGAAGAGCGTATCGAGAAATTCATACCGCAGCTGGCGGCGAATCAGGAGATCGTTCTCCAAATTCCATTGGCGGCTTTGAATGACTTCGGAATGCAGAAATAAATTATGCGGCATAACCACCGCACCCAACACACTCATGATAATCGGCAGAGAGCCTTGAGGCACTTCGGGAACAACCCAGCCATGAGCGGCTTGAAGCCAGTCGATGCTGGCCATATTTAATTCCAGCAGAAAGGAAAAACCGATTAAAGAAACAAAACCAATAATCCATTTTTCCAGGCGGCTGTAGGAGTTGGTCCATAAAAGAGCTGCAGAGGTTATGCCTGCCAAAACGGCACCAACGGTGAGCGGAAGACCAAATAAAATCCTAAGGGCAATTGCCATCCCCAGAATTTCCGCTACCGCAGTGGCGATGGCAGCTCCAACGGCAGACCCCAGAACTGTTCTCGATAGCCATTTGGGTAAAAAGGCCGAGGCTGCTTCCGAGAGGCAGTACCCGGTAGCAATGCCGAGATGAGCGGCATTATGCTGGAGGATAATCAGCATGATCGTTGATAAGGTGACCATCCATAAGAGTGTATAGCCGTAATCAGAGCCGGCGGCAATATTGGCTGCCCAGTTGCCGGGGTCGATAAAGCCTACAGTGACAAGAATGCCGGGTCCCAGATAGCGAAGCAGCTCTCTGGCTTTAATGTCAGGCAAGTGGACTTCTTTCGGTAATAAATTATGCCAGTTCATACTAACTCCTTCTCGTCATTTTTACTACATACTATTCGCACCATGCCGGATTGAATCCTTCGTTCGCCAGGCAGTTATCTTTTTAAAAACTATACATACCAATCATTGACATCCGCATAAGGGTCTGATAGCATTAGAACATGGTACCCAAAAAACCGTTTGAGTTTCCGCGGTAATAGAGCAGGAGGTGTAGATTTGCACCATAGAATTATGGATGCTGCGGCTGAAGAAATCAGCCTAAGAGGTGTCAAGTTTACCATGCATGATTTGGCGATCCGGTTAGGCATCAGTAAACGTACTTTGTATCAGTGCTTTTCTTCTAAGGAAGAATTAATCGAGTCTATTATTGTTGCCAAACTGGAAGATGTGAAGCAGCAGCGGGATGAGGTCATGCGCGACAATCAGATGCCTTTCGATAAAAAACTCTATAAGGTTCTTACGCTTTGTCCGCGTATTTATTCCTCGGTAAACGGCAGCCACCTTGAGGAGATCAGGCGCTATCTTCCGGGTGTATGGAATAAAATTGAACAGTTTATCGATGCTGATTGGAGCACGGTGGAAACGATTCTTCAGCAGGCAATCGAAGCAAAGTGTTTTCGTCCTATTTATATTCCTTTAGTCATAAATATCCTAAAGGGTTCTACTAAACAAATACTCAGCTATGATTTTGCCGCCTGCGGGGATATTTCCAAACCGGATATGTTTAATTTACTGGCGGAAGTCGTCCTATATGGAGTTGTGAAGCCTAAAAATGATCAGGGCAATTTGCCCTGATCTATATAATCTCCCGATACCACCGGGAGAACTACATTAGAGGAGGGAAAAACGGTGAACAAAAAGAGCATCATATGCCTGGCTGTACTTCTTTTATTTGTAACTACAGGCTGCAGCAAACAGCAAGCTGCCCGTCCACCGCAAGAGGTTACGGTTAAGGCGATGCAAGTTATCCAGAAG
Organism: Anaerospora hongkongensis; assembly: GCF_004339805.1. GTDB lineage: Bacteria > Bacillota > Negativicutes > Sporomusales > DSM-15969 > Anaerospora > Anaerospora hongkongensis. Next base: position 58,278 of record NZ_SLUI01000013.1, on the reverse strand, counting down.
GATACGCCGGTTACATATGAGTATGTCGGTGAAATAGTAGCAAAAGATGAGGTTCAGATTCAAGCGCGAGTCTCCGGCAATATTGCCCGTAAGCTGGTAAAGGGCGGGGATACTGTCCGTGCCGGGCAGCCTTTATTTGAAATTGACAACCGTCAATATACGGCTTCGGTAGCTGATATTCAGGCCCAGGTCGCTCAAGCCCAGGCTTCACTCAGCAATATCCGCCGCGATGTGACCCGCTATCAAAGTCTAGCAGCGCAAGGCGGCATCGCCGCCCAGACGCTTGATACTTCCCTGGCCCAGGCCGAACAGGCACAGGCTCAGGTAGACGCCTATCAGGCCAAATTAGCGCAGGCCAATAATGACTTGACCGATACGGTCATTGTTTCTCCTGTTGACGGCCGTATTGGAGTGGGTGAGCTAAGTGTCGGTCGTTATGTACAGGCTGGCAGTACCGTGCTGGCGACAGTTTCCTCTGTTGACCCGGTACAAGTTCGCTTCAGCATGAGCGAAAATGAATATTTGAAATTTGCCCGGATGGGTAATTCTCCTGATGCCTGGGGCCAAAATCTTAAGCTGCTTTTAAGTGACGGCAGTGCTTATCCGATTGCCGGTCACCTGGAGCAGATCGACCGTGGAATGGCTAATCAAACCGGGACGCTGACAATGAAAGCAGCCTTTGAGAATCCTCAGCATTTACTTGTTCCCGGAATGTTCGCCCGCATTGTGACTGTTGGTGAAAACAAAATAGGTGCACTGCTTATTCCACAGCGTGCAGTTCAAGAATTACTCGGCAAAACGTTTGTCACAGTTGTCGGTGCCGACAATAAGGCGGAGACCCGGGCTGTCAAAATGGGACCCAAAGTGGGCAGCTTGCAAGTTGTGGAAGAGGGCCTTACTGGACAGGAAGTAATTGTTGTTGAAGGGTTTGCCAAAGCCCAGCCCGGATCGCCGCTCAAAATTACCATGATCGGGCCGGATGATCTGAATATTCCGGTCGCGAAGTAAGGGGGCGGGTTTATGGCAAGGTTTTTTATTAACCGACCAATTTTTGCAATCGTCATCGCAATTCTCATCACACTGGCAGGGGGCATTGCCGCATTTAACCTGCCAGTTGCCCAGTATCCGCAGATTACTCCGCCTCAGGTCAGTGTTAGTACTATTTATACCGGTGCAAATGCGGATGTTGTTGAAAAGACCGTTGCTCAGGTTATTGAACAGCAGGTTAACGGTGTAGGTGCTGTTGCCATGAGTTCAACCAGCGCCGATTCCGGCCGGTATTCGTTAAATGTCAAATTTGAACTGGGCGAAGACCCTGATATGGTAACCATGTACACGCAGAACCGGGTTGTACAGGCAAATGCTGGTCTGCCTCAGGACGTGCAGCTGACTGGTGTAACGACCCGTAAAGTTTCGCCTGATACGGCGCTGTACTTCAGTCTGGTATCGCCGAATGGCGATTATGACAGCGTATTTCTTAAGAACTATGGCAGCATTAATATCATTGATGATATTCGCCGCGTTAAAGGCGTAGGCGATGTTGGAGAGTATGGCACTGATTTCGGTATGCGTATCTGGCTCAAACCGGATAAGATGGCCCAAATGAAAATTACTGCTGCTGATATTGCCAATGCAATTAAAGAGCAAAATGTTCAGGCACCGGCTGGTACAATTGGCCAGCTTCCCTCGGTTGCCCAACAGGAGTTTCAATATACCGCCAGCGTGCAGGGACGCCTGGTTACGGAAGAGGATTTCCGGAAAGTAATTATCCGCTCTCAGCCTGATGGCTCGGCAATTCGTCTGGGCGACGTGGCAACTGTCGAACTAAGTGGTAAGGATAATACCTTCAAAAGTAGTTTCAGCGGTCAGGACTCCGTTGTTTTTGCCGTTCAATTGACAACAGAAGCGAATGCACTGGAAACAATTGCCGGCGTCCGGCAGGTTATTGAAGATGCGTCCAAGCGGTTTCCACCCGGAATGGAGTACAGCATTCTGACTGATAATACCAAATACATCCGCGAGTCGCTGGAAAAGGTATTTCATACCTTTATTGAAGCACTTGCCCTTGTACTGATTATCGTGTATTTATTCCTGCAAAGCTGGCGGGCAACTTTGATTCCTATGCTGGCAGTTCCCGTCTCGCTGATTGGAACCTTTGGGGCGTTTGTTATCCTCGGTTTTTCCATTAATACGCTCACACTGTTTGCCATGGTATTGGCCATCGGACTGGTTGTTGATGATGCCATTATCGTGGTAGAAGCCGTGGAACATCATATGCGACACTCGGGCTTAAGTCCGAAAGAAGCAACAATACGTGCCATGGATGAAGTATCCGGCCCGGTTGTCGCGATTGCATTTGTCCTTGCATCTGTTTTCATCCCGGTTGCCTTCTTTGGCGGAACAACCGGCGTACTGTATAAACAGTTTGCCCTGACAATTGCCGTCTCAATGGCTTTATCTGCTCTTGTTGCCTTGACGCTGACACCAGCCTTGTGCACCTTGCTGCTCAAGCCTTATGACGGTGTGCAGAATACAGGTATACAGGGCAAATTCTTTCATTGGTTTAATAACTGGTTTGATCGTATGACGGAAAGCTATTCCAATGGCGTAAGACACTCGATTCGCCGTGCTGGATTATGGGGCGTAGGGCTGGTAGTCATTTGCATATTGTGCGTTAGTATGCTGAGAGTTATTCCGTCGACCTTTGTTCCAAGCGAAGACCAGGGATTTATGATGTCTGTTGTCAGCTTGCCTGAGGCAGCCAATATGAATCGTACCCGGGCAGTAGCGCAACAGGTAGGTGAGACTTACCGTTCGCTGCCAGGCGTGGAGAATACAGTGGAAATAGCTGGCTATGACATTCTGGCAGGCGGTCAGAAATCGAATGGCGCTATGGTAATTGCCAGTATGAAACCCTGGGCAGAACGAACTGAAGCGAATATGCAATTAAATTCAATTATCGGTCAGGCGATGGGGAAGGTAAAGGATATACCGGAAGCTACCGTGTTTGCTTTTAATCCGCCGGCCCTGCCAGGGATCGGTTCAGTTGGCGGTTTGACCTTCATGATCCAGGACCGGGGCGGCTCATCACTGGCGGAAATGAATAATGTTTCCCAGCAATTTATTGCTGCTGCCCGTCAGCGTCCGGAGTTCGCAATGGTCCAATCCAGTTTTCGGGCCGATACACCGGCCTACCGGTATGACATAGACAGGGAGAAAGCAAAAGCGCTGGGCGTCCCTGTGCAGGATATCTTCACTGCACTGCAGACCTTCCTTGGTGGTGTCCAGGTTAATGACTTTAATCGCTTTGGCCGTACCTATAAGGTAATGCTGCAGGCCGAGCCGGAATTCCGGTCCGACGCAGAGGCAACGCGCTTCTTCTTCGTTCGTAATTCTGCCGGCGATATGGTACCGCTCAATACGCTGGTCAAACCTGTTGTAACTAGCGGCCAAACCTTAATCAAACGCTTTAACGGCTATCCGGCCATGCAGATTAATGCAACAACTGCACAAGGCTACAGCTCTGGTCAGGCTATGCAGGCTCTCGAAGAGGTAGCTGCCCAGACCCTGCCGAACACCTTCACTTATGAATGGGCTGATTTAAGCCGTGAAGAAAAGCTGGCCAGCGGTCACACACGGGTTATCTTTGGATTTGCGTTGTTGTTTGTGTTCTTGTGCCTGGCAGCTTTGTATGAAAGCTGGAATATTCCTTTTGCAGTATTGCTGTCCGTTCCGACAGGGATTCTGGGTTCTGTTGTATTCCAATATGCTAGAGGACTCGAAAACAGTGTATATATGCAAATTGGTCTGGTCATGCTGATCGGACTGGCAGCTAAAAATGCCATATTGATCGTTGAGTGGGCAAAGGTCAGGACCGATAATGGAATGGAACCGGTACAGGCGGCTATTGAAGCTGCGCGGCTGCGGCTGCGTCCCATTTTAATGACATCGTTTGCCTTTATTTTAGGCTGCATTCCGCTTGCGTTATCTACTGGTGCCGGGGCTGCCGCACGGACAGCTCTGGGTACAACAGTCGTAGGCGGTATGTTGATGGCTACTAGTTTGGGAATATTCCTGGTTCCGGTATTATTCGTTGCGATTGAGTACGGAACTGCTAAATTTAAGGCTTTCCGTACAGGGAATGCCGGCAAGCAGGCTTAAAAGTGAAGCAAAACCTTCTGCTGCAGTATCAAATACTGTGGTGGAAGGTTTTGCTATTCCGCTGCTCTCCATAAAGACCGCATCATGAAAAATAATGGGCTGCGGAAGGATATGAACAAGTCTATCTTGTAGTAATTAGGATGAGTTTTGATGAGGAGCTGATCGTATGATATTGTCAAAAGAAAATACCGTGGTGAAACAATTAAATGAAAAATGTACCCGCAGCGTCTTAGTGTACAGTGACGCCATCATGCTGGTTGAATTTCGCTTTAAAAAAGGCGGCGTAGGGGAAGCGCATCAGCATGCAGATCATGAACAGGTCGGCTATATTGCCAATGGATCTTTTGAACTCACTGTGGGCAGTGAAAAGCGGATTGTGCGTGCCGGTGACAGCTACTATGCAGCCCGCAATGTCCTGCACGGTGTAGTTGCCTTGGAGGATGATTCGGTGATTATTGATACATTTACTCCGAAACGGGCTGATTTTCTACTGTAATAACAGGGCTAGCTGGCATAGCAAGTCTGGCAGACTATCACACTACGGCAGGTGATCAAAGCTTGGAAGACAAAAACAATCGCCCGATTTTTTTATTGCTGCTGTTTGTGTCGATGCTCTGGGGTGCCAATGTAGTAATGATTAAATATCTTACGCACTATTATCCTCCCTTAGCACTGGCACCGATCCGGCTTACGCTGGCGACCTTTTTACTGGTACCGTTTGTCTGGTATAAGCATGGTCTTCAGATACCTCCCCGGCAAACTTGGCTGCCGATAACAGGAGTGGCTGCTTTCACGATTTTTCTTCATCAGATTACACTCAATTTGGGAGCGGCAGCTACCAGCGGTACACATGCCGTGCTTATTCTGGGGCTGAATCCGTTGTTAACCACAGTATTGGCCAGCTTACTGATTAAAGAGCCTTTTACTTGGGGTAAAGGGCTGGGCATTATTCTGGGGTTCGGCGGTGTCATGCTGGTCGTATACGGCAAGACTGAGACAGCAACGCTGTATGGGGATGGGATCATGGTTGGGGCTATGGTGACATTTGTAATCGGCTCGCTTTTTGTAAAGAAAAGTACAGCTTTATTGTCGCCGCTGCTTGTTACCGCCTACAGCCATATACTGGCTTCTGCCGGCTTGGTGATTGTCGGGCTGATTGCCAATACAACATGGTTCTATGAAGGAGCCTTTAACGTATGGCCGTTGTCCTTAGTCCTATTTTCCAGTTTCGTTTGCACTGCATTGGGAGCAGTATGGTGGAATACGGGAATTCAGCGGGTAGGGGCTTCCACAACTTCGGTATTTCAAAACGGCATTCCGATATTTGGTGTTTTTGCCGCAGCTTTATTCTTAGGAGAAAATATCAATTGGCATCATGTGGCTGCTTTGGTACTGGTGCTAGCCGGTGTAAGCCTTGCAACGGGAGTCTGCCGCCTTAATTGCTTAACAGCGGACGGAAGACCGCAGCCGGTAAAAGAAGAGGAATGAAAAGGGGATTGTCTCAAGTTGCAATTGAGACAATCCCCTTTCTTATGAGTAAACAGGTTATTCAAGTAAATCGATTGCGGTCATGGCCATCGCTTTTGCTCCGACAAGTACTCTTTGCTGGGCATAGGGAGACGCAGCTGCCAGGGCAAATTCCGGTGTGTGTGCCGTAATGCCGCTGCCAATCGCAATATCGGGATGGATGGTGGGAACACAATGGCTGACATTGCCAACATCCGTAGACCCGTCAGCATCATCCGCTCCGAGGAGTGTTACCTCTTCACCCAGCAGAGACATGTTCTGTTGGTAGAATGCCAACAACTGCGGATCATTCTTCAGCTCTTTGAATAAAGGCTCGTAATGCAGCGTTTGTACGGTAGTACCGGTAGCTGAGGCAATTCCCTCCGCTAGGCGCCGTACTCCTGGCACAACGGTATTCTCCAGGTAGTCAGCAGATAAAGCCCGTACAGTGAATCGCGCTTCAGCCCGGTCGGGAACAATATTGGGGGCTGTGCCGCCATGTGTCACAATACCTGCCAGAATGGTGTCCTGGGTAAAGGTTTGCCGAAGCGTTTTTAATCCCTGGTAAAAAAGAACCAACGCATCGAGAGCATTAATTCCTTTATCGGTTTTACTTGCCACATGGGCCGGGCGCCCGAAAAAAGTTACCTGCAATGGATGTGTGGCATAGGAAGTTCCCCCCATGTAATTTCCGTCTGCCGGATGGATGATGAGCGCAGCCTGCAGTCCGGAAAAGACACCATCTTCAGCCAGTTTGACCTTTGCACCGGTTGTTTCTTCTGCAGGGCAACCGATTAGGTAAGACCGGGCTGACTCACCGGCTACCTCCGCAAAAGCTATGGCCGCACCAAAACTCATGGCGGCAATCAGGTTATGCCCACAAGCATGGCCTAAACCAGGCAGCGCGTCATATTCGGCTAGAAAGGCAATTTTGGGACCTGTAGTACCTTTACTGGCGACAAAAGCTGTTGGATAGCCGCTAATATCGGTTTTTACCGAAAAGCCTTTTTGTTTTACAGAATGAGTCAGCAGTTTGGCCGCTTCATACTCCTGGCTGCTTAATTCAGGGTACTTATGCAGGAATAAACTAATATTATTAAGTTCAGGAGCCATTGAATCCAGGAAAGCGCAGACTTGTTTTTTTAATTGATCTTTATACACTATGTCCCTCCTAATCTGTGGTGGCTGACTCCACTACCGTCAGACCGCCTTGTTCGCTGCATAGCATTGCTGCGATACCAAGCGGCAAAGTTGCCTTATCGGCGGTATGCCCAAAATGCAGGCAGGAGAGAACTGGAATTCCAAGCCGGCTTAAGCGGTCCTCCAGTACCTCGGCGACGGTAAAATCGGCAGAGCCTTCTTCCGGTGTACAACCGGAGCAGACGTCAAATACAATACCTGCCGCCTGCTGAAGTTTGCCTGCTAATAGGAGCTGGGTCAGCATACGGTCAATTCGATAAGGCGCCTCGCCTACTTCTTCCAGACAGAGAATTTTATTTCGGGTATCAATCTCAAAAGGTGTACCCAGTGTAGCCGCAATAAGGCTTAAATTACCGCCGGTCAATGTCCCCTGTGCTGTTCCTGGTGCTATCCAGACAGGCGGGAATGCGGACTGGGGATTACCAATTGTACCCAGCGGGGAGTTGGAAGTAACAGCTCGGAGAAAATAATCCTGTGTATAGAGTGAAGGTTCTTCTCTGCCCATGTCGGAGGCTACCATTGGACCGTGAAATGTAATAAGGCCGGTTCGCTGGCTAATACTGAGATGCAGGGCCGTTATATCACTGTAGCCCACAAATACCTTCGGATTTGTGCGGATCAGCTCATAGTCTATCAGGTTTAGCAGCCGCATTGTGCCGTAACCGCCTCGCAGGCAGATAATACCGTTAACAGCAGTGGAAGCAAACATAGCATTGATATCGGCTGCCCGGATAGTATCATTACCGGCCAGATAGCCATGCGTTTCTTCCAGGGTGCGTCCTGCCCTGACCTGAAAGCCTTGGGACTCCAGCCAGTTTATTCCTGCCTGGGCAGACTGTAAATCTCCCGGGCTGGCAGGGGCAATAACACCAATCGTGTCTCCGGGGTAAAGTCTTTTTGGTTTAAGTGAATGCAAGCTACCGCCTCCCGTTGGTGGTTTAGTAAGCAAGGGATATGTGCGAGAGCGCAGCATATCCCTTGTTTATCTGGCATTTATTTTTCAATATAGGCAGTTTTAAAATCTGCCAGGCCAAGTACCGACCAGAAGTAGCCCTTGACGTACGGTTTAACAACAAAGGGTTGGGTAGTATAGTAAATCGGGATAATGACAGCGTCCTCGAACAGCAGTTTCTCAGCCTCATGCATCGCAGCGAGGCGTATAGGCTGATCTAAGGTGGATTGGGCTTTTTCGATTAGACTGTTGTAAGCCGGGTTATGATACTTGGCGTCATTGCTGGGGTCTTTAAAAACATCCATAAAAGCCATCGGGTCAGCGTAATCACCAATCCAAGAGGCACGGGCGATTTGAAAGGCCCCTTGGGCACGGGATTCCAGGAAGACCTTGGACTCCTGGTTCGATAAGGTCACCGTTACGCCTAAGTTTTGCTTCCACATTTCCTGAATGGCTTCAGCGATGGACTTATGCATTTCACTTGTGTTAAATAGCAGGGTAACCGGTGGCAAACCCTGGCCGGCTGCGTAGCCTACCTCAGCTAGGAGCTTTTGAGCAAGAGCTTTATCTTCTTTGGCAAAATTATTGCTTTCATCGCGGAAATCTTTACCTCCGGAGGACAGCCCTGGCGCCACCCAGGCATAAGCAGGCTTTTTGCCACCCTTGACTACATTCGTCACTAGTGCTTCCCTGTTTATGGACAGCGAAAATGCCTGACGGACCTTTACATTATCGAAAGGAGCCTTCTGGGTATTAAATACATAATAATAAATGCCCAGATAGGGTGAAATCTTCAGTAGACCAGCCTGCGTAAGACGGTCGTGTTCTACAACAGGAGGTTCGACCATCATATCGGCCTGATTGTTTTCCACTAAAGCGAGACGAGTACTTTGGGAGTCGCTAATTGGCCACTCCATTTTTAGCAATTTGACTGCTGCAGCGTCCCAGTATTGTTCATTTTTAGCAAATTCGATTTTGCTGCTGTGCGTCCAGCCAGTAATTTTGAAGGGGCCATTGCCAATCAAAGTGGTAATATCGGCAGACCACTTATCAGGACTGGAAGTTACAATTTTTTTATTGACCGGATAAAATGCGTGAAAGGCAGTTAAGCTTAAAAAGTAAGCAGTTGGTTTTTCAAGAGTCACTTCCAGTGTATGGTCATTGACTGCTTTTATGCCTACCTGATCAGCTGGTATTTTTTTCTCATTGTAGGCTTGCCCATTTTTAATAGGGAACAGCATGTAAGCATTTTCTGATGCCAGTTCCGGACTTAACGCCCGTTTCCAGGCGAATTCAAAATCGTGAGCGGTAACAGGATCACCATTAGACCATTTGGCTGATGGCCGCAAATAAAAAACATATTTGAGCCCATCAGGAGAAACATCCCATCGTTCTGCCACCCCGGCTACCGGCTGATCCTCGGTATTCAGCCGCGTTAATCCTTCAAACAATTGCAGCTCAACTAAGGATTCGGGAATTGCTGTAGATTTAGCCGGATCTAAGGTTGCCGGTTCAGCTTCAAGGACATAGCGTAAGGTTTGGCCCGTATCACCAGACTTTCCGCAGCCGGTTAATCCTGTCAGTAGCATTGTCATTACTGTAATAACAGTTATTACAGTAATTATCTTTTTAGAATCCATTACGCATCCTCCTTCTGTATAAGAGTTTCATAGATTATCTTGCCGATCAGGGCAACTAGCTGTAACCCTTCGTAATTAGCCGTATGCCCGTCCGTCAAGACGCAAATAATGTAAGGCGCAGATAAAAATAATATGCCCCCATCATGCTCTACACCTGGTAAGGTTCCTGTTTTATGGGCGATTTCGATTTCCTCCGGCAGATAAAACGGCAGCTTATCACGCACCTGCTGTCGTTTTAAAATATCCAGCATCAACGCTCCATATTCCTTTGACAGTAACTGGGGGTGATAAATATGAGCAAACAGCTGTGCCAGATCAGCAGCTGATGTCATATTTTCCTCACCCCGTGCCGCGGCCTCGAAATCCATCATGCGCCGCCTGAGGATAGTTGACTGCAGACCAAGGGCGGCTGCAGTGTTGTTAACGCTGTCCATGCCTATACGGTCAATCAGCATATTGGTAGCGGTATTGTCGCTAAGAATAATCATCAGCGTTACCAGTTCGCGGATTGTCAGCTGTAAACCAGGCAATAACTCACCAAGGATACCTGCCCCGCCTGTCTGGATTTCGCTGGTTACCGTTAAATATTCATCTAAAGAGAGCAGTCCGGCCGCTGCCTGACGCATAACTTCATACATAAGCGGAAGCTTAATCATGCTCGCGGCAGCGAAACAGGTTTCCGGACAATATTCCCACTTTTCTCCGTTAGCCAGATTGACGATTACCAGTCCGCAACGACCTGGAAAAGATGCTAATTGTGCATGCAGCTTAGCGTGTATATCCTTCATTTTAGATACTCCTTTGCACAGAGATACGAATTGTGACGAGCTGTCAGACTCATTGCTTGATTAAGTGGCACGCCGTCATATGGCCGGCTCCAGTGTCAATAAGTGCAGGCTGTTCTTCTTCGCACACGGGCATCGCTGCGCTGCAGCGGAAACGAAATTTGCAACCCGGCAAGATGGCAAGTGAACTAACTGTATCTCCCGTGAGGCGGATCCGTTTGCGGTTATTTTCGGCAGCCGGATCAGGAAGCGGAATGGCAGATAAAAGAGCCTGGGTATAAGGATGCTGAGGATGCTTGTACAATTCCGTACTGTCAGCGATTTCAACAATTTTACCCATATACATGACAGCTACCCGGTCGCTGATATGCTTGACCATAGCCAGGTCATGAGCAATAAACAAATAGGTTAATCCAAGCTCTGCCTGAAGCTTTTCCAATAAGTTAACAATCTGGGCCTGAATAGAAACATCCAGAGCGGAGATCGGCTCATCACAGATAATAAAGCTGGGATTGACAGCTAAGGCCCGGGCAATCCCAATACGCTGCCGTTGGCCACCGCTGAATTCATGAGGAAACCTGTTGGCCTGTTCCTGATTAAGACCTACCATTTGCAGCAGCCGTGCTATGGTTTCCGTCCGATCCCGGCCACTGGAAAGATGGTGAATGTCCAATGGCTCGCCAATGATATCGCCGGCAGTCATTCGCGGGTTTAAGGAGGCATAGGGATCTTGAAAAATCATTTGCATGGCACTTCGCAGCAACTGCTGCTGCTGTTGATTTTTAATCTCCTGCCCGTTAAAGAAGACGGCACCAGCGGTTGGCTTATATAGGTGAATGATCGTTCGCCCCAGCGTGGATTTGCCGCAGCCACTTTCGCCAACCAGGCCTAGCGTTTCACCTCGCCGAATAAAGAAGCTCACATCATCTACGGCTTTTAAATAGGCCGAGGGCCGCCCGAAAAAATCCGTTGCAACAGTAAAGTGTTTTGTCAAATTTTGCACTTGTAGGATAGGTGTGTTTTCCATTATTTGCAGGCCTCCCAGCGAGTCTTTGGTGCACCTGGATGCTGGAGCCAGCAATTCACGCTATGCTTCGTATTCACGATGCTGGTCTCAGGGTAATGGTTAGCACAAATTTGCATGGCAAAAGTGCAGCGGGGATGGAACGGGCAGCCCTGTGGCGGCTGCAGGAGATCGGGAGGCTGACCGTCAATGACGGTTAACTTTTGCTTTTGTGGTGCATTCAGGCGAGGGACAGATTGCAGCAGGCCCCAGGTATAGGGATGCTGGGGGTTGTAAAACAGTTCCTCAGCTGAACCTGATTCAACAATTTTTCCGGCATACATGACAAGTACCCGGCTGCATAAACCAGCAATTACCCCCAAATCATGGGATATGAGAATAATAGCGGTATTAAGCTTTGCTTGCAAATTTTTGAGCAAATCGAGAATTTGAGCCTGAATGGTAACATCAAGGGCTGTAGTCGGCTCATCGGCAATTAACAGCCGGGGATTGCAGGACAGCGCCATGGCAATCATTACCCTCTGCCGCATACCACCGCTGAATTGGTGTGGATAATGATGAATCCTTTCTTCCGGCAAAGGGATTTCCACCATGCGAAGCAGCTCAATTGCCCGGGCATAGGCTGCTTTTTTATCCAGAGACAGATGCAGCTGTAGTGACTCGGCAATCTGCAGGCCAACGGTGAGTACGGGATTGAGTGCAGTCATGGCATCCTGAAAAACCATACTAATGGCATTACCACGGATTTTTTCCAACTGCTGCTCAGACTGTTCAAGCATGTTGAGACCTTCGAAAAGAATTTTTCCGCCCGCATACCTGCCGGGAGGGGTGGAAATCAATTGCATAATGGCATGAGCTGTTACGCTTTTGCCGCAGCCCGATTCACCGACAATGCCTATCGCTTCTCCCGGATAAACCGCAAAATCTATCCCGTTTACGGCTTTGACTGTACCGGCATAGGTATCAAAAGCAACAGCTAAATCCTTTATTTGTAATAATGCATTCATAGTTTTACTGCCTCCTTAACGCCGTACACGGGGATCAAGCGCATCCCGAAGTCCATCACCGAGAAAGTTAAAGGCCAGCATGGTAATGCTGATCGCAATGGCAGGAAAAAACAACTGGAAGGGATAGGAACGCAGGCTGGCAACTCCTTCCGAAGCCAGTACACCCCAACTGGCCATGGGAGCAGCGACACCCAGACCGATAAAACTTAAAAAAGCCTCAGTAAATATAGCTTCCGGAATAGCCAGCGTCATAGTAATAATAATCGGGCCAAGGCTGTTGGGAATGAGATGGTTAAATAAAATGCGCCATTTGCCTGCTCCGATCGTCCGGGCGGCAAGAATATATTCCTGTTCTTTTAAGCTTAATATTTGACCACGGACAATCCTGGCCATGCCCAGCCAGTAGGAGATGCCTAGGGCAATGAAGATATTCGTGAGCCCCGGCGTCAGAATGACCATCAGCAATATGACATACAAGAGTACCGGTATCCCGTATAAAACGTCAACGATATTCATCATGATCCGGTCAATCCTTCCACCTAAATAACCCGCAATTCCCCCGTAGGCAACGCCAATTGTGAGATTGATCAAGCTGGCCACGATGCCGATGGACAGTGAAATCCGTGCGCCATAGAGGACGCGGATAAATAAATCGCGGCCCAGGTTGTCGGTGCCGAACCAATGATCGCTGCTAGGCGGGCGATTGGTTTCATTTAAATTCTGATCAGAATAGGACAGCGGGGACAGCCAGGGACCGATGACAGCAATTACAATAATAGCGATAATCGTATACAGCCCTAACATGGCGAGCTTATTTTTTTTCAGGCGGCGCCACGCATCCTGGTGATATGTCGTATTAGGCCTGGCGGAACCGGCACTGTGGCTAACGCGCTGAAGCGGGCGAAAGGAGTCATTGTTTACCTGCATCTCTTAACTCTCCTGGTTGTCGTTTATTTTTATCTTAGGGTTGAGTAAGGGATAAATAAGATCAACAATCAAATTTAACCCGATAACCAAAACGCTGTAAAATACCGTAATACCAAGAATGACGGTATAATCGCGGTTATAGATACTTGTTACAAAATGCCGTCCCAAACCGGGAATGGCAAAAATCGTTTCGATAACAAAGCTTCCTGTCAATATTGCTGCTGCCATCGGCCCAATATAGGTAACCACAGGCAGTAAGGCGTTTTTTAGTGCATGGCGGTATAAAATTACCATGGGTGAAAGACCTTTGGCACGGGCAGTTTTGATATAATCCTGGGCAAGGACCTCCAGCATGCTTGAGCGTGTCAGGCGGGCGATAAAGGCCATGGGATGGCCAGCTAAAGATATAGCCGGCAGCAAGACATATTCGGGGCCGCCCCACATGGCAGCTGGCAGCAGGCTGAGTTTTACTGCAAAAATATAAATCAAGAGTGTTGCCAGGACAAAGCTGGGTACAGACACGCCTAGCGTTGCCAGCAGCATCGTACCGTAGTCCTGCCAACGATTTTGCCTGAGAGCAGCAAGCGCACCTGCCGGTATTCCCAGCAGTACGGCTATACAGATACTGACCAGGCCCAATTGAAAGGACACGGGAAAACTCTCGCGGATAATATCGTTTACCGTTCGGCCTTCATATTTAAATGAGGGGCCAAGATCAAAGCGGATTAAGTTTGCTAAGTAATCACTATATTGCTTCCACAGCGGATCATTCAGTCGATAGCGTTCTTCAATATTTTTCAGGACAGCGGCAGGAATGTTTTTTTCGCCTGTAAAAGGCCCGCCGGGAATAGCATGCATCAGTAAAAATGTAATGGTTATGATCGCCAGCAAAACAAATATAGCATTGATTGTCCGGTTTATCATATAACGCAGCAAAGGAATACACCTCTTTTTCGGATCGTAACAGCAGTCAGCTGCGCTGGCAAAGTCCATTATGCGCATGCGCAAGCCTGCGGGGAGTAAGTATTCGCTAAAAACAGGTAAAGTCCTGCCTTGTTGCGGCAATCCCGTTTGATCTGCAGTTCCTACGATTATTACTGTAACATTTCATAACAAGACGAATATTATACAATAGGCAGATAGCCCAATACGGAAAGGAGCGATAGAAATATGGGAATACCAAAATGTTTTAATTTCCTTGGGTGTTTAGAAGTAACACTGGTTCTTCGTGATTATAAAACAGTGACAGGGAGAATCGTAGGCGATATCGACAATGATCGTAAGATTGGCGATCATAAGAAAGATTGGGATAAGAAGGACTGCGAAAAGAAAGAAGAAAAGTGCTGCAATGAAGTAGATGTGAAAGTGAATGTAGAAGATGGAAGCGACTTTATTTTGCTGGAACTGACAAGAGAAGCTGAATCGGTAAGCCTGCAATCGATTGTTGTCGATGGCGGATTTGAAATTACCTGGGTAAACGTATTATTCCCAATCGGTTCGTGTATTGCTGTTAATGTAAGCGACATTATTTACGTTGGCGTAAATGCTACGATTGATACAGAATCCTTTGGAACACTGATTGCCACAACAACACCATAACTGATTCTGCCAGGCTGCTGTGCGGCCGGTGATAGTAATGTAATCACATAGAGCAGCTTTGCCTGCTAAACCGCCTTAGACTTTCGTTTAAGGCGGTTTATTTAATTTCTTCCTTAGCAGGGGATAAAACAGGCAAAGCGGAAATAAAAATAATCAATAGATATGCGGGAGGAGAACGATGATGGGAAAAATCAATGTGGGAATTCTATTTGGCGGCAGGTCGGCTGAGCACGAAGTTTCTTTACAATCAGCCAAAAATGTTATAGATGCAATTGACAGAGAAAAATACGAGATCACCTTAATCGGCCTTAATAAGGCAGGCAAATGGTATTTGCAGGATAGTTCCCGGTTTCTAGTAAATAGTCACGATCCTAAGCGCATTGCTCTTGAGATAACAGAGCAGGAAGTCGTAGTAGTCCCTGGTGAAGAAAGTAAACAGCTTGCTGCTATTACCGGCGGGGAGTTTAACCGGGATATTGATGTGATATTTCCCGTTTTACATGGCCCTTATGGCGAGGATGGTACAGTTCAAGGATTATTAAAACTGACCGACATTCCTTTTGTAGGGCCCGGCGTTCTTGGCTCGGCAGTTGGCATGGACAAAGATGTCGCCAAGAGACTGCTCCGGGATGCCGGTATTCCAATTGCTAATTTCCTGGTATTGCATAAGTGGCAGCAAGCCGGAATTGGTTTTCCTGCGGTAGCCGAACAACTGGGAGTACCTTTTTTTGTTAAACCAGCCAATGCGGGATCATCTGTTGGCGTTAGCAAAGTAAGAACCAAGGAAGAATTTAAGCAGGCATTGGACAAGGCTTTTACCTTTGATAACAAAATACTAATTGAAGAATTTATTGCAGGACGGGAAGTGGAATGCGCTGTTTTGGGAAATCATGAGCCGGCAGCCTCCCGCGTGGGCGAAATTATCGCCCAACAAGACTTTTATTCCTATGAGGCTAAATACATCGACGAAACTGGTGCGGTATTGAATATACCTGCGCAGCTGTCACCGGAGTTGGAAAATCAGATCCAAGACCTGGCGGTGCAGGTATTTCGGACTCTTTGCTGTGAAGGAATGGCACGGGTGGATTTTTTCCTTACGCCGGATAACCGGGTGATTGTTAACGAAATTAATACAATACCGGGATTTACCAAAATCAGTATGTATCCCAAGCTCTGGGAAATCAGTGGTGTGTCCTATCGCGAGCTAATCGATCAGCTGATTCAGCTTGCGTTAGCAAGACACGCGGAAGAAAAGCAGCTAAGAACTTCTTATAGCAGCTAACAAAAGGCAAGGTCTGCCATTCCTTGAAGGGAACGGCAGACCTTTACTATTGCAATGTTATTGAACTGTTACCCAAAGATCAGTAGCACGCTGGGATTCGCTGGTGTTGGGGATGACCTGTAATTTTCCTTTTCCGGGGCTTTTGGCAATAAAAGATATCTTGCCTGTTGGCTGCTGTTCCTCCTGCTGCAAGTAATCCCCAAAGAAATTTGGTCCGCCTGACGACGAAAACCGGGTATTTTTTGTCAAACCTTTGGCAGGCTGAAGGATTAGGCGCTGGCCGACTTTCAGGGTAATATTATTGGCAGAAAGCTGGACTTTGTCGGTATCTCCGTAATTATAGGTTATCACAACATCTTTTGCTTCGACCGGCTTTCCGGGATCAGTCGGTACAGTCGGCTTTTGGGGATCGATCGGGTTCAAATTGCTGCCGGAGCAGCCTCCTATTACGAAACTGAGCACAAGTAAGCTGATCGCGAAATAAATAAACCGGTTGCTGCGAAGTACATTCATCATAATAGCCTCCATTTTTTGCTGAATTCGGTTATTTATTCAATTAGCGAGTCTATTGACGGCCGCTGCTCGCAACCGTCAGCATTTGTTTAATCAAAAAGCCAATAACAGCTCCAATCAACATTCCTAGTATACCCAGCCAAATGGGACCGAATGTAACAGTAAAAAATGTAAAAACAGGTGAAAAAATAACACCAATTGTGCCGCAGTAGGCACTGCAGACGGAAGGCAGGAAAGAAAAACGGGATAAAACAGCTCCGGCATCGCGGTAAGCGTCCCAGATGGCAAAGACATAGACGCAGGGATAAAATAGCATCCACTGATAATTGGCAACTTCGATAGCCTGCCGGATATCTCCCAGAAAACTAAGGAGAATAGCCTGATTAATATTGCTGTTTACATTAATCAGAAATTCTAATGCCAAAAATACAAATCCCTTAACGATTCGGCCATTTAAAATCTGACCAAAGCCAGGAAAAGCAATACTCCAGAAAACCATTTCAAGGGATGACTTCATTTGTATGCTCATTCCTTTCGTTAAGAGATTTGTTGTTATTCAGTTATCATTTGTCAAACATGCGTTGAAAATACTGCCTGTTATAGGCGATTTTCGGATCATTAGGAATATACTGAGCCGCAGCCTCGTTATGGGTATTGGCTTCTTGATACCTGCCAAGCCGGTCATAACAAACACAAAGCTGCAGATGAGGCAGCCTGGTCCAGCAGGCATGATTGATTGTCCCCCAGTTCTCAGACGGTTTTTCTAATCGTGTAGCCAGCTCATACCAAAACGCTGCCTGTTTATACTTGGCATCCAGCATGTGATGAAAGCCCAGGCGGCAGCAAAATTCTGCCCGCGGTGTATCATAGGCAAAGGACTCAAGCATATAGCGGAAAGAATTGGCTCTGTCATTAATTCCGGCATAACAGTCTGCCAGTTTGCCACAGGCCGCAATATTGTCTTCTACCCAACCCTGCTTGGTAGCTAAAAACCGTTGATAGTATTCAATCGCTTCCGCGGTACGCTGATGGTCGCGCAGTTCATTTGCATAGTAATACAAATCCCGCGGAGAAAAGTCCTCGCCGGCAGCCAGTCTTTTGTCGTAAATTTCAATATTTCTATTCGCATCATGACTGAGCGGCTGATGCGTAATGGCAACTTCACCATTAATAATATGACCATGCACTGCCAGATATTCGTGTACAGCACCAAGCCATGTGAAATTCTTAACACGCTTTACCAAACGGTTGCGGCGAAGACTGGAGGTTACCTGGCCATTTTGATCAAAACTTAAATGATAAGGCATTGTCACAGAATCTACTGCCGGGTTGAGTGTTTCCTTCAACTGCAGGAACCGTTTGCGATCCTCCTCCAAAATAACATCATCGGCATCCAGCCACAGGATATACTCCATAGTTGCCAGGCTGAAAGCGAAGTTACGAGCGGCTGCAAAATCCTGTATCCAGGCAAAGTCATAGATCTTTGGTGTGAAGGCCCCGCATATTTCTTTTGTTTTGTCCGTAGATCCCGTATCGACAATGATAATTTCATCGGCAATGTTTTGTACGGATGTCAGGCAGCGGCCAATGACATCCTCTTCATTTTTGACAATCATACAAAGGCTAATCGTAATCAATCCTGTCACCTCTTAAGTAAGCGTTTGTTATCATATATATTCACGAAGCACCAATATGATAAAAAAAGCCTCCTATTTTTTATAGAAGGCTAAAAATTTCAAGTTTTACTTAACTGCAAGAAGCAGCGAGATTAACTAATAGCAAGCCCTGCGCTGGCATAGCCAGCCACTACGGTTGCCACATCCAGACCTGCTGTAACTGTTGCCGAGAAGACCAGTAACAAACGTGTCTGTGGTGTAACAGGTATAGCAAGGCCTGTCGTAATGCCACTACTGATAGTACCAAGAGCGAGTATACCGGTTAATGCAGGTGCTAAAGTTACCAGCGCACCCGGTACAGCCGTAAAGGTGTTGTCCGGAGTAGTGGAACTGAACAATTGGGCCGTGATGGTTACCGTTGAACCGACAAGCGTTAAAGCTGCTGTTGTACTGAAATAAGCTGCGATTGAAGTGATCGTTCCAGCCCGTGGAATAGAGAACGCTTCATTGAGTAATATACCGGGACCGCCTGTAAGATCAATTGCGCCTCCGGTAATCGTAACGCCATCTGCATTAGTACCAAAGCCAACAAGGCTGCTGGTATTTAAGAGCCCACCCAGAACAGTTGTCAAAGCAGCAGGTGTACCTGAAGCGAACGGAATTATAGCACCTGCGCCAGTCGCACCGGTAGCGCCGGTATCACCAGTAGCACCTGTAGCCCCAGTAGCACCGGTAGCACCGGTAGCCCCAGTAGCCCCGGTATCGCCAGTAGCCCCAGTAGCCCCAGTAGCCCCAGTAGCGCCAGTTGCGCCAGTTGCGCCAGTCGCTCCAGTCGCTCCAGTAGCACCGGTCACGCCAATATCACCAGTCGCGCCAGTCGCGCCAGTCGCACCAGTCGCACCAGTCGCACCAGTCGCACCAGTAGCGCCAGTAGCGCCAGTAGCACCAGTAGCACCAGTAGCACCAGTAGCACCAGTAGCGCCAGTAGCACCAGTAGCACCAGTAGCACCAGTAGCACCAGTAGCGCCAGTAGCACCAGTAACACCAGCGTCACCAGTAGCGCCAGTAGCGCCAGTAGCTCCTGTCACGCCAATATCACCAGTAGCACCAGTAGCCCCAGTAGCACCTGTAACGCCAATATCACCAGTAGCGCCAGTAGCACCTGTAACGCCAATATCACCAGTAGCCCCGGTAGCACCTGTAACACCAATATCACCAGTAGCGCCAGTAGCCCCAGTAGCCCCAGTAGCCCCAGTAGCCCCAGTAGCGCCAGTTGCCCCAGTAGCGCCAGTAGCCCCAGTAGCGCCAGTTGCCCCAGCATCGCCAGTAGCGCCAGTAGCCCCAGTAGCGCCTGTTATGCCAGTAGAGCCCGTCACTGCATCGATTGTTACGATCGCAGAACCAGGCGTAACTGTAATAGCCAGCGTTGAAGTTTGGAATATGAGATTTTCACCTTGGCCGACGGTCGCACTGCCAACAGGTCCAATTACGTTAAACAGGAAATCACCAGGTGCAAGTGTTCCAGTAGCACCGGTAACACCAGTAGCGCCGGTAGCGCCAGTAGCGCCGGTAGCACCGGTAGCACCTGTTGCACCGGTAGCGCCGGTAGCGCCAGTAGCGCCAGTTGCACCAGTAGCGCCGGTTGCGCCGGTAGCCCCTGCGCCAGTAGCGCCAGTAGCGCCAGTAGCGCCAGTAGCACCAGTAGCGCCGGTAGCACCAGTAGCGCCGGTAGCCCCACCGCCGGTTGCACCGGTAGCACCAGTTGTACCGGTAATACCTGTAGGCCCGGTAGCTCCGGTCGGCCCAATTGTTGCGCAGATGATATTGCAGCAAGGCTGCTGGTGGTGATGATGATGACAGCCGCATCCGCAATTCTGATGAGAAAAACCATTCCCAAACTTTTGATAATAATAGCGTCTTTCGGCCGCTGTCTCATTTCCGATAAGCGATTGACTGAGCTCATCTATTTGTTTCATACGTGTCCTCCCTTTTTAAAATAGCCTGAGGGGAAAAGTGATTTGTATATCATATGTAGCAACAGGCTGGGGGGGAACTAAAATAAAAAGATCTGCACCAGCATCAGGCTGGCTGCAGATCTCATGATCTTTATTCTTCTACTATTTCGGAGAAATAGATTACGCTGACATAGTCATTCGGAGTAATTGTGCGTCCATATAGTTTTTCAAAAAAAGAAATTAATTCTTCTACTGATTTAATTTCTGGATTTTGATGAGCAAGATCTTCTGAGGTTAATTGGAAATATTGTTTGATCAGCACTCTGTCAATTATGGCCGAGTATAGTTTTTTTCTTGGACCGAATTTTTTCCCGAATGTGATCCACACGATAGAGTTCTCCGGGTAAGTCTCTTGAACATCCCCTAGGCGAATCGTACAGTTTTTAGCCCGGCTTAGCAATAATTCTTCATGATGTGGTGCTTGAAAATTTAACGCAAACATAATTTCCCTCCTCGAATCGTTTCTGAGAAAAATTACCACTCAAAACAGTTTACATTTATCGTATACGACTTTTAAATAGCTGTCAATGACTTCGGTTGGACCTACTAGGCGAACCCACATTTGGAACATCTTAATACTTTCTAGCATATGGGCAGTGATACTTTTCGTGTATATATGAATATGATGCAGAGAGAATAGAATAGAAAAGAGAGGGAGATATGAAAACAAGCATTATTATATGGACCTATAATAAGCTGAATTATTTAAGGCAGTGTATCGAAAGCATTCGCACGTATACCGATGTTGAAAAATATGAAATTATTATTATCGATGATAATTCGGATGATGGCACGCTGGAATGGCTCAAGAGTCAGTCAGATTTAATAATTATATTTCAGGAACAGGGTATGGGGTATCTCAAAGGATATAATAAAGGAATAGAAATGGCTTCAGGCGACAACATTCTCCTACTGGATAATGATGTTATCGTTTCACATGGCTGGCTGGACAATCTAATTACTTGTTTATACAGCAACGAAAAGATAGGTGCTGTGGGACCAGTCACAAACAATTCTGCTTATGCTCAGGCTATTCCTGTCAGTTATCAAAGTATGGATGAAATGCACGCCTATGCCCAAAAACATAACTATTCTAATCTTAACGTATGGGAAGAAAGAATAAAACTTGTTGGGTACTGCATGTTAATTAAGAAGAACGTCATCGATGACATTGGGCTATTAGACGAGTCATTTTCTCCAGGGTACCTCGCAGATGATGACTATTCTTTCCGGATTAGGCAGAGCGGTTTTAGACTTATCCTTTGTAAAAATACATTTGTACATCATTTTGGTGATGCCCATTTTACAGGTTTTAATTTTGACCATCGAAATTTACTAGAAAAGTTTAGCACGAAATGGGGATTTAATCCAATCTACTCAACCTCGATTAGACAGGATATAATTAATCTGATTGAGAATCCAAAAGAGCAATCGATTAATGTTTTGGAGATAGGTTGCGCTTGCGGAGCTACTTTGCTGCAAATTAAAAGCATTTATCCAAAGGCAAATTTATTTGGCATTGAACTTAATGACCAAGCAGCTTTAAGTGCAAGGTTGTTTGCCAATGTAATAGCAGCAGATATTGAAAAGACGGTATTACCTTATCAGGAAGAATATTTTGATTATATTATTTTGGCAGATGTTCTAGAGCATCTGGAAAATCCATGGCGTGCATTAGAAAATATCAAGGCCTATTTAAAACCAGGTGGCCAGGTCTTAGCAAGTATTCCCAATATCCTGCACTTTAGCGTATTGCGTAATTTGCTGCAAGGTTATTGGAGCTATGAAGATGCTGGAATTTTAGATAAAACCCATCTGAGATTTTTCACTTTACACGAGATAGAGAAGCTGTTTCAAGATACCGGTTATAAGATAAATAGCTGTCGGCCCAATTATATTTTTGAAACAGCCAGTGATCAACAATTTATTTCTGCGTTGGCTAATGTTTCAGGAAATAGTCGGTTAATTGACTTATGTCGGGCATATCAATATGTAGTAAAAGCGTTTAAACCAGCCCCTGTTTTACCGATTATTCTTCCGGGACGACTTTTGAATACAAATAAATTTTGCTTTATTACCTGTGAAAATGACGCTAGATTTTATCAGGTATGTCTTTCTCAGATTAACAACCTTGAAATCCCCGAAGGATATGAGGTGGAGATATTATCAATAAAAGATAGTGTATCAATGACCAGTGCTTATAACCAGGCCATCGGCAAGTCAAATGCTAAATATAAGGTATATTTGCATCAGGATGTATATATCCTTCATAAGCGGTTTATGCAAGATGTTTTGGATATATTTCAAAATTCCGAGATTGGTATGATAGGAGTTGCTGGCAGTGCACTAATTCCTGCTAATGGGATTTGGTGGGAGTCGAATTGCAACTACGGCAAAGTATACGACAGCCATATGGGTGTAATGGGACTTGTTGCCTTAAAAGAAGTGGAAGGAGATTATCAAGAAGTTCAATGTATTGATGGCTTGATTATGATTACTCAATACGATTTGCCATGGCGGGAGGACCTTTTTAACGGTTGGCATTTTTATGATTCATCACAAAGTATGGAGTTTATCAAAGCTGGCTATAAGGTTGTTATTCCTAAGCAAAGCCAGCCATGGTGTACTCACGAATGTGGAGTTACAAAGTTAGGTAATGGCTACCATGATTACCGGCAGGTTTTCATCAATAACTATCTCCAGCCCAAAGCAACCTAAGTTAGAGTTCACCCCAATGGAGCGACATATGTCCATTATGAGAGGATTAAATAACGAGCTCTTTTCATAGTGCCATTTTATTAAGATAAGCCAAGGTAAAAAAATGATATTGACAGTTTAACTACGGTACTATATACTATGTTCATACAAATTGTTTAAGGCAATGGAGCCTTCGTCTTTTGGACGAAGGCTTTTTGTGTTCTTGAGTGACAAAGGCGTCCTCTGGTGAATTTACCAAAGGGTGTCTTTTGTTATTTTTGAACATTGCAGCCATAGCAAATAAAAGATTAGGAGGAAATGAAATGAAAAGACTTTCGGTTATCATGGGTATCTGCTTGCTAATTTCATTATTATTTGCTTCAGCTGCTTTTGCTGAAGAAGCTCCGGCTGCAGCAGCTGCCGCTGAAGCGGTGGCGAAGATTGACACCGGAGATACTGCATTTGTGCTTGTTTCTGCCGCACTTGTTATGCTTATGACTCCTGGCTTGGCTTTATTTTATGGTGGGATGGTTCGCACCAAAAATGCGCTGAGCACTATTATGCAAAGTTTTTTCCTGTTGGGCCTTATAACAGTACAATGGGTGCTGTTTGGTTATACCATTGCTTTTGGACCTGATATCAATCATTTGATCGGTGGGTTGGATTTTCTCGGGTTAAGCGGAGTTGGCCTTGAGCCAAGTGCTGATTATGGTACGACAATTCCGCATGGGGCCTTTGTTGCTTTTCAAGGAATGTTTGCTGTTCTTACAGTTGGACTTATTACCGGTTCTTTTGCTGAACGGATGAAGTTTCCTGCATTTGTTGTTTTTGCACTGGCCTGGTCTACGTTCGTATATGATCCGGTAGCTCACTGGGTTTGGGGCGTTGGCGGCTGGTTAGGCAAATATGGCGTACTTGATTTTGCCGGCGGTACAGTTGTCCATATTTTATCCGGTATATCCGGCTTGGTTGTCTGCCTGGTTCTTGGTAAACGCCGTGGTTATGGTTCAGAGGTCATGCTGCCTCACCATTTGCCAATGACTGTACTCGGAGCTTCCCTTTTGTGGTTCGGCTGGTTTGGGTTCAATGCCGGCAGTGCGCTTGGTGCTAATGGTTTAGCGGCCAATGCCTTTTTAGTTACCCATGTAGCTGCCGGTGCTGCTACCGTAGCGTGGGTATTTGTTGAATGGCTGACTCATGGCAAACCAACAATTTTTGGTGCAGTAAGCGGTTGTGTCGCAGGTCTTGTGGCAATTACTCCGGCTGCCGGATATGTATCTGCTTTGCCGGCTGTGATTATTGGACTCCTTGGCGGTTTAATTTGCTTCTTCGCCGTTTCGGTTATGAAAAATAAATTGGGCTATGACGATTCTCTTGATGCCTTTGGTGTGCATGGTATCGGCGGAACCTGGGGAGCGCTGGCTACAGGATTATTTGCTTCCAAAGCTGTTAATCCGGCTGCTGCCGATGGCCTGTTTTACGGCAATCCTGAACAATTGTGGAATCAATTTGTGGGTGTAGCTGCCAGTTGGGCTTTCGCCATCGTTATGACGTATATTATTTTAAAAGTAATTGGTTCGTTTATGCAATTGAAAGCTGATGATGCTCAACAGCTTGATGGTCTGGATGTAACTGAGCATGGCGAGCGCGGTTATGCTTATCAGGATATTATTTCCGGTGCACCTGCCAGCTTTGGTGTAAGTCCTGTCCACACCACTCAGGTAAATCCAGTTCCTGCAGTAAAGCATTCTTAAGGGTAGGGTAAAAAGGATTTTACGAATTTTTAGCAGAAAGACTCCAGAAAAGGAAGTGAGGGGATAATGGTGGACAAAATCACGAAAATTGAAATCATTACTCGTCCTGAGAGATTAGAAGCGTTAAAAGAAGCAATGAACGCCATACGCATTACCGGTATGACCGTTAGTCAGGTTTATGGCTGCGGCTTGTCACGGGGACATAAGGAAATATACCGGGGCACGGAAGTATCGATCAACTTACTTCCGAAAGTTAAGGTTGAAATTGTTGTCTGCGAAGTGCCTGTTGAGTCGGTTGTTGAGGCTGCGAAGAAGGCCTGTTGGACCGGCGGGATAGGTGACGGTAAAATCTTTGTTACTTCTATTGATAATGCTGTCCGTATCCGTACAGGTGAAGAAGGACCGGCGGCTATTATGGACCGTCAGGAAGATCTGCCGCTTATTAATGAAACGCTTGCCAAAGGAAAGAAATGAGTTTCAAAAAAAGGGCTGAACATCGTTGATTTGATGTTCAGCCTTTTTTCATTAGTTGCAATCTATGCCAAAATAGTTTTGGGCGTTAATAAAGCAGATATTTTGCACCATTGAGCCTAAAAGCGGCATATCATGAGGAGCTTCGCCCGCTTCTACCCATTCCCCAATCAGGTTGCAGAGAAGTCGCCTGAAGTAATCATGCCTCGTGTAAGATAAAAAGCTTCGTGAATCGGTAAGCATGCCGACAAAGCGGCTTAGCAGTCCGATATTGGCTAATACGGTCATTTGCCTGAGCATGCCATCTTTTTGATCGTTATACCACCAGCCTGAGCCAAGCTGAATTTTGCCTGGAACAGTTCCGTCCTGGAAACAGCCGCCAATGGTAGCGAGTACTTCATAATCACGGGGATTCAGGCAATAGAGAATGGTTTTTGGCAGTTCATTAGTCATATCGAGCTTATCAAGAAATTTGGACAGCGCTTCGGCAAAAATATAGTCGGCGGCTGCATCAAAACCTGTATCGGGACCAAGTGTCCGCATCATTCGCGTGCTATTGTTGCGAATAGTTCCAATGTGCAATTGCATTACCCAGCCCAGGCGGGCATATTGTTTACCAAGGAAGAGCATAATGCAGGTTTTATATTTTCTAATTTCTAACTCATTCAGAGCGCCACCGAGCAGTGCCTTCCGTAAAATTGCGTCCACCTCCTGTTCGGTTGCCGCTTCAAATACGATTGGATCTAAAGCATGATCGGAAATCCGGCAGCCTGCGGTGTGGAAAAAATCAATTCGCAGCTGTAAAGCCGTAAAGAGAGCAGGTAAGGAAGAGATTTCCTGTTCGGTTACGGTTTCGATTTTTTTTATCCATTCAGCAAAACCGGCTTTTTCAATATTAAAGCTTTTGTCAGGCCGGAAGGCAGGTAGTACTTTTACCGGAAAACTGGTATCTTTTGCCAGTTCAATATGGTATTCAAGTGAATCGGCAGGATCATCAGTAGTACATAGCACTTTAACATTTGAGCGCTTGATCAGTCCTTGTGCGGTAAACGCATCATCCTGCAGCAGCGCATTGGCTGTTTCCCAAATTTCTTCAGCCGTGGCCGGAGACAGTAATTTATCAATTCCGAAATAGGTTTTTAATTCCTGATGCGTCCAATGGTAAAGCGGATTGCCAATGCATTGCGGCAATGTTTCCGCCCATTTCATAAACTTCTCTTTAGCAGGGGCATCTCCCGTAATAAAGTATTCGGAAACACCGTTAGCGCGCATTGCCCGCCATTTATAATGGTCACCACCCAGCCAGACTTCGGTAATGTTTTCATAGCGTTTGTTTTCGGCAATTTCCCGGGGATTGAGATGACAGTGGAAATCAAAAATCGGCATATCTTTGGCATAATGATGATAGAGTTTTTCTGCCGTATTGTTGGTTAATAAGAAATTTTCATCCATAAAGCGTTTCATGAAAATCCTCCCCCAGCTGATATTTGTGATAATTCTAGCATACACAAAAAATGCCGGACCGCGTCATAGAACTTTTATAGGAATTTTTGCAATATTTTTAGCAATTTACGAAAGAACGAAAAATTCATTAGGGAAGAGCAGGACTTTATGGCAGGAAGCGGAAGAAGGGTAAAAAACGCCAAGAGGTGAGGATATGCAAGTAAGCGACGTTCAGGAGATTGTTACTACTTTTTTGGATACAAGTCCACTGAATCGCGTAGCAGGATGGGGTGGAATACCGATTTATGAGGATCCGCTGATTGGTATTGCGGCAGCTGATGACCGGATGTTTGGCCTTTTAAAGGAGGAAACGGCTGTCGGACCGCAGCACTGCTCGCCACAAGAATGGCTTCCTGATGCTCAGCGGGTAATTTCTTATTTCTTACCCTTTAGCAAAAAAATTCGTGAAGCCAACCGGAAGCAAGGAATTGCGGCTGATGAATGGATGATAGGCAGGATACAGGGAGAAGTTTTGAATAATGCTCTTAGAGATGAATTGGTAAACTATTTCACCGCAGCAGGACATAAGGCGGTGTCACCGGCAAGAGATGGACGCTTTGTAGTCATTAATCGCCGCAGTTCTTGGTCAGAGCGCCATGTTGCGTATATTGCCGGTTTAGGCACATTCAGTCTGAGCCGCTCGTTAATTACACGTCGCGGGTCAGCCGGCCGGCTGGGCAGTGTAATTGTTGATTGCTTCTTAGAGCCAACTCCAAGGGCGTATACCCAGTATGAGGAATACTGTTCGAAATGTGGAGCCTGTATTTTGCGGTGCCCGCCATTGGCAATTAACGAGCAGGGAAAAGATAATGCCGTGTGCTCTGCCTATCTGGACAGGGTTTTGGCACGCTACCAGCCCAAATACGGCTGCGGGAAGTGTCAGACCGGTGTCCCTTGCGAAGCCAATATTCCCGCTATTCATTGCTAAAGTAAAGAAAGGGAGCCGCATTGTTGCTTTTTGAAAAAAGCGTTTTGCGACTCCCTTTTTGCTGTCTTATTCAGTTTTTGCAGCTAGTTCACTTAGAACCCGTTTGAGAATCTTACCTGTTTGATTTTTGGGCAGCGAATCTACCTGGATAAAATCACGGGGAATTTTATAGGCAGCCAGCGTACTTTGCAGATATTCACGCAGTGCTTTTTTATCCAGTGTGCAGCCTTCCTCAAGTACCAGATAAGCTTGCGCCGCTTGGCCGCGCAGCTTATCAGGGACACCAATGACAGCAGCGTCAATAATGCCGGTGTAAGCGTACAGTAGCTCTTCAATCTCCCGGGGATAGATATTTTCGCCATTGGCAATAATCATATCTTTCAAGCGGTCAACAATATAGAGATAACCTTCTGCATCCATGTAAGCCAGATCACCTGTATGGAGCCAGCCATTTTGCAGTGCCTGCGCCGATTCTTCCGGCAGGTTAAAGTAGCCTGTCATAACACTTGGACCGCTGACGGTTAATTCTCCGACTGTTCCGGGAGGCAGGTCAGCGCCTTTGTCATCGATAATGCGTACCTCAATGCCTGGCAATGCTTTGCCAATTGAACAGTATTTCGGTTTTTGGGGTGGATTCACTGCGACTACGGGTGAAGCTTCCGATAAACCATACCCCTCTAAAATGGCAACACCATATTTTTCAAAGAATTGCCTGGCAACCTTTTCAGGAAGTGATGCGCCGCCGGAAACGAGATACTTCATCCCGGCTAAGTCTTCCCGTTCCCCTATGCGGGAAAGAACATTATAAATAGGCGGGACGCCGTAAATAACGGTAACCCCGTAATCTTTTATGGCCAAGAGCGTTTCTTTGGGAGAAAATCCATCGAGGATTGTTATGGACGCACCACATAACAGAGCATTGAGCACGGCACATGTCCAGGCAAAAGCGTGGTACATCGGCAGGACACAAAGAACATTGTCACTAGGCTCCAAGGGTAGAATGCGGCGAAAGGCTTCAGCATTGCTAACCAGGTTGCGATGAGTCAGTACGGCTCCTTTGGGAGTCCCCGTTGTGCCGGAAGTGTAAATAATAACACAGGGGGAACTATCCGTAAAAGCTTCCGGTAAGGCAGGTGCAGACTCGTATTCTGCAGAGTGCATCGCTGTTGTGATCTCGGTGAGAGTAAGCTGGCGGACGTCCAGATCCATTCTGGCAGTGGTAATGAGCTGTTTCATCTGGGCATCCTCTACAATGAATGCGATTTCTCTGATTGTCAGCTGAAAGTTAAGGGGAATGACAATCGCTCCAAGGCTGGCAATAGCCATATAGCTATAAACAAATTCCACCGAATTACGGGAGAACAAGCCAACTTTATCACCGGTCCGCATGCCGGCTCGGTAAAAATAATTACGGTATTTAGTAACTTCGCTTTGTAGTTGTCCGTATGTAATGCTTTTATTGCCCCAAAAAGCGATTGAATCGGCTGTACCTTGCTGAATCAGCTGATGGACAAACATGAAGCACCTCTTTTCTAGTAGTGTTTAGATATTGCTAATCGTCATTTTAGCTGGAAAGGCTGGGGCTGTCTATAGTATCTCTTGTATTTTCCATCGTTAACCGGGTATGATAGGAGAAAAGGAGGCGTTAGTTTCCGCTGGTCTGTTGCTTTAAGAGGAGGAAATATGGGACATATCGTAAATAGTGAACGGGAATACCGGTTGCTCCAGCAGCGTCTGGATTACAATCTGACAGGTGCGCCGGCTTCTCCTGTTTTTATTTCTATTCTAAAAATGCTTTTCAGCCCGCAGGAGGCGCAACTCGCCCGTCAAATCCCGCTCAAGCCTACTAAGCTTGCCGAACTTGCCCGCAAGCTTGGTATGAGAAAAGAGGAATTGTATGCACGAATTACCGAAATGGCGGAACGGGGGCTTGTTTTTGATATTGAACACAAAGGAGAATGCTACATCGTTCTCGCTCCGGTTGTAATCGGCTTTTTTGAATTTGTGTTTATGCGGACGCGCGCGGATCTGCCTATGCGGGAATTAGCTCAACTATTTGAGACCTATATGTTTCAGGACGACCGTTTTGCCCGCAGTGTTTTTACCGCCAATACCCAGCTTGGCCGGTCGCTGGTAAGAGAAGAGGCTGTCGGGGCGCAAGATTACTCGGAAGTACTTGACTGGGAAAGGGCATCAATAGTTGTTGAATCGGCATCAACAATCGGAGTTTCGCTGTGTGCCTGCCGGCATAAGGCGGAGCATCTTGGCAAAAGCTGCAAAGCGCCGCAGCGAACCTGTCTTACCTTAAACGGCGGTGCTGAGCTGCTGATTAAGCGTGGTATGGCTGAGGCGGTAAGCCGTCAGGAGGCACTGGCTATTTTAGCGGAATGCAAACAGGCTGGTTTGGCTCAGATTGCGGATAATGTACAAAAAAACGTCGGATTTATTTGCAATTGCTGCGGCTGCTGCTGTGGAATGATCCAAGCCATTAAAAGCTTTGATATCCGCAACGCAGTTGTAACTTCTAACTGGCTGGTCGAAGTGGATCCTGCAGTCTGTACCGGCTGTGGAGCCTGCGTGAGAGCATGTCCTGTAGAGGCGTTTTCATCAGGACGTCCTGTAACTTGTGAGCAGGATATCTGCTTAGGGTGCGGGGTCTGCTGCTCGGCTTGCAAATTCGGTGCCATCAAAATGATCAAACGGCAACAACGGGTGCTTGTGCCGGAAACCACTTTTGACAAGTTTGTCATGATGGCGATGGAAAGAGGCAAGTTAAGTCATTTCTTGTTTGATGACCCCTCGCGGTTCAGCCACCGCACCTTGGGACGAATTGCATCCGTAATCGAAAACTCGTCTCCTGTACAGGCAATGCTGGCTGTTAAGCCGCTGCGTTCGGCTTTTCTTGCTGCAATAGCAAAGAAAGCAAATAAGTAAACGGAAAGTTAGGAGAAGATATGATACAGTTTCGCTATCAATTAAATGAGCGGTTACCATTCAAACAGCTTGTATTATTTAGTCTGCAATGGTTTTTAGCGACGATTCCAATGGTAGTTATTTTAGGAAAAGTAGGGGCGGTTTTTCATTATCCTGAATCGCCTGCGCTGCAGCTATTTTATATGCAAAAACTGTTTTTTATTACCGGCATATCGATGTTTGCTCAGCTTATCTGGGGACACCGGCTGCCAATTATCGCAGGACCGGCATCAGTATTATTGATTGGCGTTGTCGCTAATGCGCATGCAGTGGAAGAATCGACTGTTTATTGCTCCATTGCCATCGGCGGAGCACTTTTAGTGTTATTGTCTGTAAGCGGGCTGCTTGCGCAGGTTGCCAGACTATTTACGCCAAGAATTATTGGCGTAGTATTGTTATTGATCGCGTTCACTTTGTTACCAACAGTAGTTAACTTAGTAACGGCAGGACAAGCGCCGCTTTTTCCTCAACTGGTGTTCGCCAGTATCCTGTTTACAGGTATGTTGACGGGACTGCGCTATCTGCCTGAAGCTTTGCGCTCGACGATTATTATTTGGGCGCTGGTTTGCGGCAGTTTAGTTTATCATTTATGGTTTATGCCGCCTGCACCGCAAGTAACTGCTGCGGCTTTATCCACAGTAGAGTGGCGGCTGTTACCCGGCAGCTTTTCCTTTGACCCGGTGGTGATGCTGTCCTTTGTTTTTTGTTTTTTGGCACTATTAATTAATGAACTGGGGTCTATTCAGACAACCGTTGGGTTAGTATCCCAAAATGATGGCGAGCACCGTACACGCAAGGGCGTATTGGTAACCGGTTTAGGCAATTTACTTGCCGGTATTATTGGTGCAGTTGGCCCGGTTAGTTACTCGCTTAGTACCGGCATCATACTGGCGTCAGGCTGTGCTTCGCGGTATCCGCTTATCCCTGCAGCCGCAGCATTGGCGGTATTGAGCTTTTTTCCAGTCGTTATCCAGTGTTTCTCGTTTATCCCTCCTGTTGTCGTTGGTACGTTGTTATTCTATATGATGTGTTCACAAGTTGCCGGGGGATTGGGTATATTGGCTCCTGATATGGCTTCTTTTCGCTTTAATACCGGCCTGATAATTGGCGTACCGGTCATGCTGGGGACGGTAGTTGCTTTTATGCCAGCTTCTGTAGCGCTGACAATACCGGCAATGCTAAGACCCCTGCTGATGAACGGATTCGTAGTCGGAGTGGCAGCAGCGCTTATCATGGAGCATATTTTGCTCAGGGAAAGAGAGTGACGCAAAAATATTCTGCAAATTTTGACGAATCTTGTTGACGGGCACACTTGACGTGGATTAGAATGTGGATAAGATATCTTACAATTCTTATGGAAATGGGTGAAAATATGCGCGAATTTAGCGGTTCCGAACTAATTGACATGTTCTGTAATGTAGCTCCGTATATTAATGATATTATTGCCGCTGATGTTGGTGTCACTATTGTCAAAGACGGTAAATATGTCTTATACATACCTGCTTCCGACTTAGATTTAAAAACAAAAATCGGTGAACCTGTTTTGGGAGGCAGCAGCAAGCAGGCTTTGGAGACAGGCAAACAGGTAGTGCGGGTCATTTCTAAGGATAAGTCTCCTTACGGTATTGCTTATCTTGCCTGCGCCCTGCCTTTTAAAGACGGAGACCGCGTTGTGGGCTGTGTTACAACAACCCAAAGTGTTACTGCTTTTGAAGAAATTAATGAGGTAGCCACCGAGCTGGCTGCAGCTTCGGAAGAATTAACTGCCGGAATGGAAGAGCTGGCTGCCCGTGCTACAAATTTGGAGTCTACCAGTAAGGAGTTGGATGGATTAGGTCGGGAATTGCTGCAGACAACGAAACAGACGGATGAGGTGGTTTCCTTTATCCGGACGGTTGCCAGCCAGACTAACTTACTGGGACTCAATGCAGCAATTGAAGCGGCACGCGTGGGCGAGATGGGCAGGGGCTTTGCGGTCGTTGCCGAAGAAGTAAGAAAATTGGCTGTATCAAGTGCCAATTCCGTTAAGGAAATTGCCCAGTCGCTGAATATCATACACAGGACGATGTCTGATTTATCCGAGAAGATCGGAAATATTGATCAGAATGTAGGGGGACAGACCAGCGCCATTCAGGAAATGGCCAAAGCCAGTCAGGCTTTGGCGATGATGGCTGGCAAGCTGTCAGAGGGCGCACAACGCATTTTTCAAATTACAGAATAAAAGAAGATACAAAAAGGGACTTACCGATGGTAAGTCCCTTAATAGTTTGTTTAAATGCGTCGTTCCCAGGTCGTTCAGAAAGTTCCAGATGCTAGAAAGGCCGAGGAAGCGAGCGAAGACAGTACAGCGCCGGTACGGCAAGCGAGCTCCCGCAGGCCTGACAACGCAGATGGGGCTTTATCAAGGGCCTGAAATAAAATAAAGCCCGTAATGTCGTCTCCCCCATATGTCCAAACCCGCTATCCGCAGGTGGGCATCCTAGGTCTGGTTTAGCCATCCACTCAAAAGGTGGCCCGGCAGCCGCATACCATCGAATTCCCTATTAATAAAAGTAGGTTGGACATATTCAAGTTAACGTGCATCTCAGGCATTGTGTCGAGTAACCATAGTTATAATAGCATAGTAAGCGAGTATTTACAAGAGCTGCCGGACCTTTATTATCGCTGATCCGGCCACAGATAGCGCAGCAGAATACGGTATGCTTCGTTATACTGATGTATGCGCGCAAAAGGGAAGAGTAAAATTATTTTTAATGGAGATATGTACCTAGTATCAGTGTATATTGCTCTCTATTCACTACTGTAGTAGTATAGGAAATGAGGGAAGGTGAAATGATTAACGTACTGAAGAAATTAGAAGCTTTAGGCTTTGGCGCCTATGAAGCAAAAGCTTATTATGCGCTATTGCGCAAACATCCGGCTAATGGGTATGAAATCAGTAAATTGGCGCAGATTCCTCCATCCAAAATCTACGAGACGTTAACCAAATTAAAAAACCGTGGTGCTGTTTTAGATAGTCAGAGCGATCCTGTGCAATATTATCCGGTCCAGCCAGAGGTGCTATTTAGCAGGCTCCAGCAGGAAACAGAAAAGAATATTCAAGCGGTACTATCCGATCTGGCAGTTATTCCGCCAATGGAGGCTTTTGAGCTTACCTGGAACCTACAGGGTACTGATGGAATTAATGAAAAGATCATTGAAGTGATACGGCAGGCTAAGCTAGAGGTTTTTGCTTCACTATGGCCTGAACAGCTGGAGTACTTGCAGGAAAGTCTGAAGGAAGCCATGGCCAAAGGCGTTTATGTTGTAATCGCCGTATTTGGCGAAAGTGTGGCAGTTGCCAATGAGGTAATCAATTTGGAAGCATGCAGCGGTAATATTCACAGGCGGGCAGGCGCGAAGCTGTGTACAGTTATTACCGACAATGATCAGGTTGTTGTTGGGGAACTGGCAGAAGAGCATGGAAGATCTACCGGTGTATGGACAAGTACGCCTGCATTGGTCCTTGTCGCCAAAGAATATATCAAACATGATATGATGGTCAATATTTTAGTTAATAATATGGAACAAAAGCAGTATGAGGATATTTGCCGACGTTATGAGATTATTAGACGCATGCAGCAGCAAAAATAGGAGGGCTTTTAGTGAAAATATCATTTATCGGCAGCGGCAAGGTTGGTGCTGCTGTAGCTTATACGGCCAGCCTAAAAGGATTGGCCCAGGAAATTGTCTTAACCGATGCCTTCAGTGATAAAGCACGTGGTGAGGCTTTAGATATTCTCCAGGGGCAGGCATTTACTCCCCAGGCTCAGATAAAGTATGGTGACATAAAAGATACGGCCGGATCGGATATTATTGTGATTACTGCCGGTATTCCCCGTAAGGCGGACGAACCGCGCGTGCTGTTGTTGTCCCGTAATGCCGGCTTAATTGCCGGTTTGGTCAAAGAGGCTGTTCTATATAGTCCAGACTGTATTCTGTTTATGATTACGAATCCTTTGGATGTTATGACGCAACTTGCATATCAGGTTTCAGGCCTTTCGGCTAATCGCGTTATTGGCATGGGAACTGTTTTGGATACGGCTCGTTACCGCTCTTATTTGGCCGAGCAGTTTGGCATTGATGCAAGAGATATTGACGCCTATGTAGTCGGTGAACATGGTGAAACAATGGTTCCCTTAGTTTCACAGATTACCATTAAAGGAATTCCGTTAACCGAGCTGCCTGGCTATGAAAGTGCGGCAATAGATCGTGTCTGCGATGAGGTGCGCATTGCTTCCGGTCAGGTTATTGCGCTGAAGGGGGGGACGGTATTTGCTCCTGCCGCGTCAGCTTGTGCCGTACTGGAAGCTATTGTAAAAGACAGCAATCAAATACTGCCGGTATGCACGTATAACAGTGAGTACGGTGTAGCGGTCAGCTTACCGACATTGGTGGGCAGGCATGGTGCAGGACCAGTGCTGAATGTTCCTATGACCGATTGCGAAAAGGCCGCTTTAGAGAAATCAGTGGCCAATATTAAGGCTTATGTTGCTGAATTGCCATAAGAAAAAGCCCGGTCTTTGCCGGGCTTTTTTGGGCGTAGTCTTTCGTCATAAAGATCGATAAAATATTTTAATTATCTTTATTGAAACAATTAATTTTACGTATAAAAATGTCCATGCTATAGTTAAATCAATAAGCTCCAATGATGCTGTAAGGAGGAATAATATGAGAACAGCACGCAAGGTAAGTATTACAGAATTTGGCAGTGCCGATAAGATGAAGCTGGAAACAATTGAGCTGCCTGCCCCGGCGCCGGGTGAAGTACAACTGCGGCAGACCGCTATCGGTTTCAACTTTATTGATGTATATCAGCGCAAGGGGGTCTACCCGCTGCCGCTGCCAACCGGCCTCGGACATGAAGCTGCAGGGATTGTCGAAGCGGTAGGGGATGGAGTTGAGCAGTTCAGGCCGGGTGACCGCGTTGCTTATATGAATGCAGGGTTAGGTGCCTATGCGGATTACCGTAATGTTCCTGCTGAACGTTTAGTAAGCATTCCCGGCGGTGTATCGGATGAACAGGCAGCGGCATTGTTGTTTAAGGGAATGACTGCCCAGTATTTGCTCAAAAGAACTCATGCAGTGAAGCCAGGTGAGATCGTTTTGGTTCATGCCGCTGCCGGCGGGGTTGGGCAGATTCTTTGCCAGTGGGCAAAGGCACTGGGGGCTTTTGTTATCGGTACTGCCAGTTCTCCTGAAAAATGCGCAATTGCCAAGGCGGCAGGTGCAGATGTTACAATTGATTATTCTCAGGAAAACTGGCCTGCTGCGCTTCTGGAAGCTACCGGCGGTAAAAAAGCCAATGTAGTGTATGATTCGGTAGGCAAAGATACCTTTCTGAAGTCTCTGGACTGCGCGGCGCCTTTCGGGCTGGTTGTACTGTACGGAGCGGCCTCAGGCCCGGCTCCGGCTATTGAGCCTGAAATATTGAATAAAAAAGGCTGCCTGTTCCTGACGCGCCCATCCGTATTTCCACATAATGCAGATCCTGCAGTATTTCGCGAGAATGCGGCCGACTTATTTGCGGCAATTGCTCAGGGCGTGGTGAAAGCAAGCATCGGTGCCAAATACAAGCTTGCCGAAATCGTATCAGTTCATCAGGCGGCCGAGGCAAGAGCAACACAGGGAGCGACGCTGATTATTCCTTAAGTTTAAATGAGAAAAGCTCATCGTTTTAATAGACGGTGAGCTTTTTTATTAATGAAATATGTGTATATTCATTTGTGTCACCGGAACCGTCGTCGTGATCGTTTTTTCTTATTTGCTGTGCAGGATAGTCATCACCGATCATGGAACAATAGTGGTAATACCATTGAGGAGTCAAAAGATGAAGAAAAACGCTGTTGAATGGCTGTATGAACAGCTGCCGGATTTAGTGGGAAAAGGTATTATCAGTTCGGAGGCTGCTGACCGCATTCGCGATTATTATGGACCGGTGCCGCAAGAGGAAAAAAAGAGCTACATGACAATCTTCGGGATCATCGGCATTATATTAGTGGGTCTGGGGATTATCCTGATACTTGCTCATAATTGGGAGCAGCTGAATCGTTTTAACCGCACGGTTATCGCCGTTGCTATGCTGGTAATAGCCCAAATGTGCGCAGCAGCCGTTTGGTGGTTTAAGCAGGATAAAAAAACGTGGACAGAAGGAGCGGCAGTTTTCTGGATGCTGATGGTGGGAGCAGCGATAGCGCTTGTTTCCCAAACTTATCATTTGAGTGACGACACAGGTGCTTTTCTGCTCGCCTGGATGCTGCTGTCACTGCCGATTATTTATTTGCTGCAATCGACGGTTGTGGCGGCCATATACCTGATTGGCATTGGTGGATGGGTGGCAAACGGCAGTGTTCCAATTATTGGTAAGCACTTGATTTGGATGTTGTTTGGCGCAGTTATTCCCTATTGCCGCCAACTGCTGCTAACAGAGCAAAGTGTGAATGCCGCAACGATTGTTACCTGGATTTTCACCCTAAGTTTCTATTTTTCTTTTGCGGATGCCTTTAATCATCAAATTGGTCATTTCGGTTTACTTTTATTTGCGGCCCTTTTCTCGATAACCTACCTATTAGGGCTTTTAGCAATAGAGAAAAAGGCACTTGGCTGGTATAAAGCATTGCTGACGATTGGGTCATTCGGGACAGTAGGCATTAGTTTTATTCTTACCTTTAGAGACGTATGGTCCGGTTTTAGCTCTGGCGGCCTGCGGGCAGGTGAAAGCTGGCTGGCGATCCTGCTGCTTTTGACAGTTGCTTATCTGGGGGTTTTGCTGGTGGTCAGAAAACTGTCAGGCTCAACTGCTTATATTGCCGCTCCGTTTGTGGCGGGGGCGGGCTATTTGTTGCAGGCTTACGATACAGGAGGGTTAATTTCTGCTGTTTTAATGAATTTGTTTTTGCTCAGCTTCAGCATATACATAATACGAAAAGGCGTGCGAAAAGGTGAGCTCAGTACAATGAATATGGGGATGCTGCTGTTAGGGGCATTGATTATCGCACGATTCTTAGATATTAACTTCAGCTTTGTTGTCCGGGGAATTGTTTTTCTTGCTTTAGGAATTTGTTTCTTGGCAGTTAACTGGATGGCTGCGAGGCGAAAGGCAGGCGCAAATGATGCTGAGAAATAAGAGAGCGATGCTGCTATTTTCAATTGTAGCGATCCTGCAGCTACTAGTACCGTTGTATATGGTATGGCATTGGGAAAACGTATTGAATACGGGGCGGCCTTTTTATTGGGAGACTGCTCCCGTGGACCCTTATGATATGCTGAAAGGACGCTATGTTGATCTCGGCTTTAAGGAACAAAAAGGAAAAATTTTGGATGATGCCCGCTTGGAATATGGTCAGAAGGCCTTCGCTGTGGTGGCCGAGCAAGATGGGAAGACTGTTATTACCGGGATTAGTATCCGACAGCCTCAAGACGATGCCTTTGTCCGCGTTACCGTTCAGTATATCGAAAATGGTATAGCTCATGTCAGTTTGCCGTTTAGACGATATTATCTGCCTGAGGAGCTGGCGCCTGCAGCGGAGCGTGCCTATCAAAAGAGTGCCGGGAAAGACGGCAGGGCTCTCATTCGTATGAAAGACGGTTATGGAGTTGTTGAGCAGTTATATATTGGCAACCAGACAATTTATGAGTACTTACAGTCTCAGTAAACAGTACAATAACAATAGCGGACAGGTTAAAGACCTGTCCGCTATTGTTATGCAAGGATTTTTTCAGTTGATGTAGAATGTAGCGATTGAATTTTATAGGAAGAAAGGAAGGGGGCTTTACGATGAACAAAGTTTATGCCATCATCGGTCCGCCTGCAGCAGGTAAATCCACACTGATAAAAGCATTAAGAGAGCAGCAGATTCCAGCTATCATCAGCCATACAACCCGCCCTCCCAGAAAAGAAGAACAAACCGGAGTAGACTATCACTTTGTAGATAAAGAAACATTTTTGCAACAGCCATTGATTGAGAAAGTAAGCTATTCTGGACATTTTTATGGTCTCAGCAAGGAAGAAGTTTTGCGTAAGGTGAAAGAAAATGCAATTTCTGTGGTAGAACTTGACCAGCGTGGCTTAGAGCAGTTAAAAAAACTGCTGGGAGAAAGACTGGTATCAATCTGTTTGTTCGCTGATAAAGAAACGATTTTAAGCCGCTATGTACTGCAAGGAGATAATGACCAGGAAATTAACCGCCGTATCGAATATGCTGAAGCGGCAGGTGAATTCGCAAACTGGCAAATGGCCGATTATGTTGTCAAGAATACCGGGCAACCAGCAGCGGCGATCCGTCAGGTCCTGGCAATTATGGATATTCCCTGGACTAAGAATGGAGCTTAGCGTGGATAAAGGCCGGATATTTATCAATAATGGTTCGTAAGGCGGTAATCAAAGCCTTTTTGGCGCTGCCCTGATAAACGTAGTTAATTTTTCTAATGAGGGCCTCGGGATTATCGTTCAGGTTTTGACCTACTAACAGCTGGTTAACAAAGCGTTCGGCAAGACGGGTTGATAGTGTGCAGTCTGCCTCTAGAATTTGTCCGGTTTGGATGTCAACAAGGAGGACAAGTGCCATAACTCCGTAGAGTTCGCTTGAAACCGTACCACTGGGA
This sequence comes from Anaerospora hongkongensis, assembly GCF_004339805.1. Taxonomy (GTDB): domain Bacteria; phylum Bacillota; class Negativicutes; order Sporomusales; family DSM-15969; genus Anaerospora; species Anaerospora hongkongensis. The sequence goes on along the minus strand of NZ_SLUI01000013.1, from coordinate 19,082 downwards.
AGTCTCGCATAGCCGGAAAACAAAACCGTTGTTTCATTTACCATATGATCATCCTTATGCAAATATTGTAATGAAGGGCACTAACAGTTGTTAGTGCCCTTTTCAGCTTACTTACCTTTAAAGAACTGAGTGGTTTTTTCTTCGTCCCAGCCAAGGACTTCTTTTAGAATCTCATTCGTATGCTGGCCAAGCAGCGGTGCAGGGAAATCGACTGATCCAGGAGTGGCCGACAATTTAACGGGAACTCCCGGCATTTTGAGTTTACCTGCCACAGGATGCTCAACTTCAACAATCATATTTCTGGCGGCAATGTGCGGGTCGTTTACGATACGGTCAACCGTATTGATCGGGGCGCAGGGGAGGCCTGCTTCTTCCAGCAATTCCAGCCACTCATTAATGGTTTTATTAATAAAGATTGCATTTAAGATCTTCATTAATTCGTTAACATTGGTAGTCCGCAGGGCATTTGTGCTGAAGCGTTCGTCTTTAATCAGCTCAGGGCGTTCCAGAATGTTGCAGAGGCGTTCCCATAAACGCTCGTTACCGGCGCCAACAATGATGTAGCCGTCTTTCGCGGTAAAGGAAGAGAAAGGCGTAATCGAAGGATGACGATTGCCCAGCGGTCCGGGAACATTGCCGGAAGTTACATAGCGGGCAATGGCGTTTTCCAGTACGGCAACCTGGCAATCCAGCATGCCGACATCAATTTTTTGACCTTCACCGGTACGCTCGCGGTGGTACAGAGCAAGCATAACACCGTAGGCAGTAAACATACCGGCCATGACATCGCCTACCGAAGCGCCAACACGGGTGGGGTCCCCGTTTTCCGCGCCAGTGATGCTCATAATACCACCCATGGCCTGTACGATGATGTCATAGGCCGGCTTATCGCGATAAGGGCCGGTATGACCGAAGCCGGAGCAGGCGGCATAGATAATTTTCGGATTGATAGCTTTTAAATCTTCATAGCCAAGGCCGAATTTTTCCATCGTACCGGGGCGATAGTTTTCGACAACAACGTCAGCATGTTTAACCATTTCCTTAAAGAGGTCGCATTCTTCCTGACGTTTAAAATTGAGCTCCATAGAACGTTTATTACGGTTCAGACTCATAAAGTAAGCACTTTCCTTACCGATAAAGGGGCCAAAGGCACGGGAGTCGTCACCGACTACCGGTGGTTCAATTTTAATAATGTCGGCACCATAATCGGCCAGCATCATGGTGCAATACGGTCCTGCAAGTACTCTGCTCAGATCTAAAACGCGAAGTCCTTCAAGTAATTTCATACTTAATCTCTCCTCATATTTTTATTAGTAATATATAAAAAGGGACAGGTTGAAATTAATATTTCCACTCTGTCCCTCTATCACTCATATATTCTCATGTTTTATCATTTTTATTCTTCCTGTGAGCCCAGATGCATAATTCCCAAACCGGCCCGCTCGTGGTTGGTCAAAGGGTGCAATGCCGATTCACCAAATAAAGCGACGGCTATCCAGGATTCATCACGCACAATAGCAATTTTAACTGCCAAACTGCAACTGCTGGCAACATTAATTAAAATGCCGCGTTTCGCTTCGTCAGCAGCATGTAAAAGTGCATGATAATTAGTTGGCGACTTGGAAATGATGCCGCTATTTAAGGCTGCACCCAAGACCGCTTTTGTGGTTTTTTCCTGAAAGTCACCCATCAGTGATTTTCCGCCAACTTCAGTTACGACAAACCGATAACCCTGTTCAGCCAATAATCTTTTTGCCGTTGCTTCATCTTCCATTGTCCGGGTCAGCGCAAGAATCATTGCTGCTGTAGCAACGCTGCGAATGCTTTGGGACATAAAAGCGCAATTTTTTTCACTCATTTTATATACCCTCTATCTCTCATAAATAATACTACCCTTTTTAGATAATTTAGTCAAGTCATACTGTTATGGATCTTACTTATGGATAAATAAAGAGAAGTTAAGACCGGTATAACGAAAAAGTTGGAGTTAAAAAAATATTTTAAAAAGAAGGAATTTGCTGAACATTCAAGAATAAACTTATGAAAACGTTACCACAAACGTTTTCATAAGTCGATGAACCAATTGGAGGGTCAATTTTTGTCAGATATAAAGGAAGTCGCTAAAAGGGCGAATGTATCGCCAAGCACAGTATCCCGTGTCATTGGTGGAAAAATTCCTGTGGCTGTAGAAACAAAAAATAGAGTTTTGGCAGCAATTGCTGAATTGAATTACCGCCCCAATATTATTGCCCAAGGTTTAAAGGGGATTTCTACCAAAACAATTGGCTTAGTCATACCAAATGTTCGCAGCCTGGTCTTTCCCGCAGCAATACGTGGTATTGAGGATATTGCCAAAAAAAACGGCTATGTGGTTGTTCTCTGCAATACCGATGAGGATTTTGAGCAAGAAAAGTTTTACATTGAAACATTAAGGAGCCGCCTGGTTGACGGGTTTATTTTTTCTACTGCGCGGGCAGGCGCGCAAAATATCATGGAATTGGAGACGGAAGGCTTTCCTGCCGTACTCCTGCTTAGACAACTGGAAGATTGTGTAAATGCAGTGGTCCTGGATAACTTTAACAGTGCATATCAGGCTGTGAAATATTTAATTTCCCGGGGTCTTAGGAGCATTGGCCTGATTAATGGCCCGCTAGAGCTTACCTTGTATGAGGAGCGTTTTGCCGGCTATAAAAAGGCAATGGCAGAAGCAGGACTGGCTTTGCCTGAGCAGGCAATTGTTCATGGCATAGAAGGCGGAGAGGATGCTTATCTGGCAACAAAGGATATTTTAAAAACCGGTGTAAAGGTTGATGCCTTTTTTGCTACCAATGATCCTAAGGCATTGGGCGCAATGAGAGCAGTGAAGGATTATGGCTTGGACGTCCCCAATGATATCTCGATTATGGGCTTTGACAATCTCGATTTTGCCCCCTTACTCGATCCGCCGTTAACTACAGTAGCTCAGCCTTTTTATGAAATGGGGGCAAAAGCTTGTCAGCGCTTGATTAGCATAATTGAAGAGAAAAAAAATGAAAAGCCCCAAATAGATATACTTGCTGCAAAGGTTATTGTAAGAGGATCAGTAATTTGATAAGCCTTGCAAGATCGTGATTACCAAGATAACAGGAGGGGTACCCTTGGCAGAGCATGTTCGCTTTTCCTACGAAACAGTAGAGGAATTGAAGCAGGATATCGTAAGATTAGGGCTGGATATTCCCTGTTCCGAGAATTTGGAGGTATTGAAGCAAAGTATTTCACTGAACGGCGTGGTTATTCCCAACCGTCTGGCAATTCATCCGATGGAAGGCTGCGATGGAACGGCAGACGGTCTGCCCAGTGAATTAACCATACGGCGTTATGAGCGCTTTGCCAGAGGCGGTGCCGGTCTGCTGTGGTTTGAGGCTACAGCAGTAGTCGGTGAGGGCCGGGCTAATCCGCGGCAATTGCAAATTAATGAGCACACCCAGGCTGCGCTTGCCGGGATGCTTAACCGGTCACTGCAGGCTGCCAGTGAAGCTGGTAATGTCCGGCCGTATACTGTTTTGCAGCTTACCCATTCTGGTCGCAACAGCAAGCCGGGCGACGGTTCTATGCCGGTTATTGCAACTCACGCCGCGCATCTGGAAGCAAGGCTTCCTCCCGTTTTTCATATGATCACCGATGAAGAATTAGCCAGGCTGGAAGAGCAGTACGTGCAAGCGGCAGAACTTGCCGCGGAAGCAGGCTTTGATGCCGTAGATATCAAATGCTGTCATGGCTATTTGCTCAGTGAGCTGCTGGCCGGTTATAACCGGCCAGGCTGCTATGGCGGCAGTTTTGACAACCGTACCCGGATGCTGGTGAATATTATTGACAAGGTAAAAAGCAGGTTAGGCAATAAGCTGCAAATTGCTGTCAGGCTGGGTGTTTATGACGGAGTACCGAATGGCTGGGGCGTTGACCGGACCGATTACCGCAAACCGGAATTTACTGAGCCGGTTAGGCTTGTTCAGCTGCTGGCAGAGAAAGGGGTAGGGCTTTTTAATATTACCGTAGGCAACCCCTATTACAATCCTCATGTGAACAGGCCCTATGATACGGGCAGCTATATTCCGCCGTTCCATCCCCTGCAGAATGTTGCCATTCTGCTTCAGGCGGCGAAGGTTATGCAGCAGGCTGCACCTCAGGCTGTGATACTCGGAACTGGCTTTAGCTGGCTCAGACACTTTGCTCCGTACGTTGCGGCTGGCTGCTTGGAGCAGGGCTGGATGAAAGTAGCCGGCTTTGGCCGTCAGTCATTTGCCTACCCTGATTTTGCCAGGGATTTACTCAGGCAGGGAAGTTTTGACTCACACAAGATTTGTATCGCCTGCAGCAAATGCACTACGATTATGCGCGATGGCGGCTGTACAGGCTGCGTACCCAGGGATGCCGATACATACGCGCCCATATACCGGCAGGGGCGTAAGGGCAAGGCTTCTATGGAAAGCGTTCAAGTTGCCGAGCATGTTTAACCGGAGAAAGGATGATGGTTTTTTTGAAAACAAAGGCAATGGTACTGGAATGCTTCAATGCGCCACTGGTAATGAAAGAACTGGAGATACCCGTGCTAGAGCATTCTCAGGTATTGGTCAAAATTGATGCTGCCGGAGTTTGCGGCTCTGATGTTCATATGTGGAAAGGCGAAGATGAGCGAACGCCCCTGCCGATTATCCTGGGCCATGAGGGCGTCGGTACGGTAGTGGAAGTAAAGGGCAGTAAAAATTATGTAACAGGTGAACCCGTAAAGCAGGGAGACCGCATACTTTGGGACAGGGGAGTTACCTGTAATGCGTGCTATGCCTGCGCTGTTCTGAATGAGCCATGGCTGTGCGCGAACCGGAAAGTATATGGAATCAATCGTGCTTTCCAGGAAGCACCTCATTTGAATGGGTGTTATGCAGAACACATTATTCTTTCAGCAAATACGAACTTGTTTCACATAACAGAAGACATCGATCCTGCAGTATTAGTTTCTGCCTCATGTGCGGGCGCTACCGTCGCTCATGCTTTTGATCATCATACTGTACCTTTTGGCGGCAGTATTTTGGTTCAGGGGCCGGGGCCGTTAGGAGTATATGGCGTGGTATTTGCCAAATACCTTGGCGCCAGTCAAATTTTTGTAACCGGTGGTTCGGAAAATCGCCTGGAACTCTGTAAAGAATTCGGGGCAACCGAGATCCTGAACCGGCGGACAACCAGTATTGAGGAAAGGAGGGAATACATTCTCAGCCGGACCGGAGGCCGGGGGGTTGATATGGTTTTGGAAGCTGCCGGCGATCCTGGCGCTGTACACGAAGGCCTAAAGCTGGTGCGTAAGGGTGGAGCATATGTATCGGTCGGATTTTCCCAGCCCCCGGGTGATTGCAAGGTAGATTTCTTTGAGGATGTTGTCAAAAAGAATCTTAAGATACAGGGAGTCTGGGTTAGCAGTACGCGGCACACTCATATGTCGCTTGAACTCATGCAGAAGAACAAGGACCTATTTAAGAAAATGATCACCCATCGGTTTAGTCTGGCTGAAGCAAACGAGGCTCTTGCGGCCATGAACAGCCGCGAGGCATTAAAGGCTGTGCTTATTCCATAGCGTAGACTTATTGTTTATTGAAAAAGCTTACAGGAGGATGGATATGAAGAAATTTACTATCTTGGCCATAATGGGATTATTTTTGATCAGTAGTCTGTTTGCGGGATGTGGCTCTTCATCAAGTTCCAGTTCCGGTGCAAAAGAGATCGTTATCGGAAACCTTCAAGATATGAGCGGTCCCACTTCGGTATTAGGCAATGCCGTTACCCGCGGAGCAGAGCTGGCGGTAGAAAAAATCAATGCCCAGGGCGGTCTCAATGGCAGCAAAGTAAAATTGTTAACAATGGATACCAAGGGCGATGTGCAGGAAGCTATTAAAGCATACAATCGTCTGGTAGATCAGGAAAAGGCGGTTGTGGTTGTTGGACCTCCTATCAGTAATATCGGTATTGGCCTTGCGCCTATTGCCGATAACAAAAAAGTAGCATTAGTGGGCAGCTTTGCTGATCCCCGCGCTACCGTTGCCGAAGATGGCAAAGTGCATCCCTCCATGTTTCTTGTGCAGCCAAGCGCTACCCAGTACGGAGAAATTATGGCCAGTTTCGCCATTGAAAAACTTGGCCTGAAAAAAATTGCTATTTTCTACGATCAATCCAATGCCTACGCTGTTTCGCTGGTTGCTCCCTTTAAGGCTTATGCTAAATCCGCCGGTGCTGAAATCGTAATTGAGCAGGTTTACGGAAAGGGCGATAAAGACTTCAAAACTCAGCTGACGAAGATAAAGGATTCCGGAGCCCAGGTTGTATATGCACCAAACTATACACAGGATTTAGTCCTGACTGCTAAACAACGCAAGCAAATCGGCCTTGATCTGCCATTCGTCGGCGGCCTGGACTTTGCCCCTCCGTTCGCTTCACTGGTAAATGATAGCGAAGCTACCAACAATCTGTATTTTGCCAATAACTTCTCTGAGACTGAGCCGCAGCTGGCAGAAGTAAAAAGTGCTTATCGGGCAAAATTCAACGAAGATCCAATCAATAAAGTATACCTCGGCTATGATAAAGTACTGGTTATTGCCGAAGCAATTAAGAAAAGCGGCGGAGTCTCGGCCGATAAAATTCTGCAAGGCTTGAATCAAATTAATGGCTTACAAGGCACAACTGGTGTCATTACACTTTCACCGCAGAATCACCAGCCGGTAGGTTTATCAATGGTTATGTATAAGATTGAGAATGGCCAATATGTTGATCTTGGGCGGTATATCCCCGCTAAGCATATGAAATAAGTTTATTGCCGGCAGGGACACTTGCCGGTGTCCCTGCAAGATGTTATGCGGCAATAAGAAAGGAGAATAGCTCCAAGTGACAATACAACAGCTGATTAACGGAATTTCGCTAGGGTCTGTTTACGCATTGATAGCGGTAGGCTTTGCTTTAATCTTTAATATCTTGAAGTTCTCCAACTTTTCTCACGGCGGTCTGATGAGTGTAACGGCGTATATGGGGTATATTGCAGCCATTGTCTTAATGAACTATATCGATTCACTGCCTTTATTTATGGCAACGTTAGTGGCAGCTGCTCTGGGGGGGGGGTTCCTTGCGCTGATAGTAGAAAGAGTAGCCTTTAGGCGCCTGCGCAGCAATAACAGTCCGGTTATCTATTACTTTATTTCCTCGATAACAATGGGTATTTTGCTGGAAAATATTTTAACGATTTTTGCTAGCAGCAACTTCTATTCTTATCCCTCATTTTTACCGGCAGCCGTATTTAACTTTGGCAATTTTACCATTGCCATCCCCGATCTTTTGATGTTGTTCTTCTCGACAAGTGCACTGCTGATCCTGCTGTTTGTATTGTACAAAACCAAGATTGGTCTGGCGATCCGCACAATGTCTTTTGATATTAATACTGCTAAGCTGATGGGAATGGACCCGAATGCCGTCGTTGCCGCAACATTTTTTGCGTCTGGCGTATTAGGCGGAATCAGCGGTGTTTTCTTAGGGATCAATTATACGTTGTATCCACAATTAGGACAAATGATTGTAAAAGGCTTTATTGCATCCGTTATCGGCGGACTAGGCAGCATTACCGGTGCATTAATTGGTGCCGTCCTGCTGGGAATTGTTGAGATTTTCCTGATTGGCTCCGTTGGGGCCGGCTGGGCACCTGTCTTTGTATTCATCATTATGTTAGTTTTCTTGCTACTGCGGCCGCGAGGTATTGCGGGTGTAGTCGTCCAAGAGAAAGCATAAGGAGGGGCATGCCGTGGAGTATATATTATCAACACTTACGTTTACGGGCATTAGTTTAATTGGCGTGCTCGGCGTGTATCTCGTTACTGGTCTTACCGGTTTGTTTTCTTTTGGCCAGGCCGCTTTTCTGGCTATTGGTGCCTATGTTTCTGCGGTTTTAGTGAAAACGTTTGCGCTTTCCTTACCGCTGGCAGCCGTTGTCGCCATGCTGACCGGCCTTTTGGCTGGACTAATGGTAGGCATTCCGACGGTACGCTTACGACGGGATTATATTTCGCTGGTTACTTTCGGGTTTGGGGAAGCTATTATTGCAACACTGAATAACTCGACGAATATCACCGGTGGTGCTACCGGCCTTTCGGGAGTGCCTCAATACACAAATTTTTGGGCAGTTTTAGCTACAGTTATTATTTGCTTAGCTATTGTCATCAGCTACAAGCACTCCAAGTATGGCAGACAGTGTCTGGCGCTGCGCAGTGATGAGCTGGCAGCGAAAGCGATGGGGATCAATGTAGAAAGATTGAAGTTGATTACCTTTCTGATTGCGAGTGTAATGACAAGCTTTGCCGGTGTGTTGTATGTGTTTTACACCTCTTATGTCGAGCCGGGAGCTTTTGGCTGGGTAGTTTCGGCAGAATGGACAATCATTGTTTTTGTTGGCGGGATTAACAGTCTTACCGGTGCGGTAGCCGCATCAATTCTCTTAACCGGTTTGCCGGAAATGCTGCGCTTTGCCTCAGAGTGGCGCATCGTAATTTATTGCGTTATTGTTCTTTTGATTATCAATTTCCGCCCCACGGGGATATTTGGCGAAAATGAACTATCGCTGCGTAGAATCAAACAATTTATAAAAAAAGGAGCCAAAGCAGCATGAGTCAGTTGGAAGTCAAAAACATATCCAAATCGTTCGGCGGTGTTAAAGCCATAGATGACTTTTCTTTTGCCGTAGGCCAGCACGATATTGTCGGCATTATTGGCCCCAACGGAGCTGGTAAGACAACGGCCTTTAATTTATTGACAGGTGTATATCCACTGGATTCCGGCCAAGTCCTGCTGGAAGGTGCCGATATTTCCAAGCTGCCTCAGCACGAAATAGCCAGGGCAGGCATGGCTCGTACTTTCCAAAATATTCGGCTGTTTCGTGGACTAAATGTTCTGGAAAATGTCATGACCGCTGCCGATCCGGATGCTGCCTATAATTTGCTTGATGTGCTGTTTTATACAGGGCGCAAGCGTCACAGTGAAGAAGCTGCAAGAAAACAAGCGAGTGAATACTTGAAAATCGTTGGCTTAGGCGGCTATGAAAATGAACGGCCTGAGAGCTTGCCGTACGGTCTTCAGCGCAAACTGGAAATAGCCAGGGCACTGGCAACCAAGCCCAAGGTTTTGCTGCTGGACGAACCGGCAGCAGGCTTGAATCCCAGCGAGGTTAGAGAGTTTATCGAATTGGTGAAACGATTGCATCGGCAATTTGATTTTTCTATTATTATTATTGAACATCGGTTAGAGGTTATTATGGAACTTTCTTCGCAGATTTTTGTCCTTAACTTTGGCAAGCTGCTGGCAAGCGGTACGCCAGCGGAAGTGGTGGCTAACAAGGCTGTAACCGAAGCATACCTCGGAGAGGAGGATGAATCATGCTTACTCTAGCAAATCTGCATGTTTCTTATGGGCATATTCAAGCTCTGCACGGCGTCAGCTTAACAGTCCCTAAGGGAAAGATCGTCAGTATTATTGGCTCTAATGGTGCCGGCAAGACAACGATGCTGAATACCATTTGCGGTCTGGTAAAACAGAGAAGCGGGTCAATCCAGTTTGAAGGAGCTGAATTGACCCGGACTACGCAGCATATTATCAAGCAAGGGCTGGTGCATGTTCCGGAAGGCAGAAAGGTTTTCTCCGGGCTGACTGTTGCTGAAAACCTGCTGGCAGGCGGTTACATTCTCAAGGATAGTCAACAAATCCGGCGTAATATGGAGAAAATGTTTGAGCTTTATCCTATTTTAAGAGAGCGCAAGGATCAGCATGCCGGTACGCTTAGCGGCGGTGAACAGCAAATGCTTGCTATTTGCCGGGGGCTAATGTCTGAGCCGAAGATGATTTTATTGGATGAGCCCTCACTGGGTCTTGCTCCGATCATCGTTAACGGTGTTTTTCAATTAATCAGGCAAATCAGTGAGCAAGGTCTGACCGTTATGCTGGTTGAACAAAATGCTAAAAAAGCTTTGGCGCTCAGCGACTATGCGTATGTACTGGAAAACGGAAAAGTCGTGATGCAAGGTGAGGGCAAAAAGCTCTTATGTGATGAAGGTGTAAAAAAAGCTTATCTTGGCGACCGGTAATAGAGCTTTCCCGCCGGGGCTTGCCACAATAGGTTTGGAGGGCTGACATGGCAGTTTTTCATGTAAACCAAGTTAAGGGGACTACATTTCCTGCCGGGCGATTAACCAAAGTAATCGCCGGTCCCGGTGCACCGGCTGAGCCGGATCATTTTGTCATGGGTCAGGTGACAATTTTTCCTGGTGGAGAAATCCCTGTCCATCACCATGAGCAGGAAGAAATCTACTATATTGCCCAAGGCGAAGGAATTTGTGAGCTGGAGCAGGAACGGCACCCTATTGTTCAGGGGAGCTATATTCATATTCCCTCCCGGCAACAGCATTATTTAAAAAATACCGGCACAGAAGACATGCTGATGTTGTTTTGCTACGCCCCCAAAGGGATTGTTGCGCATTGGCAGCAAGAGTTGCAGCCGGTAGAAGGAGACAAATGAACAAACTTACTTGTGATATTCTGGTAGTTGGCGGCGGCGGCGGGGCATTACGGGCAGCAATTGCTGCCAAAGAGGCCAACCCTCAGCTGCATGTTGCGATAGCGACAAAAGGGATGCTGGGCAAAAGCGGAGTTACTGCCACTGCTTGCTCGGACCGTATGGCTTTCCATGCGGCTCTTGCTCATACTGAGCCTGTCGGTCCCGATTCCTGGAAATATCATGCTGATGATATTTACCGTATTGGTGGGAAGGTATCCGATCATAATCTGGCGGAGGTGCTTGCCCGGGAAGGCAAGGAGGCGTTCCGGTTTCTTGAGGAACTGGGCGTTCCCTTTGCCAGAAAAGGCGGCGTAGTCGATCAGTTTGTAACGGATGGTTCTGATTATGCCCGGGCTTGCTATACCGGCCCTAAAACAGCAGTGCATATTGAAGAGGCACTGCTGCGCAAAACTAACCAGATGGATATTACGATTCATCAGTTTACTGCAGTTCATCAGTTGATTGTAAAGGCGGGACGGGTAATTGGCGCTCTTGCCGTACGTACGCAGGAGGATAACCCACAGCAGGCCTCGGTCATTTTTGCTGTTCCTGCTGTCATTCTGGCGACAGGCGGCGGCGGACTGATTTATGAACATAATGTCTTTCCGGGCGGAATGACCGGGGACGGCTTTGCTATGGCCTATGAGGCGGGGGCTGAACTGGTCAATATGGAGTTTATTCAAATTGGCATTGCATCAACCAAAACACGCTTTAACTGTTCCGGCAGCATGATGCGGGCCTTACCCCGCTTAATTAATGATGCCGGCGAGGAAATTCTTGCGAAATATTTTCCTCAAGGAACAGCAGCACAAGAGGTTTTTGATACGTTATTTAAGAAAGGCGCCAGCTGGCCGGTCAGTTATGAGCACAAGACGCACATCATTGATGTAGCCTTATATAAAGAATGGCAAGCTGGCCGTAAAGTGTTTTTAGACTATAGTGAAAACCCGGCAGGCTTTGACTTTAGTCTGTTAACAGCAGAGGTTCAGGCGCGTTACCAATCAGAAATCCGGGTTGATCTGGGGGAAGCGAGGCGCCGCCATTCGCCGCTGTACCGCTTAATGGAAATCAATCCGGCATCAATTGAATGGTTTTTAGAGCGCGGTATTGATATTGCCAGAGGAGAGGCGGTGGAAGTTGCTGCTTGTGCCCAGCATTTTCAAGGTGGAATAAAAATTAACGAACAAGCTCGTACCACTGTTGACGGTTTATGGGCTGTCGGTGAAACGGCGGGGGGGCAGCATGGTGCTAACCGTCCTGGTGGCAATGCCCTGCTTGACTGCCAGGTTTTTGGTAAAATAGCCGGTGAAGATGCAGTACGTAAGCAGGGCAGCTTAACCAGCGAAGATATGGCTTTTATCGAAGAGGCCGGCAGCGAGTTTGCAACGAAGATTGCCGGGCTTAGTCAGGGCGATATTGCAGCAACAGCGATGCGGCAAACTTTGCAACAGATTATGAAACAAAGTGCCAGCATCATTCGTACTGAAGCTGGCCTTGCGCAAGGGGAAATAGAGCTTAAAGAGCTTAGCCGGAAAGTACCCTTTAGCGATAAGAAAGGTCTTTCCTACTGTCTTGAGACAAAGGGCATGCTGGTAACGGCGGCAATGGTACTGGCGGCCGCAGCCAAACGGGATGAAAGCCGTGGACCGCATCTAAGGTTTGCCGACTTTGCTGATAACACGCCAATTGGCCGTAAAGATCCTGAATGGCAGAAATATATTGTCATGAAAAAGAGCGAACAGGGACTTGTTCTCGATGTGCGCAAACCAATCGAGTAAAGGGGAGATATCTGCTTGTTTACCGGAATAGAGCATGCAGCAATAGCTGCCCGTGATAGTCAGGCTTTGGTAGACTGGTATACAGGTTTGTTTGGATTTCGGATTGTTTATAGCAGCGGCACCAATCCGCCAGTGTACATGTTGAAAGCCCCTGATGGGACAATGCTGGAAATCCTTCCTGCCGAGAAGGGAGAAGCAGCCGAACATGGTGCCAGGCACATTGGTTTGCGGCATTTGGCTTTTTCCGTAACTGATTTCGCGGCGGCGTATCATTATTTGGAAAAGCGGGGGATTGTTTTCTTTGAGATCCGAGAGGCGGCAAACATGAAACTCGCCTTTTTCCGTGATCCGGAAGGTAACATTTTGCACTTAATGTGGCGGTCGCAGATTTTGGACTAATCACGAGCTTTTTCCCAGGCGGCTTTCAGCCTGTGCATGCAAAGAAAGGGGTCGCAAAACGTTTATTCAAAAGCGTTTTGCGACCCCTTTTCTTATTTCGCTTACAGCAAGCCTGTAATGCTGTGAAACAGAATTACCAAAAATACCGTACTCGTTTTGATAACGGTCATAGCAAAAATATCACCGTAAGAATCGCGATGCGTCATTCCACAGACGGCAAGCAAGGTAATAACAGCACCGTTATGAGGCAGTGTATCCATGCCGCCTGAAGCCATCGAGGCTACCCTGTGAAGAATTTGGGGAGACATGCCGATTGTATTGGCCCAGGTCAGCCAGTCTTTAGCCAGCAGGTCAAGGGCGATTGATAAGCCGCCCGAGGCGGAACCGGTAACACCGGCTAAAACGTTGACGGTAACGGCTTCCGAAACCAGTGGGGAGCCACCAATTTTAATGGACATTAAAGCACCGGAGATTGCTTTGAAGCCTGGCAAAGAAGCGATAACGTTGCCGTAGCCGACTTCAGAGGCGGTATTCATAATGGCCAGTAAGGAGCCAATTGCTCCGGCATTCAGTGACTTGGCCAGTCCACCGCCCGGTAAACGGCTCCAGCCAAGCAAGATGGTCAGCAGAATGCCGATTACCAAGGCAATAATTAATGACCAGCTGCTAATTACATTTTTGACGGCAGGAGCTACGAGCGGGAGATTCATCGCCTGGAAAGGTTGTAAGGTAGCCGGGTTCCAGGTAAACATATTATTTAAGAAAAAATTTACCACTAATACCGCAAGAAGCGGTAAGGCCCCAATATACCAGGCCGGTAAATCGGTAGTTGATTGTTCAGCTTCAGGTTCATTTAAGGTATGTTTGCCGTAGCCTTCACCAGCGGCAGCCGCTGATCTTCTGCGGTGCTCCATCCAGCTAACACCCAGAATGAGTATTGTTAGGCCGCCTAGTATGCCGGAGATAGGTGCAGCATAAATCGTTGTACCAAAATAGTTTGTCGGGATAATATTCTGGATCTGCGGTGTTCCCGGAAAAGAATCCATGGTAAAGGTAAAGGCACCTAAGGCAACGGAACCTGGTACCAGCCGTTTGGGAATATCTGCTTCTCTAAATAGAGCGGCCGCAAAAGGATAGACGGCAAAAACTACCACAAACAGGCTGACGCCGCCATAGGTAAGCACCGCTCCAGCCAGAACGACAGATAAAATTGCCCGGTCCTTTCCTAAGCTGCGAATGATTGCCCGCGAAATGCCTTTAGCCAGCCCGGTGTCCTCCATCGTCTTACCAAATACGGCACCGAGCAAAAAGATCGGGAAGTAGGATTTAATATAGGTTACTCCCTTGGCCATAAACAGCTCCGTGTAGGCTGGCATGAGCGGCAGCCCGGACATAGAAGCTGCAAGCAGGGCAAATACGGGAGCAAATAAGATAACTGAAAATCCTCTGTACGCGAAAAACATGAGCAAGAACAGGCTAAGAATAATACCAATCTCTTGCATAGTGGATACCTCCATTCGATTCATGAACATATTTAGACCGAAAGGTCATGCAAATTACTGGTAGTATAACCAAAAAACGGTAGTTTAAATCATAGACATACATTTATTTATTTAAATAAAAAGACCTGAGCTGCAGTAGCTCAGGTCTAAAATAGCGTTAGCTTTATATTAATTGAGGGGGCGCTCTGACGGAGCAGCAAGGAACTCGACGTTCGGATTCCGTTCTTTTGCCCAGTTTAGCTGCCACTCATTACTAATCAGCACGAGCGGACGTTCTTTAATATCCTCTACCAGCATGCCGTTATCAAGGCCTTTTAGATTTTTGATATTCAGACCTTCGCCTTCCAGCCAGCGGGCTACGCTGTAGGGGAGGTGATGCATAAGTAGATCGACACCGTATTCCTGTTTGAGGCGGTATTCCAAAACATCGAACTGCAGGCTGCCAACAGCACCGACAATAAAGGATTCCATGACATGAGGCTGCTGAAAAATTTGTACTGCACCCTCTTGGGCTAACTGATTCATACCCTTGACAAACTGTTTGCGCTTCATCGTGTCTTTCGCCTGAACCCGGGCAAAATGTTCCGGCGGAAATACCGGAAAGTCCTGGAACCGGAATTGTTTACCCGGCTGGCAGAGTGTATCACCGACACCGAAAACACCAGGATCAAAAAGTCCAATGATATCACCGGGATAGGCTTCATCCACGATCGTTCTCTCCTGAGCAAGAAATTGCTGGGGCTGGCTAAGCTTAACAGTTTTGCCTGACTGGGCATGATAGACTGACATGCCCCGGACAAATTTTCCCGAACAAATGCGCATAAAAACAATGCGATCCCGATGGGCTGGATTCATATTGGCCTGAATTTTAAATATTAAAGCAGAAAAATCTTCACTTGCGGGGTCAATCGATCCTGCCGAGGACATACGAGGCATAGGCGGAGGTGCCAACTGCAGGAATTCTTCCAGAAAAGGCTGAACACCAAAATTAGTCATAGCGCTGCCAAAAAACATAGGCGTTAATTCGCCATGAGCAACTTTTTCAAAGTCGAACTCGTCACCAGCCATGTCTAATAAAGCAATGTCATCACAAAGGGCTTGATGAACATCTTCGCCCAATAACTGACGGAAAGCAGGATCATCGACACTGCCTACCGTTGAAGCCAGGGCGCGCTGCCCATGGGAGCCATCCTTATCAAACAGTTCTACTTGTGCCAGCTTGCGGTTATATACCCCTTTGTAGCTGCCGTCGATGCCGACAGGCCAGTTCATGGGATAGGCCCGTATTCCAAGAACCTTTTCCAGTTCTTCCATCAGCTCAAACGGATTTTTACCATACCGGTCGAGCTTGTTTACAAAGGTAAAGATGGGAATTCCGCGTTGTTTGCACACGCGAAACAGTTTTTTGGTCTGTTCTTCGACCCCTTTGGCTACGTCAATCAGCATAACGGCACTGTCGGCAGCCATTAGTGTACGGTATGTATCTTCGCTGAAATCCTGGTGACCAGGCGTATCAAGAATATTAACTCTAAAACCTTGATAATCAAACTGAAGTACGCTGGACGTAACGGAAATACCTCTTTGCTTTTCAATTTCCATCCAGTCAGAAACAGCATGTTTTTGTGTTTTACGGGCTTTGACCGAACCGGCAAGATGAATAGCGCCCCCGTAGAGCAGTAATTTTTCAGTTAAGGTTGTTTTACCGGCGTCAGGATGGGAAATGATTGCAAATGTCCGTCGGCTGTTGGGTTGATTTGTTATCTCAGGCATGTATTTCCTCCGGTTTATTGTCTATCGTAAGATAAGCAATTCTTGATTCACCCAAAAATTATACCCTTTTTTTGTGAGCACAGCAAGGCTTTCAGCGTTTGAAGCGCTTGTTTGCAGGATTTTATTTACTGACAGCGAATAAATAACATTCCGGCTCAGCTTTCTTCTGCAAATACTGGAAAAGGCTGAATGGGGGCTAAGCTTGAATTGTTCGTAAAGCGCGGCCTTTTGATAAGATGAATTGGAGATTATTCGAGACCGTCTGGAAAGTCCTCGGGGCTTGAAAGCGGTCTCGCTTAACTATGAGGTGTAATTGTGCGTTTATTCATTGCCGAAAAACCCAGTATGGCAGCAGAAATCAGCAAATGCCTGCCGGGCCCGCTGAGCCGTAAAGACGGTTATATCATTACCGGCGGCGGCGTGGTTACCTGGGCTTTTGGTCATATTCTGCGGCAAGCTGAGCCTGCAGAATATGATGAAAAATATAAGAAATGGCGGATGGAAGATTTGCCGATCATTCCGGAAACCTGGAATTTATTAGTGGTCGAATCCTGCCGGAAACAATTTGCAATTATTGAAGGACTCATTCGTGAGGCAACGGAAATCGTTCATGCTGGTGACCCTGACCGTGAAGGTCAACTGCTTATTGATGAGGTACTAGACTACCTTCAGAATGAAAAACCTGTCCACCGTATTCTGTTGAATGCGCTTGATGAAAAGAGTATCAAAAAGGCCATCCAGACATTGCGGGAAAACAGCGATTTTTATAATTTGAAGCAATCGGCCCTGGCCAGAGCACGCGCTGACTGGCTGATTGGCATGAATCTTTCCCGTGCTTATACACTGGCTGCACAGCGGGCGGGGCACAGGACGACATTGCCGGTAGGACGTGTAAAGACGCCGACACTGGCCTTGGTAGTGCGCCGTGAACGGGAGCTGGCAGCATTTAAGCCGGAAGAATATTATACGATTAAGGCTGATTTTAAACACGCGAATGGAACGTTTACTGCTTACTGGAAACCGGGAGAAGAGCAGCCGGGGCGGGATAGTGAAGGCCGCCTGACTGATAATGCGGTTGCCAAGGCGTTAGTAAACAAACTAAAAAGCTGTTTAATCGGTAAAATCGTTTCCTGCGATACGGCCGAAAAGAAAGATGCGCAACGCTTGCCGTTATCCCTTTCTGCCCTGCAGGTTATGGCAGGGAAAAAATTCGGGTATGATCCGCAGCTGGTACTCGATACTGCGCAGACACTGTATGAACGAAAACTGTCTACCTATCCCCGTTCCGATTGTGATTTTCTGCCTGAATCTCAACATAGCGACGCAGCGGTCATCCTGGGGAACCTTGAGGAGAGCAGTCAGAGCGATTTAGCCGGCTGGGCGGCAGAGGCTGACAGGACGATCCAAAGCCGGGCCTGGAATGATAAGAAAATTACGGCCCATCATGCTATTATTCCAACAACGGAAAAATGTAACTTTGCTTCGCTGAATGATACGCAGAAGAATATTTATTTTTTGATTGCCCAAAGTTATATTGCCCAGTTTTTTCCTGTTCATGTGTACAATCAAACGCGGGTCGAACTCGAGCATAGCGAGGAACTTTTTACAGCCAGCGGACGGGTTGTCGTTGAATTAGGCTGGAAGAAATTATTTACCGCCGATCCTGATGATAAAGAGGATAAGAAAGACGAAGACGGCGGCATGCTGCCTGCGATGGCTCAAGGGGATAGTGCTGAACTCCTGGGAGTCAAGGCTGATAAAAAATCGACGAAACCACCGGTACGCTTTACGGCAGCAACGCTTTTGGCAGCAATGAAAGAAATTCACAAGTATGTTAAAAATCCTGATTTGAAAAAGCGTCTGAAGGATGTGTCCGGGATTGGCACAGAGGCCACCCGGGCAACGATAATCAAAGAATTGATTGACCGGCGTTTTTTGCAGGAGGAGAAAAAGAAAAAGTTTCTTATTCCTACCGATTCTGCTTATTTACTGATTGATGCGCTGCCTGATGAGATGACCTATCCGGACTCCACCGCTCTATGGGAGAATATTCTGCATCGCATGGCCGAGGGAAGTGAAAATTTAGCAGTATTTTTGGAGCAGCAGGCCCAATTTACCAGTACGCTATGCAATATAGCCAAAGAGCAAAGTATGCCCCTAAAGGAAGGGCATGTTTGCCCGCAATGCGGCCAGGGGGTTTTGCAGCAGCGTAACGGCAGAAACGGAGCATTCTGGGGCTGCTCGCGCTATCCCGAATGCAGAGGGGCGTATGATGACGATCAGGGGAAGCCTAAAACACCGGAGCATTCCTGTCCGCGCTGCCGTCAGGGCAGTTTGCTGCTGCGCAAAGGAAAAAACGGCGACTTCTGGGGCTGCACGCGGTTCCCCGCCTGCCGCGCAACCTGGGATGATGATCAGGGAAAACCTCGTATGACAGTGCAGCCTGCTGCCAAGACAGCTCAATAAAGCGGAAAGGGACTGGCTCACTAACGTTTGAGGCAGTCTCTTTTTGTTTCCTGATATTAGTAAGCGGCGAATGTACGGTTTGTACTTTTGTCTTGATACAAAAGTACCAAAAAATCAAGACCTGTACAGAAATGGCCTTGGAAACAGGCCTTTCTTGCGTAAAGAAATTCCGACTGTTTGAGCGCAGCGAGTTTCGGAATTTTAGCAAGGAAGACCTGTTTCCACCCTACGGGCCGGCAATTTCAGTAATGGTCGAGGGGACTAAAAATAAGGAATGGAGAGGGTACGGGATTTGCGCTCCCCGTAACTTTTTGGCCTTTTTGGAAATAGCCGGTCCGAAGGATGGAAATTTGCAGGCTTACGTTAAGAAATTCGTACTGTTTGAGCGAAAGCGAGTTTACGAATTTTAGTAAGCCTGCAAGTTTCCAAGGCTATTGGAAGATTAGGCCTAGACTTTTTGGTCCTTTTGTGGCAATGACAAAAGGACGAAGCCGGGCTTTTTCCTCCTGTTACGAGTGGGCTATCCTCAATTAGGTTCTTTTTATCTACTTGGATACT